>JBBQZV010000007.1:0-256462 GCA_038207365.1 Fimbriimonadales bacterium | reverse complement strand
CTACTTGTAGAAGGCAAATCAAAGCGAATCTCAATGCCCTTTTGGCACGTCCTATAAGTGTTCAAACGGGCCCTCGCTCGTTGTTTTTTTTCACACTCTAAAGACGCAGTGTGCGGCCCGTTTGAACCTACAGCGAATTATTCAGGCTAGCACGGTAATCGCTCTCATCCTTCCTGTCCGACGCGACCGGACTACGGAAATTCTAAAGACATGCGCGACAGCGGCATGGCGGAGCTAACGATCAATGGGAAATCATACGGAGAACACCTCGTCTGGGCGATTAACCCTAATGCACGAGTTTCGACGCGGCTTCCGTGATTCGGACAATCTCGGGTTCCTCCTTTAGTTCGATTTGCTTCGATAGCAGCTTCCGGATGAGTTCGGATCTAACCGGTTTGGAAACGCCGACTGGCCAGAGATTGCGCGATTCAATTGGATCCTTTGCTAGGTCGAACAGTTCCCATTCTTTCAACTCATAGTAATAGATCAGCTTGTACCGGGCGGTGGTTACGGCAACGTATTTTGGAGCATCGTGGTCACCGTCTTCGCTTTCATAGAAGTGCCCGTAAACCGCTGTTTGACCCGATTTGATCCGGCGACCGCTTAGTAAGGGCGCGACGGACGAGCCCTGCATGGCTTTCGAAGGCGCAATTCCTGCCAACTCCAGAATCGTCGGTGCAAGGTCGAGATTGCTGGTCAGTGAGTTCACGATTCGGGAATTCTTCGCCCCGCCTGCGGGGCGGACGACTAGGGGAGTGCCAGAGGACGGTTCGTAGAACCACCTTTTGTCGTACCAAGAGTTTTCGCCGAGAAAGAAGCCCTGATCCGAGGCATAAATGATGATCGTGTTCTCAAGTAAACCTTTGGCCCTAAGGTCCTCGTATATCTCCCCGATGCTCTCGTCCACGCCGGCCACGCACCGAAGGTATTCGCGCAAGTAGCGCTGGTAGTTTGTACCCAGGAGGTCGCCGGACTCTTGCAAACGCTTCTTGTACTCGGCGTCCTGCGGTGCCATCGCTTTCCTCCACACTGCTTTTTGCACCTCGTCCATCCGTGGAGGCAGATAGTCCACAAGTAAGTCTTCGGCGGGCCGGATATCTCTATCGAGTCGCATTCGGACCGTTTTCGCGGCGGTCGTGAGGCTTTCGAAGTTCGTCCTGAGGGTCGGAGGCTCGGGAAAGATCTTGTCATTGAATAGGTTCATCTGCCTCGGACCGGGTGCCCAGTTACGATGGGGCGCTTTGTGCCCGACGAGCAAGAAAAACGGCTTGTTTCTCGGCCGCCCAATCCAGTCGAGCGCTTTCTTGGTGATGATCTCCGTTACGTATCCATGCTCAGTGACCTTCCCCTCCTGTGTTAGGAATGCTGGGTTGTAGTAATCGCCTTGGCCTGGTAGCGTTTCCCAATGATCGAATCCGGTTGGGTTGGAAGCTAAATGCCACTTGCCAATGACTGCGGTGTCGTACCCGCCTGATTGCAGCATCTGTGGAAAAGTCTCCTGCGACCCGTCAAAGATGGCGTTGTTGTCTCGGATTCCGTTCAGGTGGCTGTACTTGCCAGTCAGCAGAGTTGCGCGGCTCGGTGCACACAGAGGATTGGTCGTGTAGTGACGATTGAAGAGCACGCCCTCCCTTGCAAGTCGGTCGATTGCAGGGGTAACGATCAGCTTTGAGCCATACGCGGAGACCGCTTGTCGGCCGTGATCATCCGAAAGAATCATAACAATGTTCGGTCGGACGGGCTGAAAGACGACCGCAGCCGCGAGGAACTGGAGCATGTCTTGACCTTACCACCTCAAATTCACACAGCCGGTGTTTCCAGGATGACGGAGGCTAACTTGAGACTTCAACCCTCAATGATGGTCGCTCCCGACTCTCCGTCCACCCGAAGATGGACTACCGTCCTTCACCTCAAAGTCTGGCAATACTTCTTCCAGCGGGATCGCAAGGTATTGAGTGTTTTCCCGTACTCTGGATGAGCCGCCAAGTTGTGAGCTTCGAGCGGATCGGCCCGTAGATCGTAGAGTTCCTCGATCACCGGCTTCTCGTTTACCCAGCGAATGTACGCCCAGCGCTCTGTGCGCACGCCCTCACTGGGTGGAATGATCTCGGGACCGAAGTGATGTTCGTAGAAGAAATCGCTGCGCCACTTGGATCGGTTTTTCGCGTAAATGAGCGGCAACAGACTTCGACCTTGCATTCCGGCGGGCGGACCAATTCCTGCCAGTGCTAGCATGGTTGGAGCGAAATCGATGTTCAGCGTCATGGCGCTCTCCGTTCGATTACGCTTAGCCGCCGGTAAGCGAGGATCGTAGATTATCAGCGGGTCTCGCAGGCTTTCCTCATACATAAACCACTTTCCTGCGAGTCCACGGTCGCCCAGGAAGTAGCCGTTGTCGGAAGTGATGATGACCACCGTGTTGTCTGCCATCCCGCTCTTATTCAACTCGACTAGCAAGCGGCCGACTTCCCGGTCGATACCGGAGATAAGTCGATAGTAGTCTTTGACGTTGCTCTGAAACTTCGCGTCGGTGTCGAAGCGCCAATGCCACCTCGTGCGCGCCTCCGAGGTCTGAACCGATTTTGGAAGCTTATTAAAATAGGAGTCGGTGGCGGTCACTGGTTTGGCAATGGTTGCTTCTGTGTAGAGGGATTCGTCCCGATCATCGGGTGTGTATTCACGCGGCATATGGTCCCTCGCGTGCGGAGCCGTGAAGCTAACCGAGAGACAGAACGGTTGGGTGGACGGCTGACTACGAAGAAACTCCAGAGCCTGATCTCCAAAACGTGCGGTTTGATGCACCCGATTGGAGTCACCCGGTGTAATGAAGTACATCCCACCTTGTCCGGGAACCCCAGCCCAGAAGTCAAACTCTTTGGCGGTAGCATGGACAGCGCTATCATTCCCAACGCCGAACTTTCCAATAAATCCTGTGCGATAGCCCTGCTGCCGCAAGAGAGCTGGATACGTCTCAGCCCACTGCGCGCTGGTGAAGGGTTTGGCGAAGTCGCCGATCCCATGCCGACGCACATACTGGCCGGTGAAGATTGAGGCACGGCTGGCGCAACAGATTGAGGTCGTGACGAAGTGGTTCTTGAATAACACACCTTGCTTCGCCAGTCGGTCAATGTTCGGCGTTAAAACGTTTTTATCGCCCATACAACCAAGTGCGTTCCACCTTTGATCGTCGGTGAGGATGAAGAGAATGTTGGGGCGAGACCGCTGATCGGCATTAGGAATCGTGCTACTGGCACACAGCATAGAAGTGAGTACTAAGCTGGCGGCGCACAGTGGCATGAGCGGATAATACACGTTCTTCTAAATAATTCCAGTTCAATCACGTTTGCGGGTGGTCGTCTCTCAGAAGATTGGCACACTCCACGGGCATGATGTTCGGTCCGAGTAGAAGACACCATGCCTCATCCCTCGCTCATCATTTCTGCCGCAGTCCGTCCCCTTCGCAGTAGTTCCGCCATTTTCCTCATCTGAGGATCGGCATGCCGGAAGAATGCCATCAGGCCCGAGCACAGGTAATTGAGGTCCGGCTGACCCTCCGATGTAGGAACGAACCGATCTTTCGGGCAACCCCCGTTGCAGGAGAAGAGCACATTGCAGGTCCGGCACTTGCTTGGCAGGCTTCGGCGCTTATCCTGACCGAACTGTTTTTGCTGGGGTAACTCCACCAGTGTTTCCATCCGATCCTTCAAAATGTTCCCAATCCGATACCTCGGCTCGACGAAGTGATCGCAGGAATAGAGGTCGCCGTTGTGCTCGAGGGCGAGTGCCTCGCCGCACGTCGGGGCAAAGATGCATAGAGAGTGTCTTCCGAAGTAGGAGCCCAGCGTGACATCGAACATTTGGACAAAGACCTTTCCGATGTCTCGGGCCACCCACTCGTCGAACACTGCACAAAGAAACCGCCCGTAGGCATCGGGGTTCACGGAACGGCTCGTGACGAGGGTGCCACTTTGTTCGTAAAGCGGACGCTCGTCGCCCGCTATTTCATGCCAGCCTTTTTCTGCCAAGGCGAAGTTGGCGGGATTGGCGCGTTCAATGATCGGAATGAACTGTATATATTCTGTTCCGAGGTCGTCTCGGAAATAGCGATAGACCTCGAGGCCTCGATCTTGGTTAGCGGCATGAACGGTGCACAGGATGTTCACATCCACCCCCTCGCTTTGCATCAGTCTCCACGCTTCGAGCACCCTGTCGAAGGTCCCTCTGCCTCCCTTGTTCACCCGATACGTATCGTGGATTTCCTTTGGCCCGTCGATGCTGAGCCCCACCAGAAACTTATGCTTCCGAAAGAAGGCGCACCAGGCCTCGTCGATCCGTGTCCCATTTGTCTGCACGCAGAACGAAATCTCTTGCCCGCTTTTACGGTAGCGCTGGGCAAGTTCTACCGCCTTCTCGAAAAACTCAAGACCCATCAGTGTGGGTTCGCCCCCCTGGAACGTCACCTGTACTTCCGGCACTTCTTGCGCTTCGAGAAGCTGCCGGATGTAGGATTCCAACACCTCGTCCGACATCCGGAACGGCGAACCGGGGTAGAGCGACTCCTTAGAAAGGTAATAGCAGTAGGCGCAGTCGAGATTGCATATTGCTCCCGTGGGCTTGGCCATGACATGGAAGGCGCGCTTGGGGCGCCTTGCCGCATCCCGCATGGCCCTCTTATAGAGGCTCAAATCGAGGGCTCCCCGCATTGCCGGGCGGCGTGACTCATAACAGTAGATTTTACGCTGCTTTCAAAAGGATCTGCGACGAAGTTCAGCCTACGGTTTCGACTCGTACGTACCTCCACTTCGATCACGATCGAGCAGAGGGCATTCAAGGCAGGTCGTTCGCGAGAGATGGACCCACCGGTTCTTTGGATTTCCCTTACAGGCTCAGTTTCGGCAACCTTCTGAATCTCGGACACCATCCAGGTGTTTGGATTTAGAACTGGTGACAACCAAATCTCATCACCCGATAGATGATCCTTTTTCGTAGGTGAGGACATATGACTTGCCAGCCTTGGTACTGAATTCCCAGACCTTGTCATCGTAAACGACGCGGCATGAGATACCGGCTTTCGAAAGAATCACAGCCTTATCCAATCGGCCTTTGCTCCAGTGCATCTCCACTTCAAATCCGCCGCGTGCACAGAGGCCATTGACTCTTCCGGTCGGCCAAGCCTTGGGCAAAGCAGGCAGCAGATGGATCGATCCTGTGTGACTCTGTACAAGCATTTCGCAGTAGCCTGCAGTCGCGCCGAAGTTCCCGTCTATTTGGAACGGGGGATGAGAGTCGAACAGATTCTGATAGATTCCGCCGCCGCTCTCACCGTAAATGGTCTTCGTCTCCTGCACCAAGTTGAGCAGGCTCCTCAGCATCGTGTAAGCATGATCACCATCCCAAAGTCTTGCCCAGAAGTTGATCTTCCAAGCTCGACTCCAGCCGGTGCTCTGATCTCCACGAGCATGCAAGGAAACCCGCGCCGCTTCCGCTAGTTCTGGCGTTCCAAGGCGAGTGATCTGGCGGCCCGGATGTAAGGCGAACAGGTGAGAGACGTGACGATGATTATCCTTAGGATCGTCCTTATCGGCTTCCCACTCCTTCAATTGACCCCACCGGCCGATTTTCGGCATGAGCAGATTTTTTCTCAGTTCGGAGATGTGGTCGCGAAATGCCTTATCGTCCCCCAGGATATCGGCGGCCTCAATCGTGTTGGTGAACAGGTCGTAAATAATCTCCTGATCATACGTAACGCCCTCTTCAGCGGGACCATGCTCCGGTGACCAGCCGTCAGGCGTAACAAGTGTGCCATCCGGCCGCCTTTTAAGATGATCCTCCCAGAACTGGCAGACTTCTTTCAGCACCGGGTAGGCGGTCTTTCGGAGATAGGCTTTGTCCCGGCCAAAAGCGAAGTGCTCCCAAAGGTGCTGCGCATACCATGCGCTCCCTGGCGGGTTCCATTTCCAATAGGAAACGCCGCAAGCGTTGTTCATTGTCTGGACAGTCCAGCCCCTGATCTGCCCGTACTTTCTTCGCGTGTTTTTCGCGCTTACTTCTCGAATGCTCGTAATGTAATCGATGAATGGGCGGTGACACTCTCCGAGATTGGTGGGCTCGGCTGGCCAATAGTTCATCTCGACATTGATGTTAGAGTGGTAATCGCACGCCCATGCGGGTTCGTTGCTGTCGTTCCAAACTCCTTGAAGGTTAGCTGGTAAAGATCCCGCGCGCGAGCAACTGATTAAGAGATAGCGGCCGTATTGGCAGAAGAGCGCTTCGATATTTGGATCGGATGTCTTGTTGTTCGTGTATTCCTCGAGACGTGCAGAGGTCGTCTTCGCAAGCAATTCGGGCGCGGTGACTCCAAGATGAAGTGAGAAGCGGCGGAAGAGAGATTGATAATCTTTTATGTGCTGCACGTAGAGTTCATTTACGCTCGTTTTGGCAGCAGTCTCCACCTTGGAAGTGACCTTTAAGTGGGGATGCTGCCCTAGCCACTTCTTCGTGTGATCTTGGAGAAAGTTCGTTCCTGCCCCCAAGATAAGTGTGATACTATCGCATTGTTCGAACGCTAAGCTCGTGGAAGGCACGGCGATGTCCCATGGATTTTTGACGCTACCATCGTCGTGTCTAACAGAGAGTGCGCCGTTCTTGTTCAGGACAAGCAGTTGGGCTTCATATTCAAGTCCGTTTTCGAGTTTGCCTATCGACAGAAGCTTGTTCCCTTCTGCAGAGATATTCGCCCGATGCATGTCTGCAATTTGAACACGACCGGTGTAGGCCGAAGGCTTACTAGCCGTCATGTGGAACACCAAAACCCCGGCTGGGTGGCTGGCAAACGCAGTTTGCTGATAGCGCACGCCCATATATTCGTAGGTCACCTGATGCCTGGCAAGATCAATATCGAGTTCTCGCCGGTAATGAGTCACCTTGGAGAAGTCATGGCCTAGGTGAATGAGAACGTCGCCAAAGGCTTGATACCCCCCTAAGTTCTGGCCCTCGTCACCAAGACCCTCGACCGCCACTTGGTCACCGGTCCAAAGGCTGATCTCATTGAACTGAACACGTTCGACTTCGGTGCCTCCGAAAAGCATCGCCCCGAGTGGTCCATTTCCTATCGGTAGGGCTTCAGTCATCCACGACTTTGCCGGGCGGTCATACCAGAGACAGAGCGACTCTCGTAAGTCAGCCGGGGCCGTGCCACCTCGGGCCATCTTGACGAGGCCTGTAAGTGGCTTAAGGTTAAGAGCAGTCGACGCTAAGGAGGCTGAGAGCAAAAAGTGTCGCCTCGAAAGGTCATTGTTTGGCGTGGTTTGGTCGTCTCTCATAAGTTGTCCTCTGGACCCGAAAATGGCATTCGTGCCGTCGTATGATTCTGGCAGTGCGACCAGAATTGTCCGAACTTTCAGCCCTTCAAATACTTGGTGACTTGGCTGGCTGAAATCTTATCATGTTGATCGCGGAGAAAGATTGGCCCGGCTGATTGGTCATATCAAATGAAGCAGAGTTGCGCCGCCAACAGCATCACACTTCTTCTAGGGTCGGTGAATGAACAGGTGAATGGTCCGACATGGCTCACCTAGCCGTAGCCATCAACTGGTTCTCGAACCGCATTCTGGGTAGGCAGCAAGCACGAATTGTTAGCTCTCGTGTGGTCGAGAAATCAGCGATACGACTTACGAATGAACTACCTGAAATCAGCGAACGGCATCACATACTATCCCTGGTTCCCGCTTCTGACCTCATTGCCGCTTAGGATTTCCATTCATGGCAATTCGAACTACTCGAGTCCGCGCTCCACGCCATTTGAAGATCCAGCGACTTGGTGGAGCGGCGTGCATTACCAATTTGCGATGTAGTAATGGTTTGGCATTCGAGGTACTTTGTCTTCCTGGTGACCGAAAACGTAATTCCCGAAGCTGTCCTTTCTACGATCGGCGCACGGGTATTTAGGTTCCTGGGCGGTAGGCTCAACAAGCACTGGCTGGTCGAAAAGTGTGGGGATCAACTCGTATTGAGAAGGTGGTCAGCCCAATCGCTGGAATCCATAGAGTACGAGCTACAGCTGGTTTCTTCTCTCAAGACCATCGGATGGCCGGTTGCTCCGCTGGAACAACCAGAGGAGATCGAGGGCAACCTTTGGAGTCTTTCTCCGGCTTTGTTGGGAGAGTCGAATAGTGTAAACGGTCCGGAAGAACAGCGAGAACGAGGCCGGTTGCTGGCCGAATTCCATGCTGTGACGGCCGGAATCGAAGCGCTTGAGCAACGTCCAGGTTGGCGCCGCTTCGAAGAAATCTTGGGCGATCAAGAGCTGGATCGAGTTCTCTCGACTTACGAAAGAACTCGATCTGAAGAAGTTCGAATCGTCCGCTGGCACCTAGATCGCGCTCGCAAGCGCATCGAGGGCCTTCGCCTTGGCGAACGTCCCAGTCTGCCCGTCCACGGCGATTTTACGGCCTGGAATCTTCTCTACCTTAATGGCCAGTTATCGGGCGTCTTGGACTTCGAGCTCTCTCGGAACGATCACCGAGTCGCCGACTTTGGCCTCGCTTGGCGCGGCAAATACGACCAGGTCATTCACGGCTACAACGAAGTATCTCCGCTCGAACAGGAAGAGTACGCAATGCTTGTTCCTGCCTGGTGGTCGGTCTTGATAGAGGACAGTTGCCGCAATTTTCAGCTGGGTGTTCAGGACGACGGCTGGACGATGACCAAGATGTTGGTTCGCTCGCCGATTATGGGAGTTGATGCGGAGGCAATGCCATAGCCATGTTTCGCTCAACGCGCCAATGAGCGAAGCCGCTACTTAGAGACGGACATGCGTGGCTGCCGCTGTAGAGTTTCGTTTGAGCAGAATGTAAGCTCGGCAAGCTGCTCATAAGCATAAATCCGAAGCTAGTAACGGTGGACCTTCCCAAGAGTCAAACCGGCCACGGCTATTATCTCTCCTGAATTCAACATACCTCGGTTTTTTATGTATACTGAATTCACGAATGGGATTCCGCGAAGACCTAGAGGCACTTGTACTTTCCTGTCTTTCGACAGGTCCCGCGCACGGCTACGAGCTCAGCAAACGAATTCGCGTTCTGAGCGACGAGGTGCTTTCGGTAGCGGAAGGCAAGTTATATCCGACGCTACACTCGCTCGAAGCCGACGGAGACATCTCGGCCGAATGGGTTCCTCAAGGCAACAAACCGCCTCGCAAGGTTTATGAATTGACCGAATCGGGACGCAAGACGCTTCAGCGGAAACAATCTGAATGGCATGCGTTTACCAGGGGTGTCGGATCTGTCTTGCAAAACGGAGTTAAGGAAATGAAAGTGGTGATATGAATAATCGCTCGATCGACAACTACGTATCGGACCTCACGCGAATTCTCGAACAAACTCTTTCTTCGCAATACGCTGAAGAAATTGCTGCCGAGACCAAAAATCACCTCTGCGAGCGGGCTACCGAATTGCGGGAAAGCGGGCGAAACTTTGCCGACGCTGAGTCCACAGCGATTGAAGAATTCGGCGAACTGCGTGACCTTTCGATCGAACTGGCCAAAGGTTATCCGCCGAAGACTGCCGTCGAACCAAGGCGACTCCGCTTCTTACCAGAGATTGCAGTCATAGTCCTGCTGTTCATAAGCAGTTACAGCTACACGGTCTATGGTGGCTGGCGTGGAATAGAAACGGCCGCCGGACTCTTGTTGACTTCCATGCCTATTCTCATGGTGCCCGGTATGGTCGCTGGTTTGGGCCGCCTTAAGTACCGAAGATTGCACCCTGTTGCCACTCTGTTTCGACTTTCTACCTATGGACTAGTCTTGTGCCTCATCTCAGCAGCATGCCTCGTCGGAATACAAGTCGCCGGTAAGGGAACGCTCGTAAGTGTTTTCCCAATCTACTACGCCTTCGCTTCCGCCACGCTCGTGATGTATTCGCTCATGAGGATATCGTTTACGAATGGAAAGGTCTATTCCTTCTTGCGCTCACACATTGGAATCCATATTAGAGATAAGTAATAGAGAGAAGCGGGGATCGCTAACGGAAAGGGCAGAACAATCACATCCTACTCTCTCGGACTCAGCTCATCTTCGGTGGGCGGTTGAAACTTGGCGCTCCACAGTTCGAGTTCGGCTTCGCTGATTGGGTACGCGACTTGTCCGGGGAAACCATTTCTGACCTTAACCCTTTGTTTGAGCACTTCTAACGGCTCATCGAGAAAAATCAGTTCTGATCGAGCGCCTATGGTGGTGGCTCTTGTCCTAAAGGCCTCGCGCTCATGCCGAGTCCACACCCCGAAATCCAGTACGACGTTTGCTCCAAGCTGAAGAGCGCGCTCAGCAATTTGCCACTGAACCTGCTCCACACGATCATGGGCCTCGTTCCATCGATCGATAGTAGCGGGCTGGCAGATACTCTCTCCGAAGAGTGGAGTCATCCATTCGTCAGGAGTCAACCTCAAAGCGGGAGCCTCCTGCTCCAAACGCTTGGCTCGCGTTGTCTTTCCTGATCCGGGCAGACCACACATTAGATACAGCGTGGGCTTCAACATCATCCAAGCATTGTATTCCGTCCGGTCAGATCACCAGGTTTTGCAGTTCGATCGCCTCGGCAAGACACGTAACCATGTGTGACCTCTGCCCATATTTGCAAAGAAAGTCACCCTTCGATGCGTTGCCAGACGAGGTGGCATAAAATAAGGTGTGGCAGCAAGAAGCATTGGGAGCATCCTTTCGGGTGCGCCGCAACTGGACCAATTGGAGAAAGACCTGCGTGCCGCCGAGTTGGCTTTGGAAGCACCTAGATATTCGGTGTCCGACCCCCAGAGTCGTGAGTTGCATGACAAGTTCACGCACTCAAGCATCGCCGCTCAATTCGAAGATATGCGCGTACCACACCTTACCACTCCGATAGGTTTTACGCAATTTAAACGCATTATTGGCGAATTAAGATTGCATTCTGGCGACTTGGTCTTATTAGCCTTCCAACCTCCGTTCGCTAACGTGCTTCTCCGCGGTCGCAGGCCAGAGCCAAAATAGATCCAGCAGGTTTCGGTCTGCGGTTAAGAGTGTCAGATCTTCTATATGCGCCGTTCCAGAGATCATGCGGTCGAAAAGACCAACAAGGCGGAAGTTCATGGTGCGACTATGAATCGCGATCTCCTCTGTGAAGTGCAGCGATATGAAAGATGAGGAAGAGGGCCAGCGGCGTACAAGAAACTCCGGCTAGAATGCAGATGCAATTCGGCCCCTTTCGATTGCCACCATCGTTTCGTAGATTGAGACCGAAATGATCACCACGCGGTCCTCTGTTTCCAAACGCTATATGGCGGCCGATGACATCTTCTCAGGACTCGAATGGAACCAGATCCAGACATGCGTGTCGATCAGAATCAAGAGTTATCGCCCCATTCTTTCTCGTCGATGATCGGTCCGATGATATCTCCGACAAGCGCGACTTCCCCAGCATGCTGACCCGCAATCCGCCTAAGTCCGGCATCATCGACCCGGACCAGCAGAGCGATTGGCCTTCCTCGCTTGGTAATTTGGACGGACTCGCCGGACGCCCGTACCTGCTCAAGCAACTTTAGAGAGTTGTTCTTGTATTCAGTTGCCGTCACCTGAATCATAGGGCCATTATACGTGGTCACTTTCGCCCAGCAAGGAGGGCGTGTGTCACGTCGCATCTGACTCGCCATTCTCACTGCTAATCGGATTTCGTTATGGCATTCGATAGGGTCCAGCGTGCGCTAATTGGGGCAAAAACGCCCTTCCTACGCTTCGCCAAGGTACTGCGAAGTCTGCCTTTCAATCGCCTTGATTGGAAGTGTAATCACGCGACCAACCATCCCAAATATGAACTTACATTGCAAAAAGAGGTGTTCATATTTTACGATGCAACAAGATTTTCAGGTCAGCAGCCTTTCTGTAGTGATGAGTTCATCGCTGCTCGAAGTCTTTCTGGGCAAGTAATCGGACTCGTTGGGCATCGCGTTTATGACACACAAGTAAAGCTTGATCACTTAGGACGATGACCATGTCTGACAAGCCTAAAACGCCAATCTTAAGATCCGGATGGTGCCCGAGCACTATGCAATCATTTGTATCTACAAGCATGACCGGTCCAACAACAACGTTCCCATTTTGATCACGCTCTCGGGTTCTTTCCACTGCATCCCAAGCTCCAACATCGTCCCAAGGAAAGTCGGCTCGGAGGACAAAGACGTTCTCACTTCGCTCCATTACTGCGTAGTCGATTGAAATATTGGAAAGGCGCTCAAATTGCACCCTAGCCTCTTCAGCATTGCCATTCTCAAGCGAAGAAGCAATCGCCAGGGTCAACTCGTAAGCTTCTGGCTGAGCACTTCGCAATTCCGTGAGGAAGGCAGGAATGGTATAGAAGAACATTCCCGAATTCCATACAAATCGTCCAGCGGCTACAAACGATTCGGCGGTCTCTTCGGATGGTTTTTCGCGGAACGACTTTGCTCGGAACGCGGAGCGACCGTCTTGGCGTTTGATCGGATTAGTAAGATCTTCTTCGATATACCCATAACCCGTCTCGGGCCGAGTTGGCTTTATGCCAAGCGTAACAATGCCACTTGTTTCTTCAGCGATTTCCATAGCCGCTCTAAGGCAATCCAGAAATCGATGGGGTTCCCCTATGAGGTGGTCGGACGTGAGCACCGATAAAGTTACTTCTCGGAGCCCTTTCGCCAAAAGATTAGCTACGACCCAACAATGCCCACCCAATGTATTCCGTCTTGCCGGCTCCGACAATACTTGTCCAGCCGGAACGATATTCGACTGCGTAATGGGTTCTCGGAGGGAAAGAGAAGTGGCTAAATACATGTAATCGTCGCCAAATAAGGGCTTCGCCCTTTCAACCGCTTCTTCAAGCATTGACATGGTCGGATGAGTTAGGTTAAGAAGCTGCTTGGGTCGCCCAGGCTGGGAAAGCGGCCAAAATCTTTCACCTGAACCGCCTGCCATGATTACGCACACTCTTTGATTCATTAGATTTGATTCTACGCTAGAGACCGAAATGAGATGACAGGGACTACTGGCAGTCGACAGGATTTGTGGGTGAAGGGTTAGTTGCGCGAAGCATTCGAGGCTTAAATAGAAGCATGCGATCGTGGCAAGAGCATGATTGAGGTGAACCTTGTTAATAGCGCTCACACCTACTACAATGGCGATTACATCGTTACTGGCAAGATCATCTAATAAGTGGCAGGAAAGCGCCGTGGTATCCGTCCACTATCTACCCAAATCTAGATCAAATTTCAAACGATTTCCTGCAGAGGCGCCCGTACGCAAACTGACAATGCTAGGAGAGTCCCATTCTATTGGGCGACCCAAAAATTGCTTGTTTTCATATTCTTGCTGTAATTTTATTTCGGAACAGGCGAGCTTCTCGGATTTGCCACGAAGTCATCGTTTGCAAGTTGTCCAAGTGTGGCGGTGGAATAAAATCTCATCGCCCACAGTCCCTACATCCTAGAATATAGGTAAGTTTGGGTGCCATATCTTGCTCATGAGTACGCTTGGAATTCGATTTGATTTAATTGGGGCCCTTGATCTCAATCATATAAACGTAAGGTGTCAACCACACGATACATGAGCGATGATCTTGAGTTTTCGACCAGAATTACTTATCGGCCCACTACCCTTGACCCAATTAAGAGCTCAACTCCCCGACCGTAATGGTTCCGCACTGTCCGTCGAAGGTCAGGCCAGGGGCGTGCTTCACCTTTTGCTTGACTTCGCGGAGGATCCGACGCCATCCCAATCGACCGCAAACGACTGGAGTTTGTGCCCGAATTGCGATGTCTCAGTTGAGAGCCTCAGCAGCCCGTATTGTTCTGAAAATTGTCGTGAGCAAGCCGCTTTTGTCCGCCAGTTTCGCTCTGGATTGACAACGGGCGCGCTTCTCTTGCCTGACAAGCAGATTGCATTCGGTCAGAAGCTATGGTGGATTCTTGGAGGAGGACTTCCTCTAAGGGAAAGCCTCATCCCAGAGAGTGCAAAGCGGCAGGTCAGTCGCCGATCCGAAGGCAAATGCGAAACGTGCGGAGAGTTGATGGCGACGGTGGAGAACGTTGGCAGCGGCTGCAACCGGCCGCTTCATCTTCGAGCCGTATGCCAGCTTTGTTCGAAGACAAAGCCTTTTGGCGATTCTACATGGACCCAGTCATCGCGAGTCGTTGAGCTACTGACTGACTTCGGACGTCGAGTTTCGGTTACGACGTCAGAGAGGCAGTGCGACGATCCTGATGCTTGGGACTGGCGAGAGTTTATGGCAAGGCGTCGACTCGAGCGAACTTAATCCGTCCATTGCTTACCTCAATTCAGAAAGGAATAGAGCCATTGGGTGCTACTGAACTTCCCTTCGACCTGGAAGATGAAGTTGGCATCGCTGCAAATGGTCTGGCAGCTACCTAATTCGCTGATCGCTCATGCTGACTTTGGCGATGTGATAGGTGGCTTGGCGTTTCGTTGGGAACTTGACTCTTCCGTTCTGAAGCTGTCCGACAATGGTCTTTGTCTTACCAGCGTGAGTCTCCGTAATAACACAAGGTTCGATCCAGGGGAGTTGCAGTGTGCAAGGGTCGGACATCTCGCTTATCAGCGAAACTTCTTGGACTTCCCCGTGTTTGAGTGAAGCTGAGACGACAAATGCACCGTCCGCACGAAGGTTCCAGAATTGCGCGTCCTTACTTTTTGGCCAAACCGGGAACAAGCGAATGACTCCCTCATGGCTCTGCATTAGCATCTCATTGATGCAAGACGGGACTGCGCTGCAGCACTCGATTCCTCCACCACCGTAATAAACGAATAGGTTTTGCAGACCGTGAGACTTCAGTTGCTCGCGGAGATGAGTTAGAATCGTTTCAGGGTCATAGCCAACCCTTGCGGCAGCGGTGTAGAACGTTGGAAACGCGTTATAGTCGCTCCACCGGCCCATTTCCGAAATCATATTCTGGCTCGTCTGCAGCAGACTAGGATCACTTCCCAGCCCTATCGCGCCTGCAGGATAGATGTGCTGAATTCCAAGGCTGTTGGAGTCGTTCCAGGCCATGCCTGTTTCGGTATAGCGGAAAACTTTCTTACCATTTCGCTCTTGAGTGGGAAACGTGCTGAGCTTATCAAGGATGGTCTTCCAAACCCGACTAAGCTCTGCATCAACCCCGAGCGCCTGGCTAGCATCGATCATTCCTGCAAACAGGTTCCGCAAGAGACCTAGAGTAAGAATGGAATTCGTGTCGTTGCCCGAGCCCTCGTGTATTGCATCGTTCTTAACTACATATCGGTCCGCTTCTAGAACGAGGTAGTGCTCCCAGAATGCCGCAACTTCACGGAGGAATGGATAGGCAACCGACTTAAGGTATCGCTTGTCGCGAGTTGAGCGCCATCGCATCAGCATATTGACCGTCGCGTAAATGGCATCGCTTTTTTGTCCCCAGAAAAGGTCATAGTCTGGGCTCTTACATGAGAGAAGACCTCTGGGTCCGATCCCAACCTCAAGGTACACGCCGGGCATATCTAGCAGATTGCGAGCGTTATCCCGTCCTCGCGGTATTGCGTCCAAGAGGGCAGTGTCATATGGCTCGGCAAGCTCGATATGATTGGATGAAAACACGCCCCACCACGGCGCTTGATAGTTGTAGTTCAGGTGATAGTCGCCTGCCCAGTTTGGCTTGTCAGTTGTGATCCAGTTGCCGAAAAGCCCCGGTGCATAGGCACGGTTTCGGCTACACATGGCCATCACATACTGCGAACCGTACCAAAATCTTTCCACTAGCGGATCGCCGATATCGATTGATGACTTGTGCCAAAACGTGCTCCACCATTTCTTGTGAGCAACTGCCAGCTTCGCGAGATTTGGCTTAACTGCCGCTCGGCTGGCTTCATTCTGAAAATCGGCAGTCTCGTGGTTGGTTCGGACAGCCAAAGACAAAGTAAGCGGTTTGCCTTGTTCTAAATGCAATCGAAGGTGAGTTCCCGTTGCGGCTCTCCCCATGATTCCGAGAGCCATCGCAGCCTCGCTCGGCCACTCAACTCCTTCGGTGAAGGAACGTGTCACGCGGTTCTTCGATGAAGAAGATGTTCCGCCTCCACCCTCGCATGGATCAAGCGAAATGTCGACAGACAAGGGAGTACCTTCGCTAGATAGTTCGACGATCAGACTATTGGACGTAGCCGGCGTCCAAGCTCGGAGGTGAACTTTGTGCTTCTCTACAGAAAACTCACCGATAATATCGGCTTCGAATAAGCGCTGCCGTACCTGATAAGTTCCTCCCCTGAGTTCCGGCCAAGCTATCTTGAGCGTACCAATTGGCTTAGGGCTGCCCTCAGGATATCGAGAAATCGCTCGCCAGAAGTCGTTCTTCGAGACATAAAACGTCAGGGCTTCGGGAGGTCCACCAAGGACTACACCAAGGTCCCCGTTTCCCATTAATGGGCCGTCGACCACGGCATCGCTAGGCACATGTTTCGGCGGCACTGAAAACACGGCTTCGTATTGCTGCACTCTCAATGGCACGGTCTGATCAAGTGGAGGCACGATAGCTAAAAACGGCAGCATCTGAATTCCGTATACCTGGGTTTTTGGCATCTGCCTGCCCAAGTGCCAATATCGAATCGGTAGCTGATCGCTAACCGGAGTTGAAAATCAGCCCAACAAGTGGGTCCACTCACCCGTGAGAAAACTAAGAAAGCGGGTTCTTTGTGGCCGAATTCATCTTGCGAAGCCCCTTCTCAGTCATGGAAATCGATCGTCAAGATTTGGGAGATTCAGGACGATACGACTCGGTTTGCTTCCGGAACTGTCTGCCTGCTTCAATTCGTTCGCAAGTCATTCGGATTCTCTCTTCCGGCGTGAATTCACGTAGTCGTGCCAACATGAGCTTCCAAGCCTTCTCGGTTGTGTCGTTCAAGTCCGTTCGCTCCATTTAAGAATCTTACTGTGGATGTTTAGTTGGGACACTGCCATCGCAAAGGCAAGGCGGCTTGCACTCATAGCCGACAAGTACCGAAAACTACTGACTCTGCTCTGCTCGGATGACGAAATTGGCTAAGACAACATTCTGCGCAGGCTCGGTAGCTCAGGCGGCACGATCTGATCCTTAAAGAGGCCACTGCCTAGAGAAATTTCGTTCCACATTTATGGATGACCTTTCTTCAAGATTTAAGTAATAGCGATCGCAGACGCTCACTCATGAGACTTCACATGCCCAAGAAATGCTGCCCGCTTCATGAGGGGTTTGTAGCCGAGATCAAAGAACGCGGATCTCCAGAAGCTCAACTGTATTCGTAAAAGTAGTACTTTAGAATCTAGCATAGCGTTCTCTGGATCGGTATCGAAAGAAGATACACCAACAATATTTTCTTGAAACCTCTTTTAAAGGTAGAAGAATTTTTCAATTCTTGTTACTATATGCCCATGACAACGGTTAGAGGCAAAATTATCGCCAGTAGCGTGGACCTAAATGTCAAGATCGATGTTGCCGAGGCGAACCCATGCGACGACGACCAGGGGATTGCCCTAGTAGGAACTAAGCTCCTGATTTATATCGACCATGACCCGGTGGGCCAACTTACCCCCGGAGAGGCGGAAGATGCCTTTGATTGCTTGCAGGGCCAAGACGGAAACGATGTCACGCTGACTGGAGCGACCCCCGGCGATAACGCCCTCGCGCTCTCTGAATGTCCAAATCTTTGAGGGTCCAACATGAATAAACCGAATCGTGCTCTAATTCCAATCTGCCTGCTGCTTTCCACTTTTGCGGTTGCCCAACAACCTTATCAGGGCCTCTCTGTTGGCCAGCCCAAGTTCCTCGATCCACTAGAAATCCAAACACGTATTCGTGCCCTCACCGCCAAACTCCGAAGTCTGAACTTTATTGATCAGACCTCCCTTGCCGCAGCAGTAGGAAAGATTCAGGGTGCCGAGTCCGAAGCCCGCGCGCTCCAAATTAACGCCAACATTTTGTTGCCTTACACCCTGGTTCAGGATGTGATAACCACAAATGCGGAAACAGGAAAAGACACGACAGTTAAAGACACCAATACTAAGACTACTAACCAGGATAAGCCCACGGCGACCGCTCCAACCCCCTCGGCTGCCGCAAAGGACCTCCCTACTGTTCAGTTATCCGCTCGCGATCTCCAACGCGAACAAATCCAATTAGAGATCAGCAATCTTGTCACCCAGCTTTCGCTCGTGCGTTCTATAGGTGACCGGTACTTGAGTAGCGGTGCCGCCCGACAACGTGTGGTACTTGCGATTCCGCTTAGCGTTGAGCCCAAGTTCAATAATGCAGTTGCGGACTTCGAAATTAAGATCCGCTTTGGCCCGCTCGCCAAAAAGCAAGAATACGACCAGCCTGGCGTTCAGATCATTGGGCTCTTTCCCGATTCAACGTCGTACAACAAGCAGGTCTATACTCAGTCGACCACCGGGTTCTCTGGCTCGGCGCTCGTACAGCCACTCGCTCTCGGTGTTGGTTCCGCCACAGACCGAAAGACCTCCTATCTAGTGCAGGACAAAGACCTTATCGCCTACGAGATTGGCAATTGCAATTTTAACGAAATCAATCTCAAGTACGAAATTCGACCGATCCTCTCTCAAAAAACAGTCGATCCTGGTCGTCGAGTCGTGCTCATTGATCTCTCCCTTCCCACTCCCGCAGCCGATGGTATCGACATCCAATCTCAAGTTACGTCCTATTGGAATTTCTACGACCGCGGGCGAGCTCGCACAACGGGAATGATCCGCGACACCAAGACAACCACTCAACAGAATTTCAAGATCTCCTTACCGTCGGAGCAAGCCATACGTCAGCTAGAGCGGCCATCAATCGATAGAGTCGACCTCATCGATATCGGTTCGGACAAGATTCTCGTTGATGTGAGAGGAGACAATTTTCTCGATGGTTCCACAGTTGTAGTCGGCTCTACCGTTTTCGTTGAGCCCGAAGGAGCAACGAGCCAAAATGAGAAGCACCTTGGATTTGTCGCACCCGTTGACGACGTGGTTGCCTATGGTGGACGAGTCATTGGCCCGTTTGGCGATGCAACCGTCCTCAAAGACGATCGCAATGATGGCTGGAATTCGCTACATTCTACAAAAGTATCCTTCGCCTCCGAAGGGGTCACTCCTAGCGGCGACGTAAAGCTAAAGGCGATGATCCGCTTGACCCATCCCATGCCAAGCACCAATGTCCTTCGAACCTTGCATGGCGCTTCGCCGAATGCTCGATTCCTAGTCACTCAGGTAGGACCTAGCTGTATCACTGACGACGTACGCCTATTCATTCGCGGTAGGAGCCATGTTTATGGCACACAGTCCCGCCCGATCAACTCTTCAGTATCAGATGCTGATCCAACGGTGCTCATCCTACGGTTCACGGTTAGCCGCACCGAGGCGCTAAACGAGGAGTTCACTGTATTCCGTCCTTTTAAAGTGGGCGCTCCGCTAAGTCTTGATCGCGCAGACGTTACTTCAACAGTCAAACCCTCAGTTGAGGCTGTTTCTGTAATCTCTGCCGGGAAAAACGTCGTCCTTGCCGTGACAGGAACCCAATTAGACAGGTATGTGAGGTTATTGGGCTTCGACGGTCCGATCTCGCCTGAAGATGACCTTGCGTCGCTTACCTCTCTCGTCTTCACTGTTTCGGCTGAGAAGATAAAGACAGCTTCGAGCCTGGCCTTCAGCTACCACTCCGACATCGTCGGAGTGCTTCCTTTTGACGGCAAAAAGCTTGCGCCGCCGCCGCCAAAAGATCCTGAACCGACAGTTCCAACCTTAGCTGACCAGGAGTATGGTGGCAAGCGCGTGATTCAAGTGAAACTACCCAAGCTTGCTAACGACGAAAAATTCGTTGCCGCAACTTTGGATGGAGTGGACCTAGTCCTGAGCAAAGCATTCGTAGGGGTTGGCAAAGAACCAAAAACCGTAATCCATATCGATTTGACAAAGGTTAGGAAGCCCGCAATCTTCGACATCCAATTCAAAACCGATAAGAACCAGATTTATATCGGCACTCTGAAGGTCGTCGCACCTTCGCTTCCTCCGGCTAAGCCACCGGCAGCGAGTGCAAAAACTCATTAGGCCCGCGTGTTCCGTTGTTACTTATGAGCAAGAACGGAGCACGTGGAGTAGCGACCGATCAAGCGCGTGAAAAAATGAAACCTTAACTTGCATTATGTTGCTTTCCTGGGATAAACGGTATGACCACTAGGTGAAATTGTGGGCTCACTCCAGACAAACCTAGAATTAGCGAAGATTGGGTCCATCGCCCATAAATGCGCTCAACTCACGGATCAAATCAGGTCCCTCCGAGGATTTCCTGCCCAGTTAATAGCGTCGCAGCTCTATCGACAATTTCGTTTGATCGACCTTGTGCAATCATGGGGAAAGGCACGATCCCAGTTTTAGAGGCAGCCCACATCAGGCCCTATTCCCAAGATGGGCCACACTCAGTTCAAAACGGTTTGCTCGTACGATACGACATGCATATACTCTTTGACGCTGGACTACTTACTGTCACACCTTATCTCAAGATTGATGTTAGCCCTAGAATTCGAGAACAAAATTCGAACGGGAAGCTCTATTACGGTTGTTAAGGTTCTGAGCTTCGATCAATGCTAGGAAAGCTGGTAGACAGACCGAGCACCGAATTTCTAGAGTGGCACAACAACGTATTCGAAGCGTGACTGTCGTCAATCTGATGAACCTTACTTGGCAAATTGGATTTGCCTTAATGCCGACCAGCAGCTTCAACCGTACAAACAATTCACTGATCGCCCAGCTCATGGACTAATGCGTTACTCGATCGCACCAATATGAACCCTTGAATTGCCCGGCTATCGCCCTTTCAACCACAAAGTTGGGAACGCGCAATGTCTAGTAGTTCATGGACATTGAAATATTTAGCCCAGATGTCCATATAACTGTTGTCAATAGCTCCGGCCTGTACATCTAGAACCTGAACAATGTCGTTCCACTGACGATCACTTATTTGGTTTCCAGCAACGTACCATCTAAGTTTTGCAAGGACTACATTTTCTGGACAGTAGAAATTAATAAAACTTCCTGGCATAACCTCTACTTTTCGAGATCTCCCGAGTTCGCTGATCTCATACTCATCACCCTTCAATAGGAACAGATCTATTTTGAAAGCCTCGCCAAGATGCAACAGTTGAACCGGGCGGAATTCATTGTCGCTTGCCAATGCAGCCACCAGTTCTGCTTCATAGATTAGGTATGGGTCTGGAAAAGCATTTAGAATTTTCGAGACATCAGAGCTTTCGATCAGAATAACCAGGTCTGCATCGTTTGTTTGACGCATCTGACCCCACAAACTGCTAGCTAGAGAACCCCCGACAGCGTATTGGACCTCGATGGCATCCAATTGCAAACAGACTTCGCAGACGATTTCAATTACCGTCAAGATTTGGGTGCCCTTGCACGAAGCGACTCGGTTTGCTTTCGAAACTGTCTGGCGGCTTCAATCCGTTCGAAAGTCATCCGAATTCTCTCTTCCGGCGTGAGCTCACGTAATCGCGCCAACATGAGCTTCCATGCCTCCTCAGTTGTGTCGTTCAAATCCGTTCGCCTCACGTTTGAATTTTACAGTTGTTTTGTGCCTGAACGCTACTTCAATGTTCTGCGAACTATCAGTCAGAGTTCTGCTGGTACTTGACTTCAATAAGGGCTACCTACAAAATGGCCCGGCATCGAGATCCGTGTCTGCCTATTTTGGACGGCAGACAGGAACCTCAAATCGTGCCAGGGATTTTTGAGGATCCTTGTGCGGTGAGTCTGGTCGAACCTACTTTCATCCTGCCATCTCGGCTGGCCTCTTCGGAGGTAGCAAAACAGGACGTCTACTCTCTTTGCCAACCCATTGAACACGTTCCGGTACCTGCCGCTGAACGTCCACATTCTATCGATTGAGAACCAGCCTTGGCCGATTCAGAATCCCAATCCTTTCCCCTTCTTAGTTGCGAGACCAACCTGTTCATATCCTCCGTGACGGCCGTTGTACCAGAGCTTCCTCTCATTGTTTTGCCGGTCGTAAATTGCGAATGGCTTGTAGCAAGCATCCGCGTCCCACCCTTCAATCGTGGGACTAATGTTAGGATTACCTTTCATTCGATATTGGGTGAGTCTCCCACTGCGACCACGCAGTTCGGACGACACAGTGCATAGTCTGATTGGACAAGTACAATTTGTACGGCTATGAAGGAAGGACCCGAAACTTTGGATCGCATCGAAAAGCGCAGTCGTAAAGCTACGCGGCTGCGTCATGTCGCGGAGGTGTTCGCTTTCGGCATCAACGGAGCAACATTTCTCATATCCGCAATGGACGGGCTAGATCCGGCAACCAACGCACCGAAGTGGTCGGTCGCGGCATTGATATTGCTCGGGGCAACTCAACTAGGTGCCTTGGTGATCGCTTTGCGCTCAAAGCAACAACTTCCCGAAAGGCTTCCATTATGGCTCGCGGCAATGGGAATGGCCCTTTCAACGATTGTCGTTCGTCACCACCATACTGGCCTTCCGTATGCGTACGCGACGACAGGGCTGATATACGCCGTACTAGCCTTGACAGGCCCCAAACACTTCGCTCGGTTTTTTCGTCGCGATAGACTTCAGCAACAAAATGAGGATTAATCGGCAGTTTACGGCTTAACCATGGTGTGCTTCCGCAAGTCTGCGCCCGACCATGTGCTTGACCGCAATCAAGTATTGACTGAAATTAGCACGCGGTACAAAGTTGATGAATTTGTCCAATTGGCCTCAGTTTCAGTTTCCGAGCAACGGCTTGGGACGCCGAATTCTCGAAGCCCGTGCTATAAAATAGAGTCTCGAATTCTTTGGCAGCAACCTTGGCCCACGCCATGGTAACCGCTCCCCCGTAACCGTGACCTCGGGCTTCAGAGTGAGTCCAGAGACCAGCCTCAGCGCCGAATGACGATGCAACTGGCGTGAAGCAAATCGACACGACTCGATCACTATTAAGTCCCATAGCCCAGGGTCCGAGCCTCCCCGCCAGTAGGTCCGCCCATTCCTTTTCGTCTCCCCAGAGGTCTGGCCGCCGATCCATCAAGATCGATCGACTTCCGCTATTCGAACTCAGGATTTGGAGATCCGGTTAAGCGACGGCAGGTAGCTGGTTTTCATCGAAGATGAAGCTAGGGCCGCCACAAACGATCGTTGGGCCGAGCCGAGAATACACTGTGAAATCTGGATAGCCTGTTCCGGGAAGTCGGAAAAGGAGATCCTTCTCAGCCTCCGTGCTTCTCAAATCGGGTGGTAAGGACTGATTAAATGAAACTGCCAACCCATCCTTGGCGACCGCTACAGCAACCAATGGGTGGGGACGGTCAGCGCGGCCAAACAGGTCTTGCCCCCACAACGTTTCCATCTCAAGCCTTAGCAGATCTATTTCCATAACCGCTTTCATTCGCGACAAGTTTATCAGAGCTGCTTGGTTCGCCAATTAAAGCCTAGTACCGGAATGCCCAAAGGGCACGTTAGCTGATTTACGCAAAGCAAGCCGTTGAAGCCGCCGAAAAAGACACCCACGCGCCCGCACCCTTTATCGAGTTTCTAAAACGAAATACGAAAGACCTCCAAAGTGGAAATTAGTATTTATATGTAATACCTAGTTCGTAATCACAACCCAGCCGTTAGCATTGTCTGTCCTGATCTCGGTAATTTCTCGAATAGTTAACTTCGCAATAGCGCGTCGAGAAACCCTATCTCTGCCAAAAGGCTCAGCATCTTTGAAAGCGAGACGCCCTCCGTTGACACGATAGCAATGATCCATGTATCGTGACCGGATCCGATAAACGTCAGGTCATTTCCATGCGATTTGCTAGCTTCATATCTCTGTGCTTTGGACTGAATACGTCCGGCTTCGCTCAGGCTACAAGTGTGATTGCGACACGCCCTTCGGCCTGGCATGCCGAACTTGTCAGCGAAATGCGCTATAAAATTGTGCGCGAACAAGTGGTATCCGTGCCAAACATGACGGTCTCATCATGGGGGATCGTGGCAGGTTTGCCTCCTGAACTTGCATCTCAACATATTATTAGGAGTGCAATGACCTTCCCAGGCCACTCCGGCTGGGTAGCAAATGTGCGAAACGAAGTATCGAAGCGTCATCGCCCCGTTCTCCTCGGTATTCAACCCGCGAATGAACCATCGCTAGTCCATGGCTACAACGTTCGTGTCGAATATGATGTTGTTTTCCGAAGGTGGGACCTGCGTCCCGGGCCATCGAATGCCTCCATTCAACCATTGGCAGCAAAGGAAAGAAGCCTGTATACGGCGGATGATGAACAACTTAACTTTCGAAGTGGCGTCGTCCAGGATTGGCTGAACCGTTTGGGATTATCACGCTCCAAGGGCGAGACCGACATTGAATTCACGAAACGTGCCTTGCACTCGATCCACAACACAAATAAATACGGCGATCCTGAGCGCGAATTGAAGAGCATGTCTTCTGAGTGCCGAGAAAGCAAACACAGTTGCGGAGGCTTTGCGTGGTTGCTCGTGACTGCACTTCGGGCAAACGGAATTCCTTCTCGGGTGCTTCCGGGAAGGTTAGTTGGCAAAGATGACGACTCTGTGCATGTCGTCACTGAAGCCTACTTTGACGGAGTTGGCTGGTTTCAAATCGAAGCGACTGACGAGAGCGGAGAGATCGTGGCCCCACCCCCCATCTTGGTCTTTCACATTGATAACGGCCTCGTGATCGAAGGCTGGCACGATACCACAAAGCTCGACTGGCTACAACCGATCGTAAACTTTCCAAATGCTATTTCCGGCGACTGGAAGGATTGTAAATCGAAAGATACTTGGCGCGTGTCAAAGGAAGTGATTGTTCCCAAATCCTCAGGATAATGTGGACTGATGACCGTTATCGCCGTCGGTCCGATGATGGCAACCATACTGAGGTCACTTGAGCAGCACGGATAACTCATTATCTTGATCGGGGCAGATCAGGACGTTGCACTGGCTCTAAGGTTCTCTGGCCTCCTACTTAAGCCTAATCTTCGACTATTTCGGTGGATGTTAGTGGGATGCGACAAAGCTTCTTGTCTGCGGCGTAATAGTGATAGTCCTGGGCCCTCCGCACGAATGAATGCTCGAGGTTGTTACTAACTACAACACATGAAAGTACATCACAAAATTGGCCTCGCTGTCCTATCCATCGCGGTCGTTATGATCGTCGCACGCACTTCATCTAAAGGGGAAACGACGGTAGTTCCCGCACCACTTGTGTTGGAGAAGGTTCAAGCTTTGGGCCAACTTCATACTGCGCGCTACACCTACCAGACTATTTACGAGCAAACGACGTCGCGCCAACCGGCGGAGTGGGCTTCCTACGTTCCGGGCGCAGCTAGTTTCGTTCGCACCTCGACGGAGAACTCGGCCCTCGTAGAAGTCCATGGTGAAGTTGAAGCGGGCGTCGATCTTTCGAAGGCACACATGACTCAGGAACTGGGACAAGACCCCTGCCTGATTCTCCCGCACGCCGTTGTCTACCGTCCGAACGTGGACACTGTGTTGCACGGCGTTAGGCGAGGTTATTTCTGGCGCGATGACAATATCGGCTTGGAAGCAGAACAAACAGCCCGAAATCGATTCCGCGACGCGGCAACGAAACAAGGCATCATTGCCCAGGCAGAAAAGAACGTACTTCCCCAGATTGCAGGAATCATTTCCAGCAAGGTCAAAATCCGTTTCGAATAGCGATAAGTCCGTAGCTAGAGCCCGAACGAGGTCGCACAGCGAGCTTCAGGTTGAAGGTATTTGTGTAGCTCGTCTTGCCTTGCAGCGACTGCAAAATCGGCTTAAGTGTGGGAAAGACGAGCACTAGTCTAAAACACGTGCTGGCCAACCTCTGAGCCGAGCAGATCGCTCGCTGGGAACGCTTCCCGGATGAACAACTTCGCCTTGAGATCAGAGAATAGTCCGGTTTCTTCGTACCCCCATCTGCTTACACTTCTATTGCTAGGGCCCTAAGAATCTCGAATAAAGAGGGTTTTCAGACTTGAACAAAACGGCAATTTCCAACACAGTAAGTTCCGACCCTAGAATCGAGTATCAGAAGTCCTACGTTCGAGTTTTCTTCGCCGGCTTGATGGTCGCGATTGGGATCGCTCACCTGGTAGGACCCTCTTTCTTCATTTCGATCATGCCCCCTTACTTGCCATGGCCAGGGGAGCTTGTTTTGGTAAGTGGTATCGCGGAAATGGCGGGAGGAATCGGGCTAATATTCGCGAAGATACGATCATCGGCGGGGTGGGGATTGGTTGTTTTATTGGTTTGCGTTTTCCCCGCAAACGTAAACATGACCCTCCACCCGGGGTCGTACCCCGGCGTTCTGCTCTGGCTAAGATTGCTCCTGCAGCCCGCCCTTATCTGGATCGCCTGGTGGGTCGGCCCCGCCCGTTTTGCTCACTACAAGCGGAACACCTGAGAGTCAACAGTGAACATCGTCTCAGATGAGCCAGCTTTGTTTATTAATCGGCCAATATGACGAGTACTAGTGGTTCGCCTTAATACCCTCAATCAAATGTAGCTCCCTCCTGTAATCGCGGTTTTGCTCGAGACATAAGGTTATGTCCGTTGACAGAGAACCTTCATTGGAGTAAAATTTCTAAATGTTGCATTTGGTAGCGGGCGCACTTTTACTCGCAAGCGAGGAGAAACCGCGCCACAGTTATCGGGATTTGGTAGCTGTCGCAGCAGCGTGGTCGGGAGTCATTCAGCCTGATTATTCGGCAGAAGTTGGATCAGGTATTTCGAAAATCCCGCCATTTCCTAGGTGGCTACCCGGCAATAGCCGTACTCGCCTCACCTTTCATGTTCATTCCGACCAGGAATCATCCATTCTTGTTGAGATTGCTCGAGCCAACGTACCAGCGGAAGCTGAATTACTTTTGGATGGAAGGAGTTTGTCGAGGCTGGAGATTACAAAGGAAAGCTTTATGGGTCCTTCCACGCAAAGTCCCGAAGGTCCACTTGGAACGGTAAATGAAGATCTTTGGTGCCGTATTCCCATAGGGGACCACACCTTGGAAGTCAAGAACTCGGGTAGCGGTTTTATCGAGGTACCTATTGTTCGATTTGGACGGATCGGCCCGACGACATGGCATGTGAACAGGAACCTTGTCGATCGTGTCGATTTTGTCGTCAGACAAGAGGCGCAGACGCCAAACTTGACCGTCCGTGTCTGGGGGCTTGGTATAGGTTTGCCGCCTACCTCCGGTGGACAGGAACTTGACGGCTGGCAGATCGGCGTCAATGGCTGTCCAGCTGATTGTTACATTAAGACCGACCCATACTCGAGCGACCGCTATATCCTTGCATCTTCTCAATCGCAGAATGCCTGGCAAACGAACCACTACCTTTGTGAGTGCCGATACCAAATCAAACGATACAAGCGCGACCTTGAACCAGGCACACCAGGTCAGCCCGTTGCCTCATTGAACCGCGAAGAGCAGAATTGCTATACGCGGTCCGGAATTGACGTCAAATGGGATACACCTGAATTCAGAGAATGGCTAAAGGAAACAAGACTCATTGCCATTGCCGGTGAATCCGACATGGACTTGGCGTACAGAGCGATAGAGTGGATTGCTAACCACATGAAAGGCGATTGGATTCCTGGGACGTCCGACGATCCCTTGGAAACCGCTCGTCGAGGATGGGGACACTGTGGACCGATCTCGAATTTGTTTATCGCGATCTGCCGAGCGAATGGTATTCCAGCCCGAACAGCTGGAGGTCGCTTTCTCTCGGAAAATCCGCCTTTAGATTGGCAAGAATACAAAGACCCACTCCAAGATCATTGTAAGACTGAATTCTATGCAAAGGGAATTGGATGGATTCCCTGTGACCCAGCCTTGAGTCTAGGATCAAAGGACATAACGCCCTATTTTGGACACGACAATGGCCGATTTGTCACGATGAATTTTGGTGCGTTGCTGATCAATGGAGTCCCACTGGGATTTCAGGTGCCACAGGCACTTTTCTCCAAGGCAAGTGGATCGTTCGAAGGGATTACGACGAAATTAACGATTCTGACCAAACGAATCAAATAGCCGAACTGCCAGGTTATGGCACACCAGACGAATCTGGAACCCGAATCTTTGCGTGCATTCTTCAATCCTAGGACGATGGAAATACCGCTCCGGTCACTTTCCACCACCAACATGAAAAAAGTGTCCGCCTAACTTCAATTGGTTGATGAACCCGTTCGATTCGCCGGTTGCAAGCGTTTCGCCTAGCGCAGGTCGCATCTGGGCCCAATTCTCTTTAACACAAACTCCGCAGCTTTATTTGAGAGATTCAAAGAAAGTTGTCCGTATTCGTGGTGCGAAACTCGTTCTATTGGCGGCCAAGTGCCAAGCAAGGAGAAAACCAATGAATTCACAAAGCGAACTTCAGGTCACCATCGACGCTTCGTCCTCACTCACTGATGTATTTGATCAGATTTGCAACCTAACCGATTAGTGGGTAAACGACATCCATGGGCCAACCCACGGTACTGATTTCGAGTGCACCATCAGCTCTGGTGGAGAAAGAACCGTCGATTTCCGAATCACCGATTTTGTTCAGAGCGAGACCATTTCCTGGTATGTCACGAGTTTTTCCCTGCACTGGCTCAACGACAAGGCCGAGTGTACGGGAACGAACATGCGATTCGACGAGACACCTTTCGCTTGCGCATCAAGGATCACACTCACCCACGCCGGACTAAATTCACAGAGCGAATGCTTCGGTATGTGCTCGCAAGGTTGGGACTACTATGTGGCTAAGAGCCTTGGCAAACAGACTGATGATCGCAACGGTCTGCGGCATCCTGAAAAAACCGAGCGTGACAACAAAGAGTGAGTTCGCCTTTGTGTATCGCCTTGGGGAAGGGAGAATGTCTCCTGATAAAGCGCAGCAGCTCATAGAAGACTGCCTGGAGCGGATCAATGGGACAGTGGACAGGGGTTATTTGCACGATCTAAATGGCTAGGACGCGGGCAGTGCCTTAGTACGGCGCTTTCAACAGCATCGAAGCCAGGATCAAACCGGTTGACGAATCGCTAACAGTCGCCTCAGGTGGGTCGAACATTGTCTGGTTTTACAGTTGAGCTGGAAAAGGGCTCTTAAGTTGTCGTTTACATTTCAAGCGCTCCTCACCGAGGAGACAAGAGAACGGTGAACACAATGAAAAATCATAAATGGATCGAACTGTCGGCGTGCGTACTGGCCACGTTATTGTTTTTGTCGCGACCAGTTGCGGCGCAGACGCAATGGCGCGGCGCCAACATTGAATCAACTTCTGTTCCGAACGGTACTCAGACCTCTCCGCTAACCGGGGATGGACTGGCGATGTTCGGAGTGAATCAGAACGCCAATGTGGTCAGATTCCAAATGGTTGCCTCTTGGGCAGATGGATATACGATTCCGCAATATGCTGCTTGGTTGCAGTCTCAGCTGGCTTACATCGATCAAATGTTGCCCCTCTTTAGAGCTTCTGGCGTTCGCGTCATTCTCGACCTACACACGCCACCTGGTGGATGGATCAATAAGAATGACCAATATCCTCAGTATCGAATGTTTGGCCCATCAGGTCTGTCTTGGCAGACAGCCTTTATCGACACTTGGAGGACGATTGCAGTCCGATATAAAGGCAATGCCGATATCATTGCTTTTGACCTAGTGAACGAGCCTGCGGTTGGGCTAAAGATTGGTTCGGGGAGTTCGGATTGGAACACATTGGCTCAATCCACGGCAAGGGCGATCAAAGCAATCGATCCTGGACGGAGCTTGGTTGTCGAGCCCGAATATGGAAAAATTTCGCGCTTGTCTGCCTTGAAACCCTTGACCGGGATTGCCAATGTGATATACAGCGTGCACTATTACGATCCGTTTCCGTTTACAGATCAGAGCACAAAGGGCCTTGATCAAGGGTTCACCTACCCTGGGATCATTGGCGGCCAGTACTGGGATATCAATAGACTGCAAACTACGCTAAAGCCATTAGCTGACTTTCAGGCACGTAACAACTGCCGAATATTTATCGGGGAATTCTCGTCATGCGAACAAATTCATAATGGAAGTGGACAGAGGTATGTAGCCGACCTCATCAATGCTATTGAAAAGCGAGGTTGGGACTGGTGCTATCACGTCTACACGCCCGCTCCCACTCCCGCGGGACCAGAATTGACTGCAAGGTCCTTCATGCAAAGGAATCCTAAGAAAAAGTACCAAACATTTTTGGCCAATATCGCGACTGCCTTGGACCCGACAAATGATAACTGTCTATTTAGGTTTATAGATTGGGATCATGATGGCTATTTAGATCTCACTTTGATCAAAAGAGCGGGGACGGGTTCGCATATGACGGAAATCCATTGCCTTTCGGGCGCCTCCGGATATCAGAAGTGGCTCTTTAATATTTCGACCGTTATTCCAGAGATGGGTCCGGAGGGAGAGTATCAGTTCGTTGATTGGAATCACGACGGCTACCTGGATCTGGTCCTGGTCAAAAAGAGCGGGACGGCCACTAAGCGTGTCGAGGTTCACATCGCATCCGGGATCACAGGTTTCAAAACGTACCTACTGAATACGGCGACCGTGCTGGCAGAGCAAGGACCAGAGTCTGAATTCAAAGTTGTCGATTGGAATGCGGATGGGGTACCTGACCTGTTCATGATCAAAAAGGATCGCACCGGAACGGGACGGACAGAGGTCCACATCGTGTCAGGAGCTTCTCGGTTCCAAACCTTTATCATGAACCAGTTTACGGCGTTGGGTCCCACACCAAACTGGGACTACGACCTCGCAGACGTGAATCACGATGGATTTTTGGACCTGGTAGGAATTCCTCACCAGGGCACCTACTCCACTCGAACAGAAACGCATGTCCTTTCAGGAGCTTCGAATTTCCAGGTGTTTTTGGAGAGAAGGATGACGATGTTTCTCGCGGCGGACAATCAGTGGTCGTATTCCTTCAACGACTTCAACCGAGACGGGAATTGTGAATTGACAGGCGTGCGTCGAAATGGTGCCTCTGGGAAGACAGAGATCCACGTTTTGTCAGGTGGGGGCCAATAATCAGCTCAAGAACTTAACGATCCGACGCTTCGAAATAGGGCAGGGGCTTATCGAGTGGGCCCCTGCCTTTTGGTATTTCGTTATTGACCTCAGCGATTTTCGAGGGTGCGGGTTGTAGTTCAGTGGGACCGGGTCGTGGACCTTGTGGGGTGCCTTGAATTTTGACCTGTTCCCCAAAGCTTGATCCACTTAAAGTTCAATCCGTCTGGAATCACACAAATATGAAAAGGCAAGCGCTTACCTGATGCCCAGACGATTGACAAAGTAGGCATCCCCAGTGTTTTATTCAGTGAGTGCCTGCTTACGGACCAGGCTGCACACCTAAGTAGATACTGGTATTAATATCCGTGAACTCCTTTGGCATAGCCAAAGGAACCAAACTGTTGTCGTTTCCGACGGATAGAACGATGCTGACATTGTAGGCAAACTCTTTGGCGAGCAAGGAATTAACATCCATGGGAGAGCTGATTACCGATGGCCAAATCGCTCATAAGTTGTATCCTCGATCGAATAGGCTTCCGACAACGACTCCCGACAAGTTAATGTCTCGAGCGATCCAGTGGTTGACTCCCCTTTGGCAAGGTCATCGTGCGTGGAAATTCCGGAATACACATTAGTTAGCGGCCAGTTGTACCGAAACATAAGTATAAATCGGCGGATATCCAACATCTATCGGACTCTTGATTAGGTACTCCGTACGTTTTCTTGGAAGATGTCGTACTATTATCTCGTCGAGCGATCCTTTAACGCTCGCGAGGTGAGAATATGCGTTTCACTCGTTTTCTTTTGCTAGCCGGAATTGTTGGCTTTGCCCTACCGCTTACATCGCTTGGTCAAGCCCAAACTCCCAAGCAGCAACTGTCGGAAATTCCGACCAACGTGCTCAACGTCATTGATCGGTCGGCGGATGTCGGCCCCAAGAATCCATCAACTATCCTTCACGTCTCAGTTAGCCTGCCTTACCAAGACGATGGCGCGATCCAAGCGTTCGCGAACTCCGTCAGCGATCCAAAGAGTCCGAACTATCGCCATTTCATCACCCCTGAAGAGGTTGGCCAACGATTCGGCTTGCCTTCAGGTTCAGTTCAAAAAGTTGCCGATTATTTGACGCAAAACGGATTTAAGATCAACCTGATCGCGAAGAATCACCTGTCGATTCTCGCTGACTGCACCGTTAAGCAAGCGGAGCAAGCATTCTCCACGACCATTCGTGAGTACCGAGCGCTGCTCAACAACGAGCCAGGAAACCCGAACTTCTTCGCCTTCTCGAAGCGGCTCAGTATTCCTATGTCCATCGCACCTTTTGTGTCGAACATCACGGGCCTGGAGAGCTTTACCAAACCCCAACTCCGCAGTACTCTCACGCCAACCCAGACCCGAGTGCTTTACAACCTCTCTCCGATGTATAACGGCGGGTCGCAGGGGCAAGGGCGCACGATTGCCATTTCAAATTTCGACGGATATCGTCTTTCCAACGTCCCGCTCTACTATTCGCAATACGGCCTGCCAACTCCGTCGGGTGGAGCAGGCAGCAATATCACCGTCGTTACCGTTAGTGGCGGAGCCGGTAGCGGCACACCTGGCGCTGAGGGGGATCTGGATATCCAGATGGTCCTTGGAATGGCTCCTTTATGTAACTTCCGGATCTACGATGGAGGCGGTTCCGACCTCATCGGAGTGCTTACAGCGGAAGTGAACGACAATGCATCCGACGTCATAAGTGAAAGCTACGGGTGGAACATTTCCGCATCAACTGCGACTGCCGCCCATAATCTGCATCTTTCCATGACCGCCCAAGGGATCACCTACATGGCGGCCAGTGGCGACTCCGGCACTACACTAGAGCCATATTCATATCCCGACTATGATCCGGAAGTGCTAATGGTCGGCGGTTCTAGCGCAAGTGTAAATACAAGCGGCACTCGAATTTCCGAAGTGGGCTGGAACAGCGGCGGCGGCGGATGGAGTACGAACACCGCAAGTTTCAACGTCTTACCAAGTTGGCAGCATGGCACTGGCGTGCCTACTACTATCAATCATCGTCTCGTGCCTGATGTCGCACTGCATGCCTCGGGAACTCAAACGAGTTCTGGTGGTGCCTACTCTTTCTACTTCAACGGTTCGATCCAGAGCGGTTACATCGGAACGAGCTTTGCGAGCCCGGTGTATGCCGGCTCACTTGGCGTCTCCGAGCAGAGCATTATCGCTCAAGGTGGACTTCCCGCCAATGGCGCTGGTAAGCGTCGATTCGGCCGCATCCAAGACCTGTTCTATTCGCAAAACATGCGTTCCGACGTTTGGCTTGATATCACCTCTGGCCAAAACGGAAAACTTCCAAACGGTGCCACATCAGTTGCTGGCGCAGGTTGGGACTATGTGACTGGCCTTGGCGTCATCAACTTCAATACGTTCGTGACGACCCAGGTGAGCACTAGTCCTGACTTCTCAATTACTGCGTCACCAGCGTCGCAATCGGTAGTTCAGGGCAGTGGCACAAGCTATACGACTACCACGACAGCTCTGAACGGTTTTGCAGGTAGTGTCGGGCTCACCGTAGCCGGTCTGCCGACCGGAGCAACTGGTAGCTTCAGCCCGACCTCGATAACCGGTGGCGGAAGTTCGGCGCTATCGGTTACGACCGCCACGAGCACACCCACCGGAACCTACACGTTGACCGTGACGGGAACCAGCGGAACCCTCACTCATTCGACCACCGTGACTCTGGTAGTGAATTCGGTAACCCCACCGGGCTTCACGATTTCTGCGTCCCCATCGAGTCGGACGGTCACGCGTCCAAGCAGTGCGACCTATACGATATCGATCGGATCGGTGAATGGGTTCTCTGGTGCGGTAACCCTCAGCGCGACGGGCCAGCCGAACGGAGTCACCTTTAGCCCAGCGACGGTTACGGGATCAGGAACATCAACGATGACCCTGACTTCGAAAAGGCGCAACTCTGCCGGAACCTACACGATAACCGTGAAGGGGACCAGTGGAAGTACGTCTCACACAACCACGGTGACATTGGTTCTTCATTAACCCATCCTGCCTGGGTTTCTTTGCCGGCGCATTTTACATAAATGCGCCGGGCTTCTTATGGCAACGTCTCGACCGATGCTCCGTCCAGAGGCTCGGAGTCGCCTACTCAGCCAGCGTCATCTGCCGCGACGGTTTTGAGATTGATGGTATTTCAAACTGTGTTTGCTCATGGTTGTGCCGTAGATGGCCCCCTAAAGTAGAATCAAATTTCGGGGCTCCGCTCCCAAAACCGCATTCAACGGGATTGCGCGATCTAGAGCGACGAGGCGTCCGTTATGTTTCACCGCAAGAGAAAGCAGGTAAATGTCGGTGACCTGCTTCGGGCCATGAACAAATGCTGGATCGATGACCGAGTCATCTAAGAGACTTATATCGTCTGACCAAAACCGATGGTGGGACGTACGGGCGGCGTTGCCGAGGAGAGAAAAGGCTTGGCGGGTGCTGATCGCGCCGGGATAGGCGTTTTGCGAAATGACTCTAATGAAACCGTTTTGGGTGATTGGACAAGAAGCCCAAGTGGGATTAGATTGCGCAAGGAGCCACGATTTGGCCCGTGCATGGTGGACGTGTGCGGAGTCCAGGAGCGCAAGCAACATGTTTACATCTAGTAGTGCAGTCAAAGGAACTCATCCTCACGTAATCGCTCGATTAACTCTGAGGTGACAATGACGCCTCGGGAGGGCAACGGCTTGAACCCGAGGAATTCCTCTTCAGAAGCCAAGTCAGAAGTTAAGTTCGATGCTGCCAAGCCCTTCCTAGCTAACTCAGTTAAGACCTGCCCAGCAGTCTTGTGTTCCTTCTTACTAAGCGCCTTGGCCGCCATGAGTACATCCTCTGCAATGTCCAATGTGGTTCGCATACATCAGATGATACTGCATCAAATGGAAGTTCCTTGCCTAGATAGCTACGAGTCGTCGGTGGCGGGGTTCACGAGTTCTTCTGTTTACGCATATTCTCCGGTGGCTCATGGTTACGGCAGTGCCGGCCTTCGGGCAGCCTGCTTGGCACGAAGTCGGAGGAAGGCATCCTTTAGTCCTGGCGACTTAGCCGTCACGATGATCTCGCCAGGCTCACTCGTCGACTGAACGATGATCTGAGCCAGACCGTTAAAGAGCTTCCTTCGCCAAACTCCTTTTGCGGCTTAGATAGTCTCAGTAATTCGAGCGCCTTTCTCACCCCATGCGGAATTCCACTCCTCATTGCCAACAGACCAGAGAATGATGCTCGGATGATTTCGGTCGCGTCGAATAAGATCTCGGAGGCCGTCGAGTTGATTGAGGGTTGGACCCGAACTCTCGAGTCTCATCCATAACGAGGATGCCCAGTCGGTCGCAAGCACCTAGGAGGGCCGGATTGGTAGCATTGTGACTCCGTTCGCATTCAAAGCGTCGGGAATCGCTGCACCCACGACCTTCCTCAACCGCCACAACAACCACCACGACACAGCAGTCCGGTTCCAGCCCAATGCCCCTTCCGTGGGCCATTCCCATTGGTCTTCATCCGGTTAAGAAATTCGCTATCCTTCCACCTTCAATTTAACTCGAACGAACCTCGGCCAGTACAGCTTTGCATCCTTCATTACCTCCAAGAAATCCATCGAGTTCACTACGTAGCTCAAAACTATTTCGTCTCCAGTCGAGAGGCTAGCGTGCGCCTTTGCCGCGTAAGTAAACGCCTTAGGGATCGATGTCATTTCTGGGCTCGTATAGAGGGTGGCCGCCTCCGACCATGGCCCCCATGGCTGCTTAGCATATCGAGCCATGATCTCTGGCGAAAGTCCATAGTGGGTATACACCGCTAAATAGCCTCGACCGAAACGGGTCACAGAATGCTCCGTAGCAAACCCATCAGCTACATGAGCGGCATTTCGAAAGTCTTTCGACCAGGCCTTGCCATCGTAGTATTCCCACGAAGCCGTATTATCAATCCTGGCCACAGGTGCTCTTGCAACAATCAGGTACCGATCTAGTGTGCCGCCGTGCCGCCGATCATCGGTTCCATACACGTATACCGTCTTGCCCTGAATCAACACCGATGAACCCCAAACCAACGTTCGGTTAGCCTCAAACAGGGCGTTTGTTAACTTGATTTGGCGAGTTCGCCATCGAAGTGGATCATCACCAGTATTGTCTGTTACACCCATCCACAGCCCCGCTGATCGGAATCCAAACACGCCGGGATCGCTGGATTTCTCAACTTTATTCAAGAATTGAAAGAGCTTCCCGTTCGCGTATCCCGCTGCTTGGAGCCAAAACCATCCATGGCCGTCCATTGGAACTAGGTGAGACTTAGCCTTGTCTGCGGAATCTCGATCGATTGAGTAATCAAGCGGAGCCAGCTTCGAGCGTTGAATTCCAATCGTGTTATTAATCATCGTCGCATCGGTGCGCTTTCCACCTCGAATATTGCCAATCCATGTGTCGCTAAATAGCCAAGCCACCCGGCCGCCAGCAAGTGAAACCGAATAGGCTCCGTCAGCACCAATCCACCCGTCGGTCCGTTGAAACAAAGCATCGATTTCGGGGCATGGAATCGCAGAAAGGACTTCCAACTTAGGAGTGGTGCCAATGAGTAGGCATGCTAGTGCGAACATAGTAGTTAAACCGTAACGATTGGATCTTTAAGCTCGACACACGTGAAGGTAGAGCGCCGACTTCTCTAGCAATACTACTTCGGTCTCTGCAAATCGGGACAAAGGATCGTGCCCTTGGTAATTTGTTCACCGAACCTGCCCATCGCGGCAAGTAGTTGGTTACAGGGTAGGGTTTATGAGAATGCGCGCCTTAGTTCGACCTACTTCACACCGGCTTGCAGAGGGCCAACTCACTCACCATGCCCGGCTCGATGTTGATATCGAACTTGCCGACCGCCAATGGGGAGCGTATTGTGAAACTTTGACCAAGGCGGGATTCGACACCGTACTTGTGCCGCGCGAAGACAATTTACCGGATTCAGTATTCATCGAGGACACGGTCGTGATGTTCGGTGATCTTGCCGTATTATCTCGAACCGGTGCTGAAAGTCGTCGATCGGAGTTGGATGCCGTACGCATCAGCCTCAAAAGCCTAGGAATAGAGATGGCTGCCCTGAAATCTCCGGCTATTTTAGATGGCGGAGATGTCTTGAAAGTTGGAACCACCATCTACGTCGGCTGTAGCAATCGTACAAACGAAGAAGGCATTCTACAGCTTCGATATTTGCTCGATCAACGAGGTTACACCGTTGTAAGCATCCCAGTAACACGAGTCCTCCACCTTAAGTCAGCGGTTACCGCCTTGCCTGACGGCACGATAATCGGTCACCCCGAAGATGTAGATCATCCTGAGCTATTCCCGCGATTTTTGAGTCTTCCCGAGCATGGCGGAGCAGTCGTAGTCTTAAATACGGACACCGTGCTCATGGCCGAATCGGTGCCAAGGTCGATCGCCCTCGTCGAAGGCTTGGGTTACCGTGTCGTGACCGTGGATATCAGCGAATTCGAAAAGCTTGAAGGTTGCGTGACATGCCTCTCAGTTCGCATCAGAGGCAGCTCTATTGCGCATTCATAACCACTGCCCCATCTCTCTAGGCATCGAGATCACCGACAAAAAATCTGGACGAGTACCGGTTGTGGCACTGCTTACTTCTATAACACGTTGCGCCATCGCGCGAATAACTTGACTCGCTTCCAATGCCGTTTTGAATATCTGAACCACGCGCACCTGACCGGTAGATGAGTCTGTCACCGGCAAGATCAAACCTGCGGAGTCCACTCACTGCTTTTCCCAGGCATGGGGCCCTGGTATTTGTCTCCTAAAGATCGAATATCCCTTTGGATGGGTTGTCGAATTTTTGAGCTAGGCAGTATCACATAGACTTCCCGCAACTCCCTCCGTGGAGTGCGGGAAGTCAAAGTTTATTGGCTTAAACTTGGCCTAATCCGCCATCAACGAACAACTCTATTCCGTTTACATAGCTACTATCGCTTGAGGCGAGGAACAGAACAGCTTTGGCGATTTCGTCAGCTTCTCCCACTCTTCCCATGGGCACATTGCTTGCCATTTGCTGTTTGAACTGTCGACCTCCTTCCTCGCCTCCTGCAGCAGCATCGATGCCCGGGGTGTCTATGGGTCCAGGGCTAACGGCGTTCACGCGGATGCCTCGGGACTTGAGATCGTTGGCCCAGCTTCGGGCAAAGGATCGGACAGCTGCTTTCGTCGCGCTGTAGACGCTGAATGACTCAAATCCTTTTTTCGAAACGACCGAGGCGTTGAGAATGATCGACCCACCATCGGTAAACAAAGGAAGCGCTTTTTGAACACTAAAGAGAAGTCCCTTTACATTGACGTCAAACATCTTGTCATAGTGTTCTTCTGTGACTGTTTCGAAAGACGCGAATTCGTAGACTCCAGCATTGGCGAACAAAACGTCGACATGGCCAACTTGCTCTTTGATCTTTGCGTAGAGTCGATCGAGGTCCGCGAAATTCGATACATCACCCTGGACGCCAACTGCTCCCTTTCCGATTTCCTGTACGGCTGTGTCTAACTCGGCCTGTCTCCTACCTGTAATATAGACTCGTGCTCCTTCGTCTGCAAACCGCTTTGCGGTTGCGAGTCCTATTCCCGTCGTTCCACCCGTAACCACTGCGATCTTTCCTGCAAGTTTGCTCATTTCAAATACTCCTTTAGTCGTTCCATACCGACCGGTATATATATATGACAGGGATGGACAAAGCTTGTCAATACATTTCATACTGATCAGTATGCAAAAGCCGAAAACCTTAACAAAGCTGGGTAGACCTCGTGCTTTTGACGTGGACGAAGCTCTCGATCGAGCTCTGGAAGTCTTCTGGTCGAACGGTTATGAGGGCGCTTCCCTTTCAGATTTGACGGATGCGATGGGTATTACTCGGCCAAGCCTTTACGCTGCATTCGGTAACAAAGAAGAACTCTTTCGCAAGGCACTTGATCGCTATGGCGAGCGGGCATCCAGTGTTTTGGCGACCCTAGAAATGACGTCAGCACGGGACGCGATCGAGGCATTCCTTACGCAATCCGTCGGTGGTCAGTGCGATCAAGAAAGGTCAAGAGGATGCCTCCTCGTACAAGGAGCCCTGTCGTGCAGCGAAGAAAGCGAACACGTCCGCAGAGAATTAGCCAGCCGCCGAAGGCTGATTGAACAATCTATACGGCAGCGTCTCATTCGGGCCGAATCCGAAGGAGATCTCCCACCCAATTCGAATCCAGCTGACCTAGCCCGGTACATAGCAACAATCTCTCAGGGCCTTTCCGTGCAAGCCGCGGGAGGCGCAAGCCATAAGGATCTCCTCAATGTAATCAAAGTGGCGATGGGATTCTGGCCGATCACTTCACACTGATACTGACTTTGAACTCGACCTAGCTGGCAATGCCCCCTAGGGTTTCAGTTTCCTGTGCCCAAGATCGCAGCGACTTTGAGATATTTGGACTCCACCACAAGCGTCGGATAAATCCCATCCACTTCATTTTGTGAAGCCCCTTTCATTAGGAAGGGTTTTGATTTCCATAGGCGCCCAGTGGTAATCGGCGACCACCTACCACGCTGTTCAAATGTCATGAAATGGTATTGCCACGCCGACAAGTCATTGAGATAATCGACTGGTGCGATGAAAGATGGCTTTGGTCTGGGCGTAGCAAATATCCTCTATGCGGTCTACAGAGCCAATCTTCCGGAAACTCCGATACTTGCCGTGTAGGTTCGATAAGCCTTAATAAGCGTTGTCACAACACTGAGGACTCTAGTTAGTATTTGGCGATGCACATTGCCTCCTAACTGCTGGAACTAAGCAGTAAAGGAGGCTGGCACTTATCTGGGGGAGAGCTATCCCCAATCAACACCTAAGGCGAAGCGTTTGACTGATTAGGAAACTGGAACTGCGACCGGGTTACGGCACTATATACGGAAGTCCTCCCCGCTGTAGTAGACAAGCGCGCTGTAGCAAAGTCCGAAAGCTTGTAATTCGCAAAATTAGCCGTGTTAACGGCGTAATCATTGCAATAGGTAACAACCGAAGCAAAGCCAGAGCTGTAAGACCAAAATGTGACGTTTAACCCTAACCATGTACCTCGATATTCCGTCAATGTGCCCTGAACCGAATACGGCGAAGTTGAAATCGTAACTCGACCACTCGTGCCGTATGAACCCGTGGATGAGCCCGTGCTGAGATTAAAGCTCGTATCTGCTCGCGATCCCTTCTGAGGCATTGGCGTGACCGGTTGGAAATTCAAAACCACTCCAGGAATATCGGAACGAGTTACCTGAAAGCCCGTGCTATTGGCAGTTCCAGTCATGTCAAAACTCACGCCGTCTGGCGTTTCACAACTTGCTGAGAGCTTGTTGCCGCTGACGGTCCCTACAAATGTTCCTACCTGGTGAGCATAGGGCCCCGTTTCTGCAGCAACAGCAAATTCTCCCTCCCACGCACGGTCATCGTTAGCCAAGATTTCAATTTCCATCGGTGAGCCATCTGGAAGAGTTGCTTGGTATTGAGATAGCGGCAAGCCACCCATTTCAGAGGAATTTGAGACGTTGGAGCTCCCGCCGCAACCGCACGAGAAGACAAGCAGACAAAGGCCTAGCACTTTGAAACTATTTGCAGACATAGGCACCATGCTAACACGTTTTCGTAACAAGTTCCGCAAGTAAAAGAGCAAGACTGATGGGGACTCGCGTACTATTTCGATTTGGACCGGTTTAGGAGCAACGTTGCTACGATACGAAACGAGAGATTCCTTTGTGCACCCGCCCTTTGGTCGTACCTTGAGTGCAACAACCTTCCTGAGCAAACGTCATTTGCTACCAAGTGAACCTGGCTGCAATCCGGATGTCTGGACACGGATCACGTAACAGTTTCAGCAAAGTTGGCTTGGCGGCTGGGTCAAACGACGACGCGAGAAGTAGAGCTGCGCCGCGCCTCAGTTGGGTCCTGGGGGAGGAAGCAAGTTTTATTAAATTCGGGAGCCAACGCGCATCAACTATCGATTGGGAAGAAGCAATCGCGGCATGGAATACCAACGGATCAGGATCGGCCAACGCAGCAAAACGTATTCTGTCCAATCCATCAACATCGTTTTCCAATACGACAGCAGCGGCACGAACGTCAGGATGAGTATCTGCAAGGGCTTTCGCAAACTTCTCTGGCGTGAGGTTTGAAGGCAAGTCATTTGTTGATTGATCCAACGGAGCTAACCGTAGATCTGCCTGCCAAACCAAGCGAAAGAGATATCCTTTTGCCAACCGGGCGGTTTCCTCGTTTGAGGTGCATGCTGCGTCAATAATATAGCGAATCATTTCGCGCCTGGAGATGACGACAAAGTGGATGTTATCCATGTTAGAGTCATGAAAGTCGACCGCCTCTCTCCAGAGTCCTCGGACTCCAATTTGACTGAGCACGGGATCCGGCGATGTACTCAATCGAATCATCAATTGAGTCAGCTTGGTATAGCGACTCTTATAGATACAAAATTCGGAAAGGAGTCGCGCACATACCACTTTTTGGAAGGCCGAACCGTGATTACAAGTTTGTAATAGATAGGGCACGGCATCCGCTCCGAAAGCCCCTAAAGCGGATGCAGCAGAAGGAAAACGTGTGAGTCTATTGTTGATGAATACCTTATCCAAGGACTTAATAAGATTCGGAACGGCAAGGACATACCGATGCATCGCCAACCAATCGGCAGCATATCGAAGAACCACAGCGTGCCTGATTGTAGGCAATGCCATGCAAACTTCGTCGGCACATGACGATGGAATCAAATTTAATTCGTTCCGGCCATAAAGGCTGCGTTCCGCGGCCAACTCCATGCGGCCCAAAGTTGAGCGGACAAGAGTCCGATGAAATCGTGCTCCATCCATGAATGCGATCGCCGCAAATGTCGATAAGATCCACATTGTTATTCGGACGCCTAACATTGGCATCAATTTCGATTTGGAGGTGACTTTGGTCAATGCCTCCCGTTCGCGCCTAATCTTAAGAGTGTTCTTGACATGACCAAAGACAGCCACAAGCCTTGAATTCGCATTCGCTGAGGGTCAACTAGAATGCAGTTTCCATTGCAGTGACTGTCTCCAATTGTCGATCCTTTATCGACGGCGCAGCAAAAGTGAGGCAAACCCAAGGGCAGTTATTATTGAAACTGCGGGTACGACAGGAACCTGTCGCACTGGTAAGTCTGATCCGGAAATGAAGGATTCTACTATCGATTTCTTCACGAAATAGATATCCTCAGCAGCCGGCCTTGGGAAGTTATTGTCGACAAAAGTTTCGACTTGACAATTATCGGGAACGGAATCGAAGGGAAGCTCGACCTGCTTGGCCAATAGAGCTCCCGAGGCTTCGGGAATTGGCGCCGTCCATTGTGGAACCTGCCAGGTTTCTTTGTGGCCAATCTTAGCTTCGTAATCTCCAACTGCTACGAAATAGACCCGTAAAGTCCCTCCTCCATTTATGGGGATATTTGTTTTCGGCACATAGAATGGATTGAATGGTTTGTCCGTTTTGAAGGACATTCGCACCGTACCGGTGGAAGCCAGGAGTTTGGCTTTATCGATGACCTTGAATGCAGTGAGATACCATCCTCTGGAGCAGTACCGCTCTGCCCACTTCTCCACCTCAGGAGTCGAAACATAGCCATGTTCGTTCATCCAGTCGTTGATCGCATGAGCATCTGGACATTTCAAAGTTGTCGCATGGTAGCCAGCAACGTCGGCTTCTTGGATTACTTCAACAACTGCGCTTTTCTTCTCGTCAAAGGAGCGCCTCATGCCTCCAAATCCTCCTTTATACTGGATAACCGGTGCTAGGGCAGCAAGCGTGAAGAATGCCTTGTTTGATGCCTTGTTCAGCTGAGGCTTTCCTGGCGTAGGTGCAATGAAACCGAAGTCTGTTGCTCCAGAACGGAAACTTGCATTTCTTATGAAATGCTCCATGTGGTGCACCTCATCCCAGATGACTATATTGGTTTGATCACCAAATACCACTGGCTGACCGCGAGGCCCAACACCCGAGCATGCACACGCGGTGCCCAATGTGGCAAATGCGCCTAGGGTTATGGCCCATATTCGCGATCGATTCAAGTTGATAACGAGTCCACCGGTGCTACCACGCGGGACACTTGCGTGAAAAATTTGTTGCTTCATGGCTACTCCTGCGAGCGCATTTTCAACTTGCCTTTTGGGCTTAACGCGCTCGCGTTCAGGGAGTTGGTGACGTACATTGCCCTAGGAGTTCATGCAATTCGTGGAAATCCTAATTGAATGCCAGCCAAGTTCAAAATCTCACTACGAATAGGAGATTGCTTCCATTGCAAACGGTTGAGCGTTAAACTAATTGAAGTATCGCTTGCGCCTTGCCTCCTTGGAAAATCATGAATTCTACTAAGTCAGATCAGCCCAATAATGACGTAACGCTAAATCGTCGAACCTTGCTCATTGGTGCCGCAGGAATTGCCTACTCAGTCACTGCAAGAAAAGGTTTCGCATCCGTGTTACGCAAGACAATGGAGCCTGTCAATCTGGCTAAGGTCGCCAAGCCATCAAGTTCCTATACTTCTGGAGACACAAAGGTTTCAGCGTTGAACGACGGGTTCGAGCCTAGGAATTCTGCAGACAACCAACGCGGATCCTATGGCAACTGGCCGAAAGTAGGTACGGAATGGGTTCAGTACGAATGGAGCCAATCAATTACCACAAGTAGCGTTGACGTTTACTGGTGGGTAGATGGCCAGGGTGTCGGTTCGCCTCAAAGTTATCAGGTGACCTATTGGAACGGGGCAAGCTTCGTTCCCGTTCCCAATCCAGTAGGGCTGGGCATCGCAAAGAACTCCTTCAATAGAACAACTTTCGATGAGATCCACACCGACAAGATTCGGCTTGAGATCAAATCAGATGGAAGACTTTCTACGGGCATTCTTGAGTGGAAAGTCGTCAGTTCCGGTATCGTTCCCAGTTTTCCACCAACGGTAGAAGCTGGAATCGATCGGGCAGTTGTCATGGGTGGGAAGACCTATTTGAACGGCAAAGCAGAATGGCTTCAACCTGGTCTTTCAAGCTATGTACTTTGGACCAAGGCCTCGGGACCCGGCCGTGTTATTTTTGCCAAACCTTCTTCACCGAACACAACCGCGACGTTTTCCGCGCCGGGAACCTACGAACTTAGTTTTTCAGCCCACGATGGAACTCAAAAGTCCGTTTCTTCCATAAAGGTTCGAGCGGAAGCGGCACCACCTAAAGAACGTTTGGACGTTGTTTACACCAAGAAATATCAAATCGACAGCCCGTTGTGGAATGCCCGAGCTAAATCTCTAATTGCAAACTGGATACCTCACTGTATCGATTATTGCGAACGCACAGATCTTCGAGAAGGACAGGGCGGAATCGATAATTTCATCGAAGCAGGTAAAGCCCTTCGTGGTCAACCCCATGCTCGACACAAGGGTTATGTTTTCTCCAACGCCTGGGTTCACCAGACCGTGGAAGCAATGTGCATTGCTTTGATGGTAGATCCCAAAAACGATCAAGAGATGATCCGCGCTCAAGACCAGATGCGCAAAACCCTTGATAAATGGATTCCCATTATCCTTTCAGCCCAGGAACCGGATGGATATCTCCAGACCGCTTTCACGCTCTCGGATCGGCGATTCTGGCCCGAGCGATGGTCGCCCGATCAGCGAGGCAACCATGAAGGTTACACAGCTGGCTACTTTATTGAATCAGCCATCAACCACTACACGATGACCGACGGAAAGGACCTGCGACTCTATGATGCAGCCAAGAAACTGGCTGATTGCTGGGTCAGTCACATCGGTGAAGGGAAAAAGGAATGGTTCGATGGCCACCAGGAAATGGAACAAGCCCTTGTCCGATTTGGCAGGTTCGTCAACGACATGGAGGGACGCGGTCGTGGCAACAGCTACATCAAGCTAGCCAAGTTCCTGCTCGACTCTCGAAAAGGTGGCCAAGAATACGATCAGAGCCACTTACCGCCCGCACAACAATATGAGGCCGTTGGTCACGCCGTTCGAGCCACCTATTTCTATTCTGGAATGGCAGACATTGCTGCTGAAACGGGAGACCATGACTATCAGAGCGCAGTTCTGTCGCTTTGGGACAACATGGTCAACAAGAAATACTATGTCACGGGCGGAATCGGTAGCGGCGAGACATCAGAGGGCTTCGGCCCCAACTACTCCCTGCGAAACGAGGCCTATTGCGAATCATGCTCCAGTTGCGGGCTCATCTTCTTCCAATATAAGCTCAATCTTGCCTACCACGACGCAAAATATGCCGACCAATACGAGCAGACGATGTACAACGCTTTGCTCGGTTCAACCGATCTCGATGGACATAATTTTTGCTACACCAATCCTTTAGTCAACAGTCAACGTACGCCCTGGCATGTATGCCCCTGCTGTGTCAGCAACATCTCCCGTACGCTACTCATGCTTCCGACGTGGACTTATGTCAAGAGCAATAAGGCCGTTTACGTTAACCTCTTTGTGGGTAGTCGCGTAACCATTGAAAATGTGGCTGGCACCCATGTCGAAATGATCCAAAAGACGGACTATCCATGGAATGGCAAGGTCATGATAACCGTCAACCCAGCACAGTCGAAGAAGTTCTCAATCTATGTGCGGATTCCAAATCGATCTACCAGCGATCTTTACACCGAAAAGCCCCAAGTGAGTGGGCACTTGGGGTTCAAGGTCAATGGTCAAACAGTCATTCCCAGTATGGATAAGGGCTATGCCATAGTTTCCAGACAATGGAAAGCGGGGGATCAAATTGAATTTGAGTTGCATATGGAGCCGCAAAGAATCAGGGCAAACGGCCTCGTTAAGGCGGACATCGGAAAGGTGGCCCTGAAGTTTGGTCCACTCGTCTATAACGTCGAGAGAGCCGATCAGCCAAATATTGATCAGCCGTTGAGCAATGAACCTCTGAAGGCCGAGTGGCGACCTGACTTACTGGGTGGAGTGATGGCAATCACCGGTAAGTGGAGCGATGGTTCCCCCATGCTAGCGATTCCAAACTACGCTAGAATGAATAGGATTGAATCTATCCCTTCAGAAACAGGTGGGGATTCAGGCATCAATTATTCTCCTGGATCGACAAGCGGTTCTGGAAACCAGGCACCGACAGCGGCAAGACGAAGAAGACCAACTCGGGGAGTCCAGTCGATCGTGTGGATGAGGGAGAACACCTAGGCTACACACGTACTCAAATGAAATCTGGTTTCCAATAGGCAGGATTCGTTAACACTATCCCATTCGCGAAATGACTAAGCTGGCATCGGAGCGAACATGTTGTGCTCTTTGGCGACTCGCATCCCCAGCTTTGCCAGTGCAACAAGCGGGAGGTGTCGTACTTGATCGGGAGTGAACCACTCGCAAATATCCGTTGTGCCACCCTTCTCGTAGGTCAGCGTTCCACCCTCCAGCTTGACCCGATAGATCAGACGAATCGCGTGCATACGGGAGTCGTTAAAGTGGAAAAGCTCGGAGTTCACGGTCAAAACCCCTTGGTGCGTGATCTTGAGCCCAGTTTCCTCCAGGACTTCGCGGACCAGAGTACTATCTGGATGCTCTCCAAATTCCACCTTGCCACCAGGCAAGGTCCACATTCCCTCTGAACCGGTTAAATTGGTGAGGCGGCACAGCACAATCTTCCCATCTTTAATGATGAGTCCATAAGCCGCGAGGCGCTGGATTTCTGGTTTAGTGATGACCTCGGGCACGGGATTTAAGAATACCTTCATTCAGATGGCGTTAAAGGTGAGTACCTGATGACTAACTATGTATCTCCGTATCTAGTTCAAATACCTAACTGATATTCTCATAAGTGACTTGGCTGAGCTATTCTCTGCCATGCGGTTGATCCTCGCTTCAGTCTTCCTGGTATCGTTGGTTTCGGTGAATGCTTCTGCTCAGGTATCTGACCCTTCTACTAGTGAGATGCGTTTTTCACTGGAACGGTTCCAAGCAGATCTAAGCGTTCTGAGCCGCCGGTACACCGTGCCAATGTCTGGCCAGCATCGAAGGCGCATGCAGCAGTTCTACCAAGAGTGGCAAAAGTCGCTTCCTGTCGAGCATTTCGACAAAATGAGCCATGCGGGACAGGTCGATTTCATCCTGTTCAAGAACTACTTGAACCACTCGCTAAAGCGGCTAGATCAAGCGGATCATAAACAGGATGAAATGTTGCCTATCCTTCCGTTCGCCAAAGTCATTGCGAATCTTGAAGAAGCTTGGCAGGACATGAAGCCAATCGAGCCACAAAAGTGTGCTTCCACGGTCAACGAATTAGTTAAGTCCATTCAAACCGCTCACAAGCAAGTTGAGAAAGGGATGAAGATCGACCGGACGATCGCAAATCGAGCAGTACTGACTCTGCAACGTATTCGTCGGTCGTTTGCAGAGTGGTTCGCCTTCTATAGCGGATACGATCCTCTTTTCACATGGTGGGTTTCCGAACCTTACAAAGAGGCGAACAAGGCGCTAGAGGAATACACAGCTGCGGTTAAGGACAAGCTAGTCGGCATAAAGCCGGACGATAAGACCACCATCATTGGCGATCCCATTGGTGCAAAGGCACTTCAAGACGAACTGGAAGATGCGATGATTCCGTACGCTCCCCAGGAGATTATCGAAATCGCCAACAAAGAGTTCGCGTGGTGCGAGGCAGAGATGAAGAAAGCCTCCCATCAGCTTGGTTTTGGAGACGATTGGAAGAAAGCCCTTGAGCACACCAAGGAGCAATATGTTGAGCCTGGAAAACAACCCGAACTGATTCGATTCTTAGCAGAAGAAGCGACCAAATTCGTTGTCGACCGCGATCTGGTCACCGTCCCTCCTCTCGCAGTTGAGGGTTACCGGATGAGCATGATGTCACCCGAACGGCAATTGGTAAATCCTTTCTTCCTTGGTGGCGAAGAGATACAGGTTTCCTACCCCACCGATGCCATGACTCACGAGCAAAAACTGATGAGCATGAGGGGCAATAATCGCCATTTTGCCAGGGCGACGGTCTTTCACGAGTTGATTCCCGGACACCACCTTCAAGGCTTCATGCAAGAGCGCTATCGAACTTACCGAGGCCTATTCGACACACCATTTTGGATCGAAGGATGGGCCCTCTATTGGGAAATGCTCATGTGGGATTTGAATTTCCCAAAGACGCCTGAAGACAAGGTCGGAATGTTGTTCTGGAGAATGCACCGTTGTGCACGAATCATATTCTCTTTCAGCTTCCATACTGGCAAAATGACTCCTCAGCAGTGCGTAGACTTTCTCGTCGAGCGAGTCGGGCACGAAAGAGACAATGCGTCAGCAGAAGTGCGACGTTCGTTTGGAGGAAGTTACGAGCCACTTTATCAGGCGGCCTACATGCTCGGCGGACTCCAAATCCGTTCTCTTCGTCGTGAGTTAGTGGATTCGGGCAAGATGACCAACAAGCAGTTTCATGACGCTATTCTTCATGAGAATTCGATACCGATCGAAATGGTCCGTGCGAGTCTGGAGATACAACCCTTAAAGCTTGACAATCACTCAACTTGGCGCTTCTACGATCAGAAATAGAGCGATTGTCACGCAAAACCGTGACCTCGTGGAACTGCAAGCTCCGCTGGTAAGATAAGGTAGCTATTCGTCCGAGGAAATCGTAAATCCATGATCCCAACCGTTCTTGCGTCAGCCCGACTAGTTGCCAGCTATGCTGCGGTGGCGCCAATGGTTCCTCCAATAAGTGGACCGAATGTAGTCACGCCCACTCCAGCCCCATTTACCGCGACCCTGGCTGGCCAAAAGCAGACCGATGTGCCTCGCCCACCTGTCGACACAAAGAAACCTACACTCCGGTACGTTCAGTCAGGATTTTTCGACGTGGGTTACGAAAAGCTTCTAGGCGTGTTTAGCGATGAGATCATTCATGGCGGCCTTCGCTATGGACAGGACGACATTACCGCGTATATTCGAAATGGAACCCTCGATACAAGGGGTACAGGACTTCCCTACCCTCAGGCCGTTACCGGCACGAGCGTCGGACTCGAACTTCGCCACTGGTTCCCTAAGAACCAAATGTTCGCAACAGTTTCCATAGGCGATGGCATCGCCGGTTATAACCAGGGCAAAACGGATGTTCGCTACGGTCTGGTGGGTTACACAAATTGGACCAACGGCAAGTGGCTGAGTGACATCTACGGAGAACTCTTCTACATCGCGCTCGCAGGAGATACGTTCCTCGACGCAAGATTCCGGGGCGGTACGACAACCACTAAAGACAAAGCAGGCAACTACTTCTGGACCTACGTTGTGGGTCAATTCTGGGTTGCTGGTCAAGGCGTCTCAGGAACGGAAAACCGAGTGGAAGTGGGTCCCGGAGTCGCGTATGTCTGGAAGAGATTCAACCTCTCTGCCAACCTAGAATTTCGTGGCGGTTACTCCTTCCGAGGTGCAATCCCCAACCCAATCTACTTCAACCCAACGTTTATCATCTCAGCTGGCTTCGACTAGTCGCTCTTGTGATTATCGTCGGGCAGTTTTGAGGGCCAAGTCCTCTCTTAATTTTAATCCCGGCACAGTGAATTTCTCTGTGCACGTTAGATTGAGTCAGATTTTGCTAGTTGGGATGAACTTCAACTTACGTGAAAGCGGAACTTACTCTCAGTGTTCTGGTGCTACTTACTAACCGTCGGTTCAACGAAATAGAGTGCGGAGATGTCGTTGTCGAGGTTGTCGACTTGGAACTCTTTTTCGTACTTTGAGTCTGCGCTGAGTGGCTGAATCAGCATGGTCGCCTTATCACCGACTTTTGCAGTCGCCACGTCGGTTTTCTTGCCGGCAAGTAGTCCCCATCGAAAAATGCGGACTTTCATCCCTGACTTGAGGGCACTCATTCGTCCCTTGGTGATTTCCACGATTGTATATTCCTCGGCAACCAGGGCACTTCGATAGGGTGCAATTCTATCTAGTTCGGGCACGGGAGTCAGTGCAGTTAGCTGGGCTTCAACCGTCACCGTTTTCGTATCCGCAAGCAAAGATTTGGCGAGAGCTTGTGCTGACCTTTGATTTGCAATAACTTCATCTTCAGTGAGTGCTTTGCCATAGCCAGCCACCCCGATAATCGCTCCCGTCCACCCATCCATGCCGATTTGGATAGGTATTAGAGGAGAGCTTGGAGTAATCGTTTGATTGACTCTCTTCCCATTTACGTAAGTGATGAGCGAGTCATAGTGCTTTACAAGCTGAATGTCGTTTTGACTGTCTGAACGCAAGGTAGCAATTTCGAGCGGCGTCTTTTCCTTCGCAAACATTAGATGGCCAGACTTGGCAATGATTGTAACGCCACCGAACTTAAGGAGCGTGCCATCTCCTGCTGCCATAAAAGAGATTTGTAATGACTTAACGGGTGCGCCCGGGTTAGTCAATGCGAAGAAACTGTTTGTCGGGTCATTCTCGGAGATCGTCTTTTCGTCTTTTGGGATGTCCGTTTTCGAAGCGATCAACACATGTACAAGCTGCGCAGAGCCACTTGCAACGCCGTTGATGGCGAACATAGAATCTGGAACAAGTGGCCAACGTAATGTTGGACTCGTGTCCTGAATTGAGCCTAGTCCAAGTACCAGTAATGGGAAAATGATCATTTCACTAAGATCGGGCCGATCTGAAGGTTTCGCTTGTTGGAGTCCAGAAAGAGAGTGGATACCTGCGAGAGGTTCTTTATCCTTTTTAGGTTCACTGCATACTCCCTCCATCCACCGGTAAAGGTTGCACCGGTTGGAACCAAATCGATTTGTGTGGAATTGTCCTTGCCAATCTCCACATAGTAGTTCGGCTTCCAGGCAAAATATGCGCGAATGGGTCCTGGTTGCCCATCACCTTTCAACCAAATATCAAACACGGTCTTGGAGCCCCAAAGGACTCCGTCGATATTTTGGAATGTAATGGTTCCTTCCTGTCCTGGCGAAACAATTGCCGAACCCTTTGTGCCAGGCCCGTCATTGCTCCAAGTGATCTCACCTGTCCTAATGTACAAATCATCTTTCTGGCTGGGATCAAAGAGCGTAGTAGGGTACGTGTCCGTCGAAACTGTTATTCCTAATGAGGATGGCGTCACATATTGGCAACCGTTTCCAATAGCTCCAAACTTTTCGGATTCAATTTGCGCAATCACGTAAAACGGAACTGAGGAATCGTAAATTGGAATTACACCAACATAGTTCTCACCCTGTTTGACGAGTGGGTATCGGTGCCATGTTCGCCCCATCCAGTCACCGGCCTTACCGAAACTCACCATAATCTCAGATCGGGTAACGGGTGCCTTCTCGTCAACCGTACATGAATAAATGGCTTTACCGGAGACTGCCTTAACCGTACCTTCATTAACAACCGAAGGTTCATCACCGCCGAACTGCCAATGAGCCTGCCAACCGGTATAGCCTTTGAATTCTTGACGCGATGTCTCAGTGTGGTGACGATTCGGAACATAAACGAATCTCTTCTCACATTTGAGGTTGTTGTACATCGTCATGATGGAGTCGAGTTTGGTGTAATAGTCGTCCAGGGCAGTGCCTAAGTAGAATGGTTTCGAACCATATTGCGCGTAGGCTGCTGGACAATACATCTCGTATTGCTTTCTTGTTAGAACGGCAGGTTGGCCCCCCGATAGCCCATCTTGATCGGTGTGGTAGCCGAGCCCATGATAGACAAAATAGCAACACATTCGGTCATCCAGTGCGTGTAATAAACCTACCATCGTTCCAGCCCATGAGTAGCCGGTCACTATCGTAGTTGAAAGGTTTATCTCAGGTCGGGTTGCTAGATAGTCGTTCATCCTAAGGAGAGCGACCGTGTAGTGGTAGATGTAACTGTTGTTCTTATCCTCAGTGAACTGCTCGTTGATGCTAAATGGCTGCTTGTATTTTGGCCCGCCAACAGAATCCTTTTTCGTCGGATCGGTGTTACCAGTTGGGGGAGCGACCGCTACTCCAAAGAAGCCGTTTGTAGCCTCAGAAATGAGAGGCTTCACTCGAAATCGTTCGACAACAACATCCCCAGGTACAGATTTAGCGCCGTCCTTATAAGTTAGGATCGCATAGATACGAACGCCCGGCAGAGAGGTATATCGAATTTCCTCGATATTGACGTCGCCCTGTCTGCTCTTCGAAAGGATCTCGACATCTAGCGGAACACTACGGATTTCTTTGAGATCAAAAATACCAATCCGTTCTTGGACAGTCGCCCCTGGTGTGGCTGCACAGGCCGAAAGGATTGCTGAAACTGCCAGAAAAAGGCAGGTAAAGGGCTTCGTTAGGTTCCTAAATGGGTTGATACGCATATTCTTGTTTAATTCTTGTAAGGGACTCAAATGGCACTTTATCTCTATTTTATGACGGGGACTTTTCTCCAGCCTTGCCCTTCGGTAAATTCACGCACGGTAAAGCACCAGACCACGACTTTCTTGCCTGCTAGGTTGTCGCCACGTCGCGACAGGTTCACTCGTGCAGGTGTGGCTCCTGATCCCCTCACCGCGACTACGTCGGCGGCTATTCCCGATTGGAACGCAAGATTTTCTGGAAGGCCCGACCCTGTAGCCAACATATCGTCTCCGATGGAGTAAATCAGGTTATGGCTGTCTCCCAACAGAACAACAGGACTCTGGCGGTTTGAACTTACCATTGATCCTTTTGAATCCTTGATCGTTGTTAGGCACACGTTTTCTGGGTCAGACTTTGGCGTCTTGGACATGGTCACTAAGTCACCCGTAAGCTTTTGGATTGCCGTGCTGGCAACAAACTTTGTCTTTGGGAACGTGGCAAACCAAGGTAGTTTCGACAAGTGCTTGGAAATTTCTGCTGCCGCAACTTCAATCCCAAGACCGGACCAATGTGTATCTTGATGCGTGTAAAGAAGGGCATCCGGATGTGTGCTTCGGTAGTCAAGGTAAGTCGGCGCAAGATCAATGACATCGATGCCGTCCTTTCGAAGCAACCCAATGAATTCAGCGTCTGCAACATCTAGCCGACTCGTTTCGGAATTCATGACGCCATCGACGAGTTTGTCCGGATAAATGGCCGCTTTGGCAGGGACCGGTACTAGAAGTAGGGCAATGCCAGCCTTATCAAGTTGAGCCTTGAAATCTAAAATTGCAGGTAAGGGATCGGCTGCGGTTGGTGAAGTTGCTCGGCTAACAGCAGGTGCTGCTGCACCCCAAAAAGCCCCCACGGAGAGGTGGCGCAATTCAGGTACGAAGAAAAGAAACCCATCTTTGCCGGCGATTACGTTGGTGGAGTCTTTGGATGCCTGGTTAACTTTCGAAGCCAACTCGCTTCTAAAATCGAGTGACATGAGGGGAACGGCAGCAACCGAAATCGTGACCAGCGTTGTCAAAAGGCCAACGAATCCTGTTTTACTTCTTATCATTTACTTTATCTCACCCCAAAATGCTGCCCAAGACAGCGCTTCGTCTGACTCGAGCTCCTGTCTATTTAAGCCGCCGTACTTCGATTCGACAGAAGACCACGTAGAAAGCTTGAAGGTAATCGACTGTCCTACGGAGTATCTCCCATCAACCAATTGATTATCTTTCAGCCCCCAAACGTAGACAATAATATTAGGTCCCTTCACAGATCCACTATTGACCTTAAGATCCGTTAGCTGCAATGCGATCAAGCAATCCTTGTAAGGTACTGATCCTGGTTTCGGAGTCGATGCTCTAGCGGCAATGCGTCCTGTAACCAAGAGGTCATTGCTTGCAAGTGGTTTAATAGTCGGCTTAGTTCCACCAGCACCAGGTGCTTTTGACGCCGAGCTTACAGGGATTGTTGCCGGTTTAGTGTTAGTTGATGGTTTACCACTTGGTTTAGGCCCAGTCGTCACCGCATGAATAGGTTCTTTGGGAAGCTTTTTGGACGCAAGCGGTGTCATCGAAGGCATAGCAATCGGGGGCTTCGGCGTAACAGCTTTTACAGGTTGTGAAGGCTCGATTTTAGGATGAAAGACGGGTGGAAGGTCTTTCAAATGGATCATCTTCCAATCACCTTCCGTGAGGTCTCGCATGGAGAATTCATAGACAACCACTTTCTTACCAGCTAGCCGATCCCTGCCCGACGCAAGCTGTTGGGCAAGTGCTCGCCGTGATGCGAATGAACCTCCCGCATTAATGGCAATCTTGTCTAGCGGTCGTCCCAGATCGTAGCTTAGGTGTTCAGCAAACCCAGCACTGTTCCCCCAGCCCATGCTATCCAAAGAGTAGATATTCGTGAAGCTATCCCCAAGCAATAGGATGTCACTGGATGAATCAACTTCCCAAGGCGACAAGTCGGGATTAACAACACGCTCCAATGCCACTTCCTGCTTAGGAAAGATCGTCTGACCTTGAGGCAGCTTTAGCATTTCCGCAATGTCACCCTGACCAGATATACGTAAGGTCTGCATCAAGTAGCCTGGGCTTTTGACCGGAGCCAACTCCGAGTGGGCCGAAAGAAATCTGGATAATGCGCGTGCTACTGTCTCCATACCATTGGGAGTCCAGTGAGTATCTGCAGTCAAAAACTGAGGCAGGAGAGTGGTTGTCCTTGCTTCACTCAAAACTGGGGTCGGATCGAACAAGAGCACGCCTTGCCGATCAAGCTCCGACTTAAATTTATCGAAGGCTGGATTCTGAAGCGGCGTTTTATCCGAGTGAGTACTTGCAAGGAATTCAGAGTGAATCATCGGCTTTGTCGTCATAGGCATGACGATTAACTGGATCCCTCGCTTCGCAAGTTGATTCTTGAAGTCTACGATTGCTAAAACCGGATCGGGTTGGATTGCGGAAGTACCGTGCGCCCTTAACTTAAGGCGAGCAGGATCAAGGAAGCCGTCGGACGTGACGTACTCGACATCTGGTCGATAGAATAGCCAGCCAGCCTTTCCAATATAGGCCTTTTCATTCCCTACGCCGAGGGTAGAGCTCATGATCGCTTGTGCGGGCGAAAGAAGCGACTTAGTAAGAACTGAGTTCTCTTTTAAGCTGCTCTCAAAGGTACTGATGCTCTCGCCACTCGGAATCAAGCTCCAGTAACCCCAGAAGCCTCGCGCCTCTTTAATCTCGTTGCTGGTAGGCAGTAACCCAAAGACGTCATAAACCTGAGGTGCCAAACTCGGCTGAGGATCACCGCTTGCCGGGCTCCAGGATGCACGCAGTTTGAGATTTTCTCGAATTTCCACGACGTGCTGAGCAGCAGGAACCCCAAAAACGATGAACAGGAACAGCAGCGTGACGATCAACTGCGAGCCTTTCGTGAACTCAGTGTGATTTAGACAACGATCCGCCTCTTCCTCACGTGTTACGTGCTGTCGTCGGGTTTGGTGGGATTGGATGTCGCTCATGGTCTTAGAAAATGAAGTAGATGAACGGGTTGTATTCCTGTGTGACCAACACGATGATGGCTACCATGAACGCACCAACGCAGCACAGCGCCTTGCTCGGCGTCAACTTCTGAGTCCACTCCCACGTGTCCTTTACGAACCAAATAGAAACGGCAGCCAAGCCAAAAGCGATAAGATAGTAAGGCTTGTAGACCAAGCCCGAGAGCAATGAAGCGCTAGAAGAATGCTCGCCAAACCCAAACATCGATGCGAGGTAGGCAGTTGCGCGGCTCAAGTCATTGGAACGAAAAAAGACCCAGCCCACGAGCACAATGAAAAACGTGACTGCTCCCCGTACTAGGCGCGGTAACTTAAAATAGGGGCTGGAGTTTCCAAGGGCCTTTTCCGCGGCTAACGAGCCTCCATGAATGCCGCCCCAAATAACGAAGTTCCAGGATGCGCCGTGCCAAAGACCGCCCAGGAGCATGGTCAACATTAAGTTTATGTAGGTTCGCACCTTACCTTTCCTGTTTCCACCCAGAGGAATGTAGAGGTATTCCCGAAGCCAGGTTGAGAGCGAAATATGCCATCTTCGCCAAAACTCAGTAATGGAAGTCGAACGATAAGGTCCATCGAAGTTCCGAGCAAAGACAAACCCAAACATGAGTCCAAGTCCTATTGCCATGTCGGAATAGGCGCTAAAGTCGATGAAGATCTGGAATGCGTAGTTAACTGCGCCGAACCAAGCATCGACAACGTTAATCGTGTGTGAGCCAAAGGCAAGATCGGCAACCTTTCCGCATGGGTTAGCAAGGAGGATCTTCTTTGCCGTACCTAGCATAAAAAACGCCGAACCTCGAGCGAACTTGTCGATGGTTAACGATCGTTTTTCGAGTTGATCTGCCAGGAAAGAGAACTTGAGAATCGGGCCTGCGACGAGGTGTGGGAACATCGACACAAAGCATGAAAAATCGACGAAGTTTCGCATCGCCTTCGCGTCGCCGCGATAGACGTCGATGATGTAACTAAGTGATTGAAAGGTGTAGAAGCTGATTCCTAAAGGCAAAATGACGCGGAAAAACGTGTCCCAGTGCATTTGCGGTGCACCAGCGGCCACGACTGCTCCGTTGTAGCTATCTAGGAAGAAATTGAAGTACTTGAAGAACCCAAGCATCAATAGGTTGGAAACGATCGACACGATCAACGCGGTGCGTTGCCGTTTTGACCTTTCATCGTGCGATAGCTCGACAAGTTTTGGCTTCCAATCCCGCCAGAATCTCCAAGAATCGTACGCGATGACTAGGCTGAGTAGCCAATCCAGGAAAGTCGTCCCAAACATGAGAAAGATGAACTTTGGGTTCACCCATCCATAAAAGATGTAGCCCAGAATAGCCAGACAAAGATTCCGTGCCCTCTGTGGCGCCTTATACAGAGAATAGTAAACAACGAGGGCCAGAGGCAAAAAGTAGAAAGCAAAAATCTGCGAACTGAAAACCAAGCTACTTATTTCCTCCTATTAGGCTTTGACCCCGACGCTGTATATGAGCACATAGAAACTACGCACTCAAATTGCAGCCTGTGTTCAACGATACCGGCAATTCAACTTGCTTGCTTGTCGTGGAATTCGGTGCCACGTAAATGAGTGACATTTATGGCGACAAGATTAGACATGAACTCTAGGTTCAATCCGTTCCCGAACATAGTGGCTACTCCATGTCGGCGAACCATGAATGAAGATTAGGCCAATTCGAATATTTTTCGCATGCTGGCTGCAACCACGTCTAGTCTCGCAGCATCATCCTTCAGGTCGCCAAGCTCCTTTTTGAATGGCTCAGCGACCACTGGGCCGGAATAGCCAATCTCTTTCAATGCGCCAAGAAAGCCTTTCATATCAATAAGTCCGGTTTCTCCGGGTAGGCCTCTCACACCATCAAGCTGTTCGTCAACCGGAATGCCGAGCGGTCCGTCGTTGACATGAACGTACACCACGTCAGCTTCAGACAACTGCTTAATCTGATCGTTGGAACCGTGCGAAGTATAAAGGTGCCAACTGTCAAGCAGCAGTCCGACATTCTTGCCGATCCAGTTGGCCATATTCATCATTCCGGGAAGGTCGTAAACAAATTCATTCTTGAATTTGTTGCGGAGCGTCTTTGGCCCCACAAACTCCAGCCCCAGGCGGTGGCCATACTCTCCAACTATTTCCGCGATCGGTTTAAATCGCTCGACATGGAATTTCAGGTTTGCGTCAAATTCCAATTCGTTTGAGGCGGGCATAATCCACGTTGCGACCCGATAACAGCCAATTTCAGCAGCGGCTTTAGCAAGTCGAGGCAACTTTTCAAGGTCCCTCTTCCAGTTCTCCTCCGATGAGCGCCAGTCGGTAGGCAGTCCCCAGCCACAAGCAATGACATCTGCCGCCTCAAAGAGCGAGGTCACAGATTCTGGTCCACCGGCTTCAACCAGGTCTGCGATTTCGCCAGCGTCGATCTCTACCCCAGCAAAACCATGGTTCTGAGCGGCAGCGATTCTTTGTTGAATATTCTCGACGCGGACCCCAATGGCTCCCGGACTTAGACCGATATACATACGACAGGTTTACCGCATCCTGAACCTAAAATAGACCGCATTTTAACTAAGACTTCATGATGGAACGAGCACTGCTTCAGAGTGAACGAACAACTCCCAAGGGTTTGCCTCGGTAACTGGGGAACGTCTCCTGGGGGACGTCGTTTCGCATCCGATTTTGGAGAACCTCCGCCAATACATCTCTATAGTCGGTTGTGACTCGTAGGTCACCAGTTTCGTCCAACTGGTGCTCCTCAATTCCTGGCCACTTCGCATAAACTTTGGCTCCATTCGTCCCTCCGCCCATCACAAACATGAAGCTGGCTCGACCATGATCCGTGCCAAGGCTACTATTTTCAGCGAGGCGTCGACCGAATTCAGTCATAACGACAACGGTGACGTGGTTCATTTCCGAACCCAGGTCTGTTGCGAAGGCCGCAAGAGACCGTCCTAGATCGTCCAGGGCCAGTGGCAGAATGCCAACGGTACTTCCTTGTGCAAAATGGGTGTCCCACCCGGTACGGTCTAGCGCAGCTACTTCGAGTCCCAGATTCGCACGAATCAAGCACGCAGTCTGTCGGAGCCCGTTTCCTAAATCGGATGTCGGATAGACGGCTCCGTGCTCAGGTTTGTACTGCTCGGGATGTATTTTGCGCAAGGATTCTAGTACAGCTAAGGTCTCTTGACCTGCTCTGCCGACTTCTTCGCTCGGATCTTTATAGAGTTCCTGTAACCGCTTCTCGAATCGCTCGTGTTGAGACTCCAATGCATTCAACTTGAAGTCGCCAATCGACTCCAATGCAACGGTATTGGCCGCCCCGCGCAAAGAATCGGGGAGTATTCCTCCAAATGCGATCGATCTTAACGGTGAGTCGGATTCTTGCTCTGTAGAGGTTAAGTGACGAGCCAGCCAACCGCTTGCAGGACCTGGACCTTCGGCGGCTAAGCCTCGTTCAACGGCTGCCATCGCCTGGAAGTGGCTGCGGGTCGTATCTTGAGAACCACAAGCGTGCAGAACCGCTAAACTTCCACCGTGATAGAAAGGAAGGAGGGGTCCGAGGGATGGATGCAACCCGAAAAATCCATCTAGATCCAGTAGGCGTCCTGACGCATTGGTTCCCTTATCGGTTGGCTTGGCAATTGACAGGTTGGGTCGCTGTCGATAGTAACTGTCCTCAGCGTATGGGGCAACAATATTGAGCCCGTCTGCTCCTCCGCGGAGAAAGACATACACCAACACATCGTGCGGCTTATTCTTCTGACCTTTGGAGACCTTCAGTTCAGCTAACGCCGACTTGGAACCTGCCCATGAGGCAAGACAAAATCCTGCACCCAGTAACACTCCACGCCTAGTTAGCTTCTTCTGACCCGCATCCCATTTCCGACTCTCTTCACAGCTCCACCAGTTACTTTTTGCCATCGGTTATCTCCATTGAAAGGAAGGAGCTGCGAGACATAGGAAACCTGCATCTGCATATCGATCTTTGCCAAGTCTCAATTCATCAGTCACTTGATTGACAAGGACCTGATCCTGCATCGAAGGTCTTCGTCCATGGGTGCGCTCAAACAGGGTGACCGCATTTGCATCCTTGCCAATCTGGTTCCAGTCGACGCCTGTTCCACGCATGGTGTTGTTTGTCATTGCAACCGCGAAATTCCATCTGGGGAGCATCGTTCCGGTCCAAGCGGTTGTCTTTGTCGGATATCCATCTGGCATTGGCCATTGGTAAAGAGGCTCACCCATATCCGATAGGTGTTTTTGCACTTCTAGTCCTCCGTCCGTTTCAGCATCGAGGGCACGGATGGCTGATACTACATAGTCGAACGGGCGCTTGAGAATGGGCGGCGATTCGATCAAGTCCTTGGACAGGAGCATCGGGCGCAGCATTTCTGCTATGTCTCCATGAGTCCTCAAGTAAGTCTCGGCAACTCGGTCCGTCCACTTCGAAGAATCGGAGCCTAGGAAATTGGCACAGATTTTTGTGGCTAAGTTTCGAGCCGTTGACGGATGGTTCGTGAGGATATTCAGAACCGCTTCGGCGTCTTTCTCACCTAAGCCGGCAGGAATCCTGTGACCGAGTACGGTTTTTGATCCATCGTCGTGTTTTGTTTCATCGAAGATAACCGACCATCGATGCCGTAAGAAACGCCGCTCAATTGTCCAACCCGTAAAGCAACGAGCGACCTCCTGGACATCCTTTTGCGTATAACCCCCGTGAACACCGAGAGTGTGGAGTTCCATAATCTCGCGGGCGTAGTTCTCGTTAGGATGACCTGCTATGTTGCTCTGATTGTCCAGGAAAATCAGCATTGCTGAACTACGGGAGGACGCATGGAGCATTTGAGGGAACGACCCGAGCGCATGCTTTCGAATGACGTTCGTTTCGTCGGCAGCCTTGCGAAAAGCAGCAAGTCCCTTTCTTCCGTAAATGTTGAAGTGGTTTGTCCAGAAATCGACCATTCGTTCTCGAAGCTGATGCTTTCCATAGGCCGCCCGGAGGATGGCGGCTTGCTGGAGCTGACGAATCACTTCGTTTTCAGGCAGATCCTGGGTCTCATATGGATCCATCTGGAACACATCGAGCCTATTCAGCAAGAACCGAAGCCGCATGTCTTCGTCGTCACCAGGCTTTAGCATGGCCGTAACGTAAGCGTCCTTGCCCATTGTTGACATCGCAGATACGTCACCCGGCCTGGGACCAAAGGTAAGCCTCTGTACGATTCGAGATGGCTCTTCAACGTTCGATGCTGGAAGCGTTACAGGTCGACGATCCGACGCAAAATGGTTAGCAATCTTTGCGCAACCAGCCGTTGTTACCACTGCGCCTCCCAACAAACCCACCCGAAGGCATTCGCGTCGAGATACTTCGCTCATGCCGTTTCAAGGTGAGTTAACGGCGAACTTTGATGAGTTCTAGTTAAAGCCGACTTAACACCCGCGCCGATCGACGCAAGAAAAAGTAGAGGACCAAAGGCCAGCCAACCTACGATTGGAAGTATGCAACCTGCAATCATAAATGCAGCACCACGAGAAAAGGCAGCGAAGTGACTTGTCTCAGGCGCCATGCGACGCATACGTTCACCCGCATTAAGCGCAATACCAGCAAGCCCTAGAGCCGCCATCAGCAGAATGACTAATGCTACGAGCCATCCGACTAGCTTGATGACTGGATTTGGAGCAGAGATCAGCACTACGCTGAGAAAACCAGCAGTTGCCAGAATGAGCGCACCCCGGCCGACGCACTTCCAAGGTTGGTCGCTAATAATCTGTCTGGCCATCTCACTTCGCTCGGGAAAGAGCAAACCATAAGCTATCGTTAGTGCCCAAGCAGAAAAACAGGTTCCTAAGAGCAGTGAGACAAAGGCCAACACATCGCCTTGAATAAACATCGAATCCTCCAATGCGCCACAGCGCCATTACCAGTGCGTGTCACTACGTAAACAGGTTGCATAGAATGTTAGAACCTTTGCCCATTCAACCTCTATGTATCAGACCACATCCTATCAACCGACACCGCATTATCAACACGATTCATACCGATGAATCCGTTGTTTTAGATAGGCGATCACAAAGTTTGATCAAGACAAACGGAGTATTGTTTGCCGGTTGCCCGATAAGCGCTGCCTCGACGGAAACAACCTATTCACCTTCACTAATCAAAATATCGTACGTTTGGCAACCTCGTCGGGTAATTTCCTTGGGTTTTAGGGTCTAGAAACTCGTAGGAAGGGTTCGATTCAAACTAAACTAATCTGCCGATCCTTTGTTTGAAGGATTGAGCAGGGACTTCATTTTTCGCATGAGCAACGTGGCCCCGCGACCAACTCACAAAGCTAAAGGAGTCAAACTCGGTTTGCGGTGGGCTTTGTGTGCCATCGGAGCCTTTGCATCTACCCTTGCCAGCGCTATTGGTCCTCCTCCTGACGACTTCCCCCGTTTTCATGTTCCCGGTCACGAACCGGAAATGCAGGCGCTACGCAAATTGTTTTGGAAGCACTACAGTGAAGCTGGTCCGGCGGCGACTTTGTGGGATGAATGGATTCCCACTCCAACGCTTTGGCCCGCAATTGCAACCGAAGCACGGATGGTTGAAATTAGGGAGCGTTGGAAACAGGCTCTATCCAGCCGGATTCTAGACAGTGATGGATACGTTGCAACCCATCAGCACGCGTCCATAGCCCATCCTCTTGGGTGGCCATTTCCATTTTGGTCACAAGGTGACGGAGGAGCAGGCTGGCATTTCTCGTTTAAGGACACGGTCGGTCCTCCTTGGAGACCTGAGAAACTGAACGATACGACGGGTTGGGAACTAACTGGGGCCACTGGTGTGAGCATGAGTGCTGACGGTTGGAGCATACAACTGGACTCGACTGGCGCCTCAGTGACAACCCCAGTTCGAGCGATTGATACGTTCCAGTCTCCATTTCTCCAATTGCGGTGGCGTGCGACTGGGCTGGCGAATGCCCATCCCTACCTGGAGTGGGCTACTGAATCTGAAAGCGGATTTTCAAAGTCACGGAGGATGTATTTCGACCCAGCGGGTGCCGAATTCACTACTCACACCGTGATACCCATGTATCTCAACAAGGAGTGGACGGGGAAAGTCACGCGATTTAGGATTGGTTTCGATAACTCAACAGGCGCATCAGTCATTATCCAGGCCCTTTTTACGCAGTACGACACCCGTCAGAATGTGAATAATTCGAGCTTCATCGACGGTTGCTCGGCCTATTTCCGGTGGACAGGCGATGTCGATTTCCTGAAATTCAACATTGAACGCATTCGAATTGCTCTCCAGTATCTGATGAGCGAGCAACAGGGACTCGAAAAGAAAGCGATTCGTACCACTTGGGTTGGACACAACGGCAGAAGCGGAATTCAGTTTGAAGATGGCAAGAAGGTCATCGTTTCCGGTCAAGGCATAGGGAACAATTATTGGGATCTTCTGCCCTTTGGCAACCTTGATGCTTACGCCAGCCTCCACTACTACGCCGCGATTAAGACGGTTGCAGACCTGGAACGGGAAATTCGTGATCACAAAGAATGGGGAATTGAAGCCCCGCCCAAGACGCTTTCTGCCGAACGATTGGAAAATCATGCGGCAGACGTCAAACGCGAGGGGAATCGGCTTTTCTGGGATCCCAAGGTTCAAAGATTCATTGCCTGTATCGACAGTTTAGGTAAGCCACACGACTATGGTTACACCTTCCTCAATCTCGAAGCGATCGCTTATGACTTTGCCGATGACCGCCATGCCGAACAAATCCTGAAATGGATCAAGGGAGAGAGGATTGTCGGCAGCGACACTTCTACGGGCCTCGACATCTACAAGTGGAGATTCGCTCCTCGGGCTTCCACTCGTCGAAATATCGACTGGTACATCTGGTCTTGGAGCGCACCTGAGTCTATTCCATGGGGCGATCAGGTCCAGGACGGCGGTGCCGTTCTTGGATGGTCCTATCACGATGTGATGTCCCGTCTGCGAGTAAATGGTCCAGACGATGCGTGGAATCGACTCCGAGAAATTGCGTTCTGGTACGCCGAAGTCGACGCGGCAGGTGGATATCGGAACTATTACAACGGCTCTCGAGAAGGCAGATTACAGGGCGGCGGTGTTCCAGGGGGCCTTGGCGTAGATAGTGAATTCGTCGAAAGTATTTTGGTGCCACAAACGCTCATCGATGGTTTCCTTGGCTTCGAAGCTCACGGCGGTGGATTCGATGTCAGCCCCCGGTTGCCTAAGGATTGGCCCGAATTTTCGGTAGATCACCTGCACTGGCACGGTTTAGTCCTGTCCGTCAGGGTGACTCACAAGGAAATGGAAATCAACCGATCAGGCCCGTCGGACCCTGTCGAAGTCTCCATCAATGGTCGAAAGCCCATTATTTGGTCAGGAGATCAACCCCTTAAAGTTAAGCTCTAGCCCGGTTTCCTGTTCTGTTTGCTCACTAGCTGGATCTCAATCAGCCCCATGCCCATTCCCGTACTGGCCGAAGACTGGCCAGTCAACTCAAATCGCAACTTCTGAGCGCCACCGCGCAATTTATGTATTCCGAGCGAGATTGGTCGAGAACAACTCACTCCAGGTCCTGCTCCTTCAACCGTCGATGAGACTCTTCCATCGGGCAATTGAACTCTGAACTGGCCGTAATTCTCAGCTCGAGTGATAACAAGCCTTACTTCGAAAGCCCCTTTCAGATTTGCTGGCAATTCCAAGGAGAGGGAATCTCCAATATTTCCCGTTCCAATCGCAAGCTGTTTTTTATTGCCCCAGGCCTCGCCATAGGCACTCATGTCCTGCTGAGTGGGAGCAAGAATCGTTGCATCAACTACCTTCAATTCGGAAGCCTCTAACTGAACAACCGTCTCTGGAACGACTGCGGATTTTGGCGTGATCTTTCGAATTGAAAAGGCGTCGTTGACGCAAAAACCGAGCATTGCATAAGACATCTTGGCGTAACCCTTGTCGCCCCAACCTTCTCCCCAAGAGTTGCGAAAGGTAAAGCTTCCACCACCCGGAATAGCCGGGTCATCGTCATAGCCGACGAGGATCACACAGTGCCCGTCGAACACTTGTCTCTTGCGGGGTGTTTTGAGCAAAGTACTACCCGGCACGAATGAAGCATGGTTTGGCCACTGCATTCCGACGGCAACGGGATGGCCCGCAACAATGTCGGACTTCATCGCCGATAGCTGCTCGGTCGAAGCAGGCTTGCGATTCCAAAATCGAATCCAATGAAGTTCAATGTCGCCAAAGCTCTGTCCAAGGGCAACTGCTTGGCTGTCTGGACTAGGAATTGAATTGCCGACAGGCTCTCCACAAGACGCGAGAGGAACCGCCCCAAAGTTCTCCAAACCTCGGTTGGCCCTTCCGAAGTTAGATCCTCCTGAGCCTTTCGAGTCGGTTGCTTGAGCAGACCATGCCAAATACCCTGGCGACAGCGCGCATTTTTGCCCCAACTGAGCTGCAGCTTCGTATTCGAGGACTCCTACAGTGGTGTAGTCCCAACACCAGGGTCCATTTTGGCTACACACGGGCAAATCGAATGCCGCGAAGTTTTGTCTAATGCTTGCAGTTTTCGGCAAGGCAATAGCGTGTTGGTTACGTCCGCCAACCGGCGGAACTTTTCCACGAACGCCGTGCCAGAATCCAGTTACCGAATGGTCGGACGAGTTCTGGAAGATCAACAGGGCGGAACAAATGGCGAGTACCACAAGGGGATTATACGTTCGCGAAAGTCTAATCCCCCTGAGAGTTGTTCTTACCTAACGCCGGTTCCTTCGGGAGCTTCACGATCGGGCTGAAGGAGAATGGCCCCGCCATCATCATCTGTGGCCGCAAGGAGCATGCCTTGGCTCTCTGTGCCGCGTAGCTTTGCAGGCTTCAAGTTGACGCAAACGATAACTTGGCGGCCAATTAAGTCTTCCGCCGAATAATTCTTTCGGATACCGGCCACTATTTGCCTTCTTTCCTCTCCAATAACCACTTGGAGTTTCATGAGCTTATCTGAACCTTCAAGGGCCTCAGCTTCCAGAACTCGACCTACCTTGAGCTTAACTTTGGCGAATTCCTCGATCGTGATCTCTGACGGTGTCGTTTCTTCGTTTACGGGTGCCGCAGGAGCAGGCTGTGGTTTTGGTGTTTCCATCTTCTTTGGTTGTTCTTTCTTAGCTAGGTCAAGGCGAGGATAGATTGGTTTCGGGAAGCCAAGCTTTACACCTGGTGGTAGAGAGGCCTCTGTTCCAATTTCGTCCCAAAGTGCAAGAGGTTTCAGACCTAACTGGCCCGCGATGTTGTCCGTTGTCCGTGGCATTACTGGACGGAGAAGTCCTTCCGCGGTTCGTAGGCAGAGCAGCATCGATCGGATAACGGCTGGCAAAGCAGGATCATTAGCTTTCGCAAGAGCCCATGGTGCCCGCGTATCGATATATTTATTCAGGAAGCGAATGACTCCAAGCGCAGAATCGGTGGCTTGTTCGATCCGGAAATGCGACATGGCATTCTCGTATTCCGCCTTCAATCGGTCAATGGCAATCCTGGCTTCAGTCTCAACTTCGCCGGCAGGAATCTCACCTCCGACAAACTTATGGCTCATCGCGAGGCTTCGATTGAGTGCGTTACCAAGGTCGTTGGCTAAGTCGTTATTGTAGCGACGGTCGAACTCGTCTTGGGTGAAAACAGCATCTGTGTCAATGGGCAGAATGGCAGCCATATAGTAACGGACGGCATCAATTGCGACTTCAGGTGCGCAGGTTGACCTTGCGGCCAACTCGGCCGCCAATTCCAATGGCGCGACGACATTGCCCTTGGACTTGGAAATCTTCTCTCCGCCCATCAGAAGCCATGCGTGCCCGATGAGAGTCGTCGGAAGGGGCAAGCCAGCTCCAAGCAACATCGCAGGCCATAGCGTTGCATGGAACCGCGTAAGGATATCTTTCCCCATCCACTGAACCTCTGATGGCCACTTGTCCTCCCAACCCGCTGCGGGCCAACCCGTTGCCGCGACGTAATTGATGAGGGCATCGAACCACACATAAACAACTTGTTTATCGTCACCAGGGACGGGGATTCCCCAGCCCGGATTGGCTCTCGAAATACAAATGTCTCTGAGCCCTTGGTTGATAAAAGACAAAACTTCGTTCTTTCGGCCCTCAGGCTGAATGAAGTCTGGATTTTCCGCAATGTGAGCAAGAAGCTGATCCGCGAAGGCGCTCATCTTGAAGAAGTAGTTATCTTCCTTAACCCAACGAACTTCATTTCCATCTGGGCTCTTACCGTCAACAAGATCGGATTCCTTGAAAAAGGTTTCGCTCGAAACGTCGTACCAACCTTCGTAGGTGCCCGAGTAGATGAAGCCATTGGCTTGAAGAATGCGAAAAAACTCTTGCACCGCGATTCGATGCCTAGGCTCGGTTGTACGAATAAAGTCGTCGAACTCAACGTAAAGTCCGGGCCAAATCTCCCTAAACTTGGCTGAGATCTCGTCGACGAAAGCCATGGGCTCTTTGCCCGCCTTTTCCGCTGCTTCCTTGACTTTCAGCCCATTCTCATCTGTACCTGTGAGAAGAAAAACTTCTTGTCCACGCATCTTTTGGTAACGGGCAGTGACGTCCGCTGCCAGGGTAGTAAGCGCGGTCCCAATGTGGGGAACCGAGTTCACATAATAGATCGGCGTGGTGATTGTGTATTTCTTTCCCATGAACTACCAGTTTACCGGCGAACACCACACCGGTCGAGAAACGAGGGTGCGTGACTCACTTCATGTAGCCTAGGCTGTCTGCGGCCCTATTTAGTCTTTGATCTTCCTTTTCGGCTATAGAACTTAGGTTAAGGCCAATTTCCGAATTCATTGAGAAACTCGGAGGTTGAGGGCGCAATATTTCGTGGCATGGACCCATCTGGGCATTGTCTCTCACCGAACAGGACGAAGGCGTTCGTTGAAGAGATTCAATCCTTCGAAGTGACGCGGGTGAACTAACGAAATTCTTAATTGATCCCGTGTCGGCACTCCGTCAATCTTGAGTTCCAAGAACAATTCGAATCATGGCAGACGTGCCCTGTCCGGGATTCTAGGCAAGTAACCCAATCTCAGAACTTGTCCCGAGATCCTCTTTGGGCCATGGTCGAGGTCCTCAACCGCAAGCTTCTCTCGAATTCTTAATAAGCTTTCCTTAGCCGCTCATAACCCTTACTTCGTTTAACAAGAGGACCTTGAACGATTCATTGCAGGAAGCTAGGCGACGTGAGCACTTCACTCATGAAGGACCACAACTTGCTTACTCTGGAGGAACTCTGTGCTCGATTGCAGTGTTTCGGCAGGGTCCGTCGAAACCTCCGAAGCGCGAATGGCTGGACTCGAGACGGGCGAGGCAAGCATCACCTCCCTGGAAATCCATCTCCTGAGCAAATACTAAAGGACGACACTCAAAGCCCGTCTGCTTCCAAGTTAGGTTTCAGCTCGTTCCTTGGTCCCCGAGTGCGGTTTGATTCTACTTCCTGATGGAGAACCATAAAGGGCGTTATGAAGCACCAAGGAGGGTTTGAGAATGGAGGGTGAGATTGTCGGTCAAAACAGCGGTTACGTGCCGATGGTGGTCTCGGTCGAGAGCTTTTCGGATCTTCCAATCCCGGCGGTCATCGCAAGGGAAGGGGAGCAAGCGGCCAAGCGATTTCTTGAGCTTATCACCGCCAATATTCGTAAGCCGAACATGCACTAGGCATATGCCCGCGCCGTCTGGATATTTATCTGTCGACGGTAAAGAGAAGACTTCCACTCTAGAGCCACAACCCGATTTTCCAGTTGAGATACATCGAGGGAATTCACTCTCATCTTGCGGCGTCGAGCGTTACGAAGCACCGAGTAATCATAGCCGTCATTGTTTTCAGCTTCACTAAGGTGGGAGCAAAGGTCGGCAAGACTAACGAGGACTACATGCAGAATGGGAAGCGATGGTGGTTCAGGCTTCATGAAAATGGGGTGCAGTGACACGAGATTCCGGTCCGCCACAATGCGGAAGCCTATCTTGATGCCTACCTCAAAGCCGCCGGATCCGAGAATTGGCAAAGAAAGCTCTTCTAGCCCGAGCCCTTTCGGAGGAGTAGTTCCGTACATCAGCAAGAATTACGCAAAATGGCAGGCTCAGGATGGAAAGGAAACGAGTTGAGTTGGCCTTACTTTCCGATTCGACATGCCCTGAAATTTTCGGGGCTACCGGAATCAAGTCATATTTGGAAAACGACTGAACAATCGAAAAGGCCCAGATGATCCCTGCCCATAAATCGCCACAAAACTATGTAGTTACAAGAAAACAAGAAGAGAGGTAACGTTTGATGAAATTGAACATCTATTTACTTGAGGTACCAGGTCCTCTTGAAAACTTAGCAAGAATTCATGGTTAACTGGAGTCCTCGAGCAGAACATGCAACTGCCTTGTTTCCAAGCCGCGTCTTAGGCTGGAATCGTTGGCCTGAATATTTCAAGTGAAAGGAATTCTGCAGGCAAACCAAGTTGCTAATCCGTCATAGTGTAACGTAATTACAAGCGGAACACGATGAAGTCTTGGACCAACAACAATCAGAAAGCTCCAGCACGGATGCTTCACGCCCGCCTCAACGAGGATCTTCACCGTCGCTTCCGTGTTACTGTAGCCGCACGTGACGAGACAATCCTGGTTTATCGCGCCGCACGCGTTGCTCGTGAGGTTGAACCCCAAGGAATTTCTCTATCACAGGTGAATGATGTCTAGATACGGTGTACCCTTCGTAAGAGGCCCAGAGGTCAGGCTCAAACCCCATCCCAATTCGTGTGATCTCTCTGAAGTTTCAACGTTAGCTAAGTCTCTTGGCAAGCCGCTCGCAGTTGATCTTTTTTGTGGCGCAGGTGGTTTGAGTTACGGCCTTCATCTAGCTGGCTTTGAAGTAGTCTTGGCTGTAGACAAGGAAGCCGAGGCGGCTGATACTCATAGGGCTCACTTCCCAGGCGTGTCACTTAATGCTGATTTAGGAGACCAAACTGTCCTAGACTCTATATGCAATGCACTTGAGGGGGTGCAATTGGACTTGGTTGCTGGAGGGCCACCTTGTCAGCCATATTCCCAAGCTGCATTCAGTAAGGTACGACACCTCGAAGATCACCACGGCAAGAAGCCGGACCCTAGGCGTGAGCTTTGGAAGTCGTTTCTCTATGTCGTCGCGCAGGCTAAGCCGCGAGCCGTGCTTATCGAGAACGTGCCTGATATGGCCTTTGGGCGAGATGGAATTGTCTTGCGCCGTTTAGTCAGGGACTTGGAGGATGTAGGGTATTTCGTTCACACCCGTGTACTTTGTTCGGATGCCTACGGAGTGCCACAACATCGGCAACGTCTTTTTACAGTTGCCTTTAGGGAGGACGTGGAGTTCTCTTGGCCGACTCGCGACGAGAGCACACAGCGCATTCTCAAGGATGCAATAGCCGACCTTCCACCTGTCGAAGGAGGGGACAAGCAAGTAGAACGGAGGTACACAGCACCCTCGTGTCCTCTTCATCGCTACTTTCGACAGACGGTTCCGATCGTAGACCAGCATGTAATTTACGATCACTATACTCGTGCCGTTCGGGAGGACGATCTTGAGGCGTTCAAGCTCATGAATCATAAGACTACGTATCGCGAGCTACCAGATCACCTCAAGCGCTACCGCGATGACATTTTTGAGGATAAATATAAACGCCTTGATATGAACAGTTTGTCGAGGACGATTACCGCACACATATCTCAAGATGGGTACTGGTACATTCACCCCGTCCAGCACCGCACATTGACAATTCGTGAAGCTGCACGAATTCAGACCTTCCCAGACAGCTACCGCTTTTGTGGTTTCCCTCGGCACGCCTTCAAACAGATTGGCGAGGCGGTGCCGCCGCTATTTGGTAGCGCCGTTGGATCCTCGATACGTGTCGCTCTGGAAGGTGGCAGGAAATCAAAGGAGACTCTCAGAACAAACGATACTGCGGCTATCTTGTCAGGTTGGCTTGGGCGCTTAGATGAGTCGGATTTGCGTCGACCATGGCTGGCAAGTCCAGACCGGTGGATCCGTGTCTTAGGACAACTCCTATTTGACCGGGCCACCCCATCACTTGCAGCGAGTGAATACGTCGCAGCCTCGATACGTTGGGGATCGCCGGAGAAATTGCTAACCGACATTGGGGCAAAAGGCTACGCAGATTGTAACTTTAAACTTGAAAACTACGAGTCCCTCCGGTTGCTCGCTCGGGCCTTCGTAGATGGGCAAGAGCTCTCGGCTGACCTGCTTTCCGCATGTGGTGTATCCTCGACCATGGCATTGAGGCTTCTTGCAGTGACAGGATGTGGCACAAGACGTCCGTTAAATGCAGCGTTGGAGCGCCTAGTCAGACGTTTCACCGGTGTGCCTCCACAATCGGAGGATGGCAGAGGGAATGCTGAGATGCTCCTTGGGAGAGTGGTTGGGTGTGATCCAACCGGAACTGCATTCAATGCACTCAATGAGATCGTATCCAGATACTGTGGTGTCGGTACTACTGTTTGCGAACATTGCCCGCTAAACAATCTGTGTGCTTACCACGCAGCAATTCGGCCACCGGATTGTCGTTCCTCCGAAAAGACGAATGTGGAGGTTTTGGTCTCAACGAGATAGGCTCACACGAGACTGATGCAACGATGTCCCATACCCATGACCTTCCTCCGAGCGCAGCCTCGTTGGCGCTGTCCCTCCGAGATTTAGGGTACTCGCTAGAGTCGGCTGTTGCTGACATCATCGACAATAGCATCTCTGCTGGAGCAACTCAAGTCGATATTATCTGTAGCCTGTCGCTTTCACAGCCTGCTCTAAGTATTCTCGACAATGGCGTCGGAATGGGCACAGACGAGCTGATCAATGCACTACGTCACGGAGCAAAGGGTCCAAGGGCCGATAGGTCGCCAACTGATCTGGGACGGTTCGGCTTGGGTCTCAAGACAGCGTCGTTTTCGCAAGGGCGCCTACTTACAGTAGCGACAAGGCAGGCGAGCGAAGTGATAGCAGCGGAGTGGGATCTAGACCGGGTGGTGGACGAAGATCGCTGGACAATTCAAACGCTGGAACGAGACGAAATCAGCATAATTCCGCACATTGATCGGCTGACCCAACGAGGAACGCTGGTTGTCTGGCGCAAATTGGATAGGCTATTTGAAGACGAGGAAGGAAGCCACCGTGATAGAATTGTTAACGACAAACTATCTGCTCTTCGAGATCACCTGTCACTCGTCTTCCACCGCTTTCTTGAGGGTAAAGTCCCCACCGGCAAGATCACGATTTCCGTAAATGGGCACCCACTGCAGCCTTTCGATCCGTTTTGCAGCAGTAACAGAGCCACGCAAAAACTACCAAGAGAGGTTGTCATGGTGGACGGGCATAGAGTGGAGATAGAGGCTTTCATACTGCCGCACCACTCTAGACTAAGTCCTCGCGAGTACGAATTCTATCGCTCGAGGAGCGACTTCATATCAAACCAAGGGGCCTACGTGTATCGCAACTGCCGCTTAATGGCGTGGGGAGATTGGTTTCGCCTAGTCCCGAAAGGTGAGTCCACCAAGTTGGGACGTGTGAAGATTGATTTTCCCAGTGCATTGGATGAATGGTGGACCATCGACATAAAGAAATCGCGAGCACGTCCGCCGCGTCTTGTTCGCGATCACCTTCGACAAATATTGGAGAAAATAACCGGTGCTGCTGTGCGGGTACATCGCGGACGCGGCCAGAAACTTTACAAGGATACAGAATCTCCCATTTGGGAGCGGTACGCCGACAATGGCCAGATTCGATATGTGTTGAACCGTTCCCATCCGATAATCGTGCAACTGTCGTCCAAACTTGACCAAGCTGGGCAGAAGAGTTTTACCGCGCTGTTAGAGGCGATTCCAGCGGCCTTGCCCATAGACCTTCTTTACACAGATTACTCCACTAATCCCAAGTCTTTCGCGAGTCCGCAAACAGACGACGTCGAGGCATTAGAGCGCCTTCGCGCTCTCAAGTTGGCGCTGTTCGCTGACACACCATATGACACTGAGCAATTTATGAAGATCGTGTTTTCTACAAGACTGTATGGCGATAGAAGGTCCTTGGTCGAGCAATTCGCTAAGGGGGAGGTGACGTAGTGGGACATTTGCCTGAACGCAATTTCGTGGCAGCATTAACTGCGGCGGTGAGTCACCTTGACCCCTTGCCCACCCGAGAGAATGTTGTTGCCAAAGCGCAAGCATGGGCTCCTTTCCTCGGATATGACGGATCGCTTGAGAGTGCTGGTGACCATGCAATGGTTTCTGTTAACACTAGAATGGGAGCGGGCGTTTCAATAGTGGGACGGGAGACCCCACATGATGCTGAATGGGTACAGAAGAAGGAGATTGCCTGGGTGTACTCCGATGCCTATGAGAAGCTCTTGGAACAAGAGGGATGGTCTGGTTCCGTTGTGCAGTCACTGAGCGACGTGACCCTTCGCATTCTTGGAAACTTGCAATATCCTGCCGACCCCGACTCCTGGGATCGCAGAGGATTGGTCATTGGGCATGTTCAGTCTGGAAAGACTGCCAACTACCTCGGAGTTGTATGCCGAGCGGCTGACGCCGGGTACAAGTTCATCATCATCGTGGCCGGTATCCACAACAATCTGCGCTCACAAACACAAGGGCGGGCTGACACCGGGTTCGTAGGGCGTTCCAGCAGCCCGAAGGGACAGAAGGAAGCCGTTGGCGTTGGAACACTCGTTGCCGACTTCCCGCATCCAATCACACTCACCAACACGGTGAGTGATTTCAGTGCGCGAACGGCTGAAGTGACCGGAGGGCAGATCAACGACTTCAAAAAGCCCGTTGTCGTGGTCATCAAGAAGAACATAAGCACGCTCAAGGCACTCTACAAATGGCTACACGACTTCAACGCAAAGAACGGACAGATTGGCGACGTGCCCATGCTCCTTATAGATGACGAAGCGGACAATGCATCGGTTGATACAAGTCGCGAGGATGTGAATCCCACCAAGACCAACTTCCACCTGCGCAGAATCTTAAGTCTCTTCTCCAAGTCCTGCTACGTTGGATACACGGCAACGCCGTTTGCGAACATCTTCATTAATCCCGATGCCTACGACCAAGAAGTGCGCGACGATCTATTCCCCAAGGACTTCATCTACTCCTTAGACGCACCCTCTTCCTATTTTGGGCCAGAGAAAGTGTTCCTGCAGGAAGTATCGAGTGCTCGCATCCTGCGACCACGACAGGTTGATGAAGTCACCGGCTTCGAGCACGTTGGGATCGCTGATGTCGATAAGTACGAGGGGGGAGACCCTCTGCCAGAGAGCTTGTTACAAGCCCTTGATGCATTCTTCGTCGCAAAGTGCATTCGGCTTATCAGAGGGCAAGCAAACAAGCATTGCTCAATGCTCGTGAATGTATCAGCACGCGTTTTGGTCCAGCAGTCGGTTAAGGGTGAAATCAGCCGCTATCGGAAGCTTGTCCAAGACGCGGTTCTTGCCAACTACGCCCTCGGAGACGGAGTAAATAGCAACTACCACATGGCCAGGCTGAATGCGGCATTTGAGCGTGAGTACGCCGATGCCAAAACAACATGGGGCGAGGTCCTCAGGCACTTGCCGGATGCGCTCCAAGTTGTACGGCTCTTTGTCATCAACAGCAAGTCAGATGAGGTGCTCGACTACGCAGCCTACGATCGAGAGGGCGAGGCACTGACCGCCATTGCCATTGGTGGGCTCAGCCTTTCTCGTGGGTTGACCTTGGAGGGGCTCACCATCAGCTATATGCACCGGACCACCAGCACCTATGACACCCTAATGCAAATGGGCAGGTGGTTCGGATACCGTCCAGGCTACGAAGACCTTTGCCGGGTCTACCTCCCGCCGCAATCAATCGAGTGGTATGCCTACATCGCCGAGAAGACAGAAGACCTACGTGATCAGATTCGCCGCATGCGTCGGCAAGGAAAGACGCCTAAGGAGTTTGGGCTATACATGGAGACCCACCCTGACCGGCTCCTAATCACGGCTCAGAACAAGATGCGCCACACCCAGGACGTGGAGCTTGAGCGTAACCTCTCGGGAAGCCTCATTGAAACCCACCGGCTTCCTAAGGACACCGCACTGAATGCCGCCAATGAGGCGCTTATCGCCGAGTACTGGCGGATCGGCTTTGGCATGCAGCCTGAGAAAACGGACAAAGGATGGATCTTTCGGAATGTTGCGGTCAACACGGTTCTCGAGTTCCTTACCAAGTACGATCCTAGCCTTGAAGCGATGCACATCGAGATTAAGAGCGTACGAGATTTTTTGCACGAGTTGGCTCCGCAGTTTCCTCGAATGGATGTACTGCTCATCGAAGGGCCTGCTGGTGATGGAGAATCCGCAGAATTTCGCCTGGGTTCACAGGAGCGAACTATGGTCGAGCATGAGGGCGGATGGAAGATGCCTAAAGACCGCGTCGCGAGCCGTGGTGACGAGAAGCTAGGGTTGACAGATGAGCAGTTGGCTCTCTCAAATGAGTATGTGGAGCGCGATCACCTAGAAGACCCTTTGAGAAGTGAGAAGCCTTCAGACAAGCACTTTCGGGAAGCTAGGAACAAGCCACTACTCATGATTCACTCAATTCGAGTCAAGGGAAGCGACGAGGGACAGCGTGTACCAGCCATTGGTGTGAGCTTCCCTTACGTCGATGGGGCACCCACTGTCAAGGTGAAGGTCAACATGGTGTGGCTCAAGCAGATGCGCGGGTCGTTGGATGACAATCCCGATGATGAGGAGGACTACGATGAGCCAGCCCCTGCCTTGGGATGACATCCCAGTTCCTACGGGCGAAATCAATCGTCGCTTGGCGTCACCGAACATGCGTACGCCCGCGTCGTGGGCCGTTGACCATAAGGGCCGACGGCTTTTTGTCGTCGAGCTAACGGGGAATCACTGGAACAAGTACCAACAGAGCGTCGTGAGTGTGTATGGCGTGGAAATCGACTTGCGAACTTCCGAACATGACACGCAACTCTTGGTCCTCGCGTTAGAGAGTGAGCAGAACGCAGACCTTTTCCACGTACTCTGCACCAGCCTCTTGGCCGAGCTTGTTGATGCCAAGTCGTCCGCCTCCGCATTGGAAACGGTGCTGAACCATCTAAGACGGTGGAAAGCATTCTTGTCTGGACGCAACGCTCGTCTCCTCAGCTTAGAGGAGATCCGAGGTCTATTTGCAGAGCTATGGTTCCTCTTGGAACTTACGCGCACGCCACTTGGAGTCAAAGAGGCGGTTGCTGCTTGGCATGGGCCGGAACGAATACAGCAAGACTTTATTTTCATCGACCAAGCGGTCGAGATCAAATCACTTGTTGCGACTGATCCGAGGACTGTCCGAATATCCTCAGAAAACCAGCTTGATTCCACCCAGGCTCACCTCTTCATGGTGATCGTCTTGGTCAATGAATCACGAGAGGAGTCTGGAAGATCGCTCAATCAGGTCGTTGCCGAGGCTCAATCTGCCATAGCCGGATCAGATGCAGCGTTCGAATTTGAATCTAAGCTGGCCGAGTTTGGATATATCCCACTCAGACAGTACGATCACCCGTTACTCGAAATGGTTGGAACTCAATCGTATGAGGTTGATGAAGGTTTCCCTAGAATCACACGTTCACAGCTACCTGACGGCGTCATCCGGGTCAAATACCAGATCGAACTTGAGCACATGGAGCCCTTTCGGTGCGAGTTTGACACCACTCTCGGCAGGAGGATGTAAATGGAATTGACGCTAGAGCAGTTCTATCACGATTACCGCCAAGAATATTTGGCTAACGCCGAAGCGACCGGCGACTTTCAGCTGGCTCAATTCGTTGAACGAGTGGCCGAAGACATCCGCGAGAATGGCGACCTAGAGGGTTTTGAGTTCTGTCACTGGGACAACGGCCGTGGCGCTCGAGTTGATGGGTATTGGTTTGACGACGAGGGAGCGCTGAGTCTGTTTGTGGCAGACTTCGAGTTTCGCGCTGGCGTTGAAACTTTAACACAAACTGAGGTCACGAGTGCATTGAGGCGCTCCTCAAATTTCTTTCTCGCATGTATTGAAAAGGGTCTATACAAAGAACTGGAGGAGACATCGATCGAATACGGTTTGGCTCGACAGATATCTGATCGAGCCCAGGACATCCACAAAGTAAACATCTTCTTGGTCTCAGAACGTCGGCTCAGCGACCGTGTCAAATCGCTTGACGAGCAGGTGCTGGCGAGCCGACCAGTGTCCTACCAGATTTGGGATATGGAACGTCTCCATCGCCAACGGCTCGCCAGCGGTCAGCGTGAGCCACTGGAGATCGACTTTGTTGAGACGTTCGGGCATGGGTTGGCGTGCTTGCGAGCACCGCTCAGTTCAGAGGAATACGCCTCGTACCTCACCGTTATGCCGGGTAGATATCTGGCAGATCTCTACGAAAGATTTGGCGCACGACTCTTGGAGTCCAATGTGCGGGCATTCCTCCAGAACCGTGGGACGGTCAACAAGGGCATTCGGTCGACCATCCTCAAAGAGCCATCAATGTTCTTCGCGTTCAATAACGGTATTACTGCGACCGCGAGCGACCTACAAACCGAAGCTACCGACCGAGGTCTCGTGATCAGACGTATTACAGATCTTCAGATCGTCAATGGAGGGCAAACTACAGCCTCACTGTTCCATACCCGCAGGGGTGACAAGGCGTCGTTGGCTGAAGTCTTCGTGCAGATGAAGCTCTCGGTAGTCGATCAGGCTTTAGGCGAGCGAATCGTCCCAAGAATTGCTGAGTACGCAAACACGCAGAACAAAGTAAGCGCAGCAGACCTCTTCTCCAATTCCCCATTTCACATCCGGATGGAAGAACTCTCAAGAAGGATGTTCACGCCCGCAGTTGGCGGATCTATTCGAGGCACAAAGTGGTTCTACGAAAGGAGTCGTGGGCAATTCAAGGACGAGTTGGCAAAGCGAACCGAAGCCGAGCAAAAGAAGTTCTTGGCCGAGTTTCCTAAGTCCCAGATGTTCACCAAGACAGACCTTGCAAAGTTTGAGAATGTGTGGGACGAACACCCTCGATGGGTGAATCTAGGTGCTCAAAAAAACTTCGTCAAATACGCAAACCGGATTGTTGAAGAATGGGTGAAGGATCCTGAGGTATTCAACGAGTTCTACTTCCGTCGCACCGTTTCCCGAGCCTTGATTTTTCGAGCCGCTGAGAAGCAAGTTTCAGCACAATCCTGGTACGACGGCGGGTATCGGGCGAACATAGTCACGTACAGCATCGCACTCTTGTGTGAGATTGCGAAACAGCGAGGTTGCGTCGTGGACACTAGATCAACCTGGTCAACACAGACCCCCGACCCAGCAATTCTTAGTGCGCTGGCTGTCACAGCTGCAGTGGCAAATGAAGAGATTCGAAACCCGGCTTTGGGTATTTCCAACGTTACGGAGTGGGCAAAACGCCCGGCATGTTGGGACCGAATGAAGCTCCAAATACCAAATCTCCATCACACCTTGCCACAAACATTTTTCGACCTACTCGTTTCGATTGCACTGGAACGGTCGGAGAAGAGGGAAGCGAAGAAGGACCAATCGCTAATTGACGGCATATCGGCAATCGGTCGTGTTATGCAGGTTTCGACGCGAACGTGGCGGCAGATTCGCGACTGCCTCCATGACAAGAAAACCCTCACCGAGAAAGAAGCTGGAATACTTGGGGTCGTGACACGGGACCCTGCCGGACTCCCTTCGGAGAAGCAGGCCATGATCCTGGTTCAGATACTTGAACGGGGGGAGAACGAAGGGATCAAGATTGAGCGTAACTCCAGTTAATGCCGGCGACAGAGCGATTTTGCTAAGCGCTGCTAGATTGATTCGCCTTCGAGCAAGTGGCGTCAGTGGTACCACGCACTCCGCCACACGGTTGAATATATTCACTCCTACTACTGCATAGCTCATCAAAGTCAGTATTTTGCACCAACAACCTGACATCCTTTCTAAATAACCTCACTAAAATGCTCTCAAATCTCAACGCAGAAGTACCAGATGTCACAAACCATGTCGCTTCTGACCTCGGACTCTAACTCGACTTCCGCAGTTATGAGCCATCGTGGGTGGAGTTTGACCCTACGGGATGGTTAATTTAGGCGTTGTTTTTCACTACGTTTTGTGCAGAAATTGCTTGGGGAAAGGTGAGTTTGAGGTGTTGCAGCGGCTGAGCCAGCGCGGGAGCGGGCACTGAAACGCCGCGTCTACGAATCGGGATCCCAGATTTGGTATGAAGTATAACATCGACCATTTGGATCGTTGAGATTTCGTCGAGGACTTTTCTTGCCGAATCGCCAAGTCCGGCGTTCCGCCTTTTTTGGGTCGAGTGTCTTACATAGGACAAAGGCTAACAAGCAGACGAGGATAAAAGCTTTAACTCTTTCCTCCTTTTGGTGCCACACAGGTCGAAGTCGCAGGTCGTTCTTGCAGATGTGGAACGCGGCCTCGACTTGTGTAAGCTGGAGATAGCCTTCCATAGGTCTTCAGCGCTCCAGTCTTTCACGCTCGGAGCCATGTTTGCTTATTCAGAGCTTTCTGAGACTCTCTGGGAGCCTTTAAAGGCATCTTTGAACCCGCTCACAAAATTTGACTTCGGCTTGTTCTGTGAACTCCCGAACGCGCAGGAGTGGCAAGCAAAGGTCAAACTCCCGTAAAACTGTTAGTTGCAGATATAGCAGTTGAGCCTCACAAAAAAAGTATGAGCACAATCACCGAAAACCGAGTCGGCCCGTCCGACATCGCTCCAGAGGAGCAAGTTGGGCTTGAACCATTGTTTCGAGGCGAAGTCCGCCCGGTACTGATCACTAGCGGAGGAGATGTGATTGAACTCCCCAGGGCCCTGAATGACCTATTCATCTCCGTGGTTCAGGCCATGAAGCAGAAGCAAGCGGTATTTCTCATGCACGAGGATGAAGCATTCACAACCCAAGCGGCGGCAAACTTTCTCGGTATGTCGAGGCAATTCTTTGTCAAGCTCCTTGACAAAGATGACCTTCCGTTCCATCACGTCGGCACCCACAGTCGTGTGTTCTTCAAAGACCTTGTGACCTATCAGCGCAAGCGTAGCATGGTTCAAAATGCTGCACTTGACAAGATGACCGAAGAGGTTGTCGCAGCCGGGCTCGACGACCGCTACGTCGATCTCACCAGGCCCGAGGGCGAATAACCCTTGTATCCGAGCTGACTTCACGGTTCTTCTCGATGCGAACGTGCTCGCAGAATCCACGATCTCGGACCTATTCCTTCGCCTTTCTGAAGAGCCAAGGCTCCTTTCTCCAAGATGGACAGACGAGATATGGGCAGAGACGAGACGGACGCTGATCACTAAACGGGGTTGGCCCGATAGCACTACTGACTCAAGAATTAGGGCGGCTACGACCACGTTCTCAGTAGCTATGATCTCAGGTTACGAGGTGTTCATTGAACAATGTACGAACGACCCGAAGGACAGACACATCCTTGCCGCCGCTATTTGAAGGATGGCGGAACCAACGTTAGCTGAACAACGATAGAAGCGATGCAGGCCTGGTCAGAACTCAGTGACGGCTGCTAGATGCTGCGTTCAAACGTCAAAGACTCGAGCGGTGAACACCTGTGGAAAGCCTATATCTAGCTTACACAAGCCGAAGCCGCGTTCCGCATGTTCAAGAACGACCTGCGACTTCGACCTGTGTGGCACCAAAGGGAGGAAAGAGCTAAAGCTCAAAGCCTGTCTGCTTCGAAGTTAGGTTCCGGTTCATTCCTTGGCCCGAGTGGGGTTTTGATTCTCCTTCCTGTTGGTTACCATTCGGAAGGTCGGCCTCCCCAAAAAAGGGAAGCCGTTCAAGTTTAATGCGTTGCCTTCAAGGCCTTCTCTATGGCATCAGAGAGACTATCGATGGTTTTTGCGACTTTCGGTAGTTCCTGCCTGGCCTCTTGCCAATCCCTTTGCTCAATTGCTTCGCGGATTGAAGGCAGTGTTTTAACTCCATAGCCCGTATAGAGTCCTGGCGCGTAGATCATGTGGCGGTACCATGGCCTTCTTGGTAAGCCCTCTCCAAGCAGTGCTCGCTCTGTAGCCATAAGCGCGGCATCCAAGTCCGTCGATGGATGGGCTTTTGCTGAAGCGTTGTCGTAAACCAATGAAACTGCTTTGAGTCGCACAACTGCCTTTGTGAGTTCTGCGAAATCCATCGTGGGAACCTCAAGCTTTATCTTGGGCAAGATCTTTGGCTTGGTTGGGTCGAATGTTGCCTGAAGCGTTCCCTCTGTAATTTCTCGATTCAGCTCTACGGTGTCTTCACGCATTTTATCAACGAGCTTAGGAAGCTCCGCGGCGTACTTATCGATGGTCGACGCAAGGGGTCCAAAAGCGAAAGGAAGGACATCCGCGTTTGCCAGGCGCATCATCGTGTGGCCTGCTACCTGGGCAAGGGCGATGCCGTATTGGAATGAGGGGTCACCGAAGTGGGTGTACCAATAGAAGGAATCGTAAGTGGAGTGATACACACCGCCAGGATTCTCTCCTCCGAATCCCATGTCGAAACTGGGGATACCTAGGTGTTGAAGGAACGAGCTAAAGTCCGATCCAGAACCGAGTGCTCCAATGGACATATCCGCTTGGGCACGGAGTTCTTTGCGTTCTTCAGGTCCTGCACCGACGATTTTTTGAGAACGCGACCGTTCAGAGACCAGCATGTGAGTCTCGGGGTCGACAACACTTCGTTCGACTTCATTGATGAACTTCTCAAGGCTGTGAGAACCTCCGACGCCGAAGAATCCTCTGCCATTCGAATCCGTATTCACGTAGGCAACCGCCTTTTGGGATAGTTCCTGGGCATGGGTTTCAACCCATTCCGTCGAGCCTAAAAGTCCGGGCTCTTCTCCATCCCACAGACAGTAAATCATCGTCCGTCGAGGTCGCCAGCCGGATTTAGCCAAAGAGCCGATTCCTCGAGCCTCTTCCAATAGAGAGACCGCGCCGCTGAGCGGATCTTCGGCTCCGTTTACCCAGCCATCAAAGTGATTCCCACGGATTACCCATTCGTCGGGGAGCTCGCTGCCGGGCAACTTGGCGATGACATCCCGAGCCTCAGCGGTGACCCAATTGAATTTCAATTTAAGGTGGACGTCAACGTTGCCCTCGCCAATGTGATAGGTAATTGGCAGTGCGCCCCTCCAGTCGTCCGGTGCAACTGGACCCTTGAGGGTCTCCAGGAGTGGCAGTGCGTCGCCATAAGAGATTGGCAAACACGGAATCTTTGTAATTGTCTTCGCGTCTTTGATTGAGATTCGCGGAGCATCCTTTGTTGCGCCGATTCCGGGAGTCAGGGGGTCGCCTGGGTAAATAGGCATATCGGCAACCGAACCCCGTTGAACTCCGTTTGAGTTTCTAAACGGTCCATCAGGGAAAACTTCACCTTGGTAGAAACCATCGTCGCGGGGGTCGGAATAGATCAGGCAACCGATTGCGCCGTGCTCAGCAGCCACTTTAGGCTTAATGCCTCGCCAGCCTCCACCGTATCGAGTAATGACGATCTTGCCTCGTACGTCAATGCCCAGAGATTCCAAAGTCTCATAGTCCTTTGGCATTCCGTAGTTTACGTAGACCAGCTTTCCAGTCACGTTTCCATCACAGGAATAACAGTTGTAGGGCGGCAACCCTCCTGGTGCAGAAGACGTTGGATCTTCCCGTACTGTAGGCTCTGCTAACTTGGCTTTGAACCCACGCATTTCAAGCGTACGTTCTTTGGGAGTCGCAAACAACACATAAAAGCGTTCGATGTGAGCGTCAAATCCCCAGTTCTTGAAAAGCTCCAGCGCGTAGTTGGCATTATCCAGGCCGTAAGGTGACCCTACATGGTGGGGTTTTGCCGACATCCTCTTGAGGTACACGGGAAGGTTGGAACGACTCAACTGACCATCAAAAACGGTCTCAATGGAGAGTTGCTTCGCCGCATGTGCTGGGGAGAACCCTAAGAGTTCACTCCGAAGGTTCGGAAGAGGAGATGCGTTCTGGACATCCCCTGCGGAATGATCAGCAACACCGAGCAAGGAAAAGGCAAGAATAGGAAGAAAACCGCTCATCGAGAACTGGAGTCTACAGCAAGCCCGGCATACTATGCCAAAATTGGTTATGACCACCGTCCGCGTGTATGTGACGCTCAAACCTTCGCTACTTGACTCAGCTGGACGGACGGTTGCCCAGGCGCTCCAGAAGCTGGGTTATGATGAACTGCACCAGACACGAATCGGTAAGTTGATCGAACTTCAGGTCGAAACGTACGACGAAGTAAGAGTAAAGGCCATGTGCGATTCTTTGCTGGCAAATCCAGTGATCGAAGACTATCAGATCGAGGTTGTCGCTTGAAAGTAGCCGTTCTGAGGTTTCCAGGTTCGAATTGTGATCAGGATGCTTACTTTTCACTTCGCGATGATCTAGGCGTTGAGGCCGAATACGTTTGGCACGAATCCACTTCCCTCACTGGCTTTGACGCAGTGTTTTTGCCGGGCGGCTTTTCTTATGGCGACTATTTGCGTTGCGGCGCAATGGCTGCTCGGGCACCCGTCATGGCAGAAGTTTCCAGATTTGCGGCGGAAGGAAAACCGGTAATCGGAGCTTGCAATGGATTTCAGATGCTGTGCGAAGCGGGTCTACTCCCTGGAGCTTTGCTCCTTAATGCCGAGCAAAGGTTCATTTGTAAAGACGTTTACCTAAAAGCTGAGAATCGAACTTCCCTTTGGACGAGAAACGTCGATAAGGTGTTGAGGATTCCAATCGCACACGGAGAAGGTCGCTACGTGGTGGATCAGGTAACTGCCGAAACTTTGGAGAGGAACGGACAAATTGCCTTCCGATATGTGGACCCCACTGGCGACTTAACCGATGCAGCAAATGTAAATGGATCGGCGTATTCAATCGCAGGCGTTCTCAATGAAAGAGGAAACGTTCTCGGTTTGATGCCTCATCCAGAACGAGCGACACGTGCATTGCTGGGTTCAACCGATGGGTTCCAGATCCTTAATGCGCTCAAGCTTGTAGTTTCTAACTTGTAAGATTTCCGTCCCAGACTATAATGAATCCCAGAAACGGATGAGAGACGTTCGACCTTTAGCTTTGGTGGCACTAAGTCTATTAGCTGCTTGCTCCTTCGCGCAGCGGCGGGTTGTGCTTGGAAAAGTCGCCCAAGCAACTACGGCAACCTCCGTTTATTCCTCACCCAGTTACCATGCCAGGCTTTTTTACCGCGTCAAGCCATATGCGTATCTCGTAGTAAAGCATTCCGATAATCCTGACTGGGATATGGTGCTTTTGAAGAACCGGAACTACGGGTATGTACCTGCGGAGTCAGTTGCCGAGCTTGGATACACGATTTACTCGGGTCCCAAGACGAGGACTACGAACGTTGGGTCCAGAAGTGGTAACGCCATGGCCAACTATGCATTGAACTTTCGTGGAACACCCTATGAATGGGGTGGGAACGACCTTGTCAACGGGATCGATTGCTCCGGCTTCGTGAAGAAAATGGCTGGAACGATTGGATTGAGCCTTCCCCGCACGGCTGCTGAGCAGGCCTATGTTGGAACTCCCATTAACCGGTTGGAAGATTTGAGAGCAGGGGATCGGCTCTATTTTTACGAAAAGAAGCGCGCCAAGATTGGTCACACCGGCATCTATTTGGGCAACGGTAACTTCATCCATTCTTCTCACGGTAAGGGTGGGGTAACAACCGACTACCTTGGTGCAGGTTGGCGAAAGATCCTCGTCGCCGCTCGTCGCTAGTTCCTGTTCCGTCGAATCGGCGAACAATTATCTCACCACCGTGTGGTGAAAATTCCTCCACACAGTGGCGAATTTTACGCTAATATGGATCAGTGATCGCTCGCAAATCCAGTCAGTCTATTGTTGACGCACTTTCAGACACGCCCGTTGTTCTCATCCATGGGCCGCGCCAGTCCGGAAAGAGTACGATCGGCATGTCGCTACCCGACCGCACCTACATTACGCTGGATGACCCCATCGCTCTGGGACTGGCCAAGCGCGATCCAAAAGGGTTTCTTGGTGCGTATTCGGGCAACTTGATGATCGACGAGGTGCAGAGAGCGCCAGAGTTGTTCCTCGCGATCAAGCGATCCGTTGACGAAGACCGCCGCCCGGGACGATTCCTACTCACAGGTTCAGCCAATGTCCTCTACCTTCCCAAATTGGCGGACTCACTTGCCGGTCGAATGGAAATTGTAGACCTGCTCCCCTTTAGCCAAGGCGAACTTGAGGAAACATCCGACAGCTTTGTGGACAGTGTGTTTTCAGATGATTTGGATCTGAAATTCTCAAACGAAGACCTAAAGGGAATTGCTGATAGGATGGTGCGAGGCGGATTTCCGGAAGCTAGTCTTCGCAGTTCGCAAAGCCGAAGGGATGCGTGGTTTGCGAACTATGTTAGGACTCTACTTGAGCGAGACGTTAAGGACGTTGCGAACATTGAGGCAATCGCCCAGATGCCGCTTCTACTCAGGTTGTTAGCTTCAAAGGCCGGTACACCATTGAATGCTTCAAGTCTCTCAAGCGAAATTGGAATTCCCTATACAACCCTCAAGCGCTATCTCAGTCTATTGGAAACCATCTTTCTACTTCGACTGGTCAATCCGTGGTCAAACAATCGCAGTAAGATCCTTACCAAAGCGCCTAAGGCCTATCTGGTAGATACGGGACTGCTTTGTTATCTCGCGAACATCGAAGCTCGAACTCTTCTCCAGGATTCCTTGAGACTAAAGCCAGTGTTGGAGAACTTTGTGGCGATGGAACTGCAAAAGCAGTGCTCTTTTGGTCAGGTCAGACCTTGGCTTTTGCACTTGCGAACCCTTCGGCACTTGTCTGTCGAATTCGTACTTGAGTCAAGACGCGGCGACCTCGTAGGGATCCAAATACGTGCATCGAATTCCCTCATCGATGAGGACTCAGAGGGACTGCGTTTTTTACGCGAGTTGGCGGGACCACAATTTGTGCGAGGAATAGTGCTTTACCTTGGAGACCGAATTGAAGTCCTCGACTCCAAGATTATTGGCGTACCTATTGGAGCGGTCTGGGGATAAAACTTATCCCTTTCCGCCCTTTTTGGTCGCCTCTTTCACCATCTGTGACGTTTGAGGGCTCATATCCTTTTGAGCATCGTCCTTTAACTTCTTCGCTTCTGCTGGGTCACGCACAACTCTTGGCGTAAGGAATACGAGTAATTCAGTCTTCTGCTTATCGTGCGAAGTGTGCTGGAAAAGATTCCCTAAGACGGGAATATCGCCAAGAAGCGGGATCTTGTTTGTGGTGGCTTGAACCTGATTCCTAATCATTCCACCTAAGATAATCGTTTCCCCATCCTTCGCCGAAACGGTTGTTTCTGCTTCCCTTTGATTCACGATTGGCGCATTAAACGTCGTGAAACCTTGCAGGTCGTTTGCCGTCTGGATGACGTCCATCGTGACGTAACCGTTGCTTGTAATGTGCGGTGTTACCGTTAGGACGATGCCGACATCCTGGAAGGCATAGTTAAAGCTGTTGGTGCCATTCGTGTTCTGAATCGTACTAACGATGTAGGGAATGCTTTGGCTGATGTTGATTTGAGCCTGCATATTGTTCGTTGTGAAGATTCTCGGTGTCGAAAGCACTTGGAATTTGGTGTCTGTCTGCAGCATGTTGAAGAAGGCTGTGAGGTCTCCTCCAGTTAGCGCATAGCTGAATCCTTGTAAAGCAGGATTAGCATTTGCAAGACCAAATGTTTGACTAGTATTGCCTTTCGTTCCGGAATTTCCAAGGATTTTGCCATTCGCATAGTTCCACTCCAAGCCAAATTGCTTCGAACGATCAAGAGTGGCTTCGACGACAATCGTCTGGATCATGACCTGCTCAGGCAGTTTGTCTAGCTCGTCGAGAACCTTCTTGACCAAATCGACATTGTCGGGTGCCGTCACAATGATGACGGAGTTCGTATTGGGATCGGCGATGGCAGTTACTTGACCGGTGAGATCGTGAACGCCGATTACTTTTCCATCGGAGTTGTGTCCCATCGATTCGCCAGTGGAATTTCTGCCTCGTCCCTGGCCGTCGGAGCTAAAGCTAAACCTCTGGGCAACTCCTACTGATGTCAGAAGATCTCCACTCTCTGCGTTGGGATCCTGCATTTTCAGAGCGAGGTTTTTGTCGTCGGTCTTCCCTGAATCTGCGCCTGATCTCGCGCCAGCCGAGTTTGAACCATTGTTCTTGAACACATTATTCGTTGGTGTGATGACGGTTCGACCATTGTTCTGAACGCCTTGCCGTTGACCGAATGCGGCGGTCAGCAAGTTAGCGACCGTGTCTGACCGCGCGTTCTCCAACGGAAATACAAACGTCGTCGACATCACTGGCATCTTGTGATCCAGACTGGAAATCAACTGGTCGGCAACTTTCAAAAGGTCCTCGGTACCGGTGACGATTATTGAGTTGGTACGCGAATCAGCCACCGCTACGTTTTGACTATTCCCTCCAAAACCAAAAAAGAAGGAGAAGATTTGGCTGTTGCCATCCTTGCTCCCTTTGCCCTTAGACTGATTTGCTTCTAACACACTTTGGACCGTCGGCAGAACTTCGGTGGCTGATGCGTAGATTAGCTCGTAGGATTTCGATCTTTGAGGTTGCGATTGCTGCTTGTCGATCTCCTTAATAAGGTCGGCAACTTGAGTTTGTTGGGCAGGTGGCGCATTGACAATTACCGAATTGCTGAACTCCTCAAACGAAGCGTGAACCTGTGGTCCTGGAGCGCCCGGCTGGCCCGGCCTTCCGCCTTGCCCTCCGAAGACTATTCCAAATTGTTGTCCTGGTTGAGGTCCGCCCGAGGCAAAAATCTCGTTTATCGCCCTGGCTACTTGATTGGCGCTAGCAAATGAAAGGGGATAGAACTTAACAATTGAGCTGTTCGGATCCACCGGAGGAGTCATTTGCACCATAGGTGGCGCTATTGGAGGGACTGGTGGGACCGGTTTCTTAATAAGGGTGATGACCAACAGCTTCCGATCGCGAAAGAGTTCGTAACCCTTGAGTTTCAATACCGAGTTAAAGACATGAAACGCTTCCGTCAAACTGACCGGATCCGCAGTCGTTACTGTGATTGGCCCCATCAACTGCGGGTCCTTTACGATCGTCACGTGCGACGCGTTCTGAATCATCGCGATGACGTTATCGATGTTAGCGTTTCGAAAGCTGAGCTTGATCCGTGCTTTTGAATCGAGCTTTAGGTTATCCCAAGCATCACCCGTGTCCGGAATTGTGGCTTTAACTTGATTTGGCGGAGGTATGCCTGGACCCGTTGGTGGCGGAGTAACTTGTGTAGTAGCAGCGCCCTTTCCGCTGTTTGGCGTAACGGGCAACCCTGGTCCCTGAGTGGCTCCGCCCTGCTTCCCGGCATTTTGGCAAAGACTGATAATCGGTAACAGAACAAGCGCCAAAGAGGCAAATTTCAAGGTTCTTGGAAAGGTGGGCATCGTGAAAACCAAAGGTCGCTTGCTGATACGCAAATACTCAACTAAACGACGCCATTCAAACGCAAAACGTTGGTACAAGCATCATAAGAATCGTTTAGATTACATTAACTAACCAAGTTGGCCAGAGGTTGCGAGATTCAACTCAAACTTATAGCTTCCAAACCAAAGACACCTCAAAGGCCAACGATCTAGCTCGAATTCAATTCATAACAATTTCCGGCACTGAAGTCACCAGCGTGGCATTAGGACGCGTACAAGCACCTGGCGTTACTCGTACGAGCGACCGCCCTATAGTGCTCGGAACAGGACGCAAAAGAAGTACGAATGCCATCCCAACTTGGATACCCATTCAGATGCAAAGATTCGGCGATGCGCAGACATCTTCAATCACAAAACATTGCTCGTTCTGAAATTTCTCCGTGGGCTAACCCGCCGGAATAGGAACTACATGGTCATCGAACTTTTTGTAGATGTAGCCGTCAAGCCGACATGATCCGCCCTTTAGCAGCCGATTCACGCACACTTAACTTTTCTATCTTAACTGAAGGATGCTTGCCAGTCGGAACAGGTGACGCCTCAAAAGAAGTCCGTCGAATACTAACCTAACTGTGGAGGTGCCAGAACAGGATGTTCCTTACCTCTACAGTTTAAGCCAAAAGCTTAGTTACAATTTCGCCATGTACGTCAGTTAAGCGGAAGTTTCTTCCCTGGAACTTGTACGTAAGACGAGTATGATCCAAACCCATTTGATAGAGAATCGTTGCATTCAAATCGTGAACGTGAACAGGATCCTTCACGACGTTGTATCCGATATCATCCGTTTCTCCTAGAGAGATTCCGGGCTTCAGTCCGCCACCGGCCATCCAGCAACTATAAGCGTGTGGGTGGTGGTCACGACCCAAGAACTTGGAACCGTCGCGCGCTTCGTTGACGGGCGTTCGACCAAACTCGCCACTCCAAACAACAAGGGTGTCTTCGAGAAGTCCACGCCGCTTTAGGTCGACGATGAGAGCCGTTGCCGCCTTGTCCGTTTCTTGGCAGAGTTTAGGCAAACCGTGTTTCAGATCATCGTATTCCGCTTCGCCGTGATGGTCCCATCCTCGGTGGTAAAGCTGCACAAATCGGACCCCGCGCTCGATCAAACGCCGTGCTAGGAGGCAGTTGTTTCCAAAAGAAGCCTCTCCAGGTTTGGTGCCATAGAGCTCATGGACTTCCTTGGGTTCTTTAGAAATATCCATCAGGTCGGGCACGCTAGTCTGCATTTTGTAGGCCATTTCATAGGCCGCGATCCGCGTTTCAATCTCCGGGTCGCCCATGGCATTCTCACGCATGAGGTTGAGGTCGCGAAGTGAATCAAGTTCCTGACGTCGGGTTGCTGCTGAGATTCCATCTGGGTCTGAAACGTAGAGCACGGGGTCGCCTTTTGACCTGAATTCGACGCCTTGATAGACGGAGGGTAGGAAACCGCTGCTCCAGCACGATTTTCCACCATCTGGGTTGTTGTGCCCCGACATCAAAACCACAAAACCGGGCAGGTCTTCGCATTCACTGCCCAAGCCATAAGTCAGCCACGATCCCATACTCGGACGGCCGGGAAGCTGGCTTCCGGTATTCATAAAGAGCTGGGCTGGGGCATGATTGAATTGATCGGTATGCATCGATTTAACGATCGTCACGTCATCCGCAATGCTTTGAAGTCCTGGCAAGAGGTTTGAGATCTCCTGACCAGACTTCCCACATTTCGAAAATTGGTGCGGAGAACCTAGCAGCCGTGGTGTTCCCTTTATGAACGCGAAGCGCTCCCCCTTAATAAATTCGGCAGGTATTGGCTCGCCATTGTGCTTTTGAAGCATCAATTTTTGGTCGAACAAGTCAATCTGCGAGGGCGCGCCGGCCATGAAGAGATAAATGACTCGCTTGGCCTTCGCTGCAAAGTGAGGCAATTTCGGCGCAAACGGATCAGTTCGGTGCTTATTTTGCTTTTGAAAAGCCGCATATCCCGATTCGCTCAGCATGGCATTTAGAGCAAGCGAACCTATTCCATAGCCGGCAACCTTCAAAAGGTTGCGACGAGTCATCTCACGCAGTACAAGTTGGTCGATATTATCGTTTATGCTCATGCTTATTCCTTTGTAATCGCTTCATCTAGGTTCAAGAGAACTTGAGCAACGATGATATACGCTGCGGACTCTGCCAATTTCGGGCTTTCGGAGTTTGTAGTAACCAACTTCTTAGCCTCTGTAGGGTGACTTCCAAACCAAGATTTTTGTTGATCGATCAGCTGAACTAACCGATTGAGCTCTCGCGGTTCAGGTCTTCGAACCATGACGCTTTGAAATCCGAAAACTACCGCGTTAGAGGTTCCCTTCTGGCCAAGACGTTCCATCTTAGAAGCTAAGGACTTGGCTGCGTTGAGATAGACATTGTCGTTCAATAATGTCAGCGCCTGTAGCGGGGTGTTGGTTCGCATGCGTCGAACGGTGCAAGACTCGCGGCTCGTAGCATCAAAGCTCAAGAATGACGGGTAAGGACTTGTTCGCTTCCAAAAAGTATAGAGTCCTCGCCTCAGTCGATCAGTTCCGGGGCTGAGTTGCCACCGCTCATCGTTATAGGGAGTATTCCAAATTCCTTCGGGCTGGTCAGGATAGACGCTTGGCCCACCTACCTCGCTACTTAAGGTTCCGGATGCTTCGAGAGCAGAGTCTCGAATCATCTCCGCCGTCATTCTAAAGCGAGGCCCCCGCGCCAAGAGACGATTTTCAGGATCCTTTTCTCGTAGAACCGCTGAAACTGCCGATGACTGACGGTAGGTACTTGAAGTGACGATCAGTCGATACATGGACTTCATGCTCCATCGCTGATTCATGAATTCGACTGCCAGCCAATCCAAGAGATCCCTATAGACAGGTTTTTCGCCTTGGGATCCGAAATCTTCTAGCGTCTTAACGAGACCTACACCAAACATGCTTTCCCACATTTGGTTGATGCGAACCCTTGCAGTTAGGGGATTCTCAGGACTGACTAGCCACTTAGCTAGTCCTAGGCGATTCTGTGGAGCGCCTGCAGGGAGTCGAGGAAGTATCTTAGGCACGTCCGCCGAAACCAACTTGCCAGGTGTTAAATAACCACCCTTGATTCGGATGGGAGTTGTTGGAGGATAGACGCCCTTCTTTTCTTCCAGGACCAATGTGCTTGCACCGATCATCCCGTTAAGCTGGGATCGTAGCGATCGAACCGTTTCTTCAACGGACTTATACGCTTCTGAGTCGTTTTTGAGCTTAGGTAGCGTCTTCTCCAAGTTCGATACTTGGTCGCTAAGTACTTTGACTTTCGGGTCAGTTAAGTCAAGTACAGGCTCGTTAGAGCTTTCGAAAAACGCGAGTAGCCGATAAAAGTCCTCTTGGCTGAATGGGTCGTATTTGTGGTTGTGGCACTGGGCACAACCAATCGTGGAGCCTAGCCACACGCTTCCTGTCGTGGCAACTCGATCCACGAGAGTTAACCACCGCTGTTCGCCCTGGTCCACTCCGCCCTCTGTGTTGAACATCGTGTTACGATGAAAGCCTGTTGCGACAAGATCTTCCTGTTTTGCGCCAGGAAGTAAGTCACCCGCGACCTGTTCAATTGTAAATTGATCGAACGGCATGTCCTTATTGAATGCGCCGATCACCCAATCTCGGTAGGGCCACATGGTCCGATTTAGGTCCTTTTCGTAACCCGTGGAATCCGCATATCTAGCCAAGTCGAGCCAAGGGGTTGCCTGATGTTCACCGAAGGCTGGCGAAGCAAGAAGTTTATCAACTAGTAACTCATAAGCATCGGGGCGTGTATCAACGAAGTATCGATTTGCTTCCTCTACTGTGGGAGGAAGCCCTGTTAGATCAAGATAAACTCTTCGAAGAAGTGTAGCTTTGGGAGCGGGAACTGAAGGAACTAGGCCAGTTGATTTTAGCTTGGCGAGCACAAATAGGTCGATCGGATTCCGAGCCCATGACGAGTTCTTGACAGAGGGCACATGTTGCTCGGGGCGAACATAAGCCCAATGTTTTCCTGTTCCTGAAGCCGCAACATGGCCACCCTCATCGATCCATTGCTTGATGGTCGAGATCTGAACCGGAGTCAGGGGTCCAAACCCCATAGGCATCCTTGGTTGCCCGTCGCTTCCCGTTATGCGTTGCACAAGGAGGCTAGACTTGGATTTGCCCGGAATAAACAACGGCCCGCCGCGCCCACCTTTTAGGATTCCAGTTGCAGTATCAAGCCTCAACTTGCCCATGGAACTGTCCCCACCATGGCATTGCAGGCAGTGAGCGCGCAGAATGGGGGCAATTTCCTGGGAAAAATCGACTTTCGGCTGGGGACCCTTAGTTGAAGCCGACGTAATAACCAGAAGTGCCCATGGGCTCAAGACGATACTGCCCAAAGCAACCTTGCTCAATCGCATCTTTGAATGGTATCACGGTCAACGACCAATTTACGGACGAATGGCAGAGGAAACTTCTGACACTAACATATCCACAGCCATACGGGCTAAAAACTTGCCCTCAACTCACATCATCGAAACATTTCTCTATTAGACAATAGTTGCCCAAACGCCAAAATAGGGCCGCTCATGTGAGTCGGCCCCATTTCTTTCAACTTACTTGTCTTTCTTAACGTTCTTGTCGACTGTCGTCGTGGAAGAGTCGCTAGGTGATGAGCAGGCTGCAAGCATTGTTGTTGCCAAAGCGCCTAATACAGCTACCTTAATCAAACGGATGATCTGAATCTTCATAACTTGACGCGATCCCTTGTGATCATGTCAGCAACGATTCCGCATTTGATGCCATTGCCATATCCACCGTTTCTTTCCTGTACTTGGTCGACATCGTAGCAATACTTCTTGATATCGTTTCCGTTCATTGGCATGATATCGAACGAATCGCCGTCAGCAAAGAAGGAGTAACGTCCCATTTTCATGACCTTTGCGTGTCCGTCAATAAATGTGAACGGATACATGCCGCCATGTCGAAGAGCAGCTTCTGTGCTTCCGTCGCCGGTCTGGAAATAGAACGACAACGTGTACATGTTCGTGTCATTGGTTGCGCCAACCATGATCGAATCGGCAGGTGATGCGAACTCGCCCATGTTTCGTCCACGCCACATCGAACCGCCTTGGGGGTCATCTTCGCGCTGGTGGAAGATTCCCGTTCCATTCTGATAGGAATAAATACCGAAGTTAGGAGCGAAGCCTATGCACCGTCCCGTTTTGTCGAAAGTGGTATCGCAACCTGTTCGGGTCCGAGCTGGATCGTAAACGATTTCTCGGTTCTTGATATAAGGCTGGAGTAGATACTGGAATTCGCCCTTGTCGTCCAGATCGTTATTCTGAGTTAAGAAAGTATCGTCCGAATCACCGTTGTACATGATGAAGGCGAGTCCGAAATTCTTGCAGTTGCTCAGTGCCTGGGTCTTTTTGGCCGCTGCTTTGGCTTGAGCGAAAACAGGGAAAAGGATAGCCGCCAAAATCGCGATAATCGCGATAACAACAAGCAGTTCGATGAGCGTAAAAGCTTTATTAAGAGATCTCATATATTATGTGCCTCGGTGCACTAGGCGCATTCTACAACGGGGCTTCCCGAAATTCCAGACGTCAAAGTACAAAACACATATATTCTTCTAAAAGACAACTTAGATGTGTAGACATCATTCGATGGTTTAGGTCCCTTAGTTAATTATTAACAGAAGGTCACTCGTTTAGAACCGATAGGATACTAACGAGTTCGGATTGGCACGTGACCTAAAGCAAAGCCTCGATGGCAACATGCCAAGCAAAATTTCGTGCCTTCCTAACGATTCTGGACGGATCACATGACCATTAGTTGCGGTTCGAATACATGCCTGCAGCGATCTCTGCAAGTGCGTCCATGATCTTCATGTCTGCGTTAATTGTCTCGGCTCGGCGGAAGCTAAGTCCAAGTTCTTGACACTTGTCTCGGGCCTCGATTCCAAGGTCGAACAGAACCTCAAGATGGTCCGATACAAAGCCAACGGTGCAGCAGATCACATTCTTATAATTGGGTGCTTCGCTGCCAATGACGTCGAGGACATCTGGGCCAAGCCATGGTTCACCTGTCGTGCTTGCACTTTGGTAGGCGAAAGTCCAGTGCTTCAATTCAAGCTTTTCAGCAACCAGTCGACTGGTCTCCATGAGTTCGTCAGAGTAAGGATCACCTGACGCCATGATCCGCTGGGGCAGACTGTGGGCGGAGAAAATAACGAGAGTCTCTTCGGAAAGCCATCCTTCAAGCTGTGCCGATACCCGGTCGGCAATTCCGTCAATAAGTGCTGGCAATGTGCCCCACCGTTGGACGACTGATAATTTCATTCCTGGAGCAAACTGGTCGCGAGCATCAAGAGCATTTTTTGTGTACACCGCAACGCTAAAACTAGAAAAGTGCGGAGCCAAAACGATTCCTACAGCTTCTTCGACACCGTCCTTTGCCATTTGCTCAACAGCGTCGCTGATAAAGGGATGGGCATGCTTCATCCCAATGTAGAGGCTGGCATCGACACCTCGTGCAACTAGGCCAGCCTGGATTAAGTTGGCCTGAACTTCAGAAACATGGGCGAGAGGTGATGGGCCGCCAATGGACTGATAGCGACTAATCAAGTCTTGGAGAGCCTCGGCTTCAGGGGGACGTCCCCTTCTAATATGGGTGTAATACGGCAAGACCTCCTCGATAGACGAGGGTGTCCCGTAGTGCATGACGAGGATAGCTTGTTTGCTCATGAGTGTTGAAAAGCGAATAGGTAGAGAGTCAGTTAGGAGTCTTGCACCGCGGCGAGTAGTGCTTCGACATTCTCAATTGGAGTATGTGGATAGATTCCGTGGCCCAAGTTAAAGATATGTCCAGGCAGGGCCTTCCCCTGCTCAACGATCTTTTGAGCCTTCTCGCGAATGACTGAAGGATTTGTGAGCAATACGGCAGGGTCCATATTCCCCTGCATCGGCGTGGGTCGGACGAGTTTCTGAGCGTCTAGGAGACTAATGCGCCAGTCAACTCCGATAACGTCGCCCCCTGCCTCCTGCATGACGTTGAGCAGAGCTGCAGTTCCCGTTCCAAAATGAATGACTGGTTTGTCGAACGGTTTTAGACCATCGAAAATGTGCTTCATGTAAGGCAGTAAGAATTCCCGATATACGGCTTCATCAAGGACACCTACCCAACTGTCGAACAACTGAACCGCGTCGGCGCCAGCATTAAATTGAGCGGTCAGATAACGAAGGGTGTTTTCGGCGAGAAGCTCCATCAGTTCATGCCAGAACTTCGGTTCCATCAGCATCAGCGACCGTGTGAGCTTGTGATCTTTAGAGGGTCCACCTTCGATTAGGTACGAGGCAAGCGTGAAAGGCGCACCCGTAAATCCAATCAGGGGCACTTTCAGTTCGCGCTTCAGAATCTTGATGCTTTCAAGAACAAATGGAAGACCTTCCTCGGGATCAAACAGCCGTAATTTAGCAAGATCCGCCTGCGTTCGAATCGGGTGCTCGACAACCGGACCGACACCCTCCTTTATGTCAAAAGGGGCACCCATCGGCGTAAATGGAATAGTCAGGTCCGAAAAGAGGATTGCCGCGTCAAAGCCAAACCGACGTATGGGCATGAGGGTGACTTCGGCTGCAATTTCCGCGTTTGTTACCGCTTCAAGCATCGTTCGACCCTTCCGAATCTCCCGATATTCCGGCATGTAACGCCCAGCTTGTCGCATTACCCAAATGGGTGTGCGGTCAACCTCTCTACCTTGACAGGCCCGAATAAATCGACTTTCCGTCAATTCGCGACTTCCCGTAACGCTTGGGCAAGTGAGTCAACGGTCCTGTCAATGTCCTCATTCGTATGTGAAACGGTCAAGAACCAAGCCTCTAAGGCACTGGGCGGAAGATAAACACCCTTGTCAAGAAGTGAATGGAACAACTTCCCAAAGAGGGTTTTGTTCGTTGTATTGGCTTGGTCAAAATTGTGGACAGGTTCAGGAGTAAAGAAAACGCTGATCATTGAACCCACACGTTGGACTTGGGCTTCTACGTTACAGGTTGCAAACACCTGGTTAAGACCTGCTTCCAAACGGGCCCCTAATTGCTCGAGCAGACCATATTCCGCTTCATTCAGATTAGAAAGAGCGGCAAATCCAGCCGCCATTGCTAACGGGTTACCCGATAACGTCCCTGCCTGATACATGGGTCCCACTGGGGCGACGAGATCCATGAGTTCCTTTCGACCGCCATACGCGCCTACTGGAAGCCCTCCACCAATAACCTTTCCCATGCATAAAACATCTGGAACGATGCCATAGCGTTCTGCCGCTCCACCCTTGGCGATGCGAAAACCAGTCATGACTTCGTCAAAAACGAGAAGAACTCCGTGGTGATCACACAGTTCCCTTAGCCTAATGAGAAAACCCGGATCAGGAGGTACGAGCCCCATGTTTCCGGCCACTGGCTCCACCATAACCGCTGCGACTTCACCTGGATTGGCTTTAAGGATTGCTTCAACGTGATCAGCATCATTGAAGCGGGCCAAAAGAGTATCGTGCGTGATCGATTTGGGTACACCCGCGCTATCTGGCAAGCCAAATGTGGCGATACCCGAGCCTGCCTTAGCCAAGAGACTGTCAACTGCGCCGTGATAGTTGCCTTCAAATTTTACGATTTTGTTGCGATCCGTTGCAGCCCTAACGAGGCGTATAACAGCTAACGTTGCTTCGGTTCCCGAGTTGACAAATCGAATACGCTCCACGGCAGCAACACGACTGATGATTTCTTTCGCAAGCTTAACTTCGCCGGCATGGGGCGCACCAAAACTGGTTCCATTGGCTGCAGCATTTGCTATAGCTGTTACGACTCGATCGTCGGCGTGCCCCAAGAGAATTGCTCCCCATGAAGACACATAATCGATGTACTCGTTGCCATCAACGTCAACCAGCCGCGATCCTTTCGCGCTTTTAAAGAAAACTGGTGTTCCGCCAACCGCCTTGAACGCTCGAACCGGGCTATTTACGCCGCCCGGCATCAAGTCCTTGGCTTCCGTGAAAAGTGTTTCAGAAGTTGTACGATCCATTAGCGGACGAAGGCCTCCCGCGACAGATAGACTCCTGTGACCAAGGGGCTGTCGGACTGAGTGTAGATTCTCCCTTCAACTCCGCGAAGAGCATTTACGAGTTCTGAGAACCGAACGGGATTGTCGACTTCGTAAGAAACGACAAATTCGTAGTCCTGAAGGCCAAACGAATACAGGAGGAGTTGCTTGACATCGAAGTACTGCTTTCCGATCTTGATGTGTTCATTCATCATTCCCTGTCGAACGTCAGCGGTTTTCAAGTACCATTCCTTGGTCTTTGTAAACGGATAGACGATGAAGAAGCGAGTTCGCTCTCCTTCAATAGCGTCAATGTCTTGTTCGCTCTTGCCTCGGGAGTACATGGAGGGCCGCGTGAAACCCCAGAGAACCTGGACAGGTCGGATGTAACGTCTCCAACCTTCAGCCACTCGGTTGTATCCACTGAGGAAGTTTCCTGAAACTTCTGGTTCTTCAGAAACCAATGCGGACCAGATCATGAAATCGGCGTCGGCTCGGCAAGGAAAGACCGAATAAAAATGGGTTCCTGGTGCGAGTTCGTGGGCCTCTTCGAACATTTTCGCCCGGAAGATTTGCCTTTCTGACTCTTCAAGAGCCCAATAGGCCTCGGTGTATGCGTAAGTAGCGTAGAGATTTAGTTGTTGTTCAGCCATGCGGCAGCCTCCTTGGCGTGGTAGGTGATGATGAGATCCGCACCAGCCCGTTTAAAGGCAGTCAGCGTCTCCAAAACGATCTTCTTTTCGTCAAGCCATCCGCGTTCAGCAGCCGCTTTGATCATCGAATACTCCCCACTTACTGCATAAGCTGCAATTGGCAAGTCAGATAATTCACGAGCTCGAAGCACTATGTCTAGATAGGCAATCCCTGGCTTCACCATGAGGATATCTGCGCCTTCAGAAATGTCTTGCAGCAGTTCCCGGCGTGCGTGTCGAGCATTGGCATAGTCGTGCTGGTAGGAAGCACGGTCACCAAAACTTGGAGCGGAATCGGCGGCCTCGCGAAACGGCCCGTAAAACGCGGAACTAAATTTGGCTGAATATGCCATGACGGCCGTATCTCGATATCCGTTTGAATTAAGTGCTGCCCGAATAGCGCCTACTTGTTCATCCATCATCGAAGATGGAGCAACAACGTCTGCGCCCGCAGCCGCATGTGAAACGGCCATTTTTGAAAGCAGAGGCAACGTTGCCTCGTTATCCACCGAGGTTCCATCCAAAACACCGCAATGCCCGTGAGTCATATAGGCACACACACAGACGTCGGTCATAACCACCAGATCGGGTGCGGTTGCTTTAATCGTCCGAATAGCCTCCTGAACGACGCCGTTTTCGGCATAAGAAGTGGAAGCTGCTTCGTCTTTATGCGACGGCAAACCAAAGATCAAGATCGCTCCGAGTCCAAGGTCTGTTACTTGTTTCGCTAGCTCAGGGAGTTGGTCTAGAGGCAATCGACTCTGACCAGGCATCGAAACAATTGGTTCGGCTTCCGTTTGACCCTCTCGCACAAAGATGGGATAGATAAGGTCGGAAGCTTGAACTGAAGTTTCACGTACTAATGATCGCAAGGATGGCGTGCGCCGCATTCTTCGTAGTCGACTAGGCATGGTTCTTACTCCTTGCATGCTCGACAATGGCATCCACCATTCCGGGAACCGTGTATTCGCTCGCCCCAGCCGCTACCTTGTATCCGAGGTCCGTTACCGTTTTGGCGGTTATAGGTCCAATGCAAGCGATGGGTACCTTTCGCATCCAACTCTCCCGCCCAGCTTCACGAAGCTTGGCCAGGGTGGCATGAACAGAAGATGAGCTTGTAAGCGTAATGTAGTCGGGCACGGGTTCATTTTCTGCAAGCTGAGATCCTTCCTCGGTAACGATGCGATAGACAGCGATCTCGGTAACTTCGCCACCTTTAGCACGTAACTCATTGGCAAGTTCCTTGCGCGCTATATCGGCGCGAAGTAACAGGAATTTCTGACCTGCGATCGGGTCAATCGACGAGGAGATTCCTTCCGATACATATTCCTTTGGCATCAGGTCGGGTTCTCGGAGTGCCTTTCTCACCGCCTCAGCCGTAGCAGGGCCTATGACAGCAATTTTTGCTCGACTAAACGTGGATGCCTTCAGTCCAAGCTTTTCCATTTGGTGGATTACCGCCGCCACACCGTTAACGCTCGTAAAAATGACCCAGTCAAATCGATTTGCGCTTTTCAAAGCGGCGTGGAAGTCGCTAAAGTCAAGCGGAGCCGCAATCTCAATCGCAGGGAGATAAACAGGAATGGCTCCAAGCTCTACAAGCCTATTGGCCAGTTGTGCTGCTTGACCTTTGGGACGAGTGACAAGTATCCGCTTACCTTCTAGGTCAAGACTCATGCTGACACCTCAGGTAGCAAATCGCGTGCTCCCTGGTCGCATAGCCGGGCTGCCAAGCTCCTGCCTAATTCAATCGGTTCCCCGTTGGGTCCAGTTTGGCTTCCACGCAACAAGGTGCTGCCGTCAGTTGCAGCGACTAACCCCTCTAGCTTGAGATCTGAACCAGAAACTGTCGCATGTGCCGCTACAGGGAGAGAGCATCCGGTACCGAAGAAGCTCAAGAAGGATCGTTCAGCCATTCCCACGCACTGCGTGTCGGAATCATTCAGAGGGTCAATCCACTTCCTCACCACGGAGTCAGTTTTGGTCTCCAGTATCAAAATGGCTTGACCTGCGGCTGGCAGGATCGGCAGTTCTTCGAGTTTAAGGGAACGAAATTCCGAAGTCTCCCAATCCTTCAAAACTCCCAATCTCTCTAGTCCAGCTGATGCCAGAACGATCGCGTCATACTCGCCTTCCTGCAACTTACGAATTCGCGTGTCGATGTTTCCAACAAGCGGTTTGAACTTAAGGTCTGATCGTAGTGCGGATAACTGAGATGTTCTCCGGATACTTCCGGTACCTACAACCCCTCCCTTTGGCAGGTGTGAGAAGGAAAGCTCTCGGGAAATAAGCGAATCGGTCGGATCTTCACGCTTGAGATAGGCTGCAAAAACAAGGCCTTCGATGGGTCGAGTGGGAAGATCCTTCAAGCAGTGAAGTGCGACGTCAATCTCGTCACGCAAAAGGGCCTCTTGGATTTCTTTAACAAATGATCCGAGAATTTCACGGTTTCCGCGATCTCCACTGGTCTTGATCGGTACGATTTCTACGGTAACTTCCGGGTCCCGACTTTGCAGAAGCTGTTGGATGGTGTGTGCTTGGATAAGGGCTAATTTGCTACCACGAGTTCCTAGGCGGATGCGGTTAAGATTCACGATCGGAACTCCCTCCCAGATTGGATCGAAAGAGTTTGGTCACAAGCTCGCGTGACTGTGGGTTTGCATGTTCTTCCTTGAGTTCCCGAATCGGCGACTGCAGAAAACCTCGGACCATTCTGTTTGCCAAGTCAGAGACAATTTTGAGGTCTTGATCGGATAAATGACCAAGCTTTTCCTTTGCCCATCGAAGGTTCAGATTACGAACGTCATCCGCATAACGAACCATGACCTCAATTGAGGGTGAGGCTGCCTTCTGTTCACATTCCTCAACGTATTGCGCTAACTCTTCGTCGAGCATCTCAAATGCCACAGGAACGGCTGCGATTCTACGTTCTGAGTTAGCAGAGCATTTTGAAATCAAGTCGTCCATATCAAGGAGGTTGAATGCGGGAAGCATTGCTGCCATTGGGTCAATGTTTGGAGGAACGCCTAAGTCAACAATGGCTAATGGCTGGCTCTGACGGACAACATTAAGGCAAGCTAATTCAGCGGCGTCGACGATGGGAATCTCCGTCGATGTCGCCGCAAACATGGCATGGGCTTCAGCCATGGAGTAATACAATTCGGAAATCGGACGAACGTGCCCATCGTAACGTTGAGCAAGCGTTTCTGCGTTCGCCTCTGTTCGATTTATGAAGATGAGACGCAACGGCTGATGAGAGGCGAGCTCTTTGGCAATGCGCTCGGCAATCTTACCGGCGCCTAAAATCAGAACCGTTTTCCCCGTTAAGCCACCTGTGAAGTTCGCGGCGTCGCGAACGGCAAGTGACGCAATCGAAGTTACATTGCGACACAATTCAGTACTTGATCGAACGCGTCGGCTAGCAGAATGTGCCTTTCGAATGGCGAAGTCAAGGTTCCTACCGATCGCATGGAGACGCCGAGCAGTAGTAACCGCTTCCTTAATCTGGGCCAAGATTTCAGTTTCTCCAACGACTGCAGAGTCGAGACCACTAAAGACCTTGAAAAGGTGCTTTACGGCCGAGATCCCCTGCATCGTATACAGAACAGGGGTCAACTCTGCAAATGGTAGGCCAGATTCCTCAACAAGGATTCGCTCTGCTTCTTCTCGGCATCCGCCAACAAAATAGATTTCGGTTCGGTTACAAGTTGCGAGCACCATGCACTCGTCAAAGCCTGAATCCTGGAATCTGGTCAAAACTTTTTCCAGTGTTGAGCCCGAAAAACCAAGCTTGCCGCGGATCCGTAAGGATGCAGTGTGATGGCTTACTCCGAGCAAGCTGATGGGAACAATCGACGAGAAAGCGTCATTTGCCATGTCCGATTGGCCGGGTGCATGACTCGCAATTTCGTCGGCTGCAAACCGATTGGAGTCAAGATAGGTATCCCTGAGTTCGTGTCGCTGAGGCACTTCTTATTTAATCTATCTAAGGTAGTTAGTTCCCTATTTGACATTTTTGATGACCAGTCATGTGGTGTGACTAGGGTGCCAACTAAACCTTTTGTATCCTCCTGAAACCTTTTGAGTGGTTTGAAAACTCGGAGTTCCTTGAAGGAATATTGCCTTTTGGGCGTAAGTACCTCTTGATCGCTTGAATTAAGTTAAATTTGAACTTAAATTCGCATTCGAAGGAATTTTGGACGAATAGTTCGCCTTTGTACATCCGTTAGATTGATCAAGTATTCATTAGATGGGAGTAACTTCGAGGACACGCTCGAACCAGGTATTCCCGCTAAGTTGCCCCATTCCAACGCCTCTGTGAGCCTTAAATTACGTAATCAAAGGCTTGTGTAAGCATTTCCAGAGTGTTGGTTTGTCTAAGCGACAGGTCCGCAAACGTGGTGTTATCAAGAATGTTTGCGATAGCATCACGCGCCTCCTTGAACGCCTCTTTAAGCGAGCAAATCTCGGGGTTGGGGCAACCGCACTCACTGAACTTGGTAACACTTACGCAGCTAATCGGAGCAATGGGGCCATCCATCGCACGGACAACGGCCCCCAATGTAATCTCTTTTGGAGCGACTGCGAGTTGATAGCCGCCACCTGGCCCCTTCCTACTCTCAACGAACCCTGTCATTTTCAAAGACACGAGTATCTGCTGAAGAAATTTTAAAGGGATATTCTGTCGCGCAGCAATTTCCTGAATCTGAATCGGTCCTTTTTCGAACTCAATGCTCAGGTCAAGAATCGCCCTCGTTGCATATCGTGCCCGGCTTGAAAGCATTTCGATCAGTCTATCCCGTCTGGATGGATGCTCAATAGCTAGGGCAAAGGAATACGCCAAGCACCGCGTCCATGGGTTCCAATGGTAATCCAATTCGTTTTTGCGTTGGCGACTATTGAAAATACAGGAACATTTGGTAGCCCGACACCAAACCGTTTCCACCGCTTCCCACCTTGATCTGACGCAAAGACTCCAATTGTGGTGCCGACGAAAACCGTGCTCGGATTACGAGGATTGACCGCGATTGCTTGGATCGGCATGGGAGGAAGATCGTCGGAGACGTTTTGCCAAGTACCGCCAGCATCTACGCTTTTCCAAATTCGGTCAGGGCTCCAGCCCCCAAAAGACACGTAGACCCTTCGAGCGTTTCGAGGATCAATGCAAATATCGCTAACGTAAGCCCTGGGCAATCCTTTCGATACGTCGAACCACGTCTTACCCGTATCGGGTGTGACCCAAACATGACCATCGCTGGTCCCTGCATAGATCACCCGGCTCTGATTTGGCGCAACCGTAACCGCCGAAACGCGATTACCTAACTTCGGACTGATGGGTGACCAACTCGCGGCGGCATCGGTGCTCCGATAAACCCTTTGAGCTCCTGCAACCAGCGTGTCGGGATCACTTGGATCTAGATTGAACGGTGCATAGAAGAGCTTGCCCTCCGCTGGATCGATCCCGTTGGTTGCGTCTTGCCAGTTCTTTCCAGCGTCATTCGACTTCAGAATGTCTAGGTTAACGTACTCTGTATAAACTACATCTGGATTCTTCCAATTGACGCGGGTCGTGCCGCCATCGCCAAGGAATATATTCGTCCAGGCAGTTGAGCCCGTAAATTTGTTGGTTCCGTTGTCCTGGGTCCCTCCATACGCAATGTTCGGATCGGAAGGGTGAACATCTACGCTCTGGAATTGAACGGTAGCCATGCCATTACTCACGGATTCCCATGACAATCCGAGGTTGCGCGTTCGAAATGCTCCACCATCTGTACACAGATAAAGCGTTCCAGCCTCTGTAGGGCTGAAGGTAAAGGAGTGATGGTCCGGATGAACTGGACCGCCCGAATACGACTTAGTATTGTCCTCCCAGGTCTCGCCTCCATCCACGGTGCGAAAAGTTGAGAACCCACCTACGAAGACGACATTTGGATTGGTAGGACTCACGGCGATGCAATTGCTGTACCAAGCAGCACCGCCGGAGTAGTTCGGAGCATTTGGCATGCGAATCCAGCGTTCACCGAAATCAGTGGATTTATAAAATCCCACCAACCCTGCTGCTTTGCCGTACATGCTTGCGTAAATTACGTTCGGATAGCCTTGGCACTGGTCCATCTGGATCCGACCCAGATCAAGTGTGTTGGTCGGCATATCCTGCCGAAGTTTTTTCCAACTTGAGCCCGCGTCAGTCGTCTTGTAGAGTCCGTTTCTTGGACTGCCCCAAGGTAAACCTATTGAAGCGATGAGAGTATCGGGACTTCGAGGATCGATGAGGAGATCGGTTGCCGGTCCGCCAAGGAGTTGAACCCAAGTGCCTCCACGGTCCAAGCTGCGAAAGACTCCTCTGGAAGTTGCTGCGTAAAGGAATCCTGGACGTCGGGGATTGGCTACGATCCTCGAGAACGTGTAGTCCATGAATACGTCGCTACCAAGCAATTCCCAAGAATTGCCTCCATCAAGCGACCGAAGAAAACCGACGCCGTGAAAACTGTCCAGACTGTAGTGCGGCTCGCCCAAGCCTGCGTAAATGATCTGTGGATCAAAGGGATCGATGGTGATCGCTCCAACGGATAAGGAAGCAATTTGGTCACCGATAGGCTTCCAGTTTTTGCCCTCGTCAATACTTTTCCAGATGCCTCCCGATGCGGCCGCGAGATAGAGGATTCGCGGATTCTGAGGGTTGATCGCAATCATGCATGCTCGCCCACCGTTGTCCATGTCGCCCCAACTATGGGAGATGACGGTCGGACCCATTTCCTGCCACTTTGGCCAGGAGCCATCACTATTGCGCCAAGCAGGAAGCTGTCTGGCCTCAAAAAACGCCGAAAGACGTGCGCGTGCAGCGGGGAGACTGGAATCCTTTGAGAATTCCCTCTCGAACTCCTCTCGCTCGCGTTGCTCGTCTCCTCGACCCTTTTGCTGAATAGCAGGACCAAGGCTAGCAAATGCAACAGAAGCGAGAATAGCTAGGACTCGCAGACCGATCCTAGCCACGATCGTCGCCTGGGCCTGCTGGTATGGGAGGAGAACCTGCCTTTTCAGCGGACATGTAAGTCTCGTAAGAATAGGTGATTTTCTTTGTCGCACCAGGTGCGATTTCTACTTTCCAAACGACGTCGTTGATCGGATTGGGCTCTCCGTTAAGGATTTGAGTTTGCTTCACGATTCCAGAATCCGAAAGCACGCCGACCTTCCCTCGCATTGTCTTAGTGATCGTGATTAGGGCCTTGTCCGTTCGGAAATTTGTGACCGTAAGTGTTCCTTTAAGAGTAACGGGAACGAAATCCGTCTTGCCAATCTTTGTCGAGGTTCCTCGTCGATCTTCGGCTTCTCTCTTTTCAACTTTCAGACCGATGCCTTGGGAAAGTCGAATCTCGGCTGTCCCACCGGCCGGTGTATACCGAACATTCTCTTGTCCCAACGCCCTGCCGTCCTCAAGAACAAAGACAGGTCCAGTCGTTAGAGGCTGGCCAGTTTTGTTCAGGAGACTCAACAGATAGGAGACTTCTTCGCCGTCTGCATTCCACTCAAATCTTGGCGACACGGACATAGGGGCATTGAAAATAGAAACCATTGCGACGTCGCTCGTGTCTAGGCTTAAACCCGACTTCTTATAGTAAAAGAGCTCACCCGACTCATCCCGAGACAGTGCCGCCGAGGCGCTAACTGGCATTGGATCGGCTTCAATTAAGGCTGTGGATTTGTCGAAAGTCTTAGGTTGGTCAACTTTGGTAGCTACACCCGGTGCCGCGCCAGGTATGCGAGACATCATATCCTCGACACCTCTATTGGCTACAAAGGGTGATCCCACAACAAAAAACACATCGGTCTTATCCAGCTTCTCCGTCGTGTTCTGCATCGTCGCTCGAAGGTTCAGGACAGCCGAGTCCTTGTGAATATCCAAAATATAACTGGGTTCCCAGCGAATGCCTTCCTGCAAGTAAGCAACCCCTATGGTGGCAACCTTGTCGGGCATCTTTGTGTCGAGCTTTATGCGGACTGGGAATCCTACAAACGAGATCGATTTGATCTGATCATAAGGGATGGCGCTGTACGCATCTCCAACCTTCAACAGAGTCATGTCATCAAGGATCTTCGAAAGCTCACCTTCAAATTTCTGACCTGTTTGAGTGATGATGACGAGGCGAAGACCGATCTTGTCTTTCAATTTCAGCTTAATGTCGGCCGCAGACGAGAACTGGATCTTGTTGTCTCGCGACATGACAATGGTGTCAATCTTGTCCGCAGAGTCCAAAGAGTAGAACCAGACGGTTCCCTTAACGGCTGCCGGCACAAGGTCAGTGGTTGCCCACCCGTTTTCTAGCTTAACCTTCCCTTCCCGGATGTAATAGCCAAAACCGTCTCGAAAGACCGCCACGCTCTTGAGCGTGGTAGCAAAAGTCATATTTTTGGGACTTGTTTGAGCGATATTGATGGCCGTCAAAGCAGCCGAAAGGAGTCCAAGTGAAATACACATTGTCAGGTTGGATAAGCAAGGCGAATGATGCTATCGTACACTATCTCCGGCCCTGGACATATCGATATCAGCATCGGTGTAAGGGTTCGAACTGCATCAACATCGATCGTCCCTGTGACTCAGGGGAATGGGGCAACGTAGTGAAATTCAAAATGATATTTAGAAAGGCTCGTTTGCGATCGGTTTTTATCATCGCTCCATTGGTTGTGCTTACATCTTTGAGCTCGGCCCAGAAACCACCCGTGTCGATCTTTCAAGAGCGCTATGACACTCTTACGCGAGCCATGTTAGCGAAAGATATGAAAACGCTAGGCAACCTCATTTCTGTTAATTTCAAAGGAGGGTCTTATGCCAAGCCAATGGATCGAGCTATGTATCTCCAGCAATGTGCACAATCGCCCGGAATATTCAAGACAAAAACGAGAAAGGTTTTATCTGCGATGATCAATAAAAACAAGGCAAGCGTGCTGATAAGAAGCATGACCTATGGCAAGATGCCAGATCCAAAGTCGGGAGCAAACCACGATTTTTCCATCGAGTTGCTCTCTGCAGACACATGGGAAACAGGCTCGAAAGGTTGGCAACTGAAGCATGCTAAGGTCATTCACACAAAGGTCCTTGCCGACGGGAAACCATTCAAAGGCCGTTTCGCGCACTAGGCTATTGCACCAATTTACGTAGACACATGCTAACATGTACCCATGATTGGCCGTCTGCGTGGCGAGTTACTGGATGTTGAGAATGGTTTGGCAGTTATCGATGCTGGTGGCGTGGGTTACGAAGTACTTCTGCCTGACGCTATTGTTGTTCAACTTCCCATGATTGGCGAGAAAGTAGACCTGCTCATACGCCAGATCTTCCGAGAAGACGGTGTTTCACTCTATGGGTTTCTGCTTCCCTTTCAGCGACGCTTATTCGATTTGCTCCTGAGTGTCAAAGGTTGCGGTCCCAAGGTTGGGCTAGCCTTGATCGGTCAGGTTGGAGAAGATGCGGTTGCGACCGCGATATTATCCCAAGACCCCAAGGTCCTCACCCGGGCTACAGGCGTAGGTGCAAGGCTTGGCGAGAGGATCATTCTTGAGCTTAAGGATAAGATACAAGAGGAATCCTTCATGCGGAAAGTCACTGCGGCGACTTCACCTGCTCGAAAGCCTTCGGCCACCGATGAACTTGTCGATGCACTTTTAACACTAGGTTATCGACGTGGCGAGGCGGAATCAGCTGCTTCCGAGGCTCGCGGACAGTCGGGAGACGTCCAAGAACAGATTCGATTTGCATTGAGGCTTCTGAGCCGATAAAGGCTCCCTCTCAGGATGAGAAACAACGAACTAAACCCAGAAGAAAGATCCGAGGATCGAGCTCTAGATCTTTCCCTTCGGCCGAAGTGGCTTGGCGAGTTTATTGGCCAAGATCAGCTTAAGCAAAATCTCGCCATCTTTTTGAAGGCTGCCCAGCAACGCGATGAGCCCCTAGACCATGTCTTGCTTTACGGCCCCCCCGGATTAGGAAAAACCACGTTAGCAAACATCATCGCCAACGAGATGGGAGCCACGATCCACATCACTTCGGGTCCCGCCATTGATCGGCCCGGAGATCTGGTGGGCATTCTGACGAACTTGGATCCAGGTGCGGTCCTGTTTATCGACGAAATCCATCGCCTCAGCCGCCCCGTTGAAGAGATCCTCTATCCCGCAATGGAGGACGCCAAAGTTGACATCATGATCGGCAAAGGTCCAGCTGCCCGCTCGATTCGTTTGGATGTTCCTCGCTTCACAGTGATTGGCGCAACCACCCGACAGGGTCTGCTAACGGGTCCCCTGAGAGACCGGTTCGGAATTATTTCCCATTTTCAGTTCTATAACCATGACGATCTCTTCGAGATCATCAGTCGGTCCGCCAATATTTTGGGCTACAAGATTGAAAAGACCGGGGCCGATGAAATCGCACGCCGATCTCGCGGTACACCCCGAATCGCCAATCGTTTGCTTAGGCGAGTGAGGGACTTTGCCCAGGTTGAGGATCTTCCTGCGATAGATCAGTACATAACTGAAAAGGCGTGCCGTGCGCTGGAAGTGGATCACCTAGGTCTAGACCGAGTGGACCTGACCTTGCTGAGGATCATGATTGAGCGGTACCGCGGTGGCCCGGTTGGGCTAGATACGCTCGCGGCTAGCACGGGTGAGGACCCGACGACTATAGAGGATGTCTATGAGCCTTATCTGCTGCAGATAGGGATGATTCAGAGGAGCCCAAGGGGCCGCATTGCGACCGACCTCGCCTACAAGCAATTGGGTTTGAAACCTCCTAAGCGAGTGGAGACACCTGAGCTTGAATTTGAAGATCCAGAATGAGATTTATTGAGAAGTAAGTCAAAACAACTCAACCTCGGACAACTGACCATCGTTAGAATGAACACAAATGAAACGCGGAAATCGAACTAAGCAACTTCCGTACCTCACTCAATACATTGAGTGGGCCGTGGATTGGCGCCGGGGTCTAGGCGGCGGAATAACTCCGCCTATGATTATTTCTGGGGTTTTCATTAGTGCCGCGGTCGGTGTCATAGCAACCGCCTTAGGTGGAGGAATCCATTCCGTAGGGGGAGGATTGTTCGCTGGAGCAATCACCTTATTTGGCTACCTGTTAGGTGCTTATGGAATGTCGCAAAAGCGAAGTGCGAGAGAGCCGGGTCCAGCAAGGCTCAAACGAGAGGCTAAACAGGTTGCGGAACGACTGGAAAATATTAAGGACAAAAAGCGACTCCAGCGAGATCTGAGTACCGAAGTCTGTTCGCTGCTTGAAGAAGCGGCTCGTAACTGGCACCGGGCACGAACCGCTTTGGACTCTCCTTATTGGCGCCGAGCAGACCTTCCAACGCATATTCGATCTGCACGCGACCAATCGTTACTGGCTGTGGATCAGGGGATGCAAGAGATCCTCGTATTGTTTGCCACTTCCATTCCAGTGAAGCCTGGAAAGTGGACTTGGACTGAAGTAGTCGACGAAGTCGTGGGGCAAGATATGCTCACTACTCGTGGTCGGCTAGATCACCTTTCCCCGTTCTACGACGAAGGTCGAGCCGTTGCTGGCAAGCTCTACGAGATGGCTGAACAAGTTGAAACTGTTTCGAGAAGATTGGCAGGAGAGGAACTGATTGCAGGTACTCCCAAGCCTGGTTCGGCGCTAGAGGCGACACTTGTAGAACTTCGTGAACTCAAGCAAGCCGAAGACGAACTCCGCCAAGACTTGAGATCCTAGACTTTCTCCTTAGCAACCACAGTCGCTAAGGAGACGAGTTAGCTGAGTCATTTTGCCGGCTTAAGGTTGACCTTTAGTGCCGCATATCCGTCGATCTGGAAATGCTGGATCCGAATAGTGTGCTTGGTAGCGTCGAGCTTAAGGTCAGCCGTATAGAGAGTCGGTCCCTGGTACTTCCAAGCACCCTGGATGACTTCCTTACCATCAACCCACACCTTAGCGCCGTCATCCGTAGTGACCTCAAGCTGATAGGTCCCGGCAGGGACTTCGAAAGTACCGTCGCAGATCGTTGCGAAGTGGTCATTGCCAACGGTAGGATCGAATGAAGCACCTGCAAAGTCGAGCTTATTAAGGTTCATTTCCTTCACTGGCGTTCCCTTGATCATCTCTTCAAACGCATCCAGATGCGTTCTGGGATCGGTGGATTCGTCCCATTTAAATAGCTTCACATTCCAATCAATGGTAGTGAAGAACTGACTGTAACCAAAGCGAACTGGAGTTCCGGCAGGATGAATGACGCCTCGATGATCCGCGGTTGCCCCTCCTATGTATTCGAGCACGATTTCCGTTCGACCGGCAAGCTTCTTGGGCAACTCAATGTCGACGAAACCTGGGACCGTTCCGGAACTCGCAGACAACGTGATTTCTCCGGACTTGGAAACAACGTGCCACCGGCCCTTGGGACCCAGGATCTCGAATCGCTTCTTCGTCGAAGATTTTGAATCGTCAGATGTAAGACTTTCTCGTGGCCAAAGTAAAGGAGACCTAAAGTCGTAAGGCCCCCATTCGTCGATGAGAATGTATCTCTGACCTCTCAGTGTTCCGGCCTTCAAGAATGGATCTTGCCCATTCTTGCCTCCTGACATTTTTACACCGCTGTCAAGCACGCGTTGCTCCGCGGAAGTTAATGGTCTCTTTACGGACTTGAGCGATTCGATATCCGCGTAAGGTGCCCAGGGGATGTTGAAACGAGAGAAATACTCCTTAAGATTATCACTGGTGCCGGCCACGGGAGTTCCGCCTGTTGAAATCGTTCTCGCAGGGACATTGCCCGGCATGACTCCCCTTAAGTCAAATTGACTACCCGTGTTCGTGCCCGATTCCTTGAGAGCACTATTACAGTCAACAAATTCATTACCTGCCACTATCGCGCGGTGAGTGTTATTGATCTGAATTGCCGTCGTAGCCAATCCGTCGAACTTGTTGGCTGCGATTTGGTAGTCCCGGCTATCCGTGTCATGGAACTTAGGATAGCCCCAAGTTTTGTCCGTTATGGGGTTCTGCCAGAGGTTAATTCCCGAGTTGTCTCGGACGAAGATATTATGTTTAATCGCAATATCTTGGCCATGTTCGATGGCGATGGCTTCACCGTTGTATCCAAATACGTTCCCCTCGATCTTTGTGCTGAAGGAAAATCCCCCCCAAACACCATGCCAACACTCAACCAATTTGTTATTGATGAAGTCGTTTGAGCTAAACGTGGCCTCAATGGCGTTGCAAGGAGAATGGCTGAAGTCGTTGCCATAAAGGACGTTTCCATTGCATCCGCCTTTGCCCGTGTCCATCATCGTCTGTCCTGCCCAGAGAAAGAATCCGTCTCCACCATGTGTCACGGAATTCCAGGCGAACGTATTGTTGTTGCAAAGTTCGAAAATTAGGATTCCTGCCGAATCTTGACCTCGGTTATAGACTCCGTAGGAAAATCCACGGACGCACCAGTCCATTTTGTTGTTCAGGACGAAATTATGGGACGAGTGATACATACCCAGGCCCAATCCGCTGAGGAAAGAGAAGTCGTTATTCTTGACTAACCCAGCGTTAGAGCGAACGAGCATAAGGCCGCACTGGCCTCCCAATGCCTTGGTTCCGGTTACTGAGAAGGAGTTGCAGCCTTCAAGATACAGTCCCGCTCCGTAGCGGAGCCACTCATTGTTCTCGTTGTGGTGATAACTTTGCCAATCGCTAAGATCTTCTTTGTCGAGAGTCGACATGAGATGTTGCTTCCAATTGTAGGAAAAATTGCTGTCCTTGATGGATAGATTCTTACAGTTTTTCGCCCATAGACCTACCTTATAACCCCGAACATTAAGGTGCTTTAGGGTTATGTTATTCCCCTCCACCCGAATACCGAGACCCTTTCTTTTATCTGGTTCGGTAGTCGCTGGACTGCCTCGAAGGATGACATCTTCGAAGTCGACTACGATATTGTTTCCCCGAATGGTGATTGCTGGAGAGAGCTTGGGAATCTCCTCGTCGCCTGCCTTCATCGTCCCTTGGGAACTAGTGATGAGATAGTCGGCAGGTTTTATCGAGCAACTTTTGGTAATGACCATTCCCCTCGAAATTGGGACGATAGGCATTGGGGGCGCCAAGTTGGTGAGAAACACCAGGCTCATGATCGCAAGCATGACCTATTCTACTTGGCCTGAAAGACCTTCCGGTTAAAGGCAGAAAAGGGCGAGATCCGACTCAGCTCTTGTTTCGGATGTGAAGCAAGTCCCCGTCCCGGATGACGTACTCTTTTCCTTCAAGGGTCATCTTGCCAGCGGAATAAGCGGCGTCCAGACTTCCGGCCGCCAAATAGTCCCCGTAATGTACGATCTCCGCACGAATAAACCCTTTGGCGATATCGTTGTGAATGGTGCCAGCTGCCTTTAGTGCGTTACTTCCTTTTCTCAGTTCCCATGCACGGGTTTCATTTTCACCTGCGGTAAAGAATGTAATTAAACCAAGAGCAGAATAGACAGCGCGGATAACCTTAGCGTTTGCCGGTTCAGTTAGTCCTAATGACTCTAAAAACTCAGGTTGATCGGCTGGATCGAGTTGTGCGATTTCTTCTTCAATCGTAGCGCAGACTGGAAAGGCAGGAGTACCTCGCTGGGCTAGTTCTTCAATCCTCTTGACCAGTCGATCAGAAGGACTTGATGCCTCTCCTTCATCCACGTTAAACGCAACGACCATCGGCTTATAGCTTAGAAACTGGTAATTACGGACAATGACTTGATCATCCTCCGTTAGCTCCATTGCTCGGATCGGAATGCCATCCTCCAGGGGACCCCTTATCCGATGAAAGAGGTCGTTTTCCATGTAGTCAGGGGACCCAGAAGTTTTGAGTGTCGCGGATCGCTTCAAGCGCTCAATTCGGTTCTCGACAATCTGAAGATCGGAGAGCACGAGTTCAACATCCACTCCTTCTTGATCGCGTAGCGGATCAATCTCTTCGTGATACGGTACGGTCGGCGAATCAAAACCCCGAACCACATGTAACAGCAGATCAGCCTTCTTAGCGCTATCAATGAACTTCAAGGAAAACGCCTTGCCAGAACCTGAAATAGGTTCTAAGTCATCGTGCAGGATGACCGTAGCAGGGGTCTGCTTTTTCGGCTTAACCTGTGTTACGATGGTGTCGAATCGTTCGTCTGGCACAGGAACGGCCGTTACGTCTCCCTTTGCTAAACCGCGTGAGGCGGCTCGATAGAGTGTGCTGCGACCACTAGCGCTATATCCGATCAGTGCAACTTTCATGTGAAATTGGGGCTGCCTACTTCGATTTGGTGAATTCGACCTTGACTGGACGAGGTCCAAGCTGCAACGGTAATCCCCAAAAAAGATAGACCGTTATCGCAAGCACAACGAGCAGGACCCAAGGAAATTTTTCCTTCCGCTTTGATGAGAACTGCTGGGGCTTGCCCACGAAAACAGAATACCTCCTTTAAATAGGAGGGCAATAGCAACTGATCAGTCCTGTGGTGAACCTTGTCGTTCGGCCAGACAGGCTATGATAGATAGATATGGGCGTCAAACAGAAGACCATACTTGATCCGATCTTCTCGCCGGTTTTGGCTTTCCTAACCTTTAGCGGTGAAGTAGGACTAATCTTCCTGGATAGCATCAGACGGTCTCTTCGGAAGCCATTTGAACTCGGTGAAACCATTAACCAAATGGCGTTCATTGGAGTGGCCTCAGTTCCGATTGTCGCCTTAACGGGCTTTTTCTCTGGCGCAGTGCTGTCACTTTACTTATCGCAATTCTTGAGTAGGTATCACGCTTCGGCCTTCGTAGGCGCAACGGTGGGACTCACAGTAACTCGAGAAATGGGCCCCGTTATTGCCGGAATCATGGTGGCAGGACGCTGTGGCTCAGCGATGGCGGCTCAGATTGGCACAATGGCAGTGACCGAGCAAATCGATGCACTCAAAATGTTGAGCGTTCATCCTACCAACTATCTCGTCCTACCACGGGTAATTGCAGGGATCACAATGCTTCCCGTTCTCGCCTTAGTGTGTATGTGGTCCGGAATCTTCGGCGGCATGCTTGTAGCTAGCACCGAGCATATACCGAGTCTGATGTTCATGCACTCTGTTACTCGATTCGTTAAGCCACAAGACGTGATTGATGGCATGATCAAGACCCCGGTCTTTGGTTTGATCATCGCGCTTGTAGCCTGTCAGCAAGGCATGCGAACCAAAGAGGGAGCCGTCGGCGTTGGAAAAGCAACCACCAATACGGTCGTCATCTCCATGGTCCTGATCTATATCTCCAACTTCCTGTTGGCCCGCGTTATGTACTAGGAAGCGTGGCTTTTTGGCTTGGACTTGCCCTTTTTCGCCTTCTCCGGCTCATCCTTTCCGTGACTGGATTTGATTCTTATCCGGATGGGCGTTCCTGCGAGCGGGAAGACGTTACGAATCTTGTTAAGCAAGTATCTCTCGTAGCTGAAGTGGAGAAGTTCAGGATCGTTCACGAATAGAACGAATGTTGGCGGCCGAGTTGAAACTTGAGTCGCGTAATAGATCTTCAGCGCCCTACCCTTACTGGTATAAGGTCTTGCAAACGTGGCATCTTGGATGAGTCGATTCAATTGCCCTGTAGACACGCGGAAGCTATAGGCTTCTTGAGCGCGAAGAATCTCGTCCAAGACAGGCTCCAATCCCGCACTTTCAGTCGCCGATGTGAAAGCAGCATTGGCATAGGCCAACTCTGGAATTTCATTGGCGATGATTTGAAGGAAATCTTTTTTTAGCTGAGACTGAACTCGGGGCTGTCCATCGGGCGGTTCCTTCGTATCCCATTTATTAACAGCGAATACGCAGGCCCTTCCAGCATCGTGGGCCAGTTTCATGATCCTCTTATCGCCATCGGTAAGACCTTCACTTCCGTCAACAACGATCAAAGCACAGTCGGCACGGTCGACAGCCTTTTGTGCTCGGTCAACCATATAGTATTCAACTGAACCTTGGATCTTGCCTCTTCGGCGGATACCTGCCGTATCAATCAGTCGAAAGAGTTCGTTCTTGTATTCAAGTTCGGTATCAATGGCGTCTCGAGTCGTTCCAGCAATATTTGAAACGATCATTCGTTGCTGGCCAGTGAACGCATTGATCAATGACGATTTGCCGACATTTGGCCGTCCGACGATTGCGACACGAATTTCTTCTCGTTGCTCGCGCTTCTCAGAGCTAGGTGGTAATAATTCCACCACGACATCCATCAGGTCAGCGACACCGCGACCATGGAGTCCTGAAACAGGATAAACTTCACCTAATCCAAGGCGGTAGAACTCCGCAGCGTAGTCGTCCCTTTGCGGATTGTCCGCTTTATTAACAACGACGAGCACAGGCTTGTCAACCGGTCGCAACTGGTTGGCTAAATCCTGGTCGTCGGGATTGACTCCTGCCGTGGTGTCCGTGACAAAAAGAACAACATCCGCTTCTTCTAGTGCAATATTTGCCTGAACTCGGATCTGATCGGAAAGGGGATCTTCCTCTTGAAAAACGATTCCACCGGTATCTACAATCTGAAAGCGGCGGCCATTCCATTCGGCTTCAGCATAAAGTCGATCTCGAGTAATTCCGGGGGTATCTTCGACAACGGCAATGCGTCGACGAACTAACCGATTGAAGACGGTACTTTTTCCTACGTTGGGTCGGCCAACGATCACGACAACGGGCAACGTAGAACGCATGGGGATTAATGCTACTGTACCCTATCTCGCAAAATCCGGAGAGAGGCAGAAGGCGATGGCGGCAACACATTCATGAAGGTTTACAGCTTTATCTTGCTCATTTTCTGTCTCTTATGCTCAGTTCGTGGCGACACCTATGATGTCAGGATCAAGCCGTCACACTACATTTCAGGATTCCTTGCCTATGGCCAGGTTATTTTGGGGAGCGAGGATCAGCGGTGGGGTGGGGGCATCAGTTACGGCTACGGTCGTCCTGAGCCCAGATTCCAATGCGGGAAGATTCCTGCGCAGTTGGTCTATGAGCTTTATGCCGATCACACGCAATCTCATGGCTTAGGTAGGTGGGGACAAAACTCCACATTTGCACTAGGTTCCGTCGCATTTGCACGTTGGAGATGGCCGTTGGATAAGCAAGGCAACGGTATTTACGTAGATCTTGGCTGGGGACTTCAGGTAGCGGACAAACCCACGCTTAACTTGGATAGCATGCTCAACTCAACGCCAATGGGAGGCATCGGGGGCACCTACGGATTCGGAGACAAGGAATTCATCGTGGGCGTTCGATTTCTCCACGCTTCCAACGCAGGATTGAAGGGCCACAATCGTGGCGACAATCAACTATTGTTTACTATGGGATTCCGATACTAAACCGGAATGACCACTACGTCACCTGGGCCGTGAACGCCACGAACCAAAATCCCTTCAATGTCCGCTGTCCGGCTTGGGCCCGTGATCATTACGGTAGTCCGGTCGCTGAGCCGCGAAAAGGCCTCCGTAATGGTTGCTACGATACGGTCTTTGGGAACAATAGCGACATGAATGGCGGGCGTTAAGCTGAGCAGGCGATCCTTTCCAGATCCCGTCGCAATAATAAGGGATCCTGTCTCTGCAATGGCCAGATCAGCAGTCGTGACGCCAACTTCTGCTTCCCAAATCGGTACTCCACCAACAGGGCGTCCCAGGCGGGTCGCGGTTTCACCGTCAATGGCATGAGGGCGAGCCAGGATAATCTCAAGATCTTCCATTGTTCCAATTCTCCCTCCGAGTTCTTCAATCCTCTCTGTGAATAGCTGCCAAAGAGCGTCGGTAGGAAGTTGGGGTAACGGGGCGGGCGCTACGGGCATACGTGCCTTTTTGCCCACCGGGCCGAGCGCTCCCAAGATTAGGTCACGATCTGGCATTCCACCACTTCCTGAAGTCACGCCCTTCTTTTTTTGGCAGGTCTTTAAATTCTTCCCATCCAGCTTTTGCAGGGTGCCTTGCAAGTCCAGCCATAGGAAGCAATTTGAGACCCATTCGCCATCGGAAACCGCTAGTCGTCCCCATTGCGAATATGGACCAGGGAATAGCTTCCTTGATCAACCCCTTACGGACGGCCTCGTCTCGAAGTTGTAGGAGCATTCGAGGAATTGGGATTTTTACTGGGCAAACTTCTTCACAGGCACCACAAAGCGTTGATGCCTTTGCCAGATCGGGCAGCTTCTCAATTCCCTCAAGGGCGGGACCTAAAACAGCTCCCAGTGGACCGGAATAGACATGCTTGTACGCGTGACCGCTTACTTGCCTGTATACAGGGCAAACGTTGAGACATGCACCGCATCGAATGCATCGGAGAATTTCGCGATAGGGTCCGTTAAGAATATTGGTTCGACCATTGTCCAGGATTACCAAGTGAACTTCTTTGGGACCATCTTTCTCGTCCCGGCGACGAGGTCCAGAAACCATATGGACATAAGTCGTCATTCGCTGGCCCGTCGCAGAACCCGCTAACAGCTTGAGGAATAAGGGAAGATCGGTTTCGTTCGGCAGCACCTTCTCCAGTCCCATGATTGCAATATGCACGTCAGGAGCTGTGGTACAGAGTCTGTTGTTTCCTTCGTTCTCAACTAAGACAAGTCGACCGCTCTCAGCAATCGCAAAATTAATGCCACTGATCCCGATTTTAGCTTGACGAAACTTATCCCTAAGGTGGTTCCTCGCCTGTTGGGCCAGTTCGGTCGGAACTTCCGTATAGGGTCCCAAACCTTCACGCTCAAAGCTTTTGGCGACCTGCTTTCTCGTTTTATGGATGATGGGTGTGACGATATGACTGGGCGTATCATTGTCGATTTGAATGACAAATTCACCCAGGTCCGTCTCGACAACCTCGTATCCTGCTTTGATCAGATACTTGTTGAGGTGAATCTCCTCTGTTGCCATCGACTTGGCTTTAACCACGACACCACCATCTGGGGCGTTGGTCTTACAAATATCAAGGATGATCTTGTTTGCTGCAGCGGCGTCTTTTGCCCAATGCACTTCAATCCCATTCAGGCTGCATTTAAGTTCAAGCTGAGGAAGCAAGTTCGGAAGATTGTCTAGGACAAAGTCCTTGATCTGAGCTGCTTGCGTCCTTGCTGCCCCCAAGTCGTCGAACGCTTCAGAAAGCGCAACCGTACGCGCCCCGGTTTTAGCAACGGAAGCACTCCGTACGCTGTTCGTCGTTTCCTCGGGTAATTTCCGAGCAAATTTTTCAACTGAAGGCCTGTTCATGGCTCGATTGCTTCTGCCAGAAGCTGTGAAAAGTGACGCACTTCGAGATCCATCTTATGTCGAGTAATCAAGCCGTTAAGCTGCATGAGACAGCCCATATCTCCACCAACAATGATATCAGCACCACTGTCTTTTATGTTTTTGAGCTTCTCCATGCCTATTCCAGCGGATATCGATCCATGAGTAGCTGCAAAGGCTCCCCCAAAACCGCAACACTGGTCGCCTTGCTCAAATGGCACTAGCTCAACCCAGGGCAGACTAGCGACCAGTTGCTGTTGTTCGCCCCTTAATCCAATGCCACGTCCGTGACACGAGGTATGAAAGGCCACCTTAACTGGCTTAGGTTTCTGTTTGACAGTTACGGGCCAAGACTTCATCCGCAAGTGCTGTACCAAATACTCGCCCAATTCGTAAACTTTCGGGTGAGCCATATCACTGTACAGGATGGGATAGCATTCCCGGACCATAGCCGCACATGAAGCACTTGGAGTGACGACAGGATCGCCGTGGCTGAGCACAGTCCGCATGAGGTGCCCGGCGGATAACCTCGCCGCTGACCAATCGCCTGAGTTAAAAGGGGGCTGTCCGCAACAAGTTTGGTCGTTATCGAAAATAACTTCACAGCCGGCGTGTTCTAAAACTCGTACGGTTGCGATGCCTGCCTCGCCATAGAAAGAGTCACAGAGGCAAGTCAGCATGAGGCGCACTCGAGTCTTAGGCGCACTCGATTCGTTCTCTGTCAGACGACTAGGCTTTGGGGCCGGAGATGGCACCGCTTGATCGTACCTCGCAGAATCGCATGCCTCGATACACAGGCAAAGCTAATTCGATGTACTGCCGTTTTTTCATTCGAATTGAGTTTTTACTCGATTTAAGTGCTAGAGTTGAAAATCGCAACAAGGTGCCAATAATCTGAATCGGCACCTTGTTGCGATCATAAACCCGATTTGGGCCTATCACGCCGTAAACTAGTTCGATTCTGGCCGATAGACGTAGCTGTCGACCGCTGTGGGACTACTTGTGCCAGGAATTTGAACGGCAAGACCTAGTGAGAGTCCACCGCCCTGCTGAAAGTAACCTACTTCAATTTTGTGAAGGCCTTTCGGTAGCCAAACGGTTCCAGCTTTAGGGTCACTGGGATGCGTTCCGTCGTTATCTACGACCATCACATTCCCAACTTTGAGCCATGATCCGTCATCGCTTCTGAGCGTAAATTGATAGACACCGTCCTTTTCTGCTTTAAAAATTCCGGAGAAGTCAAAAGCGAAATGCTCTTCACGTTTGCGCATTTCAATGCCAATCTTGTCAGTCGACACCTCATTTAGAGGTGTGAGCTTGCTGAAATCGGGAACAAGGGTCCAAGCACCTTCAAAGTAGGAGGCATGCCAACCCGGAACCAGACTTCCTCTATCCGATGTTTGCGCTGGAACGCAGATTACTTTCGCCGTGTCACCAACCAGCCCCCTTATCGTCACATAGGCGAAGTTAACTGTAGTCGCATGGTCAATCTTGAGGGGACCGCTGTAAATAGAGGAATCACGAGTTGGCGACTTCCCGTCTAATGCATAGCGGAGAATTCCCGGTGCGCCTTTTTCCAGCACGGCGGCTACCTTAGCCACTCCTGTAAAGCAGACAGCGTTCGCTTCGACCCTCGGTGCAGGGATGAAATAGTTGACTCCCATCCTGTCTAGCCGCTCAAAAATGGAAGGCATTCGGTTGAGGTAATCCCCTACGTTATGACTCTTCTTGCTTGACCAAAGTGCTTCGGACATAGCGGTCATGCGCGGGAAAATCATGTATTCGACTCTTTGAGTTGTCGGAATCCACTCCGTCCAAACATTCGCTTGGCCACCTAAGACATGCTTGGCTTCAGATGCAGTCAGTGAAGGCGGAATAGGATCAAAACTGTAAACATGCTCGGAAGTCTGAGAAAGGTTTGAAGCATCGAAATAAGCGTGCGAGTAAGGCGACATGACAACATCGTGCCCCGCCTTGGCTGCTGCGATTCCTCCACTAATCCCTCGCCAAGACATTACGGTGGCTCCTTTCGCCAATCCACCTTCCAGAATCTCGTCCCAGCCAATGAGGCGACGCCCCTTGGAAGCGAGATACTTGTCAATTCTCCTAATAAAATAGCTTTGGAGTTCGTCCTCGTTTTTCAAGCCTTCATGCTTAATTCGTGCTTGGCAAGTGGGACAAGCCTTCCAATACGTCTTGTCCACCTCGTCACCACCGATATGAATCCATTTAGATGGGAATAGAGATAGAACTTCATCCAACACTCCGTCGATGAATTGGAACGTCCTTTCATTTCCTGCGCAGTAAACGTTCGACCTAGGTTGACCTGGCTGCGTTGCAGGAGCTTGGTGGGTGCAAGACAGTTCAGGATAAGCCGCCAATACGGGCATCGTATGCCCTGGCATCTCAATCTCCGGGACGATCGTGATGCTACGATCCGATGCGTACTTGACGATGTCTCGAACTTCTTGGCTCGTATAAAACCCACCGTATTTGGGAAGGTGGCTCTCTGGATCGAAACGGAGCTTTGACTGATCCCAGCCATTAGTAATTCCATATCTCCAAGCCCCAACGGTGGTTAGCTTTGGATATTTCTGAATCTGAATTCTCCACCCACCATCGTCGACAAGGTGCCAGTGGAAGACATTCATCTTCATCAACGCAATATAGTCGATGTATTTTTTAATGAAAGCAGCCGGGAAGAAGTGCCTCGATACGTCAAGGTGCATTCCACGCCATGGGAATCGAGGATAGTCACGAACATCAACTGCAGGGATTGTCCATCGTGCTTGGCCTGGACCGTGTCCTTCAATGGCTGCGGGTAAAAGTTGACGAATGGTTTGAACACCATAGAAAGCACCAGCCTCGTTTGCGTATTTGAGACTGATGTGATGCGCATCTACATGGAGCTCATAGCCTTCTGGCTTGATGGAGCCATCGGAAACATGTTGAAATCGTATCGTAGGCTTATGGACATTTGACCGCAGACGAATAATGTGGAAGCCAGCGCCTTGCTGAATGGTATCGCGCAAGAACCTGGATGCGTAAGTGCCGACCGGATCCACGATTACGGTATCTGACCGCAAGACAAATGGTTCAGAACGAACCAAAACCATATATTGAGGCTTAGGCAAAATGGGCGGCAAAGAACTTGCAGGAACCCCTGATGTCTGAACCAGAAAGGGAAGGATCAACGAAATCATCACTTGGCTTGTAGCCTAAACTAATCTGACCTTACTTGCAAGGATGGGAAAGCTAGATTCGACGTAGTAAAGGTAGATCATTTGAAGTTACTGGAAACCAACTCGCTGGTCCGAAAATTTGACTCCCTTTGCGCCGTCGACAACGTGACCTTTGCGGTTAACCAATCGGAAGTGTTTGGCTTGCTAGGTCCAAATGGTGCTGGAAAGAGCACCATCATCAAGATCCTGACGACTTTGCTACCTCCGACGTCTGGTACTGCAACGATCTGTGGCTTTGACATCGTCCGACAACCTGCGGAGGTGCGTCGCCTAATCGGTTATGTCCCCCAAATGGTTTCCGCAGATGGCGACCTCAGCGCCAGAGAGAACCTGGTCCTCTATTCCAAGCTGTATGACGTGCCGAAGGAAGAGAGGCAAAGCCGAATTCTTGAGGTCCTTCAATTTATGAACCTACAGGACGTGGCGGATAAGCGTGTCCGCCAGTTTTCCGGGGGGATGATTCGGAGGTTGGAGATTGCCCAATCGATGCTCTATCGGCCCAAGATGCTCTTTCTTGACGAGCCCACAGTAGGTCTGGATCCGGTTGCGAGAGCTTCTGTTTGGGAACACATTCTCGGATTGCGGGATCGATACAACACCACTATTCTGCTGACCACTCACCTCATGGATGAGGTTGAAAGCCTTTGCGATCAGATTGGAATCATGAATCGTGGCAAAATGGTTGCCCTTGGGACATGCGATGCTTTAAAAGCATCGATTCCTGAACCTGGAGCAACCCTCGATGATGTCTTCATCAAGTTTGCGGGCGAAAATATCGAAGAAGTTGCCGGTTACCGCCAGACTTCTCGGTCTCGAAGAACCGCCCGGAGACTGGGATGAGCCCCGTCCATAGCTTTGTTGTAAAGGCTTTTGCAATGGTGGAGGTCGAAGCAACCAAACTTCGACGCGATCCCACTGAAGTGCTCTCCCGCGCCGTTCAGCCTGCCCTTTGGCTTCTCGTTTTTGGCCAGGTAATGGCTCGGACTAAGGCCATAAACACTGGACCGCTGCCTTATCTTGACTTCATGGCCCCCGGCATCCTGGCCCAAAGCGTTCTTTTCACTTCGATCTTCTACGGGCTATCTGCAATCTGGGAAAAGGACCTTGGAATCCTTCAGAAGTACTTGGTCAGCCCCGCACCACGCTCTGCCCTCGTAACAGGAAAAGCCCTTTCCGCAGGAATGCGAGGAGCGATTCAGAGTGCGTTGGTCTATGCGCTCTCGTTGTTACTCGGCGTCCACTTGAGTTGGAAGCCCGTTGACCTGATGGGCGGGTTCGTAGCCATTCTGCTTGGTGCCGCGTTTTTTTCAACCTTCTCGCTGATCATCGCCTGTATCGTAAAGTCACGAGAGAGATTCATGGGTATCGGTCAAGTACTAACAATGCCGCTCTTCTTTGCGAGCAACGCGATTTACCCAATTAGCATGATGCCGCCTTGGTTGCAAGTGATTTCGCACATGAATCCGTTGACCTACCAAGTTGACCTCCTCCGTTCAACAATGATCGTTGGAGGCGTAAATCATTTTCCAATTGCTCTTGATCTGGCCGTACTACTTGGCTCAACCGTAATCGCAATCTTGGTTGCTGCAAAACTGTATCCAGGTCTCGCCCGCTAGTTCATTTCTTGTTAACCCGATCCGTGGCATGTAGGATGAAGTTCACTATGGGGCTAGGATCGTCCAGGCTATGAGGGTGATGAAGACCTCCAGTCTTGCTGATGACTTCGATTTCTCCGCCGAGTTTTTTGTATCTCGCTACGACGACATCTGTATTTTCATCGACAGGAACGACTTCGTCAGATGCTCCAACAACATGAAGGATTGGAATTCTAGCTCTAGCAAGGGGACCCAACTCGTCAATCGGATTGTGTCGATATTTCATGGCTTCCTCTTCGGATTTGAAGCCGTAGAGCTTGATTAGGTTTGCCCAATCCTCTTTGCTTCCCGGCCCTTTCCCTTTGCCTCCAGGCCAACTTCGGAAATCACACACTGGGGCATCGCCATATATCGCCGCCACTCTTTTGGGGCCACGCGCCGCCCAGTTGTAAGCATAAAGCCCACCCCGGCTGAATCCTTCCAGCACTACCTTTGAGTTCAGCTTGAACTTCTGAGTGAGTAGTGCATAGAACTGATCGAGTCGATCCAAGGCGCTTGGTGCTCCAAACGTGTTTCCTACATTCATATAGGTCAACGTGAATCCCTTACCTAATAGAGCCTCATCAGCCATCGGACGATGATCGAAGAACTCCATCCTCCAAATCCACGGACTGCCATCTCTGCGCTCTTTGGGTTCCACGACGATACAGTCACAATCGCTTACTTTAAAAGAATGGGAAACGTACCCATGATAATCTCCGGCCGTTCCGGGCCAATCCATTTGATGGAAATTTGTCGGTAGAGAGAGCAGGAGAGCGAGCATGGATAGTTCCATTGTGCGATTATAGCGATCAATGCCGTCAGACACGAGGCATGACAATTCATACTTCGATGAAGGATTCGTACCCATGCTGACTGCTATTCTCGTTCTGTTATGCCATCCCAAGTCCACGATGTCTCATAGCCTTACTTCCCGTGTTATGCAAGTCTTCGTTAGCCCAGCGGGTAAGGACACCAATCCAGGAACCAAAGAGCAGCCCAAAGCAACGCCGACGGCAGCTCTCGAGTATGTGCGCTTGCACCGCAAGCAGGAACGAGCTGTGATCAGCTTTGGAGGTGGCACTTATCGGCTAACAGAGCCACTTGAACTCACTTCACAAGATTCAGGTCTTGAGCTGAGGGCGGAAAAAGATAAATCGCTTGTACTTTCGGGTGGCCGTGCAATAAAGGCTCACTGGAAGCCATTTCGCGATGGAATTTATCAGACCGATGTTCCTCTCGATTTTGAGACGGACCAACTCTTTGTCAACGGTGTAAAGCAGACTCTGGCACGATATCCCAACTTTGACCCAAAGGCAAAGGTCTTCGGAGGAGTTGCCGCCGATTGCCTGTCTCCTCAAAAAGCAGCGAGCTGGGCTAACCCGAAGGGCGGTTATATCCATGCTCTGCACGCAAATGAATGGGGTGATGTCCATTACCGGATCACAGGTAAGGATCAAAGCGGAAAGCTCACTTATGAAGGCGGTTGGCAGAACAACCGGCAAATGGGGATGAAATCCGATTCGGTTTACGTTGAAGGTATTTTCGAGGAGCTAGACAGTCCTGGTGAGTGGTTCCTCGATTCCGTCCGCCACCTATTGTTCTTCATACCTCCAGCAGGCGTGAACCTGGAGAGTGCAGTTGTTGAAGGCACTAACTTAAAATCCCTCATCGAGCTTAAAGGTTCTGAATCCGATCCTGTGAAAGATGTCCGAATCTCAGGACTGACTTTGCAGGCAACTCGCCGGACATTCATGGAAAACCGGGAGCCCCTTCTTAGAAGTGACTGGACAATCTATCGAGGAGGAGCAATCTATGCCAAAGGAACAACAGGATGCACGGTCGAGAACTGCTACTTCGACCAGGTGGGCGGCAATGCGGTTTTTGTAAGCGAATTCAATCGGGATTTCCACGTGACAGGCTGTCGAATCGAAGACGCAGGAGCGAATGGCGTCGCATTTGTAGGGAGCCCTAGAGCCGTCAGAAATCCGCTCTTTGAATATAACCAACGCCTAAAGTTAAGTGATCTTGACTTGCAGCCTGGACCTAAAACGAACGAATATCCCAGCGATTGTATTGTCGATAACTGCTTAATCGTGCGAACGGGAAGAATTGAAAAACAAAGTGCTCCCATTGAAGTCTCGATGTCTCGGCGTATTACGGTCAGGCACTGCTCCATTTACGATGTACCTCGCGCAGGAATTAATATTGGCGATGGATGTTGGGGAGGGCACTTAATCGAGGCATGTGATGTCTTCGATACCGTAAAAGAAACCGGCGATCACGGATCGTTCAACTCTTGGGGCAGAGATCGATATTGGTCTCTTACGGATGTCGATCTCGATCAGCTCGACGCCAAAGGGCTTGCCAAATTGCCATTCCTTGACGTAGTCGAACCCATCGTCTTGCGGAACAATCGCTTGCGTTGCGACCATGGCTGGGATATCGACTTAGACGATGGCTCCTCGAACTACCACATCATCGGCAACCTGTGCCTTCATGGGGGCCTCAAACTCCGCGAAGGGTTCCACCGAGTCTGTGAAGACAACGTAATTGTTGACAACAGCTTTCACATGCATGTGTGGTTTAAAGATAGCCATGATGTCATCCGGAGGAACGTTTTATTTGAACCCTATAAAGTTATCCAAACTTCTGCTCCCTGGGGTGACGAATGTGACTTCAATCTCCTACACATGGCTGATTCAAAGGGTGCAAGTTCAGCTCCCATGTTGTCGTCATTAAGCGGCCGCGACGAGCACTCGCTAGTGGCCAATGCTGATTTCGTCAATGCAAGTGAAGGTGATTACCGCGTTAGAGCCAACTCTGCGGCGTTCCGTCTCGGCTTCAGGAACATAGACGGGCCAAGTTATGGTGTGACTCTGAAGGGTCTGAAAAAGCTAGCCAGAACGCCGGTTCTACCTGGAGGCGGACCACATCATGACCAAGTTCGCTCAGAACTTACACTAGATTGGATGGGATGCACGATAAAGACTTTGGAAGGCATTGGTGAGCAGTCGGCAGTTGGTCTTGGAGCGGGTGGAGGGGTACTTTTTTCCAAGGTGCCAGGGAACTCGCAAGGCGCGTCCTTAGGCTTTAAGACACTCGATGTTATTCGTGCAATCAATGGTCAAACCGTCCGAAATCTGGATGAATTCACGAGAACGATCGCAGCAGCTAAAACAAACACTCCCTGCCAAATCGCGATCTGGAGGAAACAATCCAGCCAAGTCTTGCTTGTGCGATTGCCCTGACTCGCTTGGAGCGGAAGCAGTCCTAAAGAGAGTAACCGATTGTTTAGGCGTATTTACCGTGCCTATCCATGGAAGGCTGGACTAAAGTAAAAATATCAGATAAGATCCTAACGTAATGGAACCCGATAGAGCCTTTCAAGATGCCGCAGTGATCCTTTTCCGTGAAGCATTTGAGGGCATTCCTGCAGGTCAAAACTACACTTGGTTTGTCCAAGGTAAAGAGGGCATATTTGATGCCCTGAATTCTACTGACTCTTCTGGAGCGTCAAAACAGCCGACCGATCGTTGCACTAGCCTTGCAGCCCATGCCTTTCACCTTTTGTTCACGTTGAGAAACGCAAACACAAGCCAAGGCCTTCCAGAGCCAGACGGAACTTGGGAGTCATCTTGGAGTAAGGAGGCAGTAACCGAATCTGAGTGGGATGAGCTCAAGACTGAGATACGGCAAGAATATGACCTCTATATCGGTTGGCTGAGTTCAAATCACGAGTGGAACGCAGATGAGTCGTTCGAAGGCTTGCTAGCCCCGCTTCCTCACGTTGCTTATCACCTTGGAGCGATGCGACAAATCCTAAAAACGATCTAGCCCAATCGCTTGATCCAATGTATTAGGGCGTATTCCAGATTTGCGCGAGTCACCGTGTTACTGCGAGGACCCGTTGAGCGTCCGTTGGTCTTGGAACAGGCGCTTCACTTCATTAGGATCGTTATGGTTTTTTGTGAAGCCCGACCATGTCATAAACCAGGTCCACAAGGGTTCCGATGCTAAAAGCTCAGGAGTAGGTAGTTGACCTACTTCGCCTAGGGCGATTGGCTTTCCGGAAGCTAATTCTACAATCTCATTGTAATGTGCCGGTTGATAGTCATTGGAATAGACATCGGTGGCAAGTACATCGACAACGTCCAGTCCCGGGAAATAAGGCGCATAGGGTCCTGCGTTTCCGCGTGGAGCATTAGCATTCCATACCCATAGCAAGTGGTTCAGTTCATGGACGTGAACAAACTGGTGATACATGTGGCGATAGAGAGCTTGGTAACCAGTCTTCCCTGGCCGGTTACCCCACCAGAACCAATCACCATTCATTTCGTGATAGGGGCGCCAAAGTACAGGGATATTGTGCTCTTGAAGAACCTTCAGAAGGCTGGCTACCACATCGGTTTGCTCTATCCATCGCTTATTCAAAGCTGTACCAGGAGTGACTAATCCCGACCAATTTTCATCGCTCAGCTTTCCAATGATGTTCTCTTTGAAGGTGACGGGCTCATCGTGGGTTGGCTGCACCGCGTGCCACATGAGAGTTATGATCGACCCCTTGGCGTGCTGTTGGATCGCTTCCTCAATCACTTGGTCTCTGAACTGAACTCCGTCTTGGTCATCGTCAGAAAATCCGAAATCTTGACCCCAAACCGCCGGATAAGCGCCTCCAATGTTTGACGCTTCCAGACTAAATGCTGATAGAGCGCCGGGAAAATTGTGCTGTCCCGACATTACGCGTTTTCCAGAGATTTCGTAAAGAAACGCAAGAAGCTCGCGAGCTTCGGGAGTCGCGTGAGCGTTCACGGGAGGGCAGGGCATAAGTTGAGCGTACCCGTGGGAGTTCAATCTTAGTGCTCGGGATTTGGATGCATTTGCGGTTCAAATGGGAACGAAAACTCAAAGTCCCTTTGAAGGAGACACCATCTACCGGCAGAGATGCTGGACACTCTCTGCCGGTATGGCGAGTCTAGAAGTGGTGACGATCGTGATCGCGGTCGCGATCTCGCTCGCGACGAAGGATCTCGCGCTCTCGGCGGATATCTGACTCTATGCGACGTACTTCTCTCCAGTTATGTCGATCCTCGGCTCGGGCCTTGGCCCTATAGAGTTCATCGATGCGCCGCTCGGCGCGATGGATTTCTCGGTCGTGTCGATCATCCCAACCACCCGCGGAAGCCATTCCGGATACTCCAACGAAGGCCAAACAGGCAAGGCTCGCAACAACTGTTCGAATCATCTTAGTTTTAAACATCTCATCTTCTCCCTTTCAGATCGGCTTCCCGAACTGTCGTGTATGGAATAGAACGACTCACCGGTCCAGAAGTTTTGTTGGTGGGAGCCTTCCTGAGAGACATGCAAGGTACGCGCATATAGGGGTACCGTTTTGGTTTATGAACACCTTCGAACAAGTGCTCGAACTCGTTGGTGAAGCGGATGTCGCAGTCGCCTACTGCGACTTACAATCGGGTCAACAATTCCTCTTGAGGAGTCAGCAGATCTTTCACGCCGCAAGCACTATGAAAGTGTGCGTCCTCGCGGAGTTGTACCATCGGTTTGAAAAGGGAGAATTGAAGCTGAATGACCTCGTTGTGGTCACGAACGAATTCACTAGCATTGTGGATGGCAGTCCCTACCTTCTTGAAGAAGGAGACGATTCCGAGAAATCACTCTATGGTTTGATCGGGAAGTCGGTTTCCCTTTACGAACTCGGGCGGCTCATGATTGTAGATAGCAGCAATCTAGCGACCAACTTATTGGTCGCCAAGCTTGGTGCGGACTGCATCGACATCTTTATGCGAGACCTCGGCATTGAAGGCATTTCAGTCAAGCGTGGAGTTGAGGATGGAGTTGCCTATCGTTTAGGCTTGAACAACACGGTCACTGCACATGGGCTAATGACCCTTCTTTCCAAACTTGCTGTTCATACGATCGTGTCAGAAAAATGTTCGGAAGCAATGATCGAAATTCTGCTGGCGCAACAGCATCGAAATTGTATCCCTGCAAAGTTGCCCCGAGATATTAAATTCGCCAACAAAACAGGATGGAACCAGGGCTTATGCCACGACTGTGCGATCGTCTATCCAAAGGATCGGAGGCCATATGTACTGGTGGTCCTCACGAGGGGGCTTGATGAAATGACCGAAGGTCCGGAGCTAATCGCTTCGATTTCCGAATGCATATACGGTAAAACCGCATCATGAAGGCTCTGCTTCTCCACGTTCCGGGCGCAGCAGGCGCAGACGAAGCGGGGCGAGGACCTTTAGCAGGGCCAGTTGTGGCCGCAGCAGCGGTATTGCCAGAGGACTTCTGCTTGGAAGGCATCGATGACTCCAAAAAACTAGACTCCAAGGAACGGAACAAGCTGGCCATCTACATAAGAGAGAACGCGATCTTTTGCATCGAGCGCTCCGATCCTCAAGAGATCGATTCGCTTAATATCTTGTGGGCGAGCATGGCAGCAATGGAACGAGCTCTGTCAAGGCTTATGCCCATCCCAGGATATGCGTACATTGATGGAAATCGGCTTCCTAAAAGAATGCCCTGTGACGGGGAATGGGTCATCAAAGGTGATGAAAAATACGCTTGTATTGCGGCTGCATCCATCCTTGCTAAAGTCGAACGGGATCGAATCATGACGGAATATGCGGCAGACTATCCTCAATATGGGTTTGAGCGTCACTTTGGTTATCCCACTCCAGAGCATCTGGAAGCGCTAAGAATTCACGGCCCCTGCCCGATTCACCGACGATCCTTCGCACCCGTGAAAGTTTGGGAACAGCCATGTCTGATTTTCTAGGCAAGAACTTGGTTCAGGTTGGTCGCGATGCCGAAGACCGAGCAGCCCAATTTCTTTTGGGTTTGGGGTGGACAATAGTCACCCGGCGCTTCAAAGCTCGACACGGTGAAATCGACATTGTAGCTCTCGACGGAAATGACCTGGTGTTCGTCGAAGTCAAGCATCGACGCACTGAAGGCTACACTCCCGAAGAGTCCATTGGATCGAGCAAGCTCAAAGCACTCCACCGCGCTATTGAAGAGTATTTGAGCGAAAGTGATTCTGGAGAAAGGACATTCCGGCTAGATGTTATCGCGATGGATACCAAAGGGCTAAGACATCATCGAGATATCCTAGCCCCTTAGGCTTCGCTAATCCCCTAGGGCTGATTTAGCAGCATTCTTAATCCGGTCATTGTGAGATGGGATCTTGAGTGCTTTCTCAAACACATCCTTGTTCGCTTTCTTATCCCAACTGGCAAGTACTCCAATGGCTGCCGTAACGACAGGGATGGGATCTTTTTCATTGATGAGAGATCGAATCTTGGCGACGGTCGCCGGCTCTTGAGGGAGCATCCCGAGTGCTTGAACCGCCTCTGCTCTTCGGTCGAAGTTGGGATGGGTCAGTAGACCAAGGAAAAGAGGACGCAGATCGGCACGCTTCAAAGCAGCAAGCCCGCGGGTCGATCGGAGAGCAGGAGTTTGATCGCTGTCTGCCTTAATGGCTTCCGCGATCATGTAGATCGTTTCATCGGTGGGGGAACCGTCTAGCAGCATTTGCATGGCCCTGGTTCGATCAATACCGTTTGGCGAATACTTCAAGATTGCAGGCAATTCCGATTTGTCCCAGTGCAGCTTGGGTATTTCTCTCAAGAAGTCGTGATCTGGATCAAAAAGAACCGCATCTGGCTTCTTGGGAAGAACGATCGTTTGCGTATTAGTTGCTCCGACAAGGTGCATGGGGTACCGGGTTAGCTTGCCATCAAGAATGATGCCAACCTTGGCAGGAATATCGTAAGTCGGAGTCCCGTCAGCTGTGTCCTGCATCTGGCTTACCGTTACGGTTGCTGTCTTGGTGCTAGCATTCCAATCCCAAGTGGAATCGATGACAGGATGCCCAGGTTTCATCAGCCATTGCTGGAAGAAGGGTTCGCAGTTGATGCCACTTGCATCGGTTAGGGCTTTGCAGAGCTGCCAAGACTCAACGGGAGTATGGGCATTGGTCTGGAGATAGAGCTTGATGCCTGCCCAAAATGCTTCGTCGCCCAGCCATTTCCTGAGAGTGTGTAGGACCACTCCTCCCTTTGGGTAGGTATGCGAGTCGAACATACTGTCGGCGTTGGGATACATTCGTGTGATAATCGGGCGCTTGTAGTTTCTAGATTCCGCCAAGTAACCCTGTATATTCCCTTCGACCTCTTGATCGTATCCGGTCTTACCCCGACTATGCTCGAAGTACATCATCTGCATGAAGGTAGCAAAACTCTCATTCAGCCAAACGTGTCCCCAATCCTTGCAGGTTACGTAGTCTCCAAACCATTGATGGCCCAATTCATGCGAATTGAGACTTGCCATCCGACGAAATCCTTCGCGAGGCTCCGTCAAGCTGCCTTCCCCAAGGGTGGTTGCGCTGGCATTTTCCATGCCACCACCAAAGTCGTACATGGCGTCTTGGGCATATTTTGGCCAAGGGTATTTGACGCCAGTCAACTGCGAGTAGTAGCTGAGCATGTCCTTCGTATCACCAAAGGAGCCGTCGATTAGGTAGCCCTTCCCTTTCGGAACCACGTACATCAGCTTTACGCCTTCCCACACATCCGATTTCATGTCGAATGGTCCGCCGCAGACTGTGAGTAGATAGGTCGCGTGAGGAAGGGGCATTTTCCAAACGAAGGTGCGCCTCTTACCATCAGCCGACTTCGTATCAGAGATCAAGTTGCCATTTCCAACCACGTTCCAATCAGCAGAAACGGTAACTCTCGAAGTGCTGGTGGTGAAGTCATTTGGGTAATCCCACATGGGTACCCAGTTGCTGTTGGATTCGCTCTCGCCCTGTGTCCAAAAACCGACGTGACCGGGATCCTTATTGGGCTTGATCCAATGAAAACCACCCTCACCGCCAAACGGTTGCGCCTTGGTGTTGATGGCATTGTAAGTCACAGAGACGAGTGTCTTTTGCCCCTTCTTCAGTTCATGAGGGCTTTGAATCAGAAGCATGCGTCCTTCGTGTGTAAAAGTTGCCGCTTTCCCGTCAACTAAAACTGTGGAGATGTGAAGCTCTTTCCCCGCCATTAGGCGAATGACCTTTAAGTTGCTTCTCAAGGGAGCGAGAGTATTCACCACCGATCCATTGAACGAGAAGTTCGCATAGTCAATATTCAGATCAATGGAGAGATCCATCAAATCGTAATCCCGATCGAGGGCATAGTGAAGCGATGCACGGGGTGGAGCAAAGGGGCTCGATCTTTGGGCCGAGGCGACGCCAACGATACCTAAGAGCAAGGCAGCTAAAGTGATAGTTCGTTTCATAGAGAGCAACCGGATCCAAGAAGGCAATCGAATTTAGATATGAAGTTTAGCTAGAAACTCGCGAGCGAGTAAGGCGTGCCGAACAATATTTGCGTCATAAGAGTGACCTTATTCCAGCGAATTACACCGGAATAGCTTTTTTGGAGCAATTATCTGATCCTGTCAATCTCGCCTAGGGTGCAAACTAAAAGCGACGAGCAAACCGTCCAAGCAAGAGCCGACCTCATGAATGACGCCAATAAAACCCAACTGCTTTCTGCGGACCCCAATAAGACGCGGATGGGCACCGCCCCGCGGATGGACCCGAACAGAACGGTCATGGGGACCGCCCCTAGTCTGAACGCGACACAGACGATCAAACCGATTCAATGTCCTGTGTGCAAAACATTCAATCCGGCTGGAGTGATGTTCTGTATAGATTGTGGACTTATCTTCGATCGCGCCCTGCCCGGTGATGCTTTTGGCGCACCCGCGATCCAACTACCTGTGCTTGTGGAGCAGTCCGGTAGAGAACATCCGATTCGTCCTGGGCTAAATATTATTGGACGTGAGGGCGACGTCCTGTTATCCGATGCTCGTGCAAGTCGGCGACACGCACAGATTACGAATACAGATAATGTATTAGTGCTTGAGGATCTTGGAAGCACAAACGGCACAAAGGCGGACGGCGTTAAACTGGGATCGGGTGACCGCAAGACGCTCGTTGGCGGTGAAAAACTGAGCTTCGGTGGCATAGAGCTTCAAGTTTCGATGCCGGGCGCAAAGGGTGGCAATACGACCCAAGTATTCGGTTCGAACAAAACGGCAGCAATAGCTGCTGCGCCACAGAAGGAAGTTGCTCCCGCAGTTTTGGTTGGAGAAGGAAAAGAGTTTCCACTCCGAAAAGGAATCAGCGTTTTTGGCAGAAAAGCAGAAAACGACGTACAAATTGCCGACCCCTATATCAGCGGCAAGCATGGATTGATTGAAGTTGCAGAAGATGGTGTCTTTATCACCGACACCGGCAGCAGTAATGGCACCATGCTTAACGATGCCAAACTCGTTCCGAATATGCGGACTAACGTGACTCCAGAAGATGTCATTCGATTTGGCAGCATGGAGTTCCAGATTCGAATCAATCCTCCCAAGGCTACGGCTTAATCTTCGGCACGCAAACAACTAAGACCCATGGATGAAATCACCGCTGAATATACGACAGACCAACTCGTTCCAAGCGTAGAGTTACGCTTCCTTCCCAAAGTAACAGTAGCCGCCAAGACTGATCTGGGCCGAGTTCGGGAGAACAACGAAGATAAATACGAATATTACATGGCTGAGGATGCTGCCACCCTCGCTAGCCGTGGACTTGTGTTCTTAGTGTGCGATGGAATGGGTGGACACGCAGCCGGGCAAATTGCCAGCGAGCTTGCCTGCAAAACCTTCATCGACGTTTACCTCCACCATCCCTCAGCGGAGCCAATAATGGCGATGGTCTCTGGCGTCCAAGCAGCTAATCGATTTGTCGTTGATGTTGGACGTGCTATTCCAAGCAGAAAAGGGATGGGAACCACTTTAAGTGGTTTGATACTTATTCAAGACATCGCCTATGCCGTTCAAGTTGGTGATAGTCGTATTTACCGATTGCGCAACGGTGAGCTTCTCATGCTGACTCACGATCACACTTGGGTCGAAGAAGCTATAAGAGCTGGCATGCTCCGTCCTGAAGAGGTTGAGACTCACCCCTACAAGCACGTACTAACACGTGCGATCGGAACCGAGGGCGATGTAAAGCCAGATGTCGAAGCCTTCGATCTTAAGGCGGGAGACGTGTTCTTGCTATGCAGCGATGGATTGATCAACCATGTTAGCGACGATACGATCGGTGAAATTTTGCGGACTAAGCCACTTGCGGAAGCAGCCTGGACCCTTGTTGGTCAAGCACTTCTTGGTGGCGGCAGCGACAATACCACCGTATTGGTTGTTCGTATCGACGACGTTGTCTCGCAACAGTAGTCTCGATTTCCAGTAGCCGATGTGTTATCGGCTACTTTATCAAAACGTTGCCCCGCGTGAGCCGCTTACAAGGGCTTAGCACGAGCATACTGGTCGGGCCAAGGTATGTCGATTCCCAGGGCAAGAGCAGCATGTAACGGCCAGTAAGGATCTCTGAGTAGTTCTCGAGCAAGCATAACAACGTCAGCCTGGCCACTCGTCACAATTTCATTTGCCTGGCTCGCATCGGTGATGAGCCCAACGGCTATGGACGGGACCCCTGCCTTGCGAATGCTCTCGGCAAATGGCACTTGATAACCTGGACCGACGGGTATCGTTGCTCTAGCTAAGTTACCGCCACTTGAGCAGTCAATCATATCCACTCCAAGCTCCTTGAGCTCTTGTGAAAGCCTTATCGACTGATCGGGAGTCCAACCACCTTCGACCCAATCGGTCGCGGATATCCGAACGATTAGCGGTAACGATTCGGGCCACACTTGGCGCAAACGGGTAGCCACTTGCTTGACTAGGCGCGTCCGATTTTCGTAACTGCCGCCAAATTCATCGGTGCGCTGATTGCTTAGCGGCGATAAAAATTGGTGCATGAGATAACCGTGAGCAGCATGGAGTTCGATGATCTCAAATCCGGCTGCCAGCGAACGTTGAGCGGCATCAGCAAACGCTTCAATGACCGACTCGATGTCTTTACGTGTCATTTGAACAGGAGTGAGATATCCCGCCGCAAAAGGCAACGCGCTTGGTCCGTACACTTGGTCCCAACCGCCGTCATCGACGGGCACAGCATTTCGCCTGACGTCCCAAGGCTTCGGCATTGATGCCTTTCGACCGGCGTGAGCAAGTTGGATTGCTGGCGAAGAGCCATGCTCCTTCAAGAACGTACTGATCTGTTTCAGTTTGTCGATGTGCTCGTCTTTCCAAATTCCAAGATCATCAGGTGAAATTCGACCCTCAGAAACTACCGCAGTTGCTTCAAGCATAACCATGCCGGCACCCCCAACTGCGCGACTTCCCAAGTGGACTAGGTGCCAATCACTAGCAAACCCGTCCGAGCTAGAGTATTGGCACATAGGTGACACCGCAATCCGATTGCGGAGGGTAATGTCACGAATCTGAAGCGGTGAAAATAGGTTCACGGTTTGTGTCTACGTGGCGACTAACAAAAAAATCGCCTGCACCTAAGTACAGGCGATTTCCATGGTTCAAGTCAAATCAATGCTTAACGAGGGAATGTAGTTCCGGTTGGCGGATGATTGATGAAATTCATAATGCTATACCCGGACCAAAGGATTTGGATACAGAGAATAACGATGCTGAAGATTTTCGGAGCAGTCGCTCCGGAGTTACCTTTGCTCTGCGCCTTGCTGGCATAAATGAGTGCAGGGATGTGAAGGAAGAGGCAGCAAATAAAGCCAAGTACAGCATAGATCCATGCTTTCTTAACGTCCTCTGACCCGTCGTCTCCATACGCAGAGCCTCCACGTGGATACGTCTGCTGATACGGTTGGCCAGCCGCATAAGGATTCCCAGAAGCTCCAGGCTGACCCCCAGGTACGGGTTGCGCAGATGGCACAGGAAAGGTCAAACCCTGAACCGCAGAAGCAGCAATCCTGAGCCCTGAGGATTCGTCCTCAAGTTGTTGAGTAGGAAGTAACCGGCCCTCTGTAATCCAAGAATTTAGAGTAGCAACATCTGCCGGCCCGTACTTCTGTCCGTCATCACCAATCACGAAATAGCGCACGCGTAAAGGATAGCGCAACTTTAGCTAATCGTGCGTGACTATGCTCTAGATTATGAAAAAGCGACTCGTCTGACAAACGAAATCTAATCGAGGCACCAAATCTCTCACCGCAAAAACATTCCGCGCCCGATGCCGGCAATGCGTATAAATCCCCAAAATGCGATGGCCACACCACAGGCGACAATAGCAATTACTCCAAGCGGGTGTCCATTATCTTTTGCCCTGATTGCTGATCGGATTCCCCACATGGCTGTTAAAAGACCTCCAATTGGAAGAAAGAAGGAAAGTATAGGAGAAACCAGGGCCATCGCAAAAGCTAATGTGATAGGGCCATTATCTGAACTGCCCGAACTAGATGTGTAGGCTGGTGCTTGGTACTGTGGTGCCTGGTTGTACCGTGGATAATTGCTGGAAACAGGGGACGCTGTAGGCAGAAACAGTAGGCCAGGAATCGTGGATGCGGCGATCATTCCACCTGAGGCCTCGTCCTGCAACATAGTGTGAGGAACGATTCTTCCTTCTGCGATCCATTGATTAAGTGTTGGTATGTCAGCGGGCCCGTACTTTTGCCCCTGATCGCCTAGAACGTAGTAGCCCATTGAGATAAAGTATGGCCGACAATCCGGTTATCGTTTATTCAGGGCACAAGACTCTTTAATCGAAGTCAGCAATTCCTAAAGAAACTTTAGCAAAATTTCGCGTAGTTTGCCTCGAACATTGCCTTCAATTCCAGCGCCTTTTGATCGTAGGCTTCTGGGTCGGTCCACGTATTTCTGGGTCGTAATAACTCAGTAGGAACGTCGGGGCATGAGGTAGGCACTTGCAGTCCGAAAATCGAGTCTGCTTCGAAATCAATACCATCGAGAGCACCATCAAAAGCTGCTTGAAGCATGGCCCGTGTAAATCGAAGTTTGATCCGATTCCCCACTCCATAGGATCCACCAGTCCAACCTGTGTTTACCAGCCAAACCTTCGCGCCGTGTTCTTCGATCTTCTCTTTTAGCAGTTGTGCGTAAACCTTGGGAGGTAAAGGGAGAAAGGGTTGGCCAAAACAAGCTGAAAAGGTAATCGTAGGTTCCGTGACTCCGGCCTCAGTACCCGCGACTTTAGCTGTATATCCATTAAGGAAATACATGATGGATTGCTCAGGAGTCAGCTTTGAGATTGGAGGCAAAACACCAAGTGCATCACACGTTAGGAAGACAATATTCTTAGGATGACCTCCAATGCTGGGGATCTGAGCATTGGGAATAAACTCAAGCGGATAGGCAACTCGTGTGTTCTCGGTAAGGGATGCGTCATCGAAATCAGGAATATTGCCTTCGAGAAGTGTCACATTTTCAAGGATTGATCCCGGGCGGATGGCGTTCCAAATCTCGGGTTCACCTTCCTGACTGAGCTTGATGCATTTGGCGTAGCATCCACCTTCGATATTGAAAACTCCACTTTCCGTCCATCCATGTTCATCATCTCCGATCAGTCGCCGGTGGTAATCGGTTGAAAGAGTCGTTTTCCCGGTTCCGCTCAGGCCAAAAAAGAGAGCGGTGTCGCCTTGCAGCCCAATATTCGCTGAGCAGTGCATGCTCAGGACCCGCTTGAGAGGCAAAAGGTAGTTCATGATCGTGAACACCGATTTCTTCATTTCGCCCGCGTATTCCGTGCCAGCGATTAAGACTTTCCGGGTCTCGAAATTTAAGGCAATGACGGCTTCCCCACGTGTGCCATCAACCTCAGGATCCATCTTCATCTTCCCGAAGTCGACCACCGTCCATTCCGGCACAAACTCAGCCAACTCCGTAGGGTTAGGCCGAATGAGCAACTGCTTCATAAAGAGTGCGTGGTATGGCCTTTCTAGGACAAAACGAACCTTAATTTGATGATCGGGGTCAGCTCCTCCATAGGTGTCAATAATATAGAGCTTCTTCCCTTCAACGTAATCCTCGAATTTCCCTTCAATCCGCGCAAATGTTGAAGGCGAGAGGGGGTTGTTGTTCTCCCACCAAATGTGCTCCTCTGAGCTTGGATCACGAACAACGTGTTTGTCCTTAGGTGTTCGGCCCGTATATTTGCCTGAATAGGCTACTACAGCACCACTTTGTGTGAGTTTGCAGCCGTCCTGCTCAAGACAATCTGCGATTAGCATCTCAACGGAAGGGTTGTAGACGACTTCGCCTGCAGTATCGAAATTCATATGGGGAGTGGATTTAATGGTAGACGGCATCTTTGACGTTTCCCTGCCGGTTGGGCTAGCCAACCTGGCCAAACCGATCCCGGATCAATACCAATTGTACCGCCGAAGGAGGGGTGGATGCTAAAGCCAAGTGGGTCGTTTGCCCCGGCGTCGCGGTGGTCTGCGTCGACGAGTCTTTACCATGGCCTCAGTAATTTCCATATACATGATGCCGCGAGCCTTGAGACCCTTCATAATGCCCATCTTCTGCTCTTTGGCACAATTACTGACACCGGTAAGAAGAACCCGAATGACTTTCGCCTTCCGTTTTTCAGCAGCACTCGTTAGAGCCATCTCGACTCCCATCCGCAACTCACCGACAAAGGGAACAGCCTCAAAGAGTTCGCGCTTTAGGGCTCTTTGACCACTCAAGTACGGCGTGATTCTCTGAGCCATATCGCTCCACACTTTGCCGCCTCTAAAAATGCCAACGCACATGTCGCACTGGTCATATAGGAGGGGTCGAATGATATCGTCAATGTGCTGACCTTGTAAACCACCGAGATCTGCATCGACAAAAGCGACAATGCCTGCCTTTGTTGCTTGAACTCCGGCGACCAGAGCACCGCCCTTACCGCGGTTACCCTTGAGCTTAAGAACTCGCACACCTTCAACTGAGCGGGCAATTTCCGCAGTGTGGTCAGAGCTGCCATCGTCGACAACAATAATTTCTGACTTCAGCTTCGATGCTTTGGCAGCGTAAAGAACGTTTAGAATCCGCTGTTCTTCGTTGAACGCGGGAATAATAATAGCAACACTTTTTCTTGATGGATCAGACATAGCAATTGCAGGTTTGATTTGGAGTCATATCAAACCGCGACCCTCCAAGCGAGCCCTGACCCGACCTTCGACAAGACTTCCAGCCTGGTTCCACGAGGAACCAAGATTACCAAGAACACCGGGTTGCGATGCTATCAATCGAATGTTCCGGTGGATATGTTGTGGCTTCCATCGACGTTTGTAGGGTTCGTCTCCACGCATAAAGTCAAAATGCTGCATTTCCTCTTCAATCGCTTGCCTAATGGTATGCGCGACGAGCAAGGTTCCGGGTGAGACAGATCCCTTTTCAGGATTGAAGCCTGCTTGATAGTAATAAGCGGTCTTACCAAGTGCCATCGCATAGATCGCCCCAATTGGCGTACCTTCTAGCGTCAGGATGCTGAGCCAAAGCCACTGATTTTGTGCAGCCTGAGCCGCCCAGGCTTTATGGAAGTTGATGGCCCTTCCCAAGAATGCCCCAGGTAGACCCCTCTTTCGCCATCTAAGCTTGTGCTGCTCGAATAAGATGTCCATTCCCTGGTTGATTTGTTCGGGAACAACACGTTCGATCTTCGCCTTCCCAGTTTTAAAAAGCGACTTGTCCAATTTCCGGACGTCATATCGAAGGCTTTTACCCAATGTCTCTAGGTACGCCTCATATGTCTTTGGCAGATCCAGAACCAGGCAAGTTGCTTGTTCAATCCTCGTGCCAACAAACGCATCGGCAAAAGCTTGGGTTTCACGAATTTGGTGAAGGTCCACTAAGTCAATGTTCTTCGTGGACCTGATGGCCTCCACAATTCCCTCGGACACTGCCGATTCATAACCGTCGATCGCAAGCGGATGGAGGTAATCAGAAGGGCCCATTCCCATCGGCCTCAGTGTTCTCCATGGTCCTTTGGTACGAAAGAAGGGCATTAAGCCCACCAAATCGTCCCCTTCAAAGACCGCGGCAGCCAGCGGTTCTCTCAATCCACCGTAATATCGCCACCAGGTTTGTTGCCACTCAAAAGTTTGAAAAGGAGTTGCAGCTGGCGCAAGCTTAACCAACTCTTTCCAAGCGCCCGATAGGCTCTCGAAGAGATCGGCGCCTCTGCGCATCTCAACCCTTAGCATGCCTATAGTATAGACGCCTCCCAAATGGCAACCCTTTGTCCAGAGGGCTCGGTTTCATGGGACCAAAAGTATCAGAACGAACGAATCGTCCGAGCGACGTAAGCAACTGCATCCTCAGACAAATGCTGGTGGATAGGTAGGTTAAGTATTTCTTTGGCCGCGCGCTCCGACTCCGGAAGCGAGCCGGGACCGTTTGCGTATTCCTTATACGGACCATGAAAATGTATGGGCACAGGGTAATAGATCATAGAATCGATCCCGTGCTCTCGCAGATGCCCTTGCAAGGCATCTCTATCCTCTGAACGGATGCTGAATTGATGCCACGTGTTGTTGTTGCCAGGCAAAGTCGCAGGCAACACGACCGAAGTATCGGAAAGAATCTCTTGGTAGATTCCAGCCAACTTGGCCCTTCTATCGTTCCATTCGGTTAACTTCGTAAGCTTGATGCGCAAAATGGCGGCTTGTATTTCGTCCATACGGGAGGTGTATCCAACGTGGTCGTAGTAATACCGTTCTCGACCCATTCCGTGAATCCGAATCGATCGACATGCTGCTGCAATTCCGTCGTCGTTAGTTAGAATGATCCCCGCATCTCCGGCGGCACCCAAGTTCTTAGTGATGTAGAAACTAAAGCCTGCTCCAATGCCAAAGTTTCCTGCAGGCGTGCCGTTAAAGGTGCTCCCAATTGCTTGTGCAGCGTCTTCTAGCACCAGCAGTCCATGCCGTTCCGCTATCGAGGTAATCGCAGTTACATCAGCCAGTTGGCCAAAGAGATGAATGGGTTGAATAGCTTTAGTTTTAGGTGTAATCGCTGCTTCGATCTTGGTGGGATCAATACAGAATGAGGCAGGATCTATGTCTACAAATACTGGCCTTGCACCCGTCTGAACGATCGTTTCTACGCTAGCCACGAAGGTAAATGCACTCGTTATTACTTCGTCACCGGCACCAATTCCGGCAGCATCCATAATAATTCGCAACGCATCTGTTCCCGAGTTAACAGCAATACCATGCTTGACCTGATGAAGGGCCGCAAGCTCTTGCTCAATGAGGCGGTGGTTTTCGCCCATTGAGTAAATCCCACTGGACATCACGGCATGCACTGCAGCGTCTAGGGGCTGCTGCAATTCATCGTATTGGGCTTTGATATCGTAGAAAGGAACACGCATAGGACAGAAATTTCCTGCTTATTGTGGCTCATCTTTGAAATTACCGCTTCAAATTCGTTGAGACCACGTTGTTTGAACTAACAAAAAAACACCCCAAAATCAAATGTCTTAGCGGGCATGATTGCTGGCCTTACCCAACGGATTACCAAATTCCAGTCCTAAGGTCGCCGTTTCGGCCAACTGGCAAGAAATAGGCCTTAACCATCGCGTTTAACTAGGTATGACTCCATACCTAATCCACACTGCCGTCCAACCATCTTTGAGAGGGCCACCCTAGCCGTCTCGTGACCACGAGTCAGGGAACCTGGAGTGACCTAACGGCGTAAAAAATAGCGATCTATCAAAAATTGACTTCCTTTTGGAAATAGTCAATCTTGCGCTCGTTTACCTGTTAGACCCATTTTAGGAGTGAAATATGATCGATGCGCATAACGAAGATGAAGGCATGAATGTGGCCAATTCGGGCCCGATTTCCGCTGACAATTTTCTTTCTGATCGTCCCACAATGACTCGACGCTCGAGTGTGCCCGTAGGGAAAACAGCTTGGCTCTTTTGTGAAAGAGGTATGACGAAGGGACAACTTTTTCAGCTAAGCAAGTTGCGCATAGAATTCGGCAAATCGGAAGATTGCGATATCGCAATTGTTGACGAATTTGCTAGCGAACACCATGGCGCTCTCATTTGCGATGAAGAACATTGGAAAATCATTGACTTCGCAAGTACCAACGGCACCTTTGTCAATGGAAAGCAGCTGATCGTGGATATCGAAAATCCAACCATGCTTCGCGATGGCGATCGACTCGAGATTGGTGACACGGAGTATGTCTTTAAGCAGACCTAGTTCCTAAATTGGGCGTCGTACGATCTCCGCTCTCCCCACTCCGTAACTGGGAGCGTAAACATTCCATATCTCATAGATATTGCCATCGTGTCCCTTTGCTTCTCCCAGTTCGTGAATAAGTCGTACTCCCTCTTTTCGATCCTTGTCCTGGAGCCGAATTTCGAAATCTGCTCTGTATTTCTGTCGGTCCACAAGAGTGAAGCTTGGATCAACGGGAGTCGTCCAGAGGATTTGACGGTCCTTGGCAAGGAAGGCCAAGTTGCTAGCTCGACTGATAGCGCGCGACTGAATCGGCTCCTCGACATTTGTCATATCTACAGCCACAGAACCAGGACAAATGCCGATTGCTAGGCGTTCACGTTCTCGATTGGGCAGACTGTTAAGAAGTAAGAGAAGGGGTGCGATCACACCCTTAACGTTCTCTGCAAACAACGTCACAATAGCTTGGTCCTTCAGGCGCTGGACAGTCATTCGTGAACGGTACTTTTCACTTCCGGGTGTTGCCCTAATAGCCCAGTCGATCAGATCTGCAACGTGTGTATGGGTCTGAAGATCCGCACTCCACGCATTCCTAAAAGCAATCAAATGCACTCGCAAAGGGATCGGTTTTCCTGTGATTTGTTCTACGGATCCACCAGTGAGGCGTGAAGACTTCGGCGCAGGTTGAAACCCCCGCATCCCATTCTCCACAGTCGAAATAATAAGATCACGGACGTCGATCCGAGGCTGGCGCTCCCGACACACAATTTCGAACTTTGGGTCCAGGAGAGGCGAACTGATCAAGCTTTCGGTGATAGTGTGGTCGATTTGATCCCATCCAATACACCCCGTGATGCTCCAAGATCGAATAGCCTCAGCAGCCAGGGCTATGTCCATTGCATCACCTTTCCTTACTTGATCCAATACTGTGTCTTGGCAATGCTCGGCCATCTTCCCCGTTAACCTCGATACAGTACGTAGTGATTGCCTTCGGAGGGTGGGGTCAAACCCTCCTATGAACGACTTTAACCGAGCTACTTGCATATCGCCTGCCGAAGTGCCATCAATAATTCCGCCGATGATCAGCCCAGCTACCCAACAAGGATGGGCCACATGCTTGGCTATCGTCATAGCTTGTACATCTCCCCCGTTGGCCAACTCGTCCCGAGTCAGAATTAGGGCTTGTGCCAACCAAGTGTAGAGTTTCGGGACAGTCTGCAGAAGTACGTCCCCTGCTCGCTTCAGCTCAATCGGAGATTCTGGCGGGTGCCTTAAGTCCTTTTGCACGTAAACCAAGTTGATCTCATCCACCACGAACTTGGGTTTCAACAGGAAGGAAGTCTTCTCGGGCAATTGACCTTTGCCCGAGAGACGCAACAAACAACTTGCGTTCAACCAAGCCAACTGACCGCCCAGGCCTTCGATAAGCGGCACGGTGAGAGATCCACCTGCTTTAGCGGAAGCAACAATGGCAAACATGGCGTAGCTGGCGCTCCGATATTCAGGACCTGAAGTTACTGCAGCGTTCTTCCGAATAAAGTCCACGATCGGCGTGCCGTGTACTTTGCCGCCAAGGTCAAAAATAACTGGCAGCGATTCGGAAAGTCGTTCTTGTTGCACTCTAAGCTGAACCGTTGGGAGCTTTTGAAAACTCTGTTGCCATCGATCCAATACAAGAGTTGTGAGTTGGTCGATGACGGGATTGAGTCTTAAAACCTGATCAGAGCGTTGCTTGTCCAACGTTTCCTTCCGCCAGGCCTGGTGATGAACTAATAGCAAGTCCAACTCCTGCGAAAGGTGATTCGACCACCCCGGATGACCCTCGGAGGCATATCGCCTTGATTCGCCTTCGACGAGAAACAGGAGACGCCTCTGGATCTTGTCCCAGTTGGAAGTCAGGATTGGATCGATGCCTTGGCCTCCCTTACGCTGCGTACTGCAGTAGAAATGAGAGTCCAGGTCTTCGACTTCTCGCACGCCTCCACAAGGAATTCAAGGAAGGGCAGTGGATCCTTAAGCAGTCCAGCCAAGTGCGGCCAAACTCCCTCAAATTGAGGAATGCCAATGTAAGGCGCAAGAAACTTCCCCTGCTCTTTGCCAGCGATCGTATCTAGTCGTAACGCCATCGATTTGGCTGCGAGATACTCCATTACGGTTGAGTGCATAAAAGCGTAGTTCGGCGACTGACTTCCCTCTAGCTTCAAAATCGAAGCTCCAACCAAATCTCTCAATAGGTCGCGGTGGAACATTGCCTCATATTGAAATGCTAAAGGACGGCTTAGGGTCAGCATCGTAGACTCATCAATCACTTCGCTGCCTGAAACTCGGAGGACCTGCAGGCAAAGATCTTGAGCGAAACCGCGAAGGCTGTTTACAACACTCAATGGAGGGCATGGCCGCTGACTTTGCCAACGCCGAAGCAAAGTCTCGACATAGCTGTCATAAACCGAGCCCTGGGTTAACCGAAAGTCGGTACTCATGAGAAAGTTCGTGTTATGCCGGGCGGTGATAGCTAAGAGCTGCATCGCCAGGGGCGTGCGGATATTGCTTGTCTCCCAGGAAGTCGATAATTTCTCAAAGACCTCAAATGGGACTCGATTTCGTGCGGCTAGTACCCTTGCAAAGTGCATAAACTGGTCACGGCTAAAGGGAACGACCGTCGCGATCTGCGGATCACTCTCCAGTGCTACCATGTGCGCTTCGGTTCCGATTCTCACCGAAACAATCGTGGCCAAGTTCGGAAACTTCTCCTTTGCTTCTGTTACTAAGGACATCAGGCTGCTGGCCATGGCAGAATCGACTCCATCTAGGCTGTCAATACACAAGCCGATCTCGCCAGTCTCTAGAAGGCTCGCAAGAGACTTTCGGTGACGGACCAAATCTAGCTTTTCACCAATCAATTGGCTAGCTAATTCGACCAGGTTGGTTGCTGTTGCGGCCTCAAGCTCATTGGCCCTAACGAAATAGTAAAGTTGACTGCTTGATACTGATACAGAAAGGTCATAGAGCGAATCCAAATAAGCGAGGGCCAACTCAATGGCTTGGACTCGCAAAAGCTCAGATTTGCCGCTGCCTGAAGCACCCTCCACGACCCAATGTCTGGTCAGAAACCTTGCGTCGGACCATAGGGATTGCTGCCTTGATCGCTCCCCCGACTCGGACACTGCGGTAGCTAAGCTGATTTGAACGGAGATGGGTACCCAACCTTGAAGGTAATTCCTGCCCGCTTCCTTTATGTCCCGGAAGGATGAGTCCAGGGGTTGGTTGAGTAGCGTTGACAGTGTAGTCACTGCCACTCGACGCATGATATCTGCTTCTCCAAAAGCCTCTTCTAGGAATTGGCTAAAAGTTCTGATCGAAACAATGCATGTCGAAGGATCTCGATTGGCGGCGGTGGCACCTACTCTGGCATCCGATTCATTCTCAGAATGAAATCCCACTCGCTGAATAACCGGCCGCCCCATTTGATCCAACAACTTAAGCGCAGCTTCTGCTTTGCCTTTCGCATGTCCAACCGGCGACAACTCGTCTTCCCTGTTTGGGTTGAGCGCAATCGAAGCGACAAACCGAGGATCGAGTGATTGACCCGACCTTGCAGAGATCATGACTGCTGCCATCGGTGCCCCATGCGAGTCTCCAGACAGTACCAAATCGGACGTATGGTCTCCTGTATGCCACGCTACCGAAGTGCAAATTCCCGCTGGCGTATTCTGAGCCGCGACTTCCCAAGCACCTGAAGTTGCTAGCTCAAAGTCTTTATCGACTGGGATTCCCCATCCGGCGACCGGGTGATGAAATGCTCGGTAACACCAAGCAGGACCGGGCCAGATAGCCACGCTGATGATCTTGCCGAGTCCACCCTCGACGGCCAGAAATCTTGAAATAGTGGGGCTGGCTGGAAGTACTTCCGCAATGTGGTCAAGCCAGAGAAGCAGAGCCGCAGCTCCCGCACTGGGTTGGCCATCATGTCCGACAATCGCCCGGCAAACATCCTCGTAGTGAGAAGGATTTTGCGGGCGAGGAGGATCATTTTGTGGATGCCTATCGAATAGTGATGCAGCCTTTACTACATAGGGCCACCAATCACCATGGGTATCCAGTTCGCAAAAAGCTAGTGCTCCATAAACCAGGCCAAGCGTATGCAGGTAGATTCGCTCGCCAACTTCCTCGAGCCTGGTGCCCCTTGCTCCACGCACAGCATGCCTAAAAAATTCACCAACAACATCAGTTTCAAGGGCAAGGCGGATTTCATTGAGTTGGTAAGCGTCGCCTGCTCTCGCCGAACGAGTGAGTTCTTGAATACCGGATTCGAGCACAATCGTGTGCCACTCTAGATAGTATTCCTGCGAGGATCTTTCGTCCGCAGCTAAGCTTTTTGCCCAATAAAGCAAATGGGATTGTTCCACTTCATTGGCATGCATGTCATTGACACATTAGCTTAAAGTTGCAATGTAATCCAAGATCCAGTGAGCCGTTTCGGCTGTTGCTGAGTGATCCGATGTCACATTGCGATTGGCCCAGACTTCCCAAGCATTTATTGAATCTGAATCGCTTGAAGCCAACATGCATGAACGCTTTAGTAGCCTGGATTCCTCTCTCGTAAGGATCGAAACGTCGATGATTCCGGCATTCATTTCAATCGCTTCGAAATTCGATAGCTGAACCCCAAACTCAAGGTTGGGTTTCCTGCCACCTCGAACAACACCGACTCGGCTGAAGGTCTGCAAGGAAGCGGGATCCTTCAAATTTAGGCTAATCAGTTCCCCTACGTTCCACGACGATGATTCAAGCTGGATCAGTGTTTGATCGACGCCGACGACGGCAGAACCTTTGATTGTCTTGTTTTCACCGAATGAGAGTGTAATGAGGCTAGATGAGGCCTCGCTGCTGGCAAAAGAAAGCGAAAGTTTTGGTTGGGCCCAGAGGGCAGAGAATGCGTTTGTAAGCTTGGTAAATACGCCCGGTGCATTCTCGACTGGAGCAGCAGATTGCACTTCTGTATTTACTCCTTCGGCTTCGACGACTTCCATATAATCGGAAAGTAGATCGCCAATTTGAGGATAATGCTCTGCCAGAGCGAGCAGTTTCGCAGAATCTTCACTGCTGAGTTTTCCTTCTGCAAGATCCATGAGTGCGATAGGGTCCGGGATCGCAGACAGAGGCAGATCTGCCCGATTTTGGGTAGAGAGTTCGCGTCCGATGCGGTTGAGAAGGTCGTTAGTTCTTTGCATAATATTCACCGGAAAGCCGCAAGCTTAGTTTTCACCCTTTGACGGGCGTCCTCGGTGCTCGGGCCCACGAGCAGCCAATCGGTCCAGTTTTCTTGGAAGGCTAGGGCACTCATCTTTGAGATAGCTCATGACTTCTTCCTGTTTGAGAAAATCTTTGAAGGGGTTAAGGGTCTTGGAAACAGTCGCAGCACTAACATCAAGCTTGCGTGCGATAACCCCACCTGCGATGCCTTCAAGTGATAAGCGAATAACCTCGGAGATCAGTTCAAGTTTTTCGGGTTTCTTCGACTTCGTTCGGGTGAGGAATACGATATAGAGCTTAACAAGCTGGTTCATGAGAAACTCAATCTCAAGCTCGTTGAAGTACGTTTCGCCCGAATTCTCAACTTCAGCTTCATCCTTTTCAAGGATCAATTCCAATTCAAAGGAACGGGTATCGACGATGTCGATATCGTCAATCGAACTGTGCTTTTTGAGTCTAGTCTGGTTAATGCACTCCGTTAGGCAGATACAAGCTATATAGTTTTCGAGCTCAGCAATGGATCTCCAATCTCGGTAAACACGACCTCCGCTGCTATCGACAACCGTCAAAATGGCTGACAACGACCGAAAAACCTTAACTCGGCAATTTGCGTGAAATTCATCGAAATCGCCACCATTAACGCCTTTGATGAATCGCTTTACCGTTCGCCTTGCCTTGTCCTCGCAGAGATTCCAAAGGCTCCAAAATTCGCGATGAAGTTTGCGCGCAAGTTCGCTTTCGATTTGCTTTTCCCTCTGGATCTCTCCATCGGAAGCGACATCGGTGGTAGATAGAACTTCTTGTGTGTGCATCTTGTGATTTGCAAGCGCTTGGTGAGCAACCTGTAATCGCTTGATGACATCCAATGCCTCGTTCGATATATCAACGGCCATTAAGTTGCCTATATACCTTACAAGTTGAGCGATTGAAGCTAGTAAGTCAAAGTGGAACGCAATTACCACTCGCGGTGTATAGATTTTTGCTTGCAGTGCGTATTCCACGTTCGTCAATTCCTCTTTGCTTCAGAGGGTTAACGGACTAGGATCCATCTATTTCCATTTTCGGAAAAGCTTTATCAAAAAAAGTCGACCCGTATTAAACCAAGTGTAGGGAGCTATCCAGGGATAGGCCCTATTGGTTCGCTATTAAGGGGCGCCGCCCAAAACTCACTGTCTAAAGCATCCTTGAATTTGAGGAATCGCTTACGCAAAATGGGCGACGAGACCATCAAGGTCGTCTTGGTCACCGTGAGTTGATCTCTTACGATAAGATCGAACAACCTGCGCTGTCGCTTAAGATCCTGTTCGATGACGCGTACAAGCGTGTCTATCGCTCGTGGACTAGCAGCAGTAAACGCTTGTTCCAACAGCGCACCAACTTTAGGACGCTCCAACAGTGAGCGGGCGGCATTGGTTCGGACAATCGAGTCAGAGTCATTAATTGCTTGAAACAGGGTTGGAGTAAGTTCACTCCATTGAAGCCATCCCAAAGCCTGCGCAACTGCAGCCCGGATGCGTAGCTCATTGCTCGAAATGAGAGTGCGAACGTAAGCGATAATTTCTGCTCGTTCGAGTTCAGGAGCGGAAGTTGGAATGGATCGGAGCGCCTTGACCACTGCCTCCGGTTCTGTTGAAATCAGTCCAGCAAGTACTTGTTCGAGTGGAACCGCTTGTTCCACGAGCCTAGACTTAGTCTGGTCTTCTCCACCCATGTCGCCAATGCCTTCAAGGTGCTGGGTATTGTCCCACCGAACGGCAGCTTTGCCACTTCGGGAATCGGCAAATACTTTTAACGCTCGAAAAGTGGCCAATCCATTTAGAACGTTACCAATCATTAGTCGAGGCACAGAAAGCAGGGCTGGAACAAATCCGTAGGTCAGTCCAACCCAAGTGATGCGTTGGGTGATTCGAAGGACCATAAAGAAAGTGCAGAACTTGACCAAATTGGCGAGAGGCTGGCCAGGAACCAGCACAGAAAGGAGCTTAAACGGCAGATATCCAGCTTGGCCGGCCGCGTAAACCATGAAGTAGATAAGGATGAAGTAGCCGAGGAAGGACGCGGAAGCTGCAACGAAGACTTTGCGATCCTTCACAAAGTTTTCCTTCATCAGCCAACTGCCTTCCCAGCCAGACTGCTCCCACTCTTGAAGTGAGATACCGATAATCCATCTCGACTTCTGCCGCACCGAGCGGGTCCAGTCCATGGGAAAGTACGACCAGTTTGAAACGAACATAGGTCGCTTACAGAGTGGGCGCCACCAAGGTGAATCGTCATCGCCAAGCACGACATTTACAAACACAGACTTCATGCCCGCCTCACGAATCTTCTTTGACATGGAGTAGTCCTCTGTCATAGACGATTCGTTGAATACATGGCCGTCATGTTCGTCTGCTAGATAGTCGATTACCTTGCGCGAGAAACCCGTGCCAGTGCCAGCATACGGAACGAAGCCCGAGATCTTCTCTCGAACCGGTACGTCCTTCATGTGATTCTCGCTGAACTCGTCAGCGTAGATCCAGTGGACCCATTTATTCCATTTGGACGGGAATGGGAGAATTGGAAGTTGCACTACATCAACCTGAGGGATCATGTAGTTGTGGAGAAGAAACTCCTGAGGGTGGACCCAGTCTTCTGCATCGTGCATAAGAATGATGTCGTAGTTGATTCCCTCTGCCTCTTCCTTAGCCCTGATGTTTGCTAACACGTTATGCAGGCAGTCAGCTTTAGTCGTAGGGCCCGGTCGCGCAGTGACTACCTTTATGATCTGTGGGAACTCTTTTGACAGTCGGTCGACACAAGACTGAGTTGCCGCATCATTGGGATAAGTGCCAACGAAGATGGAATAGTTTTCATATTCCACTCGCTTAATGATGTTGTCCACCATGCTGGCGACGACTTCACCCTCGTTCCACGCAGGAACCATGACCGCAATTCGTTGCTGTTCTCGGGCTCGCAGTCTTTCGAGCGTCAACCGTCCTTGCTGTCGGTAAGTAAATTGCCTCCAAAAGCGAAGCCAATAGGCACCTATGTCATAAACAAAGTCTTGCGAGCCGCTTAGAAAGTAAACAATTGCCACGAACCACGTCATCCCCGCAAAGAAGTCGCGAAGCATGAGCAGCCAGTCGTAAGTGTCTAGTTTCACGGGCTCGTTACGCTTTCGGGCGCTTCCTCTTTACAAATTTGGCCCCGATAAAGATTGCGAGAATGACCAGAATCCCAGAGACGATCGACATAATCAAGGTCATCCCTGGCTTGTATCGATGAAGCTCGGCCTCTTCACCAGCCAACTTGTCACTAGTTGACGCCGGGTCGAACGCAAATAAATCTCCTTCCTTTGTGAAAACAGCTACTTGGCCATGGAGGGCGTTAGTGCCTTGCAGACTGGACAGATATTCGGTAAATCGCAAAATGGCTTGATCAGAAGAACCAAGAACGATGTACGTTACTCCGCCTTCCGGCTTCGCAATCGCCTGAACGACAACTCCACCTTCGAGCGTAGAAGGCAGAATGGCAAGATCCTGTCGAACAGAAGGTACACCTGTTTTTTTAGGAGCGACGAGTAGACGATTCCCCATGATTCGAAAGCGATCTTCCTCGTTATAGAGTCCCACAACGACATCTTCGTATCCGGTAAGTCCGCCGTTTGATACCTTCCACAGCGCAATTCCCCGGTTCGTTTGAGTAGCTCTGGCTGCGGTTGTAGCGGCTAGAGTCAGTAACGCAGTTGAGGGGTTGCTGCCCAAGCTTAAGGTAGCTTCGGCAGGTAATAATCCATCCTTTGAGCGTAGATAGGGAAAACCTTCAAGGTAGGGCGTGCTCGTGAGAGATCCTTCTCGCAGTTCAAAATCCGATGATCCAAGGATAGTCGTCCACGCCACGTCCTCGTAGTTCTTAGCACAGTCCACACTTGCCAATTCGTTATGAGCAGTGATTTGGATGACCCATTCATTTCGGTCGGCCAAGTCAACTGGAACGGGACAGATAAGTTCGCCATCGTTTGCGTTATTCGGTGAAAGAGCGACACTTCCAATTGGCTGATCGTTCATGACGACCGAAAGCATCGATCTTGAAGGAAGCAAGATGGCAGCATGTCGATATCGAAGCCGAAGTTGTCCCCCTCTGCCCAGAGAAGACAACAAAGGTCTCCGTAAAACGAGTGAAGTCGTTTGACTTCCTATCCCCGTCAACGGAATGATTGAATTTCCAAGCTCTCGGAAACTAACGGTACCAACCTTGGTTGCAGGAGGACCTTGTTTGGAAACATATTCAATCGCAGTCGAGGTCATTCCCCTCATCTGTGCACTTAGTTCAGGATTACTTAACGTGCGAACCGCTGCATCCAATTGATCTCCCGTCCGTCCGGAAATCCACAGGCCACTATTTTGAACTTCAATCGCCGATTTTGGAGATCGAGTATTCAACTCTCCCGCTAAACCCAGATAGATTGAAGGGTTGGCTTGAGCGGACATGGACATGAGGACTTCAAGTGGTTTGTCCATAAACCTTGAACCCAGGCTGGCTGCGAGGTTCAAAGCAGCAGAAAGGGTCCGATCTGTAGCCTTTGGTGGTAACACGATAGGTACCGAGCTTGCCGTTTGAGAAAGCCAACTTACATACGGATAAGGGAACGCGCTAAGCGGATACACGCTGCTCGAATTTAGCTGCAACAACAACTCGGAAGTCGACTTAAATCGGACCCAGTTGCGCAAATCGTCATCGTCTCGACAAGGTCCCTCAGTGATTCTGCTTCGAGTAGCGATATCAACTTCGTTAAACCCGCGCTTGAAATACTTCTTTGGTAGGGTGATGTTCCAGCGACCCGGTGCAGAAACCGCACCTAACGAAATCGAGTCAATGGGTTGACCGTTTAGAAACACAGTAAGACTGGATTGCAAGCCCACTAGATTCGGTGAAGTCTCATAATCAAGTTTGAAGTTGCAATCCGAAGTCAGGTCGATTCCCTGAGGCAATTCAAAATAATAACGCCATCGATCACGATCGGCGTGTACCGGTTTGTCACTGGCGAAGGGGTGGATTTGAAAGCCCGCACCCATGCTGAAGGTAGCCAAGCTACTCAGTAAGGCTAGACCTAGCGCTCTATTCATCGGAGGCTCACCGACTTGACTCGACTGTTTGCTAGTTCATGCACATCGAATAAGGACGTTGTTTGTTGCGTAACAGGATCAACAACCAACCCGCATTTTCCACAATAACGTAGCCTTGACCATACTCTCCTTCTTTGGAGATAGGCTCGATACCTTTCCCAGTGAGTTTCAAGCAGCAGTTGATCCTCCTGTTCCGCAAGTACTTTTTCGGACCGATAGGTTCGAACACCAACAATTGCTGAGATGCACGCGAAAACCAGGGCATATCCCACATGTGGAATGGCTCCCGTTAAGGCATAGCTTCCAACAGAAAAAATGACCATCCAAACGAGGCTAAAAGCTATGCTGTTCCTCAGCCCCGTCCGGTGGCGCTTGGACTGAGGTCGCTTTGGTTTCTGCGGCGCAGTAAGCCAAGAAGTCATGTCTGAGGAAAATTCGCTGGACGGCTTTGATACGATGTCCCTCAGCTCTTCCATTGTCGACAGTTTGTCATTCCCGCACTGAGGGCATTGGCAACCCTGACCGGCAACTTCGGATACTTGCACTTCTAAAGTTTGGGTTTGGCGTTTCGGGTTCAGCAATGGCTAGATTGTCCTATACAACTCCAACGACGCGCGATCACATAAAACCGTGTCATGGAAATAGGTAACTTGAAGTTTATTGAGGTTATTCATACCCCTATTCGGCTTGCGGTCCATGTCTTATAACTGATTTTTTTTTGATTTCACGATGAAAGATCTCATTTAGGAATTTCCGAAATATGACAATCTGCTGAAATCTAAATGACACACCTGGCTGCCAAAGGTAGAGTTCACACGAGATGGATAGCCTGACCAAGCTTACCGTGACTCCGAATCAATTGAATTTGATTTGCCAAGTTCACCTCGGATCACCGCTCTCTCATTCAGAAGAACTTACAGACGGATGGTTCAATGCGTCGCACTTGCTTACGACGCACAATGGGACAGAGGCAGTGATTAAGATTGCCCCTCCCTCAAGTGTAAGGGTGATGCGTTACGAAGCGGACCTCATGCGCGCAGAAGTCGAAGCCCTCAGATTGGTGCGTTTGTCGACGAAAGTGCCCATCCCTGATGTGTTGGCCTACGACGCGGATCGGGCAATTGTATCAAGCGAGTTCTTTATTACCAATCGACTGCACGGGAGGCCACTTAATCATTTCCGAAGCGAATTATCGGAGGAGACCCAGTCACATGTTGATCGCCAGATTGGAAGGTGCTTGGCCGAATTTTGCCAACTGAAGGGCTCGGGATTTGGTACTTTTAATGATTGTCGACACAGGTCTTGGTTTTCAGCGTTCGACCACCTCATGCAAGGGCTCGCCCAAGATGCAGCTGATTTCATGATCGAATTGCCTGACGGCGTGTTCGATTGGCATTTCCGTTACCAATCCGAATTGAATCAAATTCAGAATTCAACCTTTGTCCACTGGGATCTATGGGACGGGAATATATTCGTCGATCCAGAAACCGGAAACCTTGAAGGCCTGATTGATTTCGAACGCGCGCTTTGGGCAGATCCTTTAATGGAAGCAAATTTTATGAGTCCATCCCGGGCCTTTTTGGGTGGATATGGGGGAGAACCACTCAAGACTGCTGAGGAAAAGGTTCGTCGCAAGATTTACGACCTTTACCTATTCCTCATCATGGTCATTGAATGTCGGTTCCGGCATTTTAAGGAAGATCACGAAGCTATGTGTCGAAAGAGTTTGGATCGCGCGATACTCGCCCTCATCGAGATCTAGACCTTTCCAAAACCTTCGTTCCAATAGACAAAGAGGCCATCTTTGCCAGGTGCCACAACATCCAATCTTCCGGTACCTCGCAAATCCTTAAGCACGAAGTGAATTCCACATCCTCCACCAGAGCCGCCGGGTGAGACATGATCAATCACTTGCTTAGAAAAGGATTCTCCGTTCCACTTAAAGTAGTAAATGCCGAGCGGATCGGCTTCTCCGACTTCTTTGCCATTGTGGGCGCGGTGCCTTTTTCCGGTTATCAATTCGTTTCTGCCGTCGCCGTCGATGTCGACCCAGTGCAAGTCGTGATACTGTGCGCAGAATGGATCAATTGGATGTTCTAGCCAATCGCCAGCCTGATTCTGACCGTACCAACTCAAGCCATAACTGTGGGCGTGGCCAACGACTATTTCTGCTTTGCCATCGTTATTAATGTCTTCAACAAGCATAGGACAGGATGCATCCCAAAAACTAAAATTGAATGAGGGATGGAATACCCACTCTGAACCTAACAGCTTGAAGTAACCCTTTTGGCAAATCAATTCACCCTGCCCGTCCTGATCGATGTCTCCAAAACCAAAGCCGTGTCCGATCGGCTCTTGAGAAACGAGTACGGGCTGCAGCTTTCGACTTCCAGGTTGATACTTGTAGTAAATAAACGGTGCGCCAGGAGTATTCGGAACGATTTCAAGCACACCGTCTCCATCGACATCCCACATGCGCGTCGTTTCTACATTGCCGATTCCGTCGACGAGAATGTGTTCCGGCCAGGGCACGGTCGCGTCCTTCGGACACTCTCGCCATCGAAGGTTTTCGCCCCACCAACCTCCTGTGACAAACCCTAGTCGTCCTGTGCCGTCAAGGTCGAGAGGCAACGTTGAAAAGTCGTCGTAATATTCCTCGTATCGTGCGATTTCGCCAATTAGGAAGCGCTTGTGAAAGTCAGGTCCCTTGTACCAAAAGCCGCCCGAAACAATGTCCAGGACACCGTCACCATCAACGTCCCACACATTAGCCGACTCAAATGCTTCCGACGAAATTTGCTGTTTACGAAAAATTAGAGCCATTTGTTGATTCACACCGTGACTTGCAAAAGGTTCATGTAGGACTGGGCAACCTCGAGGTCCTTTGCAGCATCTTCAGCACCACAAAGCGGATGAGCCTCACCGCGAATGGCTCTTAAGAAATTCTGCGCTTGAGCTCTCATCGCATGAACATGGGGCAATGACGGCTTGGTAAACGAAGGCTGAACGGGTAATCCCGGATCCGCGTAGATTTCGACAGTGCCGGATTGGTTTAGAGCTAGCGGTGCAGGCAGATTGAGGCGGATCCAGCCTCTCTGAAACGCAATTAGCGCGGACTCTTGCCAATCATAGGTCGTTTCAAAAGGAGCCATTTCGATGATCCCGGAAACGCCCGACTGACTTCTTATCGCAAGGGTTACTGAACCAGGATCGGCGAAAATTACCTCGTAGTCTTCACCCAACAGAAACCTCATCAGGTTGACTTGGTGAATGTAATAGTTCACAAACTCAAGTGTCTTGTCCCAAACCGGTGCTCCACTGGTGTAAGTCTCATCAGTAGCCACATTCCCCGTAAATCCTTCCGAAATCCAGTCGCCGGGCGGCATTGTAATCCGCACGTACCGCATTTTCCCCATGTGTCCCGAATGCTTCCATTCGTCGATTGTCTCCTTCGCTCTAGTTGTCGCCGGATCTGATCGTTTGTGATAACCGACGTAGAGCGGAGATCGTGCATTCTTCGCGATGGCGAGAAGTGCATTGCCGTTGGCAGCTGTGTCAGCAAGTGGCTTTTCCGTCAATACGGGCAACCCCGCTTCCAGCAGTTCTGGGATCAATGAGATGTGATTCCAAAACTGCTGGATAGCGACAATTCCATCCAGCGTTTCGTTTGAAAGCATATCAAGGTGGTTTGAATAAACCTTTTCGATGCCATACCTCTTGGCAACTTCCGCACCAAGCTTGGGCCGCACCTCCGCGATAGCCACGACCTCACAGTCCGTCTGACTCGCATAGTTTCGGAGGTGGGCTGCTTGTCCCATCGTGCCCACTCCAACAAAACCAATTCTTATTTTCGACATGGCGGGTTTATTCTGCTCTTTTCAATTCGAACTGGCTATGGCATTGCTTCCAAGGAGAAAAGCGAGAATGCGCCATCTTTACCTGCCTTTTTGAGGCAGTCCAATCTGATGTACTTACACGGCTTACGATCAAACTTAACTAGCTCGGAGCCTCCCCTGCCAGTGTGAGTTTCGTATACCACCACCCAAGCAATACCGTCATCGGAAACTGAGATCTTATATTCCGATGCAAAACAGTCGGGCACCCAATTTAGTGACACCGAAGAAATCGATTGCGGGGAACCTAGATTTATGGAAACCCATTGGGCTTTCTTGCTGCTGGCAATCCAACGGGTTGGAGCTCGGCCATCGACTAAATTCTGAGCGCCGAAGTTCCCTCCCGTGTTTTCTGAAGCTTGGCACACCTTCCCGAACAAAAGATCTCCTGAACGGCGTATAACCGGCGGCGCGGCGATTTTTACTCCAGGACCGTCTCCTAAGTTTTGGAAATCCTTAGCGAATCGATCATACGACCTTGCCGACTTAGGATGACCTGCCCAAAGAACCTCACCGAGGGTCGGCATTGCCGGCTTTACGAGTTCGTGGACATCTTCAAATCCGTAAGGATAGGCGGCTTTATCATTCCACACCGCAAACATTCCACCCAAAACACGAGGGTCATAGTCCGGTAGTTTCTCTGATCCAAATACGGTTGGCTTCCAGGACTCATAGAGGTACTTCGTATTCAAATATTGGTAGTAGTAGCCTGCGAAAGGCACAATGTAAAGATAGCCATCGTGGGTATTAATAATCTTGTAACCGTCGTTAACGGACTCGATCGGGTCTTGGTAACCCGGATACCACAAGCTCACCACTATGTCTCGATCCACACCTGCTGAGCCACCAGCCATCTTTAGGCCACCCCACATTCGGACTTTTTTGCCCAGGCTTCGAATGGTGCTGGCAGTAGCATTGATAAACCCTTTGTAGTACGGTGCAGAGCCAGGTCCGCCATTGTATTCATCCGCTCCGATATGGACGTATGGCCCTCTAAACCACGGGATGAACTCCTCCCAAATACCATTCATGAACTTCTGGGTATTTGGATTGGTTAAATCAAGGTGGTCCTTGGGCAACTTACTGCTTCCGAGGTCCGGACGGATCTTGGTAAACGCACGTGCATGAGCGGGGGCATCAATTTCAGGTGTAATTTGTACGTGGTACTGCGCCGCAAGATCCTGAAGATCAGAAATCTGTTTTCTCGAATACGCTCCGTCCTTATTGGCAAGATCTGGGTATTTCTCGCTCTTCAATCGGAAGCCCGAATAGTCGTTTGCTGCATTGTCATTGAGATGAATCTGCAGGTCGTTCAACTTGTACCAAGACATGAATTTTACGTACTGCCTAAGGTATTTGATGTCGAAAAACTTCCTTCCGACGTCAAGCATAAATCCACGTTCGTGGTAATCCGGCCAATCCCGAGAACTCCCGCATGGGAGTGAACGATGCCCCCGGTCGAGGACGAGCATCTGCAGAATCGTGCGTGTACCATAGAAAAGTCCAGTCTCAGTCCTTGCCACGAGTTCGATGTTGTGGCCGATATTGAGTTCATATCCTTCGTTGCCAAGGACTTCGAGCTTTGGGTCCAATCGCAAGTAGATCCCGTGAAAATTCCTTTGAGGAGTGGATTGGGTGGTCGGCCTAATCCCAGTCAAATCACGGATTTCCTGCCCTAGCGTCTTTGCGATCGGTGCCACCAAACTGAGCTTGTCCAGTTCCACCAAAATCGTAAGGTTATTGGGCAGTCGGTATTCACCCGAGCCTCCCGTCCATTCTCGCAACGTAGGTATGACTGCAGGTCTTGAGTTCTGTGCAGACGCCTGAGTTGCCGAAAGAGCCCCACTGAGAAGGAGCAGTGTAAGAAAACGTGATCTTATCATGGATTATTCGGCTCCAAGCCTACATCTTTCGGGCCGCCGGGCGGTGAGAGTTCCGACAAAAAAAGAGAACACCCTGCGATCAAACCCGTCTCTGGATTTGGAAGGCAATGCTAAGAGGTTGCCGCGTGAGCATCATGGTTCTGCTTGTCCTTAGCCATTTTTAGCTCCTGCTTGGAGGATTCGAGGACGGCTTGTTCGCCGGATCCTCATTAAACCGGAGGAACGATATCGCCATGTCCTGTTGGATCGAACTCACCCAATGGGATTTCATCGGAAACTGGGTCCAGCGTCAAAGAAGGCGTACCTCCACTTGTTCGAGCTTGCTTGACGTGTGCCACCAGCTTTTGCCAATTCGGAAAGCCGTATTCAACTGCAATGACAGTCTGGGCGTCGTGAAGAGAAATTCTGCCCCGCTTATGGGAAGGGAGACTCGCACTGAATCGGTCCGCTGCTGAGGTATCCGCGCTACGATATTCAGCCAGCAAACACTTCGCAAGGTCACGGAGGAAGTCTAGATTGGGACGTGGCGGAAGAGGTTTGATCATGTACCGAACTGAGAAACCGGTGGTTAAGGTAAGGGGGTGTTCGGTTCTCTCAAGGAAGTATACGTTAATGATCATAAGGCGGGCCGCCATAGCCGTTGGCAGGAAACCACAGTGGATCGGTCGAATTGAATTCTCCTTCCTATGCTTGTTTATTTGCTAGCTGCGACTCTTGGTGTGCTTCAATCGGGTGCCGCCCCTGACTTCAACATTCGGTCCGCCTACAGCAAACAAGAAGTCATGATTCCGATGCGTGACGGCGCAAAGCTCTACACGGCAATCTATGCCCCCAAGCTGAGCGAAGCGTCCCTACCTTTCATCCTTCAGCGAACGCCTTACAGTTGTGCGCCATACGGTCCAATTGCCTTTCCGAGAGGGTTGGGGCCAACGCAGCAATTCCCGCGCGAGAAGTTCATCTTCGTCAACCAGGATGTTCGCGGTAGGTACCTGTCAGAGGGACATCATCGATTCTCGCCACCCGTCCATCCAGACAAGAAGTCCAACAAGGACGTTGACGAGACGACGGACGCCTATGACACCATCGACTGGCTGGTCAAGAACGTTCCCAAAAACAATGGACGGGTCGGTATCTGGGGCATATCGCAACCTGGATTCTATGCTTCAAATGCACTTATCGATGCTCATCCCGCGCTGAAATGTGCTTCTCCCCAAGCGCCGGTTACCGATCGATTCCGTGGAGACGACGATCACCACAACGGAGCTTTCTTTCTCGCCCAAAGATTTTCGTTCCTCTGGGGATTTGGATGGCCCCATCCCATTCCCTCCAAAACTTACGGCCCTGGGTTCAAGTGGCCCATCCCGGATTCGTATCGGTTCTTCCTTGAGACAGGTTCACTTGCTAACCTGGAGAGGTACTTCAAACATAGGAACATGTTCTGGGAGCAGATTATGTCCCACCAATCCTACGACGCCTATTGGAAGCCTCGCGGAATGGAACAGCACTTCAAGCAGATTCGCCCCGCCGTATTAACCATCGGTGGCTGGTTCGATGCGGAAGACCTCTATGGTGCGCTGCACACCTTTAAAGCTATTGAGAAAGATAAAGGACGCCTCGACGACACGACGACACCGAATATCTTGGTAATGGGCCCATGGTTTCATGGCGGTTGGGCAGGTGATGATGGCGAGCGACTGGGAGCCATCGAATTCGACCAGAAGTCCAGCCTGTACGTCCGGGAAAAGGTCGAACTGCCTTTCTTCAATTACTATTTGAAAGACAAACCGGATCCCGAATTGAAGAAGGCCATTGTTTTCCAGACGGGAGCAAACGCCTGGAAGACCTTTGACCAGTGGCCTCCTGCTGAGTCAAAAGAAGCTTCTCTCTTCCTTCAACCAGGCGGAAAATTGGAATGGAAACAGGGCAAAGCTGCCTATGACGAATACGTTAGCGATCCACGTCGTCCCGTGCCATACACTGCCGAAGTCGGAACCGGTGTCAACCGCACGTTCATGGATGCCGACCAGCGCTTTGCTTGGTCACGATCCGATGTTCTCTCTTACTCCACACCAGTTCTGGACAAGGACACTACATTTGTGGGGCCGATTCAGGCGGATCTGTGGCTTTCAACTTCAGGTACAGATTCTGACTTCATCGTAAAGGTCATCGACGAATATCCGATGGATGAACCCCTCAACACGAAGGTGACGCCAGCAGTCAAAATGTCCGGCTATCAAATGCTGGTTCGTGCAGAGATCATGCGTGGTAAGTTCCGCAATAGCTTGGAACGACCAGAGCCAATGGTTCCCAATCGGTTAACGCACATGCCTTTCGACTTGAATGACGTGTTTCATACCTTCAAAAAGGGACACCGAATCATGATCCAAGTTCAGAGTTCCTGGTTCCCCCTTGCTGACCTTAACCCGCAACGATACGTGAATATCTATGATGCAAAGGACACTGACTTCCATTCAGCTGTCGAGCGGATCTACCTTGGTGCGAACCATGCAAGCGCGATCCACGTTCGACTCCTTGAAAGCTTAAAGAAATAGGTCGATCACGCCTATGAGCCGTGGTAAGTTGCAGTCATGCTGTGGCTGGCGTTTATGTGTTCGGTAACTGCTTCGCAACCAACGATGAAACCGCTTGTTTTGCCTCTGTGGACTCAAGGTGCACCTGGCTCAGAGTCTCGCAAAAACGAGGCTGAAACACGTCCCCACCCTTGGTCCATTGCGAATATCCAGAATCCATCCCTGACCGTGTACTTGCCAGACAAGACGAAGGCAAAAGGCGTCGCCGTCGTAATTTGTCCAGGGGGCGGACACAGCGAACTGGTTATCGATGAAGAAGGCACTAAGCCCGCTAAGTTCTTCAACGACCTTGGGGTCACCGCGATCGTTTTGAAATACCGCTTGGCGAGGGAGAGAGGATCGACCCTGACCGTTGCCAAAGATACTCGAGCAGATGTTTACCGGGCCATGCGCCTGGTCCGTTGTCATGCTAAGGAGTGGGGAGTCGATCCGTCTCGAGTGGGAATGATGGGCTTCTCAGCGGGTGGCGAGTGCCTGTCCATGGCCGTTTTCGGTGACGAATCCGGCGATCCCGCCGCTACAGACCCCGTCGACCGATTGGACCAACACCCAAACTTCGCCATCTGGATCTACCCTGGGCCATACGGAATTCCACCCGTAGTCCCCAAGACCGCACCCCCTGGATTCTTAGCTGTCGCTAACGACGACGGCCTTTCCAGCCTCGCGCTCTTCCTCGCCAAGCAATACAACGCTGCCAAGGCACCTATGGAGCTGCACCTGTTTGCTTCCGGCGGACACGGCTTCAACATGGGCGACCGATTCCCAAAGAACCGAGCCATATTCACCTGGCCCGAACGCCTCGCCGACTGGATGTCCGACGGAGGCTGGCTCACGGCTAAGTGATCCAGCCTGCCCGGATTTAGCCTAATACGCAGAGGATATAGGAGTCGTCGCAACCTCGAATCAAGGGCTGATGAAAAGGTCCATCTACCTTCGCCCGAAGACTGGCCATGCAGGATTCAAATGGGTCGCCTGTTGACTCGGTGTTCAGAACAACATGGTTCGCGAGCTTTTCCTTTTGAAGTAAGAGACCTTCATGGGAAGCCAATTTTGCGAGAATTTCAAACTCACTTTCAGTGAGATTGAGGTCCGTGCCACAGCGCACGGCCGTTCGCGAATCTCGATCAATCTCCAAGTCTTCAATGTGGATTCTTTGTCCGCGATGCACCATCTTCTTCCTCAGCAAGGCGCGAATACGAGCGAGTAACTCCTCTGTATCGAATGGCTTGCCAAGAAAATCGTCTGCGCCCGCGTCAAGCCCACGGACTTTATCCCATGGCTCATCCAAGGCACTCAGCATCAGGATGGGAATGTCAATTTCCACTCTGCGAACCGCTCGGCAAATATCCCACCCACTCATCGAAGACAGCATTAGATCAAGAATGATCAGATCAAAATCGCCATCGAGAGCCGCTTATAATCCCTTCCTTCCATCCGTCTGCCAAGTAGTCGAATACCCCTCCTGATACGTCAGCCGAACCACAGCCTGCGCTGACGGGTGTTCATCTTCAATAAGTAGTATTTTCGTTTATTAGTCTTCCTCTTTGGGTAGCAAACAAATGATGGATTCGGCTGATGAAGACGAAATGAAGGTAGTCCTAGGGTCCTCAGACCTAGCATGTTCAGTTGGTTGAAATTCGGCGGGCTTCCAGGAAACGGTGTTTCTGGTTCCCGACCCATCGGCGGAGAAGGGAACCTGGGCCTGAAATCACCTAAGAATTAGTGTTCCTCCCTCGAAATCTTGTCTTGTGGTTCCATTTGCCGTGTAAGGATCCGATTTCGGCCATCCCCACTTTCCACGCGTCTATCCATCTGCGTTATATTTATCGCGCATCGCGCCTATGATAGGATACGTTCCCCGTATGGATGAGAGAATGTCTCCACCTTCAAATCCGGACATTACTCCTTTTGACCCCCACTTACTAGTTGGATACGAACTCTGTTGGCAGGTTGGAAAGCCGAGTGTTCCTTTGGCGGACCCAGGCTGGTTGTACTTGTTCCTAATACTTCCCATCACACCATAAGCGTTGACGCGATTCCAGATGATATCGCCGCCTTGAAAACCATTCATGCGCCCCATAATCCCGGTACGATTCATGCAATCGACTTCTGAGCAGAGCGGCTTTCCGAAAGCGCCATATGGTCCATTCGCTGCATTATAAACAGCGCCGATGGCTCCGTATACAGCGCAAACGACCTGGCCATTGTAAATTAATTGCCGTGCCCCTTGGCCTTGCCACGTGAAGTCTTGCACCTCTACCTGAGTATTTGATGGACCCCAGGTCCTTACATTTCCTTGTGCCTTCTCAAATATCTCGTGCCCTCCGAAATCGTGGAAAACCTGAAGAAACGCTCCTCTATGAGTCGATCCCCGACCAATCTCGTCGGTAAATCCATCTGGACTGAATTTCTCGACCCAATACCGAGGATTGTCGAATCCGTTTCTGTTGGTTGGTGGTGGGTTCGGGACTCTTCCCCACCCGTTCAGAGGGTAGCCCGCACCATAAGGCGTCATGTTGTCTCCCGTGAAGATCCCAAAGTGCAGATGATTTCCATTATCGTTGATACCGATGGTGCCGATAAGCTGACCCGCCTTAATGTGTGCATTCTTGGCCACGACCGGCTTGATGTGCATATACAAGCTTGAGAACGGTCGCTTAAAGTCATCAACATGTTTGACAAATACAGCCATATTGTTGTGACTCTGAGGATCTCCGTCAGCCTGAACCAAAATGCATGTTCCATCAGCAATAGCGTAGACGGGAGTTCTTTCTGCCGCCATCATATCGATCCCTATATGAGTGGTTCCATTGCCAAGATAATTGATGTGATACCAAGACCCTGCACTCGAATAGGTGAAATTCACCAAGGGCCAATAGAACCCATTTACTGACCTACTTTGTGCGTTTGCGCTGGCGAGTAATACCGCGAAGAGTGCCGTGGTTCCGATGGTTTTTGTAGAATGTCTCACGAACATGGAACGGAAGAGTCGAGATTAATTTCCATCCAAGTGATATAGATTCGCCGTTTGATTTGTCGGGAGCGGATGTTATTTGTTTATGCAGGCCTCAAGCACAACGACACCGAGATCAGAACCGAGGTCGTAAATTACATTGAGCAGTCCGAACCGTAATCATTAACTGACAACGGCCCCAAGTAGCCGCACAACCTGCCAATCATCAGGCAGCGAATCAGACCGCAATTTGTAGCATGGCATCTTGCTTCCTCATCCCTTTCTCAGGCAGAAGTCACAGGCTTAACTTAAAGATCGTGGGAGACCAAACGCCGCATTTTGTGCCGGTTTGGGCAGATACGATCGCAGTTGATTTCGTAGCGGAAATCGAATAGCCAGTGCTAGTTCCCGTGCATGGGTTAACCGGGATATTCCCACCCAGATCGGTGGCATATGCTGCCAAATTTGTATTGTAATGGCCGGTAGATATCGCTGATCCTTGAATAACGGTTGCGATAACGCGAGCGTTCGAGTTTGCTAACTCTTGATGCTCGCGATTCAACGTGAGCTCTGCCTTTTGGTACTTCCACTGCGTAAGGCTCCCTAATTCGTCGACACTCCGGACACGAATTTGGGCGATTCCGCTTGGAATCGAAACCATATGCTTCGAACCTGTCCAAAAGGTCTTACTTGAGCCGTCTGGTCCTACAAACGTGTTAGGTCGATCGCTCCCAAGAGCTTGCTGCCATTGGTACAAAGTAGGCTTGTGTTCCGGAACGCTGGTCAATCCGAACTCCTCAGAAAAGATCTGGCCCAGGTGGCTGACCGCTCCCGGGATAATATTCGAAACACTGAGCTCAGCAAAGTAGTGAACATACTGAGCATGAGTTAGAATCCCCCTAAGACCCGTGTAATAGTTTACGTGGGGATCATTGGCACTGGTTAATCGGCGGTGTGCCAGAACCTTTATTAAGCTATCGATACGAGACTTCTGAGTTTTAGTAATTTTTAGAGAATCAAAAATCGGCTTTTGCTCGCCTGAGAAGGACTTGTAAAAGCCAAGTTCTTCTGGTGTTAAGCTGGCCTTGTCCGATTTGCTCTGAACAGCACCTGAGCTACAAAGAAGCGCGGCCATCAGCGGTATAGAGGAAAACGGAGTCGCCAAGAACGCGGTTCTATTTCTAGAAGTGGGTGTCATGTGGATTTGTCGCTCAAAAAGTACTGAAGGTCCTGCCTCTTCTGCCTGTAGAAAACCGAAAAACGGGCAAGAGCTTCAACGAATTGACAAGAGATTACAGTAATCATACAACGCAAAACGAGATTGCGATTGGATAACGTGCAAGTACCTTTCGTCGACCTTGAATAACTCCTTTAGAATTGGGAGACCCGCTGGTGACCGGTTCCCCAACAATCGAGCCATATACACGTGTGCACAAAGCCTCGCCGACAGGATGTCCGATCGCGGCTGGCTTGCCGCAAAATGAGATGATTTAGGAATCCCTCTGAGCATGTCAGAGTTGCAGACTTTTATGTTTGGAAGTCCCAATCAAGATTGTTTGACACGTGTAGAGAATGAGTCGGGCTTATCATAACCCACCAAACGTATCCTGTTTATGGATATGAAAACAAGACGGAATGGATGCGCGAAGCTAAGATGAGCTACCTTCCTTCATCTAGCTCCTTGTATTGGTCAGTTCGGTAGGGATTGCGTTTCCTTGAAGCCAAGTAAGTCCACGAAAGTACAGCTACCCATGTAAGACACAGCAGGAGTGATATGTTTGCTAGTACCCAAATCCCAATCGAGAAGAAGCTTAGGGGCACTTTAACTAAACGATTGTTCCAACAAACATTCCACAGATCCTTTGATGTAATGTATCCTAAGTACCCTGGCAAGGCTGTCCCAATTACTACTGTCGTTCCCAGGGATACAATATCAATTACTCGATGTGCTGCTCTAGCAGTCGAAGGTGCCTCTCTTTGCCTTTTAGTCCACTTATCTTCCCTGAAGGAACGACTTATCTGTTGAAGGGCAAAATACAGTACGACGACACATCCAACAAATGGTAAGCCACAAACCAATAAAGTTTGTATTTTTGATAGCCATAAATTAATTGTTGAGGTGCCCAGTGGCCGATTGTAGGGCCATGATTCCAGGGTCCAGCGGATGTAATACAGGACGCACCAGGTATACCATGCAAAGATAGCGAACAAAAAGCATGTTACAGGATTCCACAAAGTGAACATCTGGGAGTTGAATTTTGCCGCATCACGGATCTTTTTGCGCTCTTGATCTAATTCGTTCTCAAACCACTTTTGAAAACTCCATCGAACGGAATTCATACTTAAGTAACTACGATAATCGGAGATCACCATGCCAGTCGTTTTGATCAGCATTACGTCCAGCTTTATTCGTGCTGCTGCAGCCTGTCCAGCTTCGATGCGAAGTTTCGCAAGGTTTGAAAAGCTGGCTCTTGACACATTCGTTGTCCTAGTAATCTTGCTACGAAGCTCTCGATAGCGCCGCTTCTGGTCGGTCTCAGTGGTAACAAGTAGATAGTGTTGGTACCTAAGCCAGGTTGTCACCTCACTGTAGTTCAACTTGTGCTCCGGGTTTTCCTGTACCTCCTGTATAAAATGTGCTCGCGGGTCTCTTTTATCCAGCCATCGATTGACGATCTCCCTTGGATCCTCGCCCAATTCTGAACCCAATACGGATATTTCTTTCGTAACTGAATCCAGGTGTGGATGGTCAATTTCTGGCTGAACGCTATCTGTGTTGATCGTATATGGAGAAAGAAGTGTCGCAAGTGGACCCACTTCCATATTACTGACAGCGTCCAAGGCAACTTCGGGAATTTGAGGAATGACGTTAGTTGGTAGGGGAGCAGTTTCTACCCCGTCTGGTTTGGTTATTTTGAAATTTTCAAGCTCACTGATGGGATCCCAACTGTTGTTGGGATCAGTTTGTAAGTGCACCTGAATATTCTCATCGCCAGCTTGCGGCTCAATGCGGTTGCCTTGAAAGTTAGGCAAACTCGTGCTTTCCAAAGTCAAGGTATTCCGACCTTTCAATGAATCGATTTCAGAGTCTCTGAGGCCTGGATCAGCGCTGCTCGCGCTAATTTCGATGGGTTTGATCGGCGGCTTAACCTGCTTTCGACCAAACTTAGATCTCAAAGGAAAGACTTGGTGAGTGGCTAGATTTCCGCCCTCTCTGTCCCGTGAATAAACCTGTGGCACAGGTGGATTGAATCGCATCGAGATTTGATCATTAGTTCCAAATTGTGCTTTTCGGTCGTGAATTCTCTCTGATGTCTTCAGCTGTATGTCTCTGAGAGACAAAAAAGCAGGATCATCCAACTTTTGCATAGTTAACGCCCCGATCACGCCATCTGTAAATGCAGTATTGGAATGATCTGGCAACACATAGCTTTCTTTATCTCTTGGTGAGGAACATAGACACGCGATTCCGGGGAGGAAGAAGTCAATCAATAATCCCGGTCCCGGAGACTGGGCAATAATTTCACCTATTTCACCAGCGAAACACGCGTCGATGAAGGCAAAGCATCGTACCCTTTGACTCGTACGCTTCAAGTGATTTGCAAGTACCTTGGCGACGAAGCTAGATTGATAAAGGCTGTTTTTTTGTGTGCTCTTTACCGGTAATATGAAATCCCCATGCTCAATATCACCATGGCCTATGTAGTATAGAACAAGCGTTAATTCTCCTGACTGACTGTCTAAAAACTCAATGATGAGTTTATCCTGCTCATTGACAGTTAATTCACTGTCAAAAAGGTCAAGGCCCGAAAATGTGTTCTGGATTGATCTTTTTTTGCGAGGTTTAGTCCAGCGAATTTTTAGTGCAATTGTTGCATAGGATTTGAAACTCTTATGGGCTTCCGAGAATCCTTTATCAGATTTATAGCGCTCAGCGGTGAACTCAGATGCACCGATGATGATTGCGATAAAACTGTTGTCCATTTACTTTCGAACTGAATCACTAGTTGAAACCAAATTAAAAGTTGCTATTTGATCTTCTTCGATTTGTTTGGATCAAAATTCGTACCAGAATCTGCTTTTCCGAGAAGCAACTCTAGTTTTTCCAAATCTCCTTCTACCGTTATTGCGGAGAACTGGAGGCGCTCACCAGCGTAGTGAATTGACATGTTTACTTTCTTTAGACGTTTAAGAAGCGAAGGTAACTCGCGAAGAAAAAGTGTAATAACCGAAGAACTTGCTAGCAACTGCCACTGATCAATCGGACTTTGAGTAAGGGAATCCTGGCCTCCACTACTACCACGAAAGAGCTGGTTTGGGTACTTTCTCTCGAGTTCCTCAAGTGCACGGTTCACCTGAACGATCTGGCGAATGTCCGAAGACGTGGCAGTAAGCGTGAGGAAATCTGCAAGTGGTGGTTGTGTGTCTGATGTTGGATCATTTGACATGGCGCTTTCCTGAAGATTGGACAATGAGGAACAAGGCGACAAAGTTGATGCCTAAAGTTAAAAGATCATACTCGAAAGAGCGTGCAATAGTATTGAGTAGAAGACCAGATTCCCCATGTATCTGGAAACAGTCGTCTATCCACTGACTTGAGATCAAGCAGATCCTTTGCATCTACTAATAGCGATATGGTGACCCATCGTTGGTGGATTCAGTCGTTGCTATCAACCCCCTGGACATCCGAGTTACTTTCTAGCCCAATGCCTTGCATCCTGGCTCCTGCTGGGAGTGGTCCGGTGAATAAATCAAAAATAAATCTGGTAGTACTTTCCTATGGAATCTGCGAGCACAGAGGTTTAAGCATTTACGAACTTAGTTCGTATTTCTAGGGCTTGAATTCTTGATGATGGCCTATAGGAATGTTGGACGCATTGAACAATCCTAGGTTTACGGGAATGTTACAGGTGTCCGAACTCAAGATCAGATTTTTCAGAAGAGTTAATTTATCTGCGGCCCCGGAATACATGACCTTGTGAATTCAAGGGTTCAGGCGAGTGATTTCAATCCTTTATAGTATGTCAAGTCATCTGGCCAGATCCGTTTCCACTCAATCGATCGAAATGATCTAGACTTTGAACTTCATACAAGATCGCCCATCCTTCAGAGGCAGCCATTTAGATTTTTTTAATCGAAATCTGGCGGCACATGTCCTAGGTCCAAGATCAACCTGTACCCAAACAAGGGTGTCCAGAATTTGGATAGCAGTCAGCGACTGCTTTGTTCTATCCTGTTGCAATGATTGCGCAGACCTACTCGGCTACTTTGATCGGGATTGAGGCAGTGCCAATCGTGATTGAGGTTGACCTTCAGGGGAACATTCAGGGTGATGGCGAGCGGTATTTCATCCTGGTTGGACTTCCCGATAAGGCGGTCCAAGAGAGCAAAGAGCGGGTTCGGACGGCGATCAAGAACTCGGAGCTTCAGTTTCCAAACAAGAAGATCATGTGCAACCTCGCTCCAGGGGACATCCGAAAGGAGGGTCCTTGGTTGGATCTACCGATGGCGGTTGCGATCTGCGCGGCAAACGGTGAAGTCTCCCACGACGAGTTGAAGACGACGCTTTTGCTGGGTGAACTTGGATTGGATGGCGTCCTTCGCCCCATCGACGGTGCAGTCAGCGTGGCACTTATGGCGATGGAGCAGGGGTTCAAGAAGCTAATCGTGCCGATTGATAATGCCGCCGAGGCCTCTGTAGCCACTGAAATCGAAGTCTATGGTGTGAGAACCTTGCTAGAAGCAGTGGAACTCCTCAATGGCTCCAACCTGTTTTCCCCACAGAAATTCGAAGATTCGCCAGAATACCGGCAACCCGAATATCCGGTGGACTATGGCGACGTTAAGGGTCAGCGTCATGCTATCCGAGCCCTCGAAATTGCCGCGGCAGGCGGCCACAACATTCTCATGAACGGCCCGCCTGGGTCCGGAAAGACCATGCTCGCACGAAGGCTGCCGACGATTTTGCCTCCTTTATCCTTGCAAGAGAGCATCGCGGTCACCCGCATCTTCAGCGCCACAGGAGAAAAGGGAGGCAAACAAGGCCTCATCTGGGAGCGGCCATTCCGCGCACCCCACCACAGCGCAAGTCATGCGTCCATCGTAGGCGGTGGACGCAACCCCAAACCTGGCGAAATCTCGATGAGCCACCTCGGATGCCTCTTCATGGATGAAATGCCCGAATTTGACCGGTCAGTTTTGGAGGCTCTGAGGCAACCCTTGGAGGACGGAGTTGTAACTGTTGCACGAGTCCAAAATACGGTTACTTTTCCTGCTGAATGTATTTTGATCGGTGCCATGAATCCGTGCCCATGTGGTTTCAAGGGTTTGCCGGAGGAGAAGTGCGTATCCACTCCTTCTTCCTGCGCCAAATACTCAGGCAAGATCAGTGGACCGTTGATGGATCGCATCGACCTTCATATCGAGGTTCCCCGCCTCAAGCCCGACGAATTGATCGGAGCGCCTGCCGGCGAGGCTAGCGCTCCGATTCGCGACCGAGTTTTGCAGGCGCGACAGCTTCAGCACATTCGATTAGGCGATCACCGGGTCAATGCCAAGATGTCGCCCCGCGACATACGTCAATTGGTGCCGTTGGATAAGGAAAGCGAAGATTTCATGCGCCTCGTCATGAACCGAATGAACCTCTCCGCCCGCGTCTTCGATCGTCTCCTAAAAGTCGCCCGAACTATCGCCGACCTCGCCAAAGTTGACCAAGTCCAAAAACACCACCTCGCTGAGGCCGTCCAATACCGAGATCGGACGTAGGGAATTCAAAATGCCATGGGTAAGACGACCTTCGCTCGGAAGTTCCTTCCCAATGAGGCGAGAACAATCGAATTTGTCGATGTCGATCTTATTGCAGCGGGACTTTCTCCGTTCAATCCAGCAGCAGCCACCATATCAGCGGGTCGGACGATGTAGCTTCGCATAGAAGACCTAGTCGCCAATAACCGGGGTTTCTCTATCGAGATAACCATATCGGGACATGGGTGAAAGGGACAAATTCTAACCTGCCGTGAGCATGGATATATGATCGAGTTGTGCTTCTTTCGTTTGGCGTCAGCCGATCAGTAAGTCGAACGCATCCAGAACCGCGTGCTTAGGGGTTCCCACGATATCCTAGAAGCTGTCGCCCGTAGAAGGTTCAATCGCAGCTCCAAATTTTTGGAGAACATTCATAAGTGCCTCGTTGACATTTGGTATGGATTTGATAATAGTGGAAATCGTCCAGTGTTCACCGAAGCTTGTGCACAAGAGCCAATGACCATAGAACGCAAGCAGGACATCGAGGCAAAAGGTCAACTTGCGATGAATGCCTTTGTTCGTGCACTGGGGAAAGCTTGTCTAGGAGGTGAAGCCTACGACCCAGATGGAAACGGTAGAGTCTACTGGCTCGCTCCGCATGAGGCTGAAAAAGCTGAGAAAGCAAAGGTATCCGCCTTGAATGTATGAGCAGGAAAATGGGCTGGAAGGAATATCGCTAGGTGAAACGGGGCCAGGCGGAACGCTCGGCACAATATTGGTTGAACCCAGAAAAGGGCTAATTAGGCTCAAAGACGATCTAAAGCTGAGCCAGCGCTCGATAATGGAAGAGGTGTACTAGGCATCCCCGAGATAAGCACAACCCTACTCTGAAAGCTTGTGTCTGCCCCATTTTCGAAGCTTCTCAAGCATCTCCGTAAAGTTGATTGGCTTGGAAATGTAGTCATCCATGCCGGCGGTGAGACACTTTTCACGATCTCCTTGCAGTGCATGCGCGGTCATTGCGATGATTGGAAGGTGTTGGCCCGACTGTTCTTCTAGTTTTCTAATCTCGCGAGTTGCATGAATCCCATCCATCTCGGGCATAGAAACATCCATCAATACGACGTCGAATTCCTCAGACTCCAGCAGCTTAAGCACTTCTAATCCGTTACTTGCACAAACGCAGGCACTGCCCCACATATCAAGTCTGCTCGATGCAACCATTGCATTGACGGCGTTGTCTTCGGCAAGCAAAACGCGCATGCCCGCCAAAATCTGCTGCTTGCCGACCGGTGCTTCGACTACAACACTGTCACCGATTCCATCGCTCAGAGAAATCAGCGCTTGTAAGAGCCTTGTCATTCGCACCGGTTTGGCTAGAGCGACCGAATCTTGCATGAGAACGGGGGTATCCGTCCGCCTCCGGCTCCGCATCGATTTCAACAGCAAAGTTCGAGATCGTGCGGTGGCTTGTGCTGATCGAAGCTGAGCAAGCGCCGCATCACTACTAACGTCGCAGTTTTCACCGTCCAGAATTATGAAGTCAAAAGGCTGGTTCACCGGTCTCGCAGCTGAGGCTGATGCAGCCGCTTTTCCTGATTCGGCTTCCACCACATCGCAGCCCCAAGCAAGAGCGTAATCCGCCAAGAACCGTCGTCTGATCGGGTTCTCAATCAGAATGAGGATCGACGAACCCTTCAACGGGGTCGTCTTATCCTGCGTCGACAGATCCTCGACCTGCTTTTCGAACGTTATTTGCAGCGAAAACGTGCTTCCTGCGCCAAGTCGAGTTTCCAAATCGATCGTTCCACCCATCAGTTCGACAATCTGCTTGGTGATCGTCAACCCCAATCCCGAACCCCCGTGGCGTCTCGTTGAACTACCATCGGCTTGGGTGAAGCTCTCGAAAACCGCCGATCGTCTTTCCTCCGCAATTCCGATCCCGGTGTCGATCACTTCAATCTCAATGGTCGCTTGCTCTGCGGTTTCGGACACGCACTTCGCCTTTACCGTAACGGAGCCTTGCTCGGTGAACTTGACGGCGTTTCCAACCAGATTTGTGATCATCTGACGTAGGCGATCGCCGTCGCCGTAGAGCCGTTCCGGGAAGTTCACCGGGACGAAGCAATTGAGTTCGACTTCGTCCTTCTTGAGTTGAGACGTCATCAATTCGGTGACGTCCTCAATGCAGTCGCGAAGGTTGAACGGGAACCGATTGATCTTGAGCATTCCGGCCTCTAGGCGCGAAATATCGAGGATGTCGTCAATTACCGATAGAAGCGCTTCTGCGCTTTTTTGGATGCCCCGTAGGTAGTCGCGCTGCTGCGGAGCGAGGCTTGTCTCCATCAGCATCGAGCTCAGACCCAGAACCCCATTCATTGGAGTTCGGATTTCGTGGCTCATGTTCGCCAGGAATTCGCTTTTCACTCTCGCTCCGGCAAGAGCGTCATCGCGTGCGACGGTCAGCTCTTCCGTTTGTCTGACAAGCAACGATTCGACTTCGCGACGTATATTGATTTCCTTGTTGGCAGCCATGAGGATTCGGCTGTTATGAACGGCGAGAGCAGCTTGCTTAGCCAATGGCAAAATCGTCTCCAAACTCTCACGCGTGAATGGTCGCTTGGTAGTGACATTATCCAGCGTCAGGATGCCGATCAATCGTCCCTCGGCCTTGAGCGGAATCACCGCATACGGCACATTCTTATCCACGATCGTACTTGTTGAATAGGAATCGTGACGATTGTCGTATGCGAACTCCTCGTCTCCGATCAAACAAGCCGCAAACTCTACAAAAAAGTCGTCAAGCGGCCAGGTCCTGTTGTGTTCGTCTACCAACTTGCCAAATTTGTCTGTGCCCCACGTCCCATGAGCGGTACTGCCCACTGTCAGCCAGACGCCTGCTCTCTCGCAAACATTTGTTTCAAGAATTGCATCGCGGACCATCAGGTACACCGCGTCGAGATCTGCGTTTGCTGCGATCGCAACCGAAATCTCCATGAGCTTCTTTTGGTTCTGAATGACAGATTCGAGATTTTCGAGAATCATCGACTTTTGAACCGCGATTGTGGCGTGCTTGGCCAGAGGCAGGATCACCTCCAGATTCTCGGGAGTAAGCCTTTTTTTGGAGACGAACGTATCGAGCGTCAGGATCCCAACCAATTGTCCCTCGACGATTAGCGGAATGACTGCATACGGCACTTTCTCAATTAATGCTACATTATTTACATATCCCTGACGGTCATTGTCGATACAATAAGGCTCATTGCCAGAAAGACATGCGCTAAACTCAACGAAGTAGTCGTCGAGTGGGAACGTCATTTTATGTTCGTCGACAGGCTTGCCGAATTCATCCGTTCCCCACGTCCCGCGCGCAATGCGGCCATCAACCTGCCAAATGGCCACACGCTCGCATAGCTTGGTTTCCAGGATTGCGTCGCGGACCAGCCTGTAAACGGAGTCGGCATTTGCATTTTCGGCAATTGCCACCGCAATCTCCAAAAGCCTCTTTTGTTGATGAATGACGACTTCACGCCGTTTGCTAAGCCTCACCGTTTGGATTGCAACCGCGGCTTGATCGGTGATCAGCAGGACGGCTTCCAGCATTGCAGGGGTGATCTTTCGATTCGTAAGCAGGTTATCAACCGATACGAAACCTATGATCTTCCCCTCTACCAAAAGAGGAATGAACGCATGAGGAACTTCCACGGAAGATTGGCCATCCCCCTTCACCACTTTGTAAGTATCGATCAGGTAACGCTTGCCATGTTTAGCGTAGTTCTGGGAAAGATCGCCTTCAATGTCAAATGGAAAGCTTGCATGGCTTTCGTCCAGCAATTCTCCCTGTGCACCTGTGCCCCAAGTCCCATGCGCGATTTCATCTTCGACGACCCAAACTGCAGCTCGATCAACGAAGCCGATCTCCAAGATTGCGTTTCGAACCATCAGATAGATTTTTTCGGGAACTGTGTTCGAGGTAATTGCGAGGGTGATTTCCATGACCCGCATTTGGCGCCTTGTGACGTTTTCGTGCGTCGCCTTCATGCCGGACAGGAGCATCGCCAGTGCTGCAAAGTCTACGAAAGCGAGTAGATCGACTAATTGGGGTTCGTCGATAGGACGGTTCGTCAATAGATTGTCAATCGCGACATATCCGAGCAATTCTCCTCTGCAATACAGGTAGATCACAGCGTGTTGCCGAATGGCCCGCATCTCTGCTGGATACTCGAAGCGATCCTCGGCCGTATCTAGATTGCGAATGTAATAGCCTCTCCCTTTCCCGAAACCTTGTTCATACTTCTCTCGCTCGGGTTCTCCGTATTGAACCACGGTTGTTGATATGTCTTCTAGGAGGCCATTTGAGTCTGTGCCCCACGTTCCTCGCATGGTCTCCGTGGTGGCATCGTATGAGAACACGCCTGCCCGGTCGAATCCGTAATCTTCAACTACAATGTCACGTATGACTCGAGCTGTCTCGCTGAGACTGCGTTTTTCTGGAGTCTTGCCTTTGAGTTTGTCCACCAACCGCAGCAGATTCTCAGCATGCGAACACTCAGGCGTAATCTCAACCCTGCAGACGTCGGCTTTTGACCCATCGAGTCCGAGGTTTATTGATGATGTTTCCCGCGGATTTTCCATGCAATGTTAAGTGAATTACAACTTAGGACACATAAATCATATTTGAAGTTTTAATGTCGTTTGTGTGGATATGACTTGACAATCGGTGGCAGGTTCCATAATCGGCGATCGCAAAGTATTTTGTTAAATCTCAAGATGAGACAACGCCCGAAGAAACTGCCCTGCCATCGGGTTTTCTGCTTATTCGTCGATCAGTACCCTGTTAAAGCGAATGGATCCGGCAGAAGACCGGCGGCTTAATTGGTCGTGGTCCAGATTCGCGGTCTGAGAATGCTGTCGAGCAGATATTGAGTCAGTGTTCAAGCATCTGCTTCGTTCCCTATTAAGGTGAATCCGCTCAATCAGTCGTACCCTCTGGAAGCTGATTTCGTTCCGTCCCGGGTTGTTTGAGTAGGAAAACGGGCAGGAAGGAACATCGCTTGACAAAACGAGGCCCTATTCGCATGGGATTACTTTTACTGATCGTCGTTCTCGTTTTGCTCTTTGGCGGAGGCGGTGTCTACCTTGGCGGCACGCTCGGCACAATATTGATCGTCTTGGCCGTCCTGTTCCTCTTCGGCGGCGGATACCACGGTCATAGCAATAACTGGTATCGAAGGGGCCCACTTTAAGTCAAAGTTTCCCTGGACGTAGCTAAATACGCAACCGGCACGGTGCGAATATCGTGCCGGTTGCTACGGAGTGCCCCTCGAAACTTGATTCTTACGTAAGTTAGCTAACTCCAAAGAGGGTAGGCGATCCTAAGAGCTGGAAACGAAACTTGCAAGAGCTAATCATCAAGTCATATGGGGCTGCCTCAACTCGAACTGGGTCGCTAACCCTGATCCCTTTCGACATTAGCCTCGATTCTCAGGTCAAGATCACGACTACCGAATTGACTCTCGCCGCGCGCTGTTGACGAAACCTTCGACTTGGCAGTCGCTTCGATGGAAAACGACGGCTTGGTCGCCCGAGGAATGGTCGATTGCCAGTAGCGTGAAGTGGCTGAGACCGGAATCGAGGCGGCGTTCGGTTGCGAGCGCTAGGTAAGTTCGTTTGGGATCCAGGTTTGCGAGGGTTTCTTCGATGGCGCAAATCTCATTTAGTGACATGCCCCAATTGCGGAACAGAGCGATATTGTCGAGATCTGAGTCTACGTAGGCGATCTCCGTGCCCCAATCCATTCCGTTCATCAAGTTGGCTTTGAGAGAAAGGATCCCGACCTGACTGCAACCGCGAATCTTCGCTGACCACTCCCGATGGATGGCACGAAACTGAGAGGAATGCGATTGAACGCGCGCATCTTCAATCTCAGTGGCTGGTTGGGAGAATTCGGTTATGAGGCATGCCGGAACGGTGTTCATGTAAACATCCTATCATGTTTTTGTAGACAAACTAGTAGACAAGACTTAAAAATAGTGGACAGTTTTGCGGTTAACAGTAGAGTGTCCATACACCCACAACGTGCGCCTAGTATCTCTACCAAATACCCAAGTGCCTTCCTGAGAGAAGAAAAGTACTTCTGGCGGTCAACACATGATTGACCGCCAGAAGACGGATGTTCAGGGCTTTGAACGGTTCAAGTCAGCGTCGGACAAGCGGTTAAACAGCTTGATCTTCGCTCGCTCTTCGGATGGCGCCGTCCAGTAGGCATGTGCCATCGCGTCTTTAGCTCCAGCGAAATTGCCGTCTCTTGTTCGCGCCTGTCCCAATGCACTCCAGAGAAATGAGGAGCCCGGTTGAAGTTGGACTGCACGCTCGTAATGAGCAAGTGCATCCTTTGGTTTTGTCTGTGCCTCAAGTTCTTGCGCAGCCATGTATTCCACTTTGGCGACGCCCGTAGGGTCACCCGAGCCCGAATCTGAATGTGCCATCGGCATGGCAGCCTGATTCCATGACATTTGAACTTGATTCAACTTTGCCTTTGATTCTCCACCTGCCGTCTTTAGCCATAAAGACATCACCTCGCCGCTGTGCTGCAGTGTGCTTGAATAACCAGGCGGTGGATTGAGGATCTTATCGAGATGATCGTGAGCCTCACGTGTAACACCCTTCTTTTCAAGGTATCGAGCCATCTCAAGGCGAAGCATTGGGTCTTCTTCAAACGCAGAAGAAGCCATGAATGACTTCCAAATGGATTGAACCGCTGCCAGATTATCCTTCCGAATGGCATCGTAAATTGGCACGATAAATGTCTTCTTCCTTGCCTCTATGACTGCTTGCTGCGAAGCTCTTATGGCCAGAGGTGGCTTGCCTGACTCAATGCCAGGATGAGGCAGAAGGGGGAAGACGATTGCTGCTGCCCCAACTGCTATGACGACCGTTCCAACGCTGGCATAGATTATTGATTTGATGGACATGTTCTTCTCCATTTCAATTGCTCGACACGTGGTTTCCAGTCCAAGAAGGGAACGTATCCGTAAGGTAAGACGAGGTTTCGACACAAGTTCCAGGAGGTGTTCCCGTGAACGGTGAACTCTTCGATGAAACGAACTTCCAGTTATCAATGGCACTAGGAACCCACTGACCGCTAGGTGGCTGATACATCAAATACGAATGGAACTGATAGTTGAGAGAGTAATACGTGGCATCAAATGGACTAATCGAGAATGAATCGAGTCCCGGTTCGTCAGACAGAACTCCTGATGCACCGTGCCCATTGATATCAATCGGAGTTGACCACGGTGTCGAATAGGGCCAACTAATATCTGTGTCTCGTATATCCAATACGTATCCGTTAGTCGTGTCATGCCAGAACGTGTAACCGTGATCAGCCAACGAATTGTCCAACTTCACCAGTTGGCAAAATGCTCCAAGACCCGATCCACTACCATTTACAAAGGGTCCAGGCGTACCCAGCGTGCCAGTAATCAATGCTGTGCCATGGACTTCGTATGGATAAGCTCCATAGCCGCTAGGACCCGTGAAGTGGCCGGCGATTGATTGATACGGACGCCAAACGTTGAGATTAGTAAACAGCGAGGCACTACCAAGGGACTGACCGGCGATGGAAATGCTGAACGACACAGTCACCGTAGCTGCGTGGGGACCATCATCCACGCCTCCGCAGGACTTCCAGGTCCAACTGGGGTACTGGATGTTGAGGGGCACAGTTGTATTGAGAGTAGATGCGGTCAGACTTCCGCTCCAACTCTTGAAATAGTTTCCTGGAACGCCCCACGACCATCCGCTCGTCGTGGCAGAACTTGGGATTCCGGACACCGAACCCGAGCATGTTTGGCCGACGAGTATGTTTTGAGCATTGCTGAAATTCGTAATACCGCCGAGGTTGATCACTAAAGGAGTGATACTTGCGGTAACAGAAACTCCACACCCTCCACTGCCACAAAAAGCCGATGGGTTAATGGTGTAGTCGACAACCCCGTTCAGTGGGACTGGCTTCAAATAGTAATGTGTACCGCTCGCACTACCTACTGTTGGAGGTGCTGGAGGAGGAGGACCGCCGTCGTGTTCTTGGTCACTCTGGCCGTCGTTGGCAGTACCACCGTTTCCGCTCCAAGAAGCGGAGGAAGTCACCGTTAGAATGACGTATTGAGGCATGTTTGGATTGTTGTAGTTCCAAATCCAAGAATAGTTAATCGGGCCATCGCATCCCGAAGGTACTCCGCCGCAACTTGAACTTCGAGTACTTCCTGAAGTAGAAAATCCACCATATCCAAAAGTGATGGTCCCTCCTTGGGGATAACCCGAAATAAGCGAGAATTGGGCATGAGCCTGCCCGACCAGTAAAAACAGAAAAACTGCGATTGCTGCAAAGGTCTTCATCGATGCCATTATATGACGGAAATAGTCCTAAATTCATGCAAATAAAGCGAACCTAAACCGCTACAAGTTAACTTCCTCTGAAGGCCAATGTTATTACTAAGTATGTATGGACTACAAATTATCGGATTGCAATATATTCAGCTTGCACTTCATAACTTAACTGTATTGATTAATACGGCAATAACCGTTTTTAACTATAGCTTTTCTAAGTAATTCGAATCAGACTCTCGTTAAGGTCACCGACGAGCCCCTTTTCCATGAGACCTGTTGCACGGAATCGATTCTGGCAATTCCTAGGTTTGCTGGTTCTCAGTCAGTCCCAAAATCCAATAAATATGTGTGCTATTCTCCCGAATCGTCACATCCAAAGCCTTAGTGGCAACCAGGAGTAAATGCTCCAAGATGCAGTGCAGTTATCCCCTCATTTCCAACTGAGACCCGCATCAAATCGCATGTCGAGTCATAGAGCATTTCGAAGACGAACACGTATCCCAATGGAGCAGGATCGACTGTTGAGTTCCAGAGATTTCAGCTCGCCAACCAAAGGCGCTTTAGGACACCGTCAACCTCGGTAGAATTGCGGAATGAACACTCGGTCCTTGGTTACCCTAGCGGTTTTGGCATGCGTCCCCGCTTTTGGCTTGGCGATCCAAAAGCCAAATCTTGGTGCAAAGCCTCCTCGTGGTGCGGTTGTACTCTTCGACGGGAAGGATGCTTCGGCTTGGCACCATCGCGACTCTAACGAGCCGTGCAAATGGGACATTACCGATGGTTGTTTGATTGTGAAGCCAGGTGTAACTGACCTGGTCACCAAGCAGGAATTCGGCGACTACAAGCTTCACGTCGAGTTTTGGCTCCCTTTAATGGCAACGGCTACAGGGCAAGGAAAGGCAAACAGCGGCGTCTACCAACATGGTCGGTACGAAATCCAGGTGCTGGACAGCTACAACAACCCAACATACAAGGCGGGTGGCTGTGGATCGATTTACAGTCAAAAAGATCCAGACAAGAATGCCATCCTGCCTCCTGAAAACTGGAACTCATACGACATTACCTTCCGAGCTCCACGCTTTGATGCTGCCGGCAAACTCACCGAATTCCCTCGAATTACCGTCCTTCACAATGGTATCAAGATTCATGACAATGTAGAGATCAAGGTCTCCTCAACGGCAAGCGGCATGGCAGGCGATCAGCCTGCTACTGGCCCTATCATGCTTCAAAACCACGGTGCGCAAGTTCGATACCGAAACATCTGGATCGTTCCGATGAAAGCAAAGCGGTAGTTCAAGTCGCTCACGACCGAACCTGGGCAAGCTCATCAGCAAGCAGTCCAGGTTCGCTAAAACAATAGCCTCGGAAGCCTTTCATGCTTCCAGTGATCACAAGAACCGAATCCAGAATTTTGCGCTAGAGTCACCTAGTTAATGCTTACGAACTTAGGATGGCCACAGGACAGTACATACTGTTTTTCCCTGGTAGGTGAGCTTCTCGATCAGTCGCCACTTGCCTGACTTTTCGAATCTCCATTCAAGCTAAGCTAATTCCTTCCCAAACAAGTGCCATTCCTTAATGGCCCGAAGCGCGAATTGATGAGGTGCAATCACATCTTTCATCGCAGCATCAATGAAGGTACCACTCGAAGAGGACCCCGAAACGTAGTAGTGGCAAACGCTTTCGCCTAAGTCGTGACGTTAATTGATTGCGATAAACAGTTTTGTTGATTAAGCCGTGCGTCTGTGAAAACAACCTAGAATTGCTTCGTGTCAATCGGGTCACTCCGCTTGTTTGTCCCGTTCCTTCTCTCGGAACCCTGTCGGGGATATCGATTTCCAAGGCAATTCCTGCAGGCACGCGAGCCGGCCTAGAGAATCGAACAGGAGTTCAACGGAATTGGGGGAACAGATGTCTCTTCGAACTTCGCAAATTGGAAAGCAAGCATGGTTTGCCGTTCCAGTTCTACTATTTCTAATTACCGGGTGTGGAGGAGGAGGAGGGAGCACCAGCTCCGCTACTCCTGAAACGCCTACTTTACTGAACACCAATGTTCAAGCACTACCTACAGACGGCTCGGTTAGGGTCACAAACCTAACCGACACATCGTTTACGTTGACCGGACCTGTTCCAGCACTTACCCCTGGGCAAATTGTAGTAGGCGGGGATGGGCAAGGCGTACTCAGAAAGGTTGTTTCAACATCTCGAACGGCAGGATCAGTCATTGTCACTTGTGCGGCCGCCGATCTCACCGACGTGTTCCAGTCTACGACTCTGAAAACGAAAGCTCCACTTGACTACACCTCATTTATTAAGCTGGTCCCAAACGACTCTACCGTCCGAATAACTCCTGGTGGAGCTCCAATTAAAGATTCGTTGGGCCGAACTATTGCGGTGCCCATACATGTCAGCGTCCACAACAAGACTCCGGACAATGGCGCTGGAGTTCAAGTTTCAATGGAAGTAGACATGACTCTTGATGCAGGTTTCGAGTGGGACTACAGCATTTTCAGCGGGTTAAATCACCTCAAGTTTGCTCCTTCGATCAAAGGGACAGTTCAAGTTTCAGTTGTTGGAACTATCAGTAAAGACCTTGGTAAGTTTAAACTATTCCATTTGGAGAGTGTTCCTATTCCCGTTGGTGGCCCGATAGGGGTGTCTCTTGCCGGTGACGTCTACGTCACACTGAGTGGACAAGTGACGGGAGGGATGGAGTCACCCAACCTGAACTTTAAAGTTCAGACAGGTTTTGACTATCAAAAGGGCACTTGGCCCTCCCCGATCCATGATGCTCACGTATCAGTCGATCCATGGAAACCCAATTTAGTAGCGACTGCGTCACTTAAAGCTGGACTCCGCTTTGAAGGGAGCCTTCTCATCGAAGACGTGGTTGGACCTTATGTAAGTGTTGACGGCCCCGTCTTAAACGTCACGGCAACGAGCCGAACAACAAAGCCTGGGTTGGACCTCGAACTTGATGGCGGGTTTGATGCAGGAGGTGGACTGAAGGTCGAGGTCTTTGGACGCGATTTGGTCAATTTCAGCCTCCCGAACCTGGTAGACCTTTCTTTACCCCTAGGAACTTGGCATGTCGATTTCGACGGTGGGGTAGGGGTGGGGATCAATTGAAGAATATCTTGTTCCTCTTAACATGTGGCATTGCCGTTCTCTGCACTGGCTGCGGCGGCTCAAACGCTGGATTACGCAACACCGGCTCACAGTCTGGAAAGATAAAAATTACCTTTACATGGCCCTCTAACAGCAGGATCATTCCAATATCCGCGAACAGCATCGTCGTAACTGCAAACGCAAATGATGCAAAGCTTCAATCCGTAACCATTCCACGGCCAACCAATGGGCAAACTTCGGCTACTGCTTCTTTTGATCAGCTTCCCGCTACGACAATCAAGATTATCGCCGAAGCATTTCCGACCGCAGATGGTTCAGGTCAAGCCCAAGCCTATGGGACGACTTCAGTAGACGTTATGTCTGGCGGAACATCACAGGCGAGCCTTACAATGGGTTCAACAGTTGCCAAGGTAATTGTCACCCCGTCATCTCCTCCAAGTCTGATACCCGGGACCAATGCGCAGTTGACTGCAACTCCTCAAGACGCGAGTGGGAATACCATTTTGGTCGCTAGTAGCACAGTCCAGTGGACGACAAGTGATGCGTCGGTCCTCTCGATTGATGCGTCAGGCATTACGCCAACTGTACATGCGCTTAAGACGGGCTCTGTCACCATCAAGGCCACTTTTACAGAGGTAGAAGGCTCCCTGGGACAGGTACCTGTAAGTTCAATCCCTCTAACTCTGTACGTTACATCAGTCAATTTGGAGGGTATGAACTGCGTTGGTTCTTCGGCTTTACTTGGGCACAAGCTAAGACTTGTCGACACTTCAACTTTTTCGGCAGGGGCAGCTTGGTCACCCACAAGCCTCGATGTCTACAACGGCTTTGACGCATCGTTTGCTTTCCAAATAACTAATCCAGGTGGAGGTGGTGCTACGCCAGGAGCAGATGGCCTTGCTTTTGTCATCCAAGGTGAAAGCGCCAATGCATTAGGGGGTTCAGCTCAGGAAATTGGGTATGGCGGTATCAGCGATTCGTTGGCTGTCGAATTTGATACTTACGAGAATGATGACTACGGCGATCCGGATAAAAACCACATATCGGTTCACACAAATGGAGCTGGCCAGAACAGCGGAGATGAAGCACTTTCAATAGGTCGTACTTCGGACATTCCTGATTTACAGGACGGGAAAGTTCATAACGTAACCCTATCGTATACGGTTGGGCACCTGAAAGTGTTTATCGACGATGCTTCCAAACCAGTTTTGGACTTGAACGTGGTGCTCTCAAACATCCTGCCCTTAGCCAACGGTAAAGCTTGGGTTGGATTTACTGCAGGCACGGGGTCTTCGTATCAAAACGCTGATGTTCTAAGTTTTGAGTTCCAAAGTCACTAACTTCGTCCAACGTTTTGCCCCCGATCGAATTCAGATCCTGAGTGATCCAGGATTCCCGGGGGCACTTTTAGACCAATGATTAGCACCGTATCACACTTATGAAATTACTTACGAGAGTCGATTTTTCGGGCGCGCCAGATTTCTTCAGCCGGCCATCGCTTGGACCACTCAAGGGTGATGTAGTCGAAGCGGTTCTCAACTGCATCCGACGGGGGCCTGATGTCAATGAGATCCTCGACTTCGAATCCACACTGGCGGAGCAGACGAATCATCGGACCTGTTGGCAAATGGAATTCAACGGATTGCTCATCGAATTCGAGGCGGTTTAGGTCGAAGTAATCTCTCACCAGTAACTCGGAAGAAGCACCGACATTTGGGCAAGTCAGGATCGAAAGGGTGCTGTTCCTTAAGAAAACTAGCGTTCCACCTGGTCTAAGCAAACGTGCAGCCTCGGGAATCCAAGCATAGGGATCGCACCAGATGCTGGCACCATATTCACTTATGGCAAGATCGAAGCTTGCATCAGGCAAAGGGACGGCTTCTGCACTTCCTTCAATGAGTGGAAACTCGATGCCAAACTCGGCTTGGAAGGCTCGAGCCGAGGCAAGCTGGTTGGGAGTGATATCGATTCCCACCGGTCTCATACCTAATCGGTGGAGCCAAGACGAAACATAACCCGTTCCACACCCTAGCTCGATGGCATCCTTCCCGCGAAGGTGTTCCGTTGGTCCAAGAGCTTTTATTTCGCTCTCGGGAACACCCCAGACTCCCCAGGTTATTTCGGGACTTTCCCATGCCCGTCGCCCGGCATCAACCCATTGGTCCGCATAATTGGACCACATTTGGCGGTTCTTTTGGACGTGAATCGGTAGATCGGACATGGGGCGGAGATTACCCGTCTGAGTTTGGAGTTACTCGACCGGTAAACTCGGCCCATGCCCAGCATGTTTGACAATCTGAAATTCGACGCAAATGGTCTGATCCCCGCAATTATCCAAGACCATCAAAACGGCGAAGTGCTGATGATGGCGTGGATGAATAAAGAGTCTCTTCAAAAGACTATCGAAACACAGTTATGCACCTACTGGAGCCGCTCAAGACAAAAGTATTGGGTGAAAGGCGAAACCAGCGGTCACCTTCAGCACGTAAAAAACATTAGTATCGACTGCGACCAGGACGCCCTTTTGATTAAGATCGAGCAAGTCGGCGCGGCATGTCACGAGAATTTCCGCAGTTGCTTCTTTCGCGACATCAAAGATGGCGAACTCGTCGTGAACGCTGAAAGACTCGAAGACTAAGCTTCAGCGTCTTCCAGCGCGTGGATCGCTGCTGTCAAATACTGGGCAGCAGCTACACAATGCCAGCCGACATGCGAGAATTCGTACTTGAGCTCCTTGAGGTGCTCGAGCAGCTTTTCCTTGTCCTTCACGTCATAAATTCCCAAAACGTCCGGGATGAGGTTCTGCTCAATTCGCGCTGCCGATTGAAGTAGGTCGTGGACGTCTACTGCAATGCCCTCAACCGTTGGTGAATCGTATCCTGCAGTCCGGATTTTGTCCTGCAGGTCCTCTCCCAACTGCCAAAACTCAGGCATCATCGGATCGTTTCGATCTTTGTTAGGATCTGGGTTCATGATTAGGCCGCCTGATCGTCTTGATCGGCCAACTTACGAGCTTGCTCATCCTGGTTGAGAGCTTCAATCAAAGCCTGAAGATCGCCATCCATGAAGGCTTGAAGATTATTCACTTGATAGCCGATCCTGTGGTCCGTGATACGAGACTGCGGAAAATTGTAGGTGCGAATCTTTTCACTTCGATCGCCCTTTCCGATCTGGTCTTTCCGAATGCCGGATCGTTCGGCGTCCAGACGTTCCCGCTCCATTTGATAAAGCTTGGCACGCAACACAGACATCGCCTTCAACTTATTCTGGGCCTGACTTCGTTCGTCTTGACAGGTGCTTACCAGACCAGAAGGTCGGTGGATGATGCGGATCGCGGTCTCGTTCTTCTGCATGTGCTGACCACCTGCCGATGAGGAGCAAAAAGTCGAGATTTCTAGATCGTCGCTCTTGATGTCCAGGTCAACTTCTTCAGCTTCTGGGAGCACAGCTACGGTAACGGTCGAAGTATGAACTCGTCCTTGACTCTCCGTTGCAGGCACGCGCTGAACTCGATGAACACCGCTCTCGTATTTCAATTGCGAATAGGCGCCCTGAGCCTCGACGTTGAAAACGACTCGGGAGAGTCCACCAATCCCACTCTCTTCATGGTCGACAATCTCGACTTTCCATCGTCGACGTTCTGCGTATCGCAGATACATCCTAAAGAGTTCGCTCGCAAATAAGCCTGCTTCGTCGCCGCCAGCGGCTGGCCGGATTTCGATGATAACTGGCTTCTCGTCCATTGGATCTTTGGGAACGAGCATTCCCTTAAGCTCGGACTCCAGCACGGCTATTTTTGCTGTCAGCTGCTCAATGTCTGCCAGAGCAAGATCCTTCATTTCAGGGTCCAGGAGGAGTTCCTGAGATTCACTCAGGTCACTTAGAGCTTTGTCATACACTCGAAATGAATTGACGATAGGCTCCAGCTCGGCACGCAATTTGCCGAGTCTCTGCATCTCCTTTGGGTTAGTCACGACGCCGGGGTCGTTGTATTCCGACTCTATCGAGTCGAAACGCCTCTCAATATCCTTGAGCTTATCGATCATTTCAGGAACAGTTTACCGGGCGATATGGAATTGCTCGCCAACAGTTCTACGAGTCCAGTCGCCTAGTGGGTTTCCCAGATTCGAATAGCTACCAAATACAGGGCTCCGCGGATGTTTAAAATGGCTAAACGCTGCAGTTCAGCAGCTGTCTTTCCCTGGGCAGCCGCATCTATTGCCGTAAATTGAACGAGCTTTTGACTTCCGCCCAATACCGTCCCGTCGATACCAGCCGTGACTTCAAACGTAGCCGGCGAAGAATCCATGAAGCTATTAATCTTGACCGCTGCTTCATCGGCTCGGGTCAAGGCATCATTTCCGGAAAGAGACATGAGGTTACGGCCGTCGAATGTGATTACAACCGCACCTGCTAGCTTGTCGTCTGGCTTAACAATGGCACGGAAGCTCGTGGACACTTTGCTTCGCTCAACAGGAACGTTGTATTGCTTCAAGTAGCGAATCATCGAGTCGGCACGTTCTTTACTTGGCGGGTGGTCTCGGAAAATACCGAGGTCCCTACTAAACTGCGGCTGGCTATTCTCGACAAGGGCAAGCCGTTCCATGACGGTAACCATTCCCGTTGGATTGTAGCGGCTCTTCACCATGATCTGAATGCCACCATAGTCAGCAGCAACTTCAGCCTTAACACTCCAACCATTGCCTAATGTCGTTCCCAAAATCTCGGACGCGGTGATGGCACTGCCCGTACTGTTTCCGCCCGCAATAATCGAGGCAAGAATAAGCGGCAATGTAATGGCCGTGAGTTTGCTCTGTTCTCGCTGCAAAGTCGCGATATGCCGGAACTTTGCGTGCGAGATTTCGTGGGCGAGAACTCCAGCTAGTTCGTCATCACTCTCGATAAATTTAAGTAGCCCAGTTTGAACATAGATATATCCACCAGGCAAAGAAAACGCGTTGGGATCGTCTTGCTGAATGACTTTAAAAGTGTAATTGAAGGTGTTGAACCTTCGATCGCCCCAACTGGCAATGGAATGAGTCTGATTTGCGAGATCTGCCATCTCTGATCCGACTCGTTGCACACGCTTGATCATGTCCGTGTCAGTCGAGAATTTGACCTTCTTCTCGACCTCGACAGCGTACTTCGCGCCGACTTCGACATCGGTTTTAAGGTCTTGCTGGTGAGCTAACTCGGCCTTGGTATCCGCGTCCTGCCATGCAGTCGCCACCAATTCATCGACCGATAAATTCGGGTTCGGGGTGGCGCTCAATAGAATGGCGAGTAAAGCAGGGATCATGGGTTAAGTTCTGACGGTTGGATGGCAAAAGTGTACTGTCCAATAACAGACTTCGCTTCCTACTTATCCAAAAACCACCATCGGCTTTAGAATGAGCCCGTTTTTCATTTCTTCATACGCCATCGGCAACTGATCGATGTCTATGAATTGGCTAACGACCTGTTCTGCCTTCAATTTCATGTCTCGAATCGCTTGGGCAGCGGCAGCAGTATCCACCGGACCGCACGAGTAGGAGTGCATGATCTTAATGTCCCTGAAGTATATGTCCTGTGGCAGCCGTAATTCCTGAGAAGGTGCTAACGGTGCGAACATAACAACGGTGGCTCCTGGACGGCAGAGGGTTAGCGCGAAGTCAAATGCAGCTTGATTTCCCGGACACACAAAAACGACATCAGCCAAATCAGGCTCCATTGGTGCGCTTGCTCGAAGCCCTAAATGTCTCGCCCATTCGACTCGTGAGGGATTCAAGTCGTATCCGATTCCTTGGCTGTCAGTCAGGAGGAGATGCATCAATCCCATCACTCCAAGTCCCACTACTGCGATTTGACCCAACGCACTTGCTTGACTAGCCATCCGAATCGATTTCATGACGCAAGCTGCTGGCTCGATAAGAGCAGCGTCCACAGCACGAATATCGTCAACCCGAATCGTGTCGGTCAGATTCTCTTTGCTAACGGCAAACACTTCCGCCATGCCGCCAGGAACTAACTTCGTCCTCTTCCATTGAAGACAATGAACAAAGAGGCCGTCCCGACAAAATTCACATTGAAGGCAAGGTGCATGGTGATGTGGAAAAACTTTGGCGCCGAGTGGAAAACGAGAATCTTGTGATTCAAGCACTGCGCCCGAAACCTCGTGTCCCAACACGTGCGGAATCTTCTGGTCCATGTACCAAGACATCAATTCGCCAGAGCACAATCCGCATGCTTCCGTTCGTACCAGTAAACCGCCTTCGGGGCAGGCTGGAATAGGTTCAGAAACAATGTCAACTTGACCGTTACCTATATAGCGCGCGACTTTCATGGTTTGAACACGTACTTGAGGCCCTTACCCGCTTCCAGGTCGGCCATCACTTGACTCCCCTCTGCCAAAGAACGCTCACCGGATAGGAGGCAAGATAAGTCCATTGTTCCGCTCGACAGCCACTCAAAGGCCATTCTCACGGCTGCCGTCCCGAAGTGAAATGGGCTGATCAAGGTTATCTGGTCGTAATGCAATCTACGAGTATCGAATTTCGCCTGGGTTCCAGAAGCGCAGCCTCCAAAAAGCATGACTGTTCCACCTCGGCGCGAATATTCGACCGATTTCTCCCAGACTTCGACTTGGCCGGTGCACTCGATCACAAAATCGAATTGCTTTGGATCGCCTTGAGGAATGTCCTGTAGCAAGCAGACCTTGGCACCCAGGCTTTCGCCAACCTCCAAGCGAGTACGATTTCTCCCCGCTAAGGTTACGGACTGAACTCCGCTTGCTTTAAGCGCCGCAACAAACATCAGTCCGATGGCTCCCGGACCCATTACGAGCACGGATGAGTCAGGCGAAAGCGCGAGTAAGGTAATGCCTTGGGCGACACAGCTCAAGGGCTCCAACAAACTGGCTGACTCGAAGGAAAGTGTTTCCGGTTTGCGAAACATGTTTCGCTGAACAACGTGGGATGGAATCGTTAGGTATTCGGCGTAGCTTCCAAGCACCATCGTCGACATTATCGAATCGCAAAGGTTCTCTTGACCATGCTTGCACCAATAGCATTCTTGGCATGGGGCCGAGTGAACACCCATGACCGCCTCCCCCACGGAGAACTTTGCTCCCTCTCCAGCAGCGGAAACCACTCCACTGTATTCGTGCCCAAGCGGACCGGGCATAGGAATCATCGGGTGCCCTCGACGAAACGCCTTTAGGTCTGTTCCACAAGTTGTGGCGGCCTTCACTTTGATAAGCAATTCGCCAGGTCCCACGCTGGGGACAGGTACGTCCTCAAGTACAAGGTCTTGGGGCCTTCTCAAGATGAGCGACTTCATGAAAGTTGGAATCGAAGGGTCAGATTGCTTCACGAGTGTAAATTAGTTTTGCCCATCTCATTACTTTTTTGGGCAGGTAGAATGCGCCAATCCCTAGATTTTGACTCAACTATCATGCCAATCGTCGAAACATCAACTTGGTTTAAAGCTCCTCTCGAAAAAGTCTATGAGGTCGCGAAAGACAGCGAGAAATATCCTGAGTACATGAAGGATGTTCACTCTCTTACGCCAGTTGAGCGTGACGGCAACCGGTTCGTTGCCGACTGGGTGGGCATTATTCCTAGTTTCTTGCTGAAAGTTCGATGGCGTCAGGAAGAGATATGGGACGATGCGGAGCATTGTAGCCATTTCAAGCAGCTTAAGGGCGACTACGACAAACTAGAAGGCACATGGCGCTTTAAAGAGGAAGACGGGGGAACCCGCTTCGATCAGTACTTGGAATATGAATACAACGTGCCAACACTGGGTCCTCTGGTCAAGAAAGTGATCCACAGCATCGTTGTCAAAAACCTCGAAAATATCAACGAGGCATTCAAGAAACGCGTAGAGTCTTAACCTGCCGGACTGATCTCGATTAACTTCAAGATTTGGTCCTGGCGAATGGTGATGTGGCCCCCGACAGTTAGCTGTCGAAAGAGATTTTCCAGACTCTTCCTAGATTGCTCTTTGCCGCTTAGGACCCCTCGCAAGTCAATCAGCACCGTAGATATTGGACGATCCTGGACTTTGACCAAAACTGCACGAGACTTTCCAACGATGTCAGGTAAATCCAGAACGACCTCAGTACCTTCAATGCGCACGACTCCGGAAATGAGCTGTCCAAGTGCCTGAGCGATGGTTTCGTCGGCTGTTGGCGAGACCGTGTAAAGGCATAACCCAGGGTAATCGATGATCACCACTGGATGCGGAAACAATGCCGGTCCAAACCCTCCAAGCTTGGTCTCATCTGAATCTGCGCGGTGGGTAACCGGCCATAGGAGTGGAATATCTCCAATCACGGTAGGTGGCGCAAGGTATGTGTCGAGTGCTCTTGTCCCTCTCTCCACCAAGACCGCACCTTCACCCGATTTCTCAAGCTTCAGGAGCTTGACGACTTCCGATGTCAACCCCAACACGTTGGCTCCAGTGTCCACTTCAAGGGGCACGATTTCCTTCCCTATAGTCGCGTCCAGAGCAAAGCGACCTGAAATGTCATGATGCAATCCGACGGTTTTGAGGGTTCCTAACTTGCCAGGCGTCAGTTCGGTCGCGGCATCGGAACCTTCGAAGGGTCGTGGTGAAAGTCGAGCCCAAAGTTTTCTGTGCCGATAATCGACTTTAAGTTGAAGGCCAGATAACGCATTCATTCCCAGTATGCCCTCAGCCCTAAAGTCGGGGCCAGGTATCGCTAGCACTCGGACATTGCGGTCAACTTCCGTTTTGAAATGGACCCATGAGCCGGGCGAAAGCATCAGAACCATGGGAAACGGCGCTTCATTTCCCCTGTTCCAGGCCTGAGCAAGCGCAGGCTGAATGTAGCTTTTGAGCGCACCACTATCGACAGCGAATTTCGCTTTTGTCCCGTTTTGGGCGAATACAGTGACCAAAGGCGTTGTTCCCATAAACTCGCATGGAATTTCTTGGAACGAATCTTGATTGCTCTTCTTGGGTGTCGCCGATGCTTTGTCTAGGGTGACCATTTGGAAACCCTTAATATCCAAATTGACGCTCGAAATCTCCCGCAGTTTGCCGTCCACTTTCCAGTCGGAGGGGAATAAATTGTCTCCATGTTGGAGACGACTTCCACCCATTAACCCTGGTCCCAGAACCAAAGGATCCAGTGGATCTTGGGGCATTGGGCAACGACCCAAACCTACTAGCACAGTGATCAATAGTGAAGCAGTAGGAACCATCTCCAAGTGAATCATAACATCGAATCCTCAACAACCAAATGGTTAACCTCTTTGGGACACCTCCCCAACTGTTGTTGCGATTGTGGATTTGACCAGGTAAAATGACTAAGTCGCTGCAAAGCGCCGTTATGTTGAACCTTAGCTAAACCCAATCTCTTTGTTTCCGCCACTTACCTTTGGCGGCCCGATTGCGCGTTTTGGAGGTCCGTATGTTACAGGCATTTGACCTGTCTATTAGCCCAGATCCTAAGGCTGGGATCCTTTTTCAAGGAGTTCGTTTGTCAGTTAACGCAGGTGAGAAAGTAGCCATTGTCGGCCCAAACGGGGCCGGCAAGAGCCTACTTCTGCAGATTCTTTCTCGTCGCCTCCGCCCTGACTCTGGTCGTGTAGTCTATCTAGAAGGAATTCATGCAGCCTTCCTTCCGCAAGATTTCGACCTGGATTTCAAAGGAACTCTACAAGAGCTCTTGGAGAAAGTATCTCCAAGTGCACCTGCTTTCGCGATTGCCAAAGCGATGAATCGCCTGGGTATAGAACCCGTGCGTCTGCAGCAGGCTTTTCAAACGCTGAGCCTTGGAGAACGCATGCGTGGTGTCTTGGCAGCACTTCTCGCGGAAGAGCCCGATATCCTTATCCTTGACGAGCCGACCAACCATCTGGACGTGGACGCAAAGGAATGGCTAGAGCAGTTCCTATCTAAATGTCCGGAGGCCGTCATCTTTGCTTGCCATGACCGAGCCGTTATTAACGAAGTCGCTGACAGAATTCTCGAACTCGAACGCGGAAGTTTGCATGAGTTCACTGGCAACTACGACGACATGGTTCAGATGAAATCTCAGAAGAATGCCAAGCAGATGAGCGAATGGGAGAGCCACAAGTCCGAAGACCGACGGCTGCGGATTGCCACTGAGGCCCTGCTTCAGCAGGCCACGAAAGTGACTAAGAAACCCACAGGACGCACCTATGATCCCAAGGCAAAAGCATTCTATTCAGGCATGCAAGCCAAGATCGATCGGCGGGCAAAAGCGGTTCGGTCGAGAGTTTTGAAGGGCCGAGAAGCTGCGCCTGACAAGCCTTTCTTGGCCGATGCGTTGGCCCTGAAATTCCCCTGTCGTCCGCTTCGCTCGTCTCCTGTGCTCACTGTGCGAGGACTCAAGAAGAGCTTCAATGGAATCGAGTTGTTTTCAAACCTGAATTTCAGCCTTGAAAAAGGATCACGAGTCGCGATTATCGGTCCCAACGGATCGGGTAAGACCACCCTCTTTCGAATCCTCTTGGATGAAATGCCATCGGAAATGGGTGAAGTCGCCTGGTCCTCTGACGCAAAGGTGGCGAAATTGTCTCAGGCTCGAGACTTATTGGATCGCTCAAAATCCGCGGTTAAGGCACTTAAGCCTCAAAGTGCTGAGGAGGAGTTGTTCGCGCGAACGGCGCTGGCGAGGTTAGGTTTGAGGGGAGATGATGTTGAGCGTCCCATTGGGGTGCTCTCGGTAGGTGAGCGAACCAAAGTTGAGGTCGTAAGTATGATTCTTGGCGGGGCGAATGTCCTCGTCCTCGATGAACCTACGAACCACCTGGATATTGCTTCGGTTGAAGCACTAGAAAATGCGTTGGTGGAATTCCCCGGTGCGATTCTGTTTACTTCCCATGACCGTCAATTCGTGGAACGAATAGCCACTGAGGTGATCAATTTACAGTAACCAGGCGACTCGTTTTGCTACAATGGCGCATGCTTCTGCCATTGTTGGCCACGGTCGCCATTCACTTTTCCACACCCATGGACTTCTATGCGGATGGCCCGTATGACTCTTCCATACCCAAGCCGGAGAGCATCCTCCGATATGGACCAGGTGAGCGAATCACTACTTTTCGCGATCAAGAAAGAGTCGTTCTAGCGATTGCGGAACACTCTAAGCTGCGTGTAAAAGTTACGGAATTTGGCAAAAGCGTTGAAGGGCGACCTTTAAGGATCTTCGCTATCTCCAGCCCTGAGAATATCGCACGGCTAGATCAAATCAAGAAAGAACATGCGGACATTGCAGCAGGCAAAGCCAGCGCGGAAACCATACAACGTACACCGCCTATTTTGTGGATTAACGAGTGCATTCACGGCAACGAACCTGCCTCGTTTGAGTCTGGAATGTACTTGCTTTACAACTTGGCAGCCTCGCGAAACAAGCAGATTCAGGAGGCACTCAAGCGTGTTGTTGTCGTGGTCAATCCGGTCTATAACCCCGACGGACATGAGCGATATGCGGTTTATTACGGATCGCTTGCAACGGGTTCAAGCGACCCTTCTGCTTTTGAGAATACGGAACCTGGGACCGTTCAAGGACGCTTCAACCACTATCGCTTTGACATGAATCGTGATCGCGTAGCCATGTCTCAAGATGAGACAAAACAGGAAGTGGCGGAATTCCTGAGATGGTCACCCCAGGTGTATGCCGACCAGCACGGTCAGGTGGATTCCTACTTCTTTCCCCCTAACCCGATGTCGGTGAATGCCAACGTCGATCGAAACCGCCTCAACCATTGGACTGATGTTTTTGGAAGAGCGACGGGCAAGGCATTCGATCGCAAAGGCTTTAGCTACTTCGTCAAAGACGAATTCGACCTTTACTATCCGGGATACTTGGACTCGTTTACTACGCTCTGCGGAGCGATTGGCATGACTCATGAGACGGACGGAGGAAAAGAACTCAATCGTCTACGAAGCGATGGTTCGATCCTAACGCTCAGAAATGGCGTGGAAAAGCATTTCACATCCGCCATGGCTCTTGTCGAAGCCACTGCGAATAACAAGTCGGACTTGATGAGTAGCTTCGCCTCCTATAAGCAGAAGGCAACGTCAGGAGAACTGACTGGCAAGTTCAAACGAGTTGTGCTTGTAAGCGCTGATCCCCGACCTTTAGCCCGCTTGCAATCTCAGCTATCCGACGCCGGCATTCACTCCGCATGGAACGAGGCACCATTCAAACAGGTTGACGCGAACGATTATTGGTCCGGAGCTCGAGGCTCAGTGACCTTCCCTGCTCATTCTTTGATCGTTGATATGGCTCAGTCGCAGGGACCGTTGGCAAAATCACTGCTGGAACCAGGGTCTGATTTCGAACCTGAATTTGTGAAAGCGCAGGAAGGTAAAAAGAAAACCGCTCCTGAGGGTGAAAAGTATCCCGGGCCCGATGGCTCAGAATTCTATGACCTTACAGGTTGGTCATTGCCTTATGCACACAACTTGAGAGCTTGGTGGTGCGAAAGTGCTCCAGCCATTACAGTTTCACCTACTCCATTGATGCGGAATGAAGAAGATCCCTCGGGCGGGGCATCTTCCGTCGGATACGCGTTGGAATACACCGACATCGACGATATTCTCGCCGTACATGATGCGCTGAACCAAGACATTCATGGTTCCGTGACCACAAAACCTATGAAGCTCGCAGGTAAGAGATTCGCCAAGGGCACTTTCTTATTTTTCTGTAGCCACAATGATGAGGAACTTAGGCAGAAACTTACGGAAATCGGCAAGTCCCGCCACGTCCATTTCGTGCCCTTAAGCACGAGCTTCCCAGACGACGATCGAGAGGGACCTGGCAGCGGGAGTGTAGCTGCCTTGAAGCGGCCTAACATTGCAGTGGTCTTTGGCCGAGGTTCAGAGCTCGCACAGGTAGGTTCGATTTGGTACTTGATGGAGCGTGTCTTCAAGCTCCCCTTCACGCCACTTAACTCTAACGCACTCAGCGGAGATCTGTCCCGCTTTACAACTATCGTTCTACCGGGAGGATCAACCAGCTCGATTTCCGCCAACCTCAAGGAGTGGCTGAACGGAGGGGGAGCGCTTGTCGCTTTAGCTCGTCCAGGCTGGGCACTGGGTTCCACTGGGTTAGTCGAATTGAACAAAGCCAAGGGAGAACCGCAGGGACTCCCAGGCTCTCTCTTCAAGGCTCGCCTTGATGTGCGAAGCTTTTTGAGCTATGGGTACGAAACCAATCCCCGAGGTCAAACGGACCTTGCTGTTCCCATGAGCGGAAGCGATTTCTTTCTCAGCAGGAAAGAAGGGGGCTCCGTCGTAACCCTAGACCCAGACGAAAAGGTCCGAAAGCTTTTAAGTGGATGGGAATATCCGGATGACACAGAAAAGAACCTTGCGGGTACGGTCTGGCTTCAAGATGTGCCCGTCGGTCGAGGCCATGCCGTTCTGTTCTTTGAGGATCCAACCGAACGCGCCATGTGGCCGGGACTCTACAAAATGCTCCTCAACAGCATCCTCCTCGGCCCTAGTTGAAGGGACGTGCGTGGGATTCATTCTCTTTAGGTGGATGTGGCGTTTTTCCTGCAAAATGACGCATCCATTTGTCGAGAACTCCCGTACGATGTTTAGAGTCGGCACGTCTATGTGCTTTGACTACTGACGACCATGAGCAACAATTACCGACAAGAGGGTCTTCGCCCAACCTGTATGACCCAGGACGAAGCCAACGAAGTAGTGGAACTATGGGCTCAGATCCAAAGAGAAGAGGCAAACCGTCAAGCTCTTGTTACCGTGCATGACGTAGCAGAGGCCATCCAGGTTTCACCTGACCAAGTTGAGCGATTGCTTGAAACCGTTCGTCACCGCAAGCCCCGAGGTGGGCGAAAGGTCCGGCAAGCGGGTACTGGCTTACACCAAACCATTTCGCGCCGAGTAGTCCTTGCTCAGTCGGCTTTGCTAAGCTCTGCGGTTGGTTACATATACTTGATAACGGGGACAACCTCGCCCATTATTGGGATCTGCGGCACGATTTGCCTTACGTGGACCCTTGTTATTGGTCTCCTCTTTTTCGGCAACTGGATTGTCCGTCGAATCGAGGATTACGGAGTTAAGACCGCCGAGCGTCGACGGTGGAATCGAGTGAACGAGAATTGTTGACAGGCACAAACCAATCATGAACAACGAACGTTTCTCGGAGCAGGTCGAAGCGACTTACATGAGCCAAGCTGAGGCGAATGACGTCATGGAGCTCTGGGCTCGCCGCCAAAAAGAGGATGCTGCCCGACAGTCCATGGTCACGATTCATGATGTCGCCGAGGCAACTCAACTCTCTCCTCAGGAGATTCAGCGCCTGCTTCAGGATGTTCGAAAGACTCGCCCCTCTGATCCAGTTGCTCCTGTTTTTAGAAGAACCCGGGAGGAAGTTGACCTTTGGACAGCCATGATCAAGGTGGGTCCCCTTTCAGGCATGGTGTCGCTAGTTTTGCTCCTCATCATTGGTAATACCGACTTCTATTACTCGCACAACCGCATGATTGTGCTCTTCGCTCTATGGACACTCGCGATGTTTGTGGTCGCAGTAGTTAGATATTTGCAGGAAAACTACAGGATCTTTCGGGCGGGGAAAGAGAGTTTGAATGACGATGGATCCTATTCAAAGAAACGTTTGAAGTCACCTAATCAATAGGCGAATGGCCACGATTCCCTCGACTTGGTCCCGAATCCAGCCTTGATCGGGTGTCGAAAAATCAAGGTGATTCGAAACGAAGTTCACACGCTCGAAGCCCAATTACTGGGAGCTTTTTCTGGGTTGCATAGTTAATTCACACATCTAAGGTGGTTGCCACTCACGGCATGCATGGGCGGCAGCATCAGAATTTGTGTTATAAGAGTCAACGTGAACCTGATCGCAGAACTTGTCGCACTTAGTATTCCACTTTGGGTTTTCGCCCTTGGGCAAGAAGCGGATGCGAGTACGTTAGCAAGGCATGAGACAAAACCGACGAAGTCTGCAAGGCAGTTTGTCCAACGCTTCTACGACGCTTACGTCTCCAAAATTTGGGACGTGAAGTCAGGTGATGCATGGCAACCTATGCTTAAGGCAAAGGCATTGGCGTTTAGTCCAAGACTGCTTAGCGCGTTGGTCGAAGACGCGGCGGCTTCGTCTAAATCTAAGGATGAAATCGTGGGACTCGACTTCGATCCTATCCTCAATAGTCAGGACCCTGCTCACAAATACGTCGTTGGCACCATAAGTACAAGGAACGGACATTATTGGGTTAAGGTCCATAGCATCGATTCAGGAAAACCGTCGGAAGAGGTTGCCGTAATTGCAGAGGTTGAAACGCACCACCAAACTTGGCGGTTTACGAACTTCGTATACCCAGGCAACCAGGACCTGATGACCATTCTCCGAGACCTGAAAAAGGCGAGGCACAAAGCTTAAGTGCCAAAAAGCACGTTGAATCCAGGCACTTGGGAAAAGCAATCTGAGGGCCGGTCACTCCAGAACGAATGCCTATGACCATGGATCCCTTGACCTTGCGCGAATTAGCTTCGAAAGTTTCCCGCTATTTTCTGGACTTCCTCGAAAGCGATTTTAGGCGCCAGAACTCGCCGCGAAGGAAAATCACGCTCCAGACAGAAGCCGGATTTCGGGCGGGAATGAAGACGAGACCTTATTCCGGTCTTGACTCCGCGCTCTGGAAGGCACTCTCAACCGAAACCCAAGAGCACGGAGTCGTCAAGATTGGCCCCGGACATTACACACGACCTATGACTTCCTCGCTAAAGGAGATCATTCGTCAGCAGATCTTAGCCATCGCGGAAGAACGCGTCGTGGCCGTTCGTTCGAAACTTCTCAGCACCGTTGAATCGACTTTTGGGAATGCCCTAGACAACCCCGAAGACTGGGTCGAATCGGTTCGGGCTGCCTCTGCACTCTCCATTGGAGCGCAGATTGTTGGACCACTGTTGGCCTTACTGGAAGGGCCTCTGAGCCAGCAGGCGTATTCGTCAATCGATTCAATATTTTCAGTACAAGGTGAGCTTATTGAGCGTATTGGAATCGACCTTGATTCCGTTCTGACCGAAGTACTTGCGGGTGTTCTAGCCACTCGAAAGCTAGACGAGCTCGTTACAAGTGTTAATAGCCGCTTGACCCTTACCGGAGTTCACGAAGCTCTGCTTGCCTATTTTGAGAACTACGTTACGGCTGATGCATTCCTCGAATTTCGGGATCTCGAGACTTATGCGAGAACGGCAGAAGGCAAACAACTCTACTTGTATCTTGGCTCGCTGAAGTATGCAGGAGCGTCCTATCCCCTGTTCTTCATCCCGATCGAAGTTGCTCGGTCAGACAAAGGAGGCTATGAGCTAACACTTACTAGCCACCTTTACGCCAACAAACGCGCGATCGATTTTGTGCTCCAAGAAACGGCTAACCGGCAACATCGCGAATGGGTAAGCCCCATCGAAGAGCGCATTTCCTACCTTAGCCCGACCCAGAATATCGCCCAAGTAGCAGGAGCATTTTTCGACAGGATCGCGGAAGCCATGGATTTGGGCGGCAAAGTCACGCTTGGAGAAAAGAATACGCGCGATGCCTCGACCAGTGACGTAACCCTTTCCTCATCCCTTTACCTTGCCGTTTTTGATAGTGGTGACGAAGCACTCGTAAATGACTACGAGGAAATCCTTGCTCAGATCCGTCAAGAAGAATCCGGAGTTGTTGAGCTTTTCGAAGGGATTATTTCGGGTGTCGTGCTAGAGAATCCGATTCCAATCGGTCCAGCCGTTGAAAGCGAGTGGGAGGCCATGCCGCTCGTTGATCGTCTCGTCTTCGAGGCTCCGATCCCCTTGAATGAAGAGCAGATCAAGATCCTTAAGGCGGTCCGTCGAGAAGACGGAAAGTTCATCTTGGTCGAAGGCCCGCCGGGCTGTGGAAAGTCCCACACCATCACCGCTATTGCATCAGATTGCATCCTCAATCGCCGCTCCTGCCTAGTGCTGTCCGATAAGCGGGAAGCGTTGGACGTCGTCCAACACAAAGTTTCTGAGACGATGAGCCGAGTGAGGCACGACAAGGAGTTTCCGAACCCGATCCTTCGGCTTGGTCAACAACAAACCAACTTCCGAAAGCTCATTTCGAGCCAGACCTTGGGAAAGGTAGCGGCCTATGTGAAATCAGCCAATGCCAACAAGAAGAAGGTCCATGACGAGCTTGCCGAGAAACAAACCGACCTCAAGTCGAACATCTCCAACACCATGTCATGTCTTGGCGGGCTATCGCTCAAGCAAATTGAAACGGTCTTCCGATTGGAGGGTCAGCTCAATTCAATTCATGCTTCCCTTGCAGCCGAGATTGCTTCTGCAGTGGACGGCATCAAGCAACAGGAATTAGCATCAGTTACTAATGATCTCGTCTTGCTCAAAGCCTATTTTGAAGAGATTCATAAGTCTGGAAGCACCTCAAGTACAGAGCAAATTTGCCTTACAGTGCGGCGAGATTCGATTGTAGCTAGGCTGAAACCATTGGTTGATCAAAGGCCACTTGAGCTGATACCCAGCATCGATGCGAAACAAACTCGGCAGTTGCAGGGGTGGCTTCTTCAATATGACCAACTGAAAATGCCCATTGTGGGCTACCTTTTTCGTGGTTCTGCGGTTCGCGCAATTGAGCAAAGCATCTTTGTCGAGCTAAGTCCGACCCGGCCGGTAATTCTCAGCGAAGATCGATCTGCACTGCTTCAGGTAACAGTTGAAGCCAATCGACTGAAGAGCGCACTCGCTGCGGAAAGCATTCCAGACAACGAATTCATGGCCGCATACAAAGCTTTGGCGGATAGCAAACCAGGTTGGCCACTGGCGGCTCCCTTGCTAAAAGTACTGCTAGGAATGGCTGGAACGGCCACAGGAATCCCAACTTCACTCACAGAGATAAGCCAGCCAACGCGGTTTGCAGAACTTTGGGTGCTCGCCCTCGAATACGGTGAGGCTCTTGTGGAAACGGTTCAGTGCTTCTCGGATACACCGGAGTTTGATTATCTAGGTTCAAAAACTGACCTCGAACGGTTGCGAACATTGATGATGAACACGGAAGTAGATAGCCGGCTCGTGTCCTACATGGATAACTATCGGGCTGATGCTCGGGCCCTCGGTTCCTTAATCTCGGAGCGCCAGAAGTTCCCTGAGGAGAAGTTCGACCAAGTCAAAGAGAGCTTTCCACTCATCTTGGCCAGCATACGTGACTTCGGAGAGTACATGCCCTTGATGCCCAACCTCTTCGATGTGGTGGTAATCGATGAAGCTTCACAGGTTTCGATCGCCCAGGCTTTACCGGCCCTGTTGCGAGCTAAGAAAGTAGTCGTTCTGGGCGACAGTAAGCAGTTCAGCAACACGAAATCATCAAACGCAAGCATTGCGTTGAACGATAAGTACCGAAGTGAGCTCAAGAGCTTTTTCGTATCCAACATTTCTTCGAAGGATCATGCCCTTAGGAGGTTGGACCAGTTCGATGTGAAGCGATCCGTTCTTGAATTCGTGAAGTCGTGCGCGAACATTGAGATCATGCTTCGCAAGCATTTTCGGTCCTACCAAGAATTGATTAGCTACTCCTCCAAGACGTTTTATGGAGGTGAGCTTCAAGCCATCAAGGTGCGCGGTTGTCCCATCGAGGATGTCATTCGATTTTCCGTAGTCGACCCTTCTGAAGCTAAGGTTTCGAGGGGCACAAATGAGGCGGAAGGCAAATTCATATTGGATCAGCTCTACGACCTGCTCGATGAAGAAGTACCACCCTCGGTCGGAGTGATTACTCCCTTCCGCGAGCAACAGAGCTATCTATCCAAACTACTCTTTGGAGACAAGCGTGGTCAGGAATTTGAAGACCACCTCAGGCTTAAGGTCATGACCTTCGACTCGTGTCAAGGTGAAGAGCGCCAACTCATCTTTTACTCGATGGTAGCGACCGAAGAGCACGATGCGTTGAATTACATTTTCCCGGTCAATCTTCAAAGCGCGGAGGAGGTGGTAGAGGAGAAACTCAAAGCTCAACGATTGAACGTCGGGTTTAGCCGTGCCCAAGAGATGATCTGGTTCGTGCTAAGTAAGCCGATTGATCGCTATAGAGGATCCATTTCAGAGGTGCTTCGGCACTACGCAAGGATCGAAGATAGCGCTCCATCGTATGAAGATACTGATCCCCTGAGCCCGATGGAAACGAAGGTTTTGGATTGGCTGCAGCAAACTTCGTTCTTCCAGATACATCACGATGAGATTGAAATCATGCCCCAATTCCCAATTGGGGACTATCTCAAACAGCTCGATCAATCGTATCAACACCCCGCCTACAAGTGCGACTTCCTGTTGACCTACTCCGGCGACCGTGGGCTAGTCAGGATCATCGTGGAATACGATGGCTTTGAGTACCATTTTGCCAAAGGGGCCAACGTCAACGTTGGAAACTATGAGCGGTACATGTACGATGGCGACATCGAACGTCAGCTCATTCTTGAGTCGTATGGGTACCGATTCCTTCGTATCAATCGTTTCAATATCGGGGCGGAGCCGGTCGCGACTCTGTCGGATCGGCTGACCCGACTCGCTAACGACGTTTTTTCCGGACCACATTCGGAGGCGGTCGAGTCTCTCCAAAATCAAGCGCAAGGTCTTTCTTCGAAGGAGATGAAAACCTGCTCCCGATGTGGGCAGATAAAGGAGCGTGCTGAGTTCTTTGATTCAACCCTGAAGGCTCAATATGGTCGAGTGTGCCAAGTGTGCAAGGGGGAACCCAAACTTAGAGCCACCTCGAATAACAGAAAGCCGCCGATCCTTCCACCGTCCAAGCGTCGATGGCGGTAGCACCACTTGGAGTTCGATGTCTGCTAAAACAAGACAAGTGATCCCCAAAACGAAATTCAACCCATTCTGCTACGGCTCCAGCAGAGCGATGGTGGCGCTTCCAGTCGGTATCTTCATCAGCCTTTTTGGGAACCCTGAGGCGCAGGCTCAAATACCTGGATCTCGTGATGTGTTCCATCACTCTGCGCCAGGCGCCGTGCGCATCGGGGGCCACTTAGGTCAGAAACTCGACCAATGTGTGGATAACCGTCTTTTGAAGCAGGACCTTGAGGCAGTTATTGCGCCTTACCGGAACAAGACAGAAACCGGGTCGGCTGACTGGCGCTGTGAATACTGGGGCAAGTGGTACACCTCGTTAGCGCTCGCGGACGCCTATCGAACTTCCGCGGAGACCAGAATCAATCTCCACAATGCATCCTACGGCTTAATTGACACTGCGGCATCAGATGGATACTTGGGCACGCGAGTCCTCTCCCATCGTCTGGAAGGTTGGGATGTCTGGGGCTGCAAATACGCTCTTCTTGGACTGATCGCTGGTTACGACCGAAGTTCAGATCCGAAGTTGTTGGCGGCAGCGCGAAGGCAAGCCGATGTCATGATCGAGGAACTCGGTCCAGGCAAAATCAACATTGCTGACGTCGGCGAATGGAACGGTTTGCCCGCATCATCCCTGCTGGAACCAATCGTTTTGGTCTACGAACGAACCAAAGATCGGAAATATCTCGAATTTGCCGAGCACATTCTAGCTTCCTGGCGCGAACCTTCAAAGAGGCTGCCCGCAGGAATGCGCCTCATCGAAGACGCACTTGCCGGAAAGAATCCTGACCAAATGTGCGCTCCAAAAGCATACGAAATGATGTCTTGCTTCGAAGGTCTCTGCGAACTTTATCGAGCCACGGGGACCAGGAAATACTTGGCTGCTTCGGAAATGCTTGCCAAGCAAATCTTTCGCGAAGAAACTACGGTTGTAGGGGTCGGCACGAGTAACGAAGTCTGGTTCGGTGGCGCCACGAAGCAGTCGCAGGTCGTTCCGAAGCCGATGGAAACTTGTGTCACCGCCACATGGATGAAACTCTGCGACCAATTGCTCCGCTTAACGGGTGACGTTCGCTACGCCGATGAGTTGGAAAAGAACCTCTACAACGGACTCCTTGGTGCGATGATGCCCGATGGAAAATGGTGGGCTTACTTTAGCGGAATGATGGGCGTACGAGTTCCAAGCTATGTGCAGCACGCAGATGTTGGGCTCAGTTGTTGCGTCGTAAATGGGCCGCGAGGCCTGTTATTGACTCCATTCTGGGCTTTCATGGAAGGAGCAGACGGTCCAGTCATAAACCTCTATTCGCCGGGTATTGGGCAGGTTAAAGGCGTAAAGATGGAGGTATCAGGTGATTATCCAGTCACCGACCATGTAGAAATCAAGGTGATGCCTAAGACAGCGCACACATTTACCTTGTCACTTCGAATACCCGAATGGAGCGAACAAACGAGTTTGAAGATCAATGGCACTCAAGTTGAGGTGAAGCCTGGATACGCTAAGATCCGCCGCTTTTGGAAGGCCGGAGATCGGATTTCAGTCAAGTTCGATATGCGGACAAGGACCGCGTCAGACCAGGGGCAGGTTGCCTTTCTTCGCGGCCCAATTGTACTGTCACTTGACAATCGACTGACACCAGCAGGCGCGAGGCAAGCAACATTCGGACAGGTTCCCATCCTCAAACCCGACCCGGCCGCCGCCAAAAAGATCGGCGCTTGGATGGCATTCGATCTAGATAACGTCACGCTATGCGACTACTCTTCGGCTGGAAGCGCGTTTAGTGAGCAGAACACGTTTCGGACATGGCTCCCCCATTCCGTCGACTTAGCTACTGTCTACCAAACTGGCCAGACCTGGCAGACCCTTTCTCATGCCTCCAATTGGACCAATCCTCCGCAACCCCGTCCACAGGTTCAAAATCGCAAAATGGACTTGGCATTGGCTTCAAACGGAGCGACTGCCTCGTCAGACAGTGAATTCTCGCGGGAACCAAATTCCACCCCAAAAGCGATTGATGGCATCATCGCGACCCCTGAGGACTTTTCCAATCGGTGGCACTCGTCAGTAGACCTGCCTCATCCTCACTGGATTGAAATTCACTTACCCAAGCTATCCAAGATCACCAAAGTCATCCTCCACTTCGCCGATCCGGCGGGCTATCCCGTTCGATTCCAAGGAACCATTCGCACTCAGGGCAAGCAATCGGTCGTTTTTAGTGTAAATGGAAACAAGCAAGCCCGGTCCTACACCGCAAACTTTGCCCCAATAGCCACCGACACCTTTCGCTTGACCATCGAGTCCTCCGCCAACCCCGCATTCCCCACCGCCGCCCAAATCAGCGAAATCGAAATCTACTAGCAACGCTCAAGTTGATGTGGCAATGCGGAACAATTGCCTCGCCATAAGCACTATTCTGCGCGTGAAGAACGAAACGACATGATAAGTTCCCATGCTGCGATACGTCGAGCAGTCCATAACCCCTATGAGGAAGGAATTTCAGATGCTTCGGATGCGGTTATTTTTGGGATCGTGGGTTATTTCTGCGAGGCCCAACGCTTCAAGAAGCGGCGGCACATAAACGCCAAAACGGCCTCGAAGTCCTTTCTTTAGGCCGTACCAGCCGGCAAGTGGGTTGGATTCCGAACGCCCCCAGGCTTCTAACGTGTCAGGTTTGGGTTCTTTTTGCTCGTCGGAACCGCCGAGATCCATCCAGTCTCCGCGAGACTTGAGCATGTCGACAGTGTCCTGAACACATCGTGCGTCATACAATAAGGTAGTCGATCCGACGACGCAGACGATCACTTCTTTACCGTCTTTGGTATCGAAATACATCTCATAGCCTGAACTTCCAGGCGGAGTCAGTAATTGAAAGGGACTGTCTTTTCCTCTACGATTCGTCATATTGCTTCCTATTAGCTATTCTAGTACATTCAACCAACTGGTAGAGTATACGCAATTGGAGGAAAGAGATGATTCAAGAAATCGAACGACGACACGTGGCTCTACGAACGCGCAAGGGAGCAACAACAACGCGTCCAGCCTCCAGACGGAGGTTACTCACTGGTAGAGTTCTAACCAAGGCCGAGGAGTTCAATCTCGTTTACTTACGGAAGGTGGGGCCCAACCCAATCAAGGAACGAACAGTCGAACCTGGATTCTTCTTCAAGTGCATCCTGAAGTCGTTTCGTGAGCTAAATAGAGTCGCTTTTCCGCCTATGTTGGCACCAAAAGGAGAACTGGACAACAACTGATGGAGCCAAGAATGGGGCACTTCTACTCAATGAACTTGAAAGTTACTTGTCTCAGGTTGATGGCACGGAAGATCCGTTTATCAAGGTGACCTATCTTTTCGGGACGCTAAGTGTCATCCAATATTTAGGCTTTCAGGAAGCTCATATCGCATATCGCGAGCACTACTTTCCCAAGGTTTGAAGGTTAACTAGCCAAGATGGTCCCTTCCGGACAACAAAATGCCAATCTAGCCGAGATCGAATTGGATCTCGTCCTATCTGCGCTTGCAGACGCAAATCGTCGGAAAATGATCCGTGCGCTACGGTCCGGCGTGCTCACGGTAGAGGCACTTCGAGAACCCCTTGGCATTTCGACGTGGGGAACGATGAAGCACATTCAAATTCTCGAGGATTGTGGGCTCGTCAAGACTGAAAAGCTTGGCCGTAGCCGATATTGTCAACTGCACCCTGATCGGCTATCGACGGTCATCCGTTGGATCGACGACATCCAAAGCTTCTGGACAGGCAATTTGGAGCGGCTGATATCGCTCGTAGAGGAAGTCGATGATTCAATTTGAGCCGAAGGGCGACTCCATTTTGCAAGCAAGGGTGTGGATCAAAGCTTCACCAGAACGTGTCTTTCGCGCATGGACTGAGTCCTCTGAGTTCATTCGATGGTTTAGGGGCTCCGAAGACGGAAGGCTTGAGGTCCACCGATTTGATTGTCGTGAAGGCGGTGGCTACGATGTCACGATGGTCAATGGAAACGGCGATCGATTCAACCTCACCGGTTCCTACCTAAAACTCATTCCCAATCAACAAATTGTTATGACTTGGTGCTGGGTTCCCAGCGCTAGTCCAATGCGTGTAACCGTGAATCTCGAAGCCGAATCCGGCGGATCAACACTAACGCTTCTGCATGAGCGCTTCGATTCAGCAACCGAACGAGATATGCACCGAGATGGATGGAGCCCTTGCCTCCAGAACCTCGTCAATTTGTTTGACTTGGGCTTATAGCAGACTTGATCTCAATCCCTTTTGGAGAGGTGAGTAATCAGCTCTTGTCGATGAAGTGAAGACAGAACGTCGATCGGAAGGATCGTACCGTCGCTCCTGAATTTCATCTCGGCAAGACATGTTTCCCGCTTGAACCCGCTTCCATCCGGAATGGCGTGTCGGTGGTAGGCAACGTACCAGCGATCCGTGCCGGGGACATTCACGACGCTGTTATGGCCCGTGCCCTTCACCAAGCCATTTTTGCGGATCACCACATTATCTTTGGGATAGTCGACCGGCCCAAAAGGTGTCCTGGATATTCCGTAGGCGACATGGTAATCGTCGCTTCGTGCATCGTCAATAGACCACATGAAATAGTACAGTCCAGAACGCTTGAACACGACGATCCCTTCACGAAATTCCTTTAGTGGGAATTGGATGGGTGCTCCATCGAAGGAAATCATGTCCGAGTTCAGTTTGTAAACCGTCGGCGTTCCGTTACCGAAAAAGAGATAGGCCCGACCGTCGTCATCGATGAAGGGATAGGGATCGATGGGATAAGTTTTGATGCTTCCTTTGGCAATCAACGGCCTGCCAAGTGCATCAACAAACGGCCCAGTGGGCTTGCTACTTGTTGCCACGCCAATCTCTCCATGAGCGCAGAAATAGAAGTAGAACTTACCGTTTCGCTCAACACAATCGGGAGCCCAGGCCTCGATGTTTGCCCACTTCAAATCTTTAGTGACATCAAACAGGAGACCTTCTTTCTTCCATGTGAGAAGGTCAGGCGAAGACCAAACGTTGAACTCAGTGGTCTGCCAGTTGGGTTTATCCGTTGTTGGATAAATATAGTATTTGTCGCCAAAAGCTCGAATTGCCGGATCCGCTGTAAAGCCCTCAAGTGCTGGCTTCGGAACCTTGCTGTCGTGGCTATTTTTCCCCACTTCCAACGACGATGCGCAAAGAGCCAACATGGCGATGAGCCCAATCCAAACCATGGCTCTATCATGCCCGATTCCCTTAGTTATGGATTCCTAACTGAGAACACAACTAAAATCTTGAATTGGAGTTAAGGGTTAAATAGACTTATCAAAAGATCAGATACCAAGTAAGGTTACGGGTATGCAACTGCCTTTTCTCATCTTCTTTGCCTTGGTTCAAGGTTCAGGTCCAACAGATGTACCTCCGGGGGATCCTCCTGGCGAATTAATTCCACAGGATGCATTCACTGCGGTTCGCTGGCTTAACGATCGAAAGGTTGTAGACCTGACTAGTGATGGAAAATTCCAGGGAGGTAAGCCCATTACTCGGGAAGAACTGGTCGTCTGGCTCTACAACGCAACCGATGGTAAATTTGGAGTCAAGACTTCGGAACTTGCAGACAGTTGGTTGCCAGACATGAAAGGGCGAAGCATTCCCAGCGACAAAAAGCGTGTCACATTAGCCCAATCGTCCTATGCAGCTGCATGTCTCAACCACGCTCTTTTCCTGCAAGGCTTAAAAATATCTCGCCTGCATTTATACGATGACGATACTTACAAGCCCGAGAGACCTTCAAGCCGATTTGAAACTGCCTTGTCGATTTTCTTGGTAATCGGGCCAGATGGCGCGATTGATCTTTACGACGAGGTGAAAGGTGGTCTTCGTAAAGGCATTCCCCATCCACCAGACGTCCCTCCTCAAGGTTTGCTTGTTCACAGCAAACCCATGTATGAAAAGGTTGCCAAGGAGTCCATAAGTGTTCTTTGCGACGGCGGCATTTTGCATGTCTACAAGGATTCGCTTTTTAGAGGTCCAAGACCAGCTAGCCGATACGAAGCAGCGGCCATGATCTACCGCTGGATCAAAACGAGAATGAAATAGCGCACTCTGTTGAGTCCTTTCCGGGGTCGATTAGGCAATCCCGCAAAACGGATTACAAAGGATGCACTCCCGTTGAGCGCATGCGCTCTTTCCTTGTGATTGCAGCCGGAATCGGGAGATTCGAGAAACTCCAGCTGCTACGATCAAGGCCGTCGGTCGATCGTTTGACTGCAATTTGACCCTTCATTTCTAGACCGTCCCGGGTGCCTTGCAACGTCCTTTGTGATACTCCAAATGAGAAGGCCGGAATCCACAGATATGCGCGGCTATTTCGCACAATCAATTTAGGCACGCTTGGAAGATTACTTTGGAGGCTCAAAGCTCGGGCGATATCGACCGGCACATTCTCCAAAGGGTCAGGTCGTAGATGACCTTGATTGTCCCAGCGGTGATGAGTGGTAGCCCGAGAGTTGGAGTTGCGAACATGGGCGCGAGCAAAAGGGGGGAGAGCGAGACTCCAAGGCTTCGGGCAACATTGGTCACACCTCCAGCGGCGGAACGTTCTTCAGGCTTCACGACCGACATTACGAACGCTTGCCTCGTCGGGACGTCCATTTGCGAAAGGCAGAACCTCGCAAGAATGACTCCGATGGCCAGCGGAAAACTTTGCATGAACGGAACGAGGATCAGAAGGACGTTCGAAGGGATGTGAGTCCAAACCATCGTGTTGACAAGTCCGAAGCGTTTTGCAAGTCTTCCCGCTACGAGCGATGAAACACCGGCGCAAAGGTTCCCAAAAAGCAAGATCATCCCAAGTTGGGCAACGTCGGCGTTCCAACGAAGATGGAACCAATAGGCGATGAGGCTTTGCATTACGAAGCCCCCGGCAAACGCGTCGAGCGAAAAGAGGGCCGACAACTTGAACACAGTTCGCCTACTCTCGCCAAGTCCAAATCGAGATGCGCGGGGCTTGACGTGCTGTGTCTCCGTTGCTTTCGATAATGGCAAGTAGCAAAGTAGCATCAGCCCGGCGACCAGGCCATGGGCGACGATGACTGCTCGATAGCTTTCGTGAACACTCCATCCGTGAGATTGAATGACCTTAACTCCAGTGCCGCCAGCAAACGAACCAACAGCTGCCGCGAAATAGCCAGCGAGGTTATACCAAGCGAAAACTACAACTCGGCGGTCCAAGGGAAGTTTTTCGGAGAGCGCGGCTTGCTCGACGGGAAGAAATGGGCCAATTTCGTTCCCGCTCGGACTTATCACTCCAATTGTCGCTGCTAGCAGGAGCACCCAAAAACACACCAGTGGAGGCGAATACAAGTGACGCACCAAGCATGAGTGCGGATCCGACCAATAGTGCCCGCCTTCGTCCAAATGCGTCAGCGGTAGTCGTGAGCAAGAGCGAGACGAAGGTGTCGCCGATAAGCGTCAGCGTGAAAAGAACTCCGATTGTCCAGCTTGAAAGCCCGATACTCTCAAGATGAAGAACAAGAACCACGGCCAGCATCCCGTACGCAAACATGCGAAGAATGCGGGCCGCAAACAGAAGTGACGTGTCCCAATTCACCGAGCTTAGGACTTACCTAGCTTGTCCCAACCGGAACGAATCCCCTCCGCGAGATTCACCGCGTCGCCTTCTCCTTCGAAGTGAAGAAACAAGACCTCTTGTGAACCCTGATAGACATGGTTGTGAATGGCAGTCACGCTCACACCGGCCTTGCGCAAAGCGTCAATAACGCCCTGAAGTTCCGTTCGGCCTGAACAGCATGTGTCGCCCATCACCATTGTGAGTCCACACTCGCATGTCGAAAAGGCAGCCCAGGAAGCGAGTCCCATTGCAGGTGTGAATGGCAATCCATCGACGGTTACCTTCAAATCCTTGCGCGGATTGGCAAATCGGACGACGCCCGAAGGAAATGACTGCGGTTTGACTTTGAACGTGCTTGCAACCATTGCCCAATCAACTTTCGGCTTGCCTGGCTTGGAGGTTGGTGTCACTTCGGATTGCTTCTTTCCGAGAAGCGAAAAGGCATTTCTAAGTGTTGTCGAAAGGTCTTTGACCGCTCCGTGCCCTTGATAGTGCATGTAGAAAAGCCGGGGCTCTTCGGTCGTCATGTGGTTGTGAAGCGCGACGATTTCGATGCCACCTGCCCTGAGCGCGTCGATGACCCCATCAATCTCACCCGCGAGCATTGCCACGTCTCCAACGACAAGCGCGTTTGTCGCGTCTCCCGAGAAGGCAGCGTAGGTCGAGAGTCCAAGGTCAGCCGGAATCGGCATACCTTTGAGGTTGGTGAACGTCACATCGGTTCGGGCGATGTTGATTCGGAACGAGCCATCGGCATTGAGAGTGCCAGCCTTTCCGATGGTCTTGGCGGCGCCTTGATAGTAGGTCGGAACGGGTGTTTGTTGAGCTTGGGCAAAGCATGAGATGAGGACTAGAGCGGCGAATATGAGGGTCTTGGGGTTCATCAGGTTGTCTCCGTGGTCGTGAGAAAGTCAATTGGTCTTAATCGGGGCGAGTATCCAGAGTTGAGGCTTTCCACCCACGTTCTTAAGCGCGATGAAAACGCGGTGGGATTTCTGGTCGACAGAAACGGTGTGCGCGTTAGGGGCTTTATATCTGCCGATGGGTGTTATGGTTCCTTTCGCTGATTGGAACACGTCGATGGCTCCTCCTTCACAGGCGACGTAAAGCCTTTGCAACTGCTCATCGAACGCGAGTACGTCTGGCCCCTCGGTGACATCGAAGCTTTGCATGACCTTCATCGTCTTGAGGTCGGCGACGATGAGTTTGTTGTTGCCTTCACACGAGATATAAGCAAGTTGCTTTGGGGAATCGATGTAGAATCCGTGGGGATGGTCGCTTCCTGCGAGTGGGAACCGGCCGACAATCTTCTGGGTCCTTGGGTCAATCTGGACCATCTCATTCCTGGTCTGAACCGCGACCCATATCCGATTTGAACCAACATCGTAGTGAGTGTTTCCCGCCTCGCCCCCGAGCGGAATCGTTCCGAGATTCTTGTTGGTCCGGGCGTCGATAACAAGAACTGCTCCTCCGGACTCGTCGGAAACAAAGACTTTGTGCTCTGTGGGCACATAGGCGATGCCGTCGGGAAAGTCCGCTCCGGATATTCGGGCCAACTCTTTCATTGTCTTAATGTCCGCGACCACGACCTCATGCGTCCCTGCGGCCGAACTGAAGACTTTTCCTTCCTTGGGAACAGCTAGAACACCGGTGACGGTCTTGTAGCCGCTGAGGTTTTGAACGACATGGCTGGTTTCGATGTCGAAAACGATGAGCTTTCCGGCTCCCATATGGGAGAGGTAAAGTCGCTGCGCTTTCTGGTCAATGCTCTGATAGTCGAAGCGTGTCGCACCATCCGGCAAAGAAACGGCGGCAACCTTCTTGAGCGGCATCTCCTCGCCCGAGGGGCTGTGCTTGCCCGCCTTGGCGAATATCCCAGTCACCGCAAGCGCCAAAAATCCGATTGCAATTGGTTTCACTTGGTTTCCTCCTCTCCGTCTTGAAAGACCACGGCGCGGCAACTCTGGGGAAGGAAAGCGTACACCTTGCTTCGCTTGGCATCAAAGCCGATAGTGTGAGCGCCCTCTTCAGTTGGAACGGTCTCTATGAGGATAAGCGTGTCCGTGTCAAAAACTTGAATGACGCCTGGCTCCCCGATGGCAACGTATATATGGCGCATCCGCTCGTTGACAAACACCACGTCAGGCCCACCAAGCAGTTCGGCTCTGCGGGTTTCCGCATGGGTATCGAGGTCAAAAGCGATTAGCGCCCCACCGTCGCAGGCACAGTAGAGCTGGTTTGTCTTGGAATCCATTTCAAGCCCGTGCGGCCCGACCCCTTCCACTAGAATCGTAGAAATGGGCTCGCCTGGACTACTGGCATCGAAAACCAAGATTTGGGCTGGGTCAGCGATATTGACATAGAACCGGTCTCGCTTTGAGTCGTAGACCGTCCAGCGAGTCCTTCCTGGCACTTCGATATCGACTAGGCATAACCCCTTCACAGTCTCCACAAATGAGACAGACACTCCCGGAGTCCCGTCGAGCTTGCCGACATTTGCGGCTAGTAGAAGATGCTGCTTCGGTGAAAAAGCAAGGCCATTTGGCTTTCCCCCGACGGGCACAACCGTCTTTGCCATTGGCTCATCCTTGGTAAAGTAGCTCACTGTTCCTGCCGCTCGGTCGCTGGTGAAAATCACGCCAGGGGTTTCGTCCACGAGCGCACCCGCAACGCCTGAGTGTCCGCCGATTGTCTCTACGTGGCAGTCTTCCTCCGTGTCGATAACCTCGATGGAGTCGTTGGAAGTGTGGGCCACAAACAATCGACCGCTCCCAAGGTGCACGGCGGCATGGTCGAATCCACCCGGCTTAACGTGTGGAGGTAGATCAATAAAGCCGAGTTTGCGAAGCATCTATGACCCGCCCGCCTTCTTCGTGCACCACGCATAGAGCGCGTCATACATCGGCGTTTCGAGTTCGATTTTGCGATGGTCATCAAGGCCGTGAACGATGGCAAACCCGTTTGCGATCGCGTAGAGCCCTGCGCCCTCGGCACTTGAATCCCGGTCGGCGCTGACGTCGGCAGCGTGAACAATCTTAGCGAGTTCAACCAGCCCACCGTCACCCATGAGGTCGTATTTGAGCATGATGCTTTCGAACGAGCACCTACCATCCACGTGGCCGAGTTCGTCTCCGGTGTTGTCAAAGGGGATGGCTCCAGTTTCTTTCACGACACGGGCGACGTCGTCACGGGGGACATACAGGAATTCCGCCTCAGCGTCCACGAATCTCTTGATGAGCCACGGACAAGCAATGCGGTCGACATTCGCGTTTTCTCGGGTAATCCACTTCATGATTATAGTTCTCCAAGCTTGCAGATATGAAACCGTCGCTACAATTCGTGAAACGACGACCGCTACAGTTTAGCTTATCGAAGACCTCTCGCCTGCACCGCCAGCAGAAGTCCGTCCATGAATCGAAAACCGAATTGGAATGCTTCTTGATCGCTCGCGTTCGCGAGCCTGATGGCGCGAAAAGCAAGGTCGATTCCTATACTCTCAAGCGTCGTGTCGATATCGGGCAAAATGTCCGCGCCGTGAATGATGGCCGCGAGTTCAGCGAGACCCTGTTCACGCAATCCGTACTTCTCGATGATGGTCTCGAATGTGCACCTTGTTCCGTGATGTCCTAGATCTGCTCCCGGCATGTCGAAGGGAATGGTGCCGGAGACTTGCGACCCGTCACTTGTGAACTCGAACACCGCGTCTCTATCGACGAATCGCTTTATGAGCCAAGCTGAAGCGATTCGATCAACGTGGACATTTTCCCGGGTCGAATACCGCACCTTATTTGGCCCCTCTGGCGAGCCGGTCAAGTTCAGACCTTACTCTGTCCAAAGCCGCCTCGACCTCTACTTCCAAATCTGACCCAAAGTAGTTGAGCCGCCTTGCCTTTAGAAACGCCACTCTTTCCTTCTTGAGCTCGTCCTCTGCCCTCTCGAAATCTGAAATCTGACCGATGTCTGAAAGCTTTAACTCAAGTTCGCGGAGCCGAGTGAGCGCGGTCCGCAGCCGCTCGTCCGCCAAAATGCGGAATCTCTCGATGAGCTTTTCAGATTCCTCTGCCGAGCCTTTAGAGGTTAGCAAGTGGAACACGCCGCCGCCTTCGGATATTTGCACAGCTACGTACTGAAGGTTCTCGAACAAGTCGTCTCTTCGCGGCAAAACACACACGCCGTCTTGGAGGTAAATGCAGCCGAGTGCTTGCAGTCGTCGCCACACGGAGAGTCGCAGCCGACTTGGAAGAGACGGTAGCTTGTAGACGAGAAGCGCCCACTCGTTGGCCATAGCCGAGTTTACTCACACGAGACGTAACGACTGTTACAATTCAAGATGAATACATAGATTCACTTGAACCTGAACACACACCAATTCTCAACACACCCCGAAGGTGCTCGTTATATCCTTGACCCGCGGCCTGATAATGCGCGCCCCTTTGACCCTCCGACCAAGTTCTTGTTAATTGATCGCCATATCTTGTTTGCCTCTCGTGCGTAAGCAACCCGACCGATTGAATCAGTGGCGGCGAACAGTTCTCTGAGAACCTCGACGCTCGAAGCGACGATTGGGTTGGAATCTTGAGCTTTGGGCTCCAATTCTTGGCAGATATAGATACCATGGGCTCTTTCAGCACGTGCTGAAAAACGGTATATCACTGAAATTTCTTCGGCGGACCACTTGGCCCCCAGCCACATCTTGACCCTAGGGCAAGGTCGAACCACCTCGCTTGCCCACTGGACGGTCGCTGGACTGCTCCAACGAAGGTTGATAGTGTTGTTGCGTTGGCCGTAAATCTCATATCAGGCTTTGTGACGCCACGGTCCCACGAAAGTCAGCCTAAGCAACAAAACACCCTGTCTTACACTCAAGGTTAAACTAACCATGTCAAATTCATATTCTGAGATTGAGGAACAGGAGGGGACGAGGATTGAGAAGGTTCTCCTCTTCGCCTTAGTTGCTTTCCTACTTGTGGGTGGCTTTTGGGTATTCAGCCGAATCGAAAGCCTTCTCCCTGCGCCCGAACTCCAAAATGTTAGCAACTACAGCGAGTTAGGGATGCCCAATACGCAAGCACTTAGCATTGAGGAGGAGCTGGGCATTCCCAAGCTTCGAAACGAAGTGCAAAAACTGCAGAAGATTGCAGACAATCGCCAAGCGACTCTTGCGAACGTCCTCGCAGCCCAGAGTAAAGCTGAAGAAGAGTACAAGTTTCGGCGCGAAGAATATCGCACAGCAATGCAAGCTGGAACGGTAACAAAAAACCAACGATCGGTATTCGAAGCGAAGCGTGCCACCTTCCAAGTCGTAAGCACCCATGTGCTTCCTGCTCAAGCAGCTGTTGATGGTGCTACTAAACGAGTTGCTGACACACAATCAAGGCTCAACTCTGCCAGCAATCGAGCACGTGACGTTCTTCAGATTCGTTCGTTCCAAAGGAACGTCAAGCTTTTCGCCATCCACTTCTCCTACGCCGCATGTTGCCTTGGTCTGTCTTGGGCGCTATGGCAGTCCACTCGAAGAAGGCGATGGCGATACCAGACAATAGCCACGGCACTTTTCACCGCCTCTGTCCTGCAACTCCTGTTTCTGCTCTTCCGCTACAGCTGGACTCTGGTCCTTGAAGACTTCGCCGTTCTGGGTGTTGCTGCCATGGGCTCCATCATTTGCATATTGGCCATCGTAGCGATCAAGCGCTGGCTTTTTTCTCCAGAGCGATTGGCAGAAGCCAGGCTCAGTGCGCGACGCTGCGTAACATGCGCCACTCCCTTCGTCGAGTCGCAATCGCACTGCTGGAAGTGTGGAAAGCCTGTCGTGGAGAGATGTGCCTCATGTGGAGCCAATCGCCTAGTTTTCGCTCCTCACTGTGGTAGTTGCGGTTCTAGTACCTCTGTTCCTCCGGTTCAATAGGTGCTAGACCGTGAAGGAAATTGACGATATATTTCCAGAGCAAATGGTAATTGTGGGAGGTCAAATCAAAACATGTTTGGATTAATGAAGGCTTGCTCGTGTCACAAGACTTCCGAAGAGCGAGAGGTGCAGCGCATGCATTACTGCGGCACCTGCAAAACAATCGGACGCCTCTACGGCCAGAAATCGCGATTGTTCCTTAACTACGATGCCGTATTTCTTGGTGAAGTCCTGTCGGATCTCCAGCCATCGCCAATATCCTTCGCTCCCGCATACGTCTCGAAGAATTGTTTGGCCCTACCGCAAGCACGACAGATTCCATGGGCACTTGAATATGCTGCTGCCGCAAATGTCGTCTTGGCCCAGTTCAAACTGCTGGATCACGTTGCTGACACGGGCTCTCGGTTGTTACGTATTGCTGTCCGTGCTTACTCACATGAATTTGAACTGGCGAGCCAAGCGCTCGCTCGCTGCAACTTCCCCTTCAAGGATCTTGTAGCTTTGATCTCACTTCAAAACGAAAGGGAACGAGAAGCTCGTCCGAGAATGGAGCGATTATCGCAACCTACCGCTGGCGCCACAAGACTCGTGTTCAGGCATGGAGCCTTTTCTGCGGGAGCGTCAAGTGGGGTTGTCGATTCCATGGCAGACCTGGGTCATCGTTTTGGTGAAATTGCCTATCTTGCCGATGCCATTCAGGATCAGAAGAAAGACACTGAAAAGGGTGAGTTCAATGCGCTCTCTGCGACTGGAATGAGTTCAAAAAGTGCCAGTCGGTTACTGGCCAAAAAGCAGGATGAAATGATTCACCTGCTCTATGAGTTACCGATTACAGATTCTCGAAAGCGAGAATACGCTTCAAGACTTAAGACGAACTTGGCACCTCACCTCTTCCAAAGGCGAAGACCGGACCGAGTCATTGTCGTGCGAGAACGCGGCCCTGGAGTTTGCGGAAGTTGTGCCCAAGATATTTGCTGCTGTGAAACCATTCAATGTTGCGACTGCATTGGACCAGCATGCTGTGAATGCATCTGTTCGGGCTGCGCAACTTAAGTTGAGTCTTATAAATCGAGGACTAGACTAATGGGGCAGTGGTCGGAGCCCATCACATCGGGGTGAACGTTTGCTTCTCGAACCTTGTCGCGAAGTCCAGCCGAAACCAAGAAGTAATCGATCCGCCATCCGACGTTACGGGCACGAGCTCCTGTGGCATTACTCCACCAGGTGTAGTGCCCGTTGCCGTCTTTGAAGAGTCGAAACGTATCGACATAGCCGGCATCCACAAAAGCTTGGAAGCCTGCCCGTTCCTCGACCGTAAATCCCTTCTTACCCATGTTTGGCTTTGGATTGGCCAGGTCTAACTCCGTATGGGCTACGTTTAGATCGCCGCAGAAAACAACCGGTTTCGTTTCCTCCAGCCTGCGGCAATACGCTAAAAAAGCTGGGTCCCACCCATCACGACGGAGCGGTATGCGAGTGAGATCGTTCTTGGCGTTTGGCGTGTACACATTGACCAAATGAAACTGATCAAATTCGGCAGTGAGAATCCGTCCCTCGTTTGAAGGGTCACCGTAACCGTCGGTAGCCAACGCAAACTGTTTGCATAGATCATCTGGCAATCCGTTTTCCACTCGGATCGGCTTTTTCCTTGTGAATAGGGCAGTGCCTGAATATCCTTTCTTTTCAGCAGAATGCCAAAAATCTTGGAATTCAGGAAGGTCGATCTTGGCCTCGCCAGGTTGTGCTTTCGTTTCCTGAATACAAATAATGTCGGGCTGGGCTGCCTGAACAAAGGGAATCCAAAGTTCCTTCCGAATAACGGCACGGATTCCATTGACGTTCCAAGAGTAGATTCTCATCGCAACAGCAGGCTACCCACCCGCCCTAACAAGCGTCATGTACTAGCGTTGCGGTGCCTAACCTTGCCGCACGCATGGCTGGGATCTGCGAGCAAGACTCCACAAGTGAGTGACATTGCTTGCGCAGCTCCCGGGGATAGCGATACGCTGGCCTAGTGCACCTTTAAGACTTTCTCATGTGCTGCATCTACTATGGAATAACAGAATCTTGATTTCCCGAAGTCGGTCACGAACCAAAATTGATAGGTTCAAGGTCCAGTTATTTGCGGTCTGGATGAAATGCGCTTGCAGTTACCTTGCCGCTTGACTCATTCTCTTAAAACATGGCCGAGCTCTTTACGTTTGAAAGCTTAAGCATGCTGGCTGAGCCGCCACCAAGCAAGCTAACAACAACAGATGCTCGATGGTCACTTGAGGCATCGCGTAGGACTTCAAGCTTGTTTGCTGAGAAACGAGATTCGGATCCAGCATGGTACTTGAAGGCGGCCGAGTTAGCCTTCGATACGGCTCGCCATGATGAGTCTCAAGCATTATTACTTCAGGTGCTTGCTGAAGTAGGTGAGGGTCAGGACCGATTGCTGGCACGGACGTGGTTGTTTCGCAATTTGAATTACCTAGAAGTCGTTGATGGTCCTAACGCTGAACTCTGTCTTCAAACCCTGCAAAGGCTCGCGAGCGAATCAAGCGACCGTTATCTAATAGGGGTTTATCAGCTTGCGAAGGGTTTGAACCTCCAGTACAGTTCTATTTATGTACATGAGAGGCACCTGGAAAAAGGCGCATCACTCGCCCGACCCTACTTTGAGAAAGCGGTTGACATTTTGGTTGAACTTGGTGAGATCGACCTGGCCATTCGAGCCCAGCTTGAGTTAGCCAGAGCGACCTTTGAGTTGGGCAATTTCTTCTCTGGAATCGAGAGGCTTGAAACCGCCTATCGCATGGCTCGAGATGGCGATTCATGGAAGTTATTTGGCAGAATCATCCTCCTCTTTGCAAGCAACGCTTCCGACATGGGCTATCGAATCGGAGTCAAAAGAGTGATTCATCTTGCCCTGGAGTGGTGCGAATTCGTTGGAGATCTGTGGGGACACGCGGAAGCACTCACCGTGATGGGTCGATTCCTCTACTATTCCATGCCAGTTGGCGAAGCTGAACCTGCTGCCGAAGCAGACCATTACCTCCAACTCGCCATTGAAGAGGCAGAGGAACGAGGAATGTCCAGAATCAAGGCGACTGTCGATAGCACACGCTTCTTCCTGTACCGGAAGGCGGGAGACGACGCGAAATTGCAGGCAATGCTAGGAGACACCCTCGAAGTTGAGGAGTTCCGCCAAAAGCAGGCACTTGATAACCGAATCGAAATCGAACGCATTGCTGACGAACGTAGGCGAAAGACGGCGCTGCGCCTCCACGACGGGGTCGAGGAGTCCCTCGATGCCTTCTTCGTATTCGACGCCTTTCGTAATTCGGAGGGCCGATGCCGAGACTTTGGCTGGGTTTATATGAATCGCGCAGCGAACAGGATCTGCAATCAATCGGGCGGTCAAGTCTATCTCTATTCTGAGGCAAGACACTTTCCTCAAATGATGGGGTTGGACGAAGCCATGCTCTGTGCCGTAAATGATCGAAAGGCTTTTGAAGACACCACAAAAATAGAATCGCTCGATGACGACCTTTGGCTTCAGAGACGTGTTCTTCCGAGCGGTGAAGGTGTCCTAGTTACTCTGCGTGACGTAACCGCCGAGAAAAGAATCGAACTGGTTTTACGTGAGGCTGCGGAAAGCGCTCGACAATCTGAAAGTGCCAAAAGCGCATTCCTGGCCAGCATGAGTCATGAGATTAGGACGCCTCTAAACGGAGTGCTTGGACTGACTCGGATGTTGGCTGAAACTGAACTTAACGCTATGCAACGAAATTACTTAGAAAAGATCATTCTGAGCGGTGACATTCTGTTGGACCTAATAGGCGATGTCTTAGATCTTTCCAAAATTGAAGCACGCGAAATGCATTTGACGCCTGCACCCGTCTCGTTGCCTAGCCTTGTAGCTTCAGTGGTTAACCTCGTTCACAGTCAAGCCTACGAGCGTGGCATTGATCTTCAGTTCCAAATCGATACTGACGTACCGGAAACCTTCTTTGCTGATGGCACGCGATTAAGACAAATACTCTCGAACCTCGTGGGCAATGCGGTCAAATTCACTGACGGAGGAAGTGTTCGACTCGATGTCTCAACAATGAGCGGACAAGTCGTCTTTCGAGTTACCGACACAGGAATTGGCATCGAATCTGACCAGATCAACATCATATTTGACCGATTCAAGCAAGTCAAAAACTCTTCTCGGGGTGGTACGGGGTTGGGGTTGGCGATTGCTAGAGCTCTGGCCGAAATGATGGGCGGGAAGCTAACCGCCGAATCCGTTCGTGGGTGCGGAAGTACCTTTACTTTATCCCTGCCACTCGAAGAGGTTCAGCCCCTAGACGCAAAGCCAGCACACTTAGCGTCAAAGCGGTTTAGCGGTTGCCAGGCCTTGGTAGTTGACGACAATTCAATCAACTTACTTGTATCTTCGCACGCGATCGAGAAACTTGGATGTGAGACGCATTGCGCGAGTGGCGGGCTGGAAGCCCTTGACATCTTAGCGAATTCCAAATTTGACATTGTGTTTCTTGACGTTCAGATGCCTGGCCTTGACGGCCTGGAAGTGACTCGAGAGCTACGGCGTCGCGAAGCAGGTGGAATCCGTACTCCGGTTGTTGCCTTGACAGCTGGCGCATTACTTCAAGAGCACGATGCCTGCTTGGCGGCCGGAATGGACGACTTTATTACCAAGCCAATCACGCTGGAGTCGATCCAGAATGTGTTGGGAAAGTGGTTACCACGCTGATTGGGACCAGGACTCCAGATTGGCTCTCACGGGATTGCAATAAGTTTAAGGGATGCATTTGGCCGTAAAAGGACTCCATCCCACCCGGTCAGGTGACCGAGTAAGATGGAGCCCTATTCGACTTCAGAGGCTACTGTAAGCGGTAACTTGAGAGTTGGACGACTACCGTCATATCGCCTTTAGGCGTGTTGACTTCAATAAGAGATGCAATGGATCCAATATTGGGACTCGTCCATTCGTAGGCTGAAATCGGAGTCCAGGTTGTGTTCAACTTGGTCACTTTGCCCATTGACTTGTAGCTAGAGAAAGCTCCCGCAGCGATGCTGATCGACTCTGTATTCGAAATTGTCATATTCCAGGTCACTTGGTTGGTAGGACTTTCCATCATGACCGTGTTCTGGTAGCTTGCGGCAACTCCGAATGAGCCCAACATGTAGTCCGACCAATTGATCGACGTCTTGCCACTGACATACCCCACATCCTGCAGTTTGTGTGTCGATGCGTCTTGCACAAATACGGTGTAGTAGTCTTCACCAAAGCTGTTTGAACCGTGAAATGCTTTCAGTGCTTTTCCTTGGTAAGTGTAATTGACAACCTGCATCTGCAAAGTGCCACTTACCGACTGCCGTCCCAATTGAGCATTGATCTTGTACGTCCACTTATCGCCAACCTTAAACAGGCGTAATAGGTTAGTCGTAGTCGTGACCGCCTTGACATTTAGGTTGGCAGACACGGTTTTGCCGGAGTAAGTCGCAGAAAGCTTCGCCGTCTGATTCGCAGAGTTAGCCTTTGTCAGGATCGGAAACTGGATGGTGCTCTTTCCACTGGGAACAACAACCGTTCCTGGAATGGTAACCGTCGACACAGAGCAAACGAGTGGAATGGTCGTGCTCTTAGTGGCTGCCTTCGAGAGAACGACAGTGCCAACCGAAGCATTACCACTCAGCACCGACGACGGGCTCAAATCTATTCGAGACAAAGTCTGGCTGAAGGCGCTTGTTGCAATGGCAACGGCTCCAAAAACGGTGGCGGACCGGAGGATCATTCGGGATGTATTTTTTGCGACTAGGTTGTTCATGGGTTTCTCGATGAGATCAGGCTAATTGGTAAGTAAACGGAGCCAAGACCTCCTATTTCCATTTCTCAAAGAAAGTCCAAAGGGACGTCTGGCGGTGATCGTAAACCTACTTTCAAGGTCCAATGCCACAACTGCTCCCACCTTTCAAGGAAACTGCCGCGCCGATCCAGAACTAGGAAAGTCAGATATCCCGGCGAGGTGCAGTCAGCCGCCCCTTGCCCAAGTGCACTCCGTCCCACAAAATAGAGTCGGCGCCCCAACCGTAGTGGCGTAAGCGATGAATCAGGACAGAAAGTGAACCGCCAAGCGAAGCGCCCCAGCGAAATAACAAAGCCAACAACCCATCAAGCCAGCCAAAAACCGCCCATAGCAAACAAGAAAGTTTCCCTAAAAACTAATCCAGTTCGTTTTCAGTCCCTATCCATCGTAGCCACTCAGCGAGGTGCAGTCAGCCGACTCTTGTTTGAGTGGGCTCCGTCCCACGAGTGTGAGTCGGCGCACCGAGCGAAGTGGCGTAAGCGATGGATCAGGACAGAAAACGAACGGCCAAGCGGAGCGACCCAGGGAAACAACAAAGAAAGCAAACTATCAAGTCAGCCAAAAACCGATCAATGCAAACAAGTCAACCAACTACCTCGAGCCTAAGTCACTCCAAATCCCCGTGAGGGATAACGCTCATAGCGCTTATCCCTCACCACCCTTTCCATCCTCAAAACCCCCTGGCAAAGTTCCCCAAAAGTAGTCGTAAGGGGCGTTACCCCAAACCGGATGTTGTCGGGAGTCCTGAAATCAGGAATGACCTTCATCTCTTCGATAAGCGCTTGATCGATTTGGAACGCACAAGGGTGACCAAAGGAAACGTGAGATCCCCTTTCAAGGTCGGCCGTTGGCGAATTTAGCGTGACTCCCAAGGGAGCCAAAATCGTCTCCCAAAGCTCAATCAAGAACCTTGTCTGGAGCACCGATTTCATTCGGATAGCGGCGAGTCCAGCCTGCAAAATCAGGTCGACTCCCGGCTCGATGGCTGCCATCGAGAGAATGCTGGGTGTTCCTGCCGCAAAACATTGAATTCCAGGGGCGGGAGTGTAATCGAGGGTGAAATCGAAAGGGTGGTCCTGGCCAAACCAGCCCCAAATCGGGCTCATCCAATCCTCCTGAAGATCTTTCCGTAAGTACAAGAAGGCGGGTGCCCCAGGACCTCCGTTTAGGTACTTGTAGGTGCAGCCGACGGCCATATCAACATTGGAATCTCGCAAGGACATCGGCATCGCTCCAACCGAGTGACTGAGATCCCAGATCACGTATGCCCCAACTTCATGCGCTCTTTCGGTGACCGCTTGCATGGGCTGAATGAAGCCGCTCTTGAACGAAACGTGACTCAATGTGACAAGCGCTGTATCCGCATCTATCGAAGCAAGCAATTCAGTAGGTTCGACGACTCTTAGGGGGTTTCCCGTACTAGCTGAACATCCTTGGAGGAGGTAAAGATCAGAGGGAAAATTCGACGAATCTGTAATGATGCACTTGTCGCCCTGAACTTGGCTAAGCGTCGCCATCACCAATTTATAAAAGTTAACCGACGTAGAATCGGCAACCAGTACCTCGTCAGCATCCGCACCAATGAGTTGAGCAATCTTCGAACTGAGTCGGGCAGGAAGGTCGATCCAACTCTCGCCCCAAGCCCGGATCAACCGGCTTCCCCACTGCTGACGAATCAATCCATCCAGCAGCTCGACAGTTCGTTTAGGCAAGCGTCCCAAGGAATTTCCGTCAAGATAGATGAGTTCAGGGTCATCGATCACAAACTCCGCTCGATAGGGGCGCAATGGATCTTCGGAGTCCAGCGCAATCGCCTTCTCCATAAGTGGATGTTTCAGTTCGTCCATGAGTGGCCTATCGATCTACGATGCAAGTGGATACGAGATCACCCGCGACGTTGACCGTAGTGCGACATCGATCCAGTAGCCAGTCCAACGGAAGCAGTAAAGGAATGTAGTCGATGGGTAGCCGCAAAGCGGTGAAAACCGCGATCATAGTCACAAGGCCAGCCTGCGGAATTCCCGCTGCTCCAACCGAGGCGATAATGGCCATTAGGACCAGAACCAACTGATGCGCAAGGGTCAAATGTTGTCCAATCGCTTGGGCGACGAAAAGCGCAGCCATCGCTTCATAGAGCGCGGTTCCGTCGTGATTGAACGTGCCCCCGACCATAATTCCAAGGCTCGCAGATTCCTCGCGAAGCCCTAACTTTTCGGTTGCACAGGCGTACGTTACTGGGAGCGTCGCCACGGAACTTGCCGTCGAAAAGGCAAGGGTAAATGCGTCAAATCCACCTTTCACGAACTGAATCGGTCGGATTTTTGAACTCAACCTTAATCGCACCAGGTAGACACAGCACATTAATCCGAGCGCCAACACAACGGAGGCGACGAACCAGGCCATATTGATCAGCGGATCGAAGCCCGTCGTGCCCACGACTTGAGCCACTATGGCTAAGACAGCTAAAGGGACAAGTTCAAAGAGCCAATGCAAGAGCTTGAGGATCGTATCCAGGCCGAGTTTCAGGTACCCGATCAGACTCTGAATCTTTCCAGCATGCTCACCTTTACGCAAGCTACGAAGTGCTAAAGCAAGAACGAGACCAACAAAGATAATCCCAATCAGGTCGTTTCCAGCGAATGGATTGACGAAATCTTTAGGAATCTTGCCTACCAAATCGACCAATGGGTCAAATGGTTTTTTGTCGATACCCGTAGTTGGTGCGGGAACATGGACGTGGCTTCCAGGCACTAAGAGGTTGGCTACAAACAAGCCAATTAAGATGGCAAAGATCGTGTTTGTCATCAAAATCCAAACAAGTCGACCGGCCGTTTTTTCCTTAACCTCCGTTGAAAGCAAGGAGTGCATAAGGCTAAGGAAGATGAGAGGCGTGGCCAGTAAACGCAAACTTTGGAGCACAATGTCCGAAATCAGCTTAAGAGGTGCCGCTTGTTTTCCGAGCACGATGCCCAAAATCGCACCCAGTACAGCGCCGATCAGGATTTTAACAAAAAGTGGAAGATTGCGATAGGTTTTCATCAGTACTCGGGGCTGAAATGCCGACGAGGCAGTTTATCAATAAAACGATGAAATCGGCGTCCCTAAATTCACTTCTTGAGCCGCCCACCTAACTCCACCCAATAAATCGGAGCAAACTCTAGCCTCGCGAAGGTTCGGAGCGTTCAGCTCTGGCCTTAGCTGCAAGACCGGCTAAGTGACCTTCATGCGCGATGACCTGTTCAAGGTGGACCATGCGCTCGGGAGAGGCCAACTGACGCATTTGGTACGAGTGCATATGGTCGTTTAGGAATCGATCATGGCCCGCGATATAAGATTCGAGGTCGTCGATCTCCGCTTTCGTCTTACAGGTTCTACAGCAATTGAGTGTGAACATTCTCCGCTGGTTGCTTCCGCCGAATGCTGCGTGCATGAGGTTGTGGTTAAAGACCACAACGTCGCCCGGCGTGGAGTCTAGTGAGATTGCTGGAACATCTCGTTGTTCAATTCCCCAAAGGGCCTGAGCTTTTTTCGCTTGTCGTGCTGCCCATCCCTCGGATTCCAACAAATGCGATCCAGGTATGACTCGTAACGCTCCCGTGTTTCGATCAACAGGATCCAGATACAGGGCGATCTTAAGGAATTTGCCCACCGTGTGATACCCGTCGCTGTGCCAATCCGTGTCGCCAGCATAGTAGTTGCCGTCGCTACCAACATAGTTGAAGTCATTTCCAAGCAAACTGGCGGCAACTCCCTCAACCTTGGGATGGTCTAGCAACGCGGAAAGCCTCACACGAGAATCAATAAAAGGAACCACACAAGTTCGCTGCCAAAAGTCGTGGACAAGCCCCTTGTCCGAAAACACAGCTTCGAATTCAGTATTGATCCACTCAATCTCATTCACCAAGAGACCAGGCAGTTTGAGATAACCGAAGACTTCAAAGAATTGGACCTGTTGCGGAGAAAGCTTTTCCACAATTCTATTATAGTGGGATCGCTTGCCTATTCCAGGTGCCCTACTCGCCTACCCAACAAAATCTAGCTTGATGCTTAAAATAGCGATGCACTCTAGAGAGCATCACCAGTCATGGTCAGAATGACCCAACCGAATAGCTCCAACCGAAAGTATTGATACTAACGAAGGTTCATCCTAGTATGAGGAAAGTCGGGCAAGAGTATTGGGTAGTGTGTCTTGGCGATGATACGGACGACCCGGCTATCGTTTGCCGATAGTCTTGTCATTACAATTTGGGTAAATGGCGTCATAATAGATGAAGCGAACTCGTACTAGCCGCCGAAAGGGGGCTATGTGGCAGGCCACCGTTTGAGTCTAAAGTAGGGATTGCAACCCTCGGACGAGGTAGCTGAAATCGAGGTTGGGGCTTTGGTAGCCGCCCGCAAGGGCACCAAAGGTCTAGGTGGGATCTCGCACCCGCCGTCCCCGAGGCGAAAAGGAATGAGGGGGGCGAAAGCCCCCCAACACCTAAATTATTTTTTCCTCTTCTTTTTGGGTGGCTTCGGATTGCTCGGAAACAACCGATCCCATCCTTTTCACTTATCCTCGAATTCTCTTTTCGTCATGGAGTAGGCAGTGATGAAGTTGAACCGTGGGTTTCCATCTGACTCTTCAATAAGGACCATGAAGTACTCGTCAGGTGCCGTGCGAACAATGTAAATAACCTTCCATGGTTCGCTCCTTACACGGTGGACTGACTCAGGGTTTAGGAGTGCCTCTGGAATAAACGAGATCTGCTCGGCTCGATCGGGTGCATAGTCCTGTGGACGCCGCTGGCCCTTGTGGTTTCTATTGTGGGCGTCGCCTTTCGACTTGAAGATTACGTGATCTTGGTCGCCTTCTTGCCCGGCCATAGGGTCCGGATCGCGGAGGTCGAATCGGACGCGGTAGGGATGCGCCGCTGGAGCACCATAGTTCTTGGCTCGGATGGTGGGACGGCGTTCATTCTCGTCACTCGCATCCACCCTTGCCATGCGCAGAAACTCCGTGATTGCCGCGTCTTGATCTGCCGGCATGCTGAGCAGCGCCGCCCACTTTTGAAAGTAAGGAGTTGGCGAATTAGATTGGGTTGCAGCGGGAACTGAACTCTTCGAGTTAATAACACATTGTAATGCCTACCATAAGCCAGCGAAAAATGCTTGTGTGTTCGACATCGTATGCCATTCAACGGGTAATGCAGTTTCGGACTTTTTGCCAACTGCTGGTTGAAAAAGTAGCGGATCGTAGGTTCACCTTAATGAGGATCAGCCCTCCTCCCTCCAAAGAGAGAATTCCAGACCAAATTCTCGGCCACCCGTAAAATGGAGATTGATAAGCAAGGAAGCTGCCTGGCCCCGTCCATACCCGCCTGATTGCTCCAAAAATATGAAATTGAATCACCTGAACTTAACTGTTGACGATGCGCTCGTTGCCGGAACATTCCTTGCTACCCACTTTGGATTAACTCCGAAAGATGGTATGAAGATGTCGTCAAAATTCGCGATGCTCTCGGACGAAAATGGAATGGTTTTGACGCTGTTTCAAAATCCCATGGAAGGTCCCGTCCTGTGCCCAACCAGTTTTCACATTGGCTTCATACAGGAGAGCCATGAGAGGGTAAATAGCATTCACCAACAGCTGGTTGAGGCCAGAATCGATGCGCCCGCGCCTTCACGCATCCACGGATCGTGGACGTTCTATTTCACGGCACCTGGGGGCTTCACGATAGAAGTTCTGGGCTAAGAGCACAGTTAGCCCAGAAAGAACTTTAGACCAAATCAAATGAAGTGACTAGGTTTTGAGTCTGCCCCGTATCTGAAGATCTTAAACCCGCTTCGATGATCTCAATAACATGGGCAGCATGTTCGGCGGTCGCAATTGGTTTTGCGTTGTCATCGTGGATCCAGTCCACGAGTTGCATCATGTCCTCGAAGACATGGTTTTCTTCCATATCAGCGTGGACTCCAGTAACGTGGGGGCCCGTCGGATTTATAGACCCGTCTGTCTCAACCTTCTCACCATTAATCGATTCGCCCGATGCCTTACCCTTTGTTCCGTAAATAGTGGGTCCCCAACCTTCGGCGAGCCCACCAGTGAACGTTCCATAGATGAATGCGAAGACGCCCGCTCCGAAGTCAAGCACCATCAGGGTGTTGTCTTCGGCGTCGCAAGGGTACATCTCGCCCCGAAACTCCCGCTCCTTAACTGCATTTGCAGACATACCCGTTACTCGCTTTGCAGGTCCCAAAATCCCGGTAAGCGAATGCAGCCCGTACACCGTCATGTCGTAGAGAGGACCGCCGCCCGGTTTGCGCCAGTACCAAGCAGGGTTGATGTTAGTAAGTATATCCGAGCCTTGTCTTAAGCCCTCTTGCTCGTGGTAGCTTCCAAAAGCAGCGCCCGTGACAGCCCACGCTATCTGGCCGAGATCTCCGTTTTGAAGACGTCGCCTGACTTCGCGAAGGCCCGGCTTCGTCATTTGACCTGGAGAAGCCACGATTTTTACTCCGGCTTTTTTGGCCTTTTCGATGAGGTCCAGCGACTCGCTTGCTGTTACCGTCATCGTCTTATTGAAGTGGATATGCTTCCCAGCTTCGATGGCCAACAACCCCTGCTGGTAGTGCAGGCTGATTGGGGAGCAGATGGTAACAAGATCAACGTTGCGGTCATTGAGCAGGGCCTCATAAGACTCATAGTTCGATCCAACTTTATACTTTGCGGCAGCGGCCTCGGCGCGACCAGGAACTGGATCACACACCGACGCAAGTACCACTCGATCTTGGACATCCTCACATGAGAAATGCTGTAACGCAGCTCGAATACCTATGCTGCCTGCCCCAACTACTCCCATACCCAACGGTTTTTTTTCCATAAATCCTATGCTCCAATCTGGGTCACGCGACCACCTGTTACCGGCAAATATGCGCCCGTCACATATCCGGCCAAATCACTCAAGTAGAAAACACACGCATTACCGATTTCCTCGGCTGACCCGTGCTTTCGCATGGGAAGAGACTCTCCAAAGTTAATCGAACCATCTGAAGTGGTGTCAACGGAGTCCGTCGCCATCCAACCGGGAGCTACCATATTGACGGTGATCCCATCAGGCCCTAGCTCGTTAGCCAGCGCTCGGCTGATGCCTACCATCGCCCCTTTGCCTCCGAGATAGGCCGCCCATTCGCCAGAGCCCATATTCCAAAGTTCCGTAACGACATTCACGATTCTTCCGCTACCGGACTGCTTCATATGAGGATGAACTGCTCGAACAGTGTTGACGATTGCCATTGCACCGAAGTCGAACATGTTCCGAAAGTCTTGGTCCTGAAGGTCCGCGAAGGCACCGTGTTGTCGGCCACCAATCGCATTGTTGATCAGGCCATCGATATGCCCAAATTCAGAAATAACTTGGTCGACCATCGCTTCAACTTCTGAGCGATTCCTTACGTCGGCGCGGATGGCAAGAGCTCGAACCTGATTCGACTGGACCTCATTTGCAATTTTCTCCGCCTCCATTTGTGAACTCGAGTAGTTCACAACCACCGAACAACCATAGCGAGACAACACACGACAAATATCTGCGCCAATGCCTCGTGCGCCACCTGTTACGATCGCGACTTTCCCTTCCAGCAGCCTCTGCACGAAGGGTAGTTTAGCCGAAGAGTCGCTATCATGATTCGACCGGCAGCTTTGTTATGTGGAGGTCTCTCGCAATCACCGAATTCATCTGTCCATAGGCATCCAGATTGCCTGCATTCATTATTGGTGCTCGCGAAATCACCCTTTCTTATGTGCAACCAAGCATCCGTTCATCGCAATAACGCCATCACGTCAATCGTGAACTTAAAACCGCTTTAGCAAAGATAGAATTTGAACGTGTCCATTTAGGAAAGTTGATTTACGCGACCGAGGGTGGACCTCATTCAGGGACTACTGCGGTATCCGAGTCGTAGTAGCTAGGAACTAACTATGAACGAACCCAAAACGTCGGATCACATTGAGGACGACGATAACCTCATCCGAATGATCAAGGGGAACTGGTCTTTGGAAATGGATGGCGTGGCGATGTACGCATCGCTCATGGAAGGCCAAACCATTTCTGAACGCAGGACGATCTTCAAGAAACTTAGCGAACTTGAACAAACCCATGCGGACCAATGGGCTCATAGGCTCACTGAACTCGGCGCAGAAGTCCCTAAAACCCATAGTGGCCACGGGCATGCGGTGCGGGCAGCGGATGCCCACCGCGGCATGCAAGAAATCATTCAAGAAATTGAAGCGGAGGAAAGGCGCGACGTTGCTCGCTACCTCTCACAAATGCGAGAAGTGACCGATGAAGGGACGCGATCGATCCTTCGCAAAGTCGTTTTAGATGAGTTTGCTCACGCCCATGTATTGACGCGCCTCGCGTCGCATAGCGGAGATCGATCCGCATTGGATTATCTTCTGCATCGTCAGCGACAAGGCACAGGCAGTTGGATCGGCGACGCCATCTATGGGGTCAATGATGGCTTGGGGGCAATCTTTGGAATCGTAAGTGGTGTTTCCGGTGCGACTTTAGGCAACAGCAAATTCGTGTTGCTTGCGGGGATCGCAGGGATGGTCGCTAGTGCCCTTTCGATGGGATCGGGTGCCTATCTTGCTGCAAAGAGCGAGAAAGAGATCTTCGAAGCCGAACTCATACGAGAGAAGAAGCTTCTGGACGAAAGCCCCGAAACGGCTCGCGAAGAATTGTCCATCTTCTATCAACTGAAGGGAGTACCTCCCGAAGATGCAAGGAAGATCGCCGACTTTCTAGCCGAAGATCCTGATCAGTTCTTAAAGACCATGGCCGCAGAAAAACTGAACTTGACCGAGGAAGGACTCTCAAACCCGATAACTTCCGCACTGTCGGGGTCCATATCGACCGCAGTTGGTGCCTTCATACCGATCATTCCCTTCTTCTTTATCAATGGGATTCCGGCCGTGATTGCCGCAGCCGTCATCTCTTTGATCGCTCACTTTGCCGTCGGAGCGGCTAAGAGCCTCATCACCGTTCGAAGTTGGTGGAGCAGCGGCATGGAAATGACTCTTGTGGGTGCCGCAGAGGGCATTGTCACTTACTTGATTGGAGTCGGGTTAGGCAATATGGGTACATAAAAAGGCGATTAGTATCAGCTCAGAGGACACCTGAGGCAGGATTCCGTTGAGCGAGTGGAGAACAGGTTGAGTTCAAAGCAAATATCGCAAATGGAACATCATCACCATCCAACGCCCCAAGACGATGCGGCAACCGTTGAGGCCGACAAACAAGCCTTGCACAGCATGGGTTACGCCCAGGAACTGCTGCGAGGGATGCGAACGTTTCAAAACTTCGCGATATCGTTCTCCATCATTTGTATCCTCGCAGGCGGCATCAATTCCTTTAGCCAAGGCTTGAGCAGCGTTGGAGGAGCATCCATTGGAATTGGGTGGCCAATTGCCACGGGCATGTCGCTGCTCTTTGCGCTTTGCATGGGCCAAATTGGTTCGGCGTACCCGACGGCAGGAGGCCTTTACCATTGGGGTTCGATTCTCGGCGGACGCGGCATGGGATGGATTACCGCGTGGGCTAACTTATTCGGCTTGATCGCCGTTCTGGCCGCCGTCAACGTTAGTGCGTACCTCTTCTTCGTGGGTGCCCTAGGACCGGTGATCGGCCTTCACACCGATGTGCTCTTGCCATCGACTCCAACTGCTCTCAGTATTGGAATTCAGTCTGTTGCGGTGATCCTGATCACTTGCTCCCAAGCTCTCTTCAATCACCTGGGCATTCGATTGACCTCAAAGCTAACGGATATCTCAGGTGTTCTGATCTTTGTAACGGCGCTGGCGCTCGCCGTTTCGCTTATCGCTTATGCCCCTCACCTGGATGTTTCACGACTCTGGACATTCCACAACTTCAGTGGGAAAGCGGGCGGCGATGTGTTTCCTCAAACCGGAAACATGACTTATCTGTTCATGCTGGGACTGTTGCTTCCCGCGTTCACCATCACGGGATTCGATGCGTCTGCCCACACTGCCGAGGAAACGATTGGTGCCGCAAAGGCCATTCCCAAAGGCATGGTCCACTCGGTGCTTTGGTCTGGGATTTTTGGCTGGATCATGCTTTCGGCCATCATTTTGGCATGTCCTGATTTAGGAAAGGCCGCCTCTCAAGGTTCGGGAAGCTTCTTCTGGATCATGGAACAAGTGCTTCCATCGCCCTTGAGAATTGGACTTTTGATCCTGATTTTCACGTGCCAGTATCTCTGTGGCCTAGCGACCGTAACTTCGGTGAGCCGGATGGTGTTTGCCTTTTCAAGAGACGGAGGTCTGCCATGGTCAAACTTCCTGAGACATATCAGCCACCGTTATCGCACGCCAGTACCAGCCATTTGGGTTGCGTCCCTGTTCTCTGTCGCCCTAACCGTTTACACCCCCGTCTACACCGTTTTGGCAGCGGTTTGCGCGATGTTTATCTACATTTCGTATCTGTTACCGGTTGCTGCGGGGCTGTTTGCTTACGGTAAGTCCTGGACGACAATGGGTCCTTTTAACTTGGGAGCATGGTATCGGCCCCTCGCTGTTCTCTGCATCGTCGGTTGCTGCGTCCTCGTCTACATAGGCATCCAACCTCCAAATGACAAATCTCTACAGATCCTGATCGGATCGGGAATCTTGACCCTTGTCATCTGGTTTGGATCAGAGAGGAAGCGCTTCAAAGGACCACCCATTGGGGCCCGAATTACTGCCTTGAAATCAGAAATTGAAGCTGCGGAACACGATATAGAAGTACCTGAATAGATGATTGCGTTAAACCGAATGTCCACAAGATTGACCCAGCGCTTGTTTGCCGTAGCCTTCTTGGGACTCATTCCGAGTGCTCTTTTGGCCTCGGACGGCTTGACGTTGGCAGTGAACGGTGGTTTGCTAAATGTCACTCCCATAACGGCTCAGGTCATCCGCGTTGCTTTCTCCAAAGATCGCCAGTTCTTCGATCTTCCGTCATTGGCTGTCTTGCCCCAAAAGGTTCTCTCACACGACAATTGGAAACTGCAAAGCTTAGCTGCTGAGTGGATCATTTCTACGGAATCGCTTCAGATCCATATCAATCGAAAGACGTCCGCCGTCTCATTTTTCGATGCCAAGGGACAAACGATCCTGTCCGAAGTGCCTGGGGGAAGGACGCTCGATCCGGCGCATGTCCAGGGTGAAGATACTTTCCACGTGCGTCAGCAATGGGTCCCAAACGGCGGATCACTTTACGGACTCGGGCAAAACCAACTTGGTCTACTAGACCTCAAAGGTTACGACCTGGATCTTTGGCAGCATAACACTTCCATTGCAGTTCCATTTTTGAGTTCGAGTAAGGGTTACGGCATTCTTTGGGATAACCCATCCTTCACCAAATTCGGAGACCTGCGCCCCTTCGTTCCGATCCCTTCTGCCCATATGGTGGCACTCGATGGTAGAGTCGGCGGGCTTACCGCCACCTACTTTTCCGGTGCCAATTTTGAAAAGTTCGTTGGCAGCCGCCGCGAAAGCAAAGTCGAGCTTGTCAGCGGGAAACTAAACCCCGACCTCCCCAGGGGCCCTTTCTGCGTTCGATGGCAAAGCACTGTTTTGGCGCCGGTTTCGGGCGATTATCAATTTCAAGCCTATTCCCACAGCGGATTTAAGGTTTGGATTTCCTACGGACTTTTGATGAACCATTGGCGGCAAAGTTGGCTCCCATGGTACGACGTAGCGAAAGTTCACCTAGTCGCTGGACAGAAAGTACAGGTCAAGATTGAATACCAGGCAGATCAAGGGCAACCCCTTCTGCAGTTCAATTGGAAAACGCCTTCAGTTGAACCGACAACGTCCCTTTGGTCCGAAGTCGGTGAAGGCACAAATTATTACTTTGCCTACGGGCCCGGCATGGATCAAGTTATCGCTGGCTACCGCCAACTGACTGGTCAGGCATCCATGATGCCCCGTTGGAGCTTTGGCCTCTTCCAGTCACGTCAGAGGTACGAAAATCAAAGGCAAAGCCTCGATGTTGTCAACGGATTTCGCTCACGAGGCATTCCCTTTGACACCATCGTGCAGGATTGGTTCTATTGGAACGCAGACGAATGGGGGTCTCATCAGTTCGATCTGATCCGCTTCCCAGATCCATCCGGTTGGATCCGGGCGATTCACGACAAACATGCTCACTTGATGATTTCGGTTTGGCCCAAGTTTTACCCTGGCACTGCCAACTTCAACGAGATGAATGCTCGTGGCTTTCTCTTTCAGCCGAACCTTCGCGAAGGTCTCAAGGACTGGACAAGACACGCGTATACTTTTTACGATGCATTCAACCCAGAGGCTCGTCAATTGTTCTGGAAACAGGCTAGTCGAGCACTCCTTTCCAAGAAAGTCGATGCCTGGTGGATGGATGCCAGCGAGCCAGACCTTCTTCCCTCACCAACCCTCGAGGGAACGAAAACGCACATGAACCCCACCGCGAAAGGCTCGGGTTCACGAGTATTGAACGCTTACCCCCTCGTGAATGCTCAGGCTATCTACGAGGGCCAGCGACAAGATGCTCCTGATAAGCGTGTCTTCATTCTCACACGATCGGGCTATTCCGGACTTCAAAGGTTAGGAACTGCGGTTTGGTCGGGGGATATTAGTTCGACATGGACGGCCATGCGAAAGCAGATCGCCGCAGGACTAAGCGTCAGCCTTTCTGGACTTCCCTATTGGACAATGGATAGCGGAGGATTTTCCGTTCCGGGCCGCTTCTCGTCACGTAATCGAAAGGCAGAAGATTCAGAAGAGTGGGCAGAACTCAATGCTCGGTGGTTTGAGTTTGCAGCTTTCACCCCCTTCCTTCGTGTCCATGGTGAGTCTCCATTTAGAGAGATGTGGCAATTCGGTGGAGACTCGAGTCCAACTTTTGCCGCTCAGCTCAAATCTGACAAGTTGCGCTATATGTTGATGCCGTACATCTACTCGGTGTCGGCAACTGTGAACCGACAGGCCGGCACAATAATGCGACCACTTGTGATGGACTTCCCTAATGATTTATCGGTCCGCAACATAACCGATCAATACATGTTTGGGCCAAGTCTCATGGTAAATCCGGTCACATCGTATCGGGTTCGCAAGCGCATGGTCTACTTTCCTGATAGTCCAGGAGGGTGGTACGACTTGGCGAACAATAAGTGGCATGAAAGCGGTCAAACGGATGCGGTCGGAGCTCCCTTTGATACTATTCCTCTCTTTGCAAAAGCTGGTGCCATTCTTCCAACGGGCCGTGAAATTCAATATGCCTCACAGGATCCGGAGGGGCCCATCACTTTAACGATTTGGGCTGGTGCAGACGGCAGATTCACCCTCTACGACGACGACGGCGTGTCCTATCGATACGAAAAAGGCGAATATTCAACCATTCCCATGGCCTGGAATAATTCCAGACAGGAGTTGACTTTGGGAGCCCGAAAGGGTGTCTTCCAGGGTATGCGACACCAAAGGCAATTCAGTGTTTTCGTCATCACAAAAAGTGGACCTAAAGAGATAAGGAAGGTCGTTTACGATGGCAAGAGACTCGTCGTACCGATGCCTTAAAGGACTTCTTGCTCAAGTGCAGAAAAAGCAGAGAACTACTATGCCTCTAGCAGCTTTCCCAAAATGTTTCCTTGAGCTTATTTGCGTCGAACACGCAATGTCCCCCGAAGAGTGGATTGATCTTGCAGCCGATCAACTTGATATCGATGGCCTTGAATTCTTTATCAACTTCACTCCAGTTGATGATCGTGACCACATGCTGGCCTTACGAAAGCGGGTCGAATCCCGGGGATTGACGATCCCCATGATGTGTTGTTCACCCGACTTCACCAAGATATCCTTCGAGGATAGACAGCAGGAAGTGGAGAGACAAAAGCAAAGCATAGAGGCCACGGCATTTATGGGCGGGTCATTCTGCCGTGTCCTTTCCGGTCAGCGACGACCAGATGTCCCAATGAAACAGGGCATCCAATTCGCAGCAGATTGTATTAAAGAGTGCCTTCCATTTGCAGAGAAGCACAACATAGTTCTGAACCTGGAGAACCATTACAAGGACAGCTTCTGGGTGTATCCAGAGCTGGCCCAAAAAAGGGATGCGTTTCTTGAACTGCTTGAGGCAGTGGGCCATTCCGACCATTTCGGTGTCAATTACGATCCCTCCAATGCAGTAGTAGCCGGAGACGACCCCATTCTCCTTCTAGAGGAAATCAAAGACCGAGTCGTAACCATGCACGCAAGCGACCGCTATTTTGAGGGTGGGGCAACCTTCGAAGACTTGAAAGCCATGGACGCGCACCCGATGCAGGGATACGCCGGCATTTTGAAGCACGGCATTATTGGACAAGGAATGAACGACTTTGACCGCATCTTTTCCATCCTCAAACAAGCAGGATTTGCGGGGTGGGTCAGCATAGAGGATGGCCAAGACCCCGAAGTTGGGATGGAACATCTCAGGCTCTCTGCAGATTTTCTGCGTGTCAAGATGAAGCAGCACGGATTGGAGTAAGTCGATGAAGACTGTAGTACAAATCTCGTTGGACCTGACCAGTATTTCTGAAGCCATTGAAACGGCCCGCATGGCTATTCGTGCAGGAGTGGATTGGCTAGAAGCAGGCACGCCTCTCATCATCGCCGAAGGCATGCATGGAGTACGCGCCCTTCGCGCCGAGTTCGGACCAGATATCCCTATTGTCGCCGACTTAAAGACGATGGATGGGGGTTGGCTCGAGGCTGAAATTATGGCCAAAGCAGGAGCAACTCACGTCGTTGTAATGGCGCGAGCTCACGAAGAAACTATCAAAGCTATGGTCAAAGGTGGACGTGACTTCGGCGTTAAGGTTATGGGCGACAACTTGGGTTACCCCAACATGGTCGATGCTGCAAAACTCCTAGAAGACCACGGCTGTGACTTCATCATCCACCACATTGGCTACGACGAAAGGCGTGGAATCGCGGCTTCCGGCAAGCGTCCGCCCAATCCGCTCGACCAACTCCGCGAAGTCGTCCAAGCCGTCTCAATTCCCGTCCAAGCTGTAGGTGGCCTCAGCATCGAACAAGCCATGAAGTGCCCCGAATATGGAGCACCTCTCGTCGTGCTTGGAGCACCTCTTATGATAGATGCTGACAGTTTGAGAACCGCCACCGGAGACCTGGAATCAAAACTCCGACTGATATGTGAGCATGTGCATGCATACGGAGACGTGGGACCTACAGCCTAAGGCCGTCGATCCCTATGCTAACTGATTGATAATTACGCTGCTTTTGAGAATAGTGGCTCCTCCATGCCAAAGAGTGCGAAATTCCAGACTGCTTCCTTTTAGAGCGGCAAACGCGAGGCCGAAATCTTGGTAGGTGTTTGCACGTTTGAACTGCCAACGTGTCATATCGCTTTGGATGAGGGGCTTACCAAAACAATGCCCTATAGTCTCCTGCTCAATGAGTTCCTTAGTGGTTAAACATCTGATATTTGAAAGGTTCTCGATGCGGAAAGTGGGTCAGCTTGAAATGCCCTATAGCCTGGAAATTGAACAGGTGTGTTTCGTTTCATTCCATTGAGTACTCCGATAAATAGACTAGGTTTGAAACTAAGTCCCAGTTGTTTGGAGTGTCCGGAGGAATTATGCTTCAAGGCTCTAAGATCCATTTTAAACCCATACTTACCACGATTACCTTTGTCGCTGTAGTGCCACTGGCTGGTGCACAAAACATCGATGCAGGAAATGCCATCGTGGGCAAGTCCTATTCTTGGAACGCTAACTTTAAATTAAGCGCACTACATGTTAGTGGTTGCAGTTCGAGTTGCCAGATAGATAGTTACTCGGTATCGACTTTCGGTCCAGCGGACCTGCCATCGCCTCAGACCAGTCTTCGAGCAGGTCAGAAACGTCCGTTTTCTGACGTAGTTCCGATTGGCGGTTCGGTTGCTCCTCGGAATGTTGGAGACTTCGGTTACCGAATTCATATAGCAGGAGGATGCTCAATTCATGCACATCCTCACAAATCCATGGACGCTACGATCACGTGGCATGGGACTGCGCCTAAAGTGCAAATGAAAGTGCTGTCAGCAGTAATGCGAGATAATTACACTTTCGATGTTCATTTGGATAGACATTTTCAGGGAAGCTCATACCCCGTCAGGGTTCGTTACGTTGTCAACGGTAAATCGGTTGATATCTCGAACAGTTATGGAGATACTGGAGCAAGGTCGGGACCCAATGGAATGTATACGTCCGATCCACTCAGTTTTGGCTTTCTCAATTCCGTTCCAAAATTTCAATCAGACCAAAATATCCTGATTGATGCGATGGTAAAGGTCAGGGACTGGGAATATCACACGGCCTTTCAGGCCTATATTCCATTACCTACCGTAGTTGTTCCTGGAGCCCAACCCCTGTCGTTCGTCAATCCATTCCTAAATCTTTATGGTGGGAATGGGGCCTTTTCTGGGATTGAGACCGCCACCTTTGACTCAATCTCGAAGCGGAATAACTATGTATCGGATCCAGCAGCTATGCAATTTGGAGATGAGCAACTTGTTCGCCTTCCAGGTCAAGCCACAGTTACTCGTCCATTCTATCCGCTGCTTCAAACAGTTGATTTTCATAACTCCGGATTGAGTCGTAACCTGTGTTCGCTGGCACATGGAGGGCAACTTGTGCTCAAAACTGTCAATGCTATTCTAAATAACACATGGGCTTCAAAAGTTAACCTTGTGTCCCATAGCAAAGGCTGTTTGCTTGCGCGATATGCTTTCTTTCAAGGTCAATCGCTGGGGACCTCAATTAACAATATGGTGATGATCGAAGGCCCTCATGCGGGAATGCCAGAGCCGTTTGAGTTGGACGTTTTGAGCTCTGTGATTTATGGAACGACTTTTGACAATCTCCTTCCTACGGTTTACAACTCATACAAGGACGTCGGTCAAGTCAAATACAAGCCGTGGCCCATTGCTAACGATGAGCTCGCTCTTCTGAATCGCACTTCAATGCCACATGGTCCGTACTATGTCATGTACTACTCCGACGCCTACTCCAATACACTTTGGGCGGTAGACGCGAATCCAGGCAAGAAGGATATTTTCGGAGCTGGGGATGAAAGAGTTCCTGTCTTTAGCCAACAAGGGCAATCTATAGATGCAAATAATCTTAAAGCTGGAGCGACGACTTTGTATGCCTTTCGGGGAAATACCCTCCATTACATGAGAGTTCCTGGGACCAAAGCACAGGTTGCACATGGCGCAACCATGACCAATAACGCATTCATAAACAGCTTGGTCAAGTTGCTGTATCCGTAGTTGAAATACGCTGGGTACACCGTGGGTGCCCAGCGTATTTATTTGTAGAGCAAGTACTTGGCTCTTACCTTAAGGAACTTGGTTATGGAGTCTTGGTAGCTGTCTTGAATGTCATCTGGATCGGCGGCGGCACCTAGGAGTTTGATCACTTCGTCGCTGCCGATAAGTCGATGACTGGCGTGGAAATCGATCTTGCCGGGATAGAGGTGCTGTAAGGCAACTGCTAGTTCGAGTCCCACCTTCACCGAGTCCATATTCTCCCGATCGGTGATGACAAAGCGCACGCCTTCGATTCGAATGCCCTCAAACTTGGAAGTTGTTGGCGTGAAACTCGTTGGGTACGTTCGCACCCCTGGTAGCCCTCTCCTGTTCAGATAGGAGGACAATTGGCGGCCGTTAATGAAATCCGCTCCAACCTGTTCGAAGGGCGAATCTGTTCCCCGCCCTACTGAGAGATTAGGCGAATATTCTAATAGGCACAAGCCTGGATAGAAGAGCGCAGCGTTGAGACTACGCATGTTCGGTGAGGGATTCACCCAAGGGAGATTGGTAGCATCCATCCAATCGCCTCTATCCCAATTCTCCATGGCGATCACATGCAGGTCCGCTCCCAACTTCAGCTCTGAGTTAAAGAGTTGAGCCAGTTCTCCCATCGTCATTCCATGCCGCACCGGCATATTTGCCATGTAACCGACAAATGAAGTATTTGACTGATCCATCGGTGGACCCTCGACACGAACACCGCTGATGGGATTGGGTCGATCGAGCACATAAAACGGAATGTGAGCTTTTGCAGCGGATTCTAACGCGTACGCCATGGTCGATTCATAGGTATAGAACCGAACTCCGATATCTTGAATATCAAATACCAGAGCGTCGAGACCCTCTAGCATTTTCGCTGTCGGGCGAAGATTCTCACCGTATAGACTGTGGACCGGTATTCCAGTAGCAGCATCGACCGTATCCTGAACCCCTGGATGATCAACTGCTCCTGCCCACCCGTGTTCCGGAGAGAACAGGGCTCCGACTTTGATGCCAGCCTTAACCATCAGGTCAATGTTTCGATGACCGAGTTCATCTAGTCCAGTTTGGTTGGTTATAAGTCCAATTCGTTTGCCCTTAAAGGGGGCAAAATCGCCAGCCTGGAGAACATCCAGTCCCGTGAGTGTGCCGCCTTGGTGCTCTACAATTCGACGATGCCCTAGGTGGGTGACAACGTCGTTGTAACCGTTCAAGGCCACTCGACGAGCTGTCATTCCCAATGCCGCAGCGGTGATCGTTGCTACTTTTGATCGTAGAGCCAGCATCGAAGGTCGCGGCCCGTTGTGGATGGCGTTCGTCAGCAATATCACATAGGTCTGGCTCGACGGATCGATCCAAATGGAAGTCCCGGTGAAGCCAGTGTGTCCATAAGAACCAATAGGAAACAATTCGCCCCGGTTGCCCGAGTAGGGCGAATCGATATCCCAGCCCAATCCTCTGAGAATGGGCTGATCGATGGGTGTCTGGGGTTCGGTAAATTTCTGAACGGTTGCTGAGCTGAAAATTCGGTGATTCTCTAGCGTTCCATCATTCAACATCATCTGGCAAAACCGAGCCAGGTCGTCTCCGGTAGAAAACAGTCCTGCATGGCCCGCTATTCCGCCCATGTTTCTCGCGGTTGGGTCGTGAACAATCCCACGAAGGATTTCGCCTGACTTCGGCAATTTCTCTGTTGGGGCAATTCTAGGAATCAAGCTTGCAGGGGGTTGATACATGGAATCCTTCATTCCCAGCGGGATGAAGATTTCATTTCGAGCATAGGCTGCCAGCGACTCTCCGCTTACCCGTCGAACGAGATCGCCCAACAACTCGAAGTTGATGTCGCTATAGACATGCTGGATGTTGGGAGGACCACTGGGAGGGTCGGTACAGGCAAGATGGATCCCCGTCATGTAGCCGCTCCATTCGGGAGTAAGCGGTACATCTGGACGCAAGCCTGAAAAGTGAGTCATCAGGTTCTTCAAAGTCACGGCGCTTTCGCCGCCCTGAAACTCCGGAATGAAATCGGTAACCTTATCTCCGAGGCGGAATTTGCCCTGCTCAAACAACTTCATCAGGCAGGACGTCGTCGCAACCACCTTGGTTAATGACGCGCAATCAAAGATCGTATCCAAGGTCATTGGCTCAACCTGAGGTACCTCTGCTCGGTTGCCGTACGCCTTGCGGTGAACGACCTTTCCTTCATGACCAACGATCAAGACGGCACCCGGAATTCGCTTCTCGTGAATAGCCAGATTCACCGCATCGTCAAGAGCAGGCGTTCCAGAAAACAAGGGAGTTGACATGGCTGCAAATACAAAGCACGTGAGGGACAACATGCAGCCGAAGGTTACCCATCCCATCCAAACAATATGCTGGAAAGTTGATCGTAAGTCATCGAACGAAATGTTCGGTATGAACCGGCTTACAATTGGAGATCCGACATGGCGAAAAAATATATAACTTGCCTTTACTTAGTAGCATGCTTCGCCTGTCAAAATTGCAATCAATTGTCGTCTGGCAATGAGAAGCGCGAAACAGCCATCGCTCATGTTCAGGCAATAAAGGCACTGGTACCAACGCCTAAGCGAGAACCACAGCCCTTTGTTGCGAAGCTTTCGAATGTGAAGGCGTCTCCATCGGGCCTTGAAGGCAGAAGACTTCAACCTTCACTTTCTGGTGGCAAGTATCTCACGTACTTCGATTCACTTGAAGCCGAAGGCGCGACTATACGGATCGACTTCGCAAACCGCAGCCACAATGTGTCGCGATATTGGGGGCGATACCCTTCGGGCCAGTTAGTAGAGTTCCCTGCATTTGGGAATATCGCTGAAGCCGAGTGGTTCCAACGTGAAGCTAAAAGGCTTGCTGGTCAATTCGATGAACGCACAATGCCAGTGAGTGGAAAAACGGAAACCAATCGGATGGCCAAGACTCCCCGACCTCCAAAATCCCTATCGGTTGATGTAAGCATTCCCGCCGGGTATGGGCCGTCTTTAAGTTCGGGATTTCTTCTGGTGTCTGATGGAGTTCAGGAAATTCAGTTGCCCTTAAGGGCACTTCCAAAGCCAACGGAAACGCAAGTGGATCGATTACGTGTCGGTAACGCCTATAAAGCGGGCCATTCGAAAGTAACCGTTTCGCTTAGTCGGGCCATGGGTACGAGCATGCTTACAACCGATCCTAGCGATAATCCAAGCCAATATGAATTCGAGCATCAACAATTCCAGTACACAGGTTGCTTTTTCTCGACTTCGACTCCAAATGACCTGGCACCTGGCAAGACCCTGGACCTCTTGATGCGACTCAAGCGAGTTCGTTGGTCAGATCGAACTGGACCCTGGTTTATCCTAAACTTAAGGGATGTTTTGAACCCAAAGCATGAAGTGCGAGACGAATACACACTGAGTGTAGATCCCAATTCCAAGCGCGCGGAATTCGAAGCCATTCTCGTCGAAACACACGCTTGGACCGAAACTCTGCGGATTCCATCGGTCGGAGAACTTCAAACCATCGCGAATGGAACTCTAAACTTCAACCTAAAACCTAACGTGTTTGGAGTTACAACGTCTGGCTGGAGTTTGAAGCTTGACAAGTCTGTGAAACTGGAAGTTATGGACGACAGGCACGGCAAAGCCACCTTCACGGGAATGCTCACCTCGCCAACAGGCAAAAACTTTGATATTGAGCCTGACGAACTCGACCCATTGAAGGACGCTCATTTCATTACCGACATACAATTCACTGGCCAATCCACAGGAAAGTCGACCCAATTTGGCGAGCCAATCGCCTCCGCGAAGGGATTGTGGAAAGAGGGCCCTCTCGGCGACATTGTCGTGACAATCTGTCACCTGGAACGGCACGTATACGCTCCCCAACTATTGCGTTTGGCCATACAAACAGGGGGCAAGACAAAGGGGCAAGAATTCTTTCGGGATAAAGTCAACTAACTAAATCCAAAGCAGATTTTAGCCTTGGATACACTTACGCGTATGCTTCCATGCGAACTTGAGTAGGTTATGGAACTCGGGGTTTTAGAATCGATCTGGTACGTGTCTTTCGCAAAACTAGGAATGTTTCAAAAAGCGGTAATCCTCACAGGTACTTGGAGCGTAAGGTAATTCAGATGGCAAGATGGCGTATTGGTAAACCCAATTTGGGCCTGATATTCATCCTGGTTTTCGGTTCGATACTGCCTGCAATGGGGCAACAAACTCAGGTTTCCACTCCAGATGGAACGAGACATTTCATCGTGCTCGTTGACTCCAGTTGGTCGATGGTCGCGAATAGTCTGCCACCATCTCCAACATCAACAAAGCGGAATGCCTTGGAGGCAGGAGAGCAGGAACTTGCTTCCTTGCTCTATTCCCCGGGAAAGGTTGTTGACGGCCCGTGGTATCGACCCAAGCGAGACCTGATCTCTGTTGTTCATTACGGAATCGACAGCAAGGCTCGCGCGGACCTCGCCTATATCCGGTTGAAGGATGCGCAACTAGAAACCGACTACTCCCGGCTAGTGGAGCAAGCCAATCCCAAGCTTAGTAAGGGCCGCTTTTTAAAGGCCATCCACCCATCTCAACATACCAATTTGAACGTGCTGGCATGGGCACTACCACTTGGCCTGTGGACAGCCAAGGTCTCCAAGACAAAGTCCATTCAAGAAACATTTATCATCCTGCTCAACGACATGCAAATGAACGATGGCAGCATGGTCTTGGAAGGCCATACCCTAGAAATGCACCTGACGCCAACCGTTCGCAATAGGCTTAATCGCCGACGAAAGGTCTTTAACGATTCGGTACGGCTTATCGACAAGAACGGCTTGCCCGGAGTTTGGCTTCAAAGGCATTTTGGTGATGGTTCGGATCTCGTTGCCATAACGATTTTGAAGGCCTTGCCTTCGACTACTTTTGTTGCAGCGGGTGAGTTGACAAAACTCCATCCTATCGACGACTTGAAACTGCATCGAGGGCGCAGCGGACTGACTGCATCCATTGCTTCCGACAAGTCGCTGGTGGGTTCCCATGCAACTTTACGACTAACCACGAACCGCACAACTCGCTCCAAAGGGTTTGTCCTCCAGCGCCAATCAGAAGTGAATCTGGGCGAAGTTCCGGGGCAAGATGCAAAGGCTTACCTGCTTGTAGATCGAACGGCAACGAATTCTCTGCTAGGCACCCAAATCTACCAAGTCCTCTATATGCAGTCGATATTGTTGCCTAGCGGATCGCTCGTCCAAGCTCTAGCTTCCTGGTTGTTCTGGCTATCCATTGTGGGGGGAACATTTATGTGGGCGTACTACCACGCCCTGCTGGCCCGGCATTTCCAGTTGCTACTTCCGGGATACGTCACTCCCTTCCTTTTGCCGCCCCTGAGTCAACGAGTTCATTCGCGTCACACCACCCGGCAACCTTCTGGGAACGGTGAAAAGGCGGCTGTCCTCGTTCTGCCATCACGCTTCATTAGGGCCATTTTCTACCGGAACACCATTTTGAATTGGGATGCGCGATTGCGCATGCCGAAGCTTCCCGCAAGTGCAGAATCCGCTAACCTAATGCTTCTTCCGCGTTGTGTGGAGTTTATCTGGCAAGATCGACCTCCGATTTCGGGAGAGTTTGAGATTTCAATTGAGCGCCGGCTGAGGAATGGGCGGAACCAGAGAGCTCAAACGAACGTTCGTTTCTTTGCCTTGCCGCGACCAGCATCCATGCCTCTAGGTAAATCATGAGTTCAGAATCCCCGCTACCCATACCGGCAGCCAACCAGCCAAGAGACCGAAGCAATCTGGTGCGCATTTCATTGGACCTTGGGTCTGATTCAACGGTTGCTTATGTTGCTTTGCCCGGACAAAACGCTTACCGGCAGATCGACCTTCAGTATTTTCTCAGGGCACTCGCCGTCGATCCTGATCTGCTGCGAGACAAAAATGGTCGACAATCCCATCGACTTAAGAGTCGGTATGCCGTGAATCCGCTCTTTCAGTCTCAGGAGGAGTTAGTTTCTAGGGAACATCCTCAATATGGGTATACCGAGTCGCTTCCCAAAGACCATGCTCACACCTGGTTAGTTGAATTCGAAACTTACATCGCGGCGGCACTTTCAAGTGGTTCCAAAGTTGACCAGGCCCGAAACGGTAACCGTTGCTTTTTCAAGTTTATCGACGATACTTCCGCGCCGTTTCCATCAAAAGCGCTCTTGCCAAATGCAAAGCTCATTTTCCAGTCTGGAATTGGCCTCGATCGACCCTACGAGGTTGTCGCAAACGGACATTTGGATTGGGTCAAATTACATCCGGTTGAAATCATTAAGAACCAAATATGTCTGATTCTTGAGAATTTCATTCGACCTCACCCAGATCTGCGTGACGAGTTGAACCGACCTCCGAAATGGGCCGATTGTGTCGTCATTCTTACAGTTCCCAATACCTATAGTCCCTTCCATCGGGAGGTCCTTTCCAGTTCGGTACAGCAAACCCTTGGATGTGAAGTTCAAACGATCACCGAGTCCGATGCTGTCGTGTTCTACTACATCGCGAAGGTTCAACCAGACACCGGTCTCTCAGGGAAAGAAATTCAAGGTATGGAGCAAAAGTATCTGACCATCGACGTCGGGAAAGGTACTACCGACTTGACCTTGATGGCGGTAAGCCACAAGGAGGCGAGCGCCGAAGAAAAGGCAAGTCGGGGACTTCATCCTTCGACAACCGCCATCATGAAGCACGTTTACGTGGATGCGCGAACGGGTCGAGCGAGTGGCGGGGCAAAAATGACCTTCATACTCGCAAAGTTTTTCGAGAAACTGATTGACCTCAACCTTCGCAAAACGCTTGACAGTTTTACTACCCTAACAGATGAGGAGGTTGGACGACTCAAAGCGCTTGAGCGATCACCCCTTCGGCTCACGACACGAAGCACCACTCAGATTCCCGAAGACTCAGCACAGAGTCGACGCCTCTTGGACTTTGAACGTATCTGTGATTCCTACAAACGAGAGATGGATCTGACTCAAGAAGGAATTGTCCTGCTGGATTCCGGCTCCAAACCCGAAAGCAGCGAGATCGCGGACTATATTTCACAAATCACGCTCGATCAGGCTTCTGCAATCCACGACGTAATGCTTACGCTGGGCCAGAAATCGCAAATCCGAAATGCAGTGACTGACGCTTTGGAGAGCCCGAATAAGCTTCGACAAACTATCCTGCAAATTGAAAATGGAAATGCTCTCGCACCTGTTGGCAGGAGAGGCGTTCAGCCTCCAAGAAACCCGCTCGTCGTTAAAATGGAGCAAATTTGGAAAGAGTTTAAGCTAGAGGTCGAAGCCTATGTATACGAGAACCTAGATCAAGTCCTGATCGAACTGGCGCAAGCTCATGTCCATGGTAACGACAATATCGAATTTGACGACGCTGCTCAGGCCCTTTCGTTTATGATGGGAACGATCACTGGCATCAAGCACGCGGATGGTTATCGACCCAAGCATGTACGAACGCACCTCATCTTGGCTGGACAAGGCTCCCAATTCAAGCCACTCAAGAATAGGCTCAATCGGCTGTTGCGTGACTCCGGCTTTGGAACCATCTTCACCGAGCAGCAGCTAAAGCAAGGTTCACCTATTCCGCAAGCAGAAGAGAAGAAGTCAAAGTCCTCGTTTTTGGATAAGTTCAAAGCCTTCGCGCGGGATCGAGATGCGGACGCACTGCCAAGCGCCGTGGAGCACATAGCTGTCGAGCTTAGTGGGGCAAACTTGAAGGATGGCTGTGCATACGGAGCACTCGATTGGTACTCCAGCAATCCAGTCATGCAAAATGCCGATGCGATTCATGGGCAACTCGTCGTTACTCTTTCGGGTGGTGGTGATCCTTTTGCTGTCGACATGGACGAATTGAACTCAAATCGTAAAGTCGAGGTCCCAAGAGCCATTTTCGATGCCCAAGTCGTTTACTATATGCCATCAAAGGGATTCCGCGCGGACTCCCAAAAGAAGCCAGGAGGATCTGTCATGGGGACCCTAATGAGTTGCAACCACTTGGTTATCGAAGTTCGCCCACCACGATCCACGAGTCATTTGATGGTTTCAACAAGCTCAGGACAAACGATCAAACTAAAGGAATCCATCTATGGAGCTGAAGATTCGAAGGAACTCAGGGAGATGCTTTGGCCAGCAGTATTGCTCGACGAATAGCCTCTACACTGGTTCTTCTGGTCGTAGCCTCCGTCGCATTTGCCGACTGGGGAGGCAACCATTATTGCCGCCTCAACGCAGATCGGCTCGTCATTTTCTCCGCCGGAAAACGATTTGTCCTGGTTCATGCCGCAGCCTGGGAACTTGCGGACCCGTCTCAACAAAACGACTTTGACAAATGGCTGACCCAAACCAAGCTCTCCAAGGACATTGGGCAACTTATTAGTGGTGCCCCAATTGATCACGCTTATCCGTTTTTAGGCGAACTTCGAAGTACCGTTGAGACCGATGCTGCGACGCTGCGATTCGAAGTAGGCGGCGATACAAAAGTGGTCAAGCTAACGAAATCGGAGACAGGATTCAAGCCTGATGCCGACAGTGTCGTCCAATTTGACGCAGCAGCGAAGGCACTCGGCCGTAGTCCATCAGACTTGCTCGTCATCCTTTCGGATTCAAGCGAAAAGATCTCAGACCAAAAGGCGTGGGGTTTGCTGGTCAATCGAATGAGGGCAAAGCAAGAGTTCTTTGCACCCATCGACAAGACACACGGAATTCTCTGGATTACGAGGGAGGGTGCGGAACCTATTCCGGTGAAACAGCCTGAGACCAGCCCTACGGAACCTAAACCAAAGCCAACCGGCGACAAGCCCGCCGATAAGTCGGATTCAGGCGGAGGTTTTCCTGTGGCATGGGTCGGAACGGGTGTGGGATGCCTCGTTCTTGGCGTTGGCATTGGTTACGCACTTAGGAAATCACCTATCCAAGCGCCTCAAGCCAGCCCAAAATTCATAGCTACCTCCAAAGAGCGCGAATTAATCGACATGGTGCGATCTGAAATTGCTCGACTGGGTTGGGAAGCTAATCACGTTCCAAGTGGCGAGGAGTATATCGTTGGACAAGTCCTCGAGCGCTTCAATCGCCATGAAGCACTATCGAATCAGATTGAGCATCTTCAGTCCTATAGGCGATTTGCGGAAGACCATAATTCCTTCCAAAAGCAAATTGACATGGCCGTCGCTGAGTCTCGGTCCAGTCGTCAGACAGCAGACGAGCATGCAAGGCAACTCGGTGAGACAAGGGCCCGCATGCAGACCCTTACTGACCAACTGAAGAACCTAGAGTCCGAGAATGTTCAAACGCGATCCAACCTCGTGGAAGCCGAAAAATTAGTTGATGATATGGCCTCGTGGATTGCCTATCTAGATGAAAAACTTGTGAACTTAGCGGAGCAAATGCAAGATGAATGAGCCCAACCCGAAAGGCAGCCAAGGCCGACGACAAACAATGAAAAAACAAACGAAGCAGGTAGAGGACCATCTCGACCGACTTCAGAGCCTTACTGCTGCCAAAAAGAAACGCATCCAGGAACTGGAGTACAAGAACACCGAATTTCAAAATGCGTACATCGAACTTGTCAGCCGCACCGCAGCGGTGTGCCATGACCTTTTGCTGACTCGACAGCGAGGAGACGTCTGGGGTACCGCTTTTGCCTTCCTCGTCAACTACTCTCTCGCTCACCTCGGCCTAGCTCGTCAATGCGCCGACCGAAAAACATTCGATGCGATGTTGGTAAATCTGACACGAATGTCGGATGCGATGGCCAAATCATTCCCTGATCGGAAGCTGGTGATTGATCCATGGCGAAGAGCCGTGAAGACTTTCGGCGAAATTACTCCGCCCACATACGATTCAAAACCCCATCCTCACGTGGATTCGTTGTCTCCAATCGTATTGACTCTACGTGACACGGGACCAAGTCTCACTGAATTCCGTGAGTTTTACGCTTCAAGCGAGTCGGGGCTTCACATCATCCGTCCTGCGTAACGCAACGCGACCGTCCAATTCGAGGTAACGGTCTGATCAAGTAGGAGTTTTATAAGAACTTGGGCCTTTTGCTGTTTGGATTATTCGTGCTTACGCTGGCATATTTGGGATATTTCCTATTGCCCGGTTCTCGGCGTTCAGACGCATTTCAACTCGGCAGGCAAATCACGACCGCGTATCTACTCCTCTCCTCTCTATTAATTGCCATTCTGGTAGTCGGTCACACGGGGTATCCGGGCGCAACGGTTCATCAACTTGTTCGGCACATTGAATATCGGGGCGTAGCCGTCACCGTTCCCTCAATCTCCGGGAACACATCAAATGTGCGGATTACGGGTGATGTGGTAGATGCGGATTCGACTATCAAACGCGCGTTTCGGTGGTTTGCTCTACCCACTGGGGCATGGATAGACCTACGTCCTGATGGTGCCGACGGCAAAAACATCCTCTCCTACCGAGCAGAAGCCCATTCGAGCAATCAAATCGTCCGCCTCAATCGGATATGCGTGAATGACGTCATAGGCGGGTGGATATCTACTGGGAAGTCCGCCGAATTTAACGTGACTACTCCATATAAGGTCCAAAGACGAAAGTCTCGACACACTTCCAATGAAGTCCAATTTAAGCTTTCTTGTGATCGTAACGAGATTAAGCTCACCAGTTCGCTCGACGGCATAGCGGTTCGATCACTTACTCTGCAGGATCACATTTCCCTTAGAGATTTGCTCAGGGGCCCCGGATCGGCAAAGCTTCGCGAAGCTCTCTCTCCTCTCGACAACGGAATTGGCGCATCGGTCCTAGACAGTGTGCAGATCGCCAGGAGACTCAAGGGAGATGGCAACAGCTCGATTGGAATCATTTATCGAGTGCTACAGAAGGCACCAAAGATCACTAATCCCGACGATGACTCTTACGACCAACTCGCACGGATCCGTGGACTAGCTGATCAACCAGACACCCATGGACCCATTGAAGCTGTAAACGGCAAGTTTCGCCTGGAAGTATTTGGGAATGAAAGTCGAAATGCGCTGATACTTCCGTCCCAAGAGATTGCCACTCTTGGAGGTCACGCCCAACTTCAACTCCTGTTTGATCCTCCCCGAGCCTATCCACTTCCTCCCGCAAGCTTACTTAAGCAGCATGGATACACGGTCCAGCTCGCGACTACAGACATGGGACAGGACGGAAGCGGCTACCTCTTTGAGACCGGAAATCTCAATGAGGGATTCCTGTCAACCGCGATGCTGGCTGTAGATGGCACGCGGATGAGTATTGCAGGTAACAGTACTGATGCCGTACCTCCCCTAAAAGTCAATGAGAATCAGGTCCTAGGTGGAGGAGCAGTTGCACCGATCTTCGCCCTTGCCGATCCACTTGAGGGTGCGGGAATGCCTTGGCTGTTTCCAATGGTTGGGCTGTGTTCAGGGCTTCTCATTTGTCTCGTTTCGTTTGCTCGTATTCCCATCGGCAAAACCAGAGGTCGACGGCAGATCCCTGTAAACGTCGCACCTGTACACACTTCGTTCGTACTTTGGGTAGTAACAGCGGCAATCCTTGCGGTTCGAGTCGTTCTTGCGTTTCGCGTATCGATTTTGCCGCCTTTCAACATGGACACGGTCTCGGCGGCGTCTTTCAGAGGAGCTTGGACAAAGGCTTGGATTCCTGCATTGGCCTTCCCACCCATCATTGGTTTTCTCACTGTAGCTGTGGTCCGTGCAAAACAGCCCGCTGCGCGCCAAGCTTGGACGGAACAAATCGGTGAGGGTCTAGCCGCCTCCCTTCGAAAAGTGTCTGCTCGGCCCTGGTTCTTTCTTTCACGTGCAGCCTATGCAGTGGCTGCCGCTCTAGGGGTTTTGATGCTCCTACTCAAGAAGATTCATGTCCCATTCCCAGACATTGTCCTTATCGGCGTACTGATCGTTGTCTTGGGGCTCGTCTTTGAAGGCGTTGGCGACGCCAAAGACGACGATCTCGAAGCAAGCTCGCAAGAAGAAAACACCGCACAATCCAAGCTGAGCAAGTGGGCAAATGGCTTTTCGTGGGCTCAACGCGTAATGGCCAGACGAAAGCTGTGGCAACGAAATCCCTTGCTGTGGTCTGCCATTGCCATTCTTTTCTACCTCGATCCGGGCACTTTTTTGTTCTTCCTTCCGCTTGTCCTAGCCTTGTGCGTCGGTGGAATGATCGCTGCCTTTGGGCATAATCCTGCAACCTCAGAACCTGCGATTCGAACGCGCTCAAAGCAATCGAAGTTCGCTTTGGGATTAGCACTCTGTCTGGCGCTGCTTGGTGTTTTTGCCTCGGCTCAAATAGGCGACCTCCTGCTAACCAATTCAGTGGCTGGGAAAATACTTGGCTCGTCGTCGTTTGCGTACCGACTTGCAGCAACCAACCCGACTTCGGCTGAGCACCTCCTTGTCGATCCCAGAACAGCCAGCAGTTCTTTCGTCCCACACAAGATGCAAGAGACATTGCACCAAAGATGGGAAATGCTTGCCTACCAATATTCTAACGGGGCAGGCTACTTTGCCGCCCCCCTCAGTAACGTCGGCATGACCTATCCAACGACGCTCTCGGATGCCGCATTTAGCGTGTATTTAGTAGGTGAACACGGAAAGTTGGCGGGCGCAATGGTCGTGGGCCTGATCATTCTCGCGGCTCTTGCCATATTCCGAACGGCTTGGACTTCTGCCTGCTCTCGGAACCAAAAGGCCAATGCCCGAGGGCTTTATGCCATCGGGGGAGTCTTTGGGTGTACAGCCGTGTATATGGCGCTTGCCAACTTGTGGGTGATCCCCTTCACGGGTCAAAACGTTCCGCTGCTTTCCCTTAATTCAGTCAAAGATCTGCTCCTCAATGGCACACTTCTTGTTGCTGCCATCTTGCTCATCGCCTACCCAGGTTCGTGGAGTACCCAAGTTGATCCAATGGCTAAGCGAGATGCCAAGGCTCACGCTGCATGGTGGTGGGCTTTCCCAGGGCTAATCGTTATCGGCTGGTTCGTCCTATGCTTTGATTTGGCGACGTCTCATGGAGATCCCGCGCTCGCGTTTAACTTGAATCGAAGCACAATGGCAACCCTCAAGCAAACGGTTGACGAAGCTAGGGCGCAGGTTCGTGAGAGACAGTTGCCCATTGAGCAAACACCTGCCATTGCAGGCGCTGCCCCCTTTATTCGGGCGATGGTGGCTAGTTTCGATTCCGGTGAAGTAACGAAGACACCGATCGTGGAGGGACGAGGTGCGTCATCTAACCTTCAAATCGACCGAAAGTTCTTCATGCTGAAGTCCCCGTTCGAACATGAGGGAGGAGTTCCCTGGCACGGATCCGTGACCGCTTCAGGAAGAATCAAGCGGCACCAGTTGATCGTCGGTGGAAGCCGCATACCTATCGTGTTGGAGTCAAAGGCCAAACCAGGTGAGTTGATTCTTGGGCAGCCAATTAAGAACATCGTTGCGCAGACCATCGACCTGAAGCAAGTATTTGAAGACAAGGGACGAAAGCGCGTCGTGGACTATGGCGGCCTGAAACTTGATGGCGACCGGGTACTCCTGCGATGGAAAAACTTTGGCAAACCGGGCGCAGTCTTGGTAAATGGGCAAAGGCCAGACCTCAAATTTAATGAGTTGGAGATTCAAGAGTCGGACATCGTATCCTTGGAATACACGGGCCCAGATGGCGTTCCAATGAAACTGTCCATCCACTATTTGGGCTCGACGGAGAACAAACTTGCGAGCGTCGTTTGGCGGAATGGTCGCTATGTGCGGACCTATCCACATGGCGCAGATTTCCCGCTGGCCTATACGATCGGGGAAATTGGGGATGACATCGCCCGTGCAACCAAGAAATCTCCTTCCGACTTGCAGATCAGCATCGACATGCAGTTGCAGCGAGATCTTCAAGCTGAGCTTCGACGATGGGCTGTCGAACGCGGTCGACTCATCAATCGAGGGGCAACGATGCCGGACGGTTTACCGTTCACGGCTCTCTCAATCCTCGACTCAACAAGCGGCCAAATCCGTGCATTGGCATCGTTACCCCAATGTGATCCTCGAGAGGATTTCTCCCAAATTGAAGATCGATTCACGACGGAATCCGACGCACAAATTGCTGCCCGGTCCAGTTGGACCTTGGTAAATCGAACGATTGGATCGACCATCAAGCCGCTTGGGTTCGCTGCATTGAACTCTCAGCTGGACAGCAAATCGTTTAATCTCACTCAGCTTCATGTCAACGAGGCCGCGGCGATTGAAAGCTATATCAACAAGGATGGAGATTCGCGTCGTGCTTACCGCATACTTGGCGATATTCACCTTAAGCAAGGCAAGGGCCTCGGTTCCAAGGAGAACCCTCGGTCAGACGTTGACATGTATGCCTACTTGCGTGACTCTCGAACCTGGCCAGCAATCGTAACTTCAACTCTCGGGCTCGTCGCAGATAAGAAGCACCCTGCGACCCTACAAGAAGAATTGTCACGGATACTCCAACCATTGGCATCGGGAGCAGCTTCGATTGGAAGTAAACGCATGGCGTTTACACCTGGGAAGGCTCTCAGTAGACTATTCTCAAACCGGACGACCCTATCCAGTGTTGAACTGGCCGATACCGCCTTTTTCAAGGGAATTGAGGATTGCTATGCGCCAAACGTCGTTCCGTTCAATACCAATGAATCCAATCGATGGGATGACGGATTGGAAAAAAACTTCCTCGCACCGCTCGATTTGGGTGTAACGAATGGCCAGTCGCTTAAGAACTTAGGGCTCCCAGAAGTTCATTGGGCCGACACCACAAACCTCACGGATCTAGATGGCCAGCTTATTCGATACATGATCGGTGGGGGAGAATGTCGATGGAATGCCGTCACAATGGCTACCAATTTCGCTAGAATCATGACAGGCAAGAAGGTCCAACCCACCCTCAGCGCCCAAACGGCTAGTGAGTCATCGGATATGCCAAGCCCAATCAAGGGCCTCCCTTGGCGAAAGGCTCACCTGATCAATCCATTGCTGGAGATCACGACCATTCCTGCCGAAGTCGTTGCGGTAATCAGGTCGACCGTTTCAAAGGGCGGCTACCGGATTGCCATGAAGACGGGCACCATCGACGATGGGATGGGCAGCGAAGCAATGGAGAGTGAAATGCTCATGTTTACGGTTGGACAATTCAGTGATGCATCTGGATTTGTACCGGGGCGTTCCATAAGCGGATTTTTCTCCATAAGGTCCGCGAAGAGGGCAGAAGGAGATGTTATGGTCAAAGGCGACCTTATCAAACGCGTGATGCCCATCTTAGTGAGCTACCTCAAGCGACTAGAATCTCAAGCGTCCCGGAAACCCGTGACACGCAAATAGGCCTTTCGACGCACGGAATGCTTTAAACTGGTTACGTATGCTGAGAAAACTTCCGCGTGTAGCGATGGCGCTCATGCTCCCGATAGCTTGTATGTTTCTTGCTACGCCACACTTTGTCAAAGCACAGGACACGAAACCATTCATCAGTCCCATGTTCTCGGACAATATGGTTTTGCAGCGAGGAATGAAGGACCCTGTTTGGGGGTGGGCCGCACCAGGCACACAAATTACCGTTAAGATCAGCGAGCAGACAGCTACGACTGTTGCCGGAAGAGACGGCAAATGGATGACCCACGTCGGTCCACTTGAAGTGGGTGGTCCCTACACCATGACCATTAACGGTCCAAAGACCGTCACCTTCTCCAATATATTGGTGGGAGACGTCTGGATTTGCTCGGGCCAATCGAATATGGAAATGGGAATCGCTGGCGTGAAGAACGGCGACGAAGAGATCGCGAATGCGAACTACCCTAATATTCGACTCTTCATGCAACCACGATTGGTTTCAGCCGAGCCACTTGATGCAACAGGTGGAAGCTGGCTTCCATGTACGCCAAGCAACATCAAATCGGATGGCGTGTGGGGCGGCTTCAGCGCAGTGGGATACTTCTTTGGTCGTAAGCTTCACACCGATCTAAACATACCGATCGGGCTCATTCACACTTCGTGGGGCGGCACCGTCGCCCAAGCCTGGACCAGCGCAAAGGATCTTGGTGACAAACTTCCAGAATTTCGGCCATTCTTGACCCAACTTGAGGAAGCACGCAATTTTAAATTGAGGGCGAACAAAGATAACCTCGACCCATTCGCCGAATGGTACAAGAAGTACGATCCAGGTTCAATGACAGACCCAGGTTGGGCTGCAACCGATCTTAACGATTCCGATTGGAAGTCCATGGATGTCCCGGGTTTCGTTCAGAAGTCTGGCCTCGCCGGAATGGACAACCAGATGAGCGTGTTCTGGCTTCGAAAAGAAGTCGAAATCCCAGCCGATTCGATCGGCCAAGATGCTTACCTTCGGTTTGTTGCTGATGACAACGATTCAGCTTGGGTAAATGGCGTAAAGGTCGGCTCGACGGACGGTTACAACGTCCAGAGAAAATACAAAGTGCCAGCCAATGCCTTGCGACCTGGCAAAAACGTTATCGCCATACGAGTCACTGACACAAGTTCGCCTGGCGGTATCTGGGGCGAGCCTGCGTCGTTGACCTTCGATGTTGCTGGACACGATCCCATTGCCTTGCGGGGTGCCTGGAAAGTTAAGCTGGGAGCAATTGTCACAACGCACAATCCTTTGCCAGCAACTGTACAAGACAACCCTAACTTCCCCACCGTCCTTTACAACGGCATGATCCAGCCAATCGTGCCTTACGGAGTAAAAGGGGCGATTTGGTATCAGGGTGAAAGTAACGCGGGCCAAGCCTATCAATACAGAACCCTGTTGCCCACAATGATCAGCTCCTGGCGACGAAATTGGGGACAAGGAGAGTTTCCTTTCCTTATCGTTCAACTTGCAGGATTTAATCATGCGTCCACCCAACCGGGGGATGATGCCTGGGCAGAACTTCGCGAAGCCCAATATATGACTGCTCAGCACGTACGCAACGTAGGAATAGCAACCGCAATCGATATCGGTGAAGAAAACGACATTCACCCCAAGAACAAGCAGGAAGTTGGGCGTCGTCTTGCGTTAGTTGCTGAAGCAAAGAGTTACCGCGTCAAAGTGGAATCTTCTGGTCCTGTCTATCACTCGATGAAGGTAGAAGGGCCCGCGATCCGGCTCACCTTCGACCACGCTGAGGGTGGTTTGACTGCCAAAGATGGTTCTTTGGTTGGATTCGCGATTGCAGGCGCCGACCACAAATGGGTTTGGGCGAACGCCAAAATCGATGGCAACACGGTCCTCGTTTCCTCGGATCAAGTAACCAACCCCGTAGCTGTTCGCTATTCTTGGGCGACCTATTCAAACAGCAATCTGTACAATCAGGCAGGACTTCCAGCCTTCCCCTTCCGAACCGACACTTGGCCAGGAATTTCGGGCGGCCCGAAGTAACCGATTAACACCCAATTGGGGCTGTCTCATAAGTTGAGGCAGCCCTACTTTTATGTGTTATGTTTCGTCTTTAGTTCATGGGATCGCTGAATCGCCGGGCTACATTTAAGCCCTACACTCAATCTCAGCCGAGCCTACTTCCTCCGAGTTTGGGGTCGTGTCCCAACGCGTGGTGTAAGAGCCTTTCGTTTTCGCCGCTGACATTTCAAGTTTACCCGCCGGCTCCTTTTGCGATGAGGGCATCGGCCTGGGTGTCGACTCCTGTGATGGCTTTAGCGCTGACCTGCTTCCTG
>JBBQZV010000006.1:0-276947 GCA_038207365.1 Fimbriimonadales bacterium | reverse complement strand
GCGCACGGGAAACGAAACCGCGCCGGATGTGGGAACCTGAGCGGCCAAGGCATGCCAATCAAGCGATTTACCGGACTCGTCCGTTAGCCTTATTCCGCTTTTTTGAACTCGAATAAGGAAGTCAGCTCCTGCTTCCGATGCAAAATGCACGTTGCGAGCGGTTCCGTAACCGATATCGGCAAGTACAAGGTAGCCCAGTTCTAGCGGATGGTGTTTCAGACTTTCCCCTACATGGGCGTCTGTCACGTAAACCGAACCTGGGACTCCGCGAGTTGGATCGTATCCGACATGAACCCGCCAATCTGTACCCTTAGGAAACTGTTGACCAACCCCTTTCAAGGATATTCGGACGGGTAAATGAATGCCTGTTGTCGTCGGTATTGCGAGATCTGGGTCGAGTGTCTCTGAGAGCTTGATGTTTCGAGGAGAAACTGGGCTATAGGTGAGAGTTACCGAACCCTCGAAGGGTCGGTTTGTATCTACTTGCTCTCGTCAGGAGCTTGCCATCCTTCTCAAGTTGTGAGCGATGGCATAGATTCCGAACTGAATCTCAATATTCTCGGTTCCTCGGAAGACCGTCTGCCTCATTCTGCCTGGTCCCTTGATCCACCCGAACAGCCGCTCAACGACATGCCGGCTCTTCATGCTCGTTGTCTAGGACTCGCGTGAAGTGGTGCGTCAGTCCAGCGCCGAACCTTTCGACTTGGAACGGACGTGGGCTTTGATGCCAAGTTCACGCACCCCGGATACGAAGCGCTTGCAATCGTAGCCGCGATCCGCGACCGCGCAATGACCACGTTTGCCGACTTCGCCCAGCATGTCCAAGGCAGCGTCCACCTCGGCAGTGCCGGTGGCTTGTGTAACCCGAAACGTTCGGATGATTCCCGAAATCCCGTCGACCAGGATGTGACCCATATGGCAGAGCATCGATTCTTGTCCCTTGCCTTTGCGATACAGCTTCGCGTCTTTGTCGGTTCGACTCGCATGAGTCTTGTTGCTTCTTTTGGTCCCCTTGAAGTTCGGCTTGTTATCCTCGCTGCCATCGTCGGCTTTGAAGCTCTTGAAGCTCTTGAAGCTCTTGAAGCTCGCGTAAGCCTTGATCATCGTGCCGTCCACAACCATTCGATCCGAACTCAGCAGATTCCGTGACTCGGCTGCGCGAACAACCTCGCCCAGAAAACATTGAGTCGCTCCACTAGCAAACAGACGATCCCGATTCTTGGTCAGGACCGAATGGTCAAACACCGCATCGTCCCAATCCAAACCTACGAACCGGCGGAAAAGCAGATTCATCTCGATTTGCACGCACAAAGCACGGTGAATGCGAATGCTGTAGAGCGCTTGAAGAATCACCGATCGAAGCAGTACGCCGGGAGGAACTCCGGGATGACCGACCGAACTGTACTGCCTCTCCCAGGCACTCATCAATGGAGACATGCACTCGTCGCAGATCTTCCGAATCGTGCGAAGAGGATGATATTCAGGAACATTCGACTCCAAAGACGTAAAACCGAACAACTGCTTCTGGGGTTTATCGAGGCCGATCACAAAGTAAAGACGTTGCAGTAAAGCAAACCGAACCGGGTTCGGCAACAGCTTCTTAGTAACGAACTACAACCTTGACTACACCTTTGACCCCGTGCAACTTCACAATCTCGCGCCCCGAATCAAAATTCTGCCATTCCTTTCCGTCAACTGTCACACCTCTTATGGGTTTGGCTTGAGGATGTCGAATACGGAGCCAGACTTGTTTAGGTGGGTTGCGGGAAGGGATTGAAAGCGTCGCCAAGATCTTGCCCGATGCAGCTTCGGAGACGATTTCGTAGTTCACGTTTCCAAATCTGGACGGAGCATTCTTAACCGAAATTCGCTTCCCTTGCTCAAGCCAAGCCCTTGGAGTTCCTCGTGCAATCCAGAGATTTGAGGAATCTTCCATAACCAGCAGATTGCGGAACCTCTCAAGAAAAGCGGCTTCCTCGAATATCTTGTCGGGAGGTCCATGGACTGCGTGCTCGTTGAATACATATCCGTCGTTAGGCAGAATATCCACCGCATAGCAGTTAAAGAAAGAGCGAAGGAACGTTGGAATATCGTCCGTAGCCAAGTGCATATTCGCCGTGCGTTCTAGTCCACCTTGGTATTGCCACCCGGCTTGGAACCAATCTCGATTGCCTACGTTTGGATTCTCCAACAGGAATCGGTCTTCCAAGACGTCGAGGTAGCCCTGCACACGTACATCATTTGGAGCCAACAGTGCCGCAGGACTGATCAACGCAGCTGCTGACTGTACGGTGTCCCAGTAAAGTGGCCCAACATGACTTCCCGACCCTTCTCGTTGCCATCCCCATGCGCCCGTAGCCGAGCCACGGACATAACTTGCGAAAGGAATCACCGAATGAAAGGTTCCATCTCGAACCGCGACTACGGGAGATAACGCGATTGAGCGCTCGACTGTAGAAAGTAGGTCCTTGCGATAGGCTTCGGCTTCCGCTTTTAGTCTGGATCCTGCAACAGGATCGACGACTTGAATTGTCGAGGCCAACTGCGTGATCGACGACCAATAATAGGCCTCGCACTCGTAAAACTGCATCCATAGTCCACCGCTGTCCGGCGTCACCTGTAATGCAGGTTGTAACCCGCTGGCCCATAGTTTCTTACCTCCTGGCAAATTCTCCCTAAGTTTGCGTCTTTGCCGGAGCATCCATTCTGCATTCGCGATGAGGCGTGGTGCGCTCGCTCGAAGCCAGTCTTTATCGCCTGTCATCCAGTAATGCTGATTCAGCGCCCACCCAATGGATCCCGGGCCGAAGGAGTGAATACCGTCCATCTGGCCGCCATATCCATCGGGTCCAACTGCGAATGTCAAAGCACCGATGCCGTCAGAAAACAGACCTACTGGATGTTCTCTTTTGAGAGGCAGCGAAAGCCATTGGTCGAATCCGTCGGCCGCGGCCTCATGCGACCCCATCATGTCCAGAACAGAAAGGACAAGATAGGTCTCGGCAGCGAGAATGCCATAGGGGAAATCGTTGAACCACAATTTTCCAGTTTTCGGGTTGGTGGCACAATGACGCATTAAATGCCATACACCTAAGTTCCATTGAGCTGTCATCCGCTCCGAAGGTACTTCGACTTGCATCACGGGTTCTGATCCAATTGGAGGAACAGGGTGGGGAGGCAGGTTTGCTCCCCTTGTAGCCATGACCGCGCGTTCCCAGTTCTGTTCGGAATGAACTTGGATCTTCTCGCGAATAGTCTTGAGGCCACGCGACTTGAGCTCTTTAATGAAGGAAGCCGCACTAGTCGCATTCGAAGCCAAACTAAATGGTGGCTGTGAAATTGGTCCAGATCCTACCGTCGGAAACCTTGAGCAAAAACGCCAAGTATTGGGATGTCTCATGCTGTCGATATGTGGATTCGCTTCTTGAGGATTGGTGCCAACATCCTTGGATAAGCTCCAGGTCCTTTCTTGACCACCGAGTTCGATGATTGTCCAATCAACTAGAGTCGAATCACATCGATGGTCCCCTTTAGGTCCGACAACGATAGATATCACGTCGCCAGGGGAGACAACTACAGAATCCTGCAAGGCATGTTGGCGATTGTCCGAAGGAATCCTCTGTGTGCCTGTACCATTTGTTGACCCTGAACCTAGATTTTTGCGGGTCGAATGAGTATCGTGCTCGACCCACCATTCGATCCCATTACTTCCAGCCTGGGCATGGGTTAGGGACGCGGCAAGCTTGACTTTGCCTTGTATGGGGCTGTGCCATTCAACAACCACGTCCTCGGACTGCCCTGGGTGCATCGCAACTGACTTTGGCGGGAAATTTATCCCTAAGACCTGGATGGCCCGATCACTCGGATTTGAACCTAACCAGGGAGTGGCATCTGATCCCCAACCTTTTAGGCGGCCATCGCCGGCAATCGATCTCATTCTTGCCGTAAGGGGTGTTGAAGCGAGTTTGAGAAGTGGAGCCTCCAAATTGGATGTTGCCAACCTACTTGTTCGACGCACCCAAAAACCGTATTCAGGGGCCAGAATGGGTCCATTCTCTAGGTCCGCCGCAAGGAAAGAGAAATTACCTGCCTTTGTCCACACTGTAATAATCGTGCGCGCGATTTCTTCTGCAGGGGTTGTATAGCCTTGTTGTCTTGGCCACTTCGACTTACCCATATAGAGTAAACCGAGTTGGATGCCCCGTCGCGACCCGGTTTTGCCTATGGATTTCCACGAGTCTCCCTTCGTTACTGAGGTTTTCTTGTCCCCAACAAGTGGTCGGATACTTGAGATTCGACCATCATAGGCTTCTAGACGGCCACTGTAGTCTCGACCAGAAGTCGTCTTATCGAAACCCCATTCAATTTCGACATCCATCGCCTTCCACGAATCCGGGACCAAGACTCGTACTTGAGGCACGTCAAACTGCGATGCATTACGTGAACCCGCGATGCTAGCCACCAGACCGCAGGTATTGCGTCCAATAGTGAACGTGTAGGTCCTTCCTCCGTTAGTAACAATTGGCTTAGTGTCGAGTTTGATCGACTCCAGGTTGTTCCACCACGAACTTGAACCACCCTGATTGAGGAGTGCAGATACCGAGACATCTTCCAGACGTGGCTGTCGATTCGATCCCTGCGGCCAGGTCAACTCTATTGTTTGGATGGGGCGGATCTCTTCCCATAGCAAACCGACAAGGCAACGACGGATTTCGGCGTTGTTGGGATCGACTGGCTTGTTAAGCGGAAGGTGAGCGAAATGCATCAGGCCGATCCAACTTTCCGGCGAGTTTGCGCTGGCACTTCTGTCTGCCCGATACTGATAGGCGCTCGGAGCAATATTCACCGGCTGGCCCACCGATTTAGATTGCAACTCAGCTTGCTTCTCATCCTTTAAAGCGATCGAGAAGGTGCAAACACAAAGTAGGAATGCACTTAAGAGTTTTCCAAGCTGAATTGGTTTCGGTATCGACATGGCAGGGTTAGCCTATCACGAATTCGAGTTATGGCTATCGCTAAGGCATTCAGCGACTTAGCACGAAGATTGAAACAAACTGTCAGTTTTCCGCTAGCAGAATAGCCAGACACTGAGGTACAAGTGCATCACGTCCAATGTCCGCACTACTCTGCTCCCTTTTTCTCGTCACGGCCGCACAAAATCCCTCACAACCCGAGGCGTTTATGTCGTGGCCCGATGTTCACGGTGACCGTGTGGTCTTTTCCGCCGAGGGCGATCTTTGGCTGGGAAATACCAAGACAATGAATGCCACTCGATTGACATCAGATATTGGAGTTGAGTCGCAAGCCCGATTTTCTCCAGATGGTCAACAGATTGCATTCGTGGGGAACTACGATGGCTTTACTGCCATCTACCGGATGAAGGTTGAAGGCGGTTCACCCGAACAGTTGACTTTTGATCAGCGACCTTCAACGAACGTTCTAGGATTCGACTCAGAGGGTAAGCGCTTGTTGATCTCGTATCCAGCGGCGAACCTTTTCGTCCAGACTCTCGCTTGGCTCGATCCTACAACGAAGGCTGTTCAGCCACTTCCACTTGAAATGGCCTCCTTTTCCTCGTTAGGTCCCAAGTCCGGTCAGCTTGCGATGACTCGAGTTTCGCAGACATGGCAAGCATGGTTTGGATATACCGGCGGCCAAGCCAATCCCATTTGGTTTGGCGATACAAAAACGATGCAGTTCAAGAAGGTTTACCAATCGAAGGGCAGCAACGATTATCCTGCGGTTTCAGGTGATCGAATCTATTTCTGTCAGGACACCAATGGAGCTTTCGCGATTCGAAGCATCAAGACAGATGGATCGGACCTCAAAACTATCTCCGGCCCTTATCCAGTCCCGCTCCAGCAACTCCGATGTGATAGCGATCATTTAGTCTATATGAAGGGTCCTGGCCTTGAATCGGTAGATCTAAAGTCGGGAACAATCAAACCTCTGAACTTTCACTTGAGTTCGGACGAACCCAAGAGTCGACCCTACTATGTCCCTGCCGAAGCCTGGATCCAAGACATGTCAATCGAGCCAGATGCAAAGCGTGTTACTGTTGAGTCACGGGGAGCAATCACTTCGATTCCGTTAAAGGATGGCGCCGCGAAGGTAGTTGTGTCGAAACCTGGGGTGCGATTCAAACTGGCAAGCGTTTCCCCAGACAAGAAGAAGCTGGCCTATGTGAGTGATGAGACTGGCGAAGAGCAAATCTATGTTGCCGAGGCAGATGGATCGAACCCAGTGGCTTGGACGAAGGAGGTTGGGCGTTCGATCAGTCAGCTTAAGTGGTCTCCAACAAACGACGTTCTCGCCGTTTCGGACAGCAATTTCAATATATCACTGCTCTCGAAAAGTGGAGTCCGCGCCCTAGACATCAATCGATGGGCGTTTACCATCGTCCCCCTTTTTGATTTTTCTCCTGACGGCAAATGGCTCGTAACGGATAGCCAGAACGCAATCAGTGGCTTCCCCAAAATGATTCTCTTCGACCTCGCCGGAAAGAAGAGCTATCCCATCGATCTTGGCCTAATTGATGCTACACATCCAGTCTTTAGTTCGGACGGAAAATGGCTCGCTTTCCTCAGCACTTACGGTGTTGCACCGGCCGATGATCCTGTCTTAAACGAAAAAGTCTCGAATGCAAAGACCGTTCCCTTTATTCTGGCGCTCTCGAAGGACACCAAATCGCCATTCTTGAGCAAGTCAGGAGAAGACGAAGCACCTCCAAAGCCTGGAGCTAAGCCAGACGCAAAGGGGGCAAAACCTGAAACAAAGATCGACCTCGAAGGCTTGTCGAATAGACTCATTCGGATTCCTGCACCTGAGGCGATTTATTTAGAAGTCCACATGGCGGGCGACCGAGTTCTTTTGCCAACGGATTCCGAACTGCAGTATTACGATGTCAAAGAGCAAAAGGCTGGAAAAATCTGCGCTTTAAGCCCATTCTCTGTCGTCGATGGGTGGCAGACTCGAGTCATCGAAATCTCGTCAGACGGCAAATCAGCATTGGTGTTTGGCCCGAGCCCGAGGATTGTAAATATTAGTCAAGACGACCAAAAGCCCGACGCGGGAAAGATCCAGTTTGGAAATCTCAGGATTCGAGTCGAACCGAAACATGAGTGGAACCAGATTTACAATGAGTCTTGGCGACTTATTCGTGACTACTTCAACGCTCCAAATATCAACGGAGTGAATTGGGACGCGATTCGGGCAAAGTACCAACCGCTCGTCGGGCTCGTGCGAGACAGGTCGGACCTGACCTATATTATCCGCTGGCTTCAATCGGAAACCAATGTCGGCCACATGTATACCGGTGGTGGAGATAGTCGATCCTCGTACCATGCGCAACCTCTGGCCTTTCTTGGAATCGATACGTTGGCTGAGCATGGTTACCTCAAAATTACGAAGATCCTGAAGGGAAATGGCTACATCCAACCTTCGCCATTGGCCGCACCTGGCCTTGGAGTTTCTGAAGGTGATTACCTGATATCTGTTGCAGGGGAAGACGTTCATTCGACCGAGGATTATGCTCGTGGTCTCCGGGGCCGCTCAGGCAAAACGGTCGAACTGGTCGTGAATGGCAAGCCTACGCAGGTTGGTGCTCGGACAATTCTGGTAGCTCCCATCTCTTCCGAAAGCAGCTTGCGGTCCTATGAATGGATGTCAAACGAACGCGAATATGTCTCTAAGAAGTCGAACGGGCAACTAGGCTACATCCACTTAAATGCTATGGGCGATGGGGACTTTGCAGACTTCATCAGGCAATACTTCCCTCAGCAGGACAAGAGCGGTCTTGTTATTGATATTCGTTACAACGGCGGCGGCAATTTGGCCGGTCCACTGACTGAGATCTTGGCCCGAACTGTAAAAATGTGGGGCTACCTCCGAAATGGGGGAGAATTCAAAGGACGCGACACCGACGCCTACCTCGGCCACATGGTTTGCCTTGTCAACGAGCACAGTTACTCAGAGGGCGAAGGCTTCCCTTACTATTTCCGCAGGGCCAAACTTGGACCCATTATTGGCAAACGAACTTGGGGCGGATACATGGGATCATGGCCAGCTTGGCCATTGAATGATAGGAGTACCCTTTCAGTTTCTCACTACGGTAGCTATAACCCGAATGAAGGGTGGGTAATTGAAGGTGAAGGCGTTGTCCCAGACATCGAGGTCGAAAACGAACCCTCAATGTTCGCCAAGGGGATTGATTCCCAACTAGACAAGGCGATCGAAGTGCTGTTGAAGGACATTAAACTTCATCCTATCAATCTCCCACACCATCCTCCCTTCCCAGTCAAGCCGCTGCGTGGCGAAGGCATAAAGACTAAGGGTCACTCATAAGTTTGAGAGTGAACTTATGAGTCCAGATTGAGCCGCAAACTTGCACGAAATGGTTATGCGGCCCAATCTGGAATAAGCGAGTCGTCGAATCTACCATTCGTAACGCAGATTTCCACGGGTTTGTTTACGAATTGGTTAGGAAGTTAACCCATCCGGGCGACTTTACAACGCTCTTCCAATATTCCAATCCAAGTGAGAAAGACGCTTCCTTCCCACCTGGATTGGTGACTAGACGTTGAAGAGAAAGTGCATGACGTCCCCTTCTTGGACGACATATTCCTTTCCTTCACTTCGAACCAAGCCTTTTGACTTGGCGTTAGCCATGCTTGACGTTTCGTGGAGGTCCTTAAAGCTCACGGTTTCTGCGCGAATGAATCCCCTTTCGAAGTCGCTATGGATAACCCCGGCAGCTTGCGGAGCAGTCATACCCTGCAGAATCGTCCAGGCACGAGTTTCCTTGGGACCACAGGTGAAATAGGTTTGGAGTCCAAGAAGCATGAAAGTAGCTCGAACGAGAGATTGGAGTCCGCCTTCACTTACCCCTAAAGACTCTAGGTATTCGGCGCGATCTTCGGGAGGCAGTTCGAGCAATTCGGCCTCGACCTGTGCAGATATGACCACGACTTGAGCCCCTTCTTGAGCCGCGATTTTGCGCACTTCTTCCACGTATCGATTTCCTTTTGCAAGGTCATGTTCTGCGACATTAGCTGCGAAAATAATCGGCTTTCGGGTGAGAAGGCCAAGCGTACGAATTGCCTTTTCTTCGTCTGCGGTTAAGAGAACAGACCTTGCTGGAAAGCCTTCTTGAAGAGCTGGCACAAGTCTTTCAAGTGCCTCGACCTCAATCTGGGCCTCTTTCTTTGTGCGCGCTTCTTTGCGTGCCCTTTCTAGGCGGCGCTCTGCTTGAGCCATATCTGCAAGGATAAGCTCGAGATTGATAATCTCAATATCTCGTGCAGGATCAATCGAACCTGCGACGTGAACGATGTCGTCGTTGTCAAAGCATCGCACCACATGGATAATCGCGTCGACTTCGCGAATGTTGGCAAGGAATTGGTTACCCAAGCCCTCGCCTTGGGACGCTCCCTTAACCAATCCAGCGATATCTACGATCTCCAGTTTTGCTGGCAATATTCGTTCTGAAGTTGCGATCTCAGCGAGTCGGCTTAGGCGTGAGTCGGGTACGTCGACAATTCCAACATTGGGCTCGATAGTACAGAAAGGAAAATTGGCAGCTTGCGCCTTAGAATTTTCGACGATGGCATTAAATAGGGTGGACTTACCGACGTTTGGAAGTCCTACATTTCCGGCTCTTAGCATTAGATCTGGTGATTATGCAGTGTCTTGGTTGCTCTTCCCCACGAAACTGAACTCTAGAATGGGTTTGTATGGGCGGTTTTGGGCTCGAATAGTCTTATTCTTTGCTCCAATGCCTTCGAGACCATTAACAATTTGGACTCATTTCCTAAGCCAGTTGTAGTTGCAACTTGTAATGCTGTCAATAACCAAAGTTCCGCTATGTAAACAACTCTGCTAGCCTATGGTCGATGATCTGCTCTATCATTTTTGCTTACTTAGCCACTAGTCAAGGTGTAAAGCCTTTGGAGTGGACAGCCATACTTTCCAAGGCGGCAATTCCGTTAAGACAGGCACAGCCAGATGGTTCCGTCGAAGATTTTCGACCACTTTTCAGAGTCGTGTCTGGAGCAACCATTGTAGGAGCAGGTGAATGCACCCATGGTTCACACGAAGTGTTTCAGCTTAAACACCGCCTCTTTCAATACCTCGTGGAGAAAGTTGGATTTACAGTTCTCGAATTGGAAGCCAGCATGCCAGCTTGTACGGGTCTTGACGATTACGTGATGACAGGAAAAGGCGATCTCGAGTCGCTTGTCAAAAGCCAAGGCTTTTGGACTTGGACTACAGAGGAGATCCGTGACCTTGTGAAATGGATGCGCCAATACAATTCGAATCAGACACATAAAAGAAAACTTCGAATTGTGGGCATCGATATGCAGAATAAGCTTGGGTCCTATGAGTGGATCGTAGCAACCTTGAAGGAAGCAGGTATCGCCCATCCGATCATTGACGATCCCTACTGGTTAATGAAGGAATCCTATAATAAGAGTAAAGATATTGCGGCGAAAGAGTTTGAGCAGATCGTACAAGACTCCTTGCCCAGAGTCGAAACGCGACTTGGAAGGGAACGGGCCATGTGTTTTAAACGCATGCTAAACACTTATCGCCAAGCAACTGACCTGGAGCATCGAGACGTCCTACTAGATGATTTCATTGGATTTCGCGGTGACGCGATGGCCGTCTTGCCAACATTGACTCAAGATCTACCAACCCTTGCCAAGAACGCTGAAACTTGGGGACCTGATGCCCAATATGCGATGAGTTTGTTAGTGAAGCCAACACCAAGTTCAATGAAGGGAGTCTATGACGTACCTCGCTTGAAGGGTGGCATACAACTCATCCACAACTTCGGTGCCAAGCAAAAGGGACTTGAAAAGAAGTATGCCAACGCTATAACAGTTTTGACGTTTTTGGCAGCAGTGCCGGAGTGGATGGAAGCCACAAAACATAGTCCTCGTGACGCTTTCATGGCTGAAAATGCAGAATGGGTTGTCCAAAGCTTGTTCCCAAAGCAAAAGGCCATGCTATGGGCACACAACTATCACGTCCTTCGATCTCGAAAGGATCAACTCGAAACTTGCGGTCGAGAAATAGCTGGAAGGATGGGAAGTCGATACGTCCCTATAGGATTCGCGTTCGGCTCGGGTACTTTTCGAGCAATCGGGCCACGTAATATTGAGACTGGCGCCCAGTCATTAGGCGATCACATTGTTACCAGTGCAGGAAGCGGCACGCTTGATCAATCCTTGGCTAAAGTCAATCGGGAGTTTTTTGCCCTCGATCTGAATAACCCTTCCCTACTAGGTTGGCTTTCCAGCACTCTGACATCTCGAAATGTGGGATCAGGCTTTGACCCGGATAAACCAGAACTCCAATTGATGTCGGGTGACTTTAGAGCAATGTATCGGGGGCTGATATTTGTAGGTCATTCTAGTGGATCCATTCCGCTCAAATGACGACAAGGCCACCCTAGCGAGGCGGGTAGCGATACAACTTAAAGTCGATCGCATTATCTTGAATCACGCTGTCTAGTATGAAGCCGAGAGCCTTTGCAACGCGCTCTGAATTGGCCATTGCAGGCCCAAAGAGGCAAACGCTATCGACAAGCGAAAACGATTCTTCAACAGTTCGAATACTCTGAAGTGCCCTATCCCTTCCAGCAATACACCGGTCAAAGGAGTAGGCCAAAACCCTAGTCGAAACTCTATTCAACATTCGACTTCCAATACAAACTAGACCGAGCGGATAGTCATTCGCGTTATCTTGGGAAAGCAAAATGACATTCCCCGCTTTTGTGCCTTGTTCCAACCAATCAACCACCGCATCACGGTTCTCGATAGCCGGGACAATTCGCATGACCTGGGATCGACGTAGCACTTGCCAAGCGACACCCGCGTCCTCTGGCCCCAAAAGAAATAGTGATATGTCGCCGAGGTTCTTGTGAAGGGTCATCGAAACTAATTCTACGTTATTTGAAAATCGACTCTGATACTTTGTCTTCATTCAAGAAGTTAGCCACGAAGTTGAGCTGCTAATCTGTTGTACGAGCCTTCAAGCAAGCCTTGTAAGTGGTTTCGCGCATCCACACATCCCCATTCGCTTTGCACGAACGCTTTACTTCACACGCACTTAATCTTGGAGAGACGACGTTCGATAGGAACCGGTATCGGAATCGCGTAATCGGACACGTTATTACCGATATATCTGCCACCAATATCGATGAACTAAGGGTTAGTTTGTAGGGCCGGTTTTCGTCATGTCGGCTCTGACAACCTGGCTACTAGAATCGAATCTGGTTCAAGCCTGTAATAGAATAAGATATCCCAATTCCCTATGGACCTATCTGCTCAACTGATTCGCTTCGAGGCTAAGCTCCTCCGTCCTGTTTCCAGTACCTTAACGGACACGTGGACATTCCTGAGACTCCCACAGGAAGCGAGTGACCAACTGCCGAGTCGAAGTATGGTCTCTGTTGAGGGCACAATCAAAGGTTCACAGTTCCATGCGACGCTGGATCCGGACGGTCAAGGTGGCCATTGGCTGAAGGTGACCCATGAACTTTGCCAGGTAGCGGGCCTAGCTGTTGGCGATGACCTTACACTTGAAATCTCGCCAACAACTATTGAGCCGGAGCCTCTGGTACCTGACGACTTTACAGCGGCCCTTGCCAACTCCCAAAAAGCGAGTGATGTATGGCTGGCCATCACTCCTCTTGCCCGCCGGGATTGGATTCAGTGGATTACTTCCGGTAAACGAGCAGATACGCGCAAAATCAGGATCGAAAAAGGATGTTCCATGCTTGCGTCCGGTAAGCGTCGTCCTTGCTGCTTCGATCGGTCGGGAATGTACAGCAACACGCTTAGTTGCCCCACAGCAGATGACAGCCTTGAATCTTAAGCGAATTCGTCGCGATATTCGTCGTTAAACGGGTTCCCAGCATTACGTCCAGAGAGATGTTAAGCCCCTTGTTGCTGCATTCATCCGTTCTCTGCGGGCCTGTGATCTGCTCGAACTTGGGCGGATGAATAAGGCACAGCCGTCTAGCCCCAAGCTGCCACCATCACATGGACTAGATCTTTTCTAGTTTGAGGAGCCACACGTCATTAGTACGCATCGGAAGTCGAATTTCGGCACTGCCCGTTTCGCTCACTACAAGATTTGGGAGTTGCTCAAGTTCACCCATTGAAGAACTGCTAAGTTTTGATAAGATTTCTGAGGAAAGGTGAGCCCCAGTGCCAGCTGGTTTGCCAAGTTTTAAGTAGGCACCATAGACGTCATTACGATTCCATCCTGTGCCAACACGCGACACCTTGTAGACGCCTTGAGCTAGCCCTTTGAACGAAATCGTGGCATCGGGAAGGTTTGACGCGGGCAGGTCACGCATGTAGAAGGGGATGTTTGGCGAGTCGGCCTTGGGTGGTGAGTAATCCCAGAGCAAGACTCTTACATTCGAGCCTTTTCGAGTCGCAATGACTCGCGATCCTTCTACAGGAATTTCTGCCGGATAGAGTTCATTTAGGAACTTGTATGCAAAGTATGCGGGTTTTCGAAGGCCATCAACGTTCAGCAGGCCAAAACCTCCATGAAATGGCTCATGGGGAGGGCCGGGCTCCTCGAATTGATCCGTAAATGCCCAGTACGACATGCCGTCGACTATGCCTTCGCACTGCCTCAACTTCTCAAGGATGAAGGGTGAACAGACATAGCTGTCGTGAATAGGGTCGCGGGGTGAGTAACTTGGACCCCATTCCGTAATGAATAGAGGCAACTTCGGAAAAGCGCTCTTCTTAATATCTTCGTGGGCTCGCGTGAATTCGGCAACTAAGGTCTCGGGGGTTGTTACAAGCATTGTCCCACCGCCCTTTCCATGCTCGTCTAGGAACCCTTGAGTAGCCGCATAGCTGTGAGATGCGATGAAATCGATCGGGACTTTCTGATCCTTACAGAAAGTCAAAAGCTCCGGAATCCAGCCCATCCCTGCGGTGGCCGGTCCACCAACTTTGAGCTTCGAGTCAACTTGTTTGAGGGCCTTAGCTGTCGTTGAATACAGTTGGAAATAACCTGCTTGCCCACCGGTCCAAAAGCCGTCGAGATTGGGTTCATTCCATACTTCGAAGTACCATTTCCTTACTTCGGCTAGGCCGCGCTTTGAGATTTCGTGGTGCACGAATGCAGTCATAAATTCGGCCCATTCATCCTGACTCCGTGGTGGCGTCACGTTTCCATTCCACCAGAATATCGTTTGCTTTCCCTTGGCCAATGCTTCGGGCATAAAGCCACACTCAACAAACGGCCGAAGCTTCACATCCCTCAACTGATCGATAAAGCGGTCAACGTTTGTCCAGTCAAAATGGAGGGTTCCATCAGACGACCGGGTTACAATCTTCATCTCTTCGTTGAAGATCCCATGACATCGAAGGTAGCGAAAACCTGCCCCGGCCTGAAGCGCCTTCAGGTCACGTTGGTGCTCATCTCGAAGAAAGATCTTGGCTCGATCCGACCCCACGCTGAACTTCCACATGGTGGAACGTTTGGTCGATTTGGCATTGAGGTCTACTTTTGTGGTCTGCGCACCAGCTGTAATGCTGAGCGAAAGAGGCAGAGCTGCCATCAATAATGAGTTAAGAGCGATTGACATTTTTAGTTCTCAAGCAAGCCTGGAATTAGCGACCTTTGCAAGCGGCAACGATCTCCCGAATCACGTCTGGATCCTTCGAGAGTCCTGAGGATCGATTAAAGAGTCCTCCGGTATCCCAATACATAGGAATAACATGGTGGTTGAATGCCGACTTTGTGATATAGGCATCCCAAAGCTTCCGGTATGCGTCCATTCCTGGAAACTTTTGCTTCATTCCGCATGCGTACTCGCCAAGGATAACGGGTACTCCTCGGTCGATGAACGAAGACTTGACTTTCTGAAACTGCGCGTCTGTATAGGCTTCGTTTGCCCATGTCTCGGTCGACGCTGGATCAGTCGCGGTCCTTCCCCACTGCCAGATATTGCTCTTGTCGTTCAACGTAAAGTTATACGGAGAGTAATAATGGACCTCCATCATAAGTCGGTCTTTCACTTTATCTACAGGCAGCTTTAGGTTGAATTTCACCGCATTATCGATGTCCGTGTTATACGCTTGGACTACAAGGAATCTTTTGGCATTGCGCCCACCGGTGGCACGGACCGCATCGACGAACACCTGATTGAACTGGTTCTGGATCAAGGCATTTTGTTCGGTTGGCGGACTGTAGACTCCGTTTACGCCGACTTCATTTGTCCCTGCGAAGAGGAGATGATCATCGAAGTCGCGAAAATTCGTTGCGATCTGAGTCCAGAACTTCTGCAACTTCGCATTCGAAGGCGCCTGTTTCTTTGCCGTGGCTTCCATCCAGCCGCCATCCCAGTGAACGTTGATCATGACGTACAGCCCAGCCTGCGATGCCATTTTCACGACGTCCGTTACGTGTGCCATCCACTTGGCACTTATCTGATTATCGGAGTTTGAATACTGGCTCCATGCTAGGGGGATTCGAATACTTCGGAATCCTGCCTTCTTCACAGCATCTAGAAACTTTTTATTTGGGAGCGGATTGCCCCAAGAAGTCTCAGCGGGAATCGCTTCCATCGTGTTACCCAGGTTGATTCCCGGTGACATGTCAGTTAATGCGCTGGTGAGCGTAAGCGATCCTGCCCTCAAGGTCACACATTCGTTGCTTCCCCAAGCTGACAATGACATGAAAGCAACGCAACAGACACTCACGAATCTATTCTTCATTGGGTTCATGGGAATTCTCCGATTAGGTGTTCATTACTCCAGGAAGTCTGCTCCTTTGGCAGGGAGAATCAGCGTTCCTACAAACACTTTACGAGATAACAGGCCTTTCTTAGTGCCTACTATAGGAACACGGTTCCCTTCCTGGCTCACGATGTCGACACCAGGATAGTGTCGGTGTAACCATATCGGTGCCGGGCTGCCAGGAATGTCAAGGACGACGCGAATCCCAGCCTCGTGCATCTGGTCCAGAATCTTGTCGAACCACTCGAACTGGAACTTGCCGTCCGAGGGTTCAAACGAATCCCACGACAGATCTCCCATGCGGACCACATTGAATCCGGCACCTTTCATGATCGCTATATCGGCAACAATTTGCTGGGGGCTCCGATCGATTGGCTGATACCAGGTGCCAACAAACAGATCGCCAGGTCCGGGAAAGTTACCAGGGCGGGTTTCTACGGTAGGGGGAAACACCACTTTACGATTTTGATCGGACGTCATTGCCGATGCAGTGAGTCCGAACGTCAGCGCCATTAACGGCAGGAGCCGGGTTGCTTTCAAAGATTTTTGCATGGCTTGGAAATCGAACGGACTACACGTTTAGCATACTTTAGCGTCGTCTATAGGCTCCTTGTGGCGGGAATTCGTCCTAAATTAGCCTAGTTAGTCTAGTAAAATGCTAACTTGGCATGGAATGCGAAGGTGCCGTCTTTGCTTGCAATCGCCATTTGAAATTAGCGCAATGGGTGTGCCTCGCCACGGCGAAGCTTCTTTTGTGGACGACTTCTTGCTACCCGAACATTGGTGCTTCCACATCTATAGTTACCATGCGATTTTAGAATTGGATGGAGTGCCCTATTCCATTTCACCTGGATATGCCAGCGTCATACCCCCTAATACGCGGATGGTCTATCGGTACAAGGGGCCAAGCGAGCACGTCTATTTTCACTTCCGAGACCCAGGCGGCGAACTCTTGACAGAATTTGCCACCATTTTCGATCTTGGAGAGCATTACAATTCCATGGACGATCGGGCGAGGAAGGCAGTTGGTCGAACTTTGCTCGATGCTGCTTATCCCGTCGCAACTCTTTGGTCGCTGCTTTGCGAGGCATCTGACCACCAAGCACACTTAGGGGAAAGTCCTCACGGTAATGCGATTGTTGCCGCGGCGATAAGACATATAGAGCAACGCTTGGCAGAACCGCTCTCCGTTGCTCAGCTTTGCGTCGAGGTTGGAGTGTCATATGGCTACGTGACACGGCTCTTCAAACACCACCTTGGACTTTCCGTAATGGAATATGTGAGGACTAGGCGAGCCAATCAAGCAGAACACTTGATCCGTTCCACCACATTGCCAATCAAGACGATTGCGAGAAATGTAGGCGTTCCAGACCTTGGCCAATTCAATCGCCTAATGCGACAGATGAAGGGACTATCGCCGCGGTCCATCCGACGGCAAGAATATGATCAAAAAGTTCGAGATTGACGACAGCAGTGTTCACCCCGTAAATGCTCAGGTCACAAATCTCGCAGCCTGGCTAACTTTTTTCGCTACTTAGCCGAACCTAAGTCTTTGTCTTATTCCAAGCCCTATCTCTCAAATACATATTGGATAATGTACCGACCATGTGTGACCAGAAAGATTTCGATAATGATCGGCAGGAATTCGAACGCCTCGGCTTCGTAACGCGAAGGCAATTCGGAATGATGTTGGGGGCGGGCGTAGCCATGATGCTTCCACGCGTCGCAAATGCCGCTACCGTAACTGAGTCAGACGTCACGATTACCACTCCTGATGGTTCCGCTGATTGCTACTTCGTTCATCCGGCTAGTGGCCATGCACCTGGAGTGTTGATTTGGCCAGATATATTCGGACTCCGACCAGCATTCCGTACCATGGGTAAGCGTCTCGCAGAATCAGGTTATGCCGTGCTCGTCGTCAACCCATTCTATCGTTTGCACAAAGCTCCAACGGCAGAAGCAGGCACTGCAACTCCGATCTCAAGTTTACGACCGCTTGCTGCGAGCCTTAGTGAAGCAACTGAAATGACGGATTCCAAAGCGTTCATTGAGTGGCTAGATCAACAGAAATCGGTTGCTAAGAATCGACATATTGGCACTCAGGGATATTGCATGGGTGGTCCCATGGCCTTTCGAACAGCGGCCGCTGTGCCGACTCGCGTAGGTGCAGTTGCTACGTTTCACGGTGGAGGCTTGGTTACAGATCAGCCCACAAGTCCACACCTTGAAGCGGCGAAAAGCAAAGCGCAATTCCTTATCGCAATAGCAAGCAGTGACGATGCCCGCTCGCCAAACGACAAGATAACCCTGAAGGAATCCTTCGAAAAGGCGAACCTTCATGCTGAAATCGAGGTTTACGAGGGTGCTGCCCATGGCTGGTGTCCCCCAGACTCATCCGTCTATAACGAACCCAAGGCCGAGAAGGCATGGAAGAGGCTCTTGGCATTGTACGAAAAGGCGCTCTGATTCAATAGTTGAATTACGGGATAGACATCCTTTCTTGGTCAAAGAAAGGATGTCTAGAAAACCTTCGTCGCCTTATGCAGGTTTATGTGCCAAAACGAACTTTTCTAGTTCTCCGATAAGCCGCTTGACACGGTTGCTCGGCCTCTCAGGAGAGAGCACGTAATCACTTGAGAAATCCGACTCGCTAAGCTCAATGTGGGTTGGCGCAATCCAAGACCTTAGTTCGCGAGCGCAATCGCGCATAGCCGCGAACGTGGTTGAATCGTTGATCGCGATCAGTCCAACGGGTCGATCCTGTAAATACGGGCGAGGATCGCGCGAAAGGAATTCGGCGAAGTCGAGCATGTTCTTGAATACACCACTTACCGTTCCATGGTAGGTTGGACTGACCCAGACCATAGCGTCGGCACGCCGATAAGACTCCACCAAACTTTCGATATTGCCTTGCTTGACGCCATAGTCCTTCAGATCGAAATCGGGAACATACATGGGCAAATCTAGTTCGCGGGGATCCACGATTTCCACTCGGAATTGCGATGTCCCTGCCATTTCTTGTATAGCTCTGCAGGTTGCCAAGCTTAATGATGGAGTGCGAAGACTCCCGGCAAGGCAAAGCAATGTGAATGGATGGCTAGGCATATCACCCCGATTATTACCAAAATTGCACCACCACAATTCTTATTTGGTAGCCAGATCAGCCGATTGCAGTGAAAACTTTCCTTCCAGAGCATCACTCAACTCCCTTCTTCCTTTGGGATATCAAAGCGTGGATTGCTCATTCGCGGGAAATCATGAGTTGTGAGGGGATATCGGCTTAGTAGATGAACTCGCCGCATCAGGCATCCGATGTCTTGAACCCGTTCAGCCCTTCAATATCATTTGGAAATAGAACGTCAAATTTAGAAGCCCAGGCGACGCGAGTACCTGTAAATTGGTAGGATGGCAGGAATGGAAAGCTTGGTTGCTTCATACGAAAAAAGCGCTCTGGACGGAATGGAGCTATTCCTCAGAAATTTTTCGTACGTACCTGATGACAAATTAACGTGGACGCCAACTCCAACGGCAAAATCGCCTATTCGCATTGCAGCTCATACCGCACTGTACGCAGGCCGGTTTGCACAAATGATAAGAGAGCAGAAGCTTCCTGCGGTTGAAAACCTGACGGAGTGGCTGGCTCAAAAGAATGCAGAAGAAGAGGCCATCACTAGTCGGGATGAGATCGAGATAGTATTTCGAAAAGGAACCGATGAGGTGATTGAGGCATTGCGTACTCTCACCCCAGAAGCAATAGCATCGACCTTAGATTCTGGGCAAGGGTGGTCGGCGCCTATGACTCAACTCATGGGTTTCGCTGGTTGGCATGCGACCCTTCACACCGGTCAAATTGATTACCTTCAGACTTGTTGGGACGATCAGGAAATCTATGTCGGTTAGTCAACTATTTTTGAAAGTTCATTTCACCAAATTGCTCGTGCCCAGTGGTAGGTCCGGTAATCACTAACTTAGGCATCGCCGATTCTGGTGGTTGCAAAGGTGCTATGAAAGGAATGGACTTGTCCAATTGACTCGTCATTGCCTGGCATAATCGAATTATGCTTGTTGGACTCTTGGGTGTCCTGATTTTGGGTCCGTCGACGTTGAAGGGAGTGGACCCATTACTGCAGCGCGAAGCTAGCAGTGTCTTGGCCTACCTACACTCGATTTACGGGAAAAAGGTGATTTACGGTCAAAGTACCAACACAGGGATTGGAATTGGCGATTGGCCTAACGCAACGGCCATGAAGAGCGCGTCTGGTAAGTATCCAGCGATGCTGAGCATCGATGTTTATGGTTGGAATCCGCCTCATTGGGGTGAATCGTACCGTTCAGTTGTGGCAAGTTACGTGAAAGATGCGGGTCGATGGTGGCATGACATGCATGGTCTTGTCACGATGCAATACCACTGGGGCAATCCTCTTGTTCCAGATGGAACTGCCTGGTTGGATCAACCCAAAAACGCTCCACACGTTGATATTGGTCGGATATTAACTTCGGGAACTCAAGAGAATCGAGCAGCTATGGACGATTTGCGGCGTACTGCTGATGCGATGCAACCGCTTGCGGATGCTCATGTACCGATCCTCTTCAGGCCTCTTCACGAAATTGATGGCGGGTGGTTTTGGTGGACTGATCGACAGAAGCCAGAAAATACGGCATCACTGTTTCGATTGATCTTCAACTATTTCGTTAACAAGCGAGGATTTCACAACCTTATCTGGGTTTACAGCGCTGGTGTCCAAAAGGATCCCGTTTCCATGCGTAAGCGGTTCTATCCCGGATCGGAGTTCGTCGACATAGCCGGGGTCGACATTTACAGTAACCAAGCAAATCAGGATTATCGAAAGGACGCGTACCAGAACTACTACGACATAATGCGGGAGGTCGCTCCGGGCAAGATGCTGGCGCTTTGCGAATGCGATACCGTTCCTAATCCGGAAGTGATGTCGTCCAAAGGACCTCGCTGGCTCTATTGCCTCCCTTGGTGGGCACCCGGAAAGGACAATCCCGCGGACTGGGTGAAGCAGGTCGCTAATCACCCCCTCATGGTGACCTTGGACAAACTGCCAAAGCGTTTCTAACTTCAACCACTCGTTTGTTACGATGAATCGACGCTACGAGAAGTCCCAAACCAAGACTCAGGCATTTGAACGTTCTTACTTCATTAGGCCCGCAATAAGATTGATCATCGTCGCAACGAAAACCGTACCGAAAAGATAGGACAAGAGAGCGTGATGCAGAATTGAACGCCTCATCGGTGCTGAGCTGACGTCTGTATCAGAGACTTGGAATGTCATTCCAACCGTAAACGCAACGTAGGCGAAGTCAATGTAACTAGGGTCACCCTGACCGTGGAAATCAAGTCCACGAATACCATTGTTGTAAAAGAGGCGAGCATATTTGAGCGTAAAGGTGAAGTGGACAAGAGCCCACGATAAAATGACGCTCAGGAGGCAGGTCGAGATATAAAGGATCTTGACTGACCCATGAGCATTGCTGACTTGAGTCAAGCCGAGGATGATCGCACCTAGGCTTGCGAGACTTGCTAACAGAATGATAACGTCAGCCGTCACTCGATCCGGGTCCTCGCTACTCGCCTGCATCGCCGTCATCTCTGGATCCATTCTAAATACGGTAAGTCCTGTCCACCCTAAATAAACGAGGGCGGCGGTATCCCACCCCCACAGAAATGACATCACCTGGTAATGAGTTTGGATAGTAGCCGTGGCTACTATCATTCCTAAAATAGTTGCCAGAATGACCCTTGCACGACCAGTGGGAGATGGATGCGCTTGATTAGTCCTCATTCTTGGCACCTTGGTCTTTTACTTCGCCATCAAACAGCCATTTCCTGAAGTTCATTTAGTTTAGGCAGTCGATCCGGTAATAACGTTGGTCCAGTAAGGCGTTCACGGACTCGCGTATTCTATCCACCCAGCATGGGTTCTTGAGTCTGGTAACAAGAAAGGGCTTCGAGGAACTGGCTGAATTTGTATTCCGGCCAGTAATCATTGACCACATAGAAGTCGGAATATACCGATTGCACGGGTAAGAACCCGCTTAATCTCCTGCATCCACCCCACCGGACAACCATATCGATGCGACTCACTTGACTGGACGCCAATCCATCAAGAACTCGCTTGGTTCCCGAATTAAACGCTGTCTTAAGGTCCCACTCCCAGCCATAGTTCACAAGCATGTTGACCTTAAGGCCGCGACCCTGCTTGGCCGCCACGAAAGGCTTAAGTTCGGCTGGAAACAGTTCTGAGTTCGAATCTCCGACTACGAGCAGTGCGATGTTATTCTTAGTGGCAGCTTCAACGAAAGCTACACACGCACTAGCAAAGGCAATCCTTTGTTCCTTAGGCCGTTTAGTATTGTCTTGCGTGAAGCCATACACTGAGACTTCCTCGACTCCAATATCAGAGCAATCACTGAGCATCTGCAAGCCTTTGTGAACCCCAGCCGCATAGCCTGCGGTAACCGGGAGGCCCCTTTCCCTGGCCCAGCGGCGATTGCCATCAGGAATGAGTCCAACATGACGAGGCAATCGGGTCAATCGGGCCCCATCCGCTAGACGCGAATCGGACCGTTCGAAAAAAGACATGTGTCGGTTGACCTTGTCGTTGCAATCAAGGTTCCACTCATGGGATGGCATTCCCGAGAAAATCAAGTGTGCCCAACACACCCCCATCCACAGTCATGCTAGTATCACATCTTGATGTGCCCGAGTTGGCTTGTATCACTATGCGTGCTAGGTTCCATGGCAGTATCGGCTCATGTTCGGGCCAGTGAAAAGTGCTCCATGAAGTCTGAAGCTTTTGACCCTTCGACAACGATTTGGCTCTCGGGACCTGCTTCAAAGTGGGACGAAGCCCTCCCGGTTGGTAATGGTCGACTTGGAGCGATGATCTTTGGCACTATCGAAGAAGAGCGTATCCAGCTCAATGAAGATACTTATTGGTCGGGTGGCCCGTATTCGACGGTCGTCAAAAATGGTTACAAGTCACTGCCAGAAATCCAAAAGCTGGTCTTCGAAGGTAAATACCTTCAGGCACATAACCTCTTCGGCCGTAAACTGATGGGCTACCCTGTCGAACAGCAAAAGTATCAGAGCTTAGCAAACTTGCATCTGTTCTTCCACCACGGTGGCAAACCAGAGCAGTACCGACGCGCGCTTGACCTCACGACCGGAATCGCGTCAGTCTCCTATATTGCCGATGGAGTTCAGTATCGACGCGAGGTGCTGGCATCTGCTCCCGATCAAGCGGTAGTAGTCCAACTAACTGCCGACCACCCAGGGTCACTCAACTTAACAGTGAACCTGCGAGGTGTTCGTAACCAAACCCATTCCAATTACGCAACCGATTACTTCCAAATGGACCGTGTAGGAAGCGATGGTTTATCTGTAACAGGCAAATCTGCTGATTACCTCGGAGTACCTGGAAAGCTTAGATACGAAGGAAGGATCAAGGCGAATGTAGAAGGCGGAACCGTCAATACCTACGGGACCGACATGGTCATCGAAAATGCAAACGCTGTGACTCTCGTGTTCGTGGCTGCGACCAATTTCGTGACCTACAAGGACGTGAGCGGTAATGCTCACAAGCGGATTGTTGAATACCTTCAGCATCTCAACGGAAAGTCCTACGAAGAAATGAAGCAAGCAGCTCTACTTGACTACAAGCATCTGTTTGATCGAGCATCGCTGAATCTTCCTTCGGCCCCGGACTCGTATCTTCCCACGAATGAGCGAAAGGTACAAATTCAGACGCGACCCGATCCAAGTTTGGCCGCGCTGGTTTACAACTTTGGCAGGTATGTACTGATTTCATCGTCGCGCCCAGGATCTCAGCCAGCCAATCTGCAAGGAATCTGGAACGATGACATGAATCCCATGTGGGATTCCAAATACACGACCAACATCAACACTGAAATGAATTACTGGCCAGCGGAATCTGCGAACCTAGGCGAACTTGGCGAACCGCTCTTCAAATTAATCCGCGAGGTATCCGATCAGGGAACACAGGTCGCTAAGGAGAATTATGGGGCACGAGGCTGGGTGTTTCATCAAAATACGGATCTTTGGCGAGTAGCGGCACCGATGGATGGTCCAAGTTGGGGAACGTTCACAGTCGGAGGTGCATGGCTCTGTACTCAGATTTGGGAGCACTATGAGTACACGAAGGATAAGGACTTCCTAAGGGCAAACTTCCCCCTAATCGAGGGATCCGTTCAGTTTTTTCTGGATTTTCTTGTGCCGCATCCGAATGGAAAGTGGCTTGTAACCAACCCTTCGACTTCACCCGAGAACTTTCCGGATGCAGGTGGAAACAAACCGTTTTTCGACGCCGTTACGGGAAGCACCCTTCAAGGAACAACCATCTGCGCAGGTTCAGCGATCGACATGGAAATCCTCCACGATCTCTTTGGCTATTACCTGGCTGCGGCAAAGGACCTCGACATCCATTCTCCATTACTGAGCAAGGTGGGGGATGCGATGAAACGATTGGTTCCACCCCAAATCGGCTCAACTGGAGCACTACAAGAATGGGTTGAGGACTCGAAGTCGTTAGAAAAGAACCACAGGCATTTTTCTCACCTTTATGGCCTCTATCCTGGTCGAGTCCTTTGGGACATGCGCACTCCGGAACTCATTCATGCCTATAAGCAAGTACTAGAAGAGCGAGGAGACGGAGGAATGGGGTTCTCGATGGCGTGGAAAATGGCCCTTTGGGCACGCCTTCACGATGGCGAACGAGCAGATAAAATCTTTAAGGGGTACTTGAAGGACCAGAGTTGCGATCAGCTCTTCGCAAGATGCGGAAAGGCAATGCAAGTTGATGGAACTCTCGGCATGACCGCAGCCATTACCGAGCTCCTTATGCAATCGCATGAAGGCTTGATCCGTTTGCTTCCCGCTCTGCCCAACGAATGGAAGAGCGGAGAGTTTAAGGGCTTTTGTGCCCGTGGCGGATTCGTCCTAGACTGCAAGTGGGAGGAGCATCAGGCTACCGAAGCGAAAATCACCTCAAGGGCTGGTGAAGTCTGTCGAGTCGCAGTTGGTCACCCTGTGACAGTGACAAGTAACGGAAAGTCGGTTTCATATAAGGATCTTGGAGACGGAGCCATCGAATTCCCCACCACCAAAGGTCGAACCTACGTCATTCATTCACAGTAAGCCACCTAATGTCCCGTGAACCACTTGGCCCAATCCATGAACCTAGTCCTCGCTTCGCTTACATTGCTCGGTCTCGCGAGCACTTCACACCTTTCTATGACTCGCAAACAAGATTCAAGTCCTGAGCTCACCCTCGAAAACCTTTATTCCAAAGGGACATTTTCACAAAAGGGCATTGGGCAAGTGCGCTGGATGAAAGACAACACGGGTTATTCCGCGATTGAGCGCTCAAAGATCAAAGGCGGGAGCGAAATTATTCGTTACGATGCAATTTCAGGGATTCGAACCGTTCTGGTTACCGCTGAGCAGTTAACACCTTCTGGGGCTGCTAGTCCTCTGAACATATCTGACTATCAATGGTCTGAAGATAATTCTGCACTGTTGATCTTCACAAACACTAAAAAGGTGTGGAGGTACAACACCCGAGGTGACTACTGGGTACTCAACCTTAAATCTGGCGCATTAAAGCAATTGGGTAAAGGTCGGGAATCAAGCTCACTAATGTTCGCGAAGTTTTCGCCTGATGGAACCCGAGTTGGCTACGTTAGCAACCAAAACATATTTGTTGAGAATCTTTCGAATGGCAATATTAAAAAGTTGACTTCCGATGGAGGTGGCAATATCGTCAACGGCACCTTCGATTGGGTCTATGAAGAGGAGTTGGACTGCCGCGACGGATTTCGATGGAGTCCAGATGGGAAGACGATTGCCTTCTGGCGGTCAGACACCAAGGATATTGGCACGTTTTATCTCATAGATAATGTTTCGGACATTTACTCCAAGCCAATTCCCCTTCCCTATCCGAAGGTTGGTACAAAACTCTCAAGCGTCAAGGTTGGAGTTGTAGATGCGAACGGCGGCAAGGCGAAATGGTTTGATGTGCCTGGCGATTCCGCAAACAACTACATTGCCCGAATGGAGTTCATCCCTAACTCACATGAAGTGATGATTCAGCAACTCAATCGGCTTCAGAACACCAACAAAGTTTGGTTCGGAGACGTGAAAACTCTTGCTCTCAAGAATATATTAACGGAAACAGACAAGGCTTTCTTAGATATCCATGACGACATCCGATGGCTGGATAACGAAACCTGGTTTACCTGGACTAGCGAACGGGATGGCTGGCAGCATTTGTACCGAGTTTCGAGAGATGGCAAACAGGTCAAACTTCTCACACCAGGTGAATTCGATGTCGTTCGGATTGACTGTATTGATCCTAAAAGTGGGGCCGTATATTACATCGCTTCCCCCGAAAACTTCACTGAGCGCTACTTATATCGCAGCAATCTTCATGGAACCGGGACACCTGACAGGGTCACCCCAATGGACCAACCGGGCCAGCATTCCTATCAAATGTCGAGCGATGGCCAATGGGCCATCCACTCTTACAGCAATGCCGCGTCGCCAAATCGAATCTCCCTTGTACGCGTAAGTGATCACAAAGAAATGAAACTCATGGAGGACAACCGGGCCTTACGAGCAAAAATTCGGCGGCTCGGACTTCTGCCTAAGCAGTTCTTCAAAGTTGATATCGGAGACGACAAACTCGATGCATTTATGATCAAACCGAAGGATTTTGATCCAGGAAAGAAGTATCCCGTTCTCTTTTATATTTACGGTGAACCAGCAGGATCGACAGTACAAAACAGTTGGGATGGTGGCGAAGGGTTGTGGCATCAATACCTCGCGCAACAGGGAATGATTGTGATCAGCGTAGACAATCGGGGCACTGCGACACCGCGCGGGCGAGCTTGGCACAAGTCGATTTACCGCCAAATCGGAATTCTCGCGTCCGAGGACCAAGCAAAAGCCGCAACCGAGATCTTCAAGATGTTTCCTTTCATAGACACCACGAAAGTTGGAATGTGGGGTTGGAGCGGAGGTGGACAAATGACCCTAAACTGCCTTTTCCGCTATCCAAAGATTTATAAGTCAGGAATAGCGGTGTCGTTTGTCTCCGATCAGAAGCTCTATGATGCGACCTATCAGGAACGGTACATGGGCTTGCCAAGCGACAACGCTAAGGGCTACCGGGACGGGTCGCCCATTACGCACGCAAAGAACCTCGAAGGAAATCTTCTAATCATTCATGGAACAGCGGACGATAACGTCCACTATCAAAGCTTCGAAATGCTCACCAACGAGCTCATCCGTCGGAACAAGTTGTTCAGGATGATGTCGTACCCCATGCGAACTCACAGCATCAGCGAGGGTGACAATACAACTCTCCACTTGCGAAGGACTATGGAGATGTTTTGGAAGGAAGTGCTATTGGACAACGTAGTCCACAAGTAAAGTGCTTGCCTCTACCAGGTCGATATCTGACGAACAAGGAAATATTTCGAGTACCTGTGAACTCACAGGTATTGGCTTATCTCAGTCCAGTTCCGATATCGAGGTAGGTCTGGTTAGTCGATACACGAACATACGCTTCCCAAAGTCCCTTCATCCAGTAAGACAAAGCCTAGGCAGCCAAAGGAGCTAATTGATCAAGAACAATCGACAAAACCATAGCATGCGTGCGCACGCATGGTAAGATTGATCAATGAACTCGCCTATCGAATCCTTTTCAACGTTGTTCGACTTGATAGGAGATCTGGCTCGTAGACGATTCAGAATCGGAGAGCGTGCCTTCGCCACACTCGGGCTCAATCATACAGAAGCGCGCTTGCTTACTCTGCTTAAGCAGCATCAAGGCCAGACCACGCAAGATGTACTTTCAAACTTGCTTTCTGTCGATCGAAGCAATGCAGGAAGAGCGCTTAAAGGATTAGAGGCCGGGCGATACGTGGTCAGATCCAAAGATAGCGTCAACGGCAAAACTAACTTGGTGAAGTTGTCAAGTAAGGGCCTTAAAACAGCATTGGTACTCGAAAAGCTTAGGATTGACATGGCCCAAAGCTTCTTCGGCAAGCTCACCGAAGAACAAGCCCAGACAATTATAGAACTCCTCGATAATGCCCTCAAGGACCATCCTAGGCCGGAGACTGGCGATGCAGCTGGGAACAACGAGGTGCCCACAGGTACACGTGGAAACCAGTGAAAATGACTTGTAGCACTGGAACCCAAAGCGCAGAAGTACCGGAATCAAAGGTATTGCAGGTCCGTTCTGTCAGCTGGCCCTTAGTGGGGCTATCTCTTTCCATGCTCATGGCATCGCTCGATACAAGCATTGCCAATGCTGGCTTACCCGTTTTGGCAACTGCCTTTAGTTCAAGTTTCCAGCTTGTTCAGTGGGTTGTTCTCTCCTACCTGCTTGCGGTGACCACGCTGATCGTAAGCGTCGGACGTTTTGGTGATATCGTTGGACGTCGCCGGCTGTTACTGACGGGTATTGGCTTATTCACAGGTGCTTCAATCCTTTGCGGCATGGCATCGTCGCTCGGGATCCTCATTGCTTCACGAGCGGTCCAGGGTCTCGGGGCTGCCGCGATGATGGCACTCAGTCTTTCGTTTGTCGGCGAAACGGTTCCAAAGGAAAAGACTGGGCGCGCCATGGGGCTTCTAGGAACGATGTCCGCAATCGGTACAGCTCTAGGTCCGTCACTTGGCGGCTTCCTTATTACGCTGTTAGGGTGGCGATCCATATTTTTGGTAAACGTGCCTATCGGCTTTGTCGCGTTGTTGGTCGCCCTCCGCTTTCTACCGGTAGATCCGAAAGTATTGAAGGTAAATGGGTCTGCTTTCGATTCACTTGGAACAATCGTACTGGCACTAACGCTAGGCATGTATGCACTAGCAATGACGATGGGTCATGGAAAATTCGGAACCACAAGCATTGCCCTCATGGCAACTGTGATTGCAGGGTTTAGCCTGTTCGTATTCATAGAGGGGAGAGTGGCTATGCCTTTGGTCCAATTGTCATTGTTTCGAAACTTTGATAGGAACGCTAGCTTGATCGCTACCGCTCTTGTATCTACAGTTATGATGTCGACCTTCGTTGTTGGCCCTTTCTACCTATCGCGAGCATTGGGACTCAATGCGACACAGGTTGGAATGGTGTTGTCGGTTGGACCAATTGTTGTCGCCTTGAATGGAATTCCTGCGGGTCGGTTAGCGGATCACTTCGGAGCTTGGCGAATCACGGTGATCGGGCTTTGTACGATGGTTGTAGGATCGCTCTTGCTTTATGAATCGTCGATTACAGGGGGAGTTGGAGGATATATCGCTCCCATAGTAGTCATTACGACCGGATATGCATTCTTTCAGACCTCGAACAATACTCTAATAATGTCAGCCGCACCTCCGGATCAACGCGGAGTCATTTCGGGGATGCTCAATCTTTCTCGTAACCTTGGACTTATTTCCGGCGCTAGCTTAATGGGAGCCCTGTTTGCGTTTGCAACTGGCTACTCAGAAGTTACGACCGCTGGTGCCAGTTCAATTGCGAGAGGCATGCGATTTACATTCGGGACTGCGGCGATACTTGTTACGATGGCACTTGCCCTCGTTCTTGGAACTCGAGTAGCTGCTTTGCGCAGAATTCGCCGTCCAGAGCAGAATCTGTTGCCGCTCTAGAGCAGGTCGATAAGCCTTGGCCAGCGCTTGATTGCCTTCAGTGCATATGGTCAGAAGTAGAAATGAAGAGACTCGATTGAGTGCTTAATACTGGCATGAACGGTTGACTACCTGGCTTCGCTTGGAGACAGTTCGGTCGGTTGTGACACCAACCCTACTCACGAGATCGACATCCTCAACATTTGGATCTGAATTTAGGTGCACAGCCGCAAGTGGTACGACTCGTGGTCTGCGAGTCGCCGGGTGAGGCCCTCGATAGTGTCTGGTTTGCGATTCCACTTTCCTCCTCGCTCTCGGTCGACCGTGTCCCTCAAATTCATCCATTTTTGGCGATCTTCGATGAATTTCTTCAAGTGAAGGTCCCAGTCAAGGGATGCATAGTTTTCTATTTCGAATTGTCGCCACGGGTGAAGGATCGTTAGGTTCGGCGAATCATTGTTGAGGAACATAAGCACAATATGAAGCCACTGTTCTTGACATGCTCGAAGGTGTGCCAGCGTCCTATGCCTCGATTGCTCGCACTGTAGAACGTCTATCTTTGGCTCTTCTGGCTCCCAACCTTTGATGGTGTCCAGATTTTCCTGGAGATTCACGAACAGCTCAATCCAGTCTGTAGAATCCATAAACAGAATTATAGCGTGACCTTTTGACCACGCTTTTAATGTGTTATAGCACTGCACTTGCGATTGCTATTACATGCCTTTTAAGAGCTTTTTGCTTGCTGAACCACACCAGAGAGTAGCCTGAAATACAGTGAGAACCTTTCTGAGAGCTCATTGGATGCTGCATCTACGTCAGCGCCACAAAATGAACTCTTTAGCGATTCAGCCAACTTCCCACTACGGTTCCCATTCCGTGAGGCTGATCTTGAAACCCGGAATTTCGATAAAGCTCTTGGACATCATCAGTTTGTAGGTAAATGTGTTGTCCCTGAACCGAATTCTTCAGTATTTGTAACATCTTGGAGGCAACTCCACGACGCCGGTGGACAGGATGCGTCCAAACGTCAATGATGTACGCGTTACAGACTCCATCGGAAAGGATGCGAGCATTCCCAATAATTTCGTCTCCGAAATAGACATACACATTTAAGTGGCTGCCCTGCGCAGATTGTCGGTACTCATCGGAGGATCGGCCGTTGCAGAAATCGCTAGCGACTAGCGCTGCTTTAAGGGCTTCCCAATTGACGGAAGTTGGGTCAGTCAAATAGCTGTAAGTCATGGTGGGCTAAGGCAAAATCTTACGGGATTAGTTTCCAGCGATCGGGTTGTTGTTCGAATGCCCAGTAAAGGTAGTCCGTGTCGATCAATTCGCCACCGAGTTCAGTCACAAGCAAGGCGATCTGCCCTCGATGGTAAAAGGCGTGACCAACCAACTGCATTATCTGGCCAAGAATGTTCCACCGATACTTTGCCGAATTTTGAACTGGGAACTCGAAGTCTACATCGAGCATGTCATCTTCTAGTTGAGCCAAATACTCTCGCCAAACCGACTCGGTTCGCGCAAATTCGACCGGTAGTTCTTCAACCGAAGCCACATGTGGCCACCAATTTCCTTGTTGCATTCCGTCGCTCTCCATGCGATCTAGCCAATTCAGTCGACAAGCTGCAATGTGCCCAGCCAGGTCTAGAGCACGTTGATAGCGCTCGTCCGTACGTGCAGTCTGAGGCACCGATGCGATCATTTTGATCATCGCGCGGTTGGCGAAACATTCTTGGTCAAACCAAGACTTGAAGATGTCTTTACGTTCCATTCTATTGGTCCAAACAGTAGGTCAGACGATAGTCCAAGACTACCAAAACGGTGAAACGGACTCGTGAATTCATATTGAGTTAGATACCATTGGATGGGCTCAACGTGACCGGTAATCCATTCCGGAAGACCTTTTGTCTCAGTGTATAAACAGGGCCTATTTGAGATAGTAAGAGTCGTCGCCAATACCTATAGGTTGTCTAGGAACCATTTCGCGGCTGCTACGAGACCTGGTCCAAAGGTCTTGCCATCATGTCCGCCTCCAGGAATGATGGAAAGCATGTGCTTGACATGGTGTTTCTCGAGTTCCGCATCGAGCACTTTCGATTGTTGAACGGGTACAAGCGCGTCGATATCTCCGTGGACGAGAAGGGTTATCGGGAAGGTATCAGTCACTTTATAGAGTGGAGACAGATCCCTGAGAATGCCTTTCATCTTGTCCTCTGGCATTTGTAAAGTGATCTCATACACGGGAAGTAACATTGCCAAATTCTTCTGGGTAAACAGCGTCTCTTGTGGCTTGCCCCAATTCAGAAAGTCAGTTGGGGGTGCAATCGCCACTGCCGCTTTCAGCTTGCTGCTCTCGCGGTCAATAGGATCCGTGGTATTGGGATTGCCTGCATCACCCGTAGCGGCAAGCATCAAAGTAAGGTGCCCACCCGAACTGATTCCCGCGACACCAAGCCGGTTGGGGTCTACTTGGTATTTCCCAGCCACGGAGTGAATGAAACGTACGGCACATCGAACTTGAGGCAAGATTTCCGCGATCGTGTACTTCGGTTGCGCGCCATGAACCACCGTGAATACAGTGAGGCCCTGATCAGTAAACAGTTTGGCCATGTTGGGATCGATCATCGCGTGATCCGAGAAATAGCCCCCACTGACCATATAGACCACTCCAGCGCCATTGGGTTTTGCGGGCTGGAACACGTCCAACGTGAAGGCCACGCCGCCCTTTTTCATATAAACGACGTCCTGAACGCGGGTCTGCCCAAAGCCCGCAACCGTCAATCCCACCGCGAAGAACAGACCTAACAACCGCTTCATACTCGCAAGTATAGCGAGGGCATAGTAATTGTGCTGCGCAAGACCTACCCGAGTTGCAAGTAGAACCATAAGTTTAAGTCTCACGATCGTACTGGACATCGGACTTGCCTCCGATGTGCGTGTCAGTTCCTTGTAGGTAACGATATATTGGGATATCTCAAGGACTGAAAAGGAATAATTGTCGATCTCTCCGACGAATACACTTGAGCATTTTGAAGATGCTAATGACCTACAAGCTGAGATGAGTCACTTGTCTGCGCTAGATGGGCAATTTGTGCCCCGTGCATCTTTGATCTAGAATTCGAATTTTTGCCGTGAAGCTTGCACTTCCCTCCCTCCTGATGTAAATTATAGGTAGATAAAGCGGTTTATCGTCAGTTTCGATCGAATCACACTGGAATGGGAATTACGATTAAGGACGTTGCGAAGTTGGCCGGCACTTCCGTGTCTGCCGTTTCAGTCGCGCTAAACGCAAAGCAAAACTCGACTATTAGACTGAGCGCTGCGACCCGAGATCGTATTTATTCTGCTGCCGCTCAACTTGGATACGTTTCCAACCCAATCGCCAAGAGCTTGGCAACGGGAAAGACAAAAGTGTTGGGCTTGATGCTGCCTTATGCAGACGCGTTTATCGACCAGAATCCTTTTTGCAATCAAGTACTAACAGGAATCATGCAGGAAGTAGTTCACAGCCACTACAACCTTATGCTGTACACCGCTACGAGTGGAATTCCCCTCGACAAAGCGGCAATGTTCATTGATTCCAGAGTCGAAGGCGTGCTCTTTGTCATGCCGCCCGAGAATAGCTCCGCTATCGTCAAATGTCAAAAGCTTGGCATACCCTATGTCTCTATCTTACAACGACCATCTGAGTCATCTTGGACGGTGAACAGCGACGACTACATGGGTGGAAGACTCGCGGGAGATCACCTGCTCAAGCTCGGCCATACAAAGATTGTCCACCTCAAGGGAAATCCGGATGTCGTGACAAGTGCACCTCGACTCTCTGGCTTCCAAGATGCGCTCATTTCTGCAGGAGTTGAACTACCTGATGCATCAATAATTCCTGCAGGCTTTGATTGGAGGGTTGGATACGAGGCAATGACCAAGGTCCTTGAGGGACCACGCATAACGTGGCCAACTGCCATTTTTGCAGCTAATGACCTCTGTGCTGAAGGTGCAATCCGAGCCATTCGTGCGACTGGATTGTCTGTTCCAGAAGATATCGCTGTCGTTGGGTACGACGACACGTGGTTCTCAACAATGACTCAACCGCCGTTAACGACCGTCCATATGCCCATCTATGAAATGGGAGAGCTTGCCGCCCGAATGCTCATCAGCCGACTTGAGGGTCAAATTCCAGACGATATTCATCCGGTTCTGCCCGTTTCGCTGACCGTTCGCCATTCTTGCGGAGGTTCCGCACTCACTGGGACACAGACGTCCCCCATCTCAATTCAATGAGGAGAATCATTATGAATCGCAATCATAGGGCGTTTACGCTCATAGAACTTCTGGTTGTTATCGCAATTATTGCGATCTTAGCCGCCATTCTGTTCCCTGTCTTTGCCCAAGCCAAACTTGCGGCAAAAAAGACCTCCGACCTAAGTAATACCAAGCAAGAAGCGCTTGGAATTCTGATGTATACGTCAGATCATGACGACTACTATCCAAAAGCTTCGTTCTGGGATACATCCTCGGCATTTGGTAACTTCTACAAATGGAGCAGTTCTCTCTGCGTGTTTCCATACACGAAGAATTTCGATATTTTGAAGTCACCAGTTGACACAATAACGATCAAGCATAACGCGGCCTATTACGGGATGCCAACGACGCGCGAACCCCACCCCGTGTCGCTTATGCCCAACTCCATAACTCCATACTATGCGATGTTCGGCGTCGACGCTCCCATGGGTTTGATGCCGGAAGGGCCACAGTTTTATGGCGGAATAGCCGGAGCAGTATCGACAACGATGCCTCCCGAGCCATCGAAAATCATCATGCTCGCCAGCGGAGAATTTGAGAAATACGACAAGATTTGGGGATGCGGAGAGTGGCTTCAGAATGAAATCGACTGGTGCTACTCGGGAACCGGCGTCGACCAACAGTATGTCGTCGACTTTCTGACTCTTGCTCTTCCCACCGATGCATGGTACAGCGGTTGGCGTAAGTTCTCCGGCGGAGCCAATTATGCATTCAGCGATGGAAGTGCAAAACTCCTTCGACCGGGCGATGTACGGGATCCAAAGCGATGGCTTATTAATCCTCCTTAGTTTTCAATCATGAATAAAAAATTCGCGATTCTCGTTTGTGTAGCTGTGCTGGCATTGATTGGAATAGGATGTGGCAATAACATGTCCGATGACGGCCTCAAGCCCGCCGAAAGAGAAATGAGCACGCGTGTCGATCAGATCGCTAAGGCTTCCGGTGGAGATTGGGACAAGATCTCACAGGCTGATAAGGATTACCTTGTCAAGACTGTCTCGATGGGAAGTGAGCCTTCTGCTCGAATGCTTGTAAAGGCGAAGTCAGGAGGACTCCGAGGCAAGACTGGCGGTCCGGCTGGCCGCTAATCTAACCCTTCCGGGCGGCTGTATGGCCGCCCGGCATCAAGCTACATGATTTCCATACTGGCCTTGGTATGCCTATCGCAAACTCTCGGCGCGCCAAAAGCGCCGCTGTCACACGAATGGTTTTCCGTCGCCAAAGATGGGATGTCATTTGTCAGGCCCGGCCCAAAATCTGATCGTTTTTGGTCGTTTGGCGTGTGTTGTACCGGAATAGGATCGCCATGGGAAACTACTGATCCCACAAATCCTGCGTACTCAGCCTATCGAATCTTTCCCAGTGGTAAGGCCTGGGTGGACGATACGCTCAAGAAGTTCTCCAGCTGGCAATTCAATTCTTTAGGCGGATGGTCAGACATTGATCTGTTTAAGAAGCATGCCAACAAACAGATGATTCCCTATTTTGTCGTCCTGCACCTAGGGTCATATGACAAGGCACCTTGGCACGATCTCTTTTCACGAGAAATGGAGCGAGCTGTCGATAATGCAGCCAAAACTCTGATCCCTCCTCTAGCGGCCGATAAGAACCTGGTCGGCTACTTCAGTGATAACGAATTGGGTTGGTGGGATGACACGCTTTTTTTGACTTACCTACAGCTCCCGGCGAGGGCACCCGGAAAACTGAGGATGGTCCAGCTCTTCGAGCGATTCTACCGTGGCGATTTTCAAACTTTCCAGCGCGATTGGATAACAAGTGCCACGGCATTCGAAGGGATTTGTAGTGTTAGCGATCTGAGAATTCGCCCAAATGGCCGGGGCGGGTTGTTTCTGAACGAATGGATACAGGATCTTGCTGAGCACTATTATTCGCTTATGGAGCGAACAATCCGGCGGTACGACCGCAATCACCTGATCCTTGGAGATCGGTTTTGCCAGTACTATTCCGTGCCTGTCGCACGGGCAATGCAAAAACACGCCGACGTTGCTTCCACAAATCTCGGCGCTGACTGGAACGATGGATCGATCAGTCACTTCTTTCTAAGTACCCTTCACGAAGCAACAGGTAAGCCGGTCATCATAACGGAGTTCTATCTCTGCGCGATGGAGAATCGAAGTGGCAACCGAAATAGCTCTGGCGGATTTCCCATTGTCCAGACTCAAGCTGAACGCGCTGATGGATTCAAGCGATATGTAAAGTCGGTTGCCTCAATCCCGTTTGTCCTCGGCGCGCATTGGTTCCAATTCACTGACGAACCATCAAAAGGACGCGGAGACGGCGAAAACTACAATATGGGGTTGGTAGACATCGCGGGACGCCCTTATGAAGAAATCACTAAAGTCGCATCATCTCTAAATTTCAAAGATTTACGGACTGGTGCACTGATCTCTAAACCCGAAAAAACTTTACTCATCCCCAAGGCTCCTATTGATCCAATGAAGGGCGTCAAGTTATGGCCGCGCGGGACATCTTTCGTCTCTCCGATCTCGCCACTACCTATCGCAGATCTATACGCTGTTCATGATGCTCACTTCCTCTACCTCGCGCTCTATGAGATGGAGTATATGGACGAAAGAATATATGAGGGAAATCACGTTCCAGGTATTGAGAGATCAAAGTGGACCATCCAGATCGAAGGGATTGACGACCCAATTGAAGTCACTTTCGGCGGCAAAGGAATGAAACTTAACTTGAAGGCGAATGGAATCGAATCAGCGTATTATCCAGACCTTAAGTCGACGGTTATTCTGAAGATTCCGTTTCCGACTGCTGCACGAGTGGGCCATGAGTTCATCCTTCACGCACGCTTAGATACCCATAGCCGACGACAAACAGTCCTTTGGAATCAAGTGGTGAGAGTTAGCCCATGATCGGAGCAGTCGTGATGGCAGCTTCACTCGTTTCAACGCGTTTCTCTGTAGTCGAGGACAAGAGTGTGTCTTGGCTGAGCGGTCCCAAGCACGAGCGCCTCTTTTCATTCGGGGTATGCGTAGTCGAACCCGGAGAAAAATTCGAGGAATATAATCCAGCCAAACCGGGCTACTCTGGTTTTCGTTACTACCCTAGCGGCAAGGAATGGGCGAAGAGCACTGTAGATCGCCTTCAATCATGGGGATTCAATACTATTGGTGCATGGAGCGCTATAGACATGCTCCGACCCGTCCCAGCAGAGAGCGTCGTCTTCACCCCAATCCTCCACATGGGTTCAAGCGCAGGTGCGCCCTGGAAGGACATGTGGGATCCTGCCAATGTCCATATCATGGAAGACGTCGCGTCAACCCAGATTCGAGTTCTCAAGGACGAAAGCAGAATTTTAGGATACTTTTCCGATAACGAGCTTGGTTGGTGGGAGGGTGCCGTCTTTGATTGGTCCTGGAAAGGTCCATTCTCTCGAATTCGATTGACTCGATTCCTTGAAAATCGATATGGACGGAGTTGGCCAAGGCTAGCGAACGATTTTGTACCGAAGGGAGCGAAAAATTTTAACGGATTGCTTCGATCGGGGCGCCTCTATCTTCGTCCCGGTGGAAGAGGTATCGCTGCAATCCAAGGCTGGATGAGGATCGTTTCTGACCGTTATTATTCTCTTTGTCGGCAAATCATTAAAAGGCATGATCCAGGAGCTCTTTACCTTGGAGATCGATACATTTCGAATTTCTATCCCGAAGTAGCTGCATCAGCAAGTAAGTACGTCGATGTGCTCTCCACAAACCTAAATGCAGATTGGCCAAATGGTGACTTTGCGCATTTCTATCTCCCTGCGCTCCACTCGATAGTCAAGAAGCCAATACTGATTACCGAATACTATGCTTGCTCGAAGGACAACAGAAGCGGTAACAAGAATGACAGCTCTGGTTTTCCAACGGTTCAGAACCAGAGAGCTCGCACAGAGACTTTCCTCAACCAAACAAAGCAGTTTCTTGCGCTCCCGTACATTGTTGGCGCTCACTGGTTTCAGTTTTACGATGAGCCCAGGTTTGGGCGGGGAGATGGCGAAAACTACAATATGGGACTAGTCGACATCAACAATAGACCTTATGACGAGCTAACTTCAGCGGCAGCCAAACTTGATCTCCAAAAGCTTCATGGATCTTCCTCAAAGAGGATTGTTCGAAAAAATCACAAACAGCCAAGGGTCGCCCAATCTGATCTTCCCTTCCTTGAAAAATGGCCGAAGATCGAATCCCTCATTAGCCCAATGGCTCCAACCATGCGTTCAGATCTCTATGTTGTAGCAGGGCCGAACGGCCTTTACTTGGCCGTTTATTGGAATGAGGACCGATTTTCGGAAGGCTTATATGCACTAGGCAGGGTGCCTGACATTGAACATGCCTTTATCAATATTCAAAGTGCTGGAACTAATCGAACGTTCGACCTTGAAACTGAGGCCGGCGCAATTAGCAGGACACTTGGTACAAGAAATACGGTCATCTTAAAATTCTCAGATTCTGTCCATGGTGATATCAACTTTTCAGCTCGATTAACTACCCGTCATCATGCTTATGTCGAGAAGTGGGCAACGACGCTCAAGGTTAGCCCATGAGCGATGGAATCCTTAATATATGCACGAGAACACTCTCACCCATACTTTGTCCAGATATTGAAATTAATTCAATACTCTGGCATGAAAAGGTCACGCTGGTTTGCCTACTACCTATTTTTCTATCGGTACGATGAACACGATCCTTACTCTTGTAATCCTCCTAACTCAAGTGAGGCGCCCTTTGCTTAAAAATCCTCAATTCACTGATGGCTTGTCGGGTTGGAAGGTCGAGGGATCAGCCAAGATTAGTGACAAAGCGCTCAAGCTTGGCCCTGGCATTGGAAATGTGAGCCAGATCTACGATGTTTCGGGACTTAGAATCCTCTATTACGGTGTAACGCTCAAGGGCAATCAATCAGACGTGACCGGGAGAATACGGCTCCGGTGCTTTGATAAAAAGGGACGGATACTAATGGATCGCCAAGCAGATTACGATCCGAAGAGCTACGCTGCCATTTATCAAAAGACACAAGCATTTACTCACCATATCGTTCTAAGCATAGAAAAAACCAGTCGGAGTGGAGCGCTTACAGCAAGCGATTTAATCTTCCAGGACGACGACAGGGAAAGAATTGAGCACTCTCCAGAAGTTGACCTCGATGCCTCAATGGAGCCCGTGTGGAAAGGCGATTCAGTTTTTGAGGAGTCGGTGCTCCTCGTTTCAAGAGCAAAAGATTCTCCTTTAGGCCACTTGCTTTTCAAGCCAATTAAGGTCTTCTCGGTCAAAGACAGTAGCCGTAAGAAGGAGTTTATGGAGGGGAAAGATTTCCATATCAGCGGCAAGACCTTGATCGCCAATAATGGATCAACCCTTCCAACTATGTCTGAATCGGAGTTCGCCAAGGGAGATTTGCCCTGGACGCAATTACAGGGCCGCCACGTATTTGTGACCTATTCGCACGGAGACATTTGGCGAGGGCCACTGCCCTCAAATCAGCGACTGCGACTTCCTGAAACCACTCGGCACTTAGCCACAAAAAAGCCGTTGACGGTTGTAGCCTACGGTGACAGCATCACCCTTGGAATAAACGTGTCGGGATTTCGAAATGTCCCGCCCTATATGCCACCTTGGCCTACCTTAGCTATTCATCAGCTTTCCAAGATATATAGTGACAAGGCCATCAAGCTCTACAACATGGGCCTTGGTGGCATGACATCGCAGTGGGCAAAAGACAACGCGAAGGATGCAGTAGCATCGCTCAAACCAGATTTGGTTCTTGTCGGTTTTGGTATGAATGACTTTTGGTCTTTGACTCCGGAACTTTATCGCAAGAACATCGAAGCGACCCTTTCAAACATAAGATCGAGTTGCCCAAAGTGCGAATTTATTCTCATCGCACCGATGAAGTTCGATCCTATTTACACATCCGACAAGACCTACGTGGAGAACCTGGCGGGGTATGCCGGAGAGTTGGCCAAGCTCGCTGGTGCCGGAGTTGGGTACCTAGACATGACTTCAATCTCGGCATATTTATATCAGCAAAAGAACCCAAAAGATTTGATGGCAGATCCAATGCACCCTAACGACTTTCTGGCTCGCTGTTATGCACAGAGTATTGTCGCCCTCTTAGATAAACAATGATTGCTGCGCTGATTATGGTTCTAGCTATTCGGACCTTTTACATTTCGCCATCGGGCGACGACAATGCCGACGGGAGGTCGCAGGCCAAAGCGTGGCGGACCCTTGATCGAGCTTCGAACGAATGGCTAGAACCGGGCGACGAAATTATTCTTGAAAGTGGCGCTACGTTTGAAGGCAATTTGGTGCTCAAACATGGCGGCACTGCAAATCATCCCATAGTTGTTAGATCGAAAGGTAGCCCTGCTACGATCCATTCGCCAAGTGCGCCGGCAATTACCATCCGGACAGGTGGAATTGAATTAAGAGACCTGATACTTAGGGGCGGAGCGACGGCAAAAGGCGACAAAAAGGAAGGCTTGTTGCTGGTAGCGCCTGCGGATCGGCGATCGCGCCACGTAAGGATCGAGCACCTGGACATAAGTGGTTTTGGTGGAGCAGGGATTGCAATCCAGGCCGAAAAAGCAAGCCTAAATGGATTTGAAGATGTTCGCATATCTCATTCGGTTGTGCATGGCAACTATGGCACGGGAATAGTTGCAGGTGACGACGTGTCCTACCTTGGGAAAGGTTATGCGCACAGTGGCCTGTTCGTAACGGATTGTGACGTTTCCAACAACTTTGAAGGCAACGGTATTATCATCTCTGGCTTCGATGGTGCAACCGTCGAATACTGCCGTACATCCGGGAATCAGAGCGCTGAAGGTGCTCTTGGCATGTGGTGCTGGAGCGCCAAGCATGTTGTTTTCCGGTACTGCATTGCTAATGGTACACGCGGCAAAGGAGATGCTGGCGGATATGACATTGATGGAGGTTCCGTCGAATGCAAGGTTGAGAATTGCCTTTCCTACGATAATGATGGACCAGGCTACATGCACTGCGATTATCCTGATGCTCCCAGAACTCACCACAACGAGATTCGAAAATCCATAAGCATCGACGATGGCCGCAAGGCTAAGGGAGAGCCCTTTGGATTTGGTTTTGTAGTGTGGGGAACGGGCCTCTATGACTGCATTATTTCCGACAATGTAGCCGTAATGACAAAATCAGACCCTTTAGATCGGGAGTTTGGGGGACTATTCGCAACCTTTATTCGAACACCCGAGGTTCCCTTAGCAAAGCAGCGCTTGGAGCGAGCGATATTTCAAGACAACGTTGTTTCCATTTCTGCCAAGGGCTCTGCATTCGTGCAAGATAATTTTCCTCCGTCAGCGTTCAGTGATGTGTCCTACATTCGTAATCGTTATCAGTCGACCCTGTATCCACCTTTCGTCAAGAGCGTCGATGGCAAGAAAGCAGTCTCTACCTATGAACTATGGCGACTGACTCACAAGAAGGATTTCTCACCACGTCATCAATTTAAGGACAAATGGCTCAAAGGATACAAACAATTGAAACCTCGCGATTTACCAAATTTCTTCAAACACTTGGCAACTCTTGAATCTCGGTCTGATACCGAATGAAGGCGAAGTTGTCGGACCGAAACTTGGCTGATCACCGAGATAAGCAACCAAAGGCAAATCTTGATAACCCTCCAAAGTTCAATCTTGACAGCCGAAGTTAAGCGAAAAGTCATATCCAATTTGCATAACATTGCACACCCGATCCATCGCTTTCCCGACATGCAGATAACACCTATTACAATTTCCTGTGCATTTATGTGAAGCTGGAAAGTAATCGGTGCGACGGCATGTTTATCGGATTTGCCGAAGCTAACATCAAGGTCAAACCAGCGTTGAATTACTGCCCTAGATCTAATACCCGGGCTTAACGGCTATCCAAGAACGATGATTACCAACCTCACCCGAGGCAATAGATTCAAAATCTCGGGAAACTCCGCTCTGGCGAAATTTCGAACGACGGTGATTGAAACAGACTAAGCGTTCGGACTCGTTTGCCATCCTTCTCGGCGGGCACGCCAACTTTAATGTCTCAATCCGTAAGGTAGGATTCGGGCCGTGTTAACTGCGCTACTTTTGGCCAGCTCCATTATTCTTCGGAATTCAGATGTACCGAACGATCGAATGATTTGGTGGCAAGATGCCCGATTTGGAATGTTCATCCACTGGGACATGTCCAGCATTGCGGGGACTGAGATCAGTTGGTCGCGAAAAGGATCCAAGCCACTCGACATTTTCGGAGATCCTGCTGGGTACGTAGAGGATCCGTTCTACGACCACTTGTACGAGCGCTTCAATCCGACTCGCTTCGATGCGGATTCTTGGGCTAGGTTAGCAAAGGACGCAGGAATGAAGTACGTCGTCTTCACTGCAAAACACCACGGCGGTTTTGCCATGTTTCACACGGCCCTCTCCAACTATAGTATTCAGAACACGGCTTTTAAGCGAGACGTGGTAAAGGAATTAACAGCCGCATGTCACCGCCATGGGATAAAGGTCGGAATCTACTACTCTCAGCGGGATTGGCACCAACCTGACTACGGCGCAAAGGACAGTTCGAAGTATCACACCTATCTCGTGGGGCAACTTACCGAACTGCTTACTCACTACGGAAAGATCGACGTAATGTGGTTCGACAGCTTTGGAAAGGGGGATTCGATCAAGTATTGGAAGGCGGATGAAGTTCTGACTCTTGTTCGAAAACTGCAGCCAGGAATCCTCATTAACAATCGCAGCGGATACTTTGGCGAAGATGTGCCCGCGCTTCGAGGCGATTTTGATACCCCCGAACAACGTCTGGGGGAATTCCAGAACCAGCGCCCTTGGGAAAGCTGCATGACTGTGGTAAACGTTCCCGACGGCGGTGGATGGTCCTACCGAACAGATGCTTCTATGAAGCCCTTCGCGTCCTGTGTGCGGTCCCTTGTCTCTTGCGCAACGGGTGACGGGAACTTGCTCCTCGACGTCGGTCCGGATTCGACAGGCGTAATACCAAACGATCAGGCTTCCCGACTACGTGAAATTGGTAAGTGGCTCGCACGCTATGGGCATTCAATCTACGAAACAAGAGGCGGTCCTTACCGAAATTCGGCTCGTGGAGGCTCCACGTTTCGGGCGAAGTCGATCTATCTACACGTTTTTGACTGGCCAGCTGCCGGTCTAGAACTTGCTCCACTCAAAAGCAAGGTGCTATCGATCCGATGCCTGACAGGAGGAAAGGCGGCTTGGACTCAGGATTCGAAGGCACTTCGCATTGATATCGACGCGTCATTCCGAAATTCGATCGACACAATCTTGGAGCTTCGGCTGAATGGCCTCGCTGGCGACGAGATGGCGGACGTCAAGCCACTTCCCGCATTCTAGAGGTAAGTGCGTATCATATCCACCCTTTGCTCGCTGCTTATCCGACAGTATCGGTAGAATCGGTCATGTTAGGAATGTTCTTCGTCGGGCACATTCAAACGCCTTCGGCGATCTTGAATGATGCTTGGAGCAAGATTGAAAACGCTAAATCGATTGCCGTCACTCTGGTAGTAACGACAGAGGAATTCAAGCGAGAAAGCCGCACAAGCTATGCCTTTCGAAAGGGAGGCTACTTTCGGGCTCAGAGCAAGAATCTCGTTGATGTCAGCAATCCCAAGCAAGCTTGGACTTTTCGAAGTGACACAAAGACATACCAAAGTCGACCACCCCTGCCAAAAGAATTCAATCTAGGGGACACGCTTGGACTTGAGTTTTTTCACGCTGGTCTGTCGTCGATTGGGCATCCGACGAAGACGACCTGGCACGGAAAGTCAGTCCTAAGAATTGAACTCGATGGCAGAAAATCAATGACTCGGGAGACGAAGCTTTTCGTGTTTATCGACATGAAGGATCATATTCCATACGGATTCTCGGCAAATCTAGGTTCGATCACGCAAGTAACCGTTTTCGAGAACCTAAAAATCAATCCGAAGCTTGATGACCACATCTTCGAATTTAGACCACCAAAAGGTTGGAAGCTAGTTACAACCTCGAATGGTGGTTGGAAATAAGTTGCTGACCTAGCGTAGTTCAAACATATCGGGAGAGTGGTATCAACGATTTGGAAGGAAAATCTGAATTCTAATGCCAAAAATGCACCTTGACGAACTGCAAATCGATGTGGATGTCGTTCGACATTTATTGGCGTCTCAGTTCCCACGTTGGTCGAAGACTCCAATTTCGCGGGTTCTTTCTTCTGGCACGGACAATGCCATCTTCAAGCTTGGCGATAACATGTGTGTCCGATTACCTCGGACATCTGGAGCCGCAGCGACATTAGAAAAGGAACAGATTTGGTTGGAACGCATTGCGCATGATTTAACTTTATCGATCCCTTGTCCACTCGGAATAGGCGTTGCAGACTCCGTCTTTCCCTGGGTTTGGTCAGTTTATGAGTGGCTTGAGGGTGAGGAAGCGACTCGGTATAACCTATCGAATCTTGAAAAGGAGGCATCACAACTTGGCCGTTTTGTAACTAGCCTTCAAAGGCTTAACACGATCGGAGGTCCAGTACCCGGTGACCCAAATGGTTGGCGTGGAGCACCACTTCAACGCTGGGATTTAGTGACGCGCGAATGTATTTCGTCACTAGGTAACATAATAGATGGTGCGAACACTTTACGAGTTTGGGAGGTTGCTCTAGATGCTGACTTATGGCTGAAACCGCCTGTTTGGGTCCATGGAGATCTTCATTCAGGCAATTTGCTCAATACCGGCGGCATTTTGAGCTCAGTTATTGACTTTGGATGCTTGGGTATTGGGGATCCCTGCTACGACCTTCTGCCAGCCTGGGAATTGTTCCACGGACGAAGCAGGCAGGTTTATCGGGAGACTATTCAAGCCGATGAAGCGACGTGGCTTCGAGGTCGAGGTCGTGCGGTTTCTTGGGCGGTCATCGCTCTTCCCTATTATTGGGATACAAACCCTAGCTTAGTCGATCGAGCAAGCCGTGTCCTCAATCAAATTCTGACAAGTTAAGGGAAGAGTACTTGAATTATTGCGGCATTAAGAATGCTTTTTCGAGTTCAGGAGTGCCTGATCCAAGTCGGCCCAAATGTCTTCTACATTCTCAATACCCACACTCAACCGAAGGAGTGACGGGGGTAAATGTTCTTGGCCGTGGATACACGCTCGTCTCTCCATAGTCGACTCAACGGCTCCCAAACTTGTGGCGTGCTGGATGAGCTCTACTCGAGCGCATACCTGGTCTGCCGCTTCGGCAACACCTTGTACGTCAAACGAAATGATCGTTCCGAACCCTTTAAGTTGACGTAATGCTGCCTCGTGTGTCGGATGGGATTTCAGTCCTGGATAACGAACACATTTAACCTTGGTGTGATTTGAGAGCCGCTCCGCCAAAACCATCGCGCTTGCCTGGCTTCTTTCTAGCCTCAGGGCGAGAGTTCTAACTCCCCGTACAGCAAGAAACGTCTCCAATGTGCCTGGAGTTGCTCCATTGAGTTCTCTTGAGCGTCGTATGCCAGCCAACAAGTTCGGTTCGCGCACGGCGACCGCCCCACCGAGGAGATCAGAATGCCCTCCTATGAATTTCGTTACGGAATGGACTGAGACATCGGCCCCAAGTAAGAGAGGTTGCTGATTGAGAGGCGTCGCGAACGTATTGTCGACACCTAAGATCGCCCCAGGTTTCCGAGGAGCTGCGCAAATCTTATCGATTTCGCCCACAGCAAGCAGTGGGTTTGATGGAGATTCCAGCCACAAAAGGTCGGCAATCCCACACATTGCTACCCAAGAATCCGTGTCAGATACGGGAAGACGGTGTACCATCCAGCGACCACGCATTTCCCCTAAGAGGGCTAGCGCAACTACTCCTTGGTAACAGTCATCGGGAATTGCAATCACAGATCCGGTAGGCAACTGATCAAAAACTGCCGAGACAGCAGCCATTCCTGACGAAAACGCCAGTGCCTCACCGCCTTCCAAGCCTCCAATAACTTCCTCCAATGCCTCCCAACCCGGCGTCCCATCCGACCTGACATATCCACGCTCGCCACCAAGCACGAAATTCGAAGCCGGAACTGGAGAAACATTCAATGGCGAGCCAGGACGTCGATTGCGTCCCGAAGACACTAACCAAGACTCAGGCAAAATTGGCGTTGAAGATTGATCCTTTTCAGAGGCGTGCACAATTACCATGATAGCGCCAGACCAAGTGTTCTGACTAAATCACCCAGATTGACCGCCCCTGATTTTTTCTAGCTCAATGAATTTGACCCCTGGACTACCGCAACCGTGCATGGTCGATGGAAGTAATAGCAGCGATGAAGTTGATTTTGACACTTGCCGCATTGATGGCCCTAACCCTCTCAGCGTCAGCCGAGGATTCCACGTTCGACTCAAAAGGCGTGAAGATTCGGTACGTGACTGAAGGTGAAGGTGAAGCAGTTGTGCTTGTTCATGGTTGGATGAGCGATTCGACAATGTGGGGCAAAGATGCCACCGGCAAGACCAAGCTCGTCGCTCCAGATGGATTTCAAGTGGTTGCCCTTGACTGCCGCGGACATGGACTAAGTGACAAGCCTCATGAGGTCAAGAAGTATGGGGCGGAGATGGCAGACGATGTGATTCGTCTCATGGACCACCTTCGAATCAAGCGTGCGCATCTTATTGGCTATTCGATGGGAGCATTTATCGTCGCGAAGGTCGCGGCCAGAAATCCAGGACGCGTCTTGAGCATCATTTACGGAGGACAAGCACCTTTATTCACTGGAAATGCAGGTGCTCACGAAATAGACGTATTTGCCAAACTGGTTGACGAAGGAAAGGGCCTAGGGCCCTACCTAATGGAGTTCGCTCCCACGGGAACGCAAAAACTAACTTTGAGTCAGGCGAACTCATTTGCCAAGCTGATCTATGGATCGAAGGATGTTCGAGCTTTTTCTGCCGCAGGCAGGAGCTTTAAAGGTCTTGAAGTGACCGAGCGGGATCTAAAAAAGTGCCAAGCTCCTGTCCTGTTTATCTATGGCGATATGGATGTTTCGAGGGCTCGTATCGAGGAAGTAAACAAATTAGTCGGTGGCGACGTCAAAATTGTGCCAAATGCGAACCATATCACGGCGCTGGGAAAGCCGGAATTCGGTTCAACCATTGTGAGTTTTCTTCTAGCTCACAAGTCAAAGCCTTAGCAGAGCTTTCGTCGAATCGGGACTGCGGCGGGATATTGCTAGGACAAAATTCCCAGTCCCACTCTTGAAGTGAGGAGAAATGCCATGTCGATCATAATGTCTGCAATACCTTTCCCAGCTTCCCGATATTGCACTTTTTAGTTTGCAAGCCATGGCTCTTGGATTACGGACAATTGATCAGGTTGTCATCGAACCGAACTGAGGCCTCTACTCTTGGAAGATGTCGCTGAGAATGAACCGATTTGGATATCGAGTGAACCCCTGGCTCGCCCCGAATAGCGCCCCAGAGACCTGACACATGAGGTCACTCATTGGCCACATGCAAAACACACAATCCTCAACAGGCCTATGGTCGCTAGACGAGCCAAGATCGCAATCAAAAACTCGTTCCAATCGGGAGTCAGTTAGGTGATGATTAGTGGACTGGGTACGGTGAAATTGTCTGCTTTGAAAAGCATTTGAATGATTTTCCATCGTAGCGGTACAACTCCATGTTCCGGGTGCCAATCCAGATATTTCCGGTTCGATCTTCAACAATGCTCCAGACCGTGTACTTACCCATGCCTTCTTTAACTGAATAGTTCTTGAAGGACTTTCCGTCGTAGCGCCATATTCCATTGGCGCTTTCGAGGCCATTTTCGCGTTCTTCGCCCGCAAACCAAATGGATCCCGACCTATCTATTAATAGAGGTGAGCCGAGTTCGGCATGTTTTTGGAATGAAGAAAACAACTTTCCATCGTAACGCCATGTGCCAAGGTGCCGCATTCCTAGCCAAAGGACACCTCGGTGATCCTCAATTACAGAGCGGATCCACGTCTCTCCTCCTGGTTTGAACTGCTTCACGGTCTTGCCATCGAACCGACACAATCCCTCCTGACCAGGAGGCATACCGGAAGCGAACCAAATATTGCCCTTTTTGTCTTCGTGAATATCATCCACCATCCGCAAGTGCAACCGATTCGGATTTTGGACTCTAGCGTCCGGAAGGAATGCCGACATCACTTCGTTCCTAAAACGAAGCATCCCATTTGCTGAACCAATCCAGAGTGTTCCCTTTCGGTCTTGATGCAGGCTCCAGACAGCAGGTTGCGCCGACTTCTCAGTTTGGTGTGGAGCGTGCGTGGACCCTGATGACGATATGGAAATATTGATACTCGAAATCGCCTTTCCGTCCAAGCGTGAAAGCCCGGTGTCAGTTCCAAACCATATTCTTCCCTTGTCGTCCTCAGTAATCGCCCAAACCGTGTTGTTGTTCAAACCGTTGTCCACGGTGAACTGAGTAAAGCTCGTACCATCGAAGCGATACACACCTTCGCCCGTCGTCCCGAACCACATGTTTCCAGACCTGTCTTGGATGGCGCACCGAACTTCGTCGCTTATATTCGTTCCTTGAGATCTTGTCAACTTTGACTCGCGACCGTACTTGATATCGCTGGATAACTCTGCCTTGATGCTTGGACCTGTTTTGCAGGAAACCAGAAGCCAGGGAATGAAAGTCAGGCCGATAATTGGTATCACGTTCACCTTAGCTGAAACTGCTACGAAACCCGAATCGTTCCTTCTGAAATGAATATTCAAAAAATATTGGAAGCGAAATTCAAGCTCTGTGCAAGTTACATTGCGAGCAGAACACGGATGAGTGAGTGGTCGAACCGAACTGGGGCTTCTACTCTTGGAAGATTTCGATAGCGCTAATTTTTGCGTTCTGATCTGGGCTGGTGGGTGTCGCTTTGATCCGTATAGAAATTACGCCACTTGCATCAGAGGTTACATTTCGATATTCGCGAACAAGGGCTTTGTTTGTACTACCGGCAGCGGCAAGAATGTCGAAGTTCTGTAGAACGAGCTTCCGACCTATATAAATGTCTTCGACTCTCTCACCTTTTGCTGAATCAAACAATTCAGCAAAGTGGAGCCGAATCGTGAATTTCTTATTGGCAGGAACTGGGAACCGGTAGGTCATGTCACTCGAATAGCGCTCATATTGATAGACCTCAGCGGGTGCAGCATTCTGCACTGACGTATCAATTCCCGCATCACCGTGGGCAGTCGCTCCTTGGATCATGTTCGGATCGGATAGGAAGCCGCGTACCGGTTCATCGCTTCCGCAGGCAATACGTATGGGGAGTGAAAGCTTGACTGGGCTGTCGTCGGCAGGTGCTGGAAGCGAAGCATACGCGAACCCTCTGGGCATCGTTGGAGCTGGCTTCTGCTTGCTGTTGTGCCCCCAGGATTTATTAGGTTTGGCACCCATCACAAGTTGAAGGGAGCCTCCTGCAACCAATTCGTCGTGAGTGAACCAGGCCCTTAACAACGGTTTCCCGTTAAGTTTGACGCTTTGGATATATGAATTACGAGGTCCATTGTTCTCAGCGATAATCGTAAATTTTCGGCTGGCCCCGACTTGAATTTCCGCCCTAGACACCACCGGACTTCCGATCGCATATACGCCGAGACCTGGATTGACTTGGTAGAAGCCCATGGCACTGAGAACATACCAGGCGGCCATCTGCCCACAATCCACATTGCCACAATGACCATCGGGCTTATCGCTGAAGAACTTTGCCATTACCTGCCTGACTCTCCCTTGAGTCATCCAGGGTGCTCCAGCGTAATTAAAGAGATATGCCACATGATGGCATTGTTCATCTCCTTGTGAATATTGGCCAATCAATCCGGTTATGTCCGGGATACCGGTGTGGATCGTGGAATCCTCAGCAAACATATCGTTCATTCGTCGAATGAACCCGTCGTCTCCTCCATAGAGGGCTATCAGGCCCGGCACATCCTGTGGCACGTCAAAGGCATACTGCCACGCATCAGCTTCCGTATATTCGTCGTTAACCAGACCATGGGTATCGAAAGGACGCCTCCACTGTCCGTTCGCGTGTCTTCCTCGGAACAATCGAGAAGTACGATCAAATACATTCCGGTAGTTCGCGGCTCTGGCATAAAAGACTTTTGCATCCTCACGGTGGCCGAGCGCATCCGCAAATCGAGCGGCACACCAGTCGTCTACCGCGAATTCCAAGGTCCTAGAGGTAGCTGTCTCTCCACTTCTACTTGCAACCCAACCTAGCTTTTGATACGAGTCCAACCCATTTCTGCGATGAAAGGAAGTGTCCCGAATCGCTTGGTACGCAGCCTCTGGGTCGAAGCTTCTAATGCCCTTAAAGTAAGCGTCCACGATCACTGGGATTGCATGGTTGCCGATCATGCACCATGTTTCATTGCCCATCAGCGGCCAAACGGGAAGATTGTGATAACCGTTTTCTCGATATTCGGCCAGCAGCGATTGGACCATTTGCCCTTCTCGCTTGGGCTCGAGGATCGTTAGAAGTGGGTGTAGGGCTCGGTGGGTATCCCACAACGAGAATGTTGTGTAAGTGGCGAACGCTGAATTGCGATGGACCTTTTTGTCCATTCCCCAATAAGATCCGTCAACGTCCGAATACGTCGAAGGTGCCAAACACGAAAGATACAAGTTCGAATAGAAGGTGGATAAGATGTGAGGGTCCGGACTGTCTACAGTAACCTTTGACAGGACCTTGTTCCAATCACTTTCCGCTGTCGCCTTCATTCCATCAAAATTCCAGCCGGGTGCCTCTGTCTTGAGGTTGTTTAGGGCTCCTGCGACGCTAACCGAAGAAAGGGCAACTTTCACTTCGATTGACTCGTTTTTCTGGGTCTCAAATCCAAGTCCGGCCACCAAAAGGCCTTTCGCCAATTTTGTTCCAGTTGAGAGGAGGACACCGTTTTGCTTGAGGGTTAGCGAGGAATAAGGTTTCGAAATTGACATCACGAAATAGAGCGTGCGCCGCCCTCCCCACCCGCTGGACATACGGTAACCACTGAAGAGTTGAGGGCCATCAACATGCAAGTAGGTCTCTGTTGCCTCGCTTGAGACACCGTGAATGAGGTCGAGTACCAAGTTCGAGCGATTGCTTTTGGGGAACGTATATCTGTGGATTCCAACTCGGTTTGTGGCTGTCAATTCGACAAGCACGCCAGGATCTTTTAGGAACACTCTGTAGTAACCTGCGTGGGCCGATTCGTCAGCGTGAGAGAACCTCGAAATATAGCCGTTACCTGGCTTGCCAGGGACCAAATTCAGAGTCCCTACCGTAGGCATGATCATCACGTCGCCCAAACAACCGACGCCGGTTCCGGAGAGGTGGGTATGGCTGAAACCCATGATCGTCGAGTCGCTGTAGTGATAGCCCGAACTGCCATCCCAAGTATCGGTACGACTATCTGGGCTGAGTTGCACCATTCCAAACGGCACCGTAGCACCGGGAAACGCATGACCGTGGCCATCTGTGCCAACGATTGGATTAACATATTCTGATGGCGGCTTTGCAAACGTAAGCGATGAGATTGAAAGGGCGAAACAATAGGTGGTCAGGCGCGCAAACAGGGTTAATCGAAGCATTGGTCAGCTCTTAGAACGCTTCGATGTGGCGAAACGTTCGAATACAAGTGGTTCTCAGCCGCCTTTCAACTAAATATAGGTCACGAAAACGGTATTCGCAGTTCCCAGTTTAGGATGAGCGACAGTGTGCTGTTCGAATCGACTTTGTTGAAGTGATTGAAGAAGGACTAAGAAGACTCAGTGCTAGCGTGCGTCTTGGCGGCCGAGATACTCGATTAACGCTATCCCAAGCTTTTGACCCGTCTTCGTAAGAAGGTAGTGTGCCACGATGCCGCTCGGAGGAAAGGCAACGACATTAGGGTGCGCGTGGTCTGCAATACCCCAACTGCATAGACAAATGCCTGCGAAGTCCTTGTCGACCCTGTCTAAAAGCGCTATTGATTCACTTACCGGTGATCCTGAGATCAGCAGTTGGGTACCGGGTTCGCGACGATTCCTTGGGTCTGGGTGACTCATGGTAGTTCGATATGAGTTCAGATCTTCAACACCTAAAGTAGGATTCCAATTGTCTCCAAGCACGATGGAACTCCATGACTGATATTGATACGACGCTTTAATTGGATTCGGACGGAAACTCATACCACAGGAATTTGTAATCAGCCGTCGATCGTGATATTGGGTCACCATCTTCCCACGGACCATGTATGAGTTGCTCGCAAGAAACTTGAATTTCGAATTGCGAACATTGACCTGAACCGCCATTGGGCTTTCTTTCAGCGTTCCAGATGTCCCGGTGCGTTCAAGGATCAAGAACGACCGCTTACCTTCGGGGCGGGATTGAACCGAGTCCTTGACCATCTGATGGACACTATCTATGACATCGGATTTCTCAAACCAATCCAGTGTCTCTATAGGCTTTGAATTGACCGAAAGCACATACAAGTCAATTGAAAACGGTTCTTTTGACTGACCGCCTATTCCCTGAAATAGGGTCATCGCAAGTGTAAGGGCAAGGATCATGAACTTGATTGTAAGTCAAATGTCGTCCCCTTGATGCCCGCTTGCGATATTCTCAGATACCTGATGGAAACTCAAATTCAGGCGAATCATAAGCCGTACAACATCATGACGTGGACTGCTTGATGACCCAAGTAGACCAGCCCAGCAAATAGCTCTCTCGCCGGCAAGGATGCAGTGACCGAAGAGCCACGCAAACTTCAGCAGACGAAACCCTCATCTAGGTAGGAGTATCAAGTGTTTAGCAAAGCAATACTCTGTCTACCCATGATAGCGATCGTGCTCGTCGCTTGAGCCTGAAATTGGATGCAGTCGGTGCCATCGATAATCCTCCAATTTCGAGCGATTCCAGCCATCCTTCCGTTAAGCGCTCGATCAGCTTGAACGATGACTGTGACTTGACCATTAAAACAGCAGATATAGGGCTCTGGGCATATATGTCACCAGGCAAAGTTTTTTGGGTCGACAAGAAGGATTCGCTGTAGAATTCCAGAAATGATCGCCTTACTCACTTTCGTGTGTTTTGTCAAAACCGCTAACGTGTCCAGCATCGCCCTCCCTAATGGTTGGGACATGCGAATAGTTCGGGAAGGATCTCCAACGCCGGGAGCTAGAAACTGGACCAGTAAGGGAGTGATTTTACAGTGCATCAATGCCTTGGGTGCCCTCGAGCCGAATATCCAACTTCCACACTCTCACGTTAGTGACGTATCAGCAAGCTTCACCGACCCGTCTGGAAAGGGCAGCGGTAATACTGGCTACACGGGTTTGAGTTCCAACTTCTACGAAGGAGAAAAAGTCACTATCTCACTGTCTGCATCGAAAATGAGCGTGGGATTTCGTGCCTTCGATTGCGCTGACGGTAAGGCACTGTTGTACCGGGGTGCCTCAGACCCGCCCGGTGCTGGCAAGAGCGCTCAGTCATTTTCTTTTGTATTTCAACCCAAGGAGGGCAAAGATCGGTGCAGTATGACAGTGGAATCGCGCACAACACTTGCTCCCCTTTACTCAGGCTGGTCGTGGGCTGCAAGTTGGGTTTTTACCCCAGGCGAACGAACCGCCAACGACGCCACATCTCCCGATCTCGGTGTCGTGGACGTGGCTTCGTTCGACTACGGAAAGCAGGCTCTTATGCAACCTGGCGGAGTACCCGACTTTGAGGAAGCCGCAACAGCCGCAGCCAAGGAGGTGAAAGGCGTTACTGCGGATGGCGTTTCGCTCCTTCTATTGCGAGCCAATGCCATAGTTGAAGGCACAGTCGTATTTCGACTCGGTGGTGCAGGTGGCGGGCTCTATCCTTTTCAGGATCAGGGTGCTCAACGGACCGCCGGATCCATAAACCTTCCGGTTAAGACGCGAAAACTGAAATCGGGAAAGTTTGTCGCCTTGGCACTCTATCGCCCACCTTCCTACTTCGGAATGCCCAACGAGAACGTCGATCATGTAGGCGAAAAGCCGATCAACTTTTCGGCAGAGTTCACTTCGGGAACCCAAACCGCCAATCCGACGGTGAAGACGATTTCCTTGATTCGCCCGCCTGTTGTTCTCGTCCATGGGACTTACGATAATCCCACGAACTGCTATCTACTGCATGAAGACGAAGACGAGACCCCAGAGTGCATGGCAGACATGCTCCGTCACAAAGGGTACGAAGTGTTTGTCGTGAACTGGGAAGATACGAACGGAACTGTTGATCCCAGTGATTTCCAAACCAACCGGCTAACCGTCTTTCGAAATAAGGACGGAATCAAGGATGCGATTGAGAGCATGCGGAGTAGAGGCTATGCCTCAACTCAAGCGGACCTCGTTTGCCACAGCCAGGGTGGAGTTATTGCCCGAGTGTATGCGCGTGGTTATCCCTTTTCCGTGAGTTTGCCCCCGACACACGCCCACTACACAAACCCGATTGGATGCAAGGCAGGGGGAACAACGTGTTGGTATCATCGCCCAGACAACTTCTACTTGGGGGACATTCACCGGTTGATCACCGTCAGCACGACCCATCGCGGCTCCCACGTTTGCAACCTTTTCAACGCACTTCGAAAAGTGCCGGATGACACGATTCGGCAATCAATTGACAAAATGGCGGTCAATTTCTTCGTGTGCGGAGTCGACAAGCTTATTGCTGGAGTTACGACCGGCGGATATTTAAATCAAACGCCAGATTCGATTGAACTTCAGTTGATCGGGCCAACTCCAATACCCGCTCATGCCATCGCCTGCACAGCCGAGCACAAGCAGATGAAAGACCTTCGTGTCGATCCGGTTCTGAGCTTGGCGGCAATCGGAAGCATTCCGGGTATCGGAAGCTATTGGAACAAGCTCTTTAAGGTTTATATGGGGACGCCGGAAGCGCCCAAGCAAAGCGCGCTTGACGAGTTAGCCACTCGGGCCGAAGCAAACGGCCACAAAGGAATGAAGGAAGCGGTTGAAAAGTACAAGGCTCTAAATGCCATGATCTTTCCACACCACAATGCACTTTTAAGTTCACTTCCGATCTCACTAAAGGCTTTTGACTTATTGCGCCCCGATCTGGGTGATATCGTGGACCAGATTATCGCGCAACTCCGGTTTATCGTCTTTGAAGGCGAAGCGAACGATTGCACCGTATCACGGACAAGTTCTTGGGGTCTCTTGCAGGCACCCTTCATCTCTGAGGCAAAGAACACGCTTCACGGATGGGCTCCACGATCTGCCTTCGTACAAAGCAAAGTGCTTGAACTATTAAGCAATGACGGCAGCCTGTTCGATCCAAATGGCTTTCCTGGTTATACCGGCATTAAAAGCAATGCGTCGCAGTTCATCGCGACGATTCCCCCAGCTAATCTGCCTACCCTAACTCCTACAAATTCCGAAGTTGTACCAACGAAACCCGATTCTGGCGCAAATGGAGCCGAGGGGAAGAAGGAGCCAAAATCGCGACCTGTACAAACCTACCTCAGCCTCTCCGATACTGTAATCGAGACTCCAGGCGTCAACTTGAGCCAATGGAAGTTCGACAAGTCAGGTACAGCGGTTATGAATGCCCCATGGGCAAAGGTCACATATAAGGTCAAGGCACCTAAGGAGATTCTCGCTGATGGCGCTGAATTGACTTTTGAGATTGAGGCCACTCCTGTTGCAGGGCAGAGGGTCAGCTCCATCATGACGTTCCGAATGGACGACGTGAAACGCGAACCGCCCGACCGAGACCTAAATGTTTATGTTGAAAGTGGGGCGACCGCAGTGACCAAGAAAGATAAGAAGGTCTTCAAAGTTAGTATGCTCCCGGACACGAAGACGGCGACCATCTGGATCACGATGACCGACGGCCCAAGTTTCTACTTTAAATATGGTCTCAAACGAGGCGTGCCAGGCGAGGAAACTACTTCGTCTGGAATACAGGACGTCGTTGGCACTTGGGATTGGGCATTTGCCAAATCTGGAGAGCCGCAGAAAAATGGAACAGTCTCGCTAAAGGAAGATGGAACCATGGCTTGGTCCGGAGGCAATGCTGGAACCTGGAGCCGAACCGGCAAAGTCATCCGGTTGTCGTGGGGAAACTCCTCGACTGTGGACGTTTTGGATCTATCAGTGGACGGTAGAACGATGGAAGGCGTGAATGACACAGGAGTTAGGATACGCGCGACCCGGGTCAACTAAGGTAGACGTGCTCATCGTTATTAGTCCTATCGCTCGCCGTTAGCTTAATATATAGGTAGGCACCCATCTGGCGCAACAATGGGTGCTAGACTTGGCCATGGTTGTTGGCCTCTTTGCACTTTATCTAGTTTCTGCTAACGGCAGAATCGCAATGCCAAGTTTGGATTCCCCTGATGGCCGATTGCACGTTGAGACTGACGTGCCAAATTGGTCTATGAGCTACGACGGTCACGACCTATTCAACGGCAACAAACTCGGCCTCATCCTGAAGGGTGAACCCGACTTGCTCACCGGGGCCAAAATCATAAAAACGGCCACTCGAAAGTCTGACAAGGTAGTCAAAGTGCTTTTTGGCCGAGCAAGCGAGGTTGCAAACCGCTTCAATGAGTTGCGGTTAGACCTTGAAAGCACCCAAGGTCGGCGATTTGACATTATCTTTCGCTGCTATGACGATGCGGTGGCTGTTCGCTACGAAGTTACCAAGCTAAAAACCGAAGCAAAGATCGTTGTTCAAAATGAGGGGACGACATTCAGGCCCGTTGGAGAGCCTACAGCCTATGTCCAATATTTGGAAAGCTACAAGACCAGCCACGAGCACGCAGTCGAAGCCGCACCATTTAGCAAAGTCAAACTCAGGAATCTCCTAGATACTCCTCTCACCCTGCAGTTCCCCAGTGCAACGGTTTCCATTACAGAGGCCGCTCTGCGAAAATACGCAGGCATGGGCCTCCACAAGTCAGGGGACTACCTTGTTAGCGACCTCACTCCACGATCAGATGGATCCAAGGTAGTGATTGATGGCAACGTAACAACTCCTTGGCGAGTGATCCTAGTTGGTGACAAGCCGGGCAAACTCTTGGAGAGCAACACGCTCTATTGCCTCAATGAACCAAACGCCATTGGTGACACACGGTGGATTCATCCTGGCAAGATGACATGGCCGTGGTGGAACGGTAATGTGGTCAGCTCAGGCAAGCCTGAGCCGCCGATCTTTAGCTTGGAAGCCCAGAAGATCTACATTGATTTCGCTGCCGCGAATGGCATTCCCTACCACAGCACGATCGCCAACAACACAGATACTCCGTGGTATCACCAAGATAACCAAGGCGTTGTCCCTGGCCCGAGTACCGATGTCACTCGTGTTCGTGCTGACCTCGATTTGAAAGCCATTAAGCAATATGCGGATAGTAAGGGCGTTAAGCTGTGGACCTGGGTACATAGCGGTGCGCTGCGTGGGCACGTTAACGAGGCTTTCGCCGCATTTGAGAAGCTAGGATGGTCCGGTATGATGGTCGATTTCTTCGATCACGACGACCAAGAGACTGTTGAATTTGCCGAGCAGATCCTGACCGCAGCAGCAAAACACCATATCCTTATTCATTTCCACGGGATCTGGAAACCCACGGGCTTGAATCGCACTTTCCCAAATCTTATGAATCATGAAGGTGCTCTTAACCAGGAATACATGAAGTGGAGCGACAGGGTGACTCCGTCGCACACGCTCAATCTGCTTTTCACTCGAATGGTCGCTGGACCGATGGATTATCACTCGGGCGGCTTCCGAGCTGTTCGAAAAGAAGACTTCAAAATTCAGTTTGTCGCCCCTCTGGTCGAAGGAACACGATCATTTATGCTCGCCAGTTACGTGTGCTTCGACAACCCCAACCCGATGATTGCCGACTACCCAGACGCTTATAAGGACCAGGCAGGATTCGATGTTTTGAGGTCCGTGCCGACCTACTGGGACGAAACACGCGTCCTCCGCGCCGAAGTCGGCAAGCTCCTCGTTACGGCTCGCCGCAAAGGAAAGGAATGGTGGATCGCTGGGATGTCTGCTGGAGTGTCCCGAAAGCTCGAACTACCCCTAACCTTTCTGACTCCGGTAGCCCATTCGGCCACCATGTGGTTCGATGTTACGACTCCTGGTGCAGATCCCAATTACATTCTTGTCAAAGACGCAAAGCTTTTCTCTCGTAACAATCTCGCAGTTGAATTAGCGGCAGACGGAGGGTTTGTCGTACATATTAAGGAATAGCGATGTTGCTTTCGCAACCTCGAAAATTATATATCGGACGATTGGCTAGACACGATTCAATGCCGATAAATCGCATCGAATCGTTTTAGCCATTTGCCATCCTTCAAAGATTCGATAACTTGGTGTACCTCTCCGTTCGGTAGGCGACTAAGGGTGGTACGGTCTTTGACTTCCCTTCCACCTGGGCTAAAAACAGTGCCCGCGAATCGGATGCCGTTAGGATAGGGTTCCGAAAATTTCTCCTTGTAAACGCCAAAGGGAGTGATCCAAACTTGCTTCCACTGCTTTTTGGCGGGCATGTAATAGAACTGGCTTTTCCCCTCGTCGCCGGCCGTTACTCCCTTCCAGGTCTCGGTGCAAGCAAATCCGTTCATCTCCCTTGTAACGACATCTTCCCCGTCGAATTGACCGTTTTCATACACCTTCCAGCGGCCAAACCAGAAGTCTAGGCTGCGATCTGCCTGAACCGTTCCCTGGCCAAGGAATGGAACCAAGGGCGGCGCAGATGGAGGTAGCAAATTCGTCAGCAAGAGGGCGACTTGAATGACCAAGTGCATTGATGTCATGTTGCTTTCCTGGAGTAGTGTAAGTGCCATTGGATCTGCCACGTTTTGCCACCATCACGAGTGGATTCCCAATCCCAATCGAATTGGTCGAGCTTAATATCATGAAAGACCATCCGGTTAAAGCCCTTTGGATGAATCGCGGTGGGCTTCGTCGAAAGGGTTACGGATTTTCCATCACTGGATCCCTCAAGGGCGATGTAGCTTCCTGAATCATCGACCCAGGTTTGTTGCCAAATCTTCCTACTGGGATTGAAGACGGAAACACTCATTCCTATCATGCCGTTCATCGAGAAGTGCTCGTGAAGGACTTTGTTTTTGAATTCGCGAGTAATCGAGTTGGTCGCTTCTGTCTTCGTCGTGGTCCCATTCGGGTTGTGTAACTCGCCGGTGCAGATCCAATCGCCGACCCAGAAGTCCATTTGCCTGGAGGGATCAGTAGGAATAGCGGCTACCCCCGCAACGATCGCAACAATTTGAAGAAGCAAGGTGCTCATCACATGATTAAAGATCGAAACCGGTTGTCATCGGCTAGAACAAAGTAGGAATTGTTCGTATAACAATCACATGAACGGTGAAATGGACATTCGAATCAACGGAAGCAGCCAGCCAAAATATGTCCAGATCGCAGAACAATTGAAATCTCAAATTCTTTCGGGCCGGTTACCTGCTGGGCGACGATTACCAACCATGCGGGCTCTTGCAGGTGAATTGAGGGTTGCCGTTCTAACTGTTCATCACGCTTACGAAGCACTTCGCGAGGATGGCCTGGTGAACACGCGAGTAGGATCTGGCACTTATGTGGCCGAGTCGCAGCATCGAACGACAAATACCATGCATCTGGGAAATGTAATTGACGACGGACCGATGAATAACTTTGAGACTGTGAGTCAAGCCATCGGACTTCGATCAATGGCTTCCTCCGTGCCCGATCCTGACCTGTTCTTCGCCGACGAATTGCTTGCCGACATGCGCTCCGGTGGTTTGTCCGATCCATGGAACTGCTATTACGCCCCGGCAGCAGGACACCCGGACCTGATTCGGGAAATTGTGGCCCTGCTTCAGTCGGACGAAATTGAGTCTTCGGACAATAGAACGTTGGTTACCATGGGTTCGAGCCATGGGCTCTTTCTCATCTTGCAAGCGCTGACATCGCCGGGAGACACAGTCCTCATTGAGTCTCCTAGCCGGTTGAAACTGCTCGAAACGTGTTCCATGCTTGGCATCCGTACTGTGCCCTTATTGGCTCATGAATCTGGGTTTGATTTAGCTGAAGTTGAAACGCTCATCGTCCGGCATGCACCAAAGCTTATCTACGTGGCACCAACGTTTGGTGCCACAACTGGCCAAGTTCAACCGCTTTCGAATCGTCTTGGTTTGCTTGAGTTGGCCGAGCGCTACAGTGTCTTTGTCATTGAAGACGCCGCGTACAATGCAATATCGTTCGTGCCCAATTTGCCATTACCCTTAGCGGCATTGACCCGGAGCCAAAATGTAATCCATGTGGGCTCTTTTTCCTACATGTTAAACCCTACGCTGCGAACGGGCTTTATCCATGCACCTAAGGAGCTTCGTAATTTGCTCGTTCAGAGGTCACAGCTTACGGTGGGCTCTGGCGTCAATTTCTTACAAGTTGCACTTGCCCGTTTTCTGGGTCGAGGGCAATTGAAGGCGCATTTGAAACGGGTACTTCCGAAGTACCGGTCCCGCCGCGACGCCTTGCTCAGTGCTTTATCGGTAGCAATGCCCAAAGGAACTACTTGGACAACTCCTTCCGGAGGATTCTCAACTTGGGTGACCTTGCCACTCGACGATGCTTCCCTTTTTGCCCGATCACTGGAAAAGGGAGTCGCGTTTGCACCTGGGGAGTTGTTTTTGGAGGACTCACGAGGGGTAAAGATGTTTAGGCTTAGCTATGGCGTCCTATCGCCTGAACCTATCCGGGAGGCAGTAACAATCTTAAGCACACTCGTTCATGAGGGAATCCGAGTCTGATTCCTTTCCCGCTTCCCGCGAAGTCGCCAGGCTCTGAGTATCGAGACCACTCAGGAAGGATTTGACTATGTTGCTTTTTTTGGGAAGCCGGAACGCCAGACCCGAGAATGTAGTCGAACGGGCTGGAACGACTCATTATGCTCGGCGCTAAATAACGAAAGCGTCATCCGCTTGACGGCGTAGAAAGCATCAAAGGCTGTCCCTCTTGCATTACTCCGTCCCTATTCCGGAGATTGCCAGATTCTCGGATTCGATGAGTTTCCACAACATAGGGAAGGAAACCAAAGTGTACAAAATATCGTCCTTCGGGACAGCTGAATTCCAAGAATTGACGGGTGTCACAGTAGCACCTTGCATATCTGTCTATTTGCCAACCTTCACGGTTGGCCGCGAAACGCGCCAAGGTGCGATTCATCTAAAGAACCTCCTAGAAGAGGTCAAGAAAGGCCTTCAGGAACAAAGTATCCGGTGGGATCAAATGGCCGACTTGATTGGACCAGCCGAAGCCCTTGTCAAGGATTCCGACTTTTGGCTTCATCAGAACCACGGTCTCGCAGTGTTTATGGCGGATGGATTTTTCCGCGTATATGGCTTACCCATTGACGTGCCCGTGAGGCAAACCATTGGTCCGTCGTTTGATGTGACTCCACTCCTACCTCTTCTTTCGAACGATGGCCGCTTCTACGTGCTTGCTCTGAGCGAAAATGCTGTCCGACTCTTTGATGGCACGCGGTTCGGAATCACTGAGACATCCGTTGAAGGGTTGCCAGAGAGTTTCTCGGAAACCGATTCGTCTGAACTTCACGAAAGGCGGCAGCAGCAGCATAGTGAAGGAGTAGCCACTTCAACCATTTTCGGCTCAGGAAGCCAAGGCAGTTCTGAGTTGCATAACTTGGCTATCAAGCAGTACTTCGATCGCGTCGATTCCGTCTTAACTCCGTATTTCAATGAACACCCTGCGCCCATCGTGTTAGCTGGTGTTCAGCACCTTTTGCCGATATATCGGACGGCAAACACGAGCGCGACAATTCTTGAGGGCGAGATCCATGGTAATCAAGATCGGGCTTCAGCTCAAGATCTACATGATGCTGCATGGGTTATTGCAGAGCCTTATTTCATGAAATCGCAGAATAAAGCGAGAGACCGATTCAACCAACTGCTTGGGACAACCAATGCATCTGTCAACGCGAGTGAAATCGAGACCGCTGCTGATAACGGCCGGGTCGCTACACTCTTTATTGCCCTAAATGACACCGGCTCAGAGGAAATCAACCGTGCCGCTGTCGCTACTCTCGCTAAAGGTGGTGAAGTTTTCGCTTTGCAGCCTGAAGCCATGCCTTCTGAAGATGCGCTGGCGGCTATTTTTAGATATTAGGACACTGAGACTCATCCAAATTCTAAATGGAACTCTAGGGTGAGCAGTAGTACGAGCAATTGGGTCAATCCGACTTCGGGTGGCCCAATTGTGACCTTAACAGATCACTTGATGAACGCTTGCGTCCATTAATAAATAGTGCTGACCAAACAGGAGTCTTGATAATCGCAAGCTGAGAGACTCAAGTCAACCCATTAATAAAAGCTTGGAGATCTCGAATGACTTCTCTGCATTTATTTCGTCGCCTTGCATCTTGTAGCAATCTCCGAGAGCTCTCCAAGCCTCAGACTCTCTCAGCGTTTCTTCTAAAGACTTAAGCACATCAATCGACTGCTTGATGAGTTCTTCTGCTCGTTTGTAGTCTTGCTGATACATTGCACATCGGCCGAGGCTTCTCGTGATCACGGCAAGGTGGCCAGAGGAATTTGGCTGTTCGGCCCAGAATTCAAGCATTTGGACATAAAGTAACTTGGCTCGCTCAACATCTTGAAGTCCTTCCAAATAAAGTCCGGCTAAGTGGGCTAGATTGATGAAATAGCCCGCTCGGTCATGTTCACTAATCAATTCTAATGAAGCTTCGATTTCGCTTACTGCGCCACCGAAATCCCCAGAGATTTCCAGATAATGAGCGGTTGCTCGATGGTTCTCCGATTGCAGTTGGTCGGCTCGAACGCTAGCAAAGGCAAGAGTTGCTTCTCGCGAGTATGCGATTGCTTGGGTTTGGTTTCCAATATAATCTTCCACATAAGCGGCTGCCGACAGGAGCAAGCCCCGGAGTGCGCCAGTTTTATCGTCACTCAGAAACGTTGGTGCCTTTCTAAACAAAGCGACTAGATCGGTTCCGTACCCTCGAATCCACCAACACCACTTAATCCTGTAAATCGTGCGAAGAGTCCGCTCCAAGATTTCATTGTCGCCGGAAAGTCCGTAATCAAGCGCAGCGAAGATATTTGCATGCTCACGTGCGAGGACTTCAAATGCTTCATGTGGTTCTTGAGCGTGATGCTCGGACTCATACCAGGCAAGTTTAGAGAAATAATTGAAGTGCTTCATTTTTACTTCAAAAGACTCTTCCAGGCTCAAAGTGCTAATCCCAAATTCTCGAACAGATTCCAAAAGTTGGAATCGGATATCTCCAGATGTGGTGTCGGGCTGAATAAGAGAGCGCTCGCTCAGAAAGGAAATCATACGAGCGGCATTGCCACCCAAGATTGCTTCGGCCGCATCAAGCGACCAGGAACTTCGAAACACACTCAAGCGACCGAGGCTCGATTGGAGGTCGCTGTTTGCGGGACAACTCCATTCGATTACTGCTTGAAGACTTTGATGACGGTCGGCAACCATTCGCTTTCGGCTTTGCATTAGCTTGAAGCGATCCGAGAGACCAGAGATCATTCTGCTCGTGGATAAGACATTTGCCCATGAAGCGCAGAGCACAATTGCCAGCGGCAATCGATCAAGAGAATCGCAGAGCTGTCCCAGCTCTGGAGTCTCCGGAAAATCAGGAAGCACATGCCGAGCCCGATCTTTGAATAATTCCATTGCTGCCGATTGGGATAGGGGCCGAACATGGAATACAGTCTCGCCTTCAATGCCAAGGACCAAACGTGAAGTAATCAAAGCTGAGACGAGTGGAAGTTCAAATAAAAGGTTAGAAATCCATTCGCAGCATTCTCGATCGACAAGTTGCTCAAAGTTGTCCAGCACGAGTAGGGTTGGTTCTTTCCCCAGATGTTCGAACAACCTAGCTTCCAGAGTCTCGTTCGGATAACGCGATATATCAACCACGTTTGCCAGTTGGAGTTGGATACCACCAAGATGAGTCTGGTCAGCAAGTGGGATAAATAAAGTGCGTCGATCTGAAAGACCCCTCGCAGCCTCGATGGCTAGACGAGTTTTCCCAATTCCGCCCATTCCCACGAGCGTAACCATTCTCGCTAGCTGCTCATTAAAGAGATTCCCGATCTGGACAATTTCTTCCTTACGTCCATAAAAATGGCTGAGCGGAGTGGGCAACTTATTTTGCCTCGTGATGCTGAAAGGTTCATGCCCAAGGGTTGAGTCACCCAAACTCGCTGACTCACCTTCCTCAGATACAGATGTTGCTTGTTCAAAGAGGCTATCTAGCCGCAAGCGTTCATCCAATGCCCAATCGTCGTAGCAGCCTGCGAGCAACGGTCCGCCGTACAATTCATAGGCACTTGCATCTTGACGTGCACAAGCCCGCTCAAATTGCTGGACATCCGTAGTAACCGCATTCGGATTCAACCGGACAGCGTCACGGGCTCCGTCGAGAAAGAGCTCTGGGCAATCAAGCTGTCGTCGCAATGAGGACAAAGCAGTTCTCAAGCATGTTCGAGCTTTTGGTAACGGCTCCTCGGGCCAGAAAATCTCCATCAGTTCTTCCCTTGCGTGTGCCCGGCCTTGGTTGAGTGCGAGGTAAGCAAGGAGGTGAGCGTATTTCTGCGCGCGGAAGCGACGGATTTCACGTCCGTTCCGCTGGAGAGACAGATCTCCAAGCAAACGTAAATGCCACACGATAGGTTCAATTCTGCCACTTTTAAGGTTGGCTGTTCCTGTGAGCAGGGCTTTTTCCTGAGTTTAACCTCCAATCAAACTGCACCCCAAAGGCCTTATGTTCAAATATTCGCCATCCACCCAACGATGAAATCATTTGCGTTTTCTAAAGCAGGACCGACTCGCATTCCTGATCTCGAATACCAATGCATGGGTTCCAAAGGTGGAGATGATATCGCCCAAATCGGGTATTGGTTCTTTTCCGATAGGATTCCCTTATCGACCTAGCCAAAATTTCGAATGCCGACAGTAGTTGTCGCCGTTCACCGTCCAAAGCGAGACTTCATTCGCACTCAGTTTTAGGGGCAGCATATTCGCGAATTCCCTCTGAAACTCATCCAGAACGCTAGTCATTTCGTCTCGATTTGTACTCAGCCCAATCGTCATGTGGAATGATGGGAATGGCCAGAGTCCCTTAGTATGAGGAAACGCCTCATAGATTTTTCTAACAAGTAGTTCGAAGGGCGTAACCGGCATTGGAGCCAACCACAGCACGTTGTTTGCTGGAAATGCGTTGACGCAAACCGCTTGATAGTCAAATGCATTGACTGAACTACAAACTACTTCTATTCGCCGAATGAGTTCCTGTGTTACTTGATCAGGACTGCATAGGTTAGATACCAGCGTCGTATGAAGGGGCACCGAATTACCCGGATGGTTGATATGGCGCTTTCGAAATTCTTCGAACTGTGGCGGAGCGCCCTCAGCTTCCAAGACAAGAAAACTGTCAAATGCCATGAATTTTGAATTCCTTAGGATCTAGACAGGTGCAAACTGTGGGCGGCTATCTGCGCCTATATATTGGAAACCTCAAGAGAGTCTACACCATACGTTGCCCTTCCCATAAAGCACAAGAAGTGCCCCAATTGTAACCACCAGGAGTTGGTACTTCGAGAGGTTCAGACGAGTTGTATGTACCAATCTCGTACCTTAACTCGTGGTCTTGACAGATAGGAGGCTAAATGCGAATACAATCAAGTGATGAGACGCTACAGAGTCAAGTCTACGGTTTACGCTTTTGCGGTCATCGCCAGTACGGTTGGATTCACCCATATGGCGCATGGTCAACAGTCGGCAAGTTCAGTCCCTAATCGAGCCGAGGACGCAATGCCGCTCAAAGCTGGAGCCAAAGTTCCCAGCACGAATCTAAAGACTCTAGACGGAAAGGACATATCGTTACGAACGGCGCTTGGCAAGAAACCTACAGTTATTATCTTCTACCGCGGCGGTTGGTGCCCATTTTGCAACGCACATCTTTCTGAACTTGCAAAGATTGATGGTGATATTCGCAAACGTGGCTATCAAATCGTAGCAATCACTCCTGACCTCCCTGAGGAGCTAAACAAGACCATCGACAAGGATCACTTAACTTATAAGCTGTATTCCGACTCAAAGGCAGACGCAATGATGGCCTTCGGTGTTGCGTACCGATTGGACGACCCGACTTTCACCAAATACCGCGATCAATACAAGATCGATCTAGAACGTTCCTCGGGCCAAAAACACCACATCCTGCCTGTCCCATCGGTGTTTGTTGTGAATGCAAAAGGCAAAATCACATTTGTTTACTCAAACCCCGACTATAAGATTCGGATAAAGGGACAAGACCTGCTTGAAGCTCTCGACCGTAAGTCCAAGTAAGGAGGCTACGTCGAGGGCATTGGTGGAAGTAGGGTTTTTGAATTTAGATCTGGGCTTTTCCTGTAACTTTGAGATGATCGAAGACACGCAGAATTAGCCCTCAGGACTGAGGAGAATTTTCCCATTTACCCTTTTACGTGTAGTTGGACCGCAGCCACAGGTGTGTTTTCCGTGCCGTAAAACGTGACCGCCTTTAGATTGCTGGTAGCTTTATTGAATGGGAAAATTGTACGACTGCGTGGTCAAAAATCCGTCGGAATGCGAATTGTTTGTCGTGCAATCTACGACTCTCGGTGAGCTTGCTCGTGAGTCGCGAGATCGAGTTAAGCAGGCGGTGGTTGTCATTAACGATCCGATGTTGGTAACTAAGGATAGCGATTTGCTTGACGTTCTCGATGACGAGGAATTGCAGACACTCATATCCTCATTGGGGGTCGGTGTCCAGATCGACGATGCTCCCGAAGGCCTGTTCAACCTCTTGCATCTCCGGTACCACAAGATTCTACTCATGGTAGAAGCAGGCCCCACAGGTCAGCAAGCTCGAAAGAATCTTATAGCTTTTATGTACCTTTATATGTTGCCGGTGTTGAAGGCGGGTCATGTATATCTCTTCGATGAGGATGGGCAAGAAGACCTATCTGCAACTGGTTTCGAAGCTCAGTTTATGACCGCGTCCAGCCGGTCGATCAAACGTATCCAGGCCGCCGCAACGTTGGAAGAGACACTCACACAAATTTGATAAGCAGAATCGGTTGGAACAATTTGCTGAGACTGTGTTAACGGCTACGGTAATGAAACGCGCTATTGTGCCCACTGGCATTTCTCGGTGAACCCATCGACAAGAACAGTTTTGCCGTCGCGACTGATCCTCATCGTTTCATGAAAACGACCTTTAGTTGGAAGACCAAGCGAAGCTAGATATACCTTGAACCAAATCACTTTTCCGGATGGCAAGCGCACCTGGGCACCGCGAGTACTCAATATCGGTTATCCCACCGACAGCGTAGCCGTAAATCGGAGCTTTGAGGCTAATTAATGCCGGCTACGACCCACTCTTTCCCCGGGTCGAACGTGGAATCAAAAGCATCGTTTCGTTCGCTCAACTTTCGAATTGGCATTGCTTTTTGGAATTGGACGGTCATTCGAGACCCAAGTAAGCCCTTATCTAAACAATCGATCTGGTACTCAATGGCTCCTAAACGCAGCAAGAAACTCCACCAATGCAGCTTAGGTAGGCTTGCCTTCTGATGGTAGCGTTACTTATCGCCGTGTTTAGTATTGGGATGAGCGGTGTGCAGCAACATTCGGAAATAGGTATCGATAAGGAGCCGTTAAATTCTTCCTTTTTTCGCATACCCAATCATGATTCGATAAACGCGAGCGGCTACCGGCAAGTCCAAATTGAAGTAGGCGACCAACCCGCCAGAACTCTCCGTATAAGGTTAGTTCCATTCAATCAAGAGCTAAATTCTTCGCCCCTGAGCTCGGAATATCGCTCGGCGGACGGCTCGCTTGGTGTTATCGTTCGGGAGTCCCGAGACATTCGAAAGATGATCCTGGTTAAGGATGTCACGATCACGAATCTTGGTGATACTCCCCAGCGCATTTTGAACATGGTTTTGGGCCGTATAGCGACTCATGGGCGGCCAACAGAAGGTGGGGACCGCGGTTTTCCAATCTATCTGAACAAGGAGTTCTTCGCGACGCTTGCTCACCCCGCTGGCTTTGCACATTTGGAAGGACAGGAAATTGTGTTGCGTCAATATCCTGGAACCATCCTTCAACCGCACAAGAGCTTTGCATGTATGCAAGCAGTTTTTGGCCAGGCGCAACATGGAAAGGCACGAAAGTTGTTTGTCGACTATGTCCGTAGTCGAATGGCACGCGTAAAGTACCACCATGACAAGCCTTACGCAATCCTCGAAGCGTTCGGTGGACAGCAAGAGGGTGACTTCCGCGATTACTACGCACGTGGTGTTTCAGAGGAGTATCTTCACCGCCACCTGCTAGATGTCGACGAAGCGCAGCGTCAAGCACGGGCAAAATTCGACTTCTATGGAATCGAGTTCTGGCATGATCGCGCCGGAGACTTCACCGGTTTCAGTAAACCGAACTTTCCGAATGGGTTCGACCGCATTAAGAGCCAAATCCTTAGTGTCGGAATGAAGCCTGGCCTATGGATCGCAAGCAGCGGTACACCGGACTGGACGATCGACCTGAACCCTGCTGTCCGAGACTGCTTTACCGTTGGCCCTGGATCGGGAGAATTCTGTCGCGCCAGTGAGCCTCTGAACCAGTTATACAAGGACGGCTTCCGCTACCAAATGCGCGAGAACAAAGTCGGACTCCTCAAATTCGACAATCTTGCCCAGAACTGCATCAATCCAGCACATAGTCATTTGCCGGGTCCACTCTACTCTACAGAGGCAATCTACAACGGCGTCATCGACTTCTTTCAAACCCTCCGTCGCGCAAATCCTGACGTCTTTTTGATGCTCTATTGGGGGTATCGCAGCCCTTGGTGGCTCGAATATGGAGACACGTATTTTGAATGCGGCGACCAGATCGAAGCGGCGAGCCCCGCCCAATATCCAACGCCCTATGCCCGCGACGCCGTCACCCAGCGCCTCGACCAGGCACAACTCAAGATCACTGACACTCCTTGGATTGGAAAGGACTCACTCGGAGTCTGGCTCTCCAATTGGACTTGGAATAGTAGCATCGGAAAGGATCGTTGGCAGGAAGGCGTTGTAATGGATATGGCCCGTGGCGGCATGCTGTTTCAGATGTGGACCGATGAGCACTGGCTTACTCAACCGGAACGCGTCCAAGTAGCAACGTTTATCGATTTGATGAAAGCAAATCCGGCTTGCTTCGATCACTGCACGCCTATTCTTGGCGATCCAAACCGCCAGGAGCCCTACGGCTATACATGCACGGATGGTAAACGCGCCTTCCTCGCAATTGACAATGCAAGCCTGACCGATAACTCGATTCATCTCGACTTGGGACAAAAATATGGCCTCGCCAATGGTAAGGAGTGGGACATCTATCGCTGGTACCCTCGGCCCGCAAAGCTACAAATGCCCCGAACTGGTTCAATTTCAATTAAACTGCGGCCGTACGAAGTAGATCTACTTGAGGTGGTTTCAAAGGGTTCTAAACCTTCGCTGGATCGTGTGTTTTCCACTGAAGCTAGCTTTGATTCGTTCCCTGAGAGTACGACAGAACTTACGGTTCGGCGCTCGCTTAGCGGTGAACCCAAGGTCCGCGTTTCCAATTGGACCCTTCTTAAACCGAGCCAATTGAAGTCTGCGTTCGGAGCTACGCTAACTGCATTGCCCGATGGAAGTTTCTTGGCACACGGCAAGAATCAGTCGTACGACACCTACACCTTCGAGTCGAAAGGTCGGCAAGATGGGCTGACGGGAATTTTGCTTGAAACTCTTCCCGACCCAACCCTGCCAGGTGGCGGGCCAGGGCGCGCCATCAACGGAAACTTTGCGCTCACGAAATTAGACGCACAGGTCTTTGTCAACGGCCGTCCAACCTCTATCCAGATAACTGAAGCCCAGGCAGACTTCTCGCAAACATCATTCGGAGGTTGGCCCGTGACTGCGGCGATCGATGGCAATCACGATACTGGATGGTCAATTCATCCGTGGATAGGAAGGGCGCACGCCGCCGTCTTTGGCGTCAGCACCAATCGAATGGAACCGATCGCAGATCTCAAATTGAACCTTCGCGGTGGTGATAACGGACACAATCTCGGACGTATCCGAATTTCAGTAACTCACGATCCAAGCCCTGCCTTGCCTAGGCAATATCAACCTGGCGTTATTTCGCTTGAGGTCACGGTCCCAGCCAATAAGAGTGGAGGAATTTTCATGCTGGACGGAGGTAATCCGGATGACGTGCCCTCGGCATCTTTTGATCACGAAGCTGTAACAATCAGTTCCATATGGGCAACGCAGTCCAACTGGGCATGCCCTTGGACGGCTTGGCGAGCAACGATTGGCCCGTCCAAAACACCCCGCATCCTAAAGTTAAAGTTAAGCTCTGTCCAAACCCTGGCTGGAACCTCGTTCCGTGCTCGATTCATTCCACGATAGTCCTCTGCCACGGCAACTTCGCGGATTTTCCACTCAACTACGGTCTCAACATTGGATTCATTTGAAGATCACGTAGTAATTTTTCGCTCAAGAAGTCGCTACCTTCCTCGAGAAAGGCTCTAGTACATCGACAGGTCCCAGATGTTCACGTGTGTGAGTTGCATGATGGACCGATCATGATTGAGTTACCTATCCAAGTTGCGGCAGTGTGAATAGGAACGTGCTGCCTATACCGAGTTCGCTTTCGACCCAGATTCTGCCGCCATGAGCTTCTACTACTAACTTGCAGAAGGTCAACCCGAGTCCCGTAGACATCGTTTTGCCAGCTTTTCGAGTAGCGACCTGTTCGAACTTTTCGAAAATGCGCTCGAACGCCTCTTTTGGAATGCCTTCGCCCGTATCGCGGACTCCGACTATGATCTCGTTGCTTATAGCGTCACGGGTTGCAATTACTGTTACCTGCCCATCGGCTGGAGTGAATTTCACAGCGTTACCCACAAGGTTGACTATGACTCGTTTTAGCTTATCAGGATCGGCTACAACTTGTCCGAGAGATCGTGGAATTTCCGTAATCAACTTCACGCCTTTATTTTCTGCTAACCAAGACACTTGAGCCAGTCCAGATACGAGTAAGTCTGATAGTAAGAACTCCGACTTGTCCAGCGTCATCGAACCCTCTTCCATCTTGCTGATGTCAAGTAGGTTATTGATCATTCCAAGAAGGGTGTTTCCGCCCAAAAGTGCGATGTCGAGAATCTCCTTGTCTTCTTCGGCAACTTGAATCGATTGCAACCCAGCCAGCAATGAGGTTAGGGGTGTTCGAAGGTCATGGACGATCATATTTGTTAGATCATTTTTGACTTTGTCCAACGACTTCAACTTGTCGTAGAGCGCCTCTTGCTCCTTCTGTCGCTCGATATTGTGGAATAGGCAAACGCAACCAACGGTGGATCCCAGAAAGTCCCGCAGAGGAATCGCGCTGATTGCTGTCGGAGTTTTGGTGCCTGATCGATGTTCAATCTCAGACTCTAATTCAAGGGGCTCATGGCCCTGCAATACCTCTTCGGTCACCAAAAGCGCACTTGCGCCCATGGTCAACCCGAGTGCCTGGCCAAAGGGTTTCCCTATTAGTTCGGCTTCTTCCCTGCCCAACATTTCGCAAAGCGACCGGTTCGTGGCAGAGACCTCTCCAGCCAAGTTGAGGGTTAAAACTCCGTCGCGCAAATTCTCAACGATGGTCTTGAGCTCGATCCTCTCTACCGTCGCCACGTAGAGTTCCTCGTCCATCAGTGCGGCGACCTTTGCGAGAATCTCTTCTGGCCCAGCTGGAAGTTCAAGAGCTTGCGTATCGGGAACGGGCCTCTTCTGACGCACAGATGCCTCAGACAATAGGGTCTCGATAGTAGCCAGAAGCTCTGCCGGTTCGGCGCTCTTAATCATGAACGCATCGGCTCCAGTTCTCAAACTCCAAAACTCGGTTCCTCGCACATCAACTCCAGTAAGGATGATTACAGGAATATGGGCAACCGCTGGATCGCGCTTTAGCAGTCGGCAGACGTGATACCCGTTTAACCTAGGCATTTCGATGTCCAGAATGATGAGGTCAGGCAAGGCGCTGTATGCCTGCTGTACAGCTTCGATGCCGTTGGTAGCGGAGACCGCACGATACCCTGCTGCTCGAAGAGTTCGGTTTAGCAATGCAAGGGCCACTGGACTATCGTCCGCGGCTAAAATGGTGCGGACATTGTCACTGGATTCCATGTTTGATTCTCCCGAGAAGTGGAGGCTGCTGATTCACTGCTGCGACTAGGGCGGAGGCAATATCGTCAAGGGGGAGTACAACTCGTGCCGCACCGCGCTCCACAGCGTCGCGAGGCATTCCATAGATGACGCAGGTAGCTTCGTTTTGGCAAATCGTCAACGCTCCGCCTTCTGCGAGTACCTGCATGCCGTCACCGCCGTCATGTCCCATCCCTGTAAGGAGTACTCCAACGGCAGCATTTCCATACGCGGAAGATACCGAACGAAACATAACCGAAACAGATGGCCGGTGCCCCCACGTTTGCAAATCGTTTGTCATTCGTAGCCTCCCTTTGGCATCGATTTGTAAATGAGTATCTTCTTGCGGGAAGTAAACGTTTCCGGGACGCGGATATTCTTTGTCGCTTGCGATCAGGACCTTCCCCTTGAAGTGGTTTCCCAACCAACTCACCAGTCCAGGTAGAAATCCAATACTGATGTGCTGCACGCATAAAATAGGTACAGGAAACTTCGCAGGAAGGCTGGAGAGGATTGTGAGTAGGGCCTGTGGCCCGCCCGTAGAGGCACCGATCGCTACAATTTTGGGAAGTTCCTGGCTCCACTTTGGCTTTAGACTGTGCGACGGCCCATTAACAGACAGGCGTGACTTATCGGCATTTCTCCCGTATACGAATACTCCCGCTACGATCTTAATTTTGTTGACCAACATCTCGGCAGCTTGTTCATTTGCACCTGGTCCTCCAAGGGGTTTAGGGAAAACGTCAACCGCTCCAGCTTCGAGAAGAGAAAAGATCCGATCGGAATCATTTCGTTCGACCGCCGAACTCACCACCAAGATAGGTACGGGAAACCGAGCCATGATTTCTCGGATCAATTCCAAGCCATTCATATCGGGCATGTGGTAGTCCGTGCATACAACATCTGGTTGTATGTGAGGGATCAAATCAAGAGCCTGCCGGCCATGGGTGGCCACTCCAACTACCTCGATCTCGGGAGACGCTGCAAGCATCCGTTGAAGAAGTACAAGTGCTAGTGGCGAGTCATCTACCAACATCACGCGCACGGGTTTACGCAGCATTTAGATTAACTTCCTTAGGGTTTCGACCAAGACGTTCTGATCGAAAGTTCCTTTCGTGATATAGGCATTGGCGCCTACTTCCATGCCTCGTTGACGATCCGTATCCGTTGCCAGCGAGGTGACAAGGATAATAGGCACTTCCTTGAACTTAGCATCCTGTCGAATTCGTTCCGTAAGCTGTAAGCCAGACATATTTGGCATCTCGACATCCGAGACAACTGCATCGAAGCTACCAGCGATGAGCTTGGCAAATGCATCTACTCCGTCCACCGCAACGATTACCTCATATCCAGCAGCTTCTAGGATTCTCTTTACTTGGGTCCGAGTCGTGATTGAGTCTTCTGCAACCAAGACGAGTTTCTTGGGCTCCACTTGGGTGTTTAGATTGGCAATATCGCCTCTCGACGTCTTCCTCGCTAGGCTCTTAACCAAATCGTGTGGGTTTAGAACCATGCATATTTCACCTGTGTTCAGGGTAGTCGATGCCAAAACATTTCTGACGCGACGAATCAATCCATTAAAAGGTTTAAGGACAACCTCTTGTTCATCAAGGAGTGCGTCCACAAAAAGTCCAATTGTTTCTGTGCCTGACATAACCAGGATGCCAAAGAGGATATCTTTCGAAGGCTCGTTCTTTGGGTTGCTGCTGACATGGTTCAGGTTCGGAGGATCTGGCATTTCCAGGACGTCTGAAAGGTTAGCAACTCGAACAGGCCCGCGCTCACGCAAGAGGGTGGAATGACCTTCAATCTGGAAGATATCCTGTCGGGATACGATCAACGTTTCCTGAACTAGCTCGATTGGAAACGCGTAGCTTCTTTGGGCAACCCTAACGAGAAGCACCCTAGTGGTAACTAACGAGATCGGCGCTTGCAACCGGAATGTAGAACCTACACCCGATTGGGTTTCGAACGAAATGGAACCTTTGAGACGTTCGATATTCATACGCACGACATCCAAGCCAACTCCGCGTCCTGATACATCGGTAATAAGTGGTGCCGTAGTAAATCCAGGTAAAAAAATCAGCCTAAGAACTTCTTCAGACGAAAGGTCAGCCAGTTCACCCTCGGTCAACAATTGCTTTTGGATTGCTCGCCGTCGAATAGCATTCTCGTCTAGTCCACGACCGTCATCCCCGACCTCGATAGATAGGTTGGTCGTTGTACGCGTTGCTCGCAATCGAATTGTTGCTTCTCTTGGCTTTCCTAAACGCTCTCGCTCTTCCGGTAATTCGACTGCATGGTCCACTGCGTTTCGAACCATGTGCATGAGTGGATCTTTGATATCTTCAAGGAAGTGTTTATCCGCTGTAATCATCCCACCTTCAATCTCGAGTCGCACTTCCTTTCCCTGTTCGTGACTTAGATCTCGGATGAGTCGCGGAAACAGGTTGAAAATGGTGGAGAGCGGCAAGAGGCGAATATCTCGAATAGATTCGATCATGTTATTCGCCAGCAAGCGTAGTCGTCCTATATCCTCATCGCCAATCGCCTCTAGCCGACGTAATGAACTCGCCATGCGCTTTAGCTGTACGGCTTCGCTTGCTGACCTGTCACCACGGCTCCATTCCTCCACAAGCTCAATGAGATCGTCAACGACGGCCACTGATCGATCGACCTTTGCGGTGGTCACACTCATTTCACTGGCAAGCGTCATCAGCGCATCCAGTTTTTGAGGTTCCACGCGAATCGTCTCGATTCTAAAGTTAGTCAGAGGTACGTGTGACGTGTCCTCATCGTCTGGCATCAAGGGCATTGACGCGATCGACGGATCGCTTGGTAATTCCAATTCGGGTTCGGAAATCCATGAATGAAATTCCGAAGCCTCTGACGTGACAACGCTCTGCGAATGGAGTAAGTCCTCACGGTGAACTTTCTCTGGCCGTGAAACTTTAGGCAAATCAGCGCTTTCCTTAGGCTCGAGTTCAGTACTCGGTAGCTCAACCACTTTTTGGACCGTTTCACCCCGTAACTGAGCGAGTACACCAGCCAAGTCGACGACGGTTGGGGTGCCGCCGCATGCCTCGTCGGCAAGTATTCGCATGGCGTCGATACCCCGATAGAGCCGGTCGGCCGCCTGTGGAGTCAAAGTCTGGCGACTATGGCGCGCCTTGCCTAACTCATCTTCGAAATGGTGAGCGACAGATTCCAGATCGACCAATCCGAGCATTCTCGATGCGCCCTTTAAGCTATGGGCGCTTCGGAAAAGACCCTCGATTAAATTTGAGTCTCCCTCTTCGACTTCCAATCGTAAGAGTCCATTCTCAAGAGTTTCAAGGTGCTCCTCACTCTCGGCTCGAAAAAGATCGCGAAGCTCGGCATCTTCGATCATGGTCAGATCGTTGCCTGGAGTTGGGCAACCGCTTCACGCAAGGTTTCACTGCCAATTCGAGTTTGCTTGATAGCGTTCGTCGTTTCCCGAGCTCCAACATTAAGCGCCTCCATTGACTCCAGTACTTGCTTGACTGCGTTTAGCTGCTGAGGCACCGTTAGTAAGGTCTGCTGCGCAGAAACTGCCGCAGAGTCGCTGGCTTCTTTGAGCTCATTGAAAGCAATGGCTGTAGCTTCCGCTCGATGGATCGCTCGATCAACGGTTTTTGTACTCTCTTCAGTCGCCATAACGGTAGCGTTTGTGGACTTTTGGATATCTGACACTAAAGCATTAATTCGCTCAGCCGACTTCCTGCTTGCATCTGCAAGTTTACGAATCTCAAGTGCCACTACTGCGAAACCTCGTCCATGCTCACCTGCTCGAGCAGCCTCTACAGCTGCATTGAGAGCGAGCATATTCGTTTGATTCGCCAAGTCGGCCACCTGATTCGTGATGGTACTGATTTGGGCCGTTTGATCACTTAAACTCAGAATCTGTCCAGCGACCGTCGTACCTACATTTTCCTTTAGCTCAAGCATCCCTTCTTGCATTTGCCGAACAGATTTGATACCTTCCCTTGCGACCGAAGAAGATCGCTGCACTCCTTCTGCAGCAGAGCGGACAACTTCGGCGGTTTGAATGAAGGAGGCTTCAAGTTCATCCATCGCACTTGTCGTCTGGTTAACGGCTGCGGCTTGGCTCAGAGCGGTCTGCTCGTGCTCTTCGATCGTGGCGGCAAGTTGAACCGAAGTTGAAGCAAGAGCATTTAGAGTTGAGGAAAGTGGCCGCACCACTGAACGGCCAATAAGTGGCCCAAGGACCAAGGCGAACAGTGCGACAGAGCCAACTAGCAACGCAATCTGGATGATCCCGCGTGATTCAATCAGAGTTTCTGCCTCGTGCTGCATTTCGACACGCTCTTTTACTGCGAGAGGAATCGCTATGTCGATTGACTTAAGGTGTTCGAGATATGACGCCTGTAGTGGTCCGGATAGGAGCGCTGCTGCCCTCGCATGATTGCCAGCCAGTATGGCTGGAGCAAACTCGCTTTCCACTTGAGTAAAGAATCGTACTGCAGGTTCGTGGGTTCCTAAATATGCAGCCTTCAAAGCTTGCATGGATGATGCTGGGAGCGAGTCGGAGGACTTTTTGAAAGCTATTTCATATGCTCTATTGAGATCTTGGAGCTTCTGAACCAGACGCCGCTGCTTGGTTACATCGGTCGCGTCCAGTAGAAGCTGCGCAGTCAGGAAACTTGCATCGAGGTTCAAAGGCGCGGGTTGGATATCCGTCACTAATTCATTTGTTCGAAGAATCCGGTTGAAGTATGGACCGTCGATTTGTAATTGCTGACGAGTGTTGTAAGAGAGCGCCGCGTAGGCAGCAAGCACGGCGAAGAAGGCAATTACCATAACAGATAATTTCGTCCTAATCTTCCAGGTTCGTAAGTTCATTTGGGTGTCTCGTTGACTTGTAGACTCTGATGAGCCAATAGTAAGGGCAAATCGATAAGGGTCAGCGTTCGAGACCGATAAGTGGCCGTACCACGAAAGTGATCTCTACCCAAACCTAGAGGTGTTGGGCTGGTTTGCTTTGATTCAGTGTGTATCTTGTCTTCGGTTAGGTATAGGATATCGAGAAGTTCGTCCACTAGAACTCCGGCAGCGAATGCCGAATCGCGCATGATTACTAGCTTTTGGTTTTGCCGATGCTTTGGGATGGAAACTCCAACATAGCTGGAGATCTCAATGGCAGTGATGAGATCGCCTCGGCAACTGAGTTGACCCGCGATGTGGGGAGGACAACACGGAATAGGAGTAATGTCTGTGAAATTGGCGAACTCGCGAATGTCACACAATTCAATTCCGAAAAGCTCATCTCCTAAGCGTACAACGGCATATGCGCCGAGCCCAGCCGGACTGTCTTCATCCGCGGCTTGGGCCAATTGATGTGCTCGTTGGCTCAAAAGGGACCTCGATTCATCGGTCGTTGGAAACCCTACGTTCGGTGAAAGTCCAATAGATTCGTCCAAATCGCCAGCCAGGTCCTGTGTAAAGGCGACAATGTTAGCCACATTGAGCCGCATCGCCACTTGGTCACCCCACTTAACCAATCCTCGGACAAACGAAAGATGGCTGGGTTGGTGAGATACTGGCAAAATCTCGGACTCAGGCAAAATGTCTGCAGCACCGATTGCCACCACGTGAGGCTCAGTAATGAGTACTGAAGCCAACTTTCCTGATGCCTCCAAAACAACAATGCTGTCCACCATTCTATAGACCATTGGAGGGTGTCCGAACTTAATAAGAAGGTCAATGACGAGAACGATTTGACCTCTCAAATTCAGCGCACCGGCTATGCAAGAAGGAACCTCATCGAGGTGAGCAATCTCAGGCAGACTCACGATTTCGTGAACCGAAGTCGCCTCAACCGCGTACCAAGATTCACCCAATCTAAAGATAAGAAACAGTAGAGAATCTATGTCAGCCACCCCCCGGTGTAATTTTTCGTAAGTGGGCAACGTATTCGCTAACGGTGGCAGTGTCAACTATAGCTGGATCGAAACCCACCTGGGCAGTCGAAGGCATTGCTTCAAGTAACTCTAGTGCGGTCTTGAACATCTTTCCAGCCCGATTTTCGTCCCCTTCGCTCTGATACAACTTGCCAAGTTCAATGTAGAGATGGGGAGACGACGGCGATAAATAGATAGCCTTCTTGAGGAGGATTTTCCCGTCTTCGTTACGTCCCTGCTCAAGTGCGATTATCGAAAGCAATTCAATTGGTTCATATGCCAAAGGAAATAGATTCAGGTGGAGGACGCAAGCCTCAATCGCACTCTCATAGTGGCCAATGTCGGCTAACGCTCGGGCCCGAGTAAGGTTCGATTCCGCTATTTGAGCATCCTGGACCGGTAAAGTCGGTCGAGTTTCGATCTTGAAATCTGACTTCGCCGAGGGCAGATTGACTTCCAGTTTTGCGTTAACTCGAGGTACCGAATGTAACGTCTGGGGCTGGTAAGTAACGGCAGGATCCTCTGGCATGCTTCGCTGATATACCTCGGATTCTGGAAAAGTGCGAACGCGTAAAGAAGTTGGGACACGTTCTCGAGTTTCGATATGCCCAGTCATTAAGTAACCGCCGTCACGCAGCGATTGAGCGAACTTCTTAAGCACGCCTGCAACGGCAAACGGCACAAAGTAGATGAATACGTTTCGACAAAGAATCAGATCAACCTTGGTGACATCGGATGTTCCAAAACGGTACGAGTCTTTCACTAAGTTGCACTTTGAAAACTCCACACTTCGTCGAATTACCTCGTCAATCTGCCAACCGTCTGCTTGTCGGCTAAAGTATCGTTCACGAATCTTAGGATCGACCATTCGGAATGACCAAGCTCCGAATGATCCTTGCCGTGCCGCATTTAGCGCTTTGTCATCGATGTCTGTTCCATAAATGCGGACGTCCCACCTTTCGTCGACTTTCGATTTGCTCTTTGCAAGAATTTCATGTACAAGGATCGCAAGAGAATAGGCTTCTTCGCCTGTCGAGCAGCCTGCACTCCACAATCGAATGGTTCGAGTTGTACGGTTCCGCTCGATGAGTTCAGGAAGAATCTGATCGCGTAGGAGGGTCATTTGCCCTTTATCACGAAAAAAGTAGCTCTCTTTGTTCAAGAGCGGCACGACGAGTCGATCCCATTCCTCTTGGGCCTCCGGAGTGTCTTCCTTTAAGAGTGACTGGTAAGGCTCGAATTCAGGTAGCCGTAAGGCGTCCAAACGCAACAAGACATTTCGATGCGACGACTCTCGCTGGCGAGGTCGCAGCTTCAAACCTGTGCGCTCGGCAATTAATGCTTCCAAGCTCACCATGGATGATTCGTCCATGGTTTAGGTGAAGGAATCGTAAACTTCTTGCGCACCCTTAGCAGAGCTGCTAAGGCTCACTGCGGATCTGATTGCGGCTACTGATCGAGTTGTTGCTGGAATCAGACCGGACACCTTTGTAAGGTTCATTTTCTTTTTTATAAGTGGAGTAAATCTTGATTGCACTAGGCTCCTGCAGCCGCTCTACTAACCTGTGACTCAGGAGTTTCTTCAGTTGTTCCGCACATGCAGTAATGCTTACGTCGAAATACTCATCGAATTTTAAGTTGGCACGACGCCAAGAAGAACATTTACAGTCACAAAGCGAAATTAACGATGCTAATAGCTGGATTAGAATTGAGACAACGAAGAGTGACCTGAAGTCCCTATCCGATAGATCTGCACCTTGATCAATATTGGACTCATAGATCGATTGACGTAGTTGGCGGCAACGTGAAAGGAACCGTGCGAGTGATCTCCACAAATCCGAGCCGTTCAACGATCGGACGGCTTGTCGGCAAGGCATCAATAAGTAAGTTACGAGTGCCTAACTCCATCGCCCGTCGCACTCTCGCTGCAATCAAATCCCTATAGTGCCCTCTCCCTCGATACTCAGCCAAGACACCGCCACCGTACAGCCCCCCAAAGTTCTGATGGGGCGAAGGATAGAGCCGTCCGACTCCCACTGGAACTCCATCCTCGTAAGATACAAAGCCTAATTGGTTCAATTCCCCACTCCGAATGGATTCCTTCAGCTCCTCACACGCGTCGGAATAATCGAAGTCAAAGACTTCCTCAGCAACCTTTCGCAACACGTCGACCATCTCGAACGTCGTTACCTCCCGAACCTCGTGGACAGGTGTCTTCGCCCAGTCAGGGCACCGCATCAGCGGCAGGACGAGAACAGCCTCTTCCTCTCCGGCCACAAGTCCGGCCGCCCCCAACATCCGTGCGAGGTCAGCTGGCCCGTCGTGAGCGAAGTACTTCCATTCAAACTCAAGTCCACTGTTCCGGGCCAGATCAACCTCACGATTGATCACCCGTTCTGCAGACAAGTGGTCGAGTTCCGAATGAATAATCTGCACGAGATTTCCAAACTGTTCTCGAATAATAGGCCCATCTCGCTCGCCCGTACTCCTTCTCCGGTCTTCATCCAGCAAATCAAGGAAGCGTCGCTTTTCACCAGAATCGAAGACAGAACCCATAACCTAGTGTGACTTACGGCCCGTAACATTGGAGCGTTTGGACCGCGAAGCACCGCGACTAGGTCGGAATACCGAAGCATAGGTTTGGGGCAACTCAACCCTAAGGAGACCGGTGTCCTGACGTGCATCTGTCCTACGATTGGATGAAGCATTTGTCGTGACTCTTAGGAAAAGTAGCACTTCTTCATGCCAAGTAATGCTACGAAGAGAACGCGATACGTCAGTTTCCTAAATGAGCCGGCTCATGAAGTAGGCCTTACTTCAGTTGTCATCGAACAGCCAGATGGCTGTGTTATTTCGATTCCGATCAAGTAAGGTGAATGGAATGATCTCCCTAGTCTTAACTGTCCTTGCTCTTGCTCAAACTCCCGTCGCAACTCCAGCGTTCTCAACATGGGATGGGAAGTCGTGGGCAGGTTTGACCGTCGGGTTGTCCGAGAACGACCTAGGCAAGTTGGCCCCCAAGTCCAAAACGGTTGGGCCTGATCCCGCTTCGGTTAGGATCGCAACCAGTCGAAAGAATTGGATTCTTGCCGCTATTCTCATGAAGACCAATAACAAAGGAACCGTCGCCGGTTTCACCGTCGAACTTGAACGTAACGAACCGCTCGAGTCCCTGGAGTTGTTAGAAAGTGAACTCGGCAAAGCGGACTATTCGGTCTTTCCGGCCGTTCGCTACGGTGAATGGTCGCTTTCGGTGTGGGCAACCAAAGGAGTTGTTGCTGCCGTTCAGTACAGCGGCCGACCAGTAGTCCAAAAGGTACTTCTCGCGCCGCCGGATGTACTTGCGAAGACTCTCGACTTGTGGAGCCGCTCTCAGACGCAAATTCAAGACAGTCCTCGCTTGCGAGTTGGAGGCTTTGATATCAACGCCACAACAGACCCTAAAAATCGAGACCTTGAAGACGAGATCGAAAGATATATCCGCCGACGCACTCGTCGTCTAATGGAGAACGGCGGCGAAAACAGTTGGGAGTCTGTGCGAGGCGACGGGGCACGAATTCAAGTCTCGTTCAGGATCAAGAGGGGCAAGCAAACGATGCTAGACGGTTCGGTAGCCACGTCTTACCTAGGCCCTCTCGGCAACTTCTCGATAAATCAATCAGATATGGAGAAGGTCGATCGTGATGTTCGTGACCGCGTCGAACCGATGTTCGATCGTTTAATGGGCAAACTAGAAAGGGAGCTTTCATCAAAGTTGGGTCGACTCGCGTGGCAATTGGAGTGGCGACAGTTCACTAGCCTGTGCCGTCCAAACTAAGGAGCTTTAACCTCGTGCGTGTAAGGGAGGACGGGATATCCCGCAGCACTCACGAGGCCACTTCTACTGAAGCGATCAAACAGCTTGGAGGTTGACAGCTAATACAGCAGAAAGTTGCTCGAACTCGTCATACAACTAGGGTAGAAGCGTCCCAAAATTTTGGCACGGGGTTAAAGCTAATTCCGTACTCGTCACGAATCACAGCAGCATGAACGACAGCAGGGTTGGTTCTGAACTTTAGCAATACTGGTCAACTCGCTTCGAGTAAGGCGACTCACGAAAAGGCATGTGGAACTTATTAGCGCCTGCAAGCTGAAAGTCAACTGACACTAGTCAAGACCGGTAAGTGTCGTGAATCGTCCTCTAGAGCCTCAGAAATATCTTTTGGCGATACAAGAAATAGAGAAGCCCCAGCTTTGCGACCAGATTTCCAACTGCTGCAATCGGCTCCCCGTAAGCGGGAACCAAGTGCGCGAAACCACCAAGGAAATAGGCGCCGACTTTGGTGAAATCGATGATTTCGCTCAACATGTAAATGAAGATTGGGTTCATTCCAATTAGGGTGAATGGCAACGCCCACGCCACCTTGCCTTTCACGTCCACGATCCAATGGAACGTGCCGACCAGCATCATGCTGAAGCCACCCGCCATCAGGACGTACGAACTTGTCCAGATCTTTTTGATGATTGGAAATGCCGGCGACCAAGCCAACCCGAGTAAAACCAGGACGAGCCCCCCAAGAAGCAATCCAAGCGTCTTCTGCTTTTCACTGCGTTGCGACTTCAGCCAGTAGCCGGTTAACACGCCTAGAAGAGCGGTCGCGATAGCGGGAATATTAGAGATCGGACCCTCGGGGTCACCGTAGGACTCATACATTTGGTGACGATGCAGGGTGAGTCGATCCACGTAGTTCGCAAAGTTACCTTCGGGAGTCATCGTTCCGTGAGGAAATCCGGGCACCGGTGCTAGCGCGATTAATGCCCAATAGCCCAGGAGGATGCCGACGACCGCAAACACCTGGGTCCTTGGCTTCGAGTAAATCACAAACAACGATGCAACCAAGTAACCAAAGGCGAGCCGCTGAAGCACTCCAAAAAAGCGAATGTTCTCCCACCCTTCGAAGTGCAGAAGGCCGTTGTAGATTAGGCCGAGGATGAAGAGCGCCATGCTGCGGATCAGAACTTTCTTCAGAACGTTGCGCCGATCGTCTCCCGCCTCGATGCGTCGGCCGATTGAAAAAGGCAATACCACACCAATGATGAAGAGGAAGAGCGGGAAGATCATATCGTAGAAGCGAAAGCCCGCCCACTCGACATGATCTGAAAACTGCTCCGCTACAGCGTGAACCGTCTCGTTGTGAGTCGTCTTGGCCAGCGAAGAGAACAGGTAGTCCCCGCCGATGATCCAAAACATGTCGAATCCCCTGAGCACATCAAGAGATCGCAAACGAGCAGTTGGCGCGGTTACCACGTCGCAAGGTTACAACATGGGAGCGCATCGGTTTTGGGGGTTCAACGGTAGTTCACCGGGCAATCCAACCATCAATTTGACTTGTTCAATATGCAAGTAACAATGTGAATTCCTTGAACACCATCATGGTTGTACCATTTACCTGCAACGGTAGCCTTTGCCCACAGCTAATCACAATGCTGAAAACGGAGCCGGTTTCAACTTGCTTTTGTTAAATGAAGCAACAAGGTTTTTCGACGACTACGTTTTGGCAACAAGGTTCTTGGCAAGAGTCTTGAATCGATCTCCATTTGCCTCAACAACAGTAACAGTGACGGCACCAGTTTTGCCCGTATTTATGTCGCGCACGATTCCCGACTTCCCTTTGTGAGTCCCTGCGATCACCAAATGGGTGCCGGAATATGCAGAGCTTTCCGAATACTCATCCATTCGTAGAAGATACTTGGACGGGTTTAACCTTAATTTGGGGCTCAAAACCATAATTTCATTTTCCTGGAAGTTTGTTTGAATTGGAAATAATGTAGCCCCGTTGGTGTTTAAACGAGAACCCGCCCGTCAGCATAGATTCGGGAAGATCAAGACGGTCAATCGAATAAGTCTCATTCACCATTCCCGATTACCATAGATGGTTTGCAAATACTCAAGTTGAGCCAGGTTCTCTCGCGTATGAATTGGGCCAATGCTTACCATGTAGGACATCGGATCTGCCCCAAGGCCGAACGGTAACACGACCATCTTGAGCATGTCCTCCTCCGTCAATTGTTCTAGAAAAGCAACGTACGTATTGTCATGGGTATTCCATAGTTCGAGTGCCTGATCACTCGTTGAGATGGATCTCTCGCTTACTTGCGGGATCCATAGTCACCGTTCAAGTATTGAAGTGAAATCCGTTGCGATGTATGCTCCTGATATCCAATGACTCCTAATCCACTTAAAGTAGTCCCTTATCGACCAAGTAAGGTTGAACCGTCTGACTCCATCACAATCCTGGCTGAAGACCTTAAGACGGCACAAAAACGACGTACGGTTAGGATGTTCTCATCAGACCCAGTGCCTCGCGAAGCGATCGAACTTGCCCTGCAAATAGCTGGGACGGGGCCAAGCGGAGCGCATCGTCAGCCCTGGTTCTTCGTTGCCCTTTCAGATCCTGAATTGAAGGCTCGACTACGTGAGAAGGTGGAAGAGGAAGAGCGAGACTTTTATGAGAAAAGGGCTCCCAAGGAGTGGCTGGACGCCCTCGCGCCACTCGGCACGGACTTCGTCAAGAGACATATTACTGATGCGCCTTGGGTCATTGTCGTGTTTAGGCGAGATTACGACTTGCTACAAGATGGCTCTCGGTTGAAGAATTACTATATGACCGAGTCCGTGGGAATCGCGGTAGGCTTCCTCATTCAAGCACTGCATCGCGCTGGACTCGCGACCCTCCCCCACACTCCGGCACCTATGACCTTCTTACGAGAGATATGTGGTCGGCCGCTCAACGAAAAACCCTTCATGCTGATCCCCGTAGGGTATCCAAGCAAAGACTGCATGGTTCCCGATTTGGATCGTAAATCGTTGTCTGAAATTGCAGACATTAGCTAAGTCATCACCGACTAGGTAGCTCCGGAACCCCCATCTTCACGTCAACGAGTCGAATTGACCTGCAATGGATAGGTAGCAAACATTTGAAAGCATCCGTGCATGATGCGCAATGTAATTCATGAAGGTCACTGCTTGATTCCGCTGTATCGTTGCTTTAACCATTTAGGTAACATCCCTGGCATGGAGTTCGGCTGGCTCGATGTGTGTCTAAAAGTGGCAGACGTGACTATAACCCGAGGGTTCTACGAACGCCTAGGATTCGTAAGATTTGAAGGGGATGACGAGAAAGGCTGGGCTGTTATGGTACTTGGTGAAGCGCGCATCGGCCTGTACTCCAAAGATCACATGGAGAACGACGCCATTTGTCTAAATTTCCGGGGAGGAAACATTCGCCTCATCGCCGTCGACCTTCAGGATAAGCATTTCGTGACCGAAGCAGAACCTCGATATGTGGGATTTAAGGGCGGTTCGATTAAACTTCGTGACCCAGATGGCCATCTCATCTTCTTCGACAGTTCCGACGATGAGACAAAGTCATAGGAACCAATATGTGTGTTCAAAAGCGATTAGAGCTAACCTTTGACTAGCGACCACTGAAGATGATCGACATTTAGTTGGTACACGCTCGGGTTGTCACTGGCACACTCCTTTTTCCACTTATGTGTGATCGAGGTGCCTCCTCGAACTTCAATGTTGCGTCCAACAAGGTTGGCTCGATGGTGGTAGATGCGTGGTGGAACATGACCAGAAGTCTCCACGCGTTTGATTGAGTAGTCGCGAACGTCCAATTGGTACACGGGAATATTTCCCTTTCGTTGATCGGGATATCCCAACCCCCCAACGATCCATAAGGTATGTCCAAAAAGCGTCGCGGTATGAAAGTCGGTTGGCTCAAATACCTTGTATGGATAGCCAAAGACCTTAATTTGTCCGTCTGGATAGAAGACGGTCACATCGTTGTAGATGCAAAAGTCAGGGTCGTAGGAGTCCTCATGTTCTCCAGCAACCATAATCGTCCTGCCGTCCGGCATTAATGTGAAGCTCTGACCGAAACGCTCAAAGCACCACACTTGCGGTGGACGTGACTTCCATGTTCGACTACAGGCATAGCTTGAATCGTTTCCAAACCGCGATCTTGCCTGATACGCGTTGCATCCCGCGAGAACCATGGCTATTCGGAAGGGCTCAGTAAGGTCTTCAGGATTCGAATGACCTTCCCGTACGTAGCAAGCAGCCCTATATTGATCTATGCTGACCGTCGCAAGGGCAGAGTCGTTGGCTTCGGGAAGGCCAACGAGTTTTCGCCTACCCTCGTTGTCGAGCTCGGCGGGATCAGCACCAGCTTCCAGTAAGATCAAAATCGTCTGGCGATCTTTCGCTCCGCTAACAATTGAATCAAATGATCTCCCTTTCGAGGGGCTTGCTCCTCGGTCGAGCAACAGTCGTACGAGTTCATGATTTCCCGATTCCGCTGCGATCATAAGGGGAGTGCTATCGAAATAGTTCTTTTCATCAACGGAGCAACCCAAGTCAATCATTCGCTCGATGAGCGATGTTTCTCCCCCTTCAACAGCGCAATGAAGGCATGAAATGTTATCAGGTAACCGGATTTCGATCGATGCGCCACTTTCAAGTAGCGCCTGAGTCATACCTTTGTGACCTCGTCGTAAAGCGATGTGAAGCGCGCTATGCCCGGTCGAATCCCTCGCTTCGACAGTTGCCCCTAAGGTTATTTCACCATGGACATCCTCCAATGTTCCCAGCGCCGCAGCTCGAATGAGCGGACTCCACTTCATCGAAGTCTCATCTGCGCCAGCCAACACGAGGAGCGAAGCCAATCGGTACCTACCGAGGCGCATAGCTGTAATTAACGGTAACTCACCATAACTTGACTTCACATTGGGCGAAACTCCCAAGCTAAGTAAATAATTGACGACCTCCGTGGATTCCCGAATGGCATAAGTGGCATCCAGAATCGCGTTATATCCATGAGGGTTTACATAATGGAAGTCTGCGCCACGATCTGCGAAGAGATTAACAATCTCCAGATTTCCGGATTTCAAAGCTGCAGAGATTGTCGACTCCGAATAGGGGACGGTGGGTTGGGCAATATCTGGCAGTTGGATTCCGATAGACTCCAACGCTTCAACATCGACGCCCCAGCTCTGCTGGACTCGAACGTATTCATTGTCAGCACCTGCCTCGAGAAGCAGTCGTACAATTCTTGGATCGGCAACCTGGGCACTGAGTGCGGCGAGGAGTGGTGTGTAACCTCCATTGTCTGGCTCGTTGATGAGGTCGACCACATCAACAATCGTTCGAAGGTAATTCTCCAAACCAGAGGCGTCGCCATTCCGAACAAAGTCGTGTATCTGGCCCAATGGACTCAATTCTATCATTCTGGAACTAGAATCTCATGCAGTGTTGCCAGACCCGATTTCAAATTCATTGCTGCGAAGTTGTGAAAGCCAGGCAATACTTTCCCGAAAGGTGTCGAATCTTGACGCGTCCGTTCGTCGATTTCCTGATATGAGCAAAGAGCTGATTTTAAGTATGACGGTCTCGATTGACGGATTCATTGCCGGTCCAAACGGAGAGATGGATTGGATTTTTCACTCCATGAGCGAAGAAGGTAGACAATGGGTTGCTGACCAATTTTGGCAGGCAAGCCTCATTGCAATGGGGCACCACAGTTACCTCACCATGGCCGACTTCTGGCCCACGGCTGCTGGACCTATAGCGCGGCCAATGAATGAGATCCCTAAAGTCGTGTTCTCACGAACTGGCATGATCTCTCCTCCACTGATGGAAAAGACCGTTGCCGCCTTAAAAGATGAGACAAAGGCAGAAGACTCGAAGCAAATGACCGCAGAACAAGTGCTCAGAAGTTGGCTGCATCCGACCATAGCCGGAACAGACTTAATCGCAGACATCCAGCGCTTGAAGTTGGAAGATGGGAAACCCATCCTCGCCATCGGTGGTGCTTCTTTTGCTTCGAGTCTGATCACCGCCAAATTAGTCGACGCGTTTCGCCTCAGCATACACCCGGTTGCCCTCGGTAATGGCATTCCGCTATTTGGAGGACTGGAAGCACCCTGCCGCATGAAGTTGGAAGACCTCAGACGGTTCGATTCTGGCGCTGTGGTCAAGACCTTCCGGCCCGTTTAACTCATCACAAACTAGCTTAGGCTAGGCGATCTACTTTGATTTAACCTAGCCTAAACCATCAAATGCACGAGAGTACGTTCCATCGCTATTTTCCAGTTCGATTTAGGTTTCCCTTCGGTATTGGCGACCCGCACCCTACGCCTATTGCTACGTTACTCAAGCTACATCCAAATGGTCAAAGACCATTGAGCGGTATCCGCTCCGAAAAGGGGCCCAGCCAACTATCCCGGCAGGACCTCATTTCGGAATCTGACATCACATGCCATCCGCGTATGCAATTAATCATATCGAGCTACCTGCCCGAAAGTTATTGGGCTGTAACCGAGATGTCTAGCGTGCCGGATACGACTTTGGTGCCGTTGGCGACTCGCTTCGAGATATTGCCTTCCGAATCCATGGTGATAATTCGGTAGATGTACTTCTGCCCAGGTCGAACATTTGTATCCATGTATCCGGGTGCTGCGCTATTTGCGGCGACCGTAACCGTGTCTAAGGGCAGAAAGATCGATGCTGAAGCCTTATCAATAGCTCTCTCAACGATATAGCTGACGGCCCCGCTTGCAGGAGACACCCAACCAAGCGTAATCGAATTCGAGGATTCGTCATATCTTGAGGTTCCATGAGTTGCTGGATCGGCAGAGATCTTTACGGGTGTTACGTCGACGAGGCCAGATGGAGACGATGCCAATCCATCTGAATTGATCGCGACAATACGATATAAGTAGTGCGCGCCAGCGGCTAAGTCGGCATCCACAAATGTTGCGGAATCCGGCGTTACGGTTGGAGTGATGTTGAGTTTGGTGTAAGTACTTAAATCCAGCCACTCTATCATTTGAGGCGTAAGCATCACTGTCGTTCGTTTTTGTGATGCCGCTTGCCCTAGCGCAGATTTCGCTGCAGATCCAAGCAAGACGGTGGAAACATCCGATCGAACTACACCCATTGCAGCTCCACCATGTCCATTGGGGCTAAGAGCTGCTAACGGCCGAGTTCCTGCGGTCGGAACGACAATGTAGCTCTTCGGATTCTTGGCCAACTTAGGCAATGTTGGAACGGTGATATGTCGTAATCCAGTCGTGCCAATAGTTGTGGCACCTGCGGTGGAAGAAGGTGTCGCCGCATCTGGTTCTGTCACCATCTTGCGGTAGACAACATAACTGGAGACTCCCTCAGTTGGACCGTTGGTCTTGACAGCCACTCGAATCTTGCCGACAGCTGCTACGCCATTGGATTCCATAGTGGCAATTCCCGCTGAAACCACCGGAACGGAAGGAGCCATCGTGGCCTTGACACTTACAACGGCGAGGCCCGATGCAGGTCCGGCATAGTTCCAGCGACTTACAGGCACCACCTTATAAACATAGTTCAACCGATAGCTTCGCGGCAAGATATCGAGAAATTGTGTTTCACCCGGATTCGTTGTGCCAAGAAACACATACGACGAAATAGGAATTTTGGAAACATCCACGAGTTGATTAAAGATCCTCTTTCCAACCGGCGTCGAAGCATCAATTGGATAGGCATATGCCAGTGCTCGATAGACTCGATACCGAACGGGAGATGTGAAATTGACTTGGGGCCATGACAGCGCCACGGCTCTGCCAATAGTTTGCTTACGATTGAGAGCCATTGCTGACGTTGGATCGGGAGCCGGATCATTGAGCGGGTCGGCCAGAGAAGCACCATTCAATAGTCCATTCTTAACCGCTCGGATCCACTTCCGCTTATCGTCGGATGGAGCTTTGGTCGCAATAGCACCTATCATCAGAGATTTGGTCTTCGCAATCGTCACCGAGTTAACGTCACTTGGTGGATCCTGATCGACCGCAGAAGGCGCTACACCAAGAACCGGCGCAATAAACGTTGGAATCGTAACCGTTTGCGCTTTAACTGGGTCAGACTCGCGATTGTTGCGAGTGAGCACAGCAACAACGCGATAGGTCACCGATTTGTCAGCTGGTGGGTTCGGATCTACCATTGGTATATAGCCAATGTTCCCAAGACACTGTTCCAAATAGGAGGCAACAGTAGAAGGAAGGTTCCTAACAGCCACATCCTCTATGTTTGAAATTTCGGAGGCAGCAATACCCTTGGCCGAGGCGGTTTCAAAAAAGTATCTCACTGCCTCCGGCCTAAATTGTCGAAACTGACGGACGGTTAGCGATTCCAGTGGAATGCTCGTATCGGTTCCTGAAGCAGTCAGACCATATTTGGAACCCATGCCTCCAAGGTTAGAAACACCCCAACCAGTGAAGTTTGATTTGCTAAAGGTGCCAATGATCGTGGGGTTGTTAGGATCGCTTTCAATTCTTTCCAGCCGATAGCTCCCCGACTGGTCAAGAGCTGCACCAAACATTCCAATTGGATCTGCAGTGTCAGTTACTCCACAAAGAACAACGAGTGGGCCGCCGACGAACCCTTTATCGATTATCGGCAGTACCCACGGGACATCGTTGGGCGACATTGTGTCAATCAGTTGGGTCGTTTTTGGAGCTGCGCTTGTCATTCGCCCAAAGGCATCAATAGTCTGAATCGTATATTCAACAGGTCCTACTGCAATTCCAGAGTCCGTATAGCTAGTGACCGTTGGAACCATCTTTCCTTCGACACTGGTGTAATTCAACAATACCGGTTGATTCGAAATAGGGATGTTTGTATTCCACGTGGAGTCCTTCCGCAGAACTTGATAGCGAAGGAGACCGAACGCACTCTGGTCTACGGTTGTAGGAGCTTCAAAATGCAGCTGAATCGTATTCGCACCGGTCTGGATGGGGTCTTCAACAATAGCAGCAGGAGGCATGGGATCCGAGCCAACGACGATATCGCAGGTGGCCAGATCTGGCATCTTAACCGTAAAATCCTTGTTGTACTTTCTTAGGATGTAGTGAATCTTCATCCCGGTGTCTACCTTCGAATCAACAAAGGTTATGCCAAGGGCCTCAGCTGATTTGATGTCGGAAAGTCCTCTAAGAAGTACCTGGGACCTAGCCTGTTCGCTCATTTCATCTGGACTCATCGGGCCTTGACTACTGGTTGGGGGAATTCCAATTTTATGTCGCAGGTCCAATAGCATTGAATTCTTTGCCCGTATGGTAGCTATCTTCGCTTTTGAAATCTTTGCTCTCGGATTTTGGAGGATCGGCTTTATATCGTTTGCTACCGAGCGAAAAACATCAGATGAGGAAGCACGAACGAAGGCTTTGGGTGAATTGATTGGCGTAACTCTACTGAGGATGGGGTCGCTTAAGACTGAGGCATCCGCTCGAATCGGCTTTGGAGTGAGAAGTTCCGTTTTAGCGTCAGTCGCCCCAACTTGCCGAAACAGAACATATCCTTCACTTTCCAACCATCCACCGTCGACGATCCAGAGGAGTCGAACCTTCCCCGCATTCGTTCCAGTTAACGTCCCGGAAATCATCTTGTAGGACTGAGCGTTGGCGGCTCCGGCGAAGGGGCCGAGAAGTCCAGCGACGATGGCGATAGGACAATATTTCAGGATTCTCTTCATAGCGGGAATTTCACTTCCTGGCTGATTTTTTTGGAGTAACCGAGCAGATCAAATGACACATCGAGTCGCCCACTAGCGGCGATGTCAAAGGTCGGAGGCGAGTCTTTTAGGTGGACATTAAACGACCCAGCCAGATCAGCGTCTACAGTAGCGTGCGCTGTCGCACTTTGCCCAAACGCACTTGCAGTCACGTCGACGGTTCCATCAACGTGGACATAGCCGCGAGCATTTATGTTTGACCAGCCATTACTTACTTGGAGATTGCCGTATAGGTACGCATCCGCACTGACTGCTCCTGAGGCAGATAAGAAAGCCCAACTATATGGGCCAAATGTGGTTTGATAGGCAAACTTCGCTCCGGCTTGTACGAGCAATTGGTCAGGGTTTTGGAAGTTGTAGTCGATCGTGAAAGCCCCTGATGGGCCTTGGATGCCGAACACTTCGAAACCGACAGGATTTTCGATCTTGGGCGCGCGGTGGTTTGAATCTTCCGTAATAGGGCCGCCAATGTAGACATGACAATCGGTTGGTGACAACTTCAGGTCCATCGAACCGTGGACATATGCTCCTTTCTTGCTTGTCTTATAGAGATCCTTTGTGGGTACATACATGTTCGCGGCTAGGTTTGCAGTAAATGTCTCGGTTTGGAAGTCGTAGTGCAAGTTGCCATGTAAGGTTCGGTCCTGAGCAGGGGTCTCATCGCCAACACCGAGTTGGGCCAGGTAAAGCATTGCATCGAGATCGACGAAAGACGCACCACCTGCACCGAACGTTACCGTGCCGTCCCCGAATGCCGTGAAACCGTCCGAGGTCGCCAGACGGATACCAGCAGTGCCAAGAAATCGGTTTCCTACACCGCCAGCAGGGAAAGAGTAATCGCCTGGAAGAGGGTAAATCGTGTAGTCTCTGCCCGGCTTCCCGACCATCTTAATGGGTGCTTGAGAAGTTGGATCGCCTCCATAGACGTTCACTCCAAACCCTCCGCCAAAAGCACGGATGGCAAACGGAGTTTGACCAAGTTGAATGGGTGGATTCACGGGTGTGAAACCGCTTAGTGCAAACGATCCAGGAGCGACCATGAAATTCAAGTCGATTCCGAGTCCACCCATCGCCTTGAGGGCGTCCACTTGGACATCGGCTCCACCATTTAGAACCGTCACTTGCGGCTTTCCTTTCCAAGGATGCCCTGCGGGTAGGGAATTAGTATCGGAACCACTGGCTAACTTCGGGAACTTGTCGTTGGTAAGGTGCCCCGATATTGAAAGCACACCTGGAATGGATGTGCTGAAGTCAATACCCTTCAGTGAAACGTCAGGAAAGCCCGCTCCAAATGTTCCGTCTGCTCCCTTTGCCTTTGAATAGATATAGAGACCTTGGAAACCGATTTGGCCGGAAATAGGGAGATCAGGGCCTAGAGAGACGTCACCACTGAAAGCGATGAAACTTCCTTTAGTATCATCGACGCCAACACCAAGCTGGTTCACAAGAATTTTGGCAGGGCCAAAATCTATTGGCGTCGCGTTTGGAAGATCCAGCCAAGCCGACTTCAAGCCGATATGGCCAGTGGAATCGATGGCAAGATCCTTTACGCTAAAGGACCCGCCCTTAAAGCAAGCGAAGTCGCTGTTGGCATCTATATCGTCGGGGAATTGGAGGCTGCCAGATATAACTAGCGAGGCGCTTGCTCCACCGTTTTGAGGTCGACCAAATGTAAACGTGCCTTGGTCAATCTTTAGCTTCAGTCCGAGGGCGGGAACGGGAACAGGATCTTGAGTGGAAACTCCGACAGTAAAAGTTCCGGAATCGGCGTAAGACAGATCTACTTTGAGATTGACTCCCCAATCGGAGACAACCAAAGCGCCTTTGGCTGAACCCTCGTTTAAGTGAGAATGAGTCAAGACTAGCTTGAGGTCCGTGATACGCGAACCCGCAAACGATGGGACTTGAGTTCCAGCTATTCCCTTCGCCGGATCTTGTGAGGACGTTATAAAGGTTCCGCTGATTCCAGAACCATCAATGTAGAACCCAGTTCCATTTATGAGGATCGGTTTCGAAGTATCTGATTCCAAGAAACTTGGAACTTCTAGGTTGTACGCAGGAATGTACATCCCTTGCCAAGATGCAGGAAGCTTTGTTTGCTGACTGGTCGCTGGATCTATCGGGTTCTCGACATCCGAACCTGTTGCATCGCTCAAATCGAGTACGGCAATGGCTGCGGCTTTCGGAATACTTAAGTGAAACGAATTCCAATAAATATTTAAGTCGCTGCTAGGTGACTTCAGCGTAATCACCGCGTTCTTCGAAAGATCTTCTCCCGAGAATGGAATTTGAACCCTCTTTGGAGTTCCACTGCTCTTATCCGTTGATGAGAACTGCGATGGCAACTCAACCATTCCATCGTCTACGCTAAACGTATCGAAAGACGACCCAGTCATCTTTATCGTTGCTTTTCGAATTAGCAGTGAGAAATCGACGGGGCTAGCAAGCTTGACACTCGGCCATGAATCTGGATTTGCGGGATCGCCTTTCTCAAACGTCGCTTGTTGAAACGTAACGAGGCTATCAGCATCGACGTGAAGTTCATTTACTGTTAGCGAAAGTGTCGAGTCGCCGACAGACGCGGCAGTTGGAGAAGACACGGAAGCGATTGCCTGTGATGCATGAAAATCGAATGTCGCGTCAGTGTTGGGAGCCGACGGAATCGAAACCTTTACATCAGGTGAAGTCACTTCAATTGAAGCTTGAACCGCACCAAATTTCACTGATTTAGCCGTTGCTGAAAAATCGAGTCCGGCTCCATTGAGCTTGACGTCAGTTAGATCGACTTCAATATTTGCATCTTTCTTCTGACTCCCGTCCAATGCCGTCGAGTCGCCCTTGAATGGGAGAACTAATTTCATTCCGCCAGTGAAGCCGAGGGGGAAAGGGGCTGCAATGTTTATGGAAACCTTTGCGCCATTCGCAATAGATGCGGCAACTCCGCTGTGAAGAAAATCGGGAACCTTAGTGTCCTTGGTAAAAGTGTAGGTTCCGCCCGTCACGATTCCATTTGCATCGGCGACGATGCCATCGATCTTCCCTACCGGAACAGTGGAAACATCGTGCCCAGCAAGGACTAAGTCCTTTCCATTTATGTTGAATTTGATAACTGCTTTCGCCGATGCCCAGGCAACGGTATTCGGTTGCGCACCGGGCGATGATGTCGCATCATCCGCCTGAATCCAAACCTTAAATGGAGAAGATGCTCCACTCGTCCGGGGCCAGATTTGAAATTGTTTTGACTCTGCGGACGCAAATGGGATGGTCAACGTAACCATGCAAAGAATAAGAAATGATCTAAACCTCATGCTCTCGATCTCCTACTTGCGCAAGGCCGGTTTAAATCGGACGACGTCATTCTTGGCAAATCCCTTCCCATCGCTTGGCTTCAAGATCGCCAGCTTATCGGTCACGGAGTCGACGATCGCAGATCCAACAACGCTATCTTTCGTTCGACCGATGATTGTTTTGGTGTCGGCATCGACGATGTCTCGGCCTGGATGGAAGATTTCAAAAACATCTCCTTCCTTCACACCCATCAGCGAACCCGCGTTTATGTAGAGGAAGGACACGGAGTCACCTTCGGCGTCCATTTCGGAAACCCTTGCTTCCCATGGCATCTTCTCCATGCGTTTACAGATCCCTTTTACACCCGACTCGATGGCCTTTCGAGCTGCTTCAGCTAAGGGTTCCGACTCCGAAGAGTTGCCTCCTAGGGAAACGCTCCCTATCTTCACATCCATCTGCTGAGCTGAAGCTCTTGCTCGACCTTCAGCCTTAATGGAATCGAGGATCTGGCCGGTCTGAGTATCAATGATGCGAATATCGATAACTACGACTGCTTCAGTCTTGGCTCCTTGGATTCCGCCGATCTTGTCGATCAAGCCAGCACCACTCGTTGTGGATTTCCGATAGGAATATTCAGTCACAGCTCCGCGAATAATCGCTTGCGCACCAAGCATCTTGCCAAATTTAACCGAGGCATTTGGATCTTGTGAAGAACCCAACGATTGTTCCTGGTTGATATCCTGGAGAGTCTTCCTCTCCAGCACGACAAAGCGCTTACTGTCAACGAGCGCGGTCGCTAACATCTCGGTAAGTCCGGTGCCGAAGTCTGTGATCATTGGGGCATCGATTGCGCCATTCCCATACGAAGATCCAACGGAGCCCTGAGGAGAGACCTTGATTTCGATATCGAGAACGCTTATCCTTTTCTTGGGACCGGTGTAAGCAGGCAAATCAATTTTGGGTTTGTCTTTGGAACTGGTCGGCTTAGGATCTTGAGCAAGGCACTGATTCATTCCAGCCAAGATGACAAGCAAAAACGACGCAGTCAGCAGACTGATCTGGGTTGTTCGACGATGGTTCATAGATGCTTTCCTTTGAATCGAAATCGAGAGAACTCTATTTCAAAGAGTGTTAATGGGGATGGGGTCAATCCGAGTTCGGTTGACCTGTTTCGAGCTCAAAGGCTCCCTTTCATAAAATAAATCTCACTTGGAAATATCAAAAGTCCAGGGGTAAGTACCTCCGGACAAAACGAGGGTTTTAAGCGTCGCCGACTTAGAAACTTCGAAAAGGAAGCGGACGGTGACCTCTTCACCCAGTGCCAATTCCTGTTCTTCACGAATCGCGTCATAGGATGATGCCTTCATTGTCCGAAGCCGTATGTTTTTCTCGCCGTCGGTATCTGTGATGGCAATATCATCGCTTTGGGCAGCACCAATCGACTCCGGGCGTCGCCCAAGTCGCTTGATCACTACGGTAGCGATCATGTATTTGTGGCCTTCACCTGGAACAAGTCGTTCCGAAATTTGATCGGTGGTTGAGGTCAATCCCGTAAACTTATAGGCGAACAGACCCGCCGGACACCAGACATTCATCTTGCCAACTCCGGACGGGAGAGCGGTTGCTCCGGACTTATCTGATGGATCTGCAACTTCTGCCGGTAAGGGTGCGATGATATTGTGAGAATCGGCGGCAGGGTCCGTCCCAGCCATCAAGTAGCGCACGACTTGCTCGTTCTTTCCTAAGCGCCCCTTGGTGATCATCATTTTCGTGATCTTCGCACTAAACGGAACTTCGAAGACGATCTGAAGTGGATTCTTCAAGCCCTCCTGTCCGAGTCCTTGGCCAGGCTTCAGGCTTGCACTGAATTCCTCTCCCTTGCTACTGGCTAGAGCTACACAGCCGGAGCCTGTTTCATAAAGATTTCCGGAATCGTCAACGAGAGTGATCGTCTCGCCAAGTGCATTTTCGTAGGGTGCGGCGTTCTTGATAGCAATATCAACAACCACGAGCTTCGACTTGTGTGACGCGGAACTGCTGTTATAGCAAACGAGTGGTTCGACGGTGTACTTGGCACGCAAGATCTCGAAATTCATTTTGTCGCTGAGCGTGTAAACCTCGCCAAACTTCACTAGACCCCCACTCATCTGGGTCTGCCCCTTCGATTGGTTTTTAACCTGAGCTTTTGAACTTGACTTCTTCTTCGATTGGAAATGTGTTCCCCATGCCCCAGTCAGTGCAACTCCCAAAATAAACCCGATTAAGGCAAAACGAATGGTGGACTGATTTCGAGAATGGAAGCTTCGCATGATACGAGGAGTATTGCGAACGGGCGTGAGCAAAACGTGAGCGAAAGGCAATTTGGACCTACTTTGGTCCCATTCGTAATTGCTTAGATATTTCAAGCGATGGCCCAGGTTAAGTTCGTCGACTAGCTTTTTGATGCGATTTCTGTAACGCTGAGAAAATTCCCTTTGCACTCAACTTTGTCACGCAATGCATAATATTGAGTTCAACAAGGGTGGTGAGAGTTGCATTTACACCTTCGTGTTTCTCGTCTAACCCATCCAGGCTTACTAAGAATCTAACGGCCCACAGCCGAGTCCGAACAGCGTTCGCTCACGTTTTGCTCACGCTCTTTCGTAATACTGCTCGTACTATGACGACTGTCGTCCAAATAGCGATTTGAGCATTCTGACCACTAAATCTCATGACAAAATTCTCTAGGGCAAAGCTTGCCATTTCATCTTTGGCCGTAATCTTTGCAAGTTCGACCCAGGCATGGGAGCCAACAACTCATGTGTATTTGGCTGAGATCGCCTTAAACGAGGCAATCGCGAACCACGCAGTAACGATCTATGCGACGGACTATGTCACGGGCAAAATCCTCCGCGATGCTAGTGGAAACCGAATGGCCATCGGCACATTCGAGGTTGATCGCAATATCTTAAATGCTATTCAATCGAACCGAAAAGCCTATTTTGCGGGAGTTTGTGGTCCTGACGCATTTCCAGACATGCTCACTGGACAGGAAATGATTCATCCAGCGGGGAAAGTAACTCCGGGCCAAGGTCGCATGAGAAGCAGCGATTCCTCACTTCCAGATGTGAATCAGGACTTGAACACAAGCAATAGCCCTTCTGGTCCTGAAGGGCCTGGACCCGACAAATGGCTTCAGCATCTTTATCGGTGCGCCTTTTCAAGTACTGAAGGCGGAGATTCGAGCTATGTCAAACCCGAAAATCAAGCTTTTGTTATGGGCTACCTAGCTCACGCTGCTGGTGACACTTTTGCCCATACGTTTATCAATAACTATTCGGGCGGCCCGTTTAACCTTAAGAACAACGCGCTCAAGCATGTCGTCTTGGAGAAGTATCTTCAATGGGTTACTCCTGCGCTGATTGAGCCCAACGATTTCAATAGTGCTTTGCTCGGTGACAACTTGCGCTTCATGTACGAGAACATGGTTCGTTGTGACGCCGAGTCTTACATGTCAGGTCAAAACCTACTTGAAGGTTCATCGACGAGCAAATCACTTTCTGCCCCCTATCGGTTCTCTAAATTGCGAGACAAATTGCGCGGAGAGATCAACCGATTTAACGGCATGGGCGATATCGAGAAGAAAGCATATGAAATTACCCATCCTTGGTTTATTTCGTATATGCGTCACTGGGTCGACGATATTGACTCTGGGCTCAAAGCATGGCCGCAATTAAGTCTCGATCTCTCTCATTCATTGCTGTTGCGTCGCCGAGTGGGTATCGACCCTGAGACGCCCTTTAACGCAGTTGACGACTCAAAGTCCTGGGATGAGAATAAGCAAAAGAGTGAAGCGGACAACCTAATCGTTAACTACACGTCTAATCACCTTCTCTCGATGACAGGATTGCCCGATCTTGCCGGCACAGCTTTAGGTGCCGTCGTAGATCTCTATGGCGATGCAAAATCCATCACCAATAAAATCCTTCATTTTCTTGGACTCGATGAGGTCATCCAGTGGCTTGGCGAAGTAAAGGACGTCATAAACAACATCGTTTTCCAATCCAATTTTGGAATGGAATGGGATGAATTCAAGGTCTATCTACACTCTCCGGGCACCTATTTTGATCGATTTGAGAACACAGACAAATACAACACGGATGGAGGACAGCTTTCCTCTCTTGATACCTTCAAACAACAACTGAACCTCGTATTCGTTCCTCATAATGACCGACCCGATCTCAGCCATCGCCGTGCGGATGCAACCATTTTGCCGGGAGACTACGCCTTTGATTGGGAACAGTTCCCAGCGGCATTCAACTCCGTTCAAATGATCAAATTGACGCTGCTGAGCCAAAAAGGAATGAACGATCTCTATGCCGCCTTAAATGCAAGTTCACCCTTTAAGTTAACGGCTCCTGGGCAAAACGCCATGCTGGGATGGAATTCTACGCTCGATGGAAGCAATCAATGGAAAGTCAATACGGCAAAAATGCCACTCGCTCAAAGTGACGCTTGGTACCGACTCCTCTTCATGAAGCAACCCGGTGAAATTCCATTTCTCGAGCTTAGCTCGGTGACAACTACCTTCAACACACCCACTTTTGAGGCAAACTTCGCGACGTTTGAGATGAACTTACCTAAACAGGTTTCATCTGCAATTCAGGTGAACGTCTTTGCAAAAGCACTCCCTGGCGGAGACCCTAATGCAGCACTTGAGGTCCCTCTGTTTGCCACCATCCCTGCGTATCAAAGTGGGACTGCATTGGAATTTATTGCTCCCGCCGTTCTAAAAACAACGGTATTTGAACTTTCCGCCATGTGCGGAAACTATAAAGCGGGAGCAACATTCACTGTCGATCCCTGCAGCCTAAGAGTATTTGGCGCAATGGCTGTTCCCAAGAACTCATCTGGTGGAGGAGCGAACATTTCGTCTGGGCAAGCATCGGTAACTCAAGTTTTGCTGTCACTCGATGCATTGGCTCCTCAAGGAGGAGTGACCATTAACGTTTCGAGTAATCAACCCGATATCATCAACTTCCCTTCACCTACGGTCACGATTCCTGCCGGTCAATGCCAAGCAATCGTGACGATGAAGACCGGGCCCAATTTTGTCGGGGGTTCGATAGTGAATTTGACAGCGCATTATGCGGGTTTTAAAGACGTTACGTTAACGGCACCCTTCCAATATCAAACGGGTGTGAGCACGTCAACATTAGGCTCTGTACTCCTATCGACCAAGGTACTTACAAACCGAAAGACCTACGCCCAATCTCCCATGAGCAATGTTCTAAACAGGGGAACCAACGCATCGAGAGCAATTGTTTCGACGAGATCTTCCAACTTTATTCGCCAATAAGACTCAAATTGCAGCATCAGCAAGGCTAGTTTTCCGAGTTCAGCAACCCATACGAAGGTGAAGACCTCCGCGTCGGCAAGTTCATTCGGTGTGCGAGTTCCGACTGTATCGTCGCATCCTAGTAGTCTCGTGCCTCTCGGTTCCGACCTTGTTGTAAATAAAGGCTACTCGAATGCCCTCTGGAGCAATGCGCGTTTATATTACGTGTTGAAAAACCACGGTGGTTACACTGACGGCATCGCTAAACGGTGTCACCAAAAGTGTAAATATCACGAGCAATTCATGATTAATTGAAGTTCAGTTATCAGTATTTGGCCGTCTCAAAGACATGCTATCATAAGTTTCAGAATTTTCTGAAAGATGAAAGATGTACTGATATTCGGCGGGTCAGGACACATGGGCGAGGCACTCCGTCGCCACATGAATCCTGATCGATACAGGCTCACGACAGTGACTCGTACCCCTCGTAATGAGCACGAAGTTGCCTGGGACGGTAAAACGTTGGGGGCTTGGACCTATACCCTAAACGGTGCTGACGTTGTTATCAACCTGGCTGGTCGTCGAGTCCACTGTCGTTACAACGAAGGCAACCTTCGTGAGATGATGGATAGCCGTATCGAGTCGACAAGAGTGCTTGGTGAAGCGATTGCCGCTTGCCAAAATCCACCCGCCGTTTGGCTCCAAGCTAGTACGGCAACCCTGTACGCCCATAGCTTTGTTCACGGAAACGATGAAGCGACTGGAGTCATCGGAGGCTCAGAACCCGGAGTTCCAAAGGTTTGGGGTTATAGCATTCAAATCGCTAAAAACTGGGAAGCCGAACTCGATCGGGCTGAAACTCCTCTGACACGAAAAGTAGCAATGCGCACCGCCATCATGATGGGAATCGATAGAGACAGCGCCTTTGATATCTTCTCCCGTATTGCTCGACTGGGTCTGGGCGGCAAACTCGGCAATGGACGCCAATATGTTTCTTGGATTCACGAAATCGACCTTGCGTTCTCCGTGGAATTCCTTATCGAGCATGGCCTTTGTGGTCCAGTGAATATCAGTTCACCCCATCCACTCCCACAAGCTGAGTATGCCAAAGCTCTCCGGGAAGCATGGGGAGTTCACGTCGGATTTCCAGCAATGCCGTGGATGATTGCCCTTGGTGCTTGGATCCTAAACGGCGATTCCGAACTCGTGATGAAGAGTCGAAATGTACTGCCAAAGAGGTTGGAAGAAGCAGGTTTCAAATTCCAATTCCCGTACTGGCCAGATGCAGCAAAAGATCTTGCTACCAAAATGTAGTTCAGAACTGAAATTTGGGAGCAAGGTTCTATCCCGGATACCAGCATATCGATTCCCAGCTGAATGTCTTTACTTGGCCTTAATGTAGCCGTGCATTCGCAACCAGGATGCAAAGGATTCAAACCATCCTGTACTGGTAGTTTCTTTTGGATACATTCCAAACCCGTGTCCGCCTAACTCATAAAGGTGGAACTCGACGGGTCGCTTGGCCGCTTTCCAACTTTCGATAAGACCGAATCCAGCGTTGGCAAAGAAAGGGTCATCCGCTGCCAATGCGATAAAGAGTGGAGGAGCATTGTTTGGTACTTTCACTGCGTTGAGCGGACCATAAATCGTACCAACGAATGCGGGGTTTGCATCCACACCATAGAGGGTTGTTGAGAGAGCCAACATCGCTCCAGCGGAGAAGCCGATCATTCCAACCTTGGCCGGGTCAACGTTCCACTCCTTTGCTCGCGAACGCACAAGTGCAAAGGCAGCCGTTGCGTCGGCAATTTGAGGTGCTAGGGCGACTGAGGGATCTTGGGTAGCGGGACGCCGTCGCGCCGTACCCGAAAACATTTGCCTCATGGAGGCCTCAAAACCCGCCATATCAGCAGGTGTCGGGTTAAGCCTATATTTCAGAACAAAGGCGGCAACTCCTTTCTTCGCAAGCGCTTTGGCAACGTTCCAACCTTCGTTTTCCATAGAGAGCGTACGAAATCCACCTCCCGGTGCCACAATAACTGCTGCTCCGGTTGCCTTTGCCTTGGTCGGAAGGAACGGTGTAAGAGTCGCAACGCTCACATTACGAGCGAACATGCTCCCATATTGCGAGTGCCAAGCTTCCTCAGCGGTTGCATCGGGAAGTTTCCCAGTGTTGAGGACAATTGTATTGGGTTGCTTAGGGATGGCGATGGGTGTCATCTTGTCATTCTGTGCGACCGCGCAGATCGAGACCGAGGACGCAAACACGATGAGTGTGGCTTTCGAAATTGATTTCATTATCTACTCGGAAGGTTGGTGAGCGGAGTCTTGGCACCCGTAATCGCCAACATAAGTTAGTTCTGTGGGACCAATCCGCCACCTCAGAATTGTACTATATACCGGTATATAAAGTTAGTCAGGTCATGCCCTAAAGGGATCCGCTAGTCATTGCTTCAGGGATTCACGACCCATTCTCGCAGGTCAAGGCCCGGCATAAACGTTATCATCAGTGACGGCCTGATCCAGTAGTTGGATCGTATTGATCGGTCCGATATACCTGCTGAAATCGCGATCCTGCAAAGATGAGATCGACCAGACCACTTTGTTGTACCGGGTCAATTCAAGAATCTGAAGCGATCCGGGTTTTTCGTGAGCCTTTGGAGTCTCCTTGTACCAAAAGCCCAATAAAGTATTTCCATTGCTAAGTCGAGTGGCAATATGAACATTGCCAAGAGGCACGTTCGGAAGGTCCCGTTGATTAAATTGCCAAACCGTTTCGCCCTTCTTGTTCACTTCTTTAGCATAGTGATGCCAGTCGCCAGCAATTAGAGTGTTACCATTCCACAAGCGCTGAACATGCCAAGGAGAGGGCGTATTCATCGACCAAACCAGTTTGCCATTGAGGTCGTATTCGCACACTTTATTCTCGGCTAAATGGGTCACAAGGATTGTCCCAGCTAAGGTCATACGGACATGGCGAAACATATCATGGGGCTGGTTTATAGATGTTGGAATAACAACGCTTTTCACCATCCGATTATTCTTGGTATCGAAGAAAAGTGCTTTCGCGGGTACACCGCTTTGCATCACTAGTACTCGATCTTTGGCAACGCCCTGGATCGAGTCAATCTCGGTTCCAAAGGGCGCCGAGTAATACCACAACTCCTTTCCCTGAGGTGAGGTCAAGCTAGCGCCAGTCATTCTCGCGGACACCACGTTGCCATCTGAAAGCACTGTCGCATCGTTAAACTCTTGGCACCTACCTTCGCCACCTTCTTTCTTTGCGATGTGATTGATCCATGCCATTTCTCCACTCGAAACCTGACGAATAGTTGGGTCGGGGGCAAGAGGTGCCCAACGTCCAGTAGCCAAAAAAGGATGTCTCCGAAGGTCATCTACGCTCAACTGCTCACTGCTTTGGAGCAATACAAAGGACGGCAAAAGCGAAGTCGATAACAATATTGTGCATATGACCATGAGTTGCTTACCGCCAGTATAGAACGATTATTTTTTGGATTGGGTCACGACTTCCTTTCCCGACCTGTGCCCAGTTGCAAAGCACCAACCCTGTGCTGGCTTTCTGAGTCTGGACAAGTGCCTTTCATCCCGGCAAGGTCCCATTTATATGCCGGATGCCACCACCTAAGATGCCTTAATTTAGGAAGCTGGTTAGTCTCGAGGGAATATCGTTACCCCGTGCCCGCTCGTTTTGATCATTGAACATGTGCCCCTAGCCAGATGACAGCCTTGTGGATCAACGATTTCGGGCCCCAGGAGTGGGGGCCAGGAAAAGTCTCAAAGAAATAGGGCCTACCGGATGCTTTTGATCGAGAGGCGTATTCGCTGACTTCGAAAAGGTTCATATCCTTATCTCCAGCAATGAATGCGATGGGAATACTTGCGGGCACGAGCAATTCAGGCGGTATGCCTGATACAAAGCCACTTACATCGGACACAGCTCCAATGCAGATAAGCCCTTTGGTCATCCCTGGATAAGCATAAGCTGCCTGCGTAGCTGCTCTCCCGCCGCCCGAAAATCCTGAGAAATACAATCGACTCCAGTCGATATCAATCCGGTCCTGTAGGTCAATAAGGGCTGCGGCTCGATTCCCAAACACGATATCCGCCGGGCCGTCCTTTGCTTGATCCAACCCGATCATTGCCCAGCCAAGGGAATCTGCGGCTTCTGTATCAAGTGGTTTCCCGTCTCCAGTAGGGCTCGTGTTTATCAAAACAGGAACTGACTTACCGGCATTCTTCGGCACATAAAGACTATATGAATAAAATGGATTCGATTTGCAGTTCAGATGCAATACTTGGCCTCGTTCAATAGGCTTACGGTCAATTGACCGGGGCCAAAAGCCAGCTACGTTGGAGGCACCGCCGCCCCTAGGATAAGGTGGCCCTTCCGAAACAGGTCTTGCCGACCAAGATAAAGCTGAAGGAACGTCCCACGTCGCTTCCGGAACGAAACCGCGGGTTAGTTTTTCGCCGTTGAAAGTCAATTTCGGCAGCTGCGCCAAGACGGATTGCGGACTACCGATCCTAAATTGAAGCTCTTCAGAGTCGTGAATGAGTTCAACAGAGGCGACGAAGCACCTTGCTTCTCCATAAAGGTCGGTAGGTTGAACGGGCAGACCGTTGACTGCTGCGAATGCCGCGCTTTCTGGCATTGCCGACCAGATGACGTCGAAACCGGACGATTCATTCTTGCCACCAAAGATTCGATGATGATAAGTGATCAAACCGCGAGTTTCAAGACCGCACCACGTCGGCTTAGAATGCTCCATTGCGGATCGTACTGCCAGTACCATTGAACCCGGATCTGTGGGAGTCAGCGTCCTTCGCGGTCTCCCAAACAATACTGTTAACTTCGCACCACTCGAAACAGTTCGATCAAGCCCCGTGCCTGAAGCACTTGCAAGACTAAGGTCCACGCGATAATCAGGTAGGTAGGGGTCCTCGGACTTACCCTTGAATAGGCGTGATGTGCCGTGTTGTGACTCACTCAAAGCTCGAGTTGCATCAATTCCAAATGCCTTAAGAACACAGGCTCCGGATACCTCCTGACCATCCATGAATGCATCCATGCCTATGGATTGACCGAAGTGAAACCAGACCTTGATACGAGCTGCCAACGGCTTTTGTATCTGGTATTCAAGCATTTGAATATTGCTCTTTTGGCCGCGCGAGCCATTTACGTTTGAAGGCGCAATCAGGCCGCGACCAAGTAATAGCTCGACGGCTTCGGGAGTACGGTACGCAATCGCTTCGACACCTGGAAAAGTACGCGGTTCGCCTTGACCCTGAAGCACCAACATGCCCGCCACTAAAACTGTCAGCATTCTCGAACCATCTGACGCGCGAACCTCCAAAGTCGATACTCCGAATGAGAAATCCCAATTCGGACTTACCGCTTCGCTATGGTTATTCCCTTCTGCTGGATCGTCAGAAGTATCGAAATCCTCTCCTCCGTTGGCGAAGCAGTCGGATCCCTCCTACTTTGCGGGAAGGACGCGGGTGGACTGATAGCTGATCAGTCGCCACTTTCCGTTTTTATGCATATAGACGCGGAGGATCTGAAGCAAGGTATCGATCTTTTCGCCACGGGAAAGTCCGCGTGAGTGAAGCCGCTCGCTTACCACCGCCGTCTCTCCATGCAGATATACCGTCTCACGTTCGATTTGGGCCCATGTCACTTTGGTCATTCCAGTACGAACCGCATTAATCATATGGTCGCGGGGACCCACCTTTCCTGCTGAAGTTACGATCACCGCATTCTCATCGATGATTTCATCCAACGTCTTGTGATCTCCGTTCGAAAGGGTTTGCATAAACCTGTAGTCCGTCTGGCGAACCTGCTTGATCGATTCCTCGTTGCTCTGGGCAGAGCTTATGCAGACAAGGCAAGCAAGAATCGCTGTAAGACTATGTTTTCTCATGAAAGCTCCTGGTTAGCAGGCTTTATCATATCTGTATTCAGCTTATCAAATTCATTTCGTTTTGCCACTTCAAGCACATCATCGACTGAACTCAAACGTTAGCGTGGAAGAGTTAGGTGCTTCACGTTGAAGTTCGCATTGGCACTACGGAGCCCTCTCTGTCAGCATCGACCTGACCCATTAGCGAAGCCAATGAGCAGGTTCAAACGCAAAGAGCCATTCGGCTATTCAGTTTTGAAAAGCGTTGCTATATTCAGGGGCACGCTGAGGGTCTCTTAGATGGACTACGGATACGGTCCGAGCTGCACAGGGGTACCGTTTCGCCTTCTTTGTCAACAAAATACGCGGTCGGAAACCATGCCACCGCAACAAAAAAGCATGGATTCCATTTTCGCCATACAAAGTAGGTCGGCGGAATTGCGCTCATGGGATTCTCCGCCTTCGACGAAGGGTGCTCAATCCGAGCGATTCATAAGGATTTGCATTCAGATCGAGCAGGTGGGCTCTTGCGCAAGGCTGGCAATTGAACAGACGGACGACAATGCATTTATCGGTTAGTGCGAATTGTCCTAATGGAATCTGAACTTACACAGCGCGAAATTGGGCCACGGTCTTGATGACGCACTGTGGGGCATAACCGAAAACTGGCTCTTAGGGGATGTAAAACTGGGCAATTGTCCGGCGTGTTCATCCTTCAAGAAAGCCTTCTCGGCACACTTTTTGGCCCTGTTCGGTGCTACCCCTAAAGTCTTGGCAATATAGCGTAGAGGATCTCTGGGCGCGTAGTCCTACAAGAACTTTTTCACGCTCGACAGGTTGAAATGCAGTCGATCAACTTTGGCTCGGTTCAACTAAAGCCTCTCATACTATATCTGTCAATTTCAATGGAGTACCGAAGCACCTACTGGCCTGCCCCGATTATCGCATCGAGGGGCTGGCGAACACATAAGCGTCAGTGCATTCTGGCGCTCCGGACAAGGCAGGATCCAAACTATTCTTTCGGCCTGATCCTCGGTCGCATAGATTCGCTACCAAAGCTCCGAGCGTTAATTGCCGAGCGCTATCGTTTCGTGTTTCGTGGTTGAGTCATCAACTCCACCATGTTGGAGAAATAGCTTGCATCCTTTCGGTAAGGCTCTCCCTTTAACGACGGACTTGACGACCTCAGCTAGTTTGGTGGCGTCACGCCCATACATCCAGATGGTGTATTCCCTGTCACCGACTTCATTGCCGTCCAATTTTCCTACTCCAGCCTTTTTTGCTGCGACGTTCAAGTCATCCTCCAATTTGGCGTACTGGTCAGACTCCTTCTTCGTTGGCAGGGCACCACTCAGAGGAATGTGGAGCCGAACGAGCTGTTGTTCCACCGGATCTTGCTTGGCCACCACAGACTGCTCTTGGACTGGATCCGTTGACTTCTGCTCATGTGCTGGCGAACAAGAAACGCAAAGCAGTGCAAATAGAACCCACATCCAAGTCCGCATGATTCTGCGAGGTTACCGCATCATCTTCCGGTGGATTGCCGCTTGGCAACGGCATGGAATGCATAAGGGCCCTGGGGAATATCGCGGACTATCTGGGCATCTCTAAAATTCCATTGCCGCGGTCTAGCATGAATAACTCATTTTAGTTTCAAACGAGCCGCACACTGCGTCTGTTGAGTGTAAAAAAAACAGTCAGCGAGGGCCCGTTTGAACACTTGTAAGACGTGCCGAAAAGGCGTTGAGATTCGCTCAGGAGTCCACTCAGCAAACTCCTTGTGATGAGACGGCATATGAGAATGATTGATGGTCGGTTCGTATCGATATCGGCTCGTGACACATGCCTTGGGATTATCAGGGACAAGGACCTCTAGAAACACCCCGTAGAACTCGAACGAATCACATAAACCTTCTTGCCAACTTTCTGCATTCTGAGAGTCATAAGCGCTCGCGAAGATGCGCTGGCTTGCTCCCAAAGCATCTGTAAATATGGGTACATGCCGAATCTCGCCAGTGGAACGGTGGGTTAGAGCTATCGTAAGACCGGCAAAGTCGATCAAGAGTTTTAGCCCGCTTGTGCTTATGGCACCTACGTAGGTCGGTCTTGTCTTTCCAGTCCCAGTACAGTTTGGCAAAGCGACTATATCCATAGCCATCTGCATTTTGCTGTTTGTATTCCGTTCACAAAAGTAAGAGAATCACTCCCTTCTTTGAGAGTTCATCATCAACTGCTCTCCAAGATGAGAGGTAGGCTTTTTTCGGATGGATGCGCCAAAAGAAACTCTGCTTTTGGGAGGGAACGTAAATCAAGTTACTCTCATCGAAAATACCGTTAGGCGAATGCCCACTATCGCCTCAGAAACCATCGAGCGTCTCCTCCATTATTCGACAGTAGCCGCCTTGCCTTGGATTCCTGGACACCTGGGCTTCGATAACAAAGGTAGAGAGTGTTTACAGTTTCTGCCTGGAGCAGTTCCTCACGACGAGGCGGACTGGCTATGGCACGAAAGCGTGTTGATTCAGGTCGCGTCAAGGCTTCGTGAATGGCACGACGCCACGCAGGGTTTTGATCGGACAAATACGAATTGGAACTTAGCACCGTCGTCACCAGACGAAGTTATCTGCCACAACGATTTTGCTCCTTACAACCTTGTATTCGAGAACAAGCATATTGTTGGCCTAATTGACTTTGACACCTGTGCACCAGGCCCAAGAATCTGGGACATAGCCTACGCTGCTTACAAGATAGTTCCATTGAGGCCAGATATCAGTTGGTCGGGCTCTAATAATCCTCCCGGAGGCCCTCAAATGGCAGTGCAAATGAGTCGCCTCGAACTTTTCTTAGAATCCTATGCTGGCGAGGATCGATGCCTTAAGTATTCTGTCGAGAACACGGTTGCAACTGCCTCGAAACGGCTGCTAGCTTTGGCTGATTGGACCGGCAAATTTGCTCGAAACACTTCGAATGAAAAACTCATCGCACATGAGGCGGTCTATAGATGCCATGCCCAGTGGCTAAAAGGACTGGAATTCTAACTCGACGTCGAGATAAAGGGCCATCGTAGAGTTCGGTTTGACAATATCACTTTCAGCCCAGTGACAGTGAACTCAAGGTCTACGCTTCGGCTAAGTTCTTGGCTATCGATGTAGTGGTCTATTTGCTTGGCAACGTCCTTTCTCTATCGGAGACCCTGGTCCTACCTTCAGTTCTGCTCCAACTCCGAATCTTGAGCGACCACGCAACCTCAGTTTGGAGACACCAAGAACACCAAAAATTCTAAAAAAGTACCTGGTATGTATAGAATTTGATGTGAACTAAAGCCATGCTAAACCTTACGGCACTCCCAGTCAAAGTCGCGGACGCAGTCTTCGTCGGTGCGGCGCTCCTGCACATGGAGAACCCGGAGAGACAGGAATTTAGCTTGAGGGAAATCGAGGAGAGGACGCTGAGAGAAGGCCTTTGGCACGGCAAAGTGGGCAGCATCAGCGCACATGTTTCCCGTCACTGTGTGGCCAATAGCAAGCCAGACGGTGGAGCTTACGCCATTCTGTTCGAGACTCGGAAGTCCATGCGCCGATTGCTCGTGCCGGGCGATCCAATAGATTCTGGCCGAGTTAATGGGAAGAAGTGGCCCGAGAAGGAAGCCTTGCCTCCTCCATACCGACATCTGGTCGACTGGGCGAAGAGTAGGTTTGATGGTGCGGCAACCGGTATCGACGTTGGTTGGCTTGGCTCGCTGGTTGCGGCGCGCGGGCTAGGCCTTGCCTTTAGCGGAGGGGCTAGCCCTGATGACCATGTTCGAACTCTGAGGGAAGGCTGGGAATGATGGATCGTCGTCGTGGATTGAGCTAGCAAGTTAGAATCCAGCTTGGACTTGAGCCAGACTCTGGTTCAAGAATCGTGGCTCCCCCTAGACGACTTTCGAACTCTGGAAATAGGGGCAGATTAATTCGATTGTGGTATGCAGTTTTGCGAGATGCGATGATCTTTGTGGACTCGTTTTCCACGAAATTCGGATGACCTTGCGTACAACATTCGATTAGTCGGGAACATTCGAAAGCGTGTCCGGCGTATGGTCGCTTATCCCATGATTGGCCCATTGATCTTGGCTGTTCTGCTTCCCGTGCGACCCCTCCCTTTCCCCTCAGGCCCTTACAGGGTAGGGACCACTGTGCAGCTTTACTCCGATGCATCCAGGCAAGATGCCCTTGACCCTTCCCAGCCACGAAGGATCCAAGTTCAGTTCTGGTATCCAGCTAAAAAGAGCCAGGGAGGAACGCCAGCCCCATACATGTCTGTAGCCCTGCTTAGGGCTTTGAAGGATGACACCTACCTCAACGTCGACGGCAAAATGCTCGATGGATGGGATAAGTTGAAAACTCACTCCTTCCCACTCGTTGCGCCTGTAGCCAGGAAATTTCCCCTTTTTATGTTTGCGCCGGGAATGGGAATGTCCCGCGCAAGCTATACGACTCTTGCCGAGGAGTTGGCCAGCCGGGGAATTATTACAGCCATCGCGGATCACCCCTATTGCGGACTCACGATCTTCCCTGATGGCCACCTTCGATCCTACATGGCCGTCAAGTCGAAGCCGGAAGACAAAGTACGGCTCATGGCCGCTGATCAGTCCTTTCTTCTCACGGAACTGGGAAAACAGATTCCGATGCACCTCAGGATCGATTGGCGGCGGGTCAGCGTTGGCGGTCACTCCATTGGCGGGGCGGCGGGCCTCCAAACTGGCAGAGGTGATGCCCGCATTGCGAGTTCCATAGACCTCGACGGAGATGTGTGGGGAGATGTAGAGCGTGCTGGAGCCCGCAAGCCGTTCCTAGTGCTCCTGAACTCGCCGGGATTGCAAGTCACGATTCCTGAGAAGATGAAAAATGAGCGTAGAGGCGAGTGGGTTGGGGTCTTCGCCAAGTCGCCGGTACGGGCAACCGCAATCACCGTCGGCCCTGCCTATCACCTGACGTTCAGCGATATTCCTTTCCTCATGCCGCCAGACTTACTCCGCGCCTCAGGTGCAACCCTCGACGCTGAACGGGGTCGCAACGTAATCGCTGATCTCATCCAGGCCTACATCGAAGGTGGCCAGACCCGAGTGGAAGCGAGGGCAAAGCATCTGCCCGAAACCAAAATAATTCTCCGGAAATAGCCTCAGCGCTTTATCGGATCGAGTTCGAGTTCCGTCTGGAATGGGCCAGAATTTAGGCTCAAAACCCATGGTAATCTGCATTGGACAGCTTGCGAAATATTGAACTGCACGCCGCATAGAGTAGTTCAGCTCAAAATCAGCTCAAGCTGGAGCTTGGCAGTGTCTCCGAACAGTCAATCCAGGTGCGCGCAAGACCGGGTCCGAGCACCGTTCTCGCCTCATCGATCGCCAATTCAAGAATTCTATGAGGCTAATCCACAGACATGGCTCCCCTCCGCGGTCATCAGCCATAATCTGGGAGTCACGTGGCAATCCTCAGGTCAGCTCTCTTGATATTGGTCATGCTAACCGGGCAGATTAGCGTCTGCAACTCGGTCTACCTGATGCCCAACGGCAAGGAATGCCCAACCTGCTCGAACACTCACTGCAGTCCCAAAGCTGTAACAGCCTGCGAGAAGGGCCATCAGTTCGCAAGCATGCATCGCGACTGCCAAGAGTGCTGCAAACTCACAACCCGCGGCTCCAATGTTCGGCACGAAGCTATCGCTGAATCTGTTCCACCAGCCTTGGACATGGTCTTGACGGAAGGGATCCTGCTTCTCCGCCTTAGTGCAATGCCTCGGTGCCCACTGATCATCGCGCGGATAGACGGAAACCCTCCAACAGGCCCGCCCTCACAAAGTAGTTCGCGCGCTCCACCGCGCTCCATGTTGGTTTAGTCGTTTCGCTGGCAGCGAGCATTTCTCTTTCGTGCCCTCCAGCCCGACCTTCCCGGCACTGGAGCATCCATTGAAAATTCACCTCCTCGTATTCTTCGCGTTGGCAACGACACCAAGCTTGGCGCAGCAGCCTTTGTCGATAGAAGGCGCTCTGAAGCTTGCCAGGCAAAACCGCTCAGCAGCAAGCGCTGCAAAACTCGGTATCGACGAGGCAAGGCTCAAAGCTAGATCTCTAGGTAGCTATCCGTCAACAACGCTCGGTGCGGGATACTCGTCGCGGTTAGAAGTAGGAGGTTCCGATAGCGACCTGTTTCTAAGCCAACCCCTGGACGTTTTCGGGCGCACTTCAGCAGGTCGCCACGCTGGCAGCGCCACCATTCTAAAGGCGGAGGCCGGGTACCGAGGCACGATGCTAGACCTCCAAGGTGACGTTCTTGAAGCCTATTTTTCGGCCGTGTCGGCGAGCCAGCTCGCTGAAACTTCTGAGGAGATAGTGAAGGTCGCGAACGGCTTGAAGGACGCCGCTCAAAAGCGGTTCGACGAGGGCAAGATTGCCGAAGTTCAAGTGACCCGCGCTTCAATTGAGCTTGCCAGGGCAAAGCAGTCAGCCCTTCTAAGGAAGTCCCAGCGCGAAGCGGCAATCGCAAGGCTTGCAGGTGCTCTGGGGGTTCCTTCGCTCGACCTTGCTTTGGACTTGAATGCGGTTGTGGCAACACCGCCCAAGATCGACCTTACCCAAAGGCCCGACCTGCTCTTCCTCAATGCCGAGGTGCAGACAGCGGAAGCGGACGCAGGTCTCGCACGACTCGGCAATAGGCCGGAGTTAGAAATCCAGGCCCGCCGCTCCCCGTGGAACGACTCCAACGCGATCTATGGAGCACGCATCCAGCTGACTTGGCCACTTTACGATCACGGTCGTTCCCGTTTCGAAACGCAAGCCGCAAAGACCCGGTCCCAATCTGCACGATTAAGATACGTCGATGCTCAGAAGCGTGCGCTTTCCGAACTTGCCGCCATCAAAGTCGAGCTCGATGCGTCGAAGGAACTCGTCGCGAACTACCAGGCCATCTTGGAGTCGGGGAAATCATTGGTTGTCAAGTCCCAAAGAGGATTTTCGGAAGGGCTCGGCACGCTTACCGACGTTCTCGAAGCGACCCGCGCCCTCCGCGAAATCGAGCAGGAGGTCGCTGAGTCAAAACTCCGGTTCAACCTCGCAGCGGTCTCTCAGTACAGGGCAGCGGGGTTTATCCTGGAGGTGCTTCGATGAGGCGTTTATTGGTGATTACCGCGTTCGCGATTTGCCTGGCGGGTTGCAACGGAGGAAAGGCACCGGACGCCGTTTCAAAGCCAGAAGAGGCTCCTAAGTCCGCTGATTCCGCAAAGCCCATTGAACTCAGCTTAGACGCCCAGCGCAACGGCGGCATCGAGACCCAGCCTGCCGGCACGCAAATGATGCAGGAGACAATCAAGGTAACCGGCACCGTTAGCAGCACGGGAAAGGGCCGCGCTTTGGTAACGCCACCGGTCGGCGGCCGAATCGTGGCGATTCAGGCGCAACTGGGCGAGAGGGTACGACAGGGTCAAACTCTGGCCGTCATCGAGTCGTCAGAGCTCGCGACCGCTTGGGCGTCCATTGCGGAAGCCCGGCGCTCTCGGGACGTAGCAGCTTCTGAGCTGGAACAGGCGAGATCCGAGTCTGAGCTTGAAGCCTCCAAACTTTCCGCCGCGAGTGTCAGCCTAAAGCGGCAGAGCGCCCTCGCGAAGGCAGGAGCTTTCAGTCAGGCACCTCTCCAACAAGCCCAGAGTGAGCTTAACGATTCCCAGAGCGGACTCCTCAGCTCTCAAAAGGACGCGTCGTTTAAAGGCGAGCAACTCAGGCGAATGGAGAACCTATTCAAGGATGGCCTTGTATCGAAGGTCGACCTTGAAACTGCGCGCCTCGAGTTGCAGCAGGCAGATATCGCAGTCGACAAGGCGACGGCTAAAGTGGAAATAGCGAAATCCACATTTGTTCGAGAAAAGAGCATCTCCTCGCAAGGCTTGCTAAACGCAAGAGAAATACAAGCTGCAAGCGCCGAAGTCCGTTCGGCTGAGCTCGAAATGAAACGCGGGGGAATCCGGATTCGTTCGGCGCAGGCGGCTTTGGCTAGCGCGGAGCATGCCGTTTCCAATGCTCAGACAACGTACAGGACGTTTAGCGGAGGAGGAGCTTCCTCCGCTGGCAGAGCCAACCTCGTAGCGCCGATCGCGGGCACCTTGACGACTGTCAATGTCACCCGTGGTCAGGCGGTAGACCGAACTCAGCCAGTCATGGAGATTGAAGATCTCTCGGCTGTTTGGGTCACGGCGAGCGTGGCCGAAAAGGATATTTCGAAGCTACGGGTTGGCGATTCGTGCACAGTCACGACCCCATCTCGCCCAGGCCGCGAGTTCCGCGGGACGGTCCAAGTCATGGGAAGCGACCTCGACGCCAAGACGCGCACACTTCCGATTCAATGCCTCATGAGCGGAGTGAATGGCGCCCTCAATCCTCAGATGTTTGCAACCGTGCTTCTCCGGTTCGGTCCAAGTTCGTCAGCCGTTATCGTGCCAAAAACTGCAGTCGTCAACGACGGCGCGGAAGCCTTCGTGTTTATTAAGTCCGGCCAGAAGTTCGAGAAGCGTGGCGTCAAGACCGGGCGATCAGACGGGGCCAATCTAGAGATCCGGAGCGGACTCAAAGCTGGTGAGCAGGTCGCCGCCAAGGGCGCTTTCGTGCTCACAAGCGAGTCCAAGAAAGACGAACTCAAGGGTGAGGGATAGATGCTCGAAAAGCTTCTGCATTTCAGCCTCACTCAGAGGTTTCTCGTGATTGTGGCGAGCTTCGTGGTTGTTGGCCTCGGAGTCGTTTCTTGGCAAAGCCTGACCCTCGACGCGGTCCCTGACATCACGCCTAACCAAGTGCAGGTGAACACCGAAACAGGCGGAATGAGCCCGGAGGAGGTCGAAAAGCTGGTCAGTTTCCCGGTAGAGACCTCAATGGGGGGCATCCCTGGAGTCGAAGAAGTCCGGAGCCTGAGCCAGTACGGGCTCTCCCAGGTCACGGTAACGTTTGGGGAAGACATTGACATCTTCTTTGCCCGGCAGCTTGTAAACGAAAGGCTTGGAAGTGTCAGGGCGCAACTGCCGACCGGCGTAGAAGCGCCTCGAATGGGACCGGTCGCCACAGGGCTTGGCGACATCTACATGTACGCCATAGAAAGCGACAAGCGTAGCCCGATGGAGCTTCGCACATTGCAGGATTGGTTCATCGCTCCGCAACTCAGGACGGTTCGAGGAGTTGCCGAAGTCAGCGCCGCGGATGGAAGCCAAAAGCAGTATCAGGTTGTCGTCAACCCGCAGGCGCTTCTCGCACGGGGCCTTGCAGTTGACGAGGTGGTTTCCGCGCTCCAAAAGAACAACGAGAACGCGGGAGGTGGAGTGATCGACAAAAACGGTGAGCGTGTCATCGTGCGAAGCGTCGGATTAGCCACTACGATTGGCGATATCGAGCGGATTGTTGTGAAGTCGGAGGCTGGCGTGCCAGTCCTCGTCCGTGACGTTGCCGAGGTGAGACTCGGCATTCCGGTTCTGACCGGCGTGAGTACGATGAATGGCAAAGAGACGATGATCGCGGTCGTCATGATGCTAAAAGGGGCGAACGGTCGGACCGTCGCCGACGCTGTAGACGCAAAGGTTCAGGAGATAAAGGGGCAGCTTCCAAAGGACGTAAAGCTCACAACGACTTACAACCGATCGGACCTGGTCAATGCATCCGTCCATACGGTCGAAAATAGCCTTCTCGAAGGCGGCGCGCTTGTCATTACGATTCTCCTCCTTTTGCTTGGCAATCTCAGGGGCGCGCTCATCGTCGCCCTTGCGATTCCTCTTTCGATGCTCTTTGCCATCATCGGCATGAACAGATTTGGCATTTCGGGCAACCTGATGAGCCTTGGGGCTATCGACTTTGGGCTCATCGTGGACGGGGCGGTCGTGATGATCGAGAACGCGGTGAGGCGCGTCTCCGAGGCCCGTGAACGCGAGCGCCGGACGCTCACCCGCCATGAGGTCAGGCACGTCGTCATGGAATCTTCGCGTGAGGTGGCAAAGCCGACAGCCTTCGCAGTCAGCATCATCACCGTCGTTTACCTTCCCATCCTTGCTCTCGAAGGCACCGAAGGGAAAATGTTCAAGCCAAGGGCGTTCACGGTCGTGTTCGCCCTTATTGGCGCTCTCATCCTGACGCTCACTCTGATTCCCACGCTGGCAAGCCTCCTAATTTCCGGGGATACGCGTGAGGGCCGGAATCCAATCATGAGGCTTCTCTCGAAGCTCTATCAGCCGTCACTTGCCTTCGCTTTGCGTCGAAAGGCAGTCATCGTCGGCGGCTCACTCGCACTTCTCGCGCTGGCCGGGGTGCTCTTTGCAAGGCTTGGTTCCGAGTTCATTCCCCAACTCGACGAGGGCTCGATACTGATGCAGCCTGTTCGCCTCCGGACAGTGGATGCAGCGGAAACCGTGCGACTCGTCTCAGCCGCCGAGAGGAAAGTTCGCGAAGTACCCGAGGTCGCTCTCGTGTTCTCCAAGAGCGGTACTCCGGAAGTCGCGATGGACGCAATGCCGCTCAGCCTCACCGACACCTTCATCATGCTAAAGCCTAGACAGGAGTGGCGAAGCGGCATGACGAAGGCCAAGCTGATTGAGGAAATCGACGCCAAAGCCAGCGAGGTTCCCGGACAAGGCTATGGGTTCACCCAGCCGATTCAAATGAGGTTCTCCGAGCTAGTCGCCGGGGTCAAGGCGGACGTTGGGATCAAAGTGTTCGGCGAAGACTTGAAGGTGCTCAAGGAGAAGGCCGACCAAATCGCGGACGCCGTCCGGTCCCTTCCTGGTGCTCAGGACGTTGAGGTCGAACAAGTCGATGAAGTGCCCGTGCTGCAAATCGAAATCGACCGGGAAGCCATAGCGAGGCTCGGAATCAATGTCAGCTCCATCCAAGAACTCGTGAAGGTCGCTCTTGGGGGCGAGCCCGTTGGCCAAATCATCGAGGGGGACAAGCGCTTCGCACTCACCGTTCGACTCCCAGAGGAGGCGACAGGCGATGCTGAAGCGATTCGTTCATTAGCCGTCGAAACGCCGCAAGGCGGAAGTGTCCCGCTATCAACGCTCGCGAGCGTTCAGAACGTACCAGCACCGGCGCAAATCAGCCGCGAGAGCGGGAAGCGTCGAGTCGTTGTGCAGCTCAACGTTAGAGGTCGAGATCTAGGGTCGTTTGTTACTTCCGCCCAGAAAGCCATCAAACAGAAGGTCGATTTGCCTGAGGGCTACTATGTGACCTGGGGCGGCCAGTTTGAAAACCTTCAGAAAGCGATTTCGAGATTGGCAGTTGTAGTTCCCGTCGCTCTTGGGCTCATCTTCATCTTGCTCTTCACGACCTTCGGCTCGATGAAGCAAGCCCTCCTCATCTTCACCGGAGTGCCGCTTGCAATCACGGGTGGTGTCTTCGCCTTGACCCTTCGCGGAATGCCGTTCAGCATTACGGCCGGTGTCGGCTTTATCGCGCTATCCGGAGTCGCGGTGCTTAACGGAGTGGTTATGGTTTCAGCAATCAATCGTCTGCGTGAAGGCGGCCTAAAGGTGCTTGACGCGGTGCGGGAAGGAGCGGCTCAGCGATTGCGACCTGTCTTGATGACGGCGCTAGTGGCGGCACTCGGCTTTATCCCTATGGCCCTCAATTCGGGCATTGGCGCTGAAGTGCAGCGACCCCTTGCTACAGTAGTCATCGGCGGAATCATCTCAGCGACCGCCTTAACGCTACTCGTCCTTCCAGTGCTTTATGTTTGGTTGGAAAAAGATTGTCCCATGGATGTGGACGCCTAATAGTTCCGGCTCTTTGCCAAAATTTGGTTCAACAATCGTGGTACTCCGCACTGGACAACTTGCGAACTTTTGAGATTCGTGCGGCTACCACTGAATCGCAACCTGCGCAACGCAAGCCCCGAAGCATCCAACAAATCCTTCCTCCGATCCCTCTTAGTTCAAAAGTTTCTCCTTGAACCACTGGAGCGCTTTGATCAACCCGGGGCCAAAGGTTTTGTCATCGTGGCCGCCGCCAGGGATGACCTCGAGCTTGTGCTCGATGCCTGCCTTGGCCAAGGCCCGATCCATGGCCTCGGACTGTTGCAGAGGGACGAGCTTGTCGGCATCGCCGTGGACGATCAGGGTCGGAGGGTACTTGGGGTTCACCAACGTGATCGGCGATAGCTTCATGAGCATAGCTTTGATGTCGTCTTTTGTCGCTTTGGGGTCGAATCCCAGCGCGGGAGTGAACGGGACAATAGCAGGATCGTCGGTGAACAGAACACCTGGCTTGCCCCAGTTGGCTAAATCGGTGCCGGGAGCGATGGCCGCGACGGCATTCACACCCGAATCCGGCGAGCCCGCGATCATGAGGGAGAGATGCGCGCCCGAGCTGATCCCTGTTACTCCCACCCGGTTCGAATCAACTCCGTAGTCGGCCGCATGGGCATGGATAAATCGTACGGCGCTTCGGACCTGCTCCACAATCTCGGCGACCTTGTATCGCGGCTGGGCTCCGTGGACCACTGCGAATACGGTGAAACCGGCGTCTCCGAAAACCTGTTTCATCGCGGGCGCTAGGCTTTCGAGCCTGGAGTGGTCCGAGGTCCACCCTCCGCTCACCATGAAAACCACCGCCGCCTTGTTGGGTTTTGCTGGCTTGAAAACGTCCATCGTGAACGCCGTCCCGCCCGCTTTCATGTAGATTACATCCTGAATTCGGGTCTGCGCCGACACCAGGGTGGTGAGGCAAGACAAGAGCACTGTGAGAAGCCGTCGCGACATGACGGCATTATAGCTGGGTACTTCATGCCTGGGGGCTCTAAATCATTCTTGGGGCTGTTAGCTAAGGGAGTTAGGCTGGAGGGTCCCTGTGCCTTTCTGCATTTGCTATCAACCTTGGACAGACTTCCAGAGCGTATACCCACCCACTATTAACAAAGCCCGGATGGCGGTCTGTCCCAATCTAGTAAGGAGTGTCCAAGAGCGAACTCGCGGTTAGCGCGCCAAAATTAGCTTCAAAAATCGTGGTACTCCGGACGGGATTCGAACCCGCGATCTTCGCCGTGAGAGGGCGATGTCCTAAACCACTAGACGACCGGAGCGGACGGCTTCAGATGATACCCAATACTCCTCCTCCTGAGCTACTTTACAGCTGCTCGAGGCTACTCAAATTCAACCCAAGTGAAGCCGTTCGCAGGGATATTAACGGCTATGTGGGCGATTTGATTTGCATCAAGTCGGATGGGCCGACCGGGGGTATCCATTGCGTGGGCGGTTGCTTTTCCAGACAACCCAGCGTAGTAAAGCGGGAGAGATAAGGTTCTCTTGATCGCGGTGTTTGTGGGGTTGAACACGATTGCCATTCCCTTGTGTTGACCACCCGGGTTGACGTGCATGATGCAATCAAGATCTCGGCCCGTGGGGCGCGATACGTGGATGATGTCGCCGGTAAGCACGTCACGGTATTTCTTGAACCAAGACACCCATTTGGTTACCATCGCTTTCGTGGCCTCAGTGTCGTAAAGGCGGTTCCCTCTCACCGAGAATTGGCATCCGGCACCTAAGTGCTGAACAAGACCTCGCTCGTATCGATCGATATTTTGTTGGAGAGGCTCCAATCCCACTTTAGGGTCGTTGGAATAGAAGCCAACGAGTTGAAGCGTCAGCCACCCCATGGTCGGGATCTTGTGCCAGGTTCCATCGTAAATGTACTGCCGACCAAGAAGCAATTGCTGAGCGGGCGAAAGTGTCGCACTGGCCTCTCGGTAACCCATTCCTGTTACACATTGGCCATTCAAGAAGTACCAGTCAGGAAGTGGAACATAGTTGTTGCGACGCTGAAGCTCATGGATCACACTCACCATCTGGCTCCATTGCTGCCACTGGGAATCCTCCAAGCCCGAATGATATTTGTGAACGGTAGATGCACAAGCGTCTCCGTGATACGGACCGTCAGCGTTCCATGTTCGGAAGCCAGTAGCGTCGAGGAACTTCCACAGTGAACCAAAGTAGGAGTCGTACCATTTGCTAGCTATACAGACGCTCTGACCAAAGATAGAGCCAGGTTTGAGCGTGTCTGGACTAATCACGTCCACGTCAGCGCCCCAAGATCTTGAAGCAACGGTGAGCTCGTATCCACCCATTACGATTCCCTTCTCGCGAGCGTAGTCAGCGATTCCCTTCCACTTGGCCAGATACTCTGGGTCCAAATTGGTATGACTGATCCCTGGCCAAGGGTTGATGTCAAGGCGCTCAAATCCTAACTCACCCATTTGGTCGATGAAGCTCTTGAGTTGTTTTGGATCTTGTGAAGTGATCGAACCACACAGAAGGTTCTCGGTTACCTGAGGTGCCAGGATGCGATAGAGCCTGCGATGGCCCAACGTCTTGCGCTCTTGGTCGTCTGAGTCTTGGAGCAATTCAAACGTCCGCATCGAACGAAATTCGCTAGCTGGTTCGATTTTTCGGGCTGGACCTGAGTTTGGCGAACTGATCAAGAGACAATGGTGAGGACGCGACAGGAAGTTGTCTTCTGCCTGGTTATGAGTAGCCCATGTGTTGTATTCCGGGTCTACGATCCATCGCGTCGTTCCCATCCCATACATGTATTTGGACATGACTGAACTCTGAAAGTGGATCAGGCCGCTCCCTTCAGGGTTGTTATTGGCCATGGCAAACGAGAAATCACTTTCAGCGTGTAGCCGACTTACCTGGTCTTGGGCAACGGCGAGGTGCTCCCCCTCGATGCTATCGACCGTTAAGGGTCGGCTAGATCGATTGTGAAACGTGAATGACTTCTCCAGAATAGGCATTCCGTCGTACATCTCGTAATGAACGTCAACCGAAGTCCCCGCAACTGGACTATTGGATGGGGCTAGAAAGTGGAACGTCAGTCGGACGCCTGCTGGTGGCCAGTTTGCCGGTCGGGAGTGGAATTTTTGCTCCCAGTGATAGCGCTCTTCGGGGGCACTGGTCTCAAATCCGACGTATTGGTAAGCGGATGGAGCAGACTTCAAACTCGGCAACCATTCTTCTAGCAGATAGGAATTCTCGGGCTGTCCTTTCAATCCGCCAACTTCATACCAAACTTTGTCGATGCTCAATCGAACTTCAGGACCGACTGCGCGTACAAACTCAGTATTGAGACCCAGTCTTTTCATGCTTATGCAGGCAAGATTTTCACCAACAAAGAAAGTTCGACTGATGAGGCCGTTCGCCAGCACCAGTCGGTTGTTACCTACCCTTTTGTCGGACTGAATAAGCAACTTTGACTGCGCAACAGGCTTCGAAATAAGCCAGTCTGAACTTTGTACACTTGGGTCTGCTTTTGAGACAACTTCCGTCCGATACTTTCCTTGGAGATTGCCAGGCAACGTATGAGGTGCATGGTGATTCGAAGTTAGCAAGGAAAGTATCAGTGGCAGCATTGGCGACCATTATAGACATGCAGGACTACTTAGGAATCGAAATTCGGAACGCTTCCACATCAAAGGAATCAGGCTTGCCACCATAGGTCATCACGCTTCTGCCGTGATACTTCGGATCAGACTTGTTGTCCCGTATGGTTACGTTCTCACATCCGATGAAAGTAAAGCCATCCTGTTCGGAACGCAAAGCTGGGAAGGCTTGAGTTTGGATAATCGTATTCGACTTGAATGTCAATCCATTGACTGATTTGGCCCAGAGAATGGGTGTCTCAAAAACCTTAAAAATATTCTTTTCGATTTTGATCCCTCGATGAAAGGCGGCCAATCCTGGTCTTGGTATTTCAGGATGGATGCTAATGACCGCGTCACCGAATTGGTAAGGGCTGGAATTGCAGTTCTCAAACGTGTTGCCTCGAATCAGGACATCCGTCACTGCACCCGACTCGAACCAATAGTTGGCGTCTCCTGAAATGAGGATGGCTGCACCACTGCTTTCAAATCGGCAATTCTCAACTCGCACTTTTTTGGGTGTGGAGACAAGGAGGCCACGGGCTCGGACTCGACCAAAAACACTGTTCCGTACGGTAAAGGAGGGTGTCCACGTCAAGTTCTCAAGGGAGTCACCAGCGGCAAAGGTAGGAGGACATGGTCCGACAAAAGTCAAGTCAAACAGCTCATCGGACAATCTCTTAAAGGACTTGACCTTTCCCTTGCCTAACGAGATCATGGATTGGTGGTCAATAAACGAGACCGTGTCATTCGGACCGGCGAAGGGTAGCCCAACGCTCTCAGCGTGCATAAATCGACACTTTAGAATGTTGGAACTGAGTTTTTCTAGGACTCGAACTGATGTACCGTGAACGTTGATCGGATCATCCATCAACCCCTCAAAGCGGCAAGTGTCAACTTCGATGTGTCCCCGGCAATTTGAAAAGTGAAAGCCATCGTCGTGCCCGGCGAACATGCGTCCCGAGGCTGGATCCGGTGCTACATCGACATGTTTAAAGGTTAGGTTCTCACTGTATTGGCTGAGAACCCCCAAGCCAGACGTATGCCTATAAGCGATATTTGAGAGGTTAATGTCTTTCGACTTTTCAATAAAGGTTCCTGCATGATCGCGCACGCCATGGCGTGCCACTAGGATGTTTCCGACCTTTGGAAAGCGACGGCAAGGATATTCGAAACGGATGAGGCCAAGTTTAAGTTCTACAACTCGCGCTTCATTCCAATCTCCGTCAGTGAAACCGGAATCGCCCGTACCGGGGGCCACACCACGGTTAGATGGATCGAATTCCATGAAGCTCCAAACTCTCCTTTGCCAGGTATCGCCCCTAAAATAGAGGTGACTATCCTTGATGGTATACGGATATTTATCAGAGTCGACTTCGAGAACAAACCCAGTCGGACCCGATTCGACGATCTTTCCCTGGGACATTAATGGCCTTTCCCAATCGATCGTCAACCCGTCAATGGTTATGTTATGACTTTCCAAGACGGCAATCGGCATTACGCGATCGTGAAACAAGAGTCGGGCTCCATTGCCACGAATTGCCAGGCCGTGACAATTCTCCAAGAGGATTGCGATATTGCGTGGATTGGCAACCACCGTATTCGACAAAAACAGGTTACGCTCCGTCCCGTCCTCGCGATAGAAGTGATAGTCCCCAGGCTCAAGATCGATCGTAGCGGATTTACCTCGAGCAGCTTCGATTGCCTTTGAAAAAGCAGTCGTGCAGTCGACTCTCGTATTGACCCTAGCGCCGAAGTCAGAAACCTTTATATGAATTGGACCCTGCAAAACCGCCGCCATGATGATCGAAAGAAGCATGGAAAGATGTTACCAATCCGAAGTCCTTATCCCGCGACTGCGGCTGTTTCCAACATCAAATGGATCTTTGGAGAGTAAGATTTGGCATCCCAGCCGTAGGGGGTATAGGTTGGTTTCAGCTGATCGCCATTTACGTCGTACACCATAAAGCCTTCCGGATGCACTCCTAACCTCCAGCCCTTCCACCAATCACCGCAAACGGCTCCGCCAGTGATGTATCGCGTCTCCAGATATTGACAGTCTTCAACAACATGAGTGTGACCCTGAAGTAGTGCCTTGACTTTATGCTTGTGGCAGAGTTGTTGGATGTCCTTGCCATTAGCGAGTACGAGCGTGTTGCTCGCGGCCGCCGTAGATGCCTCCGTATATTGAGGAAACAGGGTCATAGCTGGAAAGTGACTGAGGATCACTTGCGGATGACCTTTGGCTTTTTCCAGATCATCATTTAGCCAAGAAAGCTGAGCGTCGTCGATCTCTCCTTTCCAGCCCATCTTGGGTTCTTGCTGCATGCCGTCAAGTAAGGCGAAGTGCCAGCCTCCAAAATCGAAAGAACGATACGCAGGAGTCCCCAGGAACTTCTCTTCCACCATTTTCTTTCCATATAGCGCATCCCTCTGATCGGCGCTTCGGTTGCCCCATCCAAACACATCGTGGTTTCCGATGACCCCGTGAATCGGCATTTCAAGCGGCTTAAGTGCTTCCAAAAGCTTCTTGAACTCATCGTCGGCGCGACCATGACTGACGTTCAATAAGTCCATAACGTGATCGCCGCCAGTCAAGACAAAGTCCGGCCGCGGACTTAAGGACAGTAGCTTCCGGACTGCCATAGCCACCCCGTCTGGAGCACCTAATTCTGGTTGGATATGTAAGTCCGTAAAGTGTACAAACCTAAACCTCGACTTAGAGGCGGTGAGTGCTTCTAATGGCGACAACAAAGGAGCAGCAAACGCGGAAGCTCCAGCCTGAAAAAGGGTTCGTCGGGAAATCGACATCTCCCTACTACCATATCCCATCAGTAAGGTCTGCTGTGAGAATTAAGTCGGTTTATCATAACCAACAAGGGGCCGAACTTCCCTAAAGTTCGACCCCTCTATTGGACTTATTATACGGAAGGAATCAACTTAACCTCGAATGATTAAGACGGAGTAAGGTTCGGCGACCACCTGATGCAGCGAAGTACTTCCGAGTACGACTCGATGCATAAAGCCATGGCCCTGGGCGCCCATTATGAGGAGGTCGGCCTTGCTAGAGTCCATCGCATGGGCGATAGCCCGATTGACAGGTTCGTCGAGAAGCTCACCGCTGCAGACGAATCCAGCATCCTTAAATTGTTGTACAACTCGATCGGTGCGTGCCTTGGCATCGTGCCAAATCGCGTCGGCAATCGAGTGGGATGCATAAAGTGGTTCGGGCTTATCGATTGGCGTGTGATCACCAACATGGAGCGCCGAAATGACTTTGATGCTTTCAATGCCTTTAGGCTTCATCTCAATCAACTTGGCTTGAGCCCGATTGGCATATTCGGAATGATCGGTTGCGAAGACAATCTTGAGCGGTCCACTAGTTTCAACTTGTCCTTTGGAAATGAGGATTGATTGATGTGACCCTATTGCCAGCCCTCGGCTAACACTTCCCAGGAAAAAGGAACCGAGTCTGCCTTTTCGCTCGGAGTGTACGCATATTAGGTCTGCTTGAGCGTCGTCTGCAAATTGCGCAAGTGCTTCTGCGGCGCTGCCGGCTAACAGAACATTCTGCGCATCAAACCCTTGCGATCTTGCATGCTCTGTAGCTTCAGTTAGAGCCCTCTCGCTTGCGACGTTGGCTAACTGGACAAACTCCGCACGGTATGCGGCTTCTGCGACACTTCCGTAGGCGGACATCGGTATTCGTACATCCACACTATTCGCGAACATCCAATGGGGGTCGGGCAGCTGAAGTCTGGCTGCCAAGTTCAGAACGGATTTGTAGTGTCCAGATGTATCGACACCAATTACGATTTTCATTCTAGCTCCTTGCCGAAGTTCTAACTTCCGTGTAACCTCAACCACATTCTGATAGGTTGCAAAAGCCAATTCACAGTCGCGACTTTAGCGTCAACAAAAGCGTGTCATGAGAAGCAATTACAGGCTGCGATTCATCGATTCGCCATAATCTTTGTACGGATCAGATGACATTATCGCCTAAAATTGCGCTGCAAACCCTTAGGCACTACGTTCGATTTGAAACGATGTGTCTCGACGGCTAAAGGTACGTGATAGAAGAGTAAAGATCACCACAACAACCCCATGCAAATCGAACGTCCCGTTCCCAAGCTCTCGCCTCGCGAAAGCCAGCTTGTGAAGCTAGCAGCGGAGGGCCTGACTGATCTCGCGATCGCTCAGAGACTGGAAATTAGTGAAGCTACCGTTGGTACTTATTGGGGGCGTGTTCGAGTCAAGTTCGGACCTTTTAGTCGCACAGAACTCGTCGCAATAATGATGCGTGCCGAACGCGAGAAAGCGGTGGAGGACCTTCGACGCGAAAACGAGGAACTTCTTCATGAGCTTCAATTACAAGGCTCTTCCGGTAGCGTGTTCTCCTATCGCGACATGCTAGAAAATGCACCGGATGCCATGATATTGGTCGATGAAAAGGGAATTATTGAATTCGCCAACATTGCGGCTCAGGAGCTTTTTGGATTCAATCCAGATGAGATGCAAGGCCTTGATCATACATGTACTGTCCCTGAACGCTTTCACGAAATTCATAATAAACTTGTCGATGACTACTTTCATAACCCCGTCCGGCATCCAATGGGCGTACACATGAAGACTCCAGCCAAGCGAAAGGATGGAAGTGAATTTCTCATGCGAGCCTCCCTATCAGTAGTGCAAAGCTCTGGCGGGCTCCTAACGTTCTGTATCGTTCGCCCAATATCCGACTAGCAACCGCTACTCAGGTCTGTGGTGAAGGATCGTTATGGAACATAGCTTCACCCAAAAGTCGTCCCACGCGAGAAAGAGCAATTGGAGGACTTCATGGCCAATTTTATAGTCTATGGTTCCCTGTTTCTGACAATCGGACTGGGATCCGCACAAACGGTAAGGGTGACTTCGCATGTAGGTTCAGGAGACGCATGGGGAGCTAACTTCAATGCCAATCACAAAATAACCTTTTCGGGCCGCGTAACTGGCATTCAGAAAACTAAACCAGGCTCAAGTACGGAAACTGAGGTCACGTTACTCGTCCGCAATAAAGTAGGCGGAGGAACGGCGGTTGTCGACCTTGGCCCATCTTGGTTCGTTGACCACCAAACGGCAAGAATACGGGTTGGCGATAAAGTTCAGGTGACTGGTTCGAAGACAATGGTTGACGGCAGAGGCATCATCTTAGCCTCGATGATCGTGCAAGGAGGGAGAGGCGGCCTCGTCTTGGCTTTGCGACGGCCCTCTGGAAAAGCTTATTGGGTTGGGACAGAATCTGTAGGCTCAAACGGAATTCCAACTGGAGCCAATACAATTACGGGCAAGGTGTCCAGCCTGGGTACCTTCATGTACAACAATGTGCCCTACGCCTCAGCGGTCCTTCAAACCAGCAATGGGACAACGACAATTGACTTAGGTCCGCAATGGTATTACGGGCAACAAAACGTTAGGTATCAAGTAGGTAACAATTTGACAGTTGTTGTTGGCCCTAACCCGATTACCGTAAATCCGGGCTTGACTATCCTGCCGAGCTACACGATATTCGATGGACCATCGACTTATACACTACGATTGCCCAATGGCAACCCTGTGTACTACTGGGGACCATGAATTGGGTCTGCTGGGGCAAATGCGTTCGTGCCCCAGCAAATAATGTTTAGCCACCCATCTTGGACGGGTCGAATGGCTTACCGTCCATGGTTGTCTTCTCATCCTTCCAGCTCATTGAGGACATCTTCCACTTGCCGCCTACTTTTTTGTAGGTGTCAGAGCTGACTCCGACCATCAACATCGTATGTTGCTTTTTGTCCGGGCCCATGATCATTCCAGAAACGGTATGGCGTGTCGTGCCTGCCGCAGATTTCCCCGTTTCCTTTAGTGTGAGGATCTCGGACTTTGCTTGAGTGACCTTGGCAAAACTTGCCATTCCTTGGTCCATCATCTTCACCATCGTGTCGAAGTTCATGGCCTGCCCGCGCTCCATATATTTGAAATCTGAAGTAACGCCTGACTTCATTTTCTTGCCAAGAGATTTCATGTCTTTAGATAGCATTGCCTTTTGAACCATGCCATTCAACGATTTGATTTCCGATCGTAACGAGTCTGCGGAAGCCACTGTGACCAGACAAACTAAGACTAAAGGTAGGGATATTGCTTTCATGATGAAAGCATTATACAAAGGAACTCTTTACTTGGGGAGATTGCCCACTTTTGCGTGGTGCGGCAACTGCGTAACAATTGGCTGAATCTGGGTAAGAATCAACTCAACAATCGCACAGAGCGTAGCTCCACACCTATTCTATCTGCCTACACTAGGCTAGCAATGCCTGGAGGAAAGTGAGGTTTGAAACGATTTCTGCTGTGGGCCATACCCGTTGCCATACTATTGGGACTGGTCGTTTGGAGATTTGAGGGCCGATCAACTGCTCAAAAAGCAATGTCTGGGCAAAAGAAGGGCGGGAATAACACTCCGTCGGTATCCGTTTCTAACGTAGTAGCGCGCACGATTGTAGAAGACGTCCAAAGCGTCGCCAACGTTGAATCTCCCTTCAAAGTTGAGATCTCACCGAAGATATCTGGGAGAATTGCTTTCCTGCAAGCTCGCGAAGGAGATGCAGTAACTGCTGGTCAAGTTCTGCTTCAGATTGATCCGAGCGATTTGCAAGGAGCAGTTTTGCAGCAGCAAGCTAATGTTGCAGAGGCTCGTGCGCGACTATCTCAAGCGAAAATGACTCAACAGTCAACAACCGTTGGAGTCACAAGCCAGATTCAACAGCAAGAAGCGATCCTGCAAAGTGCAAGGGCCACGCTAAACCAAGTCCAACAGAACTATAGTGCTCAGCTTGCGGGTGCCCAGGCTCAAATTACTTCGGCTCAAAGTGCAGTTGCAAACGCAGTTGCGAATAAGGAAAAGGAGTCTGCTAGCCTTCGGAACGCACAATCAAAATATGAGCGCTCCCTAACACTGTATAAGCAGGGATTTATCGCTGCCCAAGACCTCGACGATGCCAGAACAGCTGTTGACGTCCAGAAAAGCGTGGTTGATGCGTCTGAAAAGCAAGTCGAGTCCGCCAACTCGCAAGTTGATGTTCAGAAGCAAAACGCTTCGATCGTGCGCCAAAAAGGCCTAGCGGATATTGCAGCCGGCAAAGCTTCAGTTTCTGCAGCGCAAGCTGCGTTGCGGACAGCACAAGCCAATCGATCCCAAACTCCAGCTTACCAAGAGAATTTGGCTGCACTCCAGAGCCAAGTCGATGCTGCACTTGCTCAGTTGAATCAGTCTCAGGCGCGAATTGCGGATACAACCGTAAAGTCTCCTATAGCTGGCACGATTACCGCTCGTAAAGCAGATCCAGGTGCCTTGGCCTCACCTGGGAGCCCGGTCCTTGAAGTCCAATTTCTTGATTGGATCTACGTGACCGCAACACTACCCCTTGAATCCGGTTCCGTCATTCGTGCTGGAGACGACGTCAACATCACACTCGACGCTTTGCCTGGCAAGACCTATACAGGCCCAATAACTAACCTTAATGCAGTGGCTGATCCTCAGAGCAGGCAATTCGGAATCAAAGTCAGAGTAAGTAACCTACAACATGTGCTCAGACCCGGCATGTATGGGCACGTGAGCATCATCACGCGAACGATTCCGGCCAAGGTTGTTGCGCCGCGTGAAGCGATACACACCGCTGACGACGGAACTTCTACTGTAGTGGTAGTCGATGATAAGAGCGTTGCCCATATAAGGACGGTCACTCTCGGTGCCCGAGACAGCAAAGGCGTTCAGGTACTTACCGGAGTTAACCCAGGTGAGAATGTCGTTGTCTTAACGTTTAACCAGCTTAAAGACAATCAAAAAGTACGACTCTCTTCGCCCACCGAACAAGCTGGTTCCGGAACCAAGAGCGGTCGAAAAGGGAAGAAACCAACTAAGCAATGAACATCGGCCAGTTTTCAGTCAATAGGCCGGTGGCCGTATCTATGCGCATCGCCGCGCTTGTCCTTCTTGGATATATCTGTCTTCAGCGTATTCCCATCGATCTCTTGCCGCGTATCCAAATCCCTACAATTTCGGCAAATGTCAGCTGGCCAAATACTCCACCTGAAAACATGGAGGCACAAATCACTCGGCCTTTAGAGCAGGCTGTCTCCACGGTTCCAGGAATTAACCTCGTGAGCTCAACGTCTCAGCTTGGTTCTTCTAACGTTAGAGTCCAGTTCAACTATGGTGTGGACATCAGTCAAGCAGCACTCGATGTTATTCAGGCTGTCCAGCGGGCCAAGCAGAAGTTTCCAAATGACCCGAATATTTCTGAGCCTTCAATCTTCAAGTTCGATCCCAATTCCCTTCCGATCCTAAACTACGGTATCACAGGTGACTCGGACCTCGTTCACTTACGAGATATCCTTAAGAATCAGATCAGCCCGATTGTAGAATCGTCAGGCGGAGTTGCCCAGGTAAACATCGCTGGTGGCTACGACCGAGCCATCATCGTCGATGTCGACCCCACCAAGCTAGAAGCCTTTGGCATCTCGATGTCTGACATTTCGAAGCGACTTGGTCAGGAAAATATCTCTCTTCCTGCTGGTTTCGCGAAAGAGGGTCATACCCAATACAGCATTCGAAGCATTGGATATTTTAAAAGTCCTGGCGACATTCCCAAGATGCCATTAGGAACTTATAACGGTCAATTGGTCAACCTGGGCCAAGTGGCAACGGTTAAGGACGCGACACAAGATATTCGCTATTACACTCGCATGAATGGCGAGCCAGCGATTGCCATGAGCGTGCAGAAACAGGCTGACGCAAACACAATTGAAACGGCCAAGGGCATCAAAGAGAAAATCGCCGATATTCAGACACGCTATCCGAACCTCAAATTTCGATTGGTATACGATCAGTCTAAATTCGTCGAGAACTCGATCGATGATCTTAAGCAAACTGCCGTCATTGGTGGCGTGCTCGCAATCCTCATCATCACTTTCTTCCTTAGAAACCTGCGTAGCACGTTCGTAGTCGCGCTTTCGATACCGATATCCATCATCTCGACTTTCTCACTCCTTTACTTCTGCGGATTTACTCTCAACACAATCTCCTTGAGCGGCTTAGCGCTGGCATCGGGATTAATTGTTGACGATGCCATTGTTGTGCTTGAAAATATCTATAGGCACATTGAGCGTGACAAAAAGAGTGCTCGCGAAGCAGCGGTGAGCGGCACCCAAGAGATCATTTCTGCGGTCTTGGCTTCTACCTTCACGGTAATGATCGTGTTCCTACCGCTGCTCCTAATCAAAGGGCAAACAGGACAGACCTTCACACAATTCGCCTTAGTTGTTATCTTCTCTCTTGCCATTTCGCTTTTGGATGCAACGACTGTCGTTCCGATGCTCTGCTCGCGAATGATCCATGTAAAGGATGTTATTGCCGAGGCGCATCCTGAAATGCGTGAAGAACTGGGAATTAGGGAAACGCCGCTAACAAAGTTCTTCGACAAGATTGGTGAATGGCTTCGGAGTTTGGATGAGAACTACCGACGCGGTCTACGTTGGGCCATTCACCATCGAATCGGCATTGTCGGAATCGCGTTGTTAGCGGTTGGCGCGGCAGTTGCCCTTTGGCCATACGTTGGGAAGGAAAACTTGCCTCCCACAGATACGGGCAATCTCAGTGTTAACATGAGGCTCCCGCTTGGTACCGATGTCGAGACGACAAACGGAATCATGAAGAAAGTCGACGCGATCCTACTTAAAGATCCCGATATCGATACCTTTATTTCGGGTGCGGGTTTTAATTTCCGTGCTGGAGGTGGAAGCCCCTCAAGCCCTAATTCGGGCGGAGCAACAGTCCAGCTGAAGGAGAAACGAAAGAGTTCAACTGCTGACGTCGTCAAGCGCATTCAAGCCAAGCTTAAAAGCATTCCAGGAGCTCGGATTCAGGTCAATCCGTTCGATATTGTTGCCAATATCATTGGAGGCAACAATCTTGGGCTTACGGTCGACGTGTACGGCCAGGATCTGGATCAGATTTCAAAGACGGCACATGACGTACAAGCAGCTCTAGAGAATATCCCAGGATTAACGGGTGTGGACACTTCCCTTCAAGACACCACACCAGAAATTCAATGGAAGATTGACAGAGACAAAGCGCAAACCCTTGGCATCTCCTTTGCCGATATCGCAAACACCCTATCTGCGAGTACAAACGGTCAACTATCGACCTACTATCAGGAGCGAGGATTTCAATATCCGATTATCGTCCAGGTTCCTCAGAACCTTAGGTTAAGCATTGAGCAACTATCCCGCTTGCCGGTAGCAGGAACAGAGAACCGGCCCACGGGAGCAATCCTTCTAGGTCAGGCAGCAACTGCAACATTAGGCACTGGCCCTAGGGAAATCCAAAGGCAGAATAGCCAGCGTTACAACGACCTTGGAGGTCAGATTGTAGACCGACCTCAAAGTGAGGTCATGGATGACATAACAAAGGCTTTGGCCAAGGTGAAGTTCCCTGAGGGTAGCTATTGGACCTTTAGCCCCGATCAACTACGTGCTCAGCAAGACTACGCTGGATTAGGCGTTTCAGTATTCCTTGCGATCGCTCTCATCTATATGTTGCTTGCGACCCAATTTGAGTCGTTTATTTATCCGTTAGTCGTCCTTTGTTCCGTTCCTTTATGTTCCATCGGTCTCGTGTTAGCTCTATTCTTAACCGGAAGATCCTTTGGCTTGACCGCCTTCATAGGCCTGCTCATGTTGATCGGCATTGTAGTCAAAAGCGGAATCCTCCTGGTCGACTACACCAATTACTTAAGGGCCGAAGGCATGCCAAGAGACGAGGCGATTCTGACCGCGTCTCCCACGCGACTTAGGCCCATCTTGATGACCACTTTGGCCGCCATCCTCGGAATGTTGCCACTGGCAATTGGAATTGGTACGGGCTCGGAACTCTATGTTCCACTAGCAACAGCTGTTATCGGTGGCCTTTCCACTTCCACCCTCTTGACACTGTTTATCGTGCCCACGGTCTACACACTTTTCGATGACCTTGCTGAGAAGTTCAGAAAGGCTCCTGCAACAGAACATCCGGCTCAACCCTGATCTTCGGATTCCGGGTCACGCCTTCTCGAATGCTTCAGATAAACCAGAAATGCAACGATTCCGCTGAACTTGAACGACCGATCTACATAATGTTCAATGACGTAGAACATGAAGTAGTACCACCTACAGAATGCCCAAATTGAAATTCCAAGTAGGACAGCTATCCGCCAAGAAAAGCACTCAAGCAAGATGCCTCCAGCCGAAAGACATCCAAGGAATGCAAAGAGCCAACCTTTGAACAAGATGGCTCTGCGATCCGTGAGGTCATCCGTAAGTCTCATGTCGAACTAGACGGATTCCTATTCTGAAAAGTGCTCTAGTTTCCCGCTACTGAGAATGCAATGCGATTCGGTTACCTTCCGAATCGAGGATGATAGCGCGGAATCCATGAGGACCGATGGGGTGAGTTTCGACTAGAATTTTGCCTCCACTTTCAGATACAAGTGAAACGGCCTTGTCCAGCCTTCCATCGCAGTTCAAATAAACCAACACACCACTAGCAGAGGGTGGCGCTGTATCCGACACATACAAGCATCCGGACACTTCCCCATTCTGACCAGGCAAAAACCCGATGGTCGATTCAGGACCCACAAATTTCCCGATTTCAACGGCAAGGACAGCCGAATAAAAGCCGATTGCCCGATCCAGGTCAATGACAGGAATGTCCACCCAAACAATTTGGTTCTTCATCACAGTCTCCTTTTGATACTGCTGCTAAACAAAACCGAACAGCATCAAGATCAAAATCATACACTCTAGCGGACAAAGGCGGTCGCTCAGAATTCGACTTCGATTTGAGGATGTAAATGCCGTATCAATAGGACGTGACTCCGAGGATTATAGAGATAGCTCTGCATGTCTAGCTTTGTGGAAGGCTTTAGTGGTCTCATCCCTGGGTACGGTGATTCTGTGACCCTTTTGGGTGGACGAGAGACCTTGATCAATTCAACGCTATCTACACCAGATTGATAATGAACCGAGTGGGTACCGTATCGGATGTTCCTTATCTGAGTTGAAGAGCGAAGCAAATGGGTTTCACCATCAGGTGACAGTTCGGGAAGGCATCCCATGTCTTGAGCCAAGTATCTGACTAATCCTGAACCTAAGCTGTACCAACTCCCAGAGTCACCGTAGGTGCGGGCGCCCATCACGGTGTTGTGAGTTCGACCGTCTGGCTTGAGCGAATACTTATTGATCATTCGAACGGCCTCAATCGTGGCTGTCCGATACTTCTCCTCACCTGTCGCCAAGAAGAACTCTGCCGACATCATGGACCAATCCATAGTTGAACTCGGCGTGGATGCCATATAACCGGTTTGCTCGTGGAGTATCAATCCCCACTCGCGATCATGAAAGGCGAGACCGTCCATGGTGTAATCGAATAATTTCCTTGCGTGGTCCATGTAGGACGCTTCATTGACGGGTGTGCGATAGCGGAGCAAGAGGCGGATAGTTTGTAGCGGGCTGTAATGGACTTGTGATCCTGAATCCTTTGGAATGTCCTCGTAAAGTCCAGACCAATTATTGCTACGAATTGGGTTACGCATCATCCATAGCCAGGCGAGGATTTGCCCATTCTTGTAGTCCTTATTGTGGGTCAAATCCCACATCTTCTCCAAGAAGGCAACATTTTCAAATAATGCGGAGGTGTACTGCTGAAAGACGGTACCTGTCTTCGGGTTAACTCGAAATGGCCAATCGCCCTCCCATCCTTGAGTAGACACCAATGTGTCGGCGGACCGAGTCGCTGCGATCAAGTATTTCCGCTCACCCGTGACCTCATAAAGACGCGTATAGGACAGTCCCATATAACCGACCTTGTCAGGTTGTAAGTTATCCTTGTCTTCGTAACCGCCTGGCTTTCCTTCCGAAAACGTACTCCACGGAAGATAAGGCATCTTCCACTCTCTAGGTGTGCTGTGATCGATCGTCCAGTCGGCAAGTTGAATGGCGCGACGCAGCGCTTCTGGCTTACCTGAGTAGTTGTAGTAGTTGAGAAATGCCTCAATTAAATAAGCATGGTGATAGGCAGGAAAGGAAGATCGGTAACCCAGCCCATTATCTTCGCCGATGACTGCGTGGTAGACATATGGAGGAAAGCGCTTCCCTTTCTCATCCAGGATATCCTCATGGTCCATGCCCTTGTCACTCATTAGAAAGGCTGCCGCTCGATCCAAAATCTTGCCGGAATCCTTGCTTAATCCATGAGGCAATTCCCTAAACTGGGCAGCCTTTAGGAAGAACGACACCCCCCTAGCATCTGCCGCAGGCGGATCAGATGCGGCCGCAAATGAAGAAATCAGGAGAGTTCCCCCCATCACCATCGATGAAGCTGTCAAACCATTCATTAAGCTCATTATGGCTGACTCTCAACTTCATATGAGCTCCCTTAGCAGGTGCTACCGATCATGATCGGTAGTGAACTTCACGGTACGTTACAGATTTATGAATACCCATCTATTAGCATTACATCCGCACATGTTATCTCACACCTAGATTTGAGATTCCTTTGCTTGGAAGTTAAAATACATCGTCTACCTGACAACTTTTACCTTGTAAGACGAGCCAAAGTACCTGCCTCGCATTTCTAGAGACTCGCTTTAGATTCAACGATCACAGACAACGGGTTAACGATCTTGTCCTTCAATGATCCACACGGCATAAATGGCAAAAACTAAGGTGCCATAGGCCTTTCATTACTTGAGGTAAATCCAATTTCTCGAAGACTGACGACTAGTTAAAAACTTGGGATCCAAGTTAAGTGCTAGCTATAGCTTAGGGCACCTTCGGAAAGTTGAACCCGAGACAAAACTACCTCTTTTGGTTCATGAGTGACCACGAGTAGTGAATGTTCCTTTGGAAGCGAAGACCAAGTTCAGAGTCACCCTAGCCATACGCGGTACTCAATCAACTAATAACCGGATGTGCGCAACATTTTTCGGGCATCCATCTTCGAAATTTGAGAAGATAAGAGGGTTCTATCGCTCACCGAATTGCATGGTCAGAATGTGAATCCTTGGACTTAAGATCAAGTGCAATTTGTTCCCTTAGATTGAGCGCTAATAACCGCAACATTTAGGTACAGAAAAGACCTAGTGAAGTAGATCTAGTAGTTCTCAGTTCACTCCGTTATGTAGTAAACTAGAATATGCCTTATCGGGGTTAGATATACCTATGCGGGTGTATATAACGACCGGAATGCCATCATCATTTGTCCCGCAGAAACCGTTGGATATAGCCCCCATGAGAAAAGCCTTTACCCTCATCGAACTTCTTGTTGTGATTGCCATCATCGCAATTTTGGCCGCGATTTTATTTCCGGTCTTTGCGCAAGCTAAAGCAGCAGCCAAGAAGACTCAAGCCCTTAGTAATACCAAGCAACTAGGTCTTGGTTATACGCTTTACATTCAGGATACAGACGGCGTCTACTATGAAGCCGCTCAAGGAATGTCAACCGGCTCCCAAACTCCTGCCTCTCTTATTTGGAATGGCTACCTCCAGCCCTATATGAAGAGCACCCAACTCGCTTTGGATCCTGCCGCGAACTCTCCTGTTAATACTTTTGGCGGAGTTAAGTTTACGGGTACGACGTTCAACCCCGTTGATTACAAGCAGTTATCAATCGGCTACAGTCAGTACTTCACCTCTCAGTTCACCTATGGGTGTTCGGTAGATTTTTCGTCAACCGCATCAGCTTGCTCGACCTTCTTCAGTGAAGGAAGCTTCCAATATCCTGCACAGTCGATCATTTTCGCGAGCAGCGCTCAACGAAATCCAGACCAATCAGGAAATGGTTTCTGGGTGAGTGCTCGGCACAAAGCTGGCGCAGACGATGGTATTTCAGATCGGCATAACGGGGGAGTATCGGTTATCGCATTTTTAGACAGCCATGCTAAGGCTCTCAAGGCTTCCACGTTGCTAGTGAGTGACCAAGTTGTTGAAATCGATCCCAATGCTTCAGGCATGTGCGTTAACTACAATGCTCAAGGTGTTATCTGGGATCCGACAGCTCCACTTCCAACGGATCAGCCTCTATGTGAAGGCCACGGAATTCGCTAAGACCTAAATTAGTAATTCGATGTAAAAGCCCTGCCGCCGTTTGGTGGCAGGGCTTTTCTTTGCTTGGGAATTAGTGGGTAGCCCCAATTGTGCCTACCAGACACGGATGTTGCCTCGATCTTGACAGATAGGAAGGCTCGTGTGCTCAAGCTACAATCACGTAAAACTGAATCTGAAAGGCTAACTCTAACTCTAACTTATCCTTCGATCCTTCGATCCTTCGATTGGAGCATGTGGCAAATTCGATTGTTACCAATCCATGGATCCCCACTTATTTGCCGAAAGCACACCGGCCTGGTCGATCAGTCGTTGGGAAATAGATGGAAAGGAATCTTATGCAAGTTTAGAAACTAAATAGAAAAGCCTTGCTACTCGAATGAGTAGCAAGGCTTTTTATCGAACTCAGGCTAGAGTTGAATCTAGTCTGACCGTGTTGAACCCTAAAGGGTTACCTTGAACGGAGTCTTAACTGTCGATCCATTAACCGTGACTGTGATGAACACTGTTGTGATTACTGTGACCGAATTGGTAGGAATGTTGAAGGTACCTATCGTCTGGCCAGCGGCAATTGTCATTGTCGCAGCCGGAGTTGCATGGGCATTGTCGGAAGATACGCTAATCACGTATCCACCGGCAGGAGCTGGGGCGCTTAGGGTGACTTTTCCAACAGTTGGCGTACCACCTTGAACCTGAAGTGGTGCAATGGTGAAGAGCGTGATGGTTGGAGCATTAACTGTGACTGCGCTCGTGACTGTGATTCCGTTTGCACTTGCTGAAACATTAACTGTCTGAGCAGTTTGAACCGGAATGGAAGTCAGAGTAAAGGTCACCGTCGTGCTACCAGCAGGGATCGTTACAGTGGCTGGAACCGTTCCGGCTGCTGTGTTATCCGAGCTAAGAGCAACTACAAATCCGCCGACAGGGGCATTACCCGAGATCGTTACTGTTCCCGTGGAATTTGTGCCACCTAAGACCGATGTTGGATTGAAGGTTAGAGTGGTTACGACAGGAGCCGTTACCGTTAATGTTGCTGTTGATGTCTTACCGTTGAGCGTGCCAACGATGCTAGCCGTGACATCTGCCGGAACGATTACTGTTGTAGCCGTAAAGGTAGCGCTTGTTGAACCTGCTGGTATTACTACGCTTGCAGGAACTGTTACGCTTGCCTTATCGGATGTCAGAGCAACCGTTGTGCCACCCGCTGGCGCTGCACTACTGATCGTTACTGTTCCGGTGGAATTAACGCCACCAACAACTGTAGTTGGATTGAGTACGACGCTGGATAGAGTTGGCCCGGTAACCGTCAGAGTTGTCGTCTGAGTGGTTGTGCCGGCAGCAGTAATTGTAACAGCCTTATCGTTTCCGACGGCGACTGTAGTAGCGGTGAAGGTTCCGATGTTTGTTCCGGCAGCGATTGTAATCGATGCTGGGATTGTAACGGCCGCATCACTTGAAGTTAAGTTCACCGTGTAGGTGCTGCCTGTTGCGACCTTACCGATCAGATTGACCGTTCCAGTCGATGACACTCCGCCAACAACCGTCGTCGGGTTCATTACCACTGAGCCAACGAGCGGGGGGATGATGGAGAAGGTAGCCGTAGAAGTCACACCGTTAAGTGTGGCTGTTACGTTTACGCTTATCAAGGACGCTGCAGGTGTTGTGCTGACGTTGAACGTTGCAGTGGTTGCTCCACCGGCAACTGTGACGCTTGCAGGAACCGTTGCGTTAGCACTGTTAGATGCTAGTGCGACCACCAATCCACCAGCAGGAGCTGCTTTCGTTAGGGTCACAGTACCTACAGGAGAGCTTCCACCAACAACGGACTTGGTGTTCAGTGTCAATGTGCCAGTGATCGAGCCGTCTGCAGTCATCGTTAGAGTTGCACTCTGCTGACTGCCGTTGGCTGAACCTTGGATGCTTGACGTGGTTTGAGCAGCTACCGAAGTAGTCGTTACGGTGAACGTTCCAGTTGTTTGACCAGCAGCGACCGAGACCGTTGCAGGAACTGTTGCCGAAGCATTACCGGAAGTCAGAGCAACAGACAGACCACCTACTGGTGCTGCGCTGCTGATTGTCACCGTACCAGTTGAAGGGCTGCCACCAACGACGGACGTTGGGTTGAGCGACAGACCTGTTACTGTTGGAGCTGTGATCGTCAATACTGCACCAGCGGACTTACCTGCTGCAGTTGCTGAGAGGTTAGCTGTCTTGTTTGAAGCGACAGCTGACGTGCTGACCGTAAAGGTAGCTGATGTAGCACCACTCGCGATGGATACGCTTGAAGGCACAGTTGCATCAGCAATGTCTGAGAGGAGAGCAACCGTCATTCCACCATTAGCAGCTGGACTGCTAATGGTTACCGTTCCAGTCGAACTAGTTCCGCCGACAACGGATGTTGGGGAAACTGCAAGGCCCGTAATTGTCGGAGCATTAACCGCAAGAGTTGCCGTACCCTTCGTCGTGCCAACAGTGCCCGTGATGGTTGCAGTCGTGTTGAAAGTAACCGGAGCTGTCGTAACTGTGAAGGTAGCAACGTTTGTTCCCGCAGCTACTGTGACCGTCGCTGGAACTGTTGATGAAGGATCGTTTGAAGACAAAGCAACCGATATTGTGCTACCCGTTGCGACTTTTCCAATCAATGTCACGGTACCAGTGGATGAAGATCCACCAACTAACGATGTTGGGTTCAGAGTTACTGTTCCCATGAATGGAGGAATGATCGTGAAGATCGCGCTGGATGTCCCACCAGCAGTGATTGTAACGGTCTGGTTAGCGGCTACTGGAGTAGTCGCAACGTTGAACGTTGCTGTCGTTGCGCCTGCAGCTACTGTGACGCTAGCTGGGACAGTTGCTGATGCATTGTTAGATGCGATCGAAACAACAGTGCCACCTGCTGGAGCAGCTGTTCCCAGGGTTACTGTACCGACTGGCGAGCTTCCACCAACTACACCCTTCGTGTTGAGGGTCAGCGTGACTGAAACAGCCGAGTTGACCGTCAAGACTGCCGTCTGATTGACTCCATTGGCTGAAGCCGTGATCGTCGACGTTGCCTGAGTTGCAACTACTGGAGTAGTTGCTGTAAAGGTAGCCGTCGTTGCACCTGCAGCGACTGTTACAGAAGCCGGTACTGTCGCGGCTGCAGTGTTACTCGACGATAGCGTTACAGGGAAGCCACCCGTAGGAGCTGCACTGCTAAGTGTTACCGTCGCCGTCGAAGGATTGCCACCTGTTACAGAAGCTGGATTCAACGAGAGAGCAGATACGGTTGGAGCCGTAACATTTAAAGTCGCTGTCTGATTGACGCCATTTGTGGTTGCCGTGATAGTTGCCGTTTGGTTGGACGTTACGCCTACAGTCGAAACCGTAAACGTCGCTGTCGTTGCACCAGAAGCGACCACAACAGATGCTGGAACTGTCGCAGCTGCCTTGTCAGAAGCCAGTGTAACTGTCATTCCGCCAACTGGAGCTGGGCTGTTGATCGTTACCGTACCTGTTGAGCTTACGCCGCCCAGAACGGACGTAGGATTTAAGGAGAGTGCAGATGCTACAGGAGCCTTAACTGTCAGGCTAGCCGATGCAACTGTTGCCGTTGTTGGCACCGTTGCCTTGATTGAAGCGGTCTTGTCCGTGCTAACCCCTACGGTGGTAACCGTGAAGGTTGTCGAAGTCAAACCAGCGCCAATTGAAACGGTTGCTGGAACGGTTGCCGAAGCGTCCGTTGAACTCAGCGTTACTGTCATCGTGCTGCCAGTAGCTACTTTACCAATCAACGTAACAGTTGCCGTCGAGGACGTGCCACCGTTTACAGATGTTGGATTGAGAGTCACAGTTCCGATGATTGGAGGAAGTACTGAGCAAAGGGCGGTGAACGATGTACCACCTGATGCAGCCGTCAGCGTTACCGCTTGGGTTGCAGTGACCGGTGTCGACGATACCGAGAAGGTAGCCGAACTTGAACCAGCTGGAATCGTTACCGTTGCTGGTACGGTGAGGGCCGAGTTATTAGATGAAATATTGACCGTAACACCACCAGCAGGAGCTGGGCTATTAAGAGTCAATGTACCGACAGGGCTGCTTCCACCAACGATCGACTTCGTGTTCAACGTAAATGCGGTGAATGTTTGAGCGGTCAGTGTAAGAGTTGCATTTCCGGTCGTTCCATTCGCGGTTGCTGTCAGGTTGGCAGTTACCGAAGAAGCGACAACGACAGTAGTAACCGTGAATGTGCCAGTTGTGGAACCAGCGGCCACTGTAACCGTTGCTGGAACCTTTGCGTTTGCATTATCTGATTGCAATGTCACGACATAGCCACCCGTAGGTGCTGCGCTACCGAGTGTTACCGTTCCGGTTGAAGTGTTGCCACCTGCGACGGAAGTTGGATTCACGGAAAGGCTTGTGACTACTGGTGCTGTGATTGTTAGATTAGCAAAAGCAGACGATCCATTAACGCTTGCCGTTACCTTTGCGGTTGCGGCCGTCGCTACTGGAGTAGTGCTTACCGTTGCTGTACCGGTTGTTGCACCGGCGGCGATGGTAGCAGTTCCGCTTACCGTTGCAGAACCGTTATCAGAGGCTACAGTAACTGTAAGGCCTCCCGTAGGCGCTGGGCTGGAAACGGCAATTGTTGCGGTGCTAGATGTTCCGCCAACTACCGACGTTGGATTAAGTCCAACGGTGGTTACTGTTGGTGCCGTTATGGCTAGGTTTGCTGTCGCGGTCGACCCGTTGAAGCTAGCAGTCAACACAGCGGTTGCGTTTGCGGCAACTGGAGTTGTGGTAACCGTGAAAGTTCCAGAAGTTGCACCGGCTGCAATAGTAGCCGTTCCTGGAACTGCCGCTGGGTTGCCAGAAGAAACTGGAACCGTTAGGCCACCTGCTGGAGCAGCGCTACCGATAGTGACAGTCCCAATGGATGAAACTCCACCAGCAACTGTTGTAGGGTTAACCGACAGACCAGTTACTACTGGAGCGGTGATCGCTAGGCTAGCAGCCTTTGAAGAACCGTTCGAACTTGCAGTGATGTTTGCAGTTAGGTTCGATGCGACTGAGCTGGTTGTGATTGTAAATGTGCCTGTGGTTGCTCCGGCAGCAATCGTGGCAGTTCCAGGAACTGCTGCACCATTATCAGATGACACAGTGACGGTTAATCCGCCTACTGGGGCAGCCGATGAAATCGTGATCGTTCCAGTTGAACTCACTCCACCAAGCACCGTTGTTGGATTCAATGAGAGAGCAGAAACGGTTGGGCCCTGCACTAACAAATTACCGGGGCTAGACGTTCCGTTTGCAATACCGCTTATGGTCGCAGTCGTGTCTACTCCTACAGCGACGGTCGTGATGTTGAACGTGGCAGACGTTGCACCCGCTGCAATCGTGACTGATGCGGGAACAGTGACTGAGGCCTTGTTCGATGCAAGCGTAATCTTATCTCCACCAGTCGGTGCTGGGCTCGAGATCGTTACGGTTCCAACAGATCCACTACCACCAAGTACGGTTGTTGGAAGTACGGTCAAACTTGCGACGGTTGGAGCGTTAATTGTAAGGGCTGCTTTCGCAGTCGTAACGCCAGTCGTGCCGGAAATGTTTGCAACTACATTCGTGGAAACTCCAGATGTCGTTACGTTTAGTGTTCCGGTTGATGAGCCGGCTGGGATTGTGATTGAGCCGCCGATTTGCGCAGCCGCATTATCAGATGCTGTCGTGATCGTCACGCCGCCTGCGGGTGCCGTCCCTGTTAGTGTGAATGTCGCGACCGAACCTTGTCCACCGAGGAGGCTCTGGGGATTGAGCACTACGGTCCCAATGGTTGGAGCCAGAATAGGCAGAGCGAACTTGAACGATGCACCAAAAGCGGCTGCGGTCAAGTTTGCAGTCACCTTACTCGTTACGGGAACAGCCGTAACCGTAAACGTCCCGGTTGTAGAGCCAGAAGGTACGGATGTAGTTGCCGGCACAGTAACAGTAGGTGAAAGGTCAGACGTCAACGCAACGGCAAATCCCGCGGGAGGTGCTGCTGCGCTTAGTGTCAGCGTTCCTGTGATCGCCGCACCGCCGTATGCAGGGCTCGGTGTAACGGTAAAGCCCGTTAATGCGATCGGATTAATCGTAAGGTTAGCTGTTTGAGAACTACTGTTAGCCGAGGCTTGAATAGTTGCCGTCGCTTGAGCAGCTCCCTGTTGAGACGTAGAAACCGTGAAAGTCCCTGTCGTCGCACCGGCTGCCACCGTAAAGTTGGCTGGAACAGTGGCTGAAGTTGAGTTGGATCCCAACGTAACAACCAGACCGCCTGCAGGTGCTGCTGCTGAAAGCGTCACGGTAGCAGTGCTAGGAAATCCAGCATTTACCGTGGTCGGATTCAGGGCAAGAGTCTTCACTGTTTGTGCTGAGCCGAGAGCCGGCACCAGCATAGCTAGTAGCAAGAAAATTAATTGTATCGGCAACCTTATTGTTTGCCGAGCTTTAGAAATATGTTCCGTGTGTGGCATCGATGTTCCCCAGACCAGGATTCGTGGTTCACGTGTCCCGTCATTTGAATTTCCTTAAAAGAATTCAGTCGGTACTGCCCAAATGACAAGGCAAACGGCCAAGACCGTCCGGGCATCAGAATACACCGATTCTTAGAAAAACTAAAGAGTTCTTTAAGGTTGGTAGTCCGATACAACTTAACCGTTAAAGGATCTGATTATCCTGTTATAATTACCTGGCTTTGTGTGCGATCACTCGTGGCTGAGATGCAAATTGACGCGCCATTCGAAAGAGATGCTAAAGGGACCAGATAAACCACCTCCTAATTCTTGTGCTACTTCCCGCACCAACCCTCTAGGTCTAAAGTCCCCCTCGATGAGAGAAACCCCGCATTTCTGCAGAGATGCCGAACCAATTCAGGTTGCAGACTTTATTCCCAAGGGAACAAAACACGATTTTTGAGTAGCGGGTTACATCGGTTAAACAAATCTATAGAGCGCAATTTTCCATACTAGTCCCCATGAATCCCGAAGAACTATTTCAGATACTTCGAAGGGGGTAGAACTAGCCCATGTCAGTATTTGACCGTTACAACGATGGCGGCCTAGGGCCTCCTAGGTTGCAGGTTCAGCACTCACTTTGGTCTCTAATCGGGTTACCTCATAATGCAAAAGAGGAATGGACCTACGTTGAGAAATTTGACAAGGTTAAAGCTGCAGGCTTCGAAGGTATTGAGTGCTGGTTAAGTGACGAGGAAGAATCTCAGCGCAAATCGGAAATTGATCGCGCTGGCCTTCGGCTAACCTTGGGTCATCATCCTCATTCGCTCGAAGATGTCCGTAAGGTTGTCAACCAAGCTAAGAGACTTGAAGCCGATTTTATTTTTGCTCAGCCACTGAATCCATTCTTCCCACTTTCAGAGGCTGCAGCGTTCTGTAAAGAAGCCAGAAACATCGCAAATGGTGAAGGTCTTGCTTATTGGATCGAAACTCACCGCAATAACATCCCAGAAAGTCTTAACCAGGCACTGCAGCTAATCGACCTTTACCCCGACATTCGCTTTACCGGAGACTTCTCACACTTCATAGTAGTGAGTGAGTTTTATGGTCTCGAATATGAAAGGGCGATTGACCGAATGATGCCAGTACTAGAGCGCACCTCCCACCTCCATGGAAGAATCTCAAATGGCGAACAAGTCCAGGTTGACGTGGGAGATGGGTCTGGAGATACTGCGCAGTTCTTTGTGAGAATTTGGGCGGCCGTAATGCGGGAATGGAGAAAAGGAGCAGGGTCCGGCGATGTCTTTCCTTTCGCGACTGAACTTGGACCACCCAGATATGCGATAACCCTTCCAAATGGAGAGGAATTCAGTAATCGATGGGACCAGAGCCTTATAATGAAAAAGCTTGCTGAACGGGCCTGGGAGATGTCCTCACAACCTGACTGTGCCTGACTAAAGCACGATATTCAGCCGTCAACCTGTCCGTTACCTTCAAGGTCGGACGAATGAGAAGATGTCCCAATGAAACAGACAATACGAATTGGTTTTGCATTCTTGGCCTATACAGCGACAATTGGTGCTGTCGGACACACGTCCTCCGCACAAGCGCCCCCCATCGATTTTTCGAGATTCGCACCGTATTCGCCTTCAGCAGGCGAGGGCGACTTCGTTATCGGCCCAGCATATAGTGATGCTCCAGAATTGACGCCTAGGTCGGGCGGTCCGAAAGGAAAGGTCTTCCATTTCACAATGGACTCTCGCGAAAGCAAGATCTATCCGGGGATTGTCAAAACCCAACCTGGCAAAATTGTCCCCTACATGCGAAAGGTAACCGTCTATGTACCCAGCCAATATGTTGCTGGTACGGCAGCCCCCTTCTTTGTGTCGCAAGACAGCCTTGGCCAAGGCGAAGTTCCGGTAATTCTGGACAACATGATTGCTGAAAAACGAGTACCTGCGATGGTAGCAATCATGATCGATTCAGGTGGAAGCGATGCTCAAGGAAGTGAAAGAGGTTTGGAATACGACACGATGTCAGGCTGGTATGCCCAGTTCATCGAATCGGAAGTATTGCCTAGGGTTACCAAGGAATGTAATGTTGAGTTAACCAAGGATCCAAATGGTCGAATGACCATGGGCGGAAGTTCGGGTGCAGCGTGCGCACTTTCGATGGCTTGGTATAGGCCAGATCTTTACCATCGCGTTCTCTCCTACTCAGGAACGTTTGTGAATCAACAATGGCCCCCAAATCCCGAAACCCTGCATGGTGCTTGGGAATACCACGATCAACTGATTCCAAAGTCGCGTTCAAAGCCCCTAAGAATTTGGATGGAAGTTGGCGAACACGACATCCGTTACCAAGACGATGAGTCGACCTACCACAACTGGGTGATGGCAAATCAGCGGACCGCCGCTGTGCTCAAAGCCAAGCACTACCATTATCAATATGTATTTGCCAAAGATGCAGGTCATGTTGACTGGCGGGTCGTTCGCCAAACCTTGCCACAGGCTCTAGAATGGGTATGGAAGGGCTATCCCATTAAGAAATAGCCGCACTAACCACGCATAGATCGTACTAAAAACAATGAATAGCAACACTGAATTACTTCGACACCATGTATCTCTTGTGGCAAGGCCCACGCAACCAGGCGATCGGGAAATCTACGGCGAAGATGTCGTAATGACCCTAATGTATGCCCCTGAGGGTCATACGAATACCCTAAAAGGACCCGATGCCATTCTGCGGTTCATGGCTCGAATAGCGGAGTTCTTCGACATCACTAGCCGACCGACTCCGCAAATCGTGGAAACTGCGAAGGGGGCCCTTGCAGAATATAGAGGTGACATGGTCTGCAAGGAAACGAATAGCGTGTACATCCAAGACTACGTAGCAATCGCAGAAATCACGGACGGCAAAATCATCGCAGTACGCGAATATTACGACCCCATCCGCGTTCTAAAAGCGTTCGGTGAATTGTAGAGGGTCTCAATGGGCTACTTTTCGTTTACGACGGCTGGAGCGGATATAACCAAAGCATTGTCAGCGCGATCGCACCACTAAACCCAGAGCAGCTTTGCTTTAGAGGAAGCGATGCGATGAGGTCGGTGGAAGAACTGGCAATTCATATCGCCGATGGCCGCGTAGATTGGTTTAGGCGAATTGCACCTGAACGGTGCGAACTCCTCGTTCGGATGATGTCAAATCGAACTCCGAACGAATTGAATGGGCACGCTGATTCCATTTGTGGATGGCTTAATACGACGTATTCGATGGTGGAAAAGACCCTTGAAGAATGGAGTGTCGATGATCTTTCAGTCACATTCCACCATCCCTACCAAGGCAATGTTTATGCCGTGTCCAGGCAGTGGACGATCTGGCGAATCATGGCTCACGATATTCACCATGGTGGTCAGCTAAGTGAACTGCTTTCACTTGAGGGAATCTTCCCTATCGAATTAACAGAATTGGGTGGCCACTTGACTGAGCCACCCATTGTTAGCTGAATACACACGAGCTAGGTTCCTTCGTAGTAGATAGGATTGGTACGCCAGTCGTTATCTCTATCCAGGGCCATCTCCTTCACTCGTGGACGTCTTTCACGCAGTCGAACGGATTCAATCGTGAGCCCAAAGCCGCTCGAAAGGTGATTCTTGCCGATACATGTTAGGCACAAGGTGTAGTGCCCAGGTTCAGGCCAGAAATCTAAAAAGTGATATTCCCTTGCTTCGATTGCAGGAGAATAGAAATCCATTTCTTCTCCAAGCTTAATGCCGTCCAAAGTCACTTCGTAAACCCCCAAATTCGGGCCCTTTGCCATATTGATCAATAGCCGAAGGGGTTCCTTCTCCGTGACCTCAAAAGCGACTTCGAAACTACTTTCCCCGGCCTCATTTGCAGGAACAAACAGAACTGGATGGTCAAAATGCTCGGTAAACCTTTGAACCGTCTTTTGCGTGGGTTCCTTGGCCTTTCTCCCATCGTATTCCAGCCGTGGTAGTTCATCTGTATCCAGAGTATTGATCTGGCCATATTCCAAATTCGAAACCAAAACTACTTGGCGTTCAATGTTCGGAAGAGTTCGTTCGCGAGCGTGGGGGGCTCTTGCTTCAAAGGTTGGCTGACCGGTTTGATACCAAAAGGCAACGCTTGCATAGTCATCTTCCCTTGGGTTCCAACTCATGGCTCGCTTGTGAACACTTTCATCCGGAGCAATCCAACCAAAGGTTTCGAACTGGACTTTTATGGATTCGTTAAATAGGAACGGATCATTGATGTGCCATCTGTAAGCGCTTGTATGGCCGCCAACGATTCCCCATTGATCAAAATAGGGCACACCAAAATAGGGGGTTAGGACGCGTTCGAGCCCCCATGCGCACAGGAAGTAGTCTTCCGTTCCAGTACCCCACACGGAGGGTATGTCTTCACCATCGATAGTAACCATTTCATCGCCTTCTCCAAACCAATAAGGACTCCGTGTGCGAACCGAGAATACGGTCCCGACATAGTGGCCCTTTCCTTTAGTGTCCAGCAATGTATACGGCTTCCCTGTCTCAAGGGGATAAGCTTGATTGTATTGAGCATAGAAGTAAGGAGTTTCCGGGGGCAGGGCGTCCTTCTTTATCCAATCAATATTGTAGTAAAGGAGGCTCAACGGCTTGTCACTCTCGTTGACAATTTCTACCCTGGCTGATTTGTAAAAGGGCATGTGCCAGAAGCAGTTATAACTATCACCGCCTTCGGTTATAACGGCCATGCTGATTACCTCGCTCCGCTTGCCAAAGCAACCAGCAAAGAAATCTCCAACTGGAGCCTCTACTCCTGGACGATCATTACCATCGTAGTAAATTCTGAGCAGTAGTTCCTGATGGTTCGCTGATCCATCTTTCGCCCAAGGATGCGGTTCTGGGCCGAGAAACGTAATCCACATATGGGTAATAATGCCCGGTCCCTCGACATCCATCAGCACATGTGTTTGTCCAGGCTGGATACGGAAATTGTCCCGGTTGCTCTTCTCCTCAAGGTCACTTTTGGGAGGTGCATTGGGGTCATAGTTTCCATCTGCACCCTCGCGAAATGTTGAGGTCGCGCGCATGCTGCGTCCGTGTTGGGGAACGGCTAAGGAACCCATAGGGCCCGAAAGAAGCGGAAATCCTTCCATATATTGCATCTTGGCACGAGATTCAAAATAGTGTACGTAGATTTAAGTCTCTAGGTTAAAAGTAAGGCAGTTCATAGTGACTTCTGAAAACTGATCCTATAATCCTAGTGTGACGAGGCGTGAACTTCTCAGATTCGGATGGGCTGGCGCAACTTCCCTTTTCGTTCCCACTTTGATTCCTTTGTCGATGGTTAGGAAAAGGAGACGACCGCTAAAGCTTGCGGTCATTACCGACCTTCATCATGGACTCGCGCCCGACGCACTTCATCGATTGGAGGTTTTCTGTACTGCTGTGAAGCAACGAAAGGGTCTCGATGCGGTAGTTCAGATGGGCGATATGTGTTATTTCGAACAGACCTCACAACCATGCTTGAGTCTCTTTCATGATTTGAATCATCCAAAGATCCAAGTCTTGGGAAATCACGATATGGATAAGTGCGACAAGCAAACAGCTGTCGCTCAGCTCCGCATGGGCCATCGGTTTGGGACCGTTGATCTCGGTGACTACCGAATGGTAATGCTCGATTTGAATCACTTCAAGAAAGGCGGAAATCTAGTCGCGTATTCCCACGGCAATTACTTTACAGATAATGCGACTCACAATTGGGCCGACCAAGAGCAACTAAGTTGGCTGAAGCTCGAGTTAAGACGAGGCACGAAGCCAACGCTCCTGTTCAGCCACCAGCCTCTAGGCTTCGCTGAACCCGGCCAGGAGCTTCCTCCTGAACAGGTCGAAGTCCTCAAGGTCATTTCAGACGCCAAAATGGAGAATCCGGATGGCGCAGTAGCTGCATGCTTCTTTGGACACCTTCATGTAGATCGGCTAGAGTTTTACGAAGGGATCCCTTGCTACTGTGTCAACTCGGCAAGTTATTTCTGGGGCGGAGGAATGTTCGCTTATGACAAGCCCCTTTTCGCATTCCTAGAAGTCAACGAAAATGGTGAGCTTTCCGTAGAAGGACAATTGGGTGGATTTGTTAAGGTTCCTCCAGCTTCAACGGACGGAGTTCTCGGCAGATCAGCTTCGATTCAAAACCGTAGACTCTCTTTGCTAGCTGCCAAATAACGCTGGACCTAAATTTCTTAGTAGGCAAGCACCGCAGGTTGGACTAGACTATTCGCCATGAGATGGTGGGTTCCATGCGTGCTCGTTTTAGCTCTCGGAGGATTTGTTGTCACTTCGAGGGTGCAACTTGGCCAACAAGCTGATGGTTCCTTTCTTATTTCTACAGGCCAGCGCATTGAACTACTTGGCAAAACAGTTAGGTTAGAAGGTGCCCGGTCCAAAGACCTCGCACTTAGTCCAGATCACCAGCGAATTGCAGTACTTGCTCATGGACGTTTGTTAATCGCGAAATTGACCGGTGACGAGCTTTCAGAAACTGCCATAGCTGCAGCTCCACTTGGAGTTGCGTGGTCACCAGACGGGAAATTTGTCTATTGTTCGCTTAGCAGTGGGAAGATCGGAAAATTCCTGATCTCCGAATCCAATATCACGAAAACAGGACAATTGGACGTCGTAGCCTCTAGTGAAAAGCGTGCGCCCGGAACAACTGGACTTGCCGTTGATTCGAAAGGAAATATCTTTGCAGCTCTTAGCATTCGAAATGAAGTCATTGAACTAAACTCTGACGGCAAGATTGAATCGACTTGGAACGTTGGAGCAAGCCCCTACAATTTAGTATTGTCGCCAAATGAACAGATCTTGGCGGTTGCTAATCGAGGTGGCATGATCGTTTCACCAAATCCGCTTCAGGGTGATCCAACAACTCGGCAGGCTTTCGATGGCACGGGTGTGGCCAATGCTTTGTCTGCCGGCACACCTGTTCAGATCGATCCGCGCACGGATGCAGCTTTGGGGGGTTCAGTCAGTTTGATCCCTGTCGGCACTACCAAGACAGGGGCCAAAGCAATACAGGTGGGCAGGCAGCCCGCCGGAATGGTTTTCACCAACGATGGGAAGAAGCTCTACATTGCAGACTCGGATGAAGACGCCGTAAGCGAAATTGATACGCTATCTCAGACTGAAGCTAGGCGGTTTTCGATCACACCGAAAGAAGACCCTGGATTCGGCCAAATTCCTACTTCGCTGGCATTATCGCCCACCAACGACAAGCTTTTTGTCGCATTGGGTGGAGCAAACGCCGTTGCCGTCATTGATATGGCAAAGAGCCCTCGCGTTTTGGGCTATTTCCCCACTGCATGGTATCCAATTGCACTCCAAGCTGATGCTAGTGAGCTTTTCGTAGCATGTTCAAAAGGGATTGGGTCGAGGCCAAGCGCAAAGACAACTGGATTCAACGTTCATGACTCGGTCGGGGCATATCAAATCTTCAAATATTCCGAAATGGCTGACTTGCCTAACTTAACCAAGCACGTGGCAAAAAATAACTTATGGTCAACGACCTTAACCGCCCGAAAAAACCGAAAGGCGGTTCCGTTGCCTGATCGACTTGGCGAGCCCAGCGTATTCAAACACGTCGTCTACATCATTAAAGAGAACTTGTCATATGACACGGCAATGGGCGATATCAAAACCGGAAATGGAGACCCATCACTCTGCACATTTCCGTTAAACGTCACCCCGAATCATCATGAACTCGCCAACCGGTTCGGCTTACTGGATAACTTTTATATATCTGGAACTAACTCGGCGGATGGGCATCAATGGGTCGACTCAGCGATCGCCAACGACTATACAGAGAGAAACTATGGAGCTAGCCAGCGAAGCTATCCCTATGATGGAGGCGATCCACTTGCATTTTCGCCAGCAGGTTTTCTTTGGTCACAGGCTAAAGCTGCCGGCAGGAGCGTTAGAGTCTTCGGGGAGTTTGTCGACAAGCCTACGATCACAGACTCCTTAACGGGCAAGACTCCAGATTGGAAAAGATGCTGGGCAGACTATAAGAGCGGTAAAGGTGAAATCGTCGTTAAGGCCGGAACTTCACAGGCGCAGTTAAGAGAGAACCTTGATCCGACTTACATTGGATTTCCGGTGACAATTACTGACCAGTGGCGTGCAGACCATTACATTAAGCAGTTGAATGACTGGGAGTCAAACAACTCGATGCCAAATCTCTCGATCCTGCTCCTACCTAACGATCATACAGGTGGAACAAGGCCCGGCTGGCCGACTCCAAGAGCTGAAGTCGCCGACAACGATTTTGCCCTTGGTCGGCTTGTTGAAGCCATTTCTAAATCAAAGTTTTGGCCCGAAACGCTCATCATCGTCGCAGAAGATGATAGTCAAAACGGACAAGATCATGTCGATGGACATCGATCGATTTGCTTCTGTATTTCTGCCTATTCACGCCCAGGTACGACTAACAGCGACATCTATAATCACGTATCGATCGCGGCAACAATCGGACGCGTCCTTGGCATGCCCCCAATGACTCGTTTTGATCGAACAATCAAGCCAATGTATGGGTGCTTCGGTGAGAAGCCAGACTTAACACCGTTTTCAGCCGTCTTGAATCAAGTACCGCTGGACGAACTCAATCCACCTGCCAAAAAAAATCTCACATTAGCTTCGAGGAAGCTGGCCGAAGCATGTGAATTAATGGATTGGGATGAGCCCGATACCCAAGATCAGCAGATCTTGAACCGAGCCATCTGGGACCGAGAAGCACCAAGAAGTGTGGGCATGGCTGGGTATCCAACCAGTTATCCACCTTCCAGAAAACCACGTTGAGATCCTAGGATCTGACAGGTTCGATATTACGGCACAAAATGCTTCAAAAACGATAAGACCTTGGCCGTGTCGTATTTGTCCAGGTCTTCAAGTTCGCTGGTGTCCTGAGATTTGATCACTTTCCCTTTGACATCAAGTACAAAGAGATGGGGGTATCCAGTAACTTGTGGATATTTGGAAAGAATTGCTCGATTTGGATTTTCCTGACTGTAGTTGACTGGAACGACAACATATTTATCTTTGAGAATCCGAGAAATATCCTTGTCCGATCTCAATAGGCCGTCGAGTTTTTTGCACCAGGAACACCAATTTCCACCGACGTTCAAGAGAACACGCTTGTTCTCTTTTGAAGCCATTTTAAGCGCAACTGCAATATCTTGTGCTGCATCGCGTTTGGGATCAAATTCCTCCTTTCCAGTGGCAACTTGGCTCTTATCAGCATTAAGCTGCAAACCAGCGGTCGACAATGATGGGAGGAGAGAGACTGACGCAACCGTGAGCAAAATAAAAGTAAGTTTCATACTAAAGACCTATTGGGTTTGACAAACAGGCTACCAAATTAAAACTTTTGTGATCAGCCCATGTCGCAATAATTGCTCAATTTCTGAGGCCATTTATTAAGGCTTTCTTAAGCATGCAAACCATATTTCGACTCATTTCTGCTTTTCCCTCGTTTGTCTAGTACCAGAGTGAAACAATGCGTCGTTGCACTTTTTGAACCTAATAGTGCCGTTTCCTGCTATATCTGCTAGGTGATAAGCGCCACCACAATACCCTTAGATGAAGGCATTTAAGCGGTTAAACGAAATAGATTTCAGCGTTACGTTCGCACTTTCACGCAGGTCTATCTTCTATCAAGCGGTTAATCGCGGAGCAATACAGTGTTATTGTTTACGCAAGCTGCTTTCGCCTCTTTCGCTACGTTATGCATAGGTTTTGTGTATTTGTTACCCAACATGTCGCCTATAAGAGACTTTGGTTAGATTGAAGTACCTCCCCGAAAATCTACGGGTCCCTTGGGATCGACAATCTATAATTCAAGGATGAATGAACTTCAATTCTGCCTCGCGTCAGGCGAACATGCTAGGCAGATTGAAGAGATTAGGAACGCCACGTCTCGCGAACTGACATTGTTGCTTGGTCCCGGGCACTGGAGTTCACCTGCCAGGATTGCTTCGATTCGCGAAAGAATCAAGTGTGCTGACCCCGAACGCCTTCGCAAACTCACGTTGTTTGCCGCAGTAGAAGGTGGTAGAGCCGTTGGTTCGATTGCGGTAAGCACGTTTTTGCCTGGATTTTGGAAGCGAAAATATTGGACGGAGCCAACGTCTGATGCACTTGGAGTTTTCAATCTGGCAGTACATCCTATCTTTCAGAGGCGGGGAATCGGGGCGTTCCTTATGCAAGAGGTTGAAGCACTCGCGATGAGCAAGAACCTTCCATATATCCGGCTAGACGCCTATGCCACAAATCCGATGTCCAACCGGTTCTATGAAGCAATTGGATATCAGTTCCAAGGAATGATTGATGTGAAGGGCGTTGAACTGAATCTCTATGAGAGGAAGTCAGGTTTTGATCTAGGAGGCGCAACAGTCCGAGGAATCACCGATAATTTCGAGAAGGTCGAGTAAATCGAAGTCAAAGCGTTTACAGTTCGAGATCGGTAAATCTGCTTTATCACTAAATACTACTTGTAGCCAAGTGCTTTGGAGAAAGCATAATGCACGGATTCTGGGCTCATGGAAACACCTAGGTCAAGCCACCAGACCACAAGTGCCATGAGAGCTCCGACATGAACCTGAACATTAGCCTGCGCTTCGGGAGGGCTCATGACATCAACGCCCTGATCTTCTCGGAAGAGGTCCAAAAAGATCGCTCTTAACTTGCGAAGAAGAATGTCAGAAGCTTCGCCAGTCGCAAAAGCTCTCCAGAGATCAACGTTTGAGCCGAAGTGGGTGAGGAATGGCAGGACGAATTTTGCCTGACCATATTCGGCACCAGTCATCTCAAGTTCGACCTTCCAAGCATCGCGCATGTGCTGATAAAGACCATCGATTGACCGCAACAGAACATCCTCTTTGTGCTTGAAATGCGAATAGAAAGTCGATCTGCCAATGTTCGCTCGCTCGGCAATGTCCTTGACATCAATCGAATCGTATCCATGCTCTTTGATCAAGTCGATTAGGGCCCACTGAATCGCTAAAGCAGTCCGATGAACTCTACGATCAGGCAATCTACGGCGCTTTTGGACATTCTCACGAATATGTTCAATATTAGACATTACGGCACCTTATGTTCAGCATCGTTTCTCAATAGTCTCAGTATATTCGACTAACGATATGAAGCCCCTCTATGCATTCACAATCTTCGGTCTCCTTACAATCGCAATTCCTGCTCAAGCTCACTTCATCTGGGTGACGATTGAACCGAATGGACGCATTGCATCGCTTGAACTTGCCGACTCTCCAGGAAATGGGATAGCTCCCATCCTCTACACGCTCAAGGACAGTTTCAAAACGGTAGGTTTAGAGAATCTAATCGACTCAAAGGATCATCGCCTAATGAAGGCAACGATAACCGACCCCAAAAAGCCAATCGGAATCAGCGCACAGTACGGGGTGTTCCAGAACGCCCTCGTTCACTGGTCTGCGAAAGGGGCGACCAGCCTAACTCAAGCGAAAACAAGTACGGGCCTCGCATCCGATATCTCAATCATAAAGAAAGGAAATACATGGATCGTAACTGTTACCTTCGGTGGCAAACCAAGTGTAGGAGCCGATGTTGAGGTTTATTCAACAGGACTGCCCAACATAACGGCGAAGACCGATCTCGCAGGGAACGTCCGATTGAAAACGCTTAGGGGTCTCACTCAGATAGGAGCAATGATTCACCAACCTACTCCTGGAAGCTTTAAGGGAACTTCGTATAAGGAAAAACTGGAGGTCAGTTCTTTGGTTCTTCGAGTCTAGGTCATTATTGAATACTCCAGAACTTACCTTGACCGGGTTGGAATTTCTTGGGGCGGCCGCTGAGGGCAAAGTTGCCCCGAATGACCGCCACAGGTCTTAGCTCAAACAGTGGTTACGGGGAAAGAAATACGCCTGTATAAATCTCGGTTTTGGCGCCCTCTATCAACTCGATGGAGGTTAATCAGTTACTAGGCCCCAACGGAGATGGATTTCGGCTAAACCCATCTTGATGCCAATAAGGATATGCCATTGGGGTTTTACTTGCCGCATCCAATCTCGATATCTGCTCGGAAGTCAAATTCCAGCCGACTGCTCCAAGATTCTCGCGAAGCTGCTCTTCATTTCGAGCCCCGATGATGACCGTGGAAACGGTCGGTCGCTGAAGAAGCCAGTTGAGCGAGATCTGGGAAACTGACTTACCCGTTTCTTCTGCAATTTCGTCAATCACGTCAAGTACCTTAAAGAGGTACTCGTCGCTAACTTGCGGACCACCGCGGGCAGTTACAGGGTTATTCAACCGGCTACCTTCAGGTATTGGCATTCCCCGCTTGATCTTTCCGGTTAAACGACCCCAGCCAAGGGGGCTCCAGACTACGGCTCCAACTTTTTGGTCCAAGCCTAAGGGCATTAACTCCCATTCGTAGTCTCTACCAATCAGAGAATAATAGGCTTGATGTGCAACGTAGCGAGAAAGGTTTTGCCGTTCCGAAATCGCAATTGCTTTCATCAGATGCCAGCCAGAGTAGTTTGAGCAACCAATATAGCGAATCTTTCCTGCCCGGACTAGGTCATTAAGTGTGTTGAGCGTCTCTTCAACCGGAGTAATTGCGTCAAAGGCATGCATCTGATACAGGTCGATATAGTCAGTACCCAGCCTCCTTAAACTGTCTTCACAAGACTTTATTAGCTTGTAACGAGAAGATCCAACTTCATTTGGACCAGGTCCCATAGTAAATGTGGTCTTCGTCGAGATAATCACCTTATCTCGACGACCATGAATGGCCTTGCCAAGAATCTCCTCTGCTAGGCCAAAGGAGTAAGTGTCCGCTGAGTCAAACATGCACAATCCAGCATCGAGACAGATATCAACCAACCGGGTTGCTTCCTCCACATCGCTGTTCCCGAACCCCTTAAAGAACTCGCCGGCCCCTCCGAATGTTCCTGTACCTAGGCTAAGAACGGGAACCTTGAATCCTGAATAACCCAACTGTCTATATTCCATCAATTTCTCCAATGCTATTTGCCATACGAGCTTAATGCCATTATAATTGGCGACCATGCCTCACCTGAAATCGAGACGACTGAAGCCAGGTGACACCATAGCGATTGTCTCTCCATCATGGGGTGGACCTAGTGTGTTTCCCCATATCTTCGACCGCGGTCTTCGAAATATCCAGGAGATTTTTGGATTACAGATCCGAGAATTTCCTTCCGCTCGCCTGGACGCTCGGAAGGTATACCTGAACCCTCAATTGAGGGCTGAAGACCTCAATCAGGCCTTTGGTGACCCAGACATTGATGGCATCTTTACAAGTATTGGCGGCGATGATTCTGTTCGAATCCTTCCCTATCTGAATCTCGATATCATCCAGAAGAATCCAAAGATACTCCTCGGTTTCTCTGACACTGCGGCGATCAATACATTTCTATTCGGTCATGGATTGGTGACTTACAATGGCCCGTCTGTGATGGCAGGGTTCGCACAAATGCACAACTTGCCTCGCGAGTATCGGGATCACGTGGCACACATGCTAATGTCTGAGACATACCCGAACACCTATGTTCCCTATCCAAGGTGGATAGACCGGTATGAAGAGTGGAGCAACCTTGGTAACGACGGTGCGATCGGCGATTTGTATGACAATATAGAAGGTTGGCATTGGCTGCAAGGAACAGGGCAAGTGACCGGCACAATATTTGGTGGTTGCATCGAAGTTCTTGAGTTTTTAAAGGGCACATCGTTTTGGCCAAATTTGGACCTACTTGGCAGATCAATCTTCTTTTTTGAAACTTCAGAGGATAAGCCATCAATTTCGAATGTCAAATATATGCTTCGCAATTACGGCTCCATGGGATTGTTCGAAACTGCCCAAGCAGTCTTATTTGGTCGTGCAAGATCATATTCCCCTGAGGATAAAGTTCTCTTGGACAAAATGATTGTTGAGGTCATTTCTGGCGAATTCGGACGTTACGATATGCCGGTCATTTCAAATATGGATTTCGGTCACACGGACCCGCAATGGATTTTGCCCTTGGGGGTCAAAGCTACTGTGGACTGCAACACAAGAGAATTTCGACTCGCTGAACGTCCCACCGAAAACTAGGGTGGTGTTGCGCAATCCTCCTAGCGGACTACAAGTTAAATTCACTTCTGAGAATCGAATACACCTCAAGATCAGCAGGCGCACCGTTGGAGATGATCGCTCGGCGGGCAGTACCCTCATAGGTGAATCCACATTTTTCAGCAACTCGCTTTGATGAGTGGTTCCTTGAATCCAACTGTAGCTGGATCCGTTCGTACGGTTTCCAGGCGAAAAGGTACTTCACAAACATCCTTACCGCTTCAGGCACGATGCCCTTTCCACGTTCAGCCTGTTCATATAGGATATAGCCCAATTCAAGTGCATCGTAATAGTGCGTCGGCTTGAAGAAGACGATCATTCCCAGAATTTTGTCCGTCTCCGCGCTTACAATGAGCATTGTCCCGTTGTCATCCGCCCACAGAGAATCTTTATCGAATCGGGAAGATAGACTCGATTCTGTCATTAGATTCATTGGAAAGAAGTCCCCTCTAGCTTCAATGTCCGAGGACAGGGCTAAGAACTCCTTAAGATCCGACCTAGACACGGTTCTCAAGTTTATGTGTTTGCCTTTAAGCATAGTGCCAATTATTGCTTAGCCACCAATTGAACTTTTCCCGATTAATTTCCATGGGGGAGGTTCATTCCGTAAAAAGAATATTCTCAAATGCCTATAAACCGTTGTATAGTATTTCTCAGACGCGTTGAAGGCGGTCAGAACCCGTCAACAAAGTCAAATCTTACGCAAACCAGTCCACCACTATTCCGTAATCACTAAGCAATTGTCCTTTTTGACTCAGTAAGTCAATCCCTCATTGAAGAGGTAATCATGAAGCACCAGAAAGCATTCACTTTAATTGAACTCCTTGTAGTTATCGCGATCATAGCAATTCTTGCAGCCATCCTGTTCCCTGTATTCGCACAAGCGAAGATGGCCGCGAAGAAGGCCTCTGACTTGTCCAGCGTCAAACAGCTAAACCTTGCGGCTTTGATGTATGCAAATGACTCGGATGATGTCGCTGTAAGGCAAAACAACGATCAGAACAACTTCCCTATTCCTTGGAACGCAGGTGCTCAATACACTTTTCCTCAGATCACTCCAACTACGCCTGATCCGCTCGGGTTCATGAGCACCCAATGGCCACAGGATTGGGGTCGAGAACTTCAGCCATACGAGAAGAGTCTCCCGCTTTATGTTAGTGCGGCTGCACCTAAGGATCCAGATCCAGGGTATGGCTATTCGACAGTCAATGGTGCAGGCAATGCGACTTGGATGATGAACGGCACGATCGAAGGTAAATCCTATACTTCGCTCAGTATCCCCGCAGAATACGTTCAATTCCAAAGCAAACAAACGACGACCAGAGAGTCCATCGTTCAGCCAACCAACTTTGACGGCGCGACAACTGCTTGCAACGGCATTGACCTCAGTTTTGCGGGAAATACGTTTGGTAAAGGTGGCGATTACGGATTCGGCGACGGCCATGCAAAGTATATGCTTCGCACAGCAGTTACCTTCAAGATGATGGGTGTTAGTGGAACGGTAAATGCTTTGGGTGATGGACGTTCGGACGGACAGCCCAACACAATTGGATTAAGCGACCCCACCAAGAACACCAACTATTGGTTTACATGGGGTTCAAGCTGCGACATTTCTAAGCTCTGACCTGGCCATTCAATGAACTGAGTTATCGGTTCATTGATGATGCCCCGTTTGGTTCAAAAACGAATCCGGAATCGCTTATTAATATGAAAAGTAGAATGGCGCAAAAGCGCTTAATTACCTATATCGTTCTTGCCTTCAGCTTGAATGCTTGCTTGACATCCTGTAAAGGTGAGGATGATGGCATGCTGTCAGACGATCAAAAGATTGAGCAAGCTCACAAAGCTCATGATTCTTACATGCAAGGAATGCAAGGTGGGAAGTCGCCTAGCGGTCCCGGATCAAAGGTTCCCAATGGGGGAGCACCTAGCACCGGGCAACCTGGCGCGAGTAAATAATCCGTCTTGAATTCTCAAAAAGAGCCCCTTCGCTAAGATTGCGAGGGGGCTCTTTTTAAGTAAATAGTGTAGATTGCGGGCTCTGTCTAAACATTAAGACATACTTTGATTAGGACCACCTTATGCTTCAGATTCTTGCTCTTGCGATCTTGGCATCTCCGTCACAGTCGTCATTTCATGCCGAAGCAGAACGACTCACTCAGCTCACGATTAAGAACTTTTTCGACAAAGACGACCGAATTTGGAAGCCGCCCGTAGCTTCGAGCGAGAGTGTAGGAACCCAAGGATATACGTTCTAGACGTCCCTTCTCGCCTGGCAGGCCATTATTGAGGTAGCTAAAGTCGATCCCAAAAATTGGGGTCCAAAAGTCGGCCCATTTTTCGAAGTTCTGGACCAGTATTTCGATCGAAAGGGCCATGCCTATTGCGCATGGAAGTACTTCGCAGGAAACGATGACAAGTTCTACGATGACAATACGTGGGCTTCCATTGCTTGCATGGAAGCGTACGAGGTGACTAAGGAAAAGCGTTACCTGACTCGTGCCAAGGATATATTTGATCGATTTGTTGTCAAAGGGTTGGATGCTTCAGCCAAGCCAGGGGGACTTCGATGGGGAACTAAAACAGGACTCCAAGATCGCAGCGACCGCACCGTCTCAGCAACCGCAGCAGGTGCTTTGGCAGCTCTATTAATCGCAATGCTTGATCAACCTACCCACTACCGAATATGGGCAAAGACAGCTCTCGATTGGATTCGTTCAAACCTTAGCACAGTAGACGGCCTCATCTACGATGGATTCAAGAGTCTGAAATTTGAGCGCATGAATACCGTTTGGACCTATAACACGGGAGTCCCGATTCGAGCTGCCGTGGAATATTGTCGGCAAACAGGGGACAAATCAATAAACGCTTGGGCTATACGGATGGGAGATGGTTGCCTCAATCGTAACCTTTCCCCAATGTTCGATGGCGCTGTCACAGACCCAGATAAACGGTATTGGTATGACGCTACGTACTTTGTCCAATATCTAGTAGATGGAATGCGAGAACTGAGTCGTTTTACCGGAAACAACGCCTATCGGCAAGAAGCGAATCGAGAAGCTACGTATTGCCTGTCCTATCTCAAAGACAAAGATGGCCTATATTGGCGAAACATGAGACTCTGGACTATCGATTCGACGAGAACTCAAGCCTTCTATGCATTGACAGGAGCTAAATCTCCGACAATAACAGCAGATGAGTCGGAGAGATCGAGTGAGCCACTAGAGTTGGCAAAACCTATTGAAACGCGGAGGATGACGAAGACTTTGCTCGCGAACGCTGGCGTTTCTAGAATGTTTTGGCTTCTCTCCCATTAACCAGCACGTGCTTCAAAGAGATACCCGCACGGACGCAATTAATGGACAAGAGAGAAAATTGTGGGAGTCCAACTACCACAATTCGAGCCTGCCGTAGCCGTTACGGTGGCAGTACTGGTTGATGGAGTCGTAACCGAGTAACCGGTGGTCGTTCCGGTGCATGGGTTGACAGGGACACTGCCCCCAAGGTCATGAGCATAGTCCGTAATCGTCGTATCGTAAGATCCAGTCACCAAAGATTTGGCTTGGACTGCCTTAGCGATGGCTAAAGCATTTGCATTCGCCATTCCTTTTCTTGAATCAATTACTGCGGTCAAAAAGGAAGGGAGTGCAATGGTAATGAGAATGCCCAAAATTAAGACGACTACGAGTAGCTCTATCAACGTAAAGCCGCCGTAGTTCATTCTGCCTCTAGGTAATTTCATTTGCCTGAATCCTTTAGCATTATTCAATACCAAAATCGTGCTGCTTCTTAACTTGTCAATCTGGGCCGATTCTTATAAACATCCCAACTATTGATTTTGGCGATTTTGTAGGATTTCATAAGGGTGCTTTTCAGGACTGTCACTAGAAAATGGATCCGTTCAAGTTCGTCGCAAGACACCGATGCCAAAGCGGCAGAGGAAGTAGATTTCCTATGCCGCCAAGAATCGATTCGCCAGAGGCTTCTTGCTTACAGTGTGAGCGAGAATGTCGTAGGAGTCCATGTACCGCAGTTCGTTCCTGCAGTCGCAACGACCGTCGCCGTAGTTGCAGTCGCAGTAATTGTGTAGCCAGTTGTCGTTCCTGTGCATGGATTGGAAGGAAGAACTCCGCCCATATCTACAGCATAGTCAGCTAATGTTGTGTCGTATGCATTGGCGCTGATAGCTTTTGCTTGAACGGCTGTGGCCAGAGCTCGAGCATTTGTGTTTGCTGCTCCCTGTCGTGATGTCTGAACGGAACTTAGGTAGGAAGGCAATGCGATTGCTGTAAGAATTCCGAGGATCAGTACAACGACGAGTAATTCAATGAGGGTGAAACCTTTTCGGTTTCGGCGAGTTCGAATGCTGTTGTTCATGTTTAGAATTATCCGGTAACTAATGGAATTTCGAAAGTCGTTTCTTTGGGGTCACCTAAACCCGTTACGGTTCTCATCCTATTTGAAGGGAGCAATGGACCGGGTATTAATGCGAGCGTTTCTCGGTTAAGACCAATCAAGCCTTGTCTCGAAGTGACCTCCATTGCGTTTGCTTTTCAAAACGGGTATTGCCAAGTACTGGATCCCGCGCTGTGGTGATTATCGTCTGCCTTAATTTCGCACTCCGGGACATCAAAACCTGGGAGAAAAGCAAATGTGGGCCGCCGGTAAATCCAGCGGCCCACATTTGCCATCTTGAAATCCCTAAACGAATGGCTTAGAGAGTTAGGGAGAACGTTGTTGGAGTCCAAGTACCGCAGTTTGTACCTGCAGTCGCAACGACCGTTGCTGTAGTTGCAGTCGCTGTAATCGTGTAGCCGGTGGTGGTTCCAGTGCAAGGATTTGATGGGATCGTACCGCCCATATCTGTGGCGTAGTTTGCAAGGGTTGTATCGTAAGCATTGGCACCAATTGCCTTAGATTGAACCGCTGTTGCAAGGGCTCGTGCGTTCGTGTTCGCTGCGCCCTGTCGCGAAGTCTGAACCGAGCTCAAGTAAGAAGGAAGAGCGATGGCGGTAAGAATACCGAGGATCAAAACGACTACGAGAAGTTCGATGAGCGTGAAGCCCTTTCGGTTGCGGCGAGTTCGAATGCTGTTCTTCATGTTTGTTAGTTTCCGATGTTATATAGGCTTGTAAAAGTCCCAACTTTAGGGTCGCATGAACACATTACATAAAAAGAGCAAAAACTCGCAAAAATCGGCCCAAATCAAGTATCTTGTTCACCATAAATGACCTGCAATCCTTGAGTCGAAGGACCTTTAAATTACTTTTGGCTCAAACGAGATACCCATCCCGCAGGACTGCAAGGACGCAATTCCAAATAATATGTGTCCAAATTGACCTCAAAATGCAAGGGTGGAGACTTGCTCCCCTTAAGATTTGGTGTGGTTTGGATGAAAACGTCAGAATTTCGGCGAAAGCTGATTCCCCGAAGCCTTCTTTTTGACTTCAATCAGCCTTGTCCTTTTTTCAATTTCGCGAATATCGGGTGGAAACATGGCCGACGATGCGCTTTTCAAAGCTTGAGCTGCACCACTAAAGTCGTTGACTCCCAATTTGGCGTCGGCGAGATCAATCCAGGTATTGCCACTGTAATCAACCTGCTGAAGGGCACCGGTCAGAAGCCGAATGGCTTCTGCATATTTACTCTCACGCAAACGCTCGTGAGCCAACGATATGGCGCAGGCTGCATACCCTGGTGAGATCCTTAAGGTCATTTCCCAGTGCCGAATGGCATCAGCTTTGTCTACTGGATAAATGAGACGTCCATATAAGTAATTCACCCAAGGATCATTAGGTGCGAGCGCAAGGGCTGCTTTTGCGGTACGGCGTGCCTCAATGGCTTTGTTCGCGCGCGCTAGATAGCTCGCCCGGCTACCTACGAAATTACCAAGTGTCTGTAAATTAGGCAATCCAATATTCGCCTGTAGTCGTGACTTCACGTCAGGCGTGATGGCCCGCTTGCCCTGCTGTTCAAGCAGGGCAAGCCATTGCTCAGTTCCAAAAACCCATTCAAGGGTTGTTCCAGTTCTTGCAATCGCCTCATCGTGTTTCCCTGCGTTGTCCAAAAACTGAGAATAGAACTGAACTCCAACTATGAAGTGAGGATCGGCATTGGCAACCTGCTCGAAGAAACTAACCGGAGTATCGTACTGATGGACTCCCCACCAAGTAACTAACGCCCCGAGAAGTAGGTTAGAAGCAAGCGCAAGAGATAACCAGATTCTCCGCTGTTCAAAACAAAGTGCTCCCAGAACTCCAAGTAAACACGCAGCAGCAATTCCAGATTCGCTGAATCGATATGACGCCACAACCATAGAAGGCAAAGTCGGGAAGTTGGAAATCGGAATATAGATGAGAAGCCCGAATGCAACCAAAACGAACCACTTAGGTTGCTTCTTGTATGTCCAGACCAATACACCGGCCAACCCGATTGCCATTACGAATCCCGCAAGGATCCAACCGGGCCCCGAGTTGTTCTCCAATGTATATGTAACCAGAGAGGCTCGATTAGGAGCTACTAATCCTAGTCCGTAAAACGAACCTGTCCTTAACGCTAATGTAACCGTCTGGATAAAGCTGTTTGGGGCGCCTCGCGGGATGGGAGCCCAAGTTAACCAAAGTCCAATATATACTGCGAGAACCATTACATAGGGCACAGACAGCTTTGCCAATTCCCTACCCTTTTTCTGCCCAAAAACTAAAAGTCCGAGCGGAACGACGGGTAGCACCGCAATGGACTGCTCTTTTGAAAGGGCGGCAAGGAAGAAGGAGACCAATGAAAGCCAGAGCATTGGTTTGCGCCAACTCTCACAATACGAAATGAACGTTGCTAAAAACAGAGACAGAAAGAAGCAAGACAGAACGTCGGTTCTTCCGCCTATCCAAGCTGCTGCACCAACCTGGAAGGGCTGGAAAATGAAGAATGTCCCCGCAAGTAATCCAGCCCATCGGTTCTTTGATACTTGAAACGCAATCAGGCAAACGAGCACGGCGGTGGCGGCATGCAATAAAATGTTCGTTTGGTGATAAAACAAGGGAATGGCCCTGGCATAGGAAGAATCAAAGACGAATGATGCCGAGGTTAAGGGTCGGTAATAGTTCCCGAACGGGTGAGTAAAGGCCGCAGTAAACGTGTTACCTCCGAATTGCTCGCCCGAAATGAGGCCAGGATCATCCCAAATGGGAGTACCCATCAGAGAAGGCAAATACATGAGGATCGAGAGTGCGAAAACCACTATTAGTCCCGACCGCCAGATATTAAAGAATCGCTTTTCCATTTGCCTCGACTAACACGAGAACAATGACATATCTGTCGACAATCGATTCACTTCACGGTGCGAATGGGAACAAGGGATCGTCTATTATGCAGTTCTGCAGCATCAGATCCGGGCTACTTTCTTATCGAGGATCGGGCACTTTGCCCCAAAAAACGATGAAGAGTCCTAGTGGTCCCATAGGACTGTTCGGCGTTTTTTACATTTGCTAGGTCAATTCTCACATGCAGCAGACGCTTGAAGGATCGAAGTACATGAATTTGAAGCAAGCTATTGAATCCAGCTATCTGGCCGAAGGCCTTTCACCTTCCCAGATTGAGCGTCTCATATCGATCGCCGATTGGCGAACCTTCAAGGCTGGTGAAGAGATGGTCAAGCAATTCGATGAGAATAAGGATCTGCTCATTTTAGCAAGTGGATCTGCCCATGTTTTAACAGTTGTGGGGGATCCAATTGCACTTGTTCAGCCAGGTATGCCGATTGGCGAAGTGGCTTTATTGGATGACAAGCCAAGGTCAGGGACCGTAGTTGCTCGGGAGGACTGTACTGCAGTTGTGTTCCCTGCGGAACCTTTAATGAATCTCCTTATGGCTTCGCACGACATTGCGGCAAAATGTCTCCTGAATCTTAGCAGGATACTCTGTGCTCGCCTTCGGACTGCCAACCAAAATCTAGCCGCACTAATGGCGATTGAGGAACTTGAAGAAAGCAGAAATCGCCAGTCAGTCGCTTAGGCACTAGTGCGCGAGATCGGCCAGTTATTGAAACAGTTAAGGCGCTGATTTCAGTGGTTTATCGACTTTGATCGATCCTGGCGAGAAGGAAAATGATTATTGGAGCTTTTTGCGGATTCCTTGCGATTTGTCTCGGAATAGGAGCTATTGGTGGTTGGTGGACAAATAGTTCAGTCATGGCCTGGTAGCCGGACCTTAGGAAACCTTCCTTGAGTCCTCCGTCATGGGTTTTCGCACCTGTGTGGACAACCTTATAAATCTCCATGGCTGTAGCAGCGGAGTGATCGCTATTCTGTTTGGCGGTCAATTGATCCTTAACCTGCTTTGGCCCTATTTGTTCTTCTATATTCGCCGCCCCGATCTGGCATTCTATGAAATAGGCGCGCTTTGGATTTCGATTCTGGCGACCCTCATTTCTTTCTGGAAAGTCAATCCGATAGCAGGAGGTTTACTTGTTCCCTATCTATTCTGGGTGTTATTTGCCAGCTATCTTAACGGAAAGATCTGGCAATTGAACCGCAGCTCATAAACGACCTCCGGAAAATTGCTGGCTTCTCGGGATATGATGGGGCATGGCAATTGTGGGTGATATCTCGTCCGGGCATTCTTTTGACCCGCTCGCAGAGGTCCTTCCGGCATTGACACCCAGCGAGGCCGCTATCGAAACAAATCGGTGTTTGTACTGTTTCGATGCACCTTGCACTCAAGCTTGCCCCACACATATCGATGTTCCAAAATTCATAAAGAGAATATCGACGGGAAACCTTCTTGGTGCAGCGAAAACAATCCTAGATTCAAATTTACTGGGAGCGACCTGTGCTCGTGTTTGCCCAGTTCAAGAGCTATGCGAGGGCGCCTGTGTACTTGGAAAATATCACCGACCCATAGAAATTGGGAGGCTTCAACGATATGCCTTGGATAGCCAAACGGAGGACCTATTCCTTCCTGGTCCACAAACGGGCAGAAGAATTGCTGTCGTTGGTTCTGGTCCAGCTGGATTGAGTTGTGCCGGAGAGCTGGCAAGATTAGGGCATAGCGTTGTCGTGTTTGAGCGAAAGGAACTTCCGGGTGGCCTCTCAACTTACGGCATTATTTCGCTCAGGGAACCCACGGAAGTAGCCCTAGCAGAAGCCAAAATGATCGAAAGACTGGGTGTTGAATTCCGCTTTGGAGTCGAACCAAACCCTTCGGAACTCGCAGCCACATATGACGCAGTGTTTCTTGGTGTCGGAATGGGAACCGCGCGATTGCTGTCGATTTCTGGTGAAGAGTTCGTTTTGGATGGCCTTGAGCTTATTGAAACAAGCAAGCTTAACCCAAGCAAATTGACCTTTGGAAGCGAAGTCGTAGTGATCGGTGCTGGCAACACGGCTATCGATTGCGCAACTATTGCGAAAAAGTTAGGAGCTGAAAGGGTCACCATCCTCTATCGTCGATCAGAAAGTGACATGACCGCATATCAACATGAAATTGATTACGCTCGCACAGAGGGAATCAAGTTTCAGTTTGATATTCGACCAATTCGCGTGGACCAAGTTGATGGAAATGGTTTTGCGCTCCATTGTAACGAGGGTCTATCCGAGTCGAGTTTCGAGATAAAGGTCGACCAAATTATTCGTGCAATAGGTCAAGAACCGCCATTAAATGTTCATCGGACCGAGCTTGGATTCGTTGAAGTCACGAACAATTTTGAAACGAACTTGCCCATGGTTTTCGCAGGTGGCGATTGTATAAGAGCCACAGGGAATGCTTCCACCGTTATGGCGGTTCAGGATGGAAAACTAGCTGCAAAGTCGATTCATCGAGCGTTAATGGGATGCCAGTGACGGCAAGATCAAAATAGGAGAATTAATGAGCCCAAATCTATCGACCGAATTTGCCGGCATTCGATCACCCAATCCCTTTTGGCTTGCATCAGCGCCCCCTACCAATTCAGGTCACCAAGTGGACAAGGCATTTGAGGCTGGATGGGGAGGAGCCGTGTGGAAAACGATTGGAGCTCCTGTTCTAAACGTCTCCAATCGATATGGTGCCTTTCACTTTGCCGGACAAAAGATGATCGGCATCAACAACTTAGAACTTATTTCCGACCGACCTCTCGCCGTCAATCTCCGTGAAATTGCTGAAGTAAAGAGGCGATGGCCTGACCGTGCCGTGATCGTATCGGCGATGGTGGAATCCAATTTTCAAGCCTGGAAGGAAATTGTCCAGATGATCGAGGATACCGGTGCCGATGGCATCGAGTTAAATTACGGGTGCCCTCACGGAATGAGCGAAAGGGGGATGGGAAGTGCAGTTGGCCAAGTCCCCGAATACTGCGAACAAATTACGAATTGGGTTGCTCAAGTTGCTCACATCCCCATCCTTGTGAAGCTTACGCCTAATGTGGCCAATATTGTAGAACCCGCTAAGGCAGCCGTGCGCGGCGGCGCAAACGGCATCTCTCTCATCAATACGTTGAATTCCATTATGGGAATTGATCTCGATACCTTCGAGGTTTCACCTAGTATTGGTGGCAAAGGTGGTCACGGCGGGTACGCAGGACCCGCTGTAAAACCAATCGCGCTTCACTTGACTTCGGCTGTGGCTTCAAATGAATTCCTTCGGTCGTCTGCAGTTCCCATATCCGCAATGGGTGGAATATCAGACTGGCGAGATGCCACAGAGTTCTTGTTGCTCGGCGCAACGAATGTTCAGGTTTGTACTGCCGCTATGCATTACGGCTTTCGAATTATCGATGACCTTTGCGATGGGCTCAGCAATTGGATGTCGTCTAAAGGTTTTGAGACAATTAGCGACTTTCGTGGCAAAAGCCTTCCTCATATTTCAAGTTTTGAGAACTTAAACTTGAACTTCAAAGCAGTCGCAAGGATTGATGCGCTGAAATGCATTTCCTGCAATCTCTGCTATGTAGCGTGCAACGATACTGCACATCAATGTATTGACCTATATGGCCCATCGGGAGACCGTATGTTGCCAGGTCTTGATCCTGAACGCAACGGAAAATATGCCACCCAAAGTCTAAAACCTGTGCCTGTAGTTCGAGAGGATGACTGCGTGGGATGCAGACTTTGCCACAATATCTGCCCTGTTGAAGGTTGCATTGAAATGGTTGAACTCAAGTCCACCCATGAGCCCATAACATGGGCGGAACTCATTCAGAAGACTCCGGACGTGGCTTCCGATTGGGAGGTCATGAACCAATACCGAAGCGAACACGACATCCATATCCACTAATACCTTTGGGGCTGCAAGCGCGAGTTGGAATAAATCTCTATTTCAACTCGTCAGTCAATCTACTACCTAAAGGAAATTCAAACTTTGCCTCTGTTCCGCAGATTGAATTCAAATTATCTGTTACTGTCCGCTTGTTTTGTGCTGCTTTTCAAAGTAAGCCTAACTTACACGGGGCAATCGGAGGAACCATTCCGTTGGAGTCAAGCTCAATGGATTTCCTGGCGAGAAAAGCAAATTAGGTGGATTTTGACACCTACGTTTGAAGCTAACGGACGTCAACTGATCTCCAGGGAAGAAGTTATATTGCGATCGGCAGTTGCTTATCAACAAGTCCGACAATGGATGAATCTCGCTCCGGAAAATCCATCCAACACCAAGATTAGGTCAACGATGAGGCACTTCTTTGCATTTATCGAGACTCAGGGCATGATGTCCTATTTCGACAAGAACGGGACTTATACTCATGCGCTTGGGTATCCAGAAACAGATAAAACTTACTGGGACAATTCCTCAAGTTTCATGGCATTCCCAAAGATGTTGCGCGGCCAAGAATTCTTGAACAACCTTTCGTCGCAAAGCAGTTACTCGAAGGCACTAGAGCAAATTCGCGACTGGAATTCCAAATTGCCCGACGATCAGAAGTGGATTGTCCTGGCGTATCGAAGTCAATTCCTGAAGTCAGCCGACACGACTACTTATGGGCGATTTCTTGTGTATGTCCCAAATGAACCTTCATCGGACGGAGGTTCAAATGACCGTTGGATCCAATTTGCCGCCGAGGCTCCGGGAGAAAGAACTACCAAAGAAGTGAAGAGCGTTTCAATGGTTACCATTCACCGAGACCCCCATGGGCATCAAAAAGCATTTCTAGTGGATTTCATGCGAGAGAGGGATTCCTCTAGGCTGTGGAGCATCCGCCCGAATATGCTTGCGGCCAAGAATCCAAGCAAAAACTGCTATGACTGTCACAAATCGCCCGTACTTCCCCTCTATCCGAAGCAGATTATTCGATTTGATTCGACGGATTCCCACGTAGATGCTGAGGCTCTAGCGATAGCCACCAAACTTAACGAGCGCATTACAAACTACCAGTCCTGCCCCATCGAGTATTTGCCGTCAGACGCCTATGGCCCTTCAATCGGAAGTCGCGCATTGACTGATGATGATATCGTTCGAGCAAATGACGGCCATTCAATCTCCTTAAAGTCGGAAACACGAATCAAAGATGCTTCAAGGTGCGATAAGTGTCACCGGGAAGCGAATTCTATTAACTATCCCGCAGCCATTGACACGAACATTGGATTCCTAAACTTCGAAGCCAAGAAAGGCTTTGCACAAACTCTTATCGACAAGGGCTTGATGCCACCCCAGAGTTCACTAAGTATTGACGAAAGGCGTATCTTGTGGCGGTGTCTGTCGCTGAATTACTTAAGACAGTCGGACCTAGGTGATCCCATCGGGCAATTGGTGGATTGGCTCAAGGAAAGTTGACGGCGCGGCTTCATATTGGAGTTGCATAATTTATAGCAACATGGGATTGCTGATTAGGAATGGAGAGATTGTCACTGGAGATTCTCGTTATCGGGCAGATATCTACGCGGAAGGCGAGACAATCACCCAAATTGGTTTGAACCTGCAGGTTCCTCCAGATACCAAAGTAGTCGACGCAACAGACAAACTCGTTTTCCCTGGGTTCATTGATCCTCATGTCCACGTTTATCTGCCGTTCATGGCAACTTATGCCAAGGACAACCATGAAACGGCAAGTATCGCTGCATTGACCGGTGGCACAACGACATACATAGAAATGTGTTGCCCTTCTCGTCTGGATGACGCGCTCGGAGGTTATTACTTATGGAAATCCAAGGCTGAAGGAAACAGCGCTTGTGACTACAGCTTCCACATGTCTGTAACCAAATACGGTCCAGAAACGGAGTCCCAAATACGTGAAATTGTAAACGACGGCATCAGTTCTCTAAAGATCTTCCTGTCCTATAAGAACTTCTTTGGTGTTGAAGACAGCGAGATGTTTCAGACACTTAAACTTGCTAAAGAACTGGGGTTGATCGTAACTGCGCATTGTGAAAACGCCGAGTTGGTCAGCAGACTTCAGACTCAACTTCTATCAGAAGGAAAAATCGGGCCCGAGTGGCACGAACCCAGTCGCCCTGAGTCAGTTGAAGCAGAGGGCACAGGAAGATTCGTTACATTCCTTGCGAACACGGGTGCCACGGGATATATCGTTCACCTATCCTGCAAGCCTGCTCTGGACGTAGCCCTTCAAGCCAAAGCATCAGGCACGCGGCTTTTCATCGAATCTGTCATCCCCCACTTTCTTCTTGACGTGTCGTACGCAGAACGATCAGGTATCGAGGGCATGAAGCACGTTATGTCACCACCGTTAAGAGCGAAAAACAACCAAGCCGCACTTTGGAGCGGGCTCCGCTCCGGATTGATTGACACGGTAGCAACGGACCACTGCCCCTTCGATGTTGATCAAAAGTGGCTCGGACAAAACGCATTTACAGAAATCCCCAACGGTATTCCAGGTATCGAAGATCGCGTTAACCTTCTTTACACGTACGGCGTGAAACGTGGCGGACTAGATATTCATCAGTTCGTCAATGCAGCAAGCACCAACGCAGCCAAGATATTTGGCTTGTTCCCACGCAAAGGTTCAATTGCTGTCGGCAGCGACGCAGACCTCGTCGTCTTCGATCCGCATTTTCGGGGCGTCATTTCTGCCAAAACCCAAGTTACAAACAACGACTACAACGGATTTGAGGGATTCGAAATCGAAGGGCGACCTCAGGTGGTAACAGTTAGAGGGCGAATTCAAGTTGAAGACGGAAAGTTCGTCGGCAAAAAAGGCATTGGAACGATGATTAAACGAAAGCCCAACCATTTCTAGACGATAATGCAATTAATATGCCAATAAATCCGAAAAGAACACTAAACGAACTCAAAGAGCTACGAACTCTGACCTCGGACGAAAATGGTGCCCAACGTGTTGCGTGGACCGACACATGGATCGAAGCTAGAAAATGGTTTGAAGGAAAACTGAAGGACCTTCCGGTTGAGCACCATTACGATTCCGCTGGAAATCAGTGGGTAACGCTACCAGGTAAATCAGACAAGGCGCTGATTATTGGAAGTCACCTCGATTCCGTTCCAAACGGCGGTTGGCTCGATGGATCGCTTGGTGTCCTGACCGCATTGGAAATCTTGCGACGGTTCGCCGAAGAATTTGACGGAGAACCGCCAGTCACCATCCGAGTGGTGGACTGGGCCGATGAGGAAGGAGCCCGATTTGGCAGGAGCCTATTTGGATCATCTGCATTCTCCGGAACCGCGCTTGTAGAAGCCGATCAGCGAAGGTTTGATGACCAAGGAGTTTCGCTGAAGTCAGCGATGGCTCGTTGTGGTTATGTCCTGGATTCAATTTTGGATGCCACTGCCGAGCAAGCAAACGCCTGTGCGTATCTCGAGCTTCACATTGAGCAAGGGCCAATTTTAGAGCAATCCGGCTTGCCGCTTGGAGTAGTTAGCGGAACCAAAGGCGTTGAGCGGCATTTAGTAACCTTCTTGGGCCAAGAAGCTCATTCGGGCTCTACACCCATGAGTGTTCGACAGGACGCATTAGCAGCCGCCGCAAAATTAGCCTTGGAGGTGTATCCAATTGCGAACAAACATCCTCACGCTGTCTGCACAGTCGGAAGCCTCAAGACGCATCCGGGGATTGTCACCGCGGTGGTTGGACGATGCGAGGCCTCTCTAGATCAACGGGATATTGATCCGACCGTTTTGGCATGTATGCTTGAAGAGGCTCAGTTGGCGAGCAAGAAATTTGCGAGCGAATTCGGCTGCAGTGTAAGTTGGTCGAAAATCTTTAGCATCGCTTCTCAACCATTTCACGATCAACTGACAGTCTTTTGCGAAGAGAGCATTCTTGACTTCGCTGAAGCTACTCTTCACCTGCCATCAGGTCCCTTACACGATGCTGCGGAAGTCTCGCTTGCTGGGATACCGACAGCCATGATGTTCGTACAGTCGTTGAAAGGTATCAGCCACAACAAAATCGAAGACACTCAAGAGGTTCATTTGGAACTCGCCATACGCGCCATGGATCGGTTAGCAGACAAGACAGTCGAGTGGATCCTTAGGAATGGTATCTGAACGGTTACCACCCGAACGACGAACGACAGAAAATGACTGCGGGATACGTTGATAAGAAAGCCCAAAAGAAGGTGTTGAGCCCCATAAATGCCGCGGCAAATAAGTGAAAAAGTCCCGCACTGATCAACGCAATCCACCAACCGGGGTGCGGTGCTAACAGTCCAAACGGAAAGAGAAACTCGAAGAGAATGACAAACCACGCCATAGCGAGGCACATTGATGGCATCTGAGTAAGTCGATCACCGATACTCCTGACCCCGTATAACTTGGTCAGGGCAACCGATGAAATGGCCTTTCCAGACCTCCAAATTCCGGACTTTAGCTTTTCGAGCCCTGACACAAAATAGGCTTGGCAAACCATTGCCGCCAGGAAGATTAGAACGATCTGTTTTGCGACCGGTGTTCCAACGATCAACCCTAGTGAGCACGAGAAAAAGACGATGTTCGTCATTTGATCGGAGCCATCCAACCCATAGGGGCTCCTGAGACTCAAATAGACCCCCGATAGTGCTAGAAAGCCAACTTCGATGGCTGAGGGCTCCCCTAACCAGACAGCTATGCTCAAAAGCACCCTAAGAGTTAGCAGGGCAATCGCAATCCTTGGCTGAAAGAGGAAATCTAGTGCGGGTCGAACTCCACCAGTCATCAACACAGGAGATCTGGTAATCGCCACTTCAGGTGAGAGCAAGCCTGATCGGCCGAGAACGGATCGCTTAACCAGCATTTCCAAACTACACAGGAGTACTCCAATAGAAGCGATTCGTATGGTCCACTCGAACAAGATGATATTGCTCATAGTGGGTGCTCGTGTGAATTGAACATAACAAAAGGTTCCTTGCCACTTCCCGGTTCCTCTGCCATCAAAAGGAACTGGGTAGCGTCCGCCGAATAAGGGCGAGGCATCGCGCTAACGTAATCGAGCAGGATGATATAGGGCACAGTCAAAACGAGCCGATCTGCCTCAACTTCCGTGGCACTCTGCATAAGCGAAGTCACAATGTCGAATAGTGCCTTCTTCTCGCGCTTCCCTGGATTCCATATTCCATCCCAGGCCTTTCTTGGACTGCAAAGTTGAATCTCTCGCCAAACTGTATGATTTCCGGTCGCGAGGCGATCTCGATAGAGAAGCGAATAGTCCCAAGTACCTGGCGTTGGTGCGAAGAAATTCCAGTAAGGAATGATCCCAAAGGGGTCGTGCGATCGCACATAACGCTCTCCTTTTGATTTGTGTTGGCAATATGCGCTTACAAGCCAAAACGCGGCCAAACAAATCGCTAATGCCCAATCTTGAGTTCCCATCCATCTCCCTTAATCGAGTCGACTCGGAACGATTGCCCTTCTAGTAGGATCGCTCCCCAGAAAGAATGGACTTCCTCATCTGGAGCAAGGCTGCTGCTGTGCCCACAGGTCCTAGCTCTGCGATAGCTTCCGGTGAAACTTCCGCATTGAACCTCCGGTCGGAGCCTGTAATTGTATATGTCACTGCAACCACCGCGACTTCAACGACTACCGCGACTGTCAAAAGTAAAACGGAACAAGCAACCTCTCCAGGACCATATCCAACGTTTAGCCCAACTTGCTCAGCAGGCACGAGTTTCAATGCAGCGATTTCGGCAGGAGTGAGGCTAGGTTGGTTATAGACAGCAATGACGTCAAGACCAGCTTCCACATGGGGATGATGGAATTCAATCCATTGCAGCCCACCAGGGGATAACTCGCCACCATTGTAGGGCAAAACGATAACACCCATCTCTAGGTCCATCGGAAGAGTTATGTTCTCAACCAGAGTTGCTCCCGCATATCGGATCTCGGCAATAGTTGAGGCACTCGCGGTTAGCTTCGCAGCTTCTTCCAGACACATCTGCTTTCGATTAGCAAACAGACCATGGATCTTTCGGGCTACTTTTCGATCGCTGGTATCACCATGGCGCGTCGCCGCTTCGACTTCTTTAAGTAACGAGCTTCCTTGGCGGGCAAAGAAGACTGTGATGGTACCGGCGAGAGCAAGTTGATGATCAGGCAAAACACTTGAGGGCTTGTAAGGCCTTAATTCAACCTGGCGATGTTTAGGTACCCTTCGATCCCTTTCAGATCGCACCTTTTTCAGTAACTCTAGTTCAGTGACTTCAGTTGTTGACATGCCAATAACCGTATCACAGAGTTCCGTTATAACTTACTATTATCTATAATAACCGATCAATATATGACTTTGTACCCATTAAGTACCTAAAAAGCGAGGGTCACTTTGTCACGGAATTGTCACGCTTTTTACTTTGACCGAAGGACTCATGTGGTCCTAGTTCTGAATCTTCGATGACTTGCTTTGAAATCAGGCTCGAAAGATTGTTCTGCGAGGGTTCTCACTACAGTGCAAGAACTGCTAGCCTTAGGCATGTCGGAAACCGTTCGCAAGCACAAAGAGTTTCTCTTCCCCGTAGTCGCAACTTATTACAAGGAACCTTTGGCGCTAAGCCATGGTGAAGGCATGTACGTTTGGGACGAAGACGGCAACAAGTTTCTAGATTGTTTTGGTGGAGTACTTACTGTCAGTGTAGGACACGCAAACCCGGCAGTAGTAAAGGCACAGACTGATCAAATCAATCGCTTGCAACATTCTTCCACCCTTTACGCTAATAAGAATCTCTCAGATCTCGCCGAAAAGATTGCCGAGATTACACCCGGTAACCTCAACAAGAGCTTCTTTACCAGTTCAGGCACGGAAGCTGACGACACGGCTGTACTCGCAGCAAAGCTCTTTACTCAGCGTCAAGAAATCATCGTACTTCGACACAGTTACAGTGGTAGGTCAGCAAGTGCTCTGGCAGCTGTTGGCCATTCGACATGGAGGCCAATCGCCGCTCAGGTTCCTGGAGTCGTTCACGCCCATGCCCCCTATTGCTACCGATGTCCCTTTCATATGACTTTTCCGGGATGTGGATTAAAGTGCGCAGAAGACATAAAGGATCTGATCGATACAACTACTACGGGCGAAATTGCAGCGTTTATGGCTGAGCCCATCCTCGGCGTGGGTGGATTCATAGTTCCGCCACCAGGATATTTCGAGAAAGCAGTTGAGATAGCAAAAGCCCATGGCGGAGTCTTTATTGCAGACGAAGTTCAAACGGGTTGGGGCCGAACCGGAGGCAAATGGTTCGGTATCGAACATTGGGACGTTCAGCCCGACATCCTAACCACAGCCAAAGGCATGGGCAACGGATCTCCGATTGCCGTAACGGTTGCCACTTCTGAAATCGCGAATGCCTTCAAAGGTGTCTCATTCACTACATTTGGCGGTAATCCAGTTTCTACTGCTGCAGCCCTTGCTGTCATCAAAGAAATTGAGGACAAGGATCTTAGGCAGAATGCCAAAGTTGTCGGTGACTATTTCCGAGAAAACCTTGAAGAATTGAAAATGAAACACCAAATAATCGGTGATGTTCGTGGAATGGGACTCATGCAGGGCGTTGAGTTAGTGAAGGACCGCGAAACAAAAGAACCGTCACCTGCGGCAGTAGCCCAGGTTTTCGAAGCGACGAAGAGCAAGAGAGTCCTCATAGGTAAGGGCGGTCTTTACGGAAATGTACTAAGACTTGGTCCCCCTTTGATTGCCACCAAAGACCATATCGACGAATTAATAACCGCGTTAGACTACGCCTTTGGATCCGTAGTCTTGTAACCCACGTCTTAAAAAACAATTCGATCCACACCCACTTTGGGTGTGGATCTTATCCGATGACTTTGTACAGACTCGGATTTGTCTTTTCACCAACTTTCAGTGTGGAATCCCAGGTTGTCTTTACATCAACCGGCTGATTACTGATAGTTGGGAACACAAACCTCTGCGTGGTTTCGTAACGAACGAAATCTCCCTCTTCAGTGACATAGATACCAAATTCCCCATTTGCTGGAGCGTTGGGATCATCTCTATATTGCCCAGAAATCTTTTTGACCAATGCACCATTAAGAGTTACCCTTCCCTGGTACTTGATCGTTGCCCACTGCGCTTTTAGGCGGTTAAGGCGCGAAGGTTGACAGATGGCAACATCCAATATGGCATTTAGCTCTCCGAGGCTCTGCTCGGAAGCCATGTAAAGTTCGGAGATTTTTTGATCCACACCGTTTTGTGTAACCAACTCGGAATACCGATCTCGGCCAAAAGAACGATCGTTCGGCTTGTTGTATGAGAAAGATTTCCCGTCACTCACTAACAACCATTCCTTAGGGTTGTTTCCATATCTTATTTGATGGAGGTAAATGCGACTCGGTCGATCGTACTGCAGATCGGTATTGATGCTCAGGGTGACCCCTCTGGCGGTCTGAGACATTTTGATGTTGCCAGAAATTGACTGAGCACCCGCGTAGCGACTAAAAACTTTGGACAAAATCTGCGAGGCACTCTCCTTTACAGGAACTGTTGCTTCTTGTTGGGCAGATTGGAGTGTGAGAAGCAGTGCTATCGATAAAGTGATCATATTACAGATTTCCCGATCGTTTCCATTCTGTATCCTGGACGTTTCGATCGTAGTTTGCAGTTCGCGCGGCAACAAAAAACCAGTCGGACAGTCGATTTAGGAACAACCGAACCTCGTTACGAACAAACTCAAGTTCGTTTAGTTCTATGACGGCCCGTTCAACACGGCGGCACGCCGATCTTGCAAAATGTAAGTGGGCCGAGAGTTCGCAACCTCCTGGAAGAATGAATGCTTTGAGCGGTTCAAGCTCATCGCTGAACTGGTCAATTTCCACTTCTAGATCAATTACATGGCTCTCAACTATGTTCTCAAGCACGAATTTGCCACCTGGTGGGCTCGCCAGTTCTGCACCCAGATCAAATAGGCAATTCTGAATCCTCATTAAGCTGCTATCCAGCCGATCACCCTTTGAATACAACCGCACGACACCGAGAATCGCGTTCAACTCGTCAACTTCGCCAATTGCCTTAATCCGTAATGAAGTCTTTAAGACGCGATCACCGCCGTAGAGGCCCGTTGTGCCGTCATCTCCAGTTTTTGTATATAGCTTCATGGCTTCTCGGTCAAGACTAGCTTCACGAAACGAGGTAGGTGCATTACCTTCGAGATCTTAGATGGGTTCAACATGAGACGCCAAAGCCATTCAAAGCGAAGTCGTTGTATCCACTGAGGGGCACGCTTTGTCTTTCCGCTGAAAACATCGAATGAGCCGCCAATTCCTACCGCTACCTTTGCGCCAACAATTGACTGAGTCGCCTTAATGAACTTCTCTTGCCTTGGCATACCCAAACCTACAAATAAGATGTCAGGCTTCGATTCTGCGATCTCTTTGCCGACCAATTCATCGCTGTCCGCAGGAAAATATCCATGCCTTGTACCTACGATATTGCAGCCAGGATACTTCAATCGGAGCCTTTCGGCCGCTAGCTCCGCAATTCCGGGCGCTGCCCCGAGGAAGTACAGGCGATACCCTTTGTCAGCGCTTAGAACACACGTCTGCTCTAGGATATCCACCCCGCTAACGCGGTCAAGATTTTGTACTCCCTGTCGTTTGGCCGCCCAAACCACGCCTGAACCATCGGGTGTAACCAGATCAGCACCCTTAATGAGTTCCAGAAACGTTGGGTCCGATTTGGCAAGGACCAGACCGGTGGCATCAGCAGTGACGATCAAGTGGGGCTGGCCTGACGCCACAAAATTCTCAATTAGATCGAGGGATTGGGCCATCGAAACGCGATCAACGGGCACCCCAAGGATAAGCACGGTCTCTCGATTCCTAGCCCCTAAGTCCGTCTTGGCCATGGCACCGAGAGTTTACTACGCACTCATCAACAACTTTGTTCAACCCTACAGCTTTGCCTCCCATTGCACTCATTTTCACGCTTCGCCACACATCTAGACGAACCGCTCAATTTGAGGCCAAGTCCCGTACTGAATCGGCATATTCGAAGGTTCTCTGCTTGGTAGAATAGGAATATGCCTGTCACCGCAAGCCCGACCAAGATTCGCATCAAAGTACTACGACAGCAAGATCAGGGCGCCCCTCAACATTGGGAAACATTCGAAATACCATTTAGGGAAAAACTCAATGTTATCTCAGCCTTAATTGAGATTCAAAAAAATCCGGTGACAACTGATGGCAAGAGTGTTCGCCCTCCTTCATGGGAAGCCGCATGCTTAGAAGAGGTGTGTGGGGCATGCTCGATGAACATCAACGGACGCGTCCGTCAGGCATGTACTGCCCTAATCGAGGACGTTGGCGAAACGAAAGGTGATACTATTGAAATCACCCTTGAGCCAATGAAAAAGTTCCCCTTAGTTCGCGACCTTATCGTGGATCGAAGTCGAATGTTTGACAACCTCAAGAAGGTAAAGGCTTGGGTCCCAATCGACGGTAGCTTTGATCGTGGGATGGCTCAACCACAGGATGACAATGTTCGCAAGCTTCGCTACGAGCTATCAAGATGCATGAGTTGCGGATGCTGCCTAGAAGCATGCCCACAAATTAATGAAAACTCAGTTTTCGTAGGGCCAGCCGCGATGGGTCAAGCGCTTCTCTTCAACATCCATCCCGTAGGCAAGACGCTAGAACACGACCGTCTTGAGTTCCTTTCATCTGAGGAAGGCATTACTGGTTGTGGTAACGCGCAGAACTGCGTCAAGGTTTGTCCTAAGAGCGTGCCCCTTACCCGAGCTATTGCTGAGCTGAATCGAGACACAACGGTATTCCGCCTCAAGAAGTGGATGGGCTTAGTCTAGGAACCGAGAACACCCGTTCTTGTACAATAGGCATATGGCATACCTTTTGCGAGTTTCGCTTCTCGCCAGCACTGCAGTGGTGTCGGCTCTTTCAATGGCTCAGTCCGATACGCCCCCAATTGTCAAGATCAAACTTGAGAAGTCGATCGTATCGGCAAACAAGCCCTTCAAGGCAACGCTGAACGTAACTTTTGCAAGTGGCCTTCACTCGTACCAGAATCCACCGAATCCTTCGACCTATATCCCGCTTACCGTCAAACTTGATGGCAAAGTTTTCAAAGTAGTTTCGATGAAGTATCCAAAGGGTTCACCCATCAAAGTTGCAGGCGAGGACAAACCTGTCTACGTTTACTCCGGACAAGTTCAAATCCCTATTACTTTCATGGCGCCAAAGACGACAGGAAGCATTCCCATTAAGTTGACTGTCAGCTATCAACAATGCAATGACCGAGAGTGCTACCCGCCGACCTCTCTCGTGGCCAAATCCTCAGTTATTGTTGCCAGCAAAATAGGCAAGACTCTCCCTCCTCCAACCGCAGCCCCTAAGGTTGGCGGCTAAATGCACTTTGCCTGTGGTGATTTCCAGATTGGTGATGGCTCGCTCACATTGATTGCGGGACCATGCTTAGCAGAGACTCAAGATCTCTGCGAAGAGGTATGTGGAAGCCTTCAGGCAATATGCAAAGACCTTGAATTCAACTATATCTTCAAGGCATCTTTCGATAAAGCGAATCGAACCTCTGCCAGCACCGTTAGGGGAGCTGGCATTGAGGTCGGACTGGAAACGCTTCAAGCCATCCGAGATGGTTTCAAAGTTCCGGTGACAACCGACATTCACTTGCCCGACCAAGCACATGTTGCTGCTGAAGTTGTCGACATACTTCAAATTCCTGCCTTCCTTTGTCGCCAAAGCGACCTACTTGAGGCGGCCGCTCGAACCGGAAAACCCGTCAATGTCAAGAAAGGGCAATTCTTGGCCCCTCAGGATACAAAGAATATTGTGGAGAAGCTCAGGAGTTACCAAGCTTCCGGGATTATCCTTACCGAGCGTGGAACAACATTTGGCTATAACACGCTTATCGTCGACATGCCTGGATTAGAAACCATGCATAGTTTTGGTGTTCCCGTCTGTTTTGACGCGACGCATTCTGCCCAGCGCCCAGGAGGAGCCGGATCATCTTCAGGCGGCGTAAGAGAGTCCATTCCAGCGATGGCTCGAGCTGCAACGGCTGTTGGAATCGACGCTTTATTCGTTGAGGTTCATCCCGCCCCGGAGCATGCACTCTCAGATGCTGCGACCCAATGGCCATTGGCCAGAGCCAGAGAACTGCTCGAACAAATCAAGACGATCCACGAAGCCGCTCGCGGATTCCGATCTTAGGATCTTAGCGGACAAGCGCAAGGGCACGTGCACGATACACTGCTTCTATTCGTTCCGCCATTTTTTGCGTCGTGTACATTGATCGATGTACTTCCCTCGCACGTTGCCCCATCTTGTTATTCTCAACGGGGTCGTTAGCCAGACGAGAGGCCATCGAGGCGAGTCCGGGAGCGTCTTTCTTGTCGAATAAGTAGCCTGTAGAGCCGTCCTCAATTATTTCAGGCATTCCTCCAACTCGAGTAGCCAATACAGCTTTGCCTACCGACATTGCTTCAAGTGCCGCATAAGGAAATGCTTCTTCCCAAATACTTGGAATCACGACGGCGTCTATCGCAAGTAAACATTCTGGGACGTCGTCACGATAACCATGGAAACGCACTTTTGAGCCGTTTCCCTGTGCCATCTCTACTAATGGACCCGAAAGAGGGCCTTCTCCAAAAACTTCGAATCTCACACGGCTTTCGGTTGAATTAGAAGCGTCGATCAGAGTGTCCACTCCCTTTTCCGCCACCAACCTTCCAAAGAATCCGATCGCAAAGAGGTCATCCTGAATTCCCAATTCCCGTCGAGTATCTGCCCTAAGCTTGTGCGGGGCCATGGGAGGACACCCTGCTTTTGCGACCGTTAGCTTGTGAGCTGGCATCCCGGAAGCAATAAGCTGTCGCTCAACCGCGTTCGAGACAGGAATGAAGTGGTCAAAGAGGCTGCTATAGAGCTTAACCTTCGCCGGGCTCCAGGGAATAACCACGTGCCGCGTCATGATCGTACAGGGCTGGCGAGTCAGCCGAGCCGCAACAGCCGGTAAAAGGAAATCTGGGCTGAAGTGAATATGAACGACGTCGTAGCGATTGCTTTTAAAGAGCCTAATGTACTTTGACATCGCCTGGAAGTCGAGTTTTCGACGGTTTAGGATTGGAATGTAAGGTACCGTTGCGTGGTTTTGTAGGGGAGTATTGGGACCGCATGCAATCGTTACTTCATGGCCGCGCTCAGCTAAGCCCTCGCTTAAGTAAGCGATATAGCGTTCGATTCCTCCCCATGACAGGAGGGAGCTTCCGACCTGTAGAACTTTCATGCTAAGTTAACCGTAGATGCTCAAGCAGCCATGACCGGTTGTTATTAATCATTTCGATATCCCAATCGTGACCTCCTTCATAAGTGAGCAAGGACTTCATACCAGGCAACGCTTCATAAACTGCGAGCGCGTTCTCCAACTTGACCGCTGGATCCATCTTTGCTCCAGACACCTGAGTAGGCACACGACAGAATGACGCATGGTTAATCGTGTCGTAATAGCTCACGGTATTTAAAACTCTAGCCTCACCAACGGGTAGATTGGCCATAAAGTCGGTTAGTTCCTTCAAAGGATAGCGATAAATTTTCCCTAATAGAGTTTTATTCATTCCTGCCAAAAACGGAAGGTCAGAACAGACCGCCTTGATAATGGAACACCAGGCACCTAACCAGATGGCCATGCCCCCTCCTTGGCTCAATCCCATTGCCCCAATTCTGTCTTCGTCCACCTCAACTTGGGCCTGAAGTACCCTAGCAGCAATGAAGGCATCCTGAAACATGGTCCGAAAAACCCAAGTTTGGGGTGACTCTGCTCCATCGGAAAAGTACCCACGAGAGGGGGTGTACTTCTCTTGGTGGAAAGCACTAAGGCTGTGAAAGTTGAAACTCAAACTGACAAAACCGTCTCTGACCCCATAGTCATTGGGCAAGACAGACTCACGGCCATATGGAGGAATCCAAATAAAGCCCGGTAAACGACGTGCGCCAGCAGGGTATGCCATCCATCCGTTGAGGCGCCTTCCGCCCAAAACGGCAAAATCCAAGGTTTCCACGATGAAACCAGGGATTTCAAAAGTATTCGTCAGGCTCCGGTGGTAGTCCAAACGCATGGTAGACGCCTCGTCTACTGCTTCGCGCCAAAACCCATCGAAGTCTTCAGGCACATAAGGTGCCAAATCGATCATGCGCCGACGGCACGCTGTAAGGCTTCGACATTCAGTCCTGTTGTCATTAGCCAAGCCGTTGCGCGCTGGATCTCCTCGACAGGACCTTCTAACTCCAGTTGAATCCAACCAAAATCGGAGTCGATGTTGGCCTTGCGGATGTTTACTTTCACATTAAATTCGTGGCTAAGTCGCCAAATCCAAGGCTCTTGAACTTGATCTTTTCCTGCCGCTACATTGATATCGACGCGCGTCATAGTTAACTTTCAGGATACCGAACCTTTAGCCACATTTATTAAGGATGACGTTGCAGGCCGCGATTATATGGCAGGGACGTTTCTTTAATGTTTATGCGTCTTGCGGATGTTCTTAGCTTCTCTAGACTGGAGGACCGTATAATCCTAGAGTGAAGGACCGAGTTTTAGTTTTTGATACCACTCTTCGTGATGGCGAGCAAAGCCCTGGAGTGAGACTTTCTCTTGACGAGAAGCTGGAAATCGGTCGACAACTTCAAGTTCTTGGAGTTGATATCATCGAAGCAGGCTTCCCGATTAGTTCACCAGGCGATTTTGCGAGCGTTAACATGCTGGCCAAAGAATTGAAGGGTGTGACGATTTGCGGTTTGACCCGAGCTCGTGAAAAAGATATTGAAGTTGCCGCTGAAGCGCTTGCTCCAGCAGAGAGGCGTCGCATCCATACGGGGCTCGGAGTAAGTGAAAGCCATCTCAACCACAAGTTGCGAATGTCCAAAGAAGAAGCGCTCGAAATGGGAGTTAAGGCAGTAAAGCATGCCCGAAAATTCACTGACGATATCGAGTACTTCATGGAAGATTCCGGCCGAGCCGAGTTGGAATATGTCTATCGGGTCGTAGAGGAAGTTATTAAGGCCGGTGCGACGACTATAAATGTCCCCGACACCACGGGATATACCTATCCCAATGAGTACTACAAGCTTATCAAAGGAATCATCGAGAATGTTCCAAATTCGGATAAAGCAATTTTCTCCTGTCATTGCCACAACGATCTGGGAATGGCAACTGCAAACACGCTGGCCGGCGTAGTCGCAGGCGCGCGACAAGTCGAAGTTACAGTCAACGGAATCGGCGAACGCGCGGGAAATACGGCCCTTGAAGAGGTCGTAATGGCCCTATATATCCGAAAAGACAAGTTTTTGATTGATACTTCAATCGACACGACTCAACTACTGCCTACATCAAGGCTCGTTTCAAGGCTAACCGGTATGGTCGTTCAACGCAATAAAGCTGTCGTTGGAGCCAATGCTTATGCGCACAGCAGTGGAATCCACCAGGATGGCGTGCTAAAAGAACGGAGTACGTACGAGATCATTGATCCTAAGCTCGTGGGAGCTGAAAAGAGCGAGATTATCCTTACAGCGCGTTCCGGTAGGGCTGGTCTCAAACATCGATTAGCTGAAATCGGATTCAACTTCACGGATGAGCGCTTTGAGGAAATATACAACCATTTCCTAAGAGTTGCCGACACTAAGAAAGAAGTTAACGAAGATGACCTCCGAGAGTTGGTAGGGTAACTAAGACATGCCTCATACAGCCGTATAATGTCGCCATGCTTCTGGTGCTTACGGCTGTCTGTCTTCTTGGTGTCGCGTCAATCGGCAAGGAGACCCTTCCTCCTGATCCTTACGGCCCCTTACCTTCCGCTAGGCAAATTGCCCACAGTCGGTTGGATACTTATGCGTTTATTCATTTCTCACCTAATACCTTCACTAATCGAGAATGGGGAAACGGCGATGAAGACCCCAAAGTATTCAATCCAGACAAATTTGATGCTGATCAAATCGTCCTAAGCCTCAAAGCAGCAGGCCTAAAGGGAGCGATTCTGACCTGTAAACATCATGACGGGTTCTGTTTGTGGCCGACGAAGACTACGGATCACAGCATTGCTGGAAGCGACTGGAAAGGTGGTAAGGGGGACGTCGTGAGAGAGATTTCAGACGCATGTCACCGACACGGACTGAAATTTGGCGTGTACCTTTCACCCTGGGATCGGAACAATGCCTCATACGGCAAGCCCGAATACCTAAAGATCTACCGCCAACAATTACGAGAACTCTTGACGCAATATGGACCGATATTCGAAGTCTGGCACGATGGCGCGAACGGAGGCACCGGCTACTATGGCGGGGCAAGAGAGTCTCGATCGATTGATCGAAAGACATATTACGGATGGCAGGAAACCTGGGAAATGGTGCGCAAACTGCAGCCAGGTGCGTGCATCTTTAGCGATGTCGGACCCGACCTAAGGTGGGTCGGGAATGAGAGCGGTTACGCCGCGGAAACATCTTGGGCAACCTATCAACCTGTAGGTGAAAAGGACGATGCTCCAGCGCCGGGGTACGTGAAGTCCGAGATGGGTGAGACAGGGACACGAAACCTTGGATCATGGCTTCCAGCCGAATGCGACGTATCGATTCGTCCCGGTTGGTTTTGGCATGAGGCCGAAAATACCAAAGTAAAGACACCCAACGACTTGATGGAACTCTACTTTAAATCCGTCGGACGTGGAGGATCGTTCTTGCTGAATGTGCCTCCAAATCGACATGGCCTTGTCGATGCTGCAGATGTCAGTTCTTTGACTAAATTTGGCGAGTTGCTAAACAAGACGTTTGCTGTCAATCTTGCATCGGGCGCCAAATGTACCCCCTCGAATACTCGAGGGGGTTCCCGGCGGTTTGCTGGTTCAAACCTACTATCTACCAATCCAAACAAATATTGGTCTACGGATGATGACATCCATACGCCCTCAGCAGAAGTTGAATTTGCAACTCCGAAAACCTTTCATATCATCAAAGTAAAAGAAGCGATTCAACTCGGTCAACGCGTCGAGGCAATTGCCGTTGACGCATGGGTAGACGGTGATTGGAAGCAAATAGCAGATGCAACGAGCATTGGGGCTTGTCGACTCATCCGGCTAAACGAACCTATTACGACTTCGAAAGTTCGACTTCGAATTACGCAAGCACCCGTGTGTATTGCGTTATACGATTTTGGTCTGTATTAGGTTAAGCCAATGGGCGTCCACCTTAGAGGTCGCCCTCCAATGTGGTGGAATTTTGAAATAGGAACTCGATCGCTACGAATTGACAGCCACTTTTTGAGGGTCACTTTGAAATAGCCCTGCCCCAACTGGCAGCTATATAGGATAAAAATGCTCTCGTCCGAGGCAACATTCTCAGCTAAAGGCTATCCGTGACCGCGTCAAGCTCAAATTTTGCGCAGTCCGCAGGGACAGGAACCTCAAAAGGAGTAACCCCGTTTGCCAAGATTAAGTCCACTGGAAATGAGACCGTGCTAATGAATTCATTGTTTTTATTAAACACCGCTATATGAATTCCAAGCCCATGTAAGTCGGAATCTGTTTGATTATGAATCTCTCCTTTGAGGACGCGCAGTCCGTTGGACTGCGTCATGAGTCTCTCACCAGTCATCTTAACTCCAGCTATGACATGTCCGGCCTGCGTACGCCTAAATCCGGGTTTTTGCGTGCCGTAGTTGAGTCCTATGAACACAGCTAAAAATAGAGCACAAATGATAACTATAGCAAAGAAAATTAATTTGCGCATGTTACTGGACGCTAACCCTTAGGTCGAACGAAGCTCGATCACATTGATGTGTAACCAAATCAGCAATCCCGAGAATAGATCGCGATGGACTTTGCCATTGGCGCAATTTCTTACGGCTCGGCCCTAATCTTGCTGCTAATACTCTGGTGACCATTGGCCAAAATTCAAAATCTGTCTCTTTCTCGGAGAAAACGATGCCAGTATCAATTCGACTCATACTTTTTCACACTAATTTGCCTTCCACTTAGCGAAGGGTAGATGCTCCGAGCTTTCTGTCCGGGAACTTGTTGGGTCGACATTGCCTGGATATCGAATCGCGTAGATCATTGGCAGTTCCCGCCCCGTGAACCTCTTTACAGAAGGATGGCAACTTGCCCCAAACTGGACTCATATCGTCAATAAAATGTTCCGCAACATACGACAATGGTTCCAAGCTTCTGAACTTCGAAATCCAGAGATTCCATTCATAAATACTCTCGCGTCACTTGAGACTTCCAAACGCTAACATGCGAATCGTCAACAAGTCGTGTCTAAGGCTTCAAGCAGTTTTGCCGATGACAAAAAAGAGTAATTAGACTTCCGTAGAGACGAAAAGACTGGCCCTGTCCTCGTTAATCAATGCAATTGAAAAAGCTTGCAAAAAATATCGCCCTGTCACAAATACTAGGTCGCATAAGAAGCACCAGTTAAACGGTTAGATTGTCGTCTTTTCGCGCGTTGATTTATATGACTCGTGAAAAGGAAATAGCCAATGCCACCTATTGATTCGCCAAACGTTAACGTCATTGCCCTCGCTTCCGATGATGATCTGTGGGTCGTCGAGACCGATCTTGCCGGGCTAACCAATGTGCTCAAAAATCCAGCTCAATTTGTTGCAACCTATGTAAATATAAATGGCAAACCAGGAGTGCTGGTTCAACCCTTCGTGATCGTCTTCCAGGAGAATTTTCCAACCGAAAGTGGACCCGAAGTCCTCGTTCAAGGCATAAACGAGACTTCGTTACTTACCGTAAAGTATGTCGCTGGTCTAAAGCCCGAGCCATCATCGGAAACTAGTTTCGCTCCCGATGAAGTTAACGCCATCCTTCTCGTCGACAAGTCTGCCTATTCCCACCTACAATTCACAGACCGAACCCCTGAGCAAGTGGGAGACTCGATTATTCGAACCATCACAACGCCAGAAATCCACTTTGCTGAGCTCAACGCGTTGCCTCAGACGGTCAATGGTAAGGACATGCCAGATAACCAGAAATTAATTTTTGAACCCACGTCGGATCGCGTTCTCCAGGTTGTCTACCAAGGAACTGTCCCCTATGCCCTGAGCGGCCCAGAAAAGCTCGAGGACGGTCCCCCGAACATGGCATGCGAAGTTACAATGGGCGATAGCAATCCTGCTGGTCAGGTCATCGTTAACAACATAATTGTCAAAACCTATCCACCTGTAAACTAGTGAGTTTAGTCTCTGTCAGGTTCAAACACTGACAGAGACTCTTTCATTTGCACGATTTCGCGAGTCAGGTCGCGCCATGGAGTGCGTAAGTGTTGGGATGAGGTGGCACTCGTGAGTTCCGGATATCTTTTTGTTAATTGACTCCACGCCGTTTTCACCTTGTCTGCGTTTCGCGTCGAAAATTCTCGATTCTGTTTTGTAGCAGCCCAAAGGCACAAGGCTGATTTCTCAGGTACGCCGTCTTGCTCGTGCAGGCGACTCAAGAAAAGTAGAGACCAACTGATCACCCGATATCGATCGCTTTCCAACGCAAGCTTTAGAACCTTGCGAACAGCTCCTTCGGCGTTTTTGGGTTCGTCTAGTTTCTCATATAGGAGTGCCAGGCTCTGGTAGACAAAGGGAGTAACTGTCTTTTCGGGGCTCTGGCTCACAGATTCTTCGCACTTATCAATCCAATATCGGCATCGGTCGAGATTGTTCTCTCTGGACGAGATCTGAGCCCATTGCACGTAACAGGTTGCAAGCAACCCGTGATTCTCTACCTTCTTCGCCAGTTCAAGAGCTGTGGCAAGATATTCATTTGCCTTCTCGGATTGCCCCAACTCAAAGAACTCCCAGGCGAGGTCCGTTAGCGCGTCCGCAGCTCCTTCTGCATCTCCCAATTCTTGACAAATCTCAAATCGTTTATTCCAAACCTCAACACATTTCGGAAGCTCTTTGTTAATCGCGTGACAAGCGCCTAGTAATCCGTAAATTCGGCCCTCAAATGCTTTGTCACCCATCCTCAAGCTTGCATCAAGGCCCAAAGAGGCCAAACGTTGCAGGTCATCAAGAAGTCCTAGATCAAAGAAACTCCGAAGTAGTCCATCACAAAATCGCTTAATAAGCGAATCACTGGTTCCCCGCGAGAGAAACCCAATCGCAGACCGAAGGTTTCCGATTTTGGACCACAACAGAGCCGTTCCTTCCGTCCACCTACCCTCCCCCATTAGAAGTCCAATTTGGTCCGCGCTGATCGCAAATAACTCCGAGTGCCGGCTCGCGCATTCCGAACGATGTATCGCTTGATTGTCGGTCAGCAGTATTTGTCCAACATATTCACGAACCGTATCAAGCAGCTTGAAATGTGATTTTGCCTGGATCACATTGTGCTGAACAAGTGAATTGTCTTGCAGTTGAGACAGCCATTCCTGCGACTCTGATTGACTAAGATTCAAAACAATTGCGACGTCTTCTGCCGAGAAATTGCCCGAAAACAAACTGAGATTGATAAGAAAATCCTGTTCAGTAACATCAAGAAGCCGAAAGGAGTCATTGACGACTCGCTGCATGTTGGCATGGCGATCTTGAAGTGTTCCCTTTCTCCTAAGTACATCAAGCGGCTTGATTTGGACTTGATCTGCTATTTCCTTGATGCTCATATGTCGCAGACGTCCCGCAGCAAGTACGAGCGCTAGCGGAACACCTTCCAGAGCTAAACATAAATCTCTGACAAGGGGCTGAGTCGCCTTGTTAAGCTCGAAATCCTTTACTGCATGAGAAGCAGCATCTAGGAATAGCTTCATGCTATCGCTAATCTGAGATGGCTTTTTGCTAAGCACCATGGGGCTAAGCCTGTATTCATGTTCGGCGTTCAGATTGAGCACGATCCGGCTCGATACAATGACGTGGCAATCCGGACAGCGAGAGATGATTTGTTCTAGTAGGCTGCCCCAGCTAATCAAGTGCTCGAAACAATCAAAATAGAGAAGGATCCTTCGGTCGCTGATATTCGCAACGATATCTTCAATCGATCCTGACTGAGAAGCACCAACTGTCGAAGCAATGGCTCCTAGAAGGTCGAGTTTGCCTGAGATCAAGTCACATTCAATTTGCCAAACCCCACCAGGAAAGTCATCGAGCAAGTCAAAAATAACCTTCCTTGCAAGAGTTGACTTCCCCATCCCTCCCATTCCCGTCAGAGTAATGAGTCTTTGATGCTTGATCCGAATTCGATCACTAAGCTCGCTACGCTCGAGTTCTCGACCAATGAACGGGCGCCCATCGACGACTAAATTGTGGCGAGGAGCAAGTTGAGCGTCGGAGGAAGATGCGTGATCAAGTATAGAATTGTCGGACCTGCCAAAGGACTGATACAAAACGGGGACAGCCCAATCATTGCCCGAACCCCGAATGGCAATGCGCCCGGACTGAAGAGCAAGTTCCAAACTCTCACCGACGGCGAGTGAAGAATAGAATGCTCTGGCAAACAGGCCCGCAATGGCATCCTGAATGGGTGCTTGCATTGCGATTACTGAAGGGACTCCCTTTGCAACCAGGTTATCGGCAAGGCCAGATACTGCCGTTCCAGTAAAGCAACCCGAGAACACAACCATTCTAAGTCCTTGTCCAGCTAGCATTCCTGAAAGGTCCTCACCATGAATCGGAACTGCGTGTCCTCGCTGATCACCCTCAAAAGCAACGACGCAACCCGTTGCAGTCTTTGATCCGTGACCGACGAAATGTAGCATGTCTGGCTGCCAGTCCTCAACAGCTTTACGTATTGAGGTAGGAGTCGCATACGGCAACTCCAGTACTTGTGTGCCGGAACACTCGTGAGATTCAAGAGCTCGCTTAATAGCATTCACTTCCGACGTGATGCCATGAAGAAATGGAAATTGCTTTGACCCAGGGTTTGCCCAGGCAATCAGCAATCGTCCCGCTCGCTCTGAAGTCTCAGGTTCAAAAGGGGCTTCCACTTCCCGAATGAGAACGGTATGAGGATGCAAGCTCAAGAAGCCTTCAGCGAACCCAGAACTCCCGTCAATCCAGACACATTCCCACGGTAAATATCTCAGATCTGGATCAATGTCGAGCCATATCCTTATTGAGTTCATCGCAAGATGCGGATAAAGGGTCGACAAAACTTGGGAAGGAAAAGCAGCCATTCCCAACTCACGGGCCATCGGGAGAAGGGTTGTGTTGAATCCCTCAGTTGGGTTCTCGAACCCCTCAAATCCCGATTCGATGGTCGCCCAATTCACATTTTTAGGTACAAGATGTGATGCCATTTGATGGCTTGCAGCAGGTTCAGTTATTGAGGCAGAAATCTGCTGATTCACTCGGCAAAGCTTCAACCGAAAATCTACTGTATGTCTTTGCCTGTGCGTCGGAGGACTCATATTTTAGGAGTGCGCCCTTATGGCTGAGTCAACTAACCAAGCCGCTTCAGTAGGAGTGCGCCACCGAATGGCCCGTCCAAAGCAGTCTTTGGCATACGAGCCTTGATCACTTGCGGCCTTTCGACAACACCATTTATATCAAATTGGCCAAGTACCTGCCAGCTATTTGGAGAAACGGCCAAGGATAACTCCCAACGTGCTCCTACTTCCCCTTCGTCAAAGTAACCCGATATTTCCAAAACGCCATTTCTTACATTGGGCAATCCCAGTTGTGGCTGCGACCCAGAATGACTTTCGACCACTATTTGAGCGATCTCACATTTTTCTGGCCAAGACCCGAGGCTCAAGGAAATTGCTTCGGGATTAAGCGGACCCGGAGCCAATTTAAGAAATGCCCCCATCGACTCCAACCTAAGGTGAGCGCTTTCGTCCCTAACTTCCATTTCAGCCAAAGCTAAGGTCCTTCCGTTTAGCGTGAAAGAGGCAAACAGCGATCCTGGCTTTAGTGGCTTATGAAGGGCAGCATCTATATTTAGGTCTCCAGCCAAAGTGACAATGCTTTCAACCGATTTGATGAAATCCGAAGCATCATTGGTCCATTGCCCGTCATCGTTGAGCCCGAACGGCGCTGCCTCGATCGCAGTGATACTTCGACGGTAGCCAAAGCCTAATCGGATTAGGCCCGCAGCCGAACGTGATTCATTGGGATCGACAAACAGGGCGCGCCAAATGGTCTTGGCTGCTACGGATCCTTCATGCCTAGACTTCGCCATCTGCGCAAGAGAAACCCACCGAGTAGGAGGAATTCCTCGAAGACATCGAGTTACTTGATCGACATGGACCTCGACAATCCTGACCCACTCCTTTCTGAAAAGGTCCATTGGTTTGGCGTTGGACTCTGTTTCAACTTCATGGAAAGGGACTTGCTTGAATCTTTCGATTACTTGGACCAAATTAACTAATCGACGCCTTATGCCGGAATCGTCTACAGCGGCACGCTCGACGGTCTCCGATACACTAGGCTCCAGGGTTCCTGCAATGTAGCTCACAAGCACCTTCGCGTTTAGCTCTGAGGATTGCAGTAGGCTCGGAGCTGTCGAAGACACCGCTTCAAGTAGTTCAAGCGCGTCCTTCCCAAGACTTCCTGCCTCAGTCTCTTCGTTCAAATGGCCACCTTATCAGCTCGAACGACGAGGCGTTGGCTTAGCCGTCCTCCACTGAGCCAGCCATTCAACATGGCCAAAGTAATGGTATATCCTGCCTCACCCGCCGCTCCACAGGTTCGTTCATATATTTCACGGTGTGCGAGACTGTCGTGCGAATGGTATTGAAAAACTAATCGTTGCCACAGACCTGCCTCTCGAAGCTGCGCTTTGGCGCTTTTTTCATAATCCAGATCTCGAATCAATCGTCTCACAATTTCAATAAACGGAAATTCGTTTACACATCTATCAAAAAGAGAGCCTAATTCTGATTTTGTGAGTCGTCCAGACATTCGAGCAGTAACTTGGTCCAGATGCATTCCGTGTCGGTAGCGTAGTTGTATGGCAAATGCTTGATCTGAATTCCAATTTCGCTTCTCAGGTGGTAGCGCTAACGGGAAACCGGTCATCGATCCATGGAGTAAATACTCGCAGATCCGCTCGTTACTTCTATACAACTCAGAATATGCCAGTGATCGGACAATGTACTTGGAGGACATCCAGGCGTCTAGGTCTGACCTTTTAACTTGGTAGTCGTGACTCGCCCCTCCGTTGAGAATTCTACAAACTATTTCCCACGGTTGCTTGTCGATCAAGAACAACTTTGCAGCAAGCAACTGCCTGTTGTATTCCTCAGACGATAATCCTCACGGTACCTCCAGAAATTCTTCATCGGCCAGGCGATAAAGTTTACGTCGATCCTCGACGGCCTCCAATAGATCATCGAGATCCTCAATCTCACGATCGGGAATTTCGGTCGCCTCGATATCCTCAATACTCTCAGAGGGATCCTTCGATCGGACGAGGTCCACGATACAGTTCGAGGTCATCGTCCGTAGATATCGCCACCATCCGCCAACGCTTACAAACTGGAGTCGGTCCCTGCGGAGCCAGATTCGGCGGAATATTTCCTGGATAAGGTCTTGGCGGTCCTGAATAGAAAGTTGCCTGCTAAGCAATTTGTGTTCAAGAAACGGACGGCTTCTTTCGACCAGGGTTGTAAAGCCTTGTTCTCTCACGTCGTCTTTTTCGTTTGCGAACTGCTCCAATGCCTCTCTTAAGGTGTCAAGGGGCGTGTTCACTGCGTGAAGTGTATCCGACACAGTCATCTTTCACCAGTGTCGAACATTTAGGAATGCAATTAGGAGTCGTCGATCGTGATATTTTGGTCATATCTTAGTTACGTGGAAGCTAAGTGTCCCCCCAAAACCTTTCATTGTTCCAGTGGCGTTGCTGACACTACCGTTTGATACGTTGAAAGTTGATGTCACATCAAGACTGGATTGGATCTCAACACCGGTCTCCCCAGATATATTTGAATTTGAAACCGGATTCTTGCGAGCCGTAATTTGGAAATGGTATTCCAAAGTCGCCATGGATTTTGAGAACTTCAGTAGTTTGCCTTTTCCCCTGACACCAAAAGTGCTATCAAACCTCATTTCAGGTATTTCAAATTCTGCTCCCAGTTCTACTTCTTTCAGAGGCAAATACCAAGCCAAAACCGGGACAAGATATCTTCCATCTTGTCCGCCAAAAGAAAAATCAGAGGGAAACCCCGTGGCGGGAAACGAATATCCGGCTGAACCAAAGAGCTTACGCCGAGGCAAATCCAGATCTTCAACTTTGCCGCTTAAGTTATTAAAAGTCGCGACGACTTTTGTGTTATCAGTGTCTTGAATCGCTGAACCTGCTTTGAACCTAATTTGGTATTCGTATTGTCCGCTACCCGCATCTCCTTGCGAGTCTAGTTTTACAGAGTAGGAGTCAACCTGGTTTTTGCGAAAGGTCCGATGGAGCTTCGGTAGCTGGTCAGAACTTATCGCTTGTGCGAAATATACGCATGCAATGAAAATCATAGGATGTAGTGATTGGACGGGAACAGGTCGCTAGGTGGTTTGACGAACATGTGCAAACCTGGTATCTTGTGATTACGGCGTTTTTACGACCGGACGAACCCAGGAGGAAAGTGAGAATGATGACTACCAAATACCAACCCGCCCTCACGCCTGCCTGTGGCTCCGATTTGACTGATTAAATCAGTCTTCCCGTTTCTGCAGGCTAAGGCGAACCTTTCGTCGCTTCATGTGGGCTCCTAGGCTCTCATGACGTCCCTTGAACCCATCCGGTCATGCAGAAAGAACAACAAACCTACTTAAAAGATCAATTATCAACCCTGGACACCAACGAGCGACTGAAACTTTATAAGAGGGCATCCGCCATTCGAAAGCTTCACCAAAGTCGTTCACGACCTCAAGAAGACGAACCTATCCGACGAGCAAAATCGCTCGATGACTTTGTGCTTCAGCTGCTGCTTCAAGATGCGGAAGATATAGGAACTGGCCCAATAGTTGGACAAGGCGACATCGTTTGGGTCGGCCCAAAGACTTGCCATGTTCGCCATAGCAAGAACGTCGTAGAGTGTTCGATCCCACGTACCCTCTCTGTTGCAGTTGGTGACCGAGTTTCATTTGGAAGCAAAGGCGAGGGTCACATGGTCGTGGCGGTTATGCCTCGATCAACCGTCTTGTCACGTCCCGACGTCGATAACAGCCACAAAGAAAGGGTAATCGCCGCAAATGTAGACATGGTCGTGGTCGTTGTATCTGTAGTCGCACCACCACTGCACCCTCGAATAATTGACCGATACATGGTTGCGATTCAACGAGGCGGAGCTAAAATGCTCCTTGCAGTCAATAAAGTGGACCTCCTTGATGAGTCCAATCGGGAGCCAGAAATGTCAAAGCTCGCGCCATATTCCAGCGTCGCAACTATGATTCCCTGCTCAACGATGGATGGTCGGGGGATAGCTGAACTAAGGATGCTCCTGAAAGGATTGACATGCGTGTTTGTAGGGCACTCTGGTGTCGGAAAGTCGTCACTAGTAAATGCGTTCGATCCATCGCTTGCGATACTCACACGGTCAATCTCTGAAGGATATGGCCGTGGTACTCATACGACTACTTCCTCTACACTTCACGAACTGTCCGGCGGAACAAAAATCATTGATACACCCGGTATCAGAAGCTTTGGGCTGTGGGATATTTCCGCCGCTGACCTTGGCTGGTACTTCCCCGAGTTTGCTGATTTTGTGTCCGGATGTAAATTCCGGGACTGCACACATAGTCACGAGCCTGTATGTGGCATCAAACAGGCAATGTCAAATGGATTAATTTCTCATGCACGTTACGATGCATATATGAGGATTCTTACTTTGCCGTGAAGCAAGTGGGTGTAAATTTGCGTCGGAGTAGCTTAAGAGAACCACATATGAAGAAACTCACCCTCGCACTATTTTTCGCCCTCGTTGCAGCATTTGCTGTCGCCCAAGGTCCAGGGGGCCAACGCGGTCCTGGTGGCCCCGGCGGACCTGGAGGTCCTGGTGGCCGAATGGATCCAAAGGCCCGACTACAAAAGATGACCAAAGACCTAAGTTTGACCCCCGCCCAGGTCAAGAAGGTTGAGGCTCTTCAAACTAAGATGATGGACTCAATGAAGAAGCTTCGAGACGCTCCTGGCGAACGAAGTGCAAAACGTCCACAGATGATGAAAATGCGTGACGAGTTTAACGCCAGTCTGAAGAAAATCCTGACAAAAACTCAAGCCGCCAAGTTTGACAAGATGCAAAAGGAGCTACGTGCCAAATTTGGTGGAATGCGAGGCGGCCCTGGTGGTCCTGGCGGTCCAGGGGGCGCTGGTGGTCCGGGCAAGAAAGGCGGGGCTTAGGCATCCATCCCTGACTGAACAAAGCTAACTCATGAATCGTCCCGCTCAGATTTCATTGAGCGGGACGATTTTTTGATTCTAGCTTGAGAGAAGCTGATTCGCTTTCAGTGTTTCTACAAGCTCACGGTCCGTCCAGTCGAGGCTAACGGGCGTGATACTTACGAAACCTTCGCTGACTGCCTGAACATCGGTACCAGGTTGTTCGGTGTCCATGACGACCACTCCACCTTGCCAATAATAGGGCCTTCCCCAAGGATCTTGTCGAACCTCAACCCGATCTTGGTAAACCCGTTGCCCCATGTATGTAAAGCGATGTCCTCGGAGTTCGGTGTAGGAAATACTTGGGACATTAACGTTGAGGAAACACAGTGGCTTCTGAGGAGCATTGATAAGGAGACCCCAATTCTCTTCTAGCCACTTCTCTCCCGTTTCATAGTGGATTGGGGCACCGCTTACAAATAGAGCCATGCTAAATGCAATACTCTGAATCCCGTTAATTGTGCCTTCCATGGCTCCCGCAGCCGTTCCGCTGTAAGTAATATCAAAACCTAAATTGGGACCATTATTGATGCCGCTTAATATGAGATCGCATCCGTCCGGCCAGGCAACCGTGAGGCCAACATTGACGCAATCGACGGGCACCCCATTGACTTCAAAGGCTTCGATGCCAGCCCATTCGAATTCTGTAACTCGTAAGGGGTCTCGCATAGTCATGGCATGGCCACAAGCAGATCTTTCTCTATCTGGAGCAACGATCTTGACATCTCCGAATTTTCTTGCCACATTGACAAGAGAAACTAATCCAGGTGCGCGGATCCCATCATCATTCGTTATTAATATGCGCATGAACATCACTAGCCTACCTACCCAAGAAGTCACTTGCCATCTGGCCCTTCATTCGTTGATGTTAGGATCCAACGGCTAAACTAGGAACGTAAATGTCTCATTCGTCGAACCTCACCTTCTTGTTCACCGACATTGAAGGGAGTACGCGTCTTTGGGATAGCCAGCCCGAACTCATGCGGACTGCATTGGCCAGGCACGATGCCATCGTGCGGTCTGCGGTTGAGAGCGCTGGTGGGCACGTTTTCAAGACCGTGGGTGATGCATTTTGTGCTGCATTTCCAAAACCAGAGAGCGCGGTTAAGGCAGCCCAAGAGGCTCAACTCAGATTGGCTGGCGAAAACTGGGAAGGTATGGACCCCATACGAGTCCGAATGGCAATTCACACCGGCGAAGCCGAATCACGTGATTCCGATTATTTTGGGCCACCACTTAACCGTGTATCGAGGATGCTGACACTAGGACATGGCGGTCAGACCCTAATGTCGCTGATAACCTTAACGTTGGTCAAGGAGAATCCGCCAGAAGCGTTTGCTTTCAAAGATTTGGGGGAACATCGACTTAAGGATTTGCAGCGCCCCGAACATATCTATCAGTTACAGCATCCGTTACTACAGGATACGTTTAAGCCCTTAAGATCGCTCGACACATTACCAAACAACTTTCCTCAGCAGGTGACCTCATTTATTGGTCGAGAACGCGAGCTACGCGAAATCAAAAGGCTCCTTGGTCGAACTCGTCTTCTTACGCTTACTGGAGCGGGGGGTACGGGCAAGACTAGGCTCGGACTTCAGGCAGCTGTCGAACTTCTCGATCCGTCAGGAGACGGATCGTGGATAGTGGAGTTTGGCTCGATCTCCGATCCAGCCCTCGTGCCACAAACGATTGCCAGTACGTTAAGCGTTCGAGAAGAACCTACTCGACCATTGACTGACACCCTGGTCGACTACCTCAAATCCAAACGAATGCTCCTCATGATGGACAATGCGGAGCATCTTCTCGATTCAATTGCCAAAGTCGTCGACCTCATCATCAGGCATTGCCCCCACGTCCAAATTCTGGCAACGAGTCGTGAGCCTTTAACGATCACAGGGGAGCACACATATAGAGTTCCGTCTCTAACTTTGCCTGACCCCATGAAGCGATATACCAGGGAGTCTCTTGCCCAATTCGAAGCGGTAAGGCTTTTTGTGGATCGGGCAGTCATCGCATTACCTAACTTTGAAGTGGGAGAGTCAAACGCGGTTGCGATAGTTCAACTGTGTCATCGTCTTGACGGAATTCCGTTAGCTATTGAATTAGCAGCGGCACGAGTCAGAGCGCTCCAAGTTGAAAGAATTGCTGAACGATTGGATGATCGATTCAGGCTTCTGACCGGCGGTGCAAGAACCGCACTTCCCCGCCACCAAACTCTTCGGGCAATGATCGATTGGAGCTACGACCTCTTGACCACCAAGGAAAAGGCGATGCTCAGGAAGCTCTCTGTCTTCTCTGGCGGATGGAGCTTAGAAGGTGCGGAACATATTTGTATCGAAAGTGAGCTTGAATCATGGGAAGTGCTCGACACGCTTCAATCTTTAGTCGACAAATCCTTAGCTATTTACGATGAATCCAATCAGCGATTTCGGCTGTCGGAAACCGTTCGAGCTTACGGCCGCGAGGCCCTTGTGGAGAGCAAAGAGAGCCAAGAAATCAGATCACATCATCTTGGTTACTTTGGTCGATTGGCCGAATCTACAGAAGATTTATTAGCTAGCCCAAAGGCAGTTGAGGCTCTGGCCTCACTTGATGCTGAGCAGAAAAACTTACGGGCAGCGATTGAATGGGGACTTGAAGGTGGCGATTCAGTTGTGGCACTTCGACTTGCCAATGCCTTGTCGATGTTCTTTCAAGTCAGAGGAGAATTCACTGAAGGATCAACGATCTACCAATCGCTGTTGGCAAAAGTACCGCCTGAAGCGAAACCTGAAAGAGCCAGTGCGTTGGCCGCACTTGGCGTTCTCAGTTTTCGGCTCACACAATACGGCATCGCCCAATCTGCCCTTGTGGAAGGCTTAAACCTGTTTCTTGAGCTTGGAGACGACTATGGAGCAGCGAAGGCTGTGAACACGATGGGTGTCATTTCGCTCCAACTTGGAAATTACGATGAAGCAGCAGCTTCCTTCGAACGTGCTCTCTCTCTCTTCAAGCTCGTCGGCGAACCAAGAAGAATCGCGATGACCCTTAACAACTTGGGGATTCTTGCGGTCCACAATAACGACCTGGTTCGAGCAAGAAACCTTTATAACGAAGCTCTTGACCTAAATACCAAAGTCGGAAATCGTGCGTTTGAAGCCGGAAACCGTACAAACTTGGCTGATCTTGCCCTGCGAGAAGGTGATGCGCAGACAGCAAGAAGACTAGCTCGCGAAGCCTGCGAGATGCACTTGGAATTAGGCGATCGCCTCAACCTGCAAGACACTTTGGAGGTACTTGCGCCCGCGGAACAGCTGCTCGGTCGTCCCCAAATCGCTGCCATGCTTTTCGCAACGAAGGAAGCCCTCATGGAGCAACTTGGCACCAAAGTGGCACCTTACGTTCTTGAGGAATATCGACGCAACGTTGCCGCAGTGAGAGAAACATTAGGCGACGAAGAATTCGAGCATATGACTTCCAAGGGTCGTGTTATGACCCTTGAAGATGCCTATAGGGCAAGCCTACTTGAGAGCTAGCCTATTAACGAATCGAATAATTGTAGCTAGATTTGTTCGAATGGCTTAATCATTCTGACGTTTACGACAGTGAAAAACATCGTTTCACCTTCGGCCTTTCTTAAGCGAATCCAATCTCCTTCCACCAATTCCAAAATGCCTACATCCTGCTTTTCAGCGTCACCGAGCCTAGAATAGACAGTCACTTTCTTTCCGATCATTACATGAGTTGGATTCATAACTTACTTCCCGACATCATCATCTTACTCGCAAAACCTGGGCTTCAGCGAGCCAGATTTTGAACGTTGATAGTACCAAATCGGGTTCAATTTACTGGTGAAAGTCGTCTTAGGCAGCTTGAGTTTCTTACTGGGATTCATAGTTGCTCCTTGTTTGACCATCATCCTAAACGATGTCTATCCCTGGTTCTGGTTACCCGTGCTCGCAGGGGCCTCTTTTTATGCGGTGATAGCGCTCCAATCTTGGCTTAGAAATGCTCCATTTAGGGACCCACTCATCTTCTGTATGAGTTTTGCCGCCTTAACGACTTACTGTTATTCGACGACACCCGTGATAACTCGCTTAGGAAGTCTTTTTCCCAAAGTTTGGTTAGGCTTAGTGACCTTAGGTTTGATGGCATCTCTGGTTGCGTACTTTTCCAAGAGCATGCGAATTCGTGATTTGCGACCCGCATCCATTTGGCTCGCCGTACCCATCCTAGCCGCCCTTGTCGTGGGTTACGTGAGTGGCGGAATCGGCGGGGCCAATCACATGCACAAGTGGATAACTTCCCTGCTTCATGTGAATAACGACGAGGCCGAGATTATCGTTCATTGGGTTAGAAAAGCCATTCACTTCACCGCTTATGGAGGAGTAGGATTTGCATGCTTCCGGGGCGCAACCCTAGCCTCGGCGAATAGAACTGGAGCCGTCACTTTTGCCTTATGTCTTGTTGCGTGTATCGCTTCCTTCGATGAAATGAGGCAAACCCAAGCCGTCAATCGGACAGGTTCCTTTTGGGATGTACTATTGGACCTAACCGGTGCTGCTTGCTTTATATTGCTTGCCTGGTTTGTTCGCCCGAATGCACCCCGCAGAGCTTCTGTCGCGTAACATAGATGATATGCTCTTGCTGCCAATTCTAGTGATTATTCCGCAGGTTGCCACGACCTCTTTTCAGGAGATCTCACAAAATGTAACTTATTCTGTGAAGGCTACAAGAGCAACTAAAATTTTAGCCGACCTAAGCAAGATCTCTTCGATGAGTTTAGAGGCGTCGCCCCAGATGCGAGATGAAGTCCTCGTCATTGCTGCATCCAACATTCCTTTGAGCGATCTTATGGCAAAGATTGCGACCGTTACGAGCGGCGAATGGAAACATGAGGGCCAAATCTACCGTTTGGTGGCCTCCAGTACGCTACGCAGGTTGGAAGAGCGTAATGAGATGGCATTGCGCATAAAGAATGTGCAACGAGCAATCGACGAACGGCTCAAACGAAGCCAACCAAAACCCAAGGCAGATGTCAAGGAAAAGCAACCTGTCCTAAACCTCCCGGAGTCGCCAGAAGAAGCGATTATTACTCGCCTCATAAGTACCGTCGACGTAAGCCTTCTGGCCACCCTCACTCCGGGCGCAAGAATTGTCTTTTCGTCGACGCCAACTCGGACTCAACATCCTTTTGCAGGCAATTCAACCGAAGCGATTAACGAATTTATCCAAAAACACAATGCGAACCTTGCCGGTAACACCGATGCCATGGATCAAGCCTTTTCCAAGATGACTGCTGAGCAAGTTGAGGCGATCAAAAGCTTCACAAAAAAACAGAATTCACGAATTGGCCAAGTGAGTAAGGCTCTACTTGTTGCAACTTGTAGTGGGCTTGGAATCTTCAACCTAACACAGTTGGAACTCAGGATGTATGATGAAAAAGGCTCGGTGGTGTATTCAGCACAATCGGTCCTCTCTAGTGGTGATGACGAGATCTCGAAGATGGTAGCTGCAGCTCAGGGCAAGAAGCCTGAAGCACCTAAGGCCAAGCAGACACCAATTGAGTATTCAGACGACTCGAAAGCATTAATCCAAACAACTGCCGGAATGAGCACTGGGAATTTCAAGCTGAAGATCAGTCCAGAGCTTCACAAAAAGGTGTTCAATCCCAGCCAATTTGACCCACTCTCATTCTCAACATCAGATGAAATACTCTCCTATGCGAAGTTCAAGGGTAAGCCGCTGGTTGCTGACGTACCCGACACTTCAACTACTAGCATGTACATGCTTATGGGAAAGACAGATACAACAGTGGAGTCCTTCGAAAAGGATCTTGATCAGTCGAAGTCGATGGTCTTGGTCTCGGACGCGAAATTCTCCCTCCTTAAGCCAGCATTTCCAGCTCAAGCTCGGGCAAATCGGCTAGATCGTGATGCGTTAACCACCTTGCTCAGGTCGGCAGAAGTAAATGACATTCCATCATTAGGTGATATTGCAGAGTACGCGCTTCATGCCCCTGACCCTATGCAAGGCGGCATTGGGCAGACCTACCTTATGCTCTATGTGCCTGGCGCATTGCAGCAAAGCCTTGACGGACTCACTAACTGGAACATGCTCCGTTTTTATGGGAGCCTTACACCGGACGCTCGGTCTGGACTCTTTGGAGGAAATAAGATTCCATTGAGCAACCTTAATGCCACCCAACGTGCATGTGTTGAGCAAATGACTTATGGATCAAACAACCAGCTTTCTGTGGATGATCCTCAGCGCAAGTCAGATGGTCAACCCTTCTGGATGCGCATGATTTCAGGCTCTCAGGGCCAAGATTATCGTGACGAGCCCACTGAGATTGTCCCCAACGGCCTTCCAGGAGACGGTTTCGTCGAAATGAAATCGAGTACAGAATCGTTCGCTTCCCCAGCAAATGACGGTACGACACCTCAAATTGCATCCCTAGGCATTCTTGGGTCGGATGAATTAGCGATCTTCAAAATGTTTCGCGAAGATAAGAACTACGCCCAAATCTCAGGCATGCTGCCAAAGTTCGATAAATTGCGCATTGGAAATCGAACTGTCATGAGTTTCACGTTTCGGCTGACCCCGCAAATCTCGGTCAAGCAAAACCTGAAAGACCACCACTTGCCAAAAAACGCTCCAATCGTATCGGACAAGAACCTGCCCGACGACCTACAAAAGCAAGTCGACGAGAAGCTTGCCATGTTCAAGAAGTCCCCCCTTGGCGCTCTCGGCGCTTTGATGGGAGGCCAGAAACAGGCTATTCATCCTTAGCTAACTACGAATTGCTCTGGAATTGAGTCTCGAAGAAAGTAAATCGCCTGTAACATAGTTCCATGCGTTGGTCCTTTGCCTTGGTTGGCTTTGCCCTTGCCAGTTCCGGATATTCACAAACTCTTAAAAGTCTTGTAACTTTTACGTGCAAAGCTGCAAGGGCGTCTGAAGTCCTCAAATCTTTGGGAGCCCAAGCCCATCTCAGTTTGCTCTCTACTCCCGAAATGGGAAATGAAGTGATCGTCGTTTCGGCGACCAACGTACAGGTTGAAGACCTTTTAAATAGAATTGCTACTGCTACCAGTGGCTCGTGGAAGCAAGAAGGTCAGTCCTATCGATTGATCGCAAATTCGATGCTTCGCAGGCAAGAAGACAAGAAAGAAATCACAGATCGAGCAGTTGCAATTAGGAAACTGATTGAGACTCGAGTAGCCGAAGAAAGGAAACAACAGGAAGCGCTTGCCAAACGGTTGGCCATTGAAGCAGCCAACCAGAAAGCAACAAAGAACATAGACAAAACAAAAACCGATCCTAAATTGCCGCCTATTCCCCAAACCACCCAAACTGCAGGCGACATGCCTTCGGGTGCTGAGGAATCGGCTATTACTCACCTACTCCTGGGGATCGACGCTTCCGTTCTTGCTCAGTTGGGTCCAAAGGACAGAATTGTCTTCTCGACGAATCCAACTCGTCGCCAACGGCAGCTAGGTTCAGACGCGACAGGAATCATAAACAACTTCATTTTGACGCACAACTCAGAAGTGTCCAGGATTCCCGCTGAATCACTTGACACGGACAGTGGCGACGGTTCCGAAGCGCAAATAGCTGCCGAACGGGAGATGATGAAGCTTAGGAATTCCACAATCGGCGAAGTAGCGAAAGCGCTATTAGCCGTTAAGCGAAGTGGTGGGTCCAACTTTGTTTTTGAAGAAGCTGAACTCAGGCTTTATGATGCAAAAGGCAAGGTTGTCTTTTCTGGAAGTTCAAGCCTCTCGCTTGACCCCAGGACACTAAGTGATGTGCCAGTCGAATATCAAGCCAAAGTCGCTCCTGTGGTGCCCTCAAAAGAGACCCCAATCGAGTTTTCTGACGAATCCAATGCACTCATCAAAGCATTCAGTGGAATGGAAACCGGTATCCTAAATTTTAACCTTCCTCCCAAGGTTCACAAAGCGCTTTTCCGACCGGACTTGAACGATCCTCTCTCGTTTATCCAAACCGATGCCCTCCTAGCGCTCGCGAAGTCTTTATCAAAGCCCATCGTTGCTGACATCCCCGACGATTGGGACGGAGGGACTGGAGGGGCTGGACCCCTCGGCATGGGAAAAGCTGGCCTAAAATTGGAGTCGGTGGTTAAGAACATCAAAGAGGGATCCATTCTGTGTTCAGTTCCTGATTCCCAATTTCTGGTCCTTAAGCCAACCCATCCCACCAAGTCTCGTCAGATCCGAACGGACCGTGTAGCTCTTGCTTCCTTAATGCGGGCGGTTGAGGAAAAAGGCATTCCGAGTCTAGACGACCTGTCCCAATTTGCGGTCAATTCTCCCGATCCAATGGAGAACGGAATCGGCTTTACTTATCTCATTTGTTTCGTTCCAGGAGGGGGTACGGAGTCCATTAATGGGCTTACCAACTGGGATATGCTTCGATTCTTCGGCTACACGAGTCCGGATTCTAGATTGGCGTTGGCAAACGGCACAAGGATCAGCTTTTCTAACCTGAATGCCGGACAGCGAGACGCGCTCGAAAATATGACTTACGGAAGTCAAAGCCTATTGAGCATCGACGACGGGAAGATAACTCCGGATGATGGCCTTCCAGAATGGTACCGAAATGTGACTAGCGGTATGATGGCTACCGACTTCAGACAAGAACCTACCGAAGTGTGTCCGGACGGACTTCCCTCCGATGGATTCTTTGATATCAGGTTATCAAGTGAAACGTTTGCTTCGCCCCAGTCAAAAGACGATAAGCCAATGTTTGCAATGCTCAGTATTCTTGGGCCCGACGAGATGTCTCTATTCCGATTGATGAGGGAAAGCAAAGATTCTTCCGCACAAATGAACAATTTCTTGCCCCTGTTCACCAATTTCAAGTTAGGTCAAAGGACGAACATGGCATTTACTTTTCATTTGGCATCGCAGACCTGCGTCAAACAGACCTTGCGGGACCATCGAATGCCTGCCGGTAGCCCAGCTATTGCCGAGAATAACTTCCCAAGTGATTTCCAGAAGGCAATCGCAAAGAAGCTGGACTTTCTAAAGAAGTCGCCAATGGGAGGCGCGATGTCCGGCGGACCGGTTATCCATCCATAAGCTGCATCCGACGTAAACTACGCTTGGAAATACTCTTCCAAGCGCAGGCAGGTGGCAGCCTCAGGATTTGCATAGACATCCAATGCTCGAATAAGCGCGCTTGCTGTGTCGATACTTGTTACACAAGGAACGCCAGATTCGATACATGCTCGCCTAATCCTTGCTGCTTCTGATTCACTCGTCTCATTAAGGCCAGGGGTGTTAATCATTAAGCTAACCGAACCGCCAACAATAAGGTCCAGGATATTGGGAGATCCCGCCTGAATCTTATTCACCGTACTGCACGGAATTCCCGCGTCTGTAAGTACCTTTGCGGTGCCTGGAGTGGCCGCTATCAAGCGACCTGAAGCATGAAGCCCCTTGGCGATTTCCAAAGCAGCCGGCTTGTCCTCTTCGTTCACGGTTAGGAGAACACATCCTTCACCTTTAAAATGGATGCCACTAGCCACGAGCGCCTTGTAGAGAGCGCCCTCAAATGTGTTGTCAATTCCTAATATCTCACCTGTCGATTTCATCTCAGGACCTAGACTAGGCTCAACTTTTGCTAGTTTTTGGAAGCTAAAAACAGGTGCCTTAATAGCGTAAAGGATGGGTTTCGGAAGCTTGGGAACACCGTTGGCAAAGCTATGCTCGGGATAAATATAGCCGACCGCGTTAGTCTTCGGAGACCTTTCAGTTGACAACCCAAATTGGTCGGCAACGTCTCCTAATGAACAGGGCCCTTCTCCACCTTCTTCCTCGACGGCAGGCTTACCAAGAATCCATAACCCGCTTCCATATCCCATTTCCTTCAACGTCTTGCCCATCATGCAACGGGTGGCGAGGTCTACCATAGGGATTCCGGTTACCTTGCTCAAATACGGCACTGTCCGGCTGGCACGAGGATTGACCTCAAGGACGTATGCGATTTCGTTCTGGACGACAAACTGGATGTTCATCAGTCCATGCACCTGCAGGGCTCGCGCTATTTTGCACGCACTTGTAACCATCTGCGCCTGAACGGATTCGCTAATACTAATCGCCGGATACACCGCCATCGAGTCGCCGCTATGAATTCCGGCACGCTCGATGTGCTCCATAATTCCTGGAACAAGCGTATCAACCCCGTCTGAAATGACGTCGACCTCCGCTTCCTTCCCGAGGAGGTACTTATCGACTAAAACCGGTTGCCCTGGATTGGCATCCTCGGCTTCCTTATAGAAGCCATCGAGTTGGGACTCACTAAAGACGATCTCCATCGCTCTTCCACCAAGAACGAAACTAGGTCGAACAAGAACGGGATAGCCGACTTCAGCAGCGACCGTCTTTGCCTCTTCTAGGCAACGAACCGCTTTTCCCCGAGGTCTAGGAATATTAAGGCTCTCTAGCAGTGCCTCGAACTGCTCTCGATCCTCAGCTGCCGCGATCGCCTGGTGGCTCGTCCCGAGCACTTGAATACCATTGGACGACAGGCCTTCCGCTAAGTTAATTGCCGTCTGACCACCAAACTGGCAAACGACACCGATAGGATTTTCATGGCGAATGATGTCCAGGGTGTCTTCAAGCGTGACGGGCTCAAAGTAAAGACCATCGCCAGTGTCGAAATCCGTACTAACCGTTTCCGGATTGTTATTGACGATTATCGCGCGGTATCCCATCTCACGAAGGGACCAAACGCAGTGAACACACGAATAGTCGAACTCAATCCCCTGACCAATACGAATAGGACCAGAGCCTAATACCAGAACGGTGGGCTTCATCTAAAAAGTGATTGTGACAGATTGCGCGCTGATAGTCGCTGAGGTCACTGATTCCATTCAGCAAACTTGACTATCAGTTGCTCATTTTCTTTTGAAGAATTCCCTTTTTGGAATCGCAAAGCATATTTCGGCACCTAGTCTGCGCCGTCAGCAACAGTCGCGAACCAATAGGGTGGCGCTAGTTGGTAAATTCTGGTGGTGGACACTCCGATTTACGTTGTCGATGCCTTTACGGATAAACCATTCGCTGGAAATCCCGCCGCGGTTTGCATTTTGACCGAGGAAAGAGATGCTGGGTGGATGCAAAGCGTGGCAGCGGAAATGAAACATGCGGAAACGGCTTTTGTACGAGCAATTGAGAACGGTTACTCACTTAGGTGGTTCACACCGACCGTAGAAGTGGATCTGTGCGGACATGCAACATTAGCTAGTGCCCACACCCTCTGGGAGACTCATCGAGTCCTAAGAGATAGCAAAATCAATTTCAACACGAGAAGTGGCGTCTTGGTTGCTACCTTAGCCGATCAAATCTGCCTTGATTTTCCTGCTATTCCCCCTGTAGCAGCAGATCGTGAAATAATGCTAACCGGTCTCCAAACCGTTTGGTCCGGTACGAATGGAATGGATTGGTTCCTTGAAGTTGGGTCGGAGCAAGAAGTGGTTCAGTTTGACCCCATTTTCAGTGAAATCGAGTCGCTCGGTCTTCGCGGCACAATCATCACGGCACCCTCTCAAGGCGATGTCGACTTTGTCTCGCGCTTCTTTGCCCCCCAAAGTGGAGTGCCGGAAGACCCCGTAACAGGTTCAGCACATTGCTGCTTGGCGCCCTACTGGGCTTCAAAATTTGGCAAGGATAAGCTCGTTGGATATCAGGCCAGTCCGCGGGGTGGGACAGTCGGAGTCCAACTTTCGGGTAACCGCGTCTTTTTGTACGGATCGGCAATCACCTTGCTTGAAGGAGTTTTGAAGTGTTGACTTATCATGTGATCGACTCCTCCGACCACGCATACATGCCGGTTGTTAAGGACTTGTTCACGGAATATGAGGCCGAACTCGCTATCGATCTTTGCTTCCAAGATTTTCAGTCAGAACTGCAAAACTTGCCCGGGAAATATTCGCTTCCGGAGGGAGTTCTCCTGTTGGTTACAGACGAAACAGGCGCAATCGCATGTGGTGCGCTGCGCAAGATGGATGAGACTGCCTGCGAGTTAAAACGAATTTACGTTCGGCCCTCTCACCGCGGCCTAGGTCTTGGACGTCAAATAACCATTCGCCTTATTGATGCGGCCGAGGAGCGCGGCTACAAGATCGTCCGACTAGATACGCTTCGGCGACTCATTCCCGCAAACGGCCTCTATGCTTCCCTTGGTTTCACAGAGATCGAACCCTTTAACGTGAACCCAGAGGCGGACGTAGCCTACTTCGAGCGTCAGGTTTAGTCGACTTAATCTCGGCAACTCTTGATCCGTCCAAGCCCTCCTTGTAAGTGTCACATGAAGTTCGGACGGAAGTCACTTTCCTACTTGAAGAAGTCAAACGCTTGGAGCCTGTCTCTGATTGCGGCCAAGAACTTGCCCGCTACCAATCCGTCAATAATCCGGTGGTCATAAGTGAGCACTAAGTGCATGATGGAGCGAATGGCGATCATGTCGTCGACAATTACAGGAGTCTTCTGAATACTGTATGTGCCCAGAATTCCAGCCTGAGGAGCATTGATCATCGGGGTACCAAACAGGGCTCCGTAGGTACCTGGATTTGTCATCGTGAAGGTGCCACCTTGAACATCTGAAGTCTTTAGAGAATTGCTACGTGCTGCCTTGGCAATTGCCTCCAAGTCCTTCGCAATTTCAATCAGATTCTTCTTATGACAGTCCCGAATGACAGGAACGATCAAGCCTTCGTCGCCTTTGGCCCCGAGTGCAACCGCGACACCGATGTGAACACCTTTGCTGGTGAGAATCTGATTGTCTGGCGTGAGGCTTGAATTGGCTAGAGGAAAATCGGACAATGTTTCCGCCAGTGCTTTGATGAAGAACGGGGTGTAAGTGAGCTTAACTCCATAGGTTTCCTGGAAAGTTTCCTTATTCCGTTCTCTGAATTTCACCATGTTCGTGACATCAACTTGGGTCACAGTCGATACGGTTGGAACGAGTGAACTACGTACCATGGCGTCTGCGATCATCTTTCGCATTCCCACGAGCGGAGTCAAAGTCTGTTCGGGGCCAGCAAAACTAGCTGGCGCTGGTTTGGCCTGAGGTGCAATGGGTGCAGGTCTAGATGCAGGTACAGCCACCGACCTACTCGATAAAAATCCTTCGATATCTTTTTTGGTAACACGACCACCCTCGCCTGATCCGACAATCTTTGCGAGGTCTGATTCAGATAGGCCATTCTCTTTGGCAATTGCCTTGACTAAAGGTGTGAACCAGCGCTTGTCATCGGTGCTTTCAATGGTTGGAGCAACATTTGCTTCGACTGTCGCAGTCGTTTCAGGGTTAGTTTCTTTTACAGGGGCTAGGGCCACTGGTTTGGCAGCTGTGGCGGTGGCTGAAGTTTCGATAATGCCCATGGCATGAAAAACTTCGACCTGCCCTCCTTCTGGAATCAGAATCTTGGTAAGGATTCCTGACGCAGGCGAAGGAAGCTCTGTGTTGACCTTGTCCGTCATGATCTCGACGATAGGCTCTTCTTCCTTTACGAAGTCCCCTTCTTTCTTTAGCCAACGGCTAATGGTTCCTTCGTGAACAGACTCGCCCAATTCGGGCATCAGAATCTCAACTGACATGCACGTTAGTTTACCGGGCACATAACATGTTAGTTCCAGGCGCACCTAGGAGTGTCATAGAGGTCGGCTAGAACAACAAGAAGCTTCTGAGGTCTTCCTCGTTGACACTTGGCTCTCCGGGGGCAACGTTACTGAGCTTGCCCGCCTTCATCCACTCTTCCAACTGGTCTACCAAATTGAACAGGTGTCCGAAATCCTCAACATAGAAGAGCAGTGGCTGATAGTGATCGATTTCAAAGGACTGATTAATGACCCATTCCAATTGGATGGGAAATCGCTGAACGTCGGGAGAATCTATGCAGTGGGCAATTTCACCGTATGAGCTAAGTAGCCCGCTTCCATAGACCTTGAGTCCTTCCTTTGAATTCATAAGGCCAAATTCGATTGTAAACCAGAAGAACCTCGCCATTGCACGAAGGATGCTTGTCAACTTTTGAAGCCTTTCAGCTTCGTTTTCGATGGATCCTACAATTTCTGCGGCCGTATGAGCGCAATCGCCAAACCTTACAAGTGCGTCTGCAAAGGACGGATCGGTATGCATCGGCACGTGACCTGCGATGTCGTGAAAAATATCTGGTTCGGGAAGGTAGTCCAGCTTGTCTGATCGGCGAATGGTAATCGTTGTTGGAAATTCGCGATTTCTTAGGCAGTCGAAAAACTTGAAAGCGGGAACGTAACCACTCACCGGCTTGGCTTTAAAATGGGTTAGTGGCTCCAAAAATCGGTTTACATCCTCCAACTTGGGGACCTTGTTGGGATCAAGGCACAAAGACTCTATTCCCTGAAGGAAATGCACGTTGGCATATTTCTGCCATCGGCTTTGCATTCGAGCAAAGAGTAGTCTCCAAGACTCATGATTCTCGAAGGAGTAAAGCTCGAATGGTTGAGAGATATAGAGATCGCCGTTAAGACGGGCTCTTTCGATAAATGCCGCCTCTGTAGTTGTGAGACCCATCATCTGCGCCGCTTGAGTTTCCATAATTTGAGCTCCTTTGCTCCACAGGTCTTTCGAATTTGACAACACGGGACACCTTGTCTGCCATAGACTTAGGAATTGCTTCCTAGATATCCAAGTTGAATCAATCCGCTAATTGACGCATTATCCAGTATTTTATACAGGATTCAGGCCCATTAATTATCAATAGAAAGAGATCGCCAAGCTAAAAAGCCAGCGATCTCAATCCGTGATTTAGGAGAATTTAGATTTCGTAACGCTTTCCGCCGCCAGGATCGTCCTGACCTTGGGCGATTCGTTTCACAAATGTGACCAATTCCATTGGGTTGAAAGGCTTCGTCAAGTACATGTCGGCTCCATAATGGTAGCCCTCAAACACGTCCTTGTCCTGGGCCTTTGCCGTCAACATGATTACCGGAAGGTTCTCAGTCTCAGGTTCTCGTCGTATGGTCTTGAGAACTTCAAAACCGTCCATATAGGGCATCATGACGTCTAGTACAACTAGATTTGGCTTTTCGGAACGGATCTTTTCTAAGCCTTCCTTGCCATCAAACGCGGTAACGACGGTGTAACCCTGTCTTTCAAGGTTGACCTGAATTAGGCGCACTATGTGTCTCTCGTCGTCACAAACCAAAACTTTAAGGGGCATGGGTTCTCCTAAGCTCGTCCTCATACAAAGGTTGTTCGCATCCTACCTGATGTTTCCATTCAAATTAAATGCTGAACCGTCACTCTGACAGCCTTGCGAGGCTTTCTATCTCCGAATCTCATAAAAATCTCCGGAGACATCTTTACTTTCACGACGAAGCACAGCCTTTTTCGAGAAACTCTTGCAAGTCTTCCGGATTGAATGGCTTCGTCATGTACATATTGGCACCAGCAGCCAATCCTTTCAAGTCATCACCCTGCTGCGCCTTCACAGTTAGCATAATGACAGGTATTTTTGCTGTCTCTGGATTCTTCCGAATCGACTTTAGGACTTCTATTCCGTCCACATAAGGCATCATGACGTCCAACAAAATAAGTTGAGGTTTTTCGGAGGCAACTTTTTCAAGTGCTTCCCTACCGTCATACGCAGTTACGACCTCGTGACCTTGTCTTTCCAAATTCACCTGTATCAGGCGAACAATGTTCCGTTCATCGTCGCAGACTAATACTTTCAACGGCATTCCTTCCTTCCTACATCATAGTGGACTTCTGTTCCAATAAGGGGCGCCGAGTTATCGATCGTCGAAATTCTAAATGGGGCCAAATTGCCCACCAGGTAACCTTTATTCGTGAAGTTGTGTCGATTCGAACTCAAGTCCAAGCCTGGCGAGGCCAAGTCCGGCATGGTTTACAGCGGCAAAATCTACGAAACCGACGGCGCAAATCCCGTTGCTGTTCATGAAGCAGAAACCATTCGACCTCTTGCACCCGTTCCCCACGCCCCCAGTCTAAGATTCTTCCGATCTGACTTGCAGACTGAGATCATCCTCGACACCGATTCTGAAGATCCACGTTTTTTTTACGGAAATCCTGCGACATTGGTTGGAGCTAGCCAAATGATCAATTTTCCGGAATCGACTATGGCGTTAGGATTTGAGCCCTATGTTGCCGCAGTGCTCGTTGCAGACGCCTATCAAATTCCAGTAGAACTTGCCGACGATTTAATCCTCGGGTTCACATTGCTCAATGCGTTGGTTGCTCGCGATCGCGAGCGAATTGAGCTTCGAATTGGCGCAGTCGGATCCTCACATGATTTTGGTGGCGCAATTGGACCAGTGGTAACCACGCCAGACGAACTGGAGGACTACGTAACCGATGCTGCCTTTGGCATGCGGTTTGCCCTCAGTGCCGTGATTCGAATCAACGGCGTGGAACAGATGCGGGGAAATATCGAAAACTTGCCCTTTACTTTCGCGCAAGCCATTAGTGCCGCTAGTCAAACGTGTACTCTCAAAGCCGGTGATATCATCGCACTTGGTCCCATCGTAGACCCAGAGGCTGAGCCCATCCTGCTTGATCCCGGTGACGAGGTCCAACTTGCTGTTGAAAATCTCGGCGCGATTTCCTTAAAACTTTCCTTACTCAAATGAGCCAAATTCAGAAAACAACCCTCGACAACGGTGTTCGCGTACTCGTAGAGTCCGTAGGCCACGTAAAATCCGCCGCAATCGGCCTTTGGTGCCGTACGGGCAGCCGCCATGAGGAAACCAATGAGGCGGGGATTACCCATCTCATCGAGCACATGCTGTTCAAAGGGACCGAAAATCGAACAGCCAAAGAAATAGCTGAAACCATCGAGGGGCAAGGCGGATCTTTGAACGCATTTACGGACAAAGAGTCGACATGCTACTACTGCAGAGTTCTATCCGACGAGGTTACAAGCGGTGTGGAAGTCCTTAGCGACATGATGCTCCACTCCCTTATCGATCCTGAAGAGCTAGCCCGCGAACAGGGGGTCGTTCTTGAAGAGATCAAGCGTAGCCAGGATGAGCCAAGTGATCATGTTCATGAACTTCACCTTGAAAACAGGTGGGGCACCCATCCACTAGGCCGACCGATCATCGGAACACCGGAATCGGTCAGTTCGTTCACTCAGACCGATATCAAGTCGTACATGGAGCGTCATTACCGGGCAGAAAGCGTGTTGCTGTCCGTAGCTGGCAACGTTGACGCCAAACAAGTCGTAGAGGCCGCCGAACTGATTCTCGGAAAGATTCCTCATAACAAAACGGATATTCCTCCAGCCCGGCCTTCAGGCACTGCTTCCGTAAACTTGGTACCCAAGGATGTCGAGCAAGTCCATTTTTGCATTGGGACCGACGGGGCATCGGTTTACGATCCTGAATACTACACCTTAGTAGTTCTGGATGCTGCCCTAGGCGGAAGCATGTCCAGTCGGCTCTTCCAAGAGATTAGGGAAAAGCGTGGGCTCGTATATTCCGTGGGAAGTTACACGTTGAGCTATACGTCTGGAGGCGCATTTACCGTCTATGGTGGAACGGGTCCTCAGCATTGGGAACTTGTTCAACAACTCGTAAGAGAAGAATTCAATAAGGTCATGAAAGATGGTCTTGACGCCGAGGAATTGGCGCGAACAAAAAGACACATTTCAGGAGGGATTGTTCTCGCATTGGAAGGCATGAGTTCTCGAATGATGAGAATGAGCCGAAACGAACTTACGCATCAGCGAGATATTCCACTTGAGGAGACTTTGGCGAAGATTAACGCGGTCTCGAATGAAGCCATCATGGAACTTGCCAATCGGATCCTTTCAGAGGACCTTGTAAGTACGACAGCAATTGGCCCGTTTGGCGAGTAGCATGAGCACCTTTTCGCAGCCCGCCAACCCACTCATGGCACTTCTGGACGTCACTACAAGGGCGGATTCCAAGGAAGAATTGCTTTCGGAATTGGGAACGACGTGCATGGCTTATATGGGCTGCGATTCTTGCGACATTCTTTATCGCGAAGCGGGCGACGGGTTGGTTTTAAGATCTAGTAGCCTTTTCCCTGAGCTAAACAATCGTCTGAAGCTTGGAAAGGGAGTTGGTCTCTGCGGTCAGGTTCTCCAGAATGGTGAACCTGTCTTCATCGGAAAGGATGCGACCCTCCACCCTTCCTACACCAAGTATCCGGGCTTTGAAGACAACGTCTATCATGCTCTCGTAATTCTCCCGCTGATGGGCACGTCGCCCCAACCTTTTGGCGTTTTGCTTCTTAGGAAGAACCTTACATGGAAGTTGACTCAAAGTGAACGCAAACGACTTTTAGAGATATCACAAGTTGTATCCGGATGTCTGCGAGGATACAACGCGGCATACCAGGCTGGCGCCCAAATCAATCGACTTGGCGCACTAAGTGAAGTATCCAAGACGATTGCTACCAGTCCTTATGTGGAGGAGATCCTCCAACTTCTGGTGAACTTGACTGCTCAACAATTCAACTACCGCGTCTGCACGGTTCGACTTCTGGATGAACACCGAGGTGAATTGGTCCTTCGAGCTACGCAAGCCCAAGCAAAGGCCTATCAGCGCAAGCGAGCCATTAAGCTAGGCGAATCGATAGCAGGAAGAGCAATCGCCGAAAACCGCCCAATCATAGTCAGAGACGTTCAGATTGAAGATGATTATATTGGCCATGATCTTGCCGTCGAACAGGGATTAAGATCAATGGTCTGCGTTCCATTGACCCTCCAAGACAAGCCCGTCGGCGTGCTGAGCTGCTACACGAGCGAGGTCAGAGACTTTTTACCGGACGAAATTAAGGCACTGGAAACTCTCGCCAAGACCGCTGCAGTGTCGATCGAGCACGCAAAGCTGCAAGTCCGCAACACGCTGATGCAAGAAATGCATCACCGGGTGAAGAATAACCTTCAACAGGTCGCATCCCTACTGCGCCTCCAGATGAGGCATAGCAACTATAAATCTCTGGAAGAGGCCCTTAACGATTGCCTAGGTCGGATCCTAGCTATTGCGTCTGTGCATGATCTTTTGAGCCGAGAAGATTTGGACCACGTGGGTATTCGGTCGGTTGCTGAAACTCTCGTTCACCACCAGAAAAGCTCACTCATGCTTCCGGACCGCCAGATTCAGTTTCAAGTTCGCGGATCTGATGTTACGCTCAATATGTCGCAGGCCACTCAACTCGCTTTGGTCTTAAATGAGTTGATTCAAAACGCGATGGAACATGGATTCAAGCAGACTCAGAGCGGCGAAATTCACATCAACGTTGAGGAAAAGGACGATGAGGTTTCGGTTTGGGTTTCGAACAGTGGCGATTCGCTCCCCGAAGAATTTGACTTCTCACTCGTCAGCAATCTCGGCTTGAAAATAGTTGATAATCTGGCTCGGGCACTAGGCGGAAAATTCAAGATGTCCAATGTTCTAGGGTGGACTGTATCCGAAGTTAAATTTCCCAAGGTAACAGGTGAATAGGGCGCGGTAAGATTTGCCACGCCCTATGCGAAACCGTCATTCGTTTGCTATCTTTGCCATTCTTGCTCTCTTGCCTCTCGCTGGAGCCCAGAAGAAGCCGCTCGATCATGCTGTATACGACTCCTGGAAGTCGGTTCGAGGCACCAGTCTTTCCCACGATGGTAAGTGGATACTTTATGTCATTGCACCTCAAGAAGGGGACGCAAAAGTTGAAGTTAAATCCCTGACTTCGGACAAGACTTATTCGTTCGATCGAGGGGGAATGGTTTCGTTCTCGAACGATTCCAAGTTCGTTGTAGCCACCATCGTGCCTCCCCTTGCCGAGACCAAGAAAGCCACGAAAGACAAAGTTGTGCCGGCAGACATGCCGAAAAACTCTCTTTTGATCTTGAACCTGGACTCTGGTGAACAGACAAAGATCGATCGAGTGACTTCGTTCCAATTACCTGCCGAGGATTCTGGCTGGTTCACTTATCGCCCTGAAGCACTTAAGGCCGATGCAGGAACTCCGGCAAGTTCACCTCCAACAACTGGCGCGGGATCAACCCGTCCAGGAACTGGAGGCGCAAGGCGACAAGCAGGTCCTGGCGCACGGGGTGCCGGAACCACAACTACAAGTCCGACGGGAGCTTCTCTCGTTTTGCGGAACTTGAAGTCAAATAAAGAACTAAAACTTGAAAACGTTACGGACTCCGTATTGTCCAAAGATGGGACAGTACTGGCTTACTCAGTGACTTCGAAAGACGGGAAAGAAGACGGAGTGTACTGGCTCGAAGTAAGTTCAAATGTCAAAAAAGATATATTTAAGGGCAAGGGCAAGACATCAAAACTTGCCTTGAGCGATGAGACCAAGGCTGTAGCAGTACTGACCGACCGCTCGCTCGTATTGGAACCCGCTAAAGCCAACCAGAAATCCGATAATTCTAAGGTCGCCATTGCTACAAAAGAGACACCGAAGCCCGCCTTGGCCGTCTTCTACTTCGAGCCCAAAGTTGGCTCCGCAAAATTAATCGCCCCCCACACTTCTCCAGCATTCCCTTCGGGATGGACGATTAGCGAGAACAGCTCAATAAGCTTTTCGGAAAAGGGCAATCGCATCTTTTTCGGCACAGCACCCAAACCCGGTGAAGAAAAGAAAGACGAAACACCGGACAGTGAGAAAGTAAATGTAGATGTATGGACTTGGCTCGACAAGAAGGTCATGCCCCAACAACTCCTTCAGGCATCTGCGGACCAAAGGAAAACCTTCTTAGCTTTTGTATCTGTAAGGGACGGCAAGGTGATGCAGGTTGAAACCGAAAACATTCCAAGCGCAACCATCGGAGTTAAGGGTGAAGGGGACCTAGCACTCGGTACGACTGACTTCGATTATCGACTGGAATCGTCGTGGGATGAGGGCTATGCAGATACTTATGTTATCGATTTAGCAAATGGAAAAACGCGGGAAATAAGACATCGAAGCGAAACTCGATTGGCCCTATCTCCAACTGGAAAGTACATTGCGGGATATGAGCCGAGTGAACGGCAATATGTTATCTACGACGCCCATAAGCTGACAGAAGTCGTAAGTAAAATTCCGACAAACCTCTATAACGAACTCGCTGACGTACCGGCTACTGCGCCTGCCTATGGTGAAGTGGGTTGGACTCAGAATGATTCCCAACTGCTTGTTTATGATGCTTATGACATCTGGAATATCGATCCGCTAGGTAAAGGAAAAACCACAAGCCTAACAGGCCAACGTGGACGTCAAAGCAACATCAGATTTCGCTATGTCTCAACGAACTCGGAAGCGAAATACGTTGACCTAGGCAAGCCCTTTCTTCTTTCGGGATTTAATACGGAAACCAAGGAGTCCGGATTCTTTACGGAAAATCCAACTCAAGCATTACCTCGTCCAGAGAAACTGGTTTTCAAGAACAAGCTGTTCTCCAGTCCAGTCGCATCTAAGGATGGCAGTATCCTGACTTACACGCAGCAGGACTATGTTGAATACCCCGATGTTTGGGTTGCCCAACCTGACTTCTCAAACGCGAGAAAGATTAGCAATGCCAACCCTCAGCAATCTCAATATAACTGGGGAAAGACTGAACTTGTTAACTGGGTATCGGGGGATGGTCAGCGACTCCAAGGGATTCTTATTAAGCCAGAGAATTTCACGTATGGCAAGAAGTATCCAATGGTAACGTACTTCTACGAGAGAAGTTCGGACACGCTTAACGCCTATCACCCGCCCGCCCCAAGTGCCTCAACGATCAATCTAACTTACTTCCCAAGTAACGGATATATCGTGTTCGTCCCGGATATTCCCTACAAGACGGGGTACCCAGGAGAAAGTTCAGTATCAGCGATTGTCTCTGGAGTATTGGCCATTGTCAATCGAGGATACGTTGACCCTGAGCGACTCGGTATCCAAGGCCAGAGTTGGGGTGGATATGAAGTAGCCTATCTTGTTACTCGAACGAATCTATTTAAGTGTGCGTGCTCAGGTGCGGCAGTTGCTGACATGTTTAGCGCATATGGCGGCATTCGATATGGGACTGGCATTCTTCGTCAAGGCCAATACGAACACGGTCAGAGCCGAATCGGCGGCAACATTTGGGAAAAGCCACTGCGGTACCTCGAAAACTCGCCACTCTTCTGGCTAGACAAGGTTGAAACTCCTCTCCTAATGATGCACAACGATAAGGATGGAGCAGTCCCCTTCACGCAAGGCATCGAGCTTTTTTCCGGATTGAGAAGATTAAGCAAGCCGGCCTGGATGTGCGTGTACAACGGAGAAGATCACAACCTAGTAGAAAGGAAAAATCGAAAAGATTGGTCCGTTCGCCTTTCACAGTTCTTTGATCACTTCTTAATGGACAAGCCGATGCCAATCTGGATGTCAAAAGGAATTCCTGCAACTCAAAAGGGGAAGACTTACGGATTCGACTTGGACACAACAGGAAACTAGCCAATAAAATAGGGTTGTCCAAGATAGACAACCCTAGCCCAGTTTCTCCTAACTAAGGGGTAACTGGATTGGGCACGTAGGACGAACCTCGGCATGCCTTCAAGTAATTCATGCCGTGGACTTGCCCAGTCATCTCGAGTTCGCCGCGATAAACAGGGTCATGCCATCCCTCAATGTCGATGGCACCTTGGAACCCGCCGATTCGAAGAAGGGTGATCACGTCGGTCCAATTGGTGTCACCGAATCCTGGTGTGCGGTGATAAACGCACGGAAGACCACTTCGTAGACCATCCTTCTTGATCAGATCCCACTGGATGGTAGCGTCTTTGCCGTGAACGTGATAAATCTTCCCGACCCACTCACGTAAGTTAGCGATGGGATCGATCAACGAGACCATTTGATGACATGGCTCCCATTCAAGTCCCAATGCATCGCTTGGGACAGTTTCAAACATCATATTCCAAGCTCTTGGCGAGTGTGCGATGTTCCACTTTGGTGCGTCCCAAGTACCGCCCATATCGCAATTCTCAAATGCGATTCGTACGCCATTGTCCTCGGCACGCTGAGACAAAGGAAGCCACACTTCCCTAAATCGCTCCATATTTTGGTCAACCGGTTTGTCTTCAACTGCGCCCGCAAAGCCACAAACAACGTTGCACCCAAATTCATCTGCTGAGTCGATCAGCCTTTCCCAGCCACGGACAGTCTCGTCATCCTGTAATGGGTTGCCGTAAATGCCAATACTGCTGATAATGGCGTGACCGCCACATACGTCAAGCGCTGCCTTAGCCGTTTCAGCAAGGTCTATATCTCCTAGGTGCGCCCAAGCCGTGAGCTCAAAAGACTCAAATCCATGGGGCAGGATTTGTTTGAGGTAGTCGGCCGCTCCACCCAAGCTCGCCAAAGTGCCAATTCGTATGTCTTGATGATTGCTACGATCCATGTCTGCCAGAGGTTACCTGCCAAAGATTTACCCTTAAGCCGGTTTCGCGATTAGCGTGCATTTAAACCGGCTAGGCAGCAAGACGGACCCCAAGACATGGAAGGACTAGTCGACTACTTCAACTTCGACTGCTGGAACGATTCCGATTTCTCCGCCCTTCTTAAGGAACAGTCGAATCGAAGTAATGCCTTCTTCGCCCATATCGAGAGTTCGGCCGTTGACATACATTCCAACAAACTCGTCGCTCGTGGGTACGTCCATACCCCGCGCAAACTGAAGGGCGTAGTCAAGCGCCTTGGTTCGATTGTTGAGACCGGCCGAGATGGACTCGCGCATACATCGACTCACTTCAATTACGGCATCTGGTCCGAGGTCCTTCCTGACGACATTTACGCCTAGTGGAAGAGGAAGGCCAGTTAGTGCTTTCCACCAAACTCCCATATCGGCAATGAGTTGTAATCCCTCTCGTTCGTAAGTCAACTGGCCCTCATGAATGATCAGGCCAGCCTTGTAGCGACCATCCAAAATTGCAGGGATAATTTCATCGAAGTCAACGACTTCAAATTTCGGTTTGACTCCAGGACCGAACTGATCGGCGAAATAGAGATTCAAAGCAAGATAGGCCGATGTTTGAAGGCCAGGAACTGCAATCGTCGTCTCTCTGAGTTCATCCTTTGTCAGGTTGGCCACAGATACAATCATCGGGCCATAATCGTCTCCAAACGAACCACCATGGCGCAGAAGCGCATACTTATCGGCCACGTGTGCGAATGCATGCACCGAAATCGCCGTGGATTCGAGGCGACCTTCCATCGCCCAGACATTTAGGGTCTGGATATCGCGGAGAATGTGTTCAAATTCATATTCAGTTTTTACTTCCCCGCTCGCGAGTCCCCAGAACATAAAAGCGTCGTCTGAGTCAGGTGAATGTCCTAAACGGATCTTGGTAGGAGTGATTGTGCCCACGGGAACAGTTTACTTTCAAATTTCATTGAAAGTTTAAATCGTCCTGGGAAAGTTAGGTTGTGTCCAAATCTACACACAAAGCTCAGAATTGAGACAAACTATTTCCGTGCCTCGTAAGCCCAGTATTAGTCCAAGCAAGATTACGACTTATCTTGCCTGTCCTGTCAAATATCGATACACCTACCTTGACGGAAGAGCAAAGTGGCTCCTCCGTTCCAAAAGCTACTATTCCTTCGGATCAACTCTCCACAAGGTGCTTCAGAGATTTCATGATTCTGAGGACGCCGGTGTGGCCACAACTTCCGAAGTGCTCGCTGCCTACGAAGAGAGCTGGATCGATGCAGGATACAGCTCGGCCGAAGAAATGGCGGAAGCTTTTGGCGAAGGACGGCAGATTTTGGAGCGATACGTAACCGAAACCCAGAGCAAGCCAGCAGATGCCCGTACTTTGTTTGTGGAAAGGCAACTTCGCCACGACTTTGGCGACTTCGTGTTGATTGGAAGACTCGATCGCGTTGACGAATACGAAGATGGAACGCTCGAAATCGTTGACTACAAGTCTGGACGTCAATCGGTTAGCGAAGATGACGTTGCCAGCGACATTGCGATGAGCTGTTACCAACTCCTTCTTGCTAAGAAATATCCTGATCGGTCGGTCAGGGCTAGGATTTTGGCGTTGCGAACCTCCGAGAGCGCGACATATTCGCTCTCTGGCGAGGATATGCAGGAATTCGAACGCGACATTGTCTCGTTATCGCGTGAGATTCTAGCCGAGAATTTTGACGAACGTCGAGCTGTGCAAAAAGCTATTTGCGAACACTGCGATTTCTTGGTTGCCTGCAAACAGGACCCAGATTTCTGATTGAACCCAAGCTCAATTCTAACTTCCCGGCAAAATATGAACGCTTGTGGATTCAAGGATTGATGTTGCCTTTTCTTTTAAGTCGTCAAGCGAAACATGTTTCATTGAATCCAGCAATTCTGAAGGATTCCATGCCTTTCCGGTCTTGAGCATCCAATACCCTGAGAGAAACGTTTGGTCTTCAAGCGAATTACCCGCTGGCCGCGATCCAAAAACATACAACGGGCTGAATTCCACATTTCTCATTAGGACCGCACTTGCCATTCCCATTGCCCTAGCAAGATCGGACTGTTTCATGTTCTTGACATCGTCGATCAGTTCCTCTCGAATCTTTGTGGTTCGCTGAGTAAGGTCGTCGCTTGGAAGAGTAGCAAATAGCAGGTGTGGCGTCCAACCATCCTTGGTGGGAAACAAAATCGCCTCTTGGCGATAGCTCCAACCGTGCCGCTCTCGCACAACTCGGAATAGGCTTGCACCTTTTCCACTCCCGAGTGCAAACATCGCCAGAATTTCGGTCGAAAGGGCTGCATCAGTCGAAAGAACTTTTGAACCGACGAAATCGACTGTTGTGATGCCTGTGGCGTTAGTGTTTCGTTCCTGTGCTACGCTCTCGTCGAAATAGCCTTTAGGTTCTCGACCTGGATTCCAGCTTTCAAGTCTCTTTTCCCAAAGGTCCTGGGCTTGTCCAGGAACAATTTTCCCTCCAACCGCAAGAAGTAATCGCTCAGGTCGTACAACTCGATGATACAAACTGAGCGCTTCCTCTTGGCGAAGCTTTACTGGAGGTAACAATTCGGTTATGAGACCCGATTTCCAATAATTTGGCTTGTCTTCTTCTAGGATTGCGGCATCCAAGTTTTCCTGTGTTAAGGTCGCCTTGTGTGCCAATGATTCGAGAAGGCTTAGTCCAGCCTTTACATTATCCGGTTGGACTCGGACACAGATTCTTAAAACGTCTTGAGTTAATTCGCATCGGACTGGCTGGCCTCCGGTGACGATCAATATATCCCGTCTGGGATAGTCTTGCGTCTGCTTCGGAATAGCGCGAGCGATGATTTCCAACTTGGCCCGGTCTTTCGCACCCAGTGTGGGTAGTTGCACAAGCGCTTGAATCGAAACTTCACGCGCGGAGGCATTATTGACCTCCACGGTAACACCGGCGGTGAGCAATGATACTGCCAGGTGTAGAATCACTTCCCTATCACCAGGACCCTTTGACTAGACCGAAAAGACTCTAGTGCATCCGCAAATTCCCTTTGACTCATCGAATTCAGATTTTCTAGGAGCATCTCCGGCTTCAAGTCGACACGAGCGGAAATCAACTGGCCACGGAAGTAAGCAATGTGTTCGGGAGTATCAATCAATCTACGTACCCATAGAATTCCCAATGCCTTCCCCCTCGTAAACAGCTCTTGCCATGTGGAGCGATTGACGATCTTTAGCAGTCCCGCGGGATCCTCTGTCCGACCGATGGTGATCAAGCCCGGATGGATGGTCGGCGTATAGAAAACGAAGCACCGGTCCGCCTCTGATGCTATCGCCAGAGCAACAGCGAGTTTGGCAGCTGTTTCGGGAAGTTGGAACCCAGGAACGGCCACAGCAACTGCTTCTCCAGGAGCATCGACAGGAGTTTCTCCGCTACCAGTCGGCTTCCGTAGTTGGGGAATGGGCTCCCCTTTTGGGGCTTTGGCAAGTACAGCCGAACACAGTTTGGTAGCCTCATCGAGATCAACGTCTCCTACAACGGTAATGACGAGATTCGAACCCAAAAACTGAGTCCGATGAATGGGGTCAAGCATCGCGGGCGTAGCATTTCGGATTACGTCAAGATTTCCAATGGGGTCCAGACCTTGGTCACCATAGGCACGCATCCAACCAGCTCCAGATAGCTTGGAGGAACTCTCCTGTAAGGCTGCTTCTTGCTCCAGTATCATTGCCTCGTTCTTAATGTTCTCTGACGTAACGGGAGGCATTTGCATGATCGCAGTGACCGCCTTCAATCCCAGTTTCAGCTGGTCAGGAGGAAGATTGAACTTAAAGATCATGGCTTCCCGAGATGTCTCTGCGGACATAAAGGCTCCCGCGCTCTCCAACTCGATGTCAAGATCGCCTTTCGGGCCTTTGGCGACGAGATGCTCAAGAAGGTGCCTAAGGCCATTTGTAATCGGCGTCTCCTCCGTCCCTCGTGACGAAGCGAACAAATCTAGTGCAAGCGTTTTTGCTCCAGGAATGCGTTCGACAAGTACTGCGGCGCCATTTGGAAGCACAGTCCTGAGCCTGGGTGGCTGATCAATGGGAACTTGGGACGCTAGAAAACAAGCCAGGATAGCGAGCATGGGGAATTACCGATAGTATGACGGGAATTCCCCGTTTGATGGTTTGATGAAAGCGATAGCCAAACCTAGTTAGCGACTAATGGAAGTAGCTAGCACCATTGATGTCGATGACTACTCCACTTAGATAAGCTGCATCTTCAGACAGTAGGAATGCTGCGGTCGCGGCACAATCTTTCGGGGTGGCCATGCGGCCGAGAGGAATGGTCTCATTGATTTTTTCGAAGCGTTCAGCCATACCTTCACGGGACATCGCCGTATCGACCCAGCCTGGAGCGATACCAAAAAGCTGAATGTTTTTGGGTGCAAGCTCTACTGCCAGACTGCGAGTGAGATTAATCAATGCCGCCTTGGATGCAGCATACAAGCCTGCTCCGCCCTCACCTCGAAAGCCGACTCGGCTTGCCACATTTAGGATTTTTCCGCCACCATTTGTTTCGAAATGTTTTGCTGAAGCCCTCATTAATGCGACCGGCGATTCAAAGTTGACGGCAAACGTTCTATGAAAATTTGCACTAAAAGCTGCCGATCCTGACTGTAAAAAGTCGAGCGGCATATACACTCCAGCATTGTTGACGATGGCGTGGATTGGGCCATCTGCGAGCGCAGCATCAAACAACAAATGTGCTTTGCTCGGGTGAGACAGATCGGCTCGATAGACTCCCGAGCAAGCGCTACCAAGCAGCTTCTCAGTTTGGGCGGCCTCACTTTCCGTCGAAGTGTAGTGAATAGCAACGGACCACCCGGTTTGAGCTAGTCGTTGTGCAATTGCTCGACCGATCCCGCGTGAACTACCTGTCACGAGAACTCGTTTGAAACGCATGAATCCAATGATACCGACTTACATGCCTACGCCCGTGTAGTGCTTAAGGCCAGTCTTCCAGAGGAGTTTGGAAACGAGATAGCATGTCACTATCCAGAGCGCTTGGATGCCAATAGCATTGTAGATTGCGTTCCCGGTTACACGTCCAATTAGAATCTCCGTGGGAGCGCCAGTCATAAAGTAGAACGGAAAGAACTTGGCCAATTTCGCCGCCCAAAGCGGCAGCATTGAGATTGGAAAGAGCTGCCCAGACAGAAACAACATCGGTATGTAATACAGTTCGAAGATCGAAGTTACTTCTTGAGTAAAGAGCGCCAACATCGACATCATCATTACAAAAGTGAAGCTGACGAGGTGCCCCATAAACACCGACACCCAAAACTCCCAGCCAACGTAAACCGTAGCGTGGGACAGGTATCCCCTGTATGCAAAGAGCAAAGCAAAGAAGAATGGCGCGAATAGAACTGGCCGAATAACCCGCCAACTGAGGTTTCTGAAAAAGTTGAGTTGGTAAAAACTCATGGGGCGGAGGAGCATCGTAGAGAACTGACCTTCTTTGATCTCCATCGCCAGTTCCCACATGATATGACTCATCACGAAGCTGCCCAAAAACAGCATACAAAGGTAGTAAAGGATGAAATCACTAGACGTAAAGCCGCCAATGGGTCCATTCTTGCTTGCTGCTGCCCATACAAGTGGCATGGTTACAGCTGTCGCTAGGTCAGTCGTTACCCAAATGAGGCCGCTTGCACGGTAGGCAATCCCATCTTGAAAATAGATCGCAAAAACTGCCTTCCATTTGCGGAGCGTTGCCGTCATCTGCTTGATTAATACCTTAATGCCTTGCGATATTAAGCATTGTTCGCCCAGTTAGCCTAAGGAAGGCAGACGTTCGGCCTTACCGAGAGCAATCTCAAAACAATAAAGCCTGCCACATCTTGCGATGGAGCAGGCTTTGAACTTGTGAGATATGGAATTTCTACTTCTCTCGAAGTGGCAGGCCCATAGCCTTCAAAAAGACTCGCGATTCTTCGTCGGTCTTTGCGGTTGTGCAAATGATGATATCCATTCCTCGAATTCGATCAAAGGTATCGTATGGAATTTCGGGAAAAACCAACTGCTCTTTCAATCCGAGCGCATAGTTGCCTCGACCGTCGAATGACTTAGGTGAAAGGCCTTGAAAGTCTCGAATACGGGGGAGAACTACGGTGGCAAGCTTGTCGAAGAAGTGATACATTCGGGCGCCGCGCAAAGTAACTTTGCAGCCAACGTCCATGCCCTCTCGTAGTTTAAAGTTCGAAATAGCTTTCTTCGACTTCGTTACGATAGGCTTTTGACCTGAGATAAGAGTCATGTCTCTAACGGAGTTCTCTAGGTTCTTGTCGCCGTTCTTTTCCTTGCTACCGGTACCCATGTTGATGACAATCTTGTCAAGTCGGGGAACCTGCATTACGGACTTGTACTTAAACTCTTCTCTAAGCTTTGGAGAGATCTCTGCGTCGTACTTTGCTTTGAGACGGGGCTTAGGCAGGGTGATTGGACCCGTAACTTCTTTTTCTTTTTCTTTTCGTGCCATGTTCTTTCCTTTCTAGTGCCTGATTACTGACCAGGCTTACTTCTTCTTCGTTAGGACTTCGATTCCATTACCTGGACATCGATTAGCTTCTCGCCGCTCTTCTTAGCGTAGCGAACAAGCTTTCCGTCCTCAAGACGTCGACCCACACGGGATGGCTCGTTGGTCTTAGGATCCAAGACCATTACGTTGCTTACGTGAATGGGCACTGGAATCTTGATTCGCATCGAACGCTGTCCTTGGGCCTTGGCCTTGCGGTGCTTGATAGCTGCGTTCAAAGGCAGTGGCTGCTCTGGATTCTCTTCATTCTCTTTGAGAACAATGACGCGCTGCTCCTTTGGAGAAACAGCCGCTATGAATCCAATTTCCCCCTTGTCCTTACCTGCGATGATAACGACTCGGTCTCCTTTACGGACTTTGAGTTTAATGTGAGTCGCTAGTTGCTTAAGCTCAGCTTTGGTTGGCATTAGAGGGCCTCCGGTGCAAGTGATACGATCTTCATGAAGTTCTTGTCACGCAGTTCGCGGGCTACTGGCCCAAAAATGCGTGTGCCGCGTGGTTCTGAGTTCGCTGGGTTAATAACAACGCACGCGTTGTCATCAAATCGGAGCGTGGAACCATCTGCTCTGCGAACCGAGTGCTTTGTACGCACGATAACTGCTTTGATGACGTCCCCTTTCTTGACAGGCATGTTAGGGGTAGCCACTTTGACAGCTGCGACGATTACATCGCCAATTCCGCCATAGCGGGGCTGTGATCCTTTCAGGACGCGGATGCACATGACTTCGCGCGCTCCTGAATTGTCGGCTACTTTTAGCCTTGTAAACTGCTGAATCATTTTCTTTTTCCTTGTTTGGTTCAGAGGCCATTCCGGTTATCCGGAGGAGGCTTGACATGCGTTTGAGGTAGAGCGAACTCCACCTCAAACACGGGGGCAGTATTTCTCTGCCTCTAGTTCTTTACTTGACCTTTTCGAGGATCTGAGTCACTCGCCAGCACTTATCTCGGCTGATCGGGCGGGTCTCCATGATCTCAACTCGGTCCCCTTCATCGCATCCAAGGATGTCATGAGCTTTGAATTTCTTCGTGCGCAACACAACCTTTCCGTAGATAGGGTGCTGAACACGTCGTTCAATTTTCACAACGACCGTCTTTTCCATTTTGTTGGAAACGACGATTCCTTGACGAACTTTGCGAGTACCGCGTGCTTCTTCGTTCACGGCCTCTACAGATGCTTTCGTTTCTTCTGCTGCCATTTACGCGTTACCTCGCTTCTTCTCAGCAATAAGGGTGAGCATTCGAGCGATGTTGTGTCGTCGAATTCTTACGCTTGCTGTGTCTGTGATCCGTCGAAAAACGAGATCCCTTCGTGCTTTGTAAAGATTGGCTTGCTCTTCGCGAACCAACGCTTCCAACTCAGGAACGCTCTTCTCTCGTAGGTCTGATGTCTTTGTATCCTTCATTTCTATCTGCTAATCCTGAGCGCCTTCCTGCGCTGGTTCAATTTCTACTTCCGCTTTCTTTCCGACTAGGCTCGCCTCGGCTTCAAGATCAGCCTTGGTAACGAACTTACATCGGATGGGAAGCTTGAATATGGCCAGTCTCATGGCTTCCTTCGCAACGTCAACGGCAACGCCGTCCATTTCGAAGAGCACGCGACCAGGCTTGACAACAGCGACCCAGCCTTCCACAGGAGCCTTACCCTTACCCATTCGAGTTTCAAGTGGCTTCTTAGTGTAGGACTTGTCGGGGAAGATTCGAATCCAAACCTTTCCACCGCGCTTGATGTGGCGAGTCATTGCAATTCGAGCAGCTTCAATCTGTCTTGAAGTGATCCATGCTGGCTCTAGCGCAACGATGGCAAATTCACCAAAGGAAACGCGGTTTCCTTGGGTGGCCTTACCCTTCATTCGGCCACGGTGCATCTTACGATGCTTAACCCTCTTTGGCATCAACATTAGGCGGTACCTCCTGTTTCAGTCGTAGGAGCTTGAGTGGCGGCAAATGCCTGTGGAGCAGCTGCGCTGTCCCGCTGAGCACGACCTCGTCGAGGAGCTTGAACCTGGGGCTCGAGTTCTCGAAGTCTTCTTTCAGGAAGAACCTCACCCTTATAGATCCAGACCTTGCAGCCTACTGATCCATAAACCGTATGGGCTGTTGCCTGACCGTAGTCGATGTCGGCACGAATGGTGTGAAGGGGGATCTTTCCGATCTTGTCTCCCTCACGTCGTGCAATTTCCGAACCGCCCAATCGACCAGAAACCTGGATCTTGATTCCGCGTCCGTTCATTCGCATTACACGAGTCATCGCTTGGCGCATTGCACGGCGATGGCTGATTCGCTTTTCGAGCTGTTGGCAAACATTCTCTGCTACCAACTGTGCATCGAGTTCAGGCTGTCGAACTTCAGTTACGTTGACCTGGACGACCATGGTCTTGTCCTTAGCTCGAACCATACGGTTCAGAGTGTCAGTAAGTTCGTCGATGCCCTTACCGCCTCGACCGATAATCGCACCAGGTCGAGCGGTAAAGATGGTTACTTTAACTCGATTGGCTGCTCTCTCGATCTCGACTCGGCTGACGTTCCCTAGGCCTGTTCGTCTCTTAATAAATTGTCGAATCTCGTGGTCCTGCAACAGAGCGTTGCCGTACCCCTTTTTGCCGTAATACCACTGGCTATCGAAGCCACGGATGACCCCGACGCGAAAGCCAACTGGATGAATCTTCTGACCCAAAGTTATTCCGCTCCTTTTTCGTCCGCGGAGGTTTCCCCACCTGTGGACTCAATAGTTGGGGCCTCGTCGGCCGATGGTGATGTCGAAACCTGATCCACGACTGCTACTGGCGCTGTTTCCACTACCTCTACAAGAGTTTCTTCAACGACTGCTGTTGCAGCAGCTGCCTTCTTCTTGCCCTTTACAGGTACAGCGAAGGTTGGGCGTGGCTTTGCCTTAGTTCCATGAGGCTTAACAGCCTTAGGAACTTCGTAGTCTTCTACCACTACGGTGATGTGGCTGGTCTTCTTGACAATGCGATTACCGCGACCCATGGCGCGAGCTTGCATTCTCTTCAAGCGGGGACCTTCATCTACGGTAATGGTGGCAATTTTCAATACCTCAGGAGACAAGTTATGATTCTCCTGTGCGTTGGCCATTGCTGAAACCAGTACCTGGTGAAGTGCTTGCGCGCCCTTACCGGTGTGATACCGAAGCAAGCTCACGGTGTGGACGGCTGATTTACCGCGAACTTCGTCCGCGATGATGCGCACCTTCCGTGGCTGCACTCTTACATATTTTGCGATTGCTTTTACTTCCATCGTCTGTTGCCTCAAGCGGTCGCCGCGTTAACTTCGCGCAAAGCCGCTTATTTTACCCGTCAGGGGCTTACCTTAGCTTCGTCCCCCTTTCGGCGAGGCCACCAGCGTGGCCACGGAACATGCGAGTAGGTGCAAACTCACCGAGTTTGTGCCCAATCATGTTCTCAGTAACAAAAACCGGAACGTGCTTGCGTCCGTCGTGAACTGCAAACGTGTGTCCGACCATGTCTGGGAAGATTGTTGATCGTCGACTCCAAGTCTTAATGAGTCGCTTTTCTCCCTTGCTATTTAGGTCGAGAACCTTCTTCATAAGATGGTCGTCGACAAAAAATCCTTTCTTTAAACTTCTTGCCATTTTTCTCCTGTGTTGCCCTCGAACCCAGATGGGTGGGCAGTGCACTCTCCAATTCACGGGTCTTCGGCCTTAGGGTCCACTAACGATTATTTCGTATTGTGGGCTGGTTCCTAAATCCGCATCCATTCCAAGCAGTAGTTTAGGGAGTCCTTCGCGAAATGCGGCTGAACTCCCTACTCCTTACTTGGCAGCCCTCCGGCGGACGATGTACTTCTCGGTGCGCTTATTATGTCGCGTTTTTTGGCCGAGAGCCTTGTTACCCCATCTATCGACAGGTCCCTTCTTTCGTCCGATTGGAGACTTCGCTTCACCACCACCATGTGGGTGGTCGCGAGGACTCATAACAACACCACGTACGTGCGGCTTGCGGCCAAGGCCACGATTCTTACCGGCTTTACCGATCGATTCGTTCTCATGCTCAGCATTGCCAACCTCACCGACTGTTGCTCGGCAAGTGTTATGCACCATTCGCATTTCGCCGCTAGGCAGTCGAAGGGTGACATAGTTACCTTCTTTTGCCATAACCTGCGCGGATGCACCGGCTGAACGAACCATCTGGCCTCCCCTCTTCGGCTGCATCTCAATGTTGTGAACCAGCGTACCAAGAGGAATGTTCTTTAGTGGGAGTGCGTTGCCCGGAAGGATATCCGCGCCTTCGCCACTTTCGATGATTGTTCCGACCGACAAATTCTTGGGAGCAAGAATATATCGCTTCTCTCCGTCAAGGTAGTGCAACAGAGCGATTCGGCATGTTCGGTTTGGATCGTACTCAATGGCTACAACCTTCGCCTTTACCGAATCTTTCTCTCGCTTGAAATCCACCATTCGGTACTTGGTTTTGTTTCCACCACCGCGGTTCTTGGATGTCAAACGACCACTGCTATTGCGACCGCCTGTATGGGGCTTTGCAGCTAAAAGAGACTTTTCTGGCTTGCCCTTAGTGACCTCTTCGTAGGTCGAGCCAATCATGTGGCGTCGGCCTGGTGAGGTCGGTTTATATTGTCTTGTTGGCATTTTAGACTCCGTAATCCTCGAGCATCTGGCCCTTCGCGAGCGTGATTACGGCCTTCTTGCGGTTTGGCTCATATCCAACACTCTTACCACGGCGTCGCTTCTTGCCCAAAACCTTAATAGTTCGGACGGAATCAACGTTAATGGTTTGATCCTTCTTTTTGCCTTCGTTGTAGATTGCCTCGATCGCTTGCTTGATCTCAATCTTGTTAGCGCTCGTTGCTACTTCGAAGGTGTATTTGCGAACAAGGTCACCCTCGTTCTTAATCCGCGGGTCACCATAGGAAAGGGCTACTGCCTTTTCCGTAATGTGCGGGCGGACGATGATTTCGTATGGGTTCTTCACTTAGCCCAGACCTCCTCGATCTTGGTGAGTGCATCCTGAGCGACCACGATCTTATGTGCAACCAGCAAATCGCGGGTTGAAAAGACGGCGGTCTTTGCCGCTTCGGCGCCACCAGCCGAAGACGATGGCGCTGTTCGCACCGTCACATTAGGCAGGTTTCGGAAACACTTGTGGGTCACTGAGTCGTACGCAGGAAGAATGATGAGAACTCTTCTTTGCGTGCTTAGTCCAAGAGCAGTCAGCATTGCTACCGCATCTTTGGTCTTTGGTTCAGCGAATGCGATGGCATCTACGATGCTCACATTGCCGGCCTCAAGCTGAGCAGCAAAGGCACCAAGGAGAGCAGCTCTTCGCTCTTTCTTGTTGATCTTCTTCTCATAGCTTCGTGGCTTAACGGCCATAGCCATACCACCATGTGTGTAATGAGGAGCACTGACCGTACCTTGTCGGGCATTACCCGTCTTCTTCTGCTTGTACGGCTTGCGACCACCACCACGAACTTCGGAACGCGTCCTGGCGGACTGGGTTCCTTGTCGCTTGTTGGCCTCTTCAGCAACGACTGCGCGATGTGCCGTGACGTGGCTGACCTTGGCTTCAGAGAGTGCCTTGCTCAAACTGTGGGTGCCGACTGCTTTACCGTCTTTACCGTGTACTTGTAGTTCTGACATCGCTGTTACCTCGTCACCTTCGTAATAATCACTTGGGCTCCGTTAGGACCAGGCACACTACCATCGATAAGAATCAAATTGCGTTCTGCATCGACCTTGACAACCTTCAGTCCCTTCTGCGTTACCGTTGCGTCACCCATGTGACCAGGACCACGCTTGCCCTTGAAAACTCTTTGCGGTCCAGTTGCACCGTTTGAAAGCGGACGTCTGTGAGTCATATAACCGTGAGTCATTTGCTGACCTTTAAAGTGGTATCGCTTAACACCACCAGCAAAGCCGCGGCCCTTACTGGTTCCAGTAACGGTGACTTTCTCGCCTTCTGCAAAGATGCCGACCGTGATTTCTTGGCCAAGAGCCAATCCATCGGTCTTCTCTAATCTAAATTCCTTAAGTGTCTTGAGGTTCTTAGTTAGACCAGCCTTCTTCAAATGACCGAACTTAGGAAAAGTGAGTTTGCTCTCTTTTGCTTCGCCATAGCCAACTTGAACGGCAGTGTAACCATCAATATCCTCAGACTTGAGTTGTGTGACGTATACCGGCCCAGCCTGAACGACTGTCACCGGCACCATCTTCCCTTCGTCCGTAAAGACGTGGGTCATTCCAATTTTTGTGCCCAGAATTCCTGGCAACATTTATTTCACCTTCTTTCGCTTCCACTGTGCTCGGTTCGTCGTTTGCGTTGCCCGCTTTGCCATTGGGTCGCCGAACTCTGCCTTTGAAGCGTCAATTGTAATTTCGAAATGGATCGCTTACGCGCTCTTGATTTCGATGTCGACACCGCTGGGGAGGTCAAGCCTCATCAGAGCATCAATTGTCTTGTTAGTTGGTTCGAGAATATCGATCAACCGGTTATGGGTCCGAAGCTCAAAATGCTCCATGGACTCCTTGTCGATGTGAGGACCTCGAATGACGCAGAACCGACGAATATTCGTCGGAAGAGGCGTCGGACCAGCCACACGTGCGCCCGTTCGCTTCGCTGTATCCGTGATCTTCTCGGCCGATTGGTCGATGATACGGTGATCGAATGCTCGGAGCCTAATTCTGACTTTGATTCCTGCCATAGTTTGCTTTTTCATTAAGAAGCCTCCGCCGGGTTCGGCGGAGGCTTCAATTATCTTTAGAGTTCGATTTCAGTGATTGTACCGGCACCGACTGTTCGGCCGCCTTCACGAATCGCAAATTTTGAACCCTGTTCCATGGCGACGTTTGCGATGAGCTCAATTGTCATCGTAATGTTGTCGCCAGGCATGACCATCTCGACGCCATCTGGCAAGTTCAACGTTCCGGTCACGTCAGTGGTTCGGAAGAAGAACTGTGGTCGATAACCTGAGACGAATGGGGTGTGGCGTCCGCCCTCTTCTTTCGAAAGGACGTAAACCTCAGCCTTGAACTTGGTGTGCGGCTTGATCGAACCGAGCTTGCAGCAAACCATACCGCGCTCGATCGAAGTTCGATCGACGCCTCGGAGGAGAAGACCGACGTTGTCGCCAGCTTCGCAGTAATCCAAGGTTTTGCGGAACATTTCAATTCCGGTGCAGACCGTCTTGCGAGGAGCTGCGCTGAGACCAACGATCTCAACTTCTTCCATCGACTTCAACTGACCACGCTCTACACGACCCGTTGCAACCGTACCACGACCAGTGATCGTGAATACGTCTTCAACAGCCATCAAGAACGGCTTGTCTTTGTCTCGTACTGGAGTTGGGATGAACGAATCAACAGCAGCCATCAAATCGAGAACTGACTTGAATGCTTCGTTCTCGATCGTTGCACCTTTCTCAAGAGCGTCCAGAGTTTGAACCGCTGAACCCTTGATGATTGGGGTGTCGTCGCCAGGGAAACCGTACTTGTTTAGAAGGTCGCGAACTTCCATCTCAACGAGCTCAATGAGCTCAGGATCATCAACGAGGTCGACCTTGTTGATGTAGACAACGATGTGAGGTACGCCGACCTGACGAGCAAGTAGGATGTGCTCGCGGGTCTGAGGCATAGGACCATCAGTTGCTGACACGACCAGGATAGCGCCATCCATCTGGGCGGCACCGGTGATCATGTTCTTGATAAAGTCTGCGTGTCCAGGACAGTCAACGTGAGCGTAGTGTCGCTCTGCCGTCTCGTACTCCTGGTGCGAGATGTTGATGGTTATTCCTCGGGCTTTCTCTTCAGGCGCCGAGTCGATTTCAGCGTATGAAACCTTCTTCGACAAACCCTTTAGTGCCAGGGTGCCTGTAATCGCAGCCGTAAGCGACGTCTTGCCGTGGTCAACGTGGCCGATTGTGCCGATATTGACGTGTGGCTTTTTCCTTTCGAATTTAGCTCTTGCCATTTGTTTGCTCCTATCTAATCTATTTCGGCTACGCCTTTAGCGGCCGCTTTGCGCCTTAGCCGTAATCTCGGCTGCGATGCTGTTCGGGACCTCTTCGTAGTGAGAAGGTGTTACGTTTGGTTGTGCTCGCCCCTGAGTAAGTGAACGCAACGTAGTAACGTACCCGAACATTTCGGAAAGCGGAACGTGTGCATTGACTATTGTCACTCCACCCATCGCGTTTTCCATTCCTTCGATCCGACCTCGTCGACCATTAATGTCTCCAATTACGTCGCCTACGTTTTGTTCAGGCGTTGTAACTTCGACATGCATGATCGGCTCCTTAAGAACCGGATTAGCCTTTCTCATTGCTTCCTTAAAAGCAAGGATGCCAGCTTGTTTGAATGCATTTTCGTTCGAGTCAACTTCATGGTAGGAACCCTCCAGAAGTTTAACTTTCACGTCTACAACCGGATATCCAGCAAGGACACCCGCTAATAAACTTTCTCGTACACCCTTTTCGATTGCTGGGACGTATTCCTTTGGAATCGAACCACCAACAACCTTATTCTCGAAAACAAATCCGGAACCAGCGGGTAGTGGCTCCATTTCGACCCAGCAGTGGCCATATTGGCCGGATCCACCGGTTTGCCGAATAAAGCGACCTTCGCCCTTCGCGGAAATACGAACTGTCTCTCGGTAAGCAACCTGAGGCTTGCCCTGGTTCGCTTGTACGCCGAATTCTCTGTTCAATCGATCAACGATAATTTCAAGGTGAAGCTCACCCATTCCAGAGATAATCGTTTGACCCGATTCCTGGTCTGTAAAGACTCGGAATGTCGGATCTTCCTGAGCCAACCGTTGAAGGGAGGATCCAAGTTTCTCTTGGTCTGCCTTAGACTTAGGTTCAATCGCGATCTGAATAACTGGCTCAGGGAACTTGATGCTTTCCAGAGCAATAAGGTGATCGTCATCGCAAATCGTGTGACCTGTGTTCACATCGCTTAGTCCGATGACGCCAACAATTTCTCCGGCATACACTTCGTCAATGTCGTTACGGCTGTTAGCGTGCATTTCAAGAATGCGGCCAATTCGCTCGTTTCGCGTCCTAAACTCGTTGGTCTGAGGATCGCGATAAGTAACAGCAACCGATGTTCCCTTCTTGAGGACACCAGAGTACAAGCGAAGGAACGTTAAACGACCCACGTACTTGTCGGACATGATCTTAAACGCCAGTGCCGCAAACGGTTGCTTATCATCGGCACTTCGCTCAATGATTTCTTCCGTTCGAGGGTTGACACCCTTGACCACTCCAACATCCAACGGGGACGGCAAATAGTCGAGTACGGCATCAATCATCGCCTGCACACCCTTATTCTTAAAGGATGAACCGGAGATCATCGGGACGATCTTGTTCGCCAACGTTCCGCGGCGTAATGCACTTCGAATGTCGTCTTCCGAGATATCTTGACCGTCTAGGAAACGCTCCATGATTGAATCATCGAAGTCCGAAACGGCCTCGATCATCTTCTCACGATATTCTCCAGCGAGTTCCAACATATCTTCAGGAATTTCTGTTTCTTCGCTGGTCTTTCCGTCATCGGATTTATAGATCGTCGCCTTCATGCGAATGAGGTCGATGTACCCTGAATAAAGGGATTCGGCTCCGATCGGAAGTTGAATGGGGGCAGCATTAGCGCCAAGGCGTTCCTTGACTCGGGTGAGAACCGTATAGAAGTCCGCGCCCAAACGATCCATCTTATTGACATAGATGATTCTTGGCACAACGTACTTGTTCATCTGTCGCCAAACTGTTTCCGTTTGCGGCTGCACGCCACCTACAGCACAAAGTACACAAACTGCACCGTCAAGTACGCGGAGCGAACGCTCCACCTCAACGGTAAAGTCGACGTGTCCTGGCGTGTCAATGATGTTGATCTTATGTTCGGGACGATCTTTGTTGCTTCCTTTCCAGAAACAACTCGTCGCAGCCGAGGTGATCGTAATCCCTCGCTCCTGCTCCTGCTCCATCCAGTCCATCGTTGCGGCGCCATCATGAACCTCACCGATCTTGTGCGACTTTCCTGTATAAAACAAGATTCGCTCAGTTGTGGTGGTCTTACCCGCGTCGATATGAGCGGCGATTCCGATGTTCCTGACCAATTCTAGAGGGTGGCTACGGGGCATTGTCTGTCCTTGTTAAAAACGATAGTGGGCGAAGGCTTTGTTGGCCTCCGCCATGCGGTGCGTGTCCTCACGCTTCTTAATAGTGCTTCCTGTTCCGTTATAAGCGTCGAGGATCTCTGATGAAAGTCGATCAATCATCGTCTTCCCAGATCTTTTACGTGCTGCGCCGATCATCCATCTCAGCGCCAAGGTGCGACGTCGATCGGGTCGGACTTCCATCGGAACCTGATAAGTCTGTCCACCCACGCGGCGAGGACGAACCTCAACCGCGGGCATGACATTTGAAAGTGCCTTCTCGAAGATTTCGATTGCGGGAACGCCGGCCTTGTCTTCACAGATCTTCATCGCTCCGTAGAAGATCTTTTCTGCTGTGACCTTCTTTCCATCAACCATCATTCGGTTGATGAATCGGGTCATCAGCTCCGATCCGTAGATTGGATCGGGCAACGTCACTCTTTTAACTGCTGGTCCTTTTCTTGGCATTGGTTTTCCCTAAATCTTCTTGAAGTGCGTTATTTCCGCTTGCCGGCTGCGACTACTGGCTGGCCTGGCTTCGGTCGTTTCGTTCCATACTTGGAACGACCCTGCATTCGCTTGGCGGTCCCTGCGGTCTGCTGGGTTCCACGCACGATGTGATAGCGAACACCTGGCAAGTCTTTCACACGACCGCCTCTTACGAGAACGACCGAGTGCTCCTGAAGGTTATGACCCTCACCAGGAATGTATGCCGTGACTTCGACACCGTTGGTTAAACGCACACGTGCCGTCTTTCGAAGGGCCGAGTTTGGCTTCTTCGGCGTCATGGTTCGCACAACAGTACAAACTCCTCGCTTGAAGGGATTACTCTTCAACGCGGGCGACTTAGACTTCACCTTGGGGGCACTTCGGCCCTTGCGTACCAATTGGTTAACGGTCGGCATTCACACCTCTAGACATTTATGTTCTTCCTTACTTTTATTGGGTCGTTGTCGTCAGACAACAAAAAACCCCTTCGCATATCACGCGACGAGGGGCAACTCCAGTCCGACAGCCTTCGCTTCTTGCGTTGTATCGTCGTTCTTTACGAACCTGGCCCCGCCTCCTGACGTGATATTCACCTGAAGACACAAGCTCTCCAGACAATCGAGAATTATGACCTTGAAATCAAGCCCATGTCAAGGCCCGTAAGACAGGCCTGATGAGTGGCGGAAAGATCTTCCACCTCGTTTGGCGATTCTATTAAAAATATCGACGACACTGAAATCCATAAAGTCGCACCAGAAATTGCAGGACTGGGGATTGTTGTCTTTATTTGAGTTTCTTAACTGAATGTGAATGATAGCTAGGCGCCTCCGATTTGTGGCTTGCTCAAGCAAATACCATCCGAGAAGATTAGTCTTTTCGTACAAGTTGGGCTTGTGGAAGTGAGAGATCCGCTCTGGAGGGTTTTTATTGACTCCTTCAATGGTGACCCGACAAGTACAATCTATCCTCCTATGAACGATGAGTTATCCCTCCGTGATGTGAGGCTTCAAAAGCTTGCGCGAATGCGCGAGTTGGGGCACGATCCTTTTCAAGTTGAAAGATTTGATCGGTCCCATTCGGCAAAACAATTGCTTGACGAATTTGAAGAGGGGAAACAAGTCAAATTTGCAGGACGTGTGGTCTCTTTCCGGTTAATGGGGAAAGCTGGATTTGCTCACATCAGCGATGGCGACGACCGCATCCAAGGATATTTCCGCAAGGACGATATCGGAGAGCTAGCCTGGCAGCTTTACAACTTGGTCGATATTGGAGACCACATTGCGGTTGAGGGCTACCTTTTCGTGACCAAGACCGGCGAAAAGTCCATCCATGTCCAAACGCTCTTACCTTTGACGAAGTCACTCCAGACTCTTCCCTTAGGAAAAGAGAAGGACGGGCACATTTTTTCGGGCCTCGCGGACGTTGACCTTCGCTATCGGCATCGACATCTCGACCTGATCTGTAATCGAGAATCTCGCAATGCGCTGATTTCAAGAATGAAGATCACTTCAGCGGTTCGTAGATTTTTGGACGGTCGTGGCTACTTGGAGGTTGAAACCCCGATCCTGCAAATGGAAGCAGGCGGCGCGCTTGCGACTCCGTTTGTCACCCGTTACAAAGCATATGAGATGGATGTAAAGCTGAGGATATCGCTGGAGCTTTACCTTAAGAGAATCATTTGTGGAGACATTCCCAAGGTCTATGAGATTGGCAGAGTCTTTCGAAATGAGGGAGTAAGCAACCGTCACAATCCCGAATTCACTCTTCTCGAATTCTATGAAGCCTATTGCAATCTTGAAGATGTAATGGTAATCGTAGAGGAGATGTTCCGATATGTCGCGCTTGAGGTCTTTGGAGACACCGTCGTGAAGATCAATTCCGATCCAAATGAAGATATTTCGGCCCACGAGTCCGTGACCGCTCAAGAGACTTTGGATTTTGGCAAGCCATGGAAGCGGCTTGATCTCTTAACTGCAATCGAGGATCTTGCAGGTGTTACGCGTGCAGAGTTGCAGGATCTCGATTCTGCGAAGGTAGCGATGGCGCGTGCGGGTCTACCAACGGAAAAAGAGAACAATTTGGGCGGAATTATCGAGAAGCTTCTTGAAAAATTCGTTGAGCCGACTTTGATTGAGCCAACCTTCTTGATTGGTTATCCGATCGAGACGTCACCGCTTGCCAAGAAAGACCCAACCAATCCGAAAATGACAAGGCGGTTCGAAGGTTACGTTCGAGGTCGTGAGGTCTGTAATGCTTTCTCAGAAATCAACGATCCAATCGATCAGCGCGAGCGATTTGAGCAACAAGTTCAAGCAAGAGCGAGTGGAGACAGCGAGGCTCACCCCCTCGACGAAGAATTTCTATTTGCGTTAGAAGGTGGAATGCCACCCACTGGCGGCTGCGGTATCGGAATTGACCGGATGGCCATGCTCCTAACGGGGTCGGACCACTTACGAGAAGTTCTTCTCTTCCCCACTATGAAGCCAGTCAGGGTTCTTGAAACCGAATCCGAAATATCCGAAGCCTAAACACTAACAATGCCCCTTCTGAATTCAAAAGGGGCATTGACATGTTCCGCTGAAGCGGAGACTTCGAGCTCAATCGTTCAGACTAATTTCGATTAGCTAAACCTTCGCTTCTACGGTCTGGGTGATGATCAACTTCAAATCAGTTTTACACCTCCGTACACTAGGATACTTATAGTACGTGCTCTAACCCATGAAAGGTTCACCCATGAGGAGCAGTTATCGATATGGAATTGGGAGTTTTCTTCGCTTGAAATAGATCGACTTGATTTAGATCTTTTCTGGCCTTGTCGGGAGAGATTCCAAGAGCATCCATTACGACGTTATCACCCATCGCAACCGTGATTTTGATGACGTCTCTCCCGGTTGGGTAAGCGCAAATCATCAATCGTTGACCATCCTTTTCCCAAAACCAGTAGTTCACACGCTTTCCACCAATTTGTTCGGGGGCCCGTCCGTTTATTTGATCCCTATGAGCTACAAGAAGTTGGTTCACCCTTTCTTGGTCCCCATTATCCTCTTGATACATGGCGGCAACCAATTGACTGTTATAGAGAATCTCACCGAAGCCCATGTGAGCCTCTTCCCATGTCCGGGCTTTGTATGGCCACTGGAACTTTGGCGGCAGGTCATCAAACTCAAACCCTGATTGCTTCGGATCTCGGAACAATCGGAAGGCTGCATCAGGAGAGAAGCCAACCGTAATAGGTAGACCTCTTCTTACTACGAGCCCAATATCTGTCGGTAAAGAGGTGACGGGCACGCCCACTGCAATAGGCTTCGGACTCGCAGTAGCTAACGACTCAGCGGGTGGTGTTTCGGTGCCCTGGCATCCACAAATCGCGATGCCCAAGGTGGCCGAGAAAATTATCCGGGAACTGCTCACTCCACCCCTATAATTCGATACTTGCTTGTGCCTTGAGGCGCTGCAACCTCAAACTCGTCTCCAATGGCTTTTCCAAGCATCGACTCGCCAAGGGGAGAGCCAATCGAGATGAGGTCCTTGGATGGATCCGCTTCAAACGAACCCACTAGCGTAACCGTAAATTCGTCGTCAAATTCGATATCTCGCAGCTTGACCTTTGATCCTAAGTGAGCCATAGCACCCGACTCTTCTGGGCGATCCATGATCTTGGCAAGTTGAAGTGCTTTCTCAAGATCTACAATTCGACTTTCCAACCGGCTTTGGTTAAGCTTGCATTCGTGATAAGCTGCGTTCTCGCGTAGGTCACCATGCGCCTTGGCTTCGCGTATTGCATCAGCGATTGCCATTCGAGTGGGGCCTTTGAGGTCTTCCAGCTCTTTTTTCAATTTCGCGAACCCTTCGCGAGTGAAGTGGAATTCCTTACTCATGGGACGGATATTGTAGCATCTCAAAGGAATGTTGGTTTCAAAAGTCAGCGTCATTGTAGTTAGCTTCAACACTTGCGATAAATTGCGCCGCTGTTTAGCCTGTATTGAGCCACACCACGAAATTATTGTCGTCGACAATGACTCTAGGGACGGCTCGGCGGATATGGTTGCATTCGAATATCCCAACGTTAAATTGGTACGTAATTCGACCAACTTGGGATTTGGCGCTGCAAACAATCTTGGCTGCAGCCAAGCAACTCATGATCTCGTTCTTTTTCTGAACAGCGATGCTTACGCCGACCCTGGTGCGATAAATATGCTCGCCACTATGTTTGGTGATGCGGCGGTTGTCGCAGCTGGTGGGAAGCTACTTAACCCAGACCGTTCCCTTCAAGCGAGTACGGCCAATCGACTGACACTCTGGGCCGTATTCTGCGAGCAATCGCTCCTCGAGAAAGCATTTCCAAATTCGAACTTTTTTGCTCCTTATTGGACAACGAGTCGTTTGGCCGCCACAGAAGTTGAGAAGCCGACCGCGCAACTCATGGGAGCTTGCATCATGGTTAGGGCAAAAGCTGGGATCCCCGTCGAGATCTTTGATGACCGGTATTTCCTATATTGCGAGGACACGGACCTTTGTCGTCGTCTTGAAAGGCAAGGAAAGCTGGTTTACGTACCGACTGCGAAGTTCGTTCACGACTTAGGTTCGAGCAGTGGAAAGGATCCTACTTTAGGCATCATTCGCTACAATCGCGGAAAAGAGCTCTACTTCCGCATCAACCACTCTGACTCGCAGAGCATTGTCTGTTGGCTGCTAGACCGAGCCGGCGCAAAGTTTAGACTCCTAGGATGGACCACCAAATGGCTAGTCAGCGGTTTTCGATCCGAAAGGGCTCGATCTCAAATCAGTACGTTTTGGAGAGTCCTTACAGCTTCCAATCGGAATCCATAGGGGTCGATTCATAAAGGGGGATGACCTCGTCCGGCTTTCCAATTAACTTTATATGCCCCATGTGAAGCCACACGCAACGATCGGCAACCCGACGAACAGCTTGTGTGTTGTGTGAGACAAAAAGAATCGTCTTGCCTTTCGCACGAAACTCGTCAATCTTTGCGTAGCATTTCTTTTCGAATTCAAAATCGCCTACTGCCAATACCTCATCGACAAGCAGGACATCCGCGTCGACATGAACGGCTATCGAGAATCCCAAGCGGGCAAGCATGCCACTTGAAAATGTTCGCGTAGGAGCATGGACATGTTCCCCTAGTTCTGAGAAAGCAACGATCTCATCGACCCTACTTCGGACTTCTTTTCTCGTCAACCCTAAAATAATCGAATTGAAATAGATGTTTTCAAGTCCAGTTAAGTCTGGATGGAATCCAGCTCCCAACTCCAAGAGTGGCGCTACCCTTCCTTCGATATGAACGGATCCAGAAGTTGGTTTGTACACACGTGCGAGCAAAGAGAGCAGGGTGCTTTTACCAGCACCGTTTCGCCCAACTACCGCTACGCATTCACCGGGCTTTACATCAAACGAAATCCCTTTTAAAACTTCGAAGTGCGTCTTCTTTCTGCGCTTCCACCAGAGCATCGCTGTTTTAAGCGAATTGGCTCCTGACGTGTTTACAAAAAACTCCTTTCTGAGCTCCGAAACTGTAATTGTTGGTGAATCCACTAAGGTCGCTCCACAAATCGCCACTTCATGCGATTAAAAGTTGCGTAGCCAGAAATCAATACAAAGACCGATACAAATGCGGCCCAGCCCACATATCGCCAGTCAAGTGGCATAGGATCTGCGAGATGCCCGTTAATGGGGATTTTCACAGGCGCTATGAGTAGCTTTCGATAAGCATTAGAAAGTGAAAACACGGGGTTCAAATTCATGAAGATGTATAACTTCCCGCCCCAGGCTTGATTAAGAGCACTGTTAGCAACGTCCTCCTCAAAAAACAAGATAGGGCACATGAAGAACATCAGGTACGTGACAACGCCTACGATGTACTTGATGTCTTCATAAAAGGTGTTGAATGCACTTACATAAAAACTCAATCCAAGTGACAAGGACAAATTTATGAGCAAGAGGAGAGGCAGATAGAGAGTTGTGATCTGGAACGGCCACTGTCCTGGATGAACGATGTACACCAATAGCAGGTACACAAAAAACATCCCGAGGGCGACTGCAAGATGAATGAAATTACTTAAGACAGATGCGATGGGAAGTATTTCCCGTGGCAAATAGATCTTTTTGATCAGGGGCATTGCCACTAGAATCGACTGAGCCGAGTCCAGCAAACATAACTGGAAGAATGTGAATGGCAGATACGCAGCCAAGATGTAGGCTGTTACGCTTGGTACTCCCTTATGTAGGAAATTCTGGAACATGAAGCTCATCACCAAAACGGTAATGAGTGGATTGAGCATCGACCATAGAAAACCAAGTGCGGAATTCTTATAGCGAATCTTTAGTTCGCGTTGAACCATGGTGTATAGCAACTCGCGAAACTTCCACAGTTCCTTTAATTCGTTCAGCACGAGTTGTGTCCACCTTCGGCGAAATGTACGCCTTGGCCGCTAATACAAAAATCCATAAATGTAGATCCGTCTTTGGCGGCACTATGCTACCAAGTCCTTCCGGAATGAGCTCCGCGGGAATCCAAGCTGTACGAACACCGCCCGAATGCATCCCAGCAAGAACAACCGATACCAGCGGATCAGAGTTCCGTTGACCCACAACAAGGGTAAACGGCATCCCTCTTTTCGCCGAGTCCGCTAGGACACGATCCAAAGAATCCCAAACGCGGTATTGAATGGTGATCTTATCGCCTTCTTCGACTAACTTTCCACTTCCCTGGAACTCATCGGTCACTTTGACGCCATTTGGCAGTTCATAGGAGACCTGAGCCACCTTGAAACTGCTGGTTTGGCAGGCATAGAGCGATAGGAGTGTAGCAAAGATCACGGTAGGTATATCCTTTAGGACGATGGACCACCCACAAGTGATGTTGGTAGGAAGCGCAAATATGGACTTAGTTGTCCGAACACCACGATTTCCTTCCCCTGGCGAGACTCTGATTGGATTAGGTTTTCAAACATTTGCTGGAGGTAAGGGGGCCAATCAAGCGGCTGCCATCGGCAAACTCGGCGGCAAATGTAGCCTCCTTGCTAAGGTTGGCAAGGACAGTTTCGGTCAAGCTCTCATCGCAAGCCTAATTCAGGCAGGCGTCAATACCGAAAACGTGATTGAAGATCCACACGAGGCTACTGGCGTCGCAATCATAACCGTCGATCAATCCGGTCAGAACACGATCGTCGTTGCACCCGGAACCAACGCACTTTTAACTCCTGAGGAAGTACAAGTGGGCTTCCTAGACGCCACATTTGACGTCGTCCTTGCCCAACTTGAGATTCCTCTTGAGGCGGTTCTTGCCGCGTCGCAATTCTCGGATGCCAGAAAGTTCATCCTCAATCCCGCACCTGCCCGAGATCTTCCAAACGAACTTTTGCAGAGAGTCGACTATCTGACTCCGAATGAAACGGAAACCCAAATCCTAACCGGAATCTATCCCAGTGACCCTACTTCGTGTCGCGAAGCAGCGCAAGTCCTCCTGCGAAAAGGCGTAAAGAACGTTTTGATAACCTTGGGGGCAAAGGGTAGCTACCTTTGTAATATCGAGGGGGAGAAACACTTTCCCTCTATCAAAGTTCAACCAGTGGACACCACTGCTGCGGGAGATGCTTTTAATGGAGCATTCGCTTGGTTCCTAGCGTCGGGAAAGCCAGTTTTTGACGCAATACGACTTGCGAACATAACGGGTGCGCTTTGCACAACGAAGATGGGTGCTCAAGCATCCATGCCTTCGTTGTCAGAGGTTCAGGCGTGGTTCTGAGACTCACCTTTCTTGGAGAGCTGCTTAAATTCGCCAGTAACCATGAAGTTAACACGCTCGGCGATGTTTACGGCGTGGTCTGCAATTCGCTCGACATGGTGGATGGCTAAAAGCAGCCAGCTATCGGCCACGACCTGATCGGGATTGGCACGCATGTTGTCATGAATCTGTGACCTAAGTTCACGATATAAGTTATCCACCGTTTCATCTCGATCGCAGACTTCCTTCACACGATTCAAATCACGATGGACATAGGCCTCAAGGGCCTCGTGGAACATCGCCCTGGCCTCCTTGGCCATCATTGGGATATCTACAAAACTGGACTCACCAAACTCTTTCTCGACCTTGAGCGTAATTTTCGCGATATCGACGGCAAGGTCGCCAACGCGTTCAATGTCCGTGATCATCTTCATAGCCGTTCCCACGACTCTTAGATCGCCCGCCATGGGCTGCTGAAGAGCGAGGAGGCGCAGGCATCGTGTCTCGATCTGCAAATCCCTTTCGTCAATATCGTCGTCTTTCAACATGACGGTAATCGCAAGTTCAGCATCAAGTGTTCGAAGGGAATCTACTGCCTGGGCAACCATCTGTTCCGCGCGACTACCCATTTCCAGCAAAGCGTGTTCGAGATCTTTGATCTCGTCGAAATAGGCCTGACGCGCGTAACTTGGACTTTCCACCATCCTTACGACGATTAGCCTATCCTGCTAGATTCCCATTTGGGGACCAATTGTTAAGAAGTCTTTACCGGGAAGTGGCAAAAATACGATCGCTCCCCTAATGAAGTTCGCGCTGGGTCACTTGTAGGACAAATCTCCTGGGCATTAGGACATCGACCAGAAAACCGACATCCGACAAATCGGGTCTTGGGATCGGGAACTTCGCCCGTTGGGGGTTCCGGCAAATGCATGAGCTTTTCAAGGCTTGGAGCCGACTCCAGTAATGCAGCGGTGTAGGGATGCCTAGGGTCCGAAAAGATCTGCTCAGTTGGCCCCTCTTCGACTACCCTTCCCATATACATGACAGCAACGCGGTCAGCTAGAAATCTGACTGTGGTCAGATCGTGTGAAATATAGAGAAAGGAACACCCGTTTGTTTCTTGGACGCTCTTCAAGAGATTAAGAATCTGGGCGCGAATGCTCAAGTCCAGTGCTGCAGTTGGTTCGTCACAGATGACGAGTGGCGGCTTAAGTGCGAGCGCCCGTCCAATCGCGACCCTTTGTCGCTGTCCACCGCTCAATTGGTGGGGAAAGCGATCCACGAACCTGGGATCGAGGCCGACTTCTTCAAAAATCTTCTCGGGATCTCCACTTTTGCCGCTGAGCTTCATGGGTTCAAGAACGGATCGACCGACTTTCCACTTGGGATTAAGGCTGGCATACGGGTCCTGCCATACCATGCCCACTTTTTCAGCCATTCTTCGAGGAGTGCCATGTATGATGTCACCACTCAGACTGATTGAGCCTTTGCTGATCGGCTGAAGGCCAAGCACAGCTCTTGCCAAAGTCGTTTTGCCACATCCAGATTCGCCGACTACAGCGAGTGTTTCGCCTCGATTAACATGTAGGGAAACTCCGTCCAAGGCGCGAACAGTACCGCCGGGCACGTTGAATTCAACGCTTAAGTCTTTGATTTCCAATAGCCCTGGAGTCAAAACCTTTCTCCCATCGCACCTGAGTTCGTAAACAGCCTTTGCCCTAATTTGATAAGAAAATCGTTCTTTTCCACGGTCACTAAGTTTGTCACCCTTGGCGACTTGGTCACACATATTTCGTCACCACTCAGGATGTGGAGGCGAGTTTGACCATCCGCTGACAAAACGGCGTCACCGCGACTGCTTACGGTAAGTTGAATTGCAGAATCTGTTCTGAGCACCATGGTACGCGAAGAGAGTGTATGTGGCGATACAGCAGTTAATACCAATGCCTCAACTGTAGGATCCATGATCGGTCCGCCTGCCGACAAGTTGTAACCAGTTGAGCCTGTTGGAGTAGAGACCATTACACCATCTGCGGGATAGCTTGTGAGCGCAAGACCATCGACCATGACTTTGAATGTCATCATCCTTGCCGTTACATCCCGCTGCAAAACCACTTCGTTAAGTGCGTGGATTTCTGCCACGGATTGCCCCATCCTCATCAGTTCCGCTCGAAGCATCATCCTGCTTTCAATAGCTGCCTGGCCATCGAGAAAGGATTGAATTGCCGACCGAACGCCATCACCCGTGCACTGAGTGACGAATCCGAATCTGCCGAAATAGACCCCGAGAATGGGTGCGCCTGAGATCGAGCAAAGATGTGCTGCCCGGATTAGAGTGCCATCTCCTCCGAATGCAATTGCTAGGTCTGCTTCGCCAAACTCATCAGATGACACTACAGGAAGGTCAATATGACGGGACGTTTCATTATCAATTGCAACCTGAACGCCGAGTTTCTTGAGCCACGAAGCAGTTTCTGTTACGGCACTTAGCGCATCCGTTCGGTAGACATTACCGACGATATGGATTCGCAACTAGCCTTCGCCTCGCATCCTCGATAGGTTGCGCTTAATATCTTCTCGATCTGGGGCTATTTTCAGGGCTTTTTCTAGGATCTTCACTGCTTCCTTAACTTGATTCATCCGTTGCAAAGTTACGGCGAGATTATTATAAGCCCCGATCAATTTAGGGTCGGCATCAATTGCGGAACGAAATGCCGCTTCGGCTTGAACGAGTTTGCTCGTCTTGAGATGACATAAACCCACACCGTTGAATGCTTCAGCATTGTTCTTGTCAACGGCTAAAACCTGAAGATAGTGAAATCTGGCGTTCTCGACGTCTCCTTGGTCAAAAAGTGCATTCGCCAAGTCCAATCGAACCTCGACTCTACTTCCGTCTGCCCGAATAACTTCTTTCCATGCGGAGACTGCTTTCTTTAGGTCACCGACCTTTACGGCAGCGGCTGCAAGGTTGAGTTTTGCAGAAATCGAAGTCGGATTAAGCCCAGAGAGTTTGTCAAAAAGTGTTGTCGCTTCCTCAAAATCTCCTTTTCTAAAGGCGATCAATCCAAGGTTATTCAAAGCATCCAAGTCATTCGGATTGATTTCAAGGGCTTTTCTATAGGCTTCTTCAGCACCTTTTGCATCCTGATTCTGCGCTCGAAGTACCCCTAGGTTAAACCAGAACGTGGAGTTCTTTGCTTCAGCCACACGCAAGCCTTCGTAATACTTTAGGGCGTCTGCCTTTCTTCCGGCCCGAGAATAAGCCTCACCCAAAGCTAGTGCTACGGCAGGATCTGTACCGTCTCCAAGGCACTTCTCGAGATACCCAAGAGCCTCTGGGCTCTTTACTTTTGCAAGCGCGAGACCCGCATTGTGAGCGAAGGTCAAGTTGTTTGGGCTGAGGTCGGCTGCTTTTTTGAATGCCTTTGCGGCATGTTGGGTGTCGTGCAAATTATCATAAGCGACTCCCAAATTGTTTTGCACAAAAGGATCTGTCGGCTTCAGGCGTCCAGCATTGACTAACTGGAGGACAGCCTTGCTATACGCCTTCTGCCTTAAATAGATCGTTCCGCTATTGTAATACGGCTCGAACATCAATGGGCTCATCCGCGATACATTCTTGTACTTGTCTAGTGCCCGATCGAGTTCACCAGTCGCCATGTAGGCGTTGCCAAGGTTGATCTGAACTTCTAGGTCCCGAGGGCGCTGCGCTTCTGCTGCTTCCAACAAAATAACAGCCTGCGATGGTTTATTCAGCCGTAAATAGAGAAATCCAAGCCATGCATCCACATCCGAACTTCGTGGGTTTATCCGGTGCAATTCCTCAAACTGTACTCGAGCTTCATCGACCTTTCCTTCACGATAAAGCGCAGTAGCGGCCGATACCTGCTTGGAAAAATCGGACTCGGACACCGTCTGACCGAATCCTAGACAGCTAAGACCGACTATTCCGCAAACTAAGAGGCCTCTATTCAAAGCGCTGAACTCCATGTAGGTTTTCATCTTCAATGACTAATGCGCGGCAGCCATCGCTGAAGGAATTGAACCTTCAAATGCTTCAAAAAGTTCCAATTCGGTCCAGGTTACGACATGGTCCCCAACCTGAATACTGAGACCTTGACCGCTGCCAACATGTCCCAAAGGATAGGTCAACACGCCAAACTGATCCGCCAAGATTTGTAGTGCAGCCACCGAATGTGTTGTGACAAGCACCCTCCCAGGTACTTCGCCAAAAAGGTTCGCTTCGTCACGCATTGCAATTCTAGGAGACGAGATAATCTGGACGGGCGTGCCAGCTAATACCATCTCTGCTGCGGCAACTCCCAGCCCGCCGTCACTTAGGTCATGTGCCGACAAGATGGTTCCGGTTGAAACTCCCTCGACAAGCGCAGCGCACAGTGCCTTTTCCCCTTCGACATTTGGTGCCACTGGGTGTCCCTGTTCGAGTCCATGAATTTCAGCGAGAAACGCGCTGGCACCAAGACCCATTTGCTCAACATTGGTATCGTTGGTATACAGAAGAACAAGCTGAGCTTTCACGCCTGGAGCAATACCCACGCATTTGGTGGCATCTTCAATAATGCCTACCATTCCGATGAGTGGAGTGGGAAGGACTTCCCCTAAGTCACTCTCGTTGTAGAAACTGACATTTCCGCTGATGACGGGAGTGTTCATGATTTCTGCTGCATCAGCAATACCCTTGACCGCTTCGCTGAATTGCCAGTAGACATGAGGATAGGTGGGGTTGCCGAAGTTCAGACCATCAGTAACGGCTTTTGGTTCCGCGCCGGTGCATGCAACATTTCGAGCAGCCTCCACGACTGCAAGTTGTCCACCACGATAAGGATGCAGATAACAATGCCTTGAATTACCGTCAATCTTTAACGCTATGCCCTTCTTAGTGCCCCTTGGAGCGATAACGGCAGCATCGCCACGACCGAATCCTAGTGCAGTTTGAGTTTGTACTTGCTGGTCATATTGCTCAAAGATCCACCGTTTGCTGGCGATTTCAGGCGAAGCTAGCAGTTTCAAAAGATCTTCCTTTAGGTCCGACTTGGGCAAAGCACTTGGATCAAATTGAAATCCCTTGTGAAAATACTCGGGCACCTCGGTTCTGCTCTGGTAGACCGGGCATTCGTCGGTAAGTAACTTGGGATTGAGGCAAGCTTCAACGTGCCCATGCCGCTTGATCGTTACGACACCATCGTCAGTTACGTAACCCACAACGACTGCTTTAAGTCCCCATTTATGGAAAACGTCCAGAACTTCCTGCTCCCGGCCTTTCTCCGCGACGGCAAGCATGCGCTCCTGGCTTTCGCTAAGCATGAGCTCGTAGCCTGTCATATCGTCCTCTCGCATGGGCACGAGATCCAGGTCGACAGCCATTCCTACGCTTCCCTTGCTAGCCATTTCAACGGTTGAGCAGGTGAGTCCGGCAGCTCCCATATCTTGGATCGCCACAACCGCACCGGTCTGGAGTGCCTCAAGAGTAGCTTCGATAAGCAGTTTCTCGGCAAACGGGTCTCCGATTTGAACGTTTGGCCTCTTGGAGTCGTTGTCTTCGCCCAAAGCATCACTCGCAAACGTTGCACCGTGGATTCCATCCTTGCCGGTGGCAGACCCCAGATAAATCACGGGATTGCCGATTCCCGAAGCAGCAGCCGTCGTAACTTCATCCAGCTTGAGGATTCCAACACACATTGCGTTAACCAGGGGGTTGCCGCTGTACCTCGGATGGAATCCAACTTCACCCGCTACAGTTGGAACGCCAACGCAATTTCCGTAGCCTGCAATTCCCGCGACGATGTGTTCGAACAGGTATCTGTTTCGCGCAAGAACATCTGGTTCGACACTCGAAGAGGTAATTGGGCCAAACCGGAGCGAATTCAGATTGGCTATAGGTCTCGCGCCCATCGTCAAGATATCGCGGATGATCCCTCCAACTCCCGTTGCAGCACCTTGATACGGTTCAACTGCGGAAGGATGGTTGTGAGATTCAACCTTCATGGTTATGCCAATGCCGTCACCGATATCGATGATCCCGGCATTTTCCAGACCATCGCCCTCCATGGCTTCCTTGTAGCGCTTAAAATAGGCAAGGACGGGACGGGAGTATTTGTATCCACAGTGCTCGCTCCACATAACCGCGAACATTCCGAGCTCGGTATAGGACGGTTCCCTACCTAGCAACTTGAGGATAAGCTGGTACTCACCTTCGTTGAGTCCCATAGACGTGTACACTTCGGGTGTGATGAGAGCCATCTCACCGATTATAGCTTTTGGCAGAGCCAGTACTATCGGGCTTATTGCCTGGAGTTTGGTGGGTTGCTCAGGAAAACCATCATTCTCGTTCGAGGGATCGTGGCTGGGGCATAGGAAAATCGTGGCACCACCTGGTGCAAATCCGGATGTCGTAACGACGCTCAGCCAGGTCAAACTTCAAATCAAGCCCAACGGAAGGTTCGACCTGTTTTACAACGCCTTTCCAACCTCCGGAAATGTACAAATTAACGGTCAGCAGGCCACCCTTTCGGTCACGGATACAATTGACCGTTCAGCTAACGAAAATCCTACGAAACTTAGCGAAATGTACGGCACCTTGAAATTAACTGGACAAAAGGATGGGAGCATTCTCTTTTCCGACTCTAAAGACCCGAAAAATGCTCCAACACGCTTACTTCGAACCGCAACGAAGGGCTAGCTTGGCCCGTAAATATTCTTATCCCGGAGTATCCCAATGAGGGCATACGTTATCTTCTTACTCGTGCCAGTTAGCCTGGCCTCATATGGTGGCTTTCTGTATTACCGATTGGCATGGTTGCACCATCAAAGTCGGCGGGCGCTTCGACACGTCGACGAGCAGTTGAATAACCATCATGAGTTGATACCGCACCTCATCTTGGCCCTTGCCGAATATGCGCATCACGAGAAATTGGTTTTCGAAAACCTTATTCACGCCCGAAAGCTAGCCATGTCTGCGTCGAATCTTGAAGAACGAATCCTCGCATCAATGCGCCTTAGCCATGCATTGCACCATTTCCTGAGAGTCTCAGAGTCAAAAACCCAGTTGAGCGCAGATGACCATGCAACTCTCCTTCACATGAAGGTGGTTCTTTCCGAACAGAAGATCGCTCTGGCAAGGGAGTATTACAACGAAGTCGTCGGACACTACAACCACAGAATCAGCAGCTTTCCATCTAACGTAATGGCAAAGATAGTTGGCTTCGAGCGGAAGGTGCTCTTTGAAATTCCTGACAACATGTCCTATCAGCTTGCTCCGGTTTAGTTCCGATTAGGTTATCCTCAGTACGTGGCGCTACCCAAGCAAGTCGGTAAAACATCGCGAAAGAAGGGAGCGAGCAGATTAGCGCGCACGCTTCGCAGCTTGGTATACATCGTTTCTCTGGGAGCCATCTTAGCGGTATACAATGCGGTTTCACTCAGGCGCGATATTTCTGAGGCTGTCGGCCCTAAGAGCGAGTCGCAGCGGCAGTTCTTCCGAAATGCTGCTGACCGCCCGGACATTACGAGCTTCTTTAAGAATTTAACTGAGCCAAGGCGCCTCAAAATGGCGACGAATATCTGCTTCTACGATGACCCCGAGCTAGCCAGCCTTTGTGGCAAGCTACTTGATACGTTCGATACGTCTGCACGTGTACAGCTCACGAAATCTCTTTCAAAGGTGGCCAAGGCACATCCCTCTGAGGTAGCTGATCAATTCAAACTGCCTGGGAGTTTTCAGCAAATTGCGATTAGTTCTGCTCTTCGCCAAGTTGGACCTTCGGTGCTTCCTTTAGTTGCCAAACAGCTCAAGGTCGGAGACGCCCGCCCCAATGCAGTTGCTTACCTGGTGAGTTCGGGAAATGACGCCATTCAACCTACGCTTCCCTTTATTAATGAAAAGGATAAAGACACCCGCCTCGCTGCAGTAGATGCGCTTGGAAAACTCCGGGCTGAAATAGCGGTTCCTCAGATACTAAAACTCTATCAGAACAGTTCCACGGACGAGCGACTTGCCTATTTCACGGCCTTAGCCTCAATTGGATCTCCGTCTACAGAAAGCTTAATGGTCGACGTCATCACTGACGCGAGTGCCTCTCCAGCATTGCGATCCCAGGCAGCAATTGGATTAGGGCAAATTGGATCGCCATCAGCCCTTGAGACGGTTTGGAAGTTCTGCGTATCCCCTGATCAAGGTCTGCGATCAAGTGCAATTTCCGCTCTTCAATTGGCAGGTGATCATGCCTTGAGGCTCGGAGAGTCCAAAGCCGCAGAGAGTTCGACGCCAACGGTTCTGTTGCAAATAGCTGGAGGAATCCACACTCCGCTTGCAGACCAACTGATCGAGAAAGGAATAAAGGAGCCTGCCACATCCCCATTAGCAGCATCAGTTGCCGCGAATCGACCTCATTTAGCGCCAGTGCTTGTCACTCGTATGCGCATGCTCAATCCTGACGATAATGGTGAGTTGATCGATGCCTTGCTGAAGGCTCTCGCCACTACAGACGTTGGGAGATCGGAACTTACTCAGTTGGCCCAAAGCCCACAAGACAGCTCTCTCAGTGCCTTAGCCGAACGACGCTTACGACTGTCCCGTCACTAGCAAACCCACGATTTCAGAGCACTTAAGAGCCTTGAAGGTCGGGGGTTCCTGGGTGGATGATTCGGGGGATGGTTGGTGCAACAATGCGGGCTTTCTTGGCTCTCGCTATGGCTTCGCCATCGACCGCCTTTTCAAAAGAACGGAAACCGGCAAGCTCAAAGCCGTGCTTGTCCGCGAGCCTCGTAATTTGATCCACTTGCTCAACTGACACGTCCTTTCCAAGGGTGAAGTTGAACAACGAGGGATCTCCTTCCAAGGCGAGAATCATCGTCTCACTCATACACGCGTAAGCTGTTCGGGCCGGAAATCCGAAGTTAAAGCCAAATTCCACTTCACCGGGAACGGAAACCACTCCACCTTCAATGACAAGCACGTCAGGGCGTTCCTTTGCAACTCGCACCGAAACGTCTCGGGGTCTTGCCACATCGCACACCACGCAACCCGGTTTGAGATGCTCTGGCATGATTAGCTCCTTTCCGGCCGAGCTCACGGTGATAATGGCGTCTGCCGAGCGGATGTCGCCTAAATCGGTACTTGCCTTTGCGTTAGGTATTTCGGAGGCAACAGCCTGAGTTCTCTCAAGGTCTCGCCCAATAAGAATGACCTGGCCAAACTCGGGGCCGAGTACTTTGGCGCACGTTTTTCCGATGGATCCAGTTGCTCCAACGACCGCCAGAGTGGCGTTCCCAGTTTCCACTTCAAGCAATTGCAACGCTCGTAAGGTTCCCCTTATCGCAGTCGCGACGGTGTAGCTGTTTCCTGTCGTCACGCCAATTCGGGCCGTCTTGGAGACCGTTACACCACCATCGCCTACGACGCTGGAGAATGCGCCGAGTCCGATAAGTTGAGCTCCCTTTTCAGCAGCAAGTTCAACGCATTGGGAAATCTTCTCATAAACGAATTCAATAGGCAGGCTCTCTACCATTTGCCTCGGAACGAGTGGGAGCCCGATAAACCAACCTTCCGTTTCAACGCCTGTCTTGCTTCGAATGCCGGTAATGCTGCTCGCAACAACAGGTTTCTTTCGTTTGAGGAACTCCTCAATCACCCGGTCAGGAAGGTGCTTCGCTATCGGATAGTGCCGAGCGAGATCCTTTGGATACAGGGGGTGGATAACAAATCCGAAGCGCGTCATTTTATGGCAGGGAGTACTTTCAATGGATACGTTAATTTATACGTATATTTATCCGAAGAATACAATCTCAAAATGGAAATCGAATTGCATCCTACCAGACACTTCAAGATGTGATGTCAATGATATTTGGCTTCCAGCCCAGCTTGTGAAGAGTATCCAAATATTCTTGTTCTGCAATTTCGCTTGGTTTCTTCCCAAGCAGAGCAACAATTACACCTTCCATTACATTGGTGGCAAAGGTTTCGCCGCCAATAACTGGGGTTGTCGTAATCGCTCTTCGCGCCTTGAATTGCTTAAGAAGCTCGATATCTGCCTTTCTCAAGGTTTGCGTTATGACTGTCTTGCCTTCCATATTCTCAGGCATATAGCGCCTTATGTAATGCCAGTCACCGCAGACAATCGTGCATTGTTCAAAAATCTTTGGGTACTTGGGATCCCTCTTCTCCTGTTTCTCACCAGTAGGATAAAACCACTTGAACGGTAGTTTTGTTGCTATCGGCAACAGTAGCGATCCAAATGTTTTTACTTGACTATATGTCGTAAGCCTAATGGGAAGCCCCAATCCAAATAAGAAATCCCCAAAGATTACGTTAGCGCCAGCTTCAACGAGCGCTTGTGCCATGCCAAATCGATCGACTGCTGAGACTAAAAGGACATTCTCATCGGGGAAATTAATGGTCCCGTCACGTTGCAGGGTACGAATCGTGTCTCGTTCAAGTGTGTGCTTGAGTCCGCTGCCGTCTACAACCGGAGTTTTGGTTGCGCCTTTTATCAGATTGAGGATCTCGCGAAAGGCATAACGCTTATTCTCAATGACGACATGAATATCAGCGCCACCCACCCCGATTGCGTCGACTTTTCCATCAAGATCAGAAAACATCTGACCGAATTTCTTCATGTCGCCGTCTGTGCCGATTCTTTCGAGCAAAAAGTGTTCGCCGAGGATTTCGACCTCGTCACGCTTGTCGCGCTTGCTCGTTCCAAGGCTTATAGAGACCACATGTTTCATAGAATCATCACTTAAAAATCATGACTGGGCTTCGAAGATCATTCCAGATATCTTGGACCCCTTTAACGACGTGTGGGACTAATAAACCGCAACCATCTCGATCTCAACATCAACGCCTTTGGGAAGTCCTGCAACCGCTACTGTCGATCGAGCAGGCGGGTCACTCTCAAAATAAGATCCGTAGATCTCATTGACTCCCGCGAAATGGTCCATGCTGCTCAGGAAAATAGTCGTCTTGACAACATTTGCGAAGGATAAGCCGGCGGCATCTAGAACTGCAGCAAGATTGGTCATCGATTGCTTTGCTTGGGTCTTAATATCGCCCACAACAAGTTCGCCTGAGGGTGTCAGGGGAATTTGGCCGCTCATGAAAAGGAACCTTCCTTCTGCCTTCATTGCCTGACTGTATGGACCGATAGCGCCTGGCGCATTTGAAGTGGCAATCTTCTCTCGTAACATGGGGTGGAGGATACCCACCGATTTTGTGCGGGATGCCTGTTGCTTCTGTCATACTCGAATAGATGCCTGAGAGGCCCCCGCTGTCAAAAACAAGTGCGGCTCTGTTCAAGATGAACAGATTTCGTGTTGACAGCACCCTAGCGACTGACCAAACCCAGTGCGACTGCGCAGATCTGCTTCAGTCTCCAACTCCAATTTTATATTTCGTTCCAATTCGTAATCGCGCGCAAGCAGAGGAATTACCTGCATTGCAGCACCGTACACCGCCGCCCGATTGTTCATCTCATGCGAAAGTGCATTCGACAAAATCGTCAATGCTCATGATTTGATGTTCAACTGGGCCGAGTCCGCCTATTTACAAATGCCATGCCCCGAAAGAAATTAGTTCCGCCATCCGAACTTGTAAACACTGCCACTGAAGCCACAAAGCTTTCAGAAGTTAAAAAACCGAAGAAAAAGCAGCCCGAAAGTGTGATACCGGCTCCGGTTAAGCCAAAGCGCTCCTCGCCTAAGAAGCAAGAGAGTTTGGTTCCTGTAGTCGTCGTTGCTCCGATTATTGAGGCTGTTGTTGAACCAGCTAAGCCGAAAAAGTCGCCGCCAAGACGTGCCAAAGCGGTGCCACCCGTCGTTGAAGTTATCCCAGAACCAGTAGCAATCGTTGAGCCTGTAAAGGCGACGAAACCGCCACAGCGAAGCAAGAAGTCGACCAAGCCACCGCAAGCCTCCCGAACTTCGACAGTGAAAACTGTTAAGGAAACTCCGGTTACTACGCCTGCTGTTGCTGTGACGGAATCTTCACCTGTAAGAGTTAGCTCACCGGAAAAGCCTAAAGCGACGCCAAAACCAAGGCCAAGCCGCCCAGCCAGAGCTAAGGCATTAGCTCCTTCAGTTACATCTCCCGTAGTCGAGACTCCGGTTCCGACCTTTACGGTTGAGTCACATCTACTTGTTGGAGATGAAGAATTACCTTCGCCAACGTGGAGAATAAAGCAGAAGCCAGAACCTAGAAGGCACGAGCCAAAGGTAACCGTTCAGGCTCCGGTTGTTGCGCCAGCATCAGCACCCGCACCAGTGCAATCTGAGGAAGCCACAGCTGCAGATAAGCCTAAGCCAGCTGATCGCAGAAACTCACGAAATCGTCGACAAAAGAAGGGTCCAGAGTCTGATCTTCCAAAAGATGAGTCCACTTTGGTTGCTTCCCAAACAGAGACCGAGGCAGTCGAGGCTGAGGTGGAACTTCCGAGAGCCACTTTCAAGAGAGAAAAGCCAGCTCCTCTGCCGTATGTCCGGCCAACCATAGAAATCCCGGCAAATGCTCCTCAGGTTGTTCTGAGAGATGGAATTCCAACCCTTGTACGCGATCACAAGGTTTATCCGCCACTCATGTTTTTTGGTAGCCCCTCCGATGAGCGACGGGCGAATACGGTTCTAGAAGAACTCAGGATGGCTTCCGAGGCTGGCGTACACCTGCACTCCTTCCTCATCGATTTCGAAGTAGACCCTGAGCAAGTCGACCCAACTGCGGCGTTTGCTGCTTATATGCTCAGCAAGTCGGTCGAGATTGACCCAGAAGCCCAAGTCATTTTTCGATTGGTATTCCAGGCACCACGGGGTTGGCAAGACAAGTACCAGAATGCTCGCTACAAGCATGCCGATGGATCAATGGCTGAGCCAAGCGTTTGTGACGATGAATTCTGGGACGTGGCTAAGGCATGTCTAGAGAGATTCTCCAAGGTCATTCGTCTCCTACCTCTCCACCAGCACATCATGGGTCTTCACCTTGAGCGCGGTGAATGGTTCATTTCTGAAGGTCTTGGCTACGATAACTCGAAGGCAGCACAGACAAAGTTCCGTGATTGGGCTCGAACCCGCTACAACAACGACGAAGTCACTCTTCGCGCCTCATGGTTCGACGGTTCGGCACGCTTTGATAACGTCCAAATTCCTGAGTACAAGAGTTCAGGAACGGAAGATGAAAAGTTCATTCGCTCCTCCCGCAAACACCGCAGATATATCGACTACCATCTCTTCTTAAGTGATGCAACTGTCTCTCGTATCGGCGACCTCGCCTATACTGCTAAGGAAGCAAGTGAAGGGTATTTCTTAGTTGGCGCAAGCTATGGCTATACGTTCGAATGGTCACACCCATCAAGCGGACACCTTTCGCTGGGCAAATTACTACGAACTCCCGAAATTGACTTCATTGCGGGACCACCAAGCTACCGCGATCGCGATCCAGGTGGAAGTGCGGCGTTCCCTTGCCCAATAGACAGTTTCTGCCTAAATGGCAAGTTGTATATCAGCGAAGAGGATTTCAAAACGTCTCTTAGTTCCGGACACGAGCCTGACGACTTCAATCCGACCCTCAAAACGCCACAAGCTCTTGAAAGTGCCCACTGGCGCGGAGCAGGTGTTGCGATGGCTCACGCAAGTGGCATGGCGTGGATGGACCTATGGGGTAACGGCTGGCTTAAGACCAATTCGGTTTGGGCCCGTGCTACGAAAGTTCGAAGTGCGTTGGTCGACCGGATGCAGACTCCTCTGAGCGATCCTGAAGTCGCCATTTTCATCGATGAAAGAGCACTAGCCTATCTTGTCGACTCACACGCCTTTGAGTTGTTAGTGCAAAATGTCCGCGAATCCGTGCTTCGAGCCGGAGTAAGCGCTGCTTTCTATCTCCTAAGTGACTTGGCTCACCGTGAGAAATTCCCTGAGAGCAAGCTTTACGTCTTCTTGAATGCATGGGATATTCGCCCCGACCTACGGGCTGCGATTAAGTCGAGACTACAGGGCGAGGGCAAGATTCTCTTCTGGCTTTATTCCGCTGGTCTGTTCGATGCAGGTCGAGATTCACTTGAACGAGCTCGTGAAGTCACAGGGATTGCACTCAAACCCCAGCCCTTCTACAGTAAGTCAGGAACGACGATCCTTAATCGACGGCATGTCCTTAGCGAAGCATTTCCCGATCGGAGCCTTATTGGCAGCACGAAATTAGAGCCCAGCTATTTCGCAATTCCCGAAGGAGCAACTATCCTTGGCGAATACTCCCAAACGGGTTTGCCTAGCTTCGTTGTGAAGGAATTCAGGGAAGGCCCTGTGGAGACCCATTGGACAAGCGTGTTCTTGGGAGAGCCGGTTGTAAACGCTGCCCTTATTCGTGGACTTGCCCAAATGGCAGGCGCTCACGTGTGGAACTTCCACGAGGATGTTGTTCACGTACGTGCTCCTTTCTGCACCATCCACTGCTCCGGCGCAGGACCTCGCGCAATCACGTTACCAAACAAGTTCTCCGCTTACAACTTGTTAACTGACGAATGGGCAGCGGTTGATTCCACCAACTTGCGGTTTACCGCTACCGATGGGTCGACTCACGTATTCTTGGTTGGGCCGAAGGAAGAGCTGGAGCAATTACTTGAAAGTGATCCTGACGCCGTGTTAACCATGGCAGTTCTCCCTCCTCGAGAGCTGAACGTACTTGGCGATATCTCTAATTTCGACGTGCCCATCATGAAATTGGATGAATGGATGGGAGGCGGTGATGGAGATGAAGTTGCAGAAGACTGGTTCCTCCGTCCTCAGCAGATCGTAGAAGAACCTGAGCTAGACGAAGATAGTCAAGACAAGATCGGACGACGAAGGCGACGACGACGCGGCCGCAGCGGTTCAGAAGAAACCGCAACTGCAAGGCGAGAGCATCCTGGGATCCCTGCAGAACCCATGTTTGCAGAGCTCGGAATGAACGTAATGTTCAGGAAACGAGAGTAGTACCCATGTCCGAAATTAATTCTCCCAATCTCCCCTCAACACGCTACAGATCGGGCTACGTAGCTATTCTCGGCAAACCAAATGTCGGAAAGAGCACGTTGCTTAATCACATTGTTGGCCAGAAAGTCTCCATTGTCAGCAACAAACCTCAGACCACTCGACGTCGGATTGTTGGTATTGCTACGACGCCTACGTATCAAATTGCTTTTATCGACACGCCAGGAATACACGAGCCTCATACTCAATTAGCAAAGTCCATGGTTGAGCAGGCCCGCATGTCTCTTGGAGACGCGAATGCCATATTGTTCGTTGCCGACGGTTCTCACCATCCTGGCGAGCTTGATCGTGAAGTGAGCAAGCTTGTGAAGCGTGAAAGCTCGATTCCCGTGGTTCTATGCTTGAACAAGATGGATCAGCTTAAGGCCGAAGACGTTCAGCGCAACTTGGATGCCTACCGAGAGCTACTAACCGTTAACGACGATGACGTTATGTTGACGACGGCAACTCGAGGACACAACGTTGATAAGCTGCTGGAGATTGTAGTTAGCAAACTCCCCGAACAATCTGCGATGTATCCCGATGATGCATTTACGGACCAATCAAGTCGATTTTTGGCCGCTGAATTTATACGTGAGCAGATTCTTATTGCTTCCCGTCAAGAGATTCCCCATGCCGTTGCGGTTATGGTTGAAGAGTGGGAAGAACAAGACGGTTTGACCCGAATTTCCGCGAGTATTCTTGTTGAAAAATCGAGCCAGCGAGCGATCCTTATTGGAAAGCAAGGCAGCTTCCTTAAGGCAATTGGAACTGAAGCCCGCCAAGAGATTGAGAAGATGCTGGACAGGAAGGTCTACCTTCAACTTCACGTTAGGGTTAGTCAAGATTGGCGTATGAGCCCCAGAATTCTTCAGGAGTTGGAGTACAGCGAGTGAGTCCGGGAATTCCTGATTTCTTTGGTCAGTTGCTACAACCTGACCCCGAGATCGCCCTTCCTGCCCTCGAACTGGATATTCACCTCAAGACTGGCCCCCTTCACAAGGTCCAGTACGTCATTGAGTTTGTTGGCCAGAGATCGGTTCTAGCGGGAGCGGCCGCTCAATTACTTGCGCCTGATTGGTACCAAGCGCTCGGGCATCCCCTGGTGTACGCCATGAGGCCCGCCGACCTTCAATGGCAGAGATTGACCCCTTCAGTAGATGGATCTTACGATTCTTTGTCGATGTCTTGGCCCATTCTTGGCCCCCAAGGTGCGATTAGCCAAGCGTCAGCAAAGCATCTCCTGCAATTGTCGGAGCGGTTTGGACCCTATATTCAGCGTCGAGCTATGGCAATGCCGGTTCCCAGGGAAGTCGATGCGTTTGCACGAGTACTCAAACAGACCCAAGAAACTTTAGACATTGGTTTCGAAGTCACCGTGATGGCTCAAAAGGCACCGTTTAGCGAAAAAGATCTTTGGGTCGAATGTTCGCGGCTCGGCTTAACTTTTGCACCAGCTGGTTCGTTCGACTGGAGAGTTCCCTCTCATCCCTTTCCAATGTTTAGCATCACGCCGATTGGAAATACCGACGCTTTTTCTCTAGCGAATGTCCAGCGCGGAGTATCTCATCCCGGGTTAACCTTCGGTTTTAGCCTGCCCCTTTGCCCAGCTCCTGCTCAAGCCATCGAAGGAGCTATTTTCGCAGCCCAACACATTGCTTATCAACTTGGCGGAGTCATTTTCGATGACCGTGATCGACAGCTGACAGAAACGATTAAGCGTGAGCTGCAAACCAATCTTCTAGAAGCCGTGAACATGTTCGCGAGAGTTGGCATGACGACCGGCTCCGCAGAAACCATCGCCCTTTTTGGTTAATCCTTTCCTCTCATTTCCGGCCCAAAGGATCAGATTAAACCATAAATCAAGAATAATAATGAGGACTGGTCTAGAACGGCTCCGGGACCAGCCAGGAAAGAATCTGAAATGCTTACGTTTCTACTCTCGGTTGCACACCTTTCGACGACTCACTTCGCGCCTTTGCTTACGCTACATGCGAAGGGGACGGAGATTGTCAATTCTGAAGGCAAACCCGTTATTTTAAGGGGCGTCAATTTAGGTGGTTGGCTTGTCGAGGAGATGTGGATGACACCATGGCAAGACACTCCTCCTGTAGGCAGCAAACTGCCAAAAATCGAGGATCATGTCAGTTTGTGGAACGTCGTGGAAAATCGTTTTGGTCATGATGGAATGGTCCGAGTTAGGGATGCGTGGCGAAATTCCTGGATTACGGATTCCGACTTTGCTCGCATCAAGAGTGCCGGCTTCGACCATGTACGTATTCCGTTCCTGGATTCCCTACTCGGTGAGCCTGGCGGGTTAGCTAGGCTTCACAAGGCGGTCGACACGGCGGCGAAGCATGGACTCTATACCATCCTGGATATGCACGGAGCACCAGGAGGTCAAAACGATGCCGACCACTCTGGCCAAGTCAAGCGTAATCGGCTCTGGTTCGACACGGAGAACATAACGAAATTCGAAGATCTCTGGATAACTCTCGGCAAGGAGTTTGGAGACGACCCGCATGTGGCCATGTTCGATCTCATGAATGAGCCAATGGGAGCGCCTAATCCAGCCATGCTCATGCTCGTCTATGATCGGGTTTACCGGGCCGTTCGAAAAACGGCACCCACTAAGCTTCTGGCCATTGAAGACGGATATAAAGGCCTTGACACGACCATCCATCCCAATATCGCTGGATGGGCGAATATTGTCTACTCGCTACACTTTTATAACTTCGACGCTAAGGAACCCTCAGATCATCTGAAAGCCCTGCGAGACCATGCGAAGAAAGAGCGAGAGCTACAGGGCTATCGACAAACGCCGATCTATATTGGCGAGTTCAACCTCGAGCCACACAGTACGCCCGCCGCAATGCGAGACGTTACCAAGGAATTGGAGTCCTACGGTTGGTCGTGGACGATGTGGACCTATAAGACCGACGCCAAAGGCGGCCCCATGGGCCAGTGGGGCTTTTACTGCCGGGAATCCAAGCCTGTCCCTCTCAACCCTTACACGGACTCAGAGACCGAAATTATCGCGAAGATGGACTCAGTTAATACGAGGAACTTTCGACCAGCGCCCGGCTTGATTGAATCCGTCAAAAAATAGGCTGACTGCTCTTCGCTCAGTCGTTTGTAAGTCGATCCACCGACTTACAAACGATGGACAAGCCCAGGCCTCTTCGACATAAGCCGGGCATAACATCTTTCAGACCTGGGTGACGGAGATATGCACACTGCGGAAAGTGCTGAGCATAATGGCTTGTTGACTGGGTGAGTTTGCAAACAACTCCGGTCCGGTGTAATGGACCTAACTTCCGGATTGCACTTTGCAATCCTAACCGATCCGAAGGGCCCTGCAAAAAAGCCCGCTCCGAATAAACGGGGCGGGCTTCCTTCAACCAGATAGAAGTCTAGATGTCGTCTTCGACTTCGATATGGCCCGGCTTTTGCTGATTAGCGCGCCGTCGTACCTGGCCGTAGGTCCTACCACTATCTGACACTACTTCGGGTTCGGATATTCGAGTAGTCACCACTTGGTGTCGAAGCATTTCAGCGTTGGACATACCCAAGAGGGTGTGCTCATGGCCTTTCTTCTTCTCAATGGCCTTATCCCACAAGCAGAGGATTGGTGACGCATTGTAGATCGAAGAATAGGTACCCGAGATGATTCCGATCATCATCGCCAAAACGAAGAACTTGAGGTCAGGAGTTGGAGTTCCGAAGAAAACCAAGATCATCAGAGTAACGATAACCGTCATCGAAGTATTGATTGACCGAGCAAACGACTGAGTGATCGATCGGTTGACCAAGTGTGAGAAATCTTCGCCCGGCTTTGGACGTCGGAGGTTCTCACGAATTCGGTCAAAGATAACGATGGTGTCGTGTACCGAGAAACCAATAATGGTCAGCATTGCGGTCAGGAACAACGCACTGACTTCCCATTTGAAGATGAATCCAACTATTGCTGCTGTACCGATCACGACAAGGATGTCATGAAGTAAGGCACCAATCGCTGACACGCCAAACCTTAGTCCAGGTGCGAAGCCACCAAACCCGGTACCGAATCGAATAGCAAGGTAGAGGACGATTAACAACGAACTGAGGGTCACACCCATGATGGCATTCTGGAGTGTTTCCTTCTGCACCTCGGGTCCCACGAAGGAGAACGTCAGAGGCTTGGCATCCTTTGGAAGACCAGCAGCCTCAGCAATGAGTTCCTGTCGCTGAGCGTCTGTTTGGTTAGTGACCTTCAAACGATCATCAGTAGGAACTGTGATGAAAGCGAGTCTTCCCGCTTTGCCAGTTCCAAGCTTGATGTTTCCACCCTTATATCCAGCCTTTTCTAGATTGGCAACAATTTGGTTGGCATCAATGGGTGAAGCGATTGTGTAGCCGGATTCAAATCCACCACGGAACTCTACATTCAGCTTGAAGCCGCCCATAAAGAAGAAGGGGATGCTGATGAGAATCGTAGCGATGGAAATTGCAAACCACTTTTTGGCTTTCTGTACGACCAAGAGTGGCTCGGCTGCCATTGGATCGAACTTCTTTCCAAACCAGTTTCGATTAACCGCGTACCAAGATTGGTGGTCACCAATTCCCGATCCGACGAAGAACATCAGGAGCGAGCGAGTGACCGTCACGGCTGTAAAGAGGGAAATCAGAACGCCAATGATCAGCGTTGTGGCAAATCCCTTTACCGGTCCGGTTCCAAGGTTCACCAGAACTAGCGACGTCAAGATCGTACAAGCATTGGAGTCGATAATCGCGGGTAAGGCACGTCTGAATCCAAGTTCAATGGATGCTTGGAGCGACTTGCCAGACTTAATTTCTTCCTTAAGACGTTCGAACACCAAGATGTTCGCATCGACCGCCATACCGACTGATAGGATGAAACCAGCAATTCCCGCAAGGGAGAATGTGGCACCGGTCAGCATGAGAACGGTAAGCGAGAAAAGTATATAAAGGCCCAACGCGATAAGCGCGACCACACCTGGGAATGAATAGTAAACCAGGAGAAACGCCGCGATCAAGCCGAAGGCAATGACGCCTGCAGTGATCATTTGCGTCAGTGAGGACGCGCCGATCGTTGGGTCAATTTTCTCACTGCTGAGCTTTTTGAGATCAACCGGGAGCGCGCCTCCGTTAAGCAGGTCCGCGAGGGTCTTTACATACGCGTGAGTAAATCCAGGACCGGTGATAACCGCGTTGTCGCTAAGGATCGTGCCGTTCTCGACAAATGCCAGGCTCAGTACCTTGCCATCAAGGACGGCAGCAATAGCTTCACGCTGATTTTCGTGTCGCTGGCTCCAAGTGCGCATCTTGTTAGCACCCTGGGAAGAGAAGGTCATTTCTGGCTCTTCTTTGGTACCGTTGATGCGACTGCCTGCAGACTTTAGCTCTTCACCTTCAAGAATGAGTTCCCAACCCTTAATAATCTGGGCATACTCGGGATTTTCAGGCTTAATTGGAGCACCTGTACTACCTGCATAGGCGCTTTCAAAATTAACTTGAGGGTCCGCAGTCGTCTTATCGTCAACTGACCGATAGCGACGGTAGGGTGCATTCTCCGTGACTACGTTTTTAGCCCAGTAGAATTGAATCTTGGCGCTGGTGCCAATGATCTTTTCCGCTTTATCCAGATCAGTCTGGCCCGGGAGTTCGACAACGATTTCATCATCGCCCTTAGAGCTGATTGGAGCTTCGGCAACACCTAAGTCGCCTCCGGCTCGCACACCAAGGATGTGAATGAGGCGTTGCCTGATGTCATCGACCTGAACCCGCTGCTCTTTGTTGAGCTGCATTTGGTAGGTCAGGCGGATACCGCCACGCACGTCAAGGCCGTAGTTTGGCTTCGTCCTCGTAAAGAGAAAACCAGAAAGAATGCCTAGACCGAGAACAAGAAGTAGAAAGAGATAACTTTTGGACCGCAAATCGGTTACGCCTCCTGGCGCATAAAACTGTAGAGGGAGAGTATACCGAGTAGACACTCCCTCCCACCCAAACGGGTTGCAAAGGAATAACCAAAGGGGCTATTCAAATGCAAACCGCTATCAATCTTTTGCCCAGAACATCGGTCCTGCAGCTTCTGAAATCACTGATTCCTTCAATACGCTGACTGCCTTTCGGAGCCCTTCCATTGAGGACATCAGTCCGTCCTCATGCTCAATGCTGAGTACGTGATCGTATCCGACCATCCTCAAATTCGAGCAGAAATCCTTCCACCAGTTCAGATCATGTCCATATCCTACAGATCGGAACACCCACGATCGATTGAGAATGTCGCCGTATGACTTGGTGTCGAGATTGCCATTTCTAGCCGAGTTGTACGGATCGATTCGCGTGTCCTTAGCGTGGACGTGATAAAGGGCGCCTTCTCTTCCCAACTCCCGAATAGCGGCGATCGGGTCGATTCCCTGCCACCAAAGGTGAGAAGGGTCAAAATTCGCGCCAATTCGATCGCCATTTGCTCCGACGCTGTTTCTGAGCTTGAGAAGGGTGTCGTTAGAATAGCAAACAAACCCAGGGTGCATCTCGATGCAGAACTTTACGTTATGTTGCTTTAGAAAGGCTGCCTGTTCCGTCCAATAAGGAGTGACAACTTCCTTCCACTGATATTCAAGAATATCTCGGTATTCGTCGGGCCATGCACAAGTGACCCAGTTCGGATTGATGGCTGTAGGACTGTCGCCCGGACACCCACTGAATCCATTCACGCACTCGACGCCAAGCAAACTCGCCAGCTTGACGGTCTTTTGAAACTGGGTGTGGTGTACCGCCGCGATTTCCTTAACAGGATGGAGCGGGTTGCCATGACAGGAAAGCGCCGAGATGGTGAGCCCCCTGCTTTCCACTTCCTTAAGGACGCGATCTCGCTCAGCCTTGCTTTCCAGCATCTTGTCGGTGTCGAGATGGGTCGTATTAGCATAGCCCCCGGTTCCAAATTCGACAGCCTCAATACCTTCGGCTTTGACAATGTCTAGCGTTTCAATGAGGTTCTTATCCCCAAATAACGCCGTAAAGATTCCAATCTTCATCTGCTTCCTCCGCAACCCTGCGATGTCCGAATTATGCCTATGCAGAGGCATGAGTAACAAGACCTAGCGGCCATTGACCGCAATAGAAGTCCATGTTGGTGTTAAAGTCGCTTCACTCTGGCACCTTTACATAGCGAACAACGAGTTTTTCGCTAAAAAGACAAGAGAACGAAGATCTTGTGCCGATTGACGCCATTTTCTTTCAACGATTCAATCGCTCGCAAAAATGGCGTCAAATTCTCAGACCTACAGACTTACCAAAGCAGCTTCAACGGCTTCTAAGTTGGGAAGATCGAGAAGCGTAGGCGTCTGTTCGGAGTATCGGATTACGCCCTGTTTGTCGATTACGAACACTGCGCGAGCAGTGCCTTCTCCCAGGCCAGCAAAGTTGGGCCAAACAACATCGTAAGCCTTGATAACCGTTTTCTGGAAATCGGAAAGCAGTGGGAAGCCTATGTTGAGTTGCTTGCTCCACTCTTCGAGTACGAATGGAGTGTCGTTGCTGATGCCATAGACCTTTGCATTAGCCGATTCATATTTTGACAATCCTAATGTGACATCGCACATTTCTTGAGTGCAGACGCTCGTGAACGCACCGGGATAGAAAAGGAGTACGACATTATCCTTTCCTTGATGATCGCTTAGCGTCACGTCCTGTAGTCCAGCCTCCGACTTTGTTCGGAGAGTGAAATCGGGGGCCTGAATTCCAACTGGTAATGGCATGGCACGTTGTACCTGTGAAGACCGAGAAACTGCCACAGAGCCTGATATAAAAACCACCTCATGACACTTACCAACTAAGAGTTCGAAGATCTTTTGGACTTGAAAAGGATACAGTCACATAAGGCATGAGAACTTATTGGGGCATTGACTTAGGCGGTACGAAGATTGAAGGGGTGATTCTGCCACACGACTCAACGGAACCGATCTGTCGGCACCGGATTGATACGGAGGCCGAGTTGGGTTACGAGCATATCGTTGCCAGGATCGCTACGCTGGTCAATGAGCTTGAAGTGAAATCGGGCTTAAGCCGCCCCACTATCATTGGTTTTGGCACGCCTGGTGCTGCTGAGCCTTCGACGGGGCTTATGAAGAACTGTAACACGACTTGCCTGAATGGAAAGCCGCTTCCTGCGGACATCAAACGGGCCATCGAAACCGACGTTCAAGTTGCAAACGACGCTAATTGTTTCGCGCTTGCAGAAGCCCTTCTAGGCGCAGGAAAGGGTGCGAATTCCGTGTTCGGAGTGATTATGGGTACGGGTGTAGGTGGCGGAATCGTCATTAACGGTCGAGTTCACAACGGCGCGCAAGGAATCGCGGGCGAATGGGGTCACAACGTCCTCATTCCAGATGGACGCCCATGCTACTGCGGCAAGAAAGGTTGCGTAGAAACCGTGCTGGCTGGCCCGTCGCTCGAAGCCTATTACCAAAGCCTCGCCGGCCACCACAAATCGTTGCGTCAAATTGCCTCAGACACCGAATCCGATCCGTCAGCCAAAGCGACCATAGATCGCCTGACCCACTATTTTGGCGAAGGGATCTCTGTCGTGATCAACATTGTAGATCCTGAAGTTGTTGTGCTAGGAGGGGGCGTAGGAAACATACTTGCCCTGTATAAAGAAGGCGTCGCGTCTGCAGCCAAGAGTGTTTTTAACACCGAAATGCACACTCGCATTGTTCGACCCGTTTTGGGAGACAGCGCAGGAGTATTTGGCGCGGCCATGCTTACCCGGTAGACTTCCCTGCTTATGGACCCCATAGTCTCCCATGTCAATGTCGACGATGATGAGCATCGAGCCAATCGGTCCGCGATGGAACCGATTCTCGACGATTTTCGCGCTCGAATGCGAAAAACGCTGGAAGGGGGCGGTGTAGATGCAGTAGCCAAACACAAGAAGAGAGGCAAGCTCTTGGCTCGGGAGCGAATCGATGTCCTCCTTGATTCCGGTTCACCCTTTCTGGAGTTCAGCACCCTAGCAGCGAATGGAATGTATGGCGATGAGGCACCCGGTGCTGGTGTCGTAACGGGGATTGGACGAGTTCATGGCAGAGAGTGCGTCATTATCGCAAACGACGCGACCGTGAAGGGTGGAACGTATTTCCCCATAACTGTCAAGAAGCACCTACGCGCGCAAGAAGTGGCCCTTGAGAACTGTTTGCCCTGTATTTATCTTGTCGACTCGGGAGGAGCATTTCTTCCGTTACAAAGCGAAGTCTTTCCGGATAAGGAGCACTTCGGCAGAATTTTCTACAACCAAGCCCAAATGTCGGCTCGGGGAATCCCCCAGATCGCAAGTGTTATGGGATCTTGCACGGCAGGCGGCGCCTATGTTCCTGCGATGAGTGACGAGACCGTCATCGTAAAGGGGCAAGGAACCATCTTCCTTGGTGGACCTCCCTTAGTCAAGGCGGCCACTGGAGAGGAAGTTTCCTCAGAAGATCTTGGTGGAGCAGATGTACATACGCGAATTAGTGGAGTTGCTGACCACATGGCCGAAGACGACCACCACGCCCTTGAGATCGTTCGGAATATCGTTGAATCGACGCGAGGCGCAAATTATTCAGCTTCTCAGAGGGATCGCACGGCAGCAATCGCTTCCGAAGATCCGCTGTATCCCGTCGAGGACCTATATTCCTTAGTACCGCGAGATACCAAGCATCCCATGAATATGCGTGAAGTGCTGGCGCGAGTTGTAGACGGCAGTCGATTCCATGAATTCAAGCCGCGATATGGAACGACCTTGATTTGTGGATTCGCCCGATTCCAGGGGCACCTTGCAGGCGTTCTTGCAAATGACGGAATCCTCTTCTCCGAATCCGCATTAAAAGGCGCGCATTTCATCGAACTTTGCTGTCAGCGAGGCATACCGATCGTCTTCCTGCAGAACATCACGGGATTTATGGTTGGCCGAAAATATGAGAACGAAGGCATCGCAAAGAACGGCGCGAAGCTGGTCACTGCGGTGAGTACGGCAAATGTGCCCAAGTTCACGGTAATCGTAGGTGGCAGCTTTGGCGCGGGCAACTATGGAATGTGCGGTCGGGCATTTGGCCCGCGGCAGCTATGGATGTGGCCCAATTCCCGGATTAGCGTAATGGGCGGCGAGCAGGCAGCCAATGTCCTACTAACGGTGAAGATGGACCAGCTTGCCTCGAAAGGCGAAACGATGAGTTTGGAGAGTCAAGAAGCTTTCAAGTCACCAACTCTCAAGAAATACGCCGATGAATCGAGCGCTTACTTTAGCACGGCCAGAATTTGGGACGATGGAATCATCGATCCGGTGGACACTCGACGAGTGCTAGGATTAGGAATCGAGGCAGCGACAAATGCTCCGATTGAGCCAGCAAAATTCAGCCTTTACCGAATGTAGCACTCTGAACAAATTTGAGCAAAAAGCCGTATTTTGATTTTATGAGACGAAATCTCCTCATTGTCGGACTGATCGCACTAGGAGCACTTGCTTGGGGCAACGACCCCAATGAAGTGTTACGGTTGAAGGAAGACACCTTCAAACCATTGAAGGCCACCTCATCAGAGCTTGCACAACTCCACAAGGTTGATGAAAAGTTTGGCGGTCTCCTAGCCAAGCTTCGGAAGCAGCATCCGAGCGATTACTTAATTAAGCGCGACCTTTTGAACGAGCAGTACACCAAGGATTTCATGACCGCAATGTCGCCCATTCAAAAGTCGACTTATCGAAAATACATCCGCAGCCTTAGGCAGGGCTATATAAAAGCACACCCGTTGGTAGATGCCGACAACATCTTTATTTGGGGCGGGGCAAACCTCTTATAAGGATTTCGCTTTGTCCGACTCGCCCGCCCGTTTACGATTTTCGTCTGCCTTCGCCTGCATTTCTTCAAGCGACTTGACCTCCAACCGGGCCGCTCCCCGATAATCCTGAGTCGGAACAGTGGGTTCAGTAGCCAGCGTGTGTTTTGCCGCTGCAATGGCGGCTCCATATTGAGGGAGCCATTCTTCGCCCGCCACAAGCATTTCATCCGCCATCTGCCAGATCTCTTTGGGATTACAAACGGCTCCAGTTAGCGGGTCCATCATCATTGCCTGCTTCAGGAGCATAGGATCGCCTTGGACGGCAGCTTCTACTCCCAAGCGTTGAGCGGAGATTGACGTGTTGCACACGGCCGCACATCCCAAAGGCAGATCTCCAACCATAGGCATTGAAATACCGTTCCGGTCCACGTAACCAGGAGCTTCGATGATGGCGTCGTCAGGCAAATTCGTAATCACGCCGTTATTAACAACGTTGAAATGGCCACGGTAAACCCGACCTGTCTCAATCGACTCAATAATGTAACTTCCATGCTCCTCTCCCCTTTTTTCAGGGGTGAACATGTTTGGAGAATCCTTCATCCAATTTGGGAAATCATGTTCAAACCATTGACGGCCTTCGGTACAAACCCTTAAGTACCCACCGGTTTCTCCGTTAATCCAACTTCCCATGTCGATCCAGTCCATGATCTCGCTCGGTCGCTTTCGGTACCAAGGCACATATTCACTTAAGTGACCGTTTGACTCGGTTGAGTAATAGCCAAACCTGCGAAGCATATCGATACGGACTTTCTCGGACCGGCTGAAGTCGGGATGCATCTCGAACGCCTCGAGGAGGTGCGGAATCATGTCCATGCCGTTCCAGATCACTTGGATATACCAAGTTTGGTGGTTGATGCCCGCGCAGATGATGTCCACGTCCTTCTTAGACACTTTGTCTTCTGGACCAATGTGACCGTGCTTTCGTGCCCAACCTTCGATACAGGACGCAATCTGCCAGTGCCCGCCTTGAACTCCATGGCACAGTCCAATGGTTTTGACTCCGCCATATTTGTTGCAAGCCCAAGTCAGCATGGCCATCGGGTTTGAATAGTTCAAGAAAAGACATTCTGGAGCCGCCACTTCCTTGATGTCTTTACAGAAACCAAGAAGAGCCGGTATTCCCCGCTGGGCATACATAATCCCGCCTGGGCCCAGGGTGTCTCCGACGCATTGATCGACTCCGTACTTAAGGGGAATATCCACATCTGTCGCAAACGCTTCCAAACCACCTACGCGAACAAAGGAGAGCACGTAGTTAGCACCATCCAATGCTTCCCGCCTATCAAGGGTGGTGGTAATCGTCGCTGGAATATTATTGGCCGCAATGTCTCGCTGCATGAGTTGTGCGACCATATCGAGGTTATGACCGTTGATATCGTGATAGGCAAAGTGGGTGTCCTGAAGTTCAGGCACGGTCAAGATGTCCCGTGAAATACCCCGCGTAAACCCAACACTTCCCGCACCAATAACCGCTATCTTGATCGCCATATTCCCATCTTAGCGCAACGGTTAGCCAAATTCTGGGAGATTTTGAGCATTCAGCACAGCGCGTTTACCAAAATCCCTGAGTCGATCGAATCCAACTTAACTGGTCAATTCTGCACTCGAGATTTTTGGCCAAACGGCTTTGACCCATTCAGCCGTTTGCTTTTGCTATAGGGAGCATTATTGGACATTCGCGAAGAACTGGTGCTCAGCCCTAACGCCGTATAGCCACTTCCAGAATCCCAAGATTTTAGGTTCGTTACCGTGGTTCTCGGCTTAATTTCCAGTTCGTAAGGTATGTTCCAATTGAGAGAAGCGATGAAGATTGCAGTAGGGTCGGACCACGCCGGATTTGAATTAAAAGAACATCTAAAGGGCAGAATTAGCGCCCTTGGACACGACGTCATCGACCTTGGAGCTCGTGAATACGATGCGCTCGATGATTACCCAGACTTTGCGGAGCTTGTGGGTCATGCGGTTGCCAACCGTGAAGTGGATCGAGGCGTTTTGATCTGCGGTTCAGGCGTTGGGGCATCGATTGCGGCAAACAAAGTGAAGGGAGTGAGGGCAGGTATTTGCACGGACACGTACTCCGCTCACCAAGGTGTCGAACATGATGACGTTAATGTCCTCGTTCTTGCTGCTCGCATTAGCGGCATCGAAATCGTAAACGAGATCCTTGAACGCTTCTTGGACGCAACCTTTTCGGGTGAGGAGCGACATATCCGAAGGCTCAACAAAGTTCTCGAAATTGAACGTAGATCTTTAGGTGGACACCACTAAAACCGACTCGAATCCTTCACCAGACGATACGAAAAAATTGAAGACAAACATGGACGAAATTCAATACGACTTTGGAATGGTTGGTCTGGGGACGATGGGCCGAGCACTCTTGCTCAATATGGCGGACCATGGCTTCGCCGTAGCAGGGCTTGATACCGATCCAGCAAAGGTGGCGGCACTTCATTCGGAAGGCTCCGGCAAGCCTGTTAAGGGATTTGACGACGCTCAAGTTTTCGTCCAATCCATTCGCAAACCTCGAGCCATCATGATGCTGGTTCCTGCGGGCAAACCCGTCGACTCAGTTATCCAAAATCTATCTCCATTTCTTGAGGAAGGAGATTTCCTCATCGACGGTGGTAACAGCTACTTCAAAGACACCGACCGCCGAGCCCAAGAACTGACCGGAAAGGGGTTCGGGTTCATCGGAATGGGGGTTTCGGGTGGCGAGAGCGGAGCTCGAAATGGTCCCAGCATGATGCCAGGCGGGACGGAATCCAACTATGAGCGGATTCGCCCAATCGTCGAAGCCATTGCCGCAAAATTCGAGGGTGAGCCTTGTGTCGCACTGATGGGCTCTGGGTCTGCGGGCCACTACGTGAAGACGGTCCACAACGGAATTGAGTATGCGGTGATGCAACTTATCTCCGAAATCTACGACGTCATGAAGCGTGGACTCTCGATGTCGAACGCCGAGATTGCAGACACCTTCGAGGTTTGGAATAGCGAGGAGTTGGAAAGCTTCCTTGTTCAGATATCCACTACAGTTCTCCGATACAAGGACGAGAAGACAGGCGATGACCTAGTCGATCATATTTCGGATAAAGCAAAGCAGAAAGGCACCGGCAAGTGGACTTCTCAGGATGCCATGGATCTGGGTATTCCCATTCCAACTGTCGATGCTGCGGTGAATGCTCGAGAAATGTCTGGCTTAAAGCCTGAGCGAGTCAAGGCCTCTTCCCTACTGGGATCGCCCGATCACGCGCTTCAACTTGACAAGGAAGAAGCTAAGGCTAGCCTACGGGCGGCCCTCCATTCGGCAATGCTCATTTCCTATGCACAAGGCATGGCGCTGCTGGCTGAAGCATCTAAGGAATATGGTTATGGAACTGACCTTGCCACCGTGGCGAAGGTATGGAGAGCCGGATGTATTATTCGCTCTCGATCACTTGAATCCATTCGCGCAGCTTTTGCATCCGACCCACAACTGCCAAACCTCCTGGTGGACCCTACTATCTCTTCAGTTATCCTCAAAAACGAACAAGCGCTTCGCTCCATAGTGATCGAAGCGATAAGGGCGTCGATCCCTGTCCCCAGCCTCAGCGCAACCGTTGCTTATCTCGACAGCTATAGAAGCGCGACTTTGCCCGCGAACCTGATCCAGGGTCAGCGCGATCTTTTTGGAGCTCATACCTACGAGCGTCTTGACATCGAAGGGAGCTTCCACACCCTCTGGGAGAAATCATAAATGCCACAAGTACAGCCTGCCATCGTCTCCATATTTGGCGCGACAGGAGACCTCACGAAGCGCAAGCTCATGCCAGCGCTCTATAACCTTTACCTCGACAAGCAATTGCCTGCCAAATTCGCGATCATCGGAATCGCTCGCCAGGGTGAGGAAGAGAACTTTCGCTCCTATATGCAGGAGGCGATGGCCCAGTTTTCTCGACGCGGTGCCGCGGATAGCGTCAAGTGGCAGGATTTTGTAGCTCGCATCTCCTTCATTTCTGGCGAGTTCACGGAAGCAGAGACCTACCAGAAGCTTGCCGACAGGATAAAGCAGATAGAGGCTGAGTTCGAAGTACCGGCCGCCAACATCTTCTACCTTTCAACGCCTCCATCTATATTTGGCGCTATTGCGGATGGCCTCGGTGCAGCGGGATTGTCGACTGAGCGCACACGACAACGAATCGTAATTGAAAAGCCGTTCGGTCGGGACTATGATTCTTCAGAAGCGTTGAATCTGGAACTCCTGAAGTCGTTTGAAGAAAAGCAGATCTATCGAATTGACCACTATCTCGGAAAAGAGACTGTCCAGAACATCTTGGCTTTTCGATTCGCCAATGCGCTTTACGAGCCCGTCTGGAATCGCCGCTACGTCGATCACGTGCAAATTACGGTTGCAGAAGACGTGGGTGTTGAAAAGCGCGGCGGTTATTACGAGACTTCGGGTGCCCTCCGAGACATGGTTCAGAACCACCTATTGCAGCTGCTTTGTATGGTTGCCATGGAGCCACTCGTGTCTTTTGAGGCAGATGAGATCCGGAACAAGAAGGTAGACGTACTGAAAGCCGTTCGGTCGCTTGCAAAAATGAACCCGCATGACTATGCCGTCCGGGGTCAGTATGGAGTTGGGCTCAATAACGGTGGCCCCGTACCGGGCTATCGCCAAGAGGAAGGCGTCGACCCTCTATCTACTACTGAAACCTACGTTGCGCTGAAGGTCTACCTCGATAATTGGAGATGGCAAGACGTTCCGTTCTATCTTCGTACGGGCAAGAAGATGGCACGAAAGATGTCTCAAATCGTAATCGTCTTCCGACCGGTTCCCCACCTCATGTTTTCTGCCGATGCTGCGGACAATTTTGAGCCTAATCGACTGATCATTAACATTCAGCCCGAAGAAGGGATCATTCTCAAATTCCAGGCTAAAGAGCCTGGTGCGGGAATGCGACTCAGTACGGTGTCGATGGGATTCGATTACACGGAAGCTTTTCACGCTCCGAGTCGAGAAGCTTACGAGACTCTGCTTCAGGAAGTCATCGCCGGCGACACAACGCTCTTTATGCGCGACGACCAGGAAAGGGTTGCTTGGGGCATCATCGAGCCACTGCTGGAAGCTTGGCAAACGCGACCAGCCAACACTTTCCCCAACTACTCAGCTGGAACTTGGGGACCAGAAGCTGCCGACATGTTGCTTGCGCGAGATGGTCGATCGTGGCACAATCCGATGGTCTATCAAAGTAGCTAACTTCAAAGTTCAATCGCCCTGGCTTTTCTGCTCAGGGCGTTTTTGCGACAACCAGGACGATAGCAAATGCAAGTTTTCAAGGACCTAGACAAACTCAGCCACGCGGCGGCAGATGAATTCATTCACTTCGGTAACGCCGCGATAGCAGATCATGGTCGATTCAATGTTGCGCTTAGCGGTGGCAGCACTCCGAAGCTCATGTTTCAACTTCTCGCTAGCCCTGAGTATCGTGACCAGATCGATTGGAAAAGAATCCATGTTTTTTGGAGCGACGAACGCTATGTGCCCAATACGGACAGCCAAAGCAATGAGCACATGGCGCGCGAAGCCCTCCTTTCGCACGTAGAGATCCCTGAAGCGAACATTCGTGGTATGTATCGAGAAGGCGGAGTAGAGTCTGCAGCCGAAGCCTACGACGTCGTGCTTGGCAAGGAGTTAGGCGAACAAAAGAAGCTCGATCTCACGCTTCTCGGAATAGGTCCCGATGGCCATACCGCCTCCCTCTTTCCCGGAGAACCCGCCGTCCGTGAGCGGAGCCTAGATGTCGTCGCGGGAATCGGCCACGCCGGAGTCGCCGAACGGATAACCATGACCCCGCCAATGATCAACCGATCCACCACCGTAATGTTCCTAGTAGCCGGCTCCGACAAAGCCGCCCCCATGAAACGCATCCTACACGGCCCCGAAAACTGGGAAGAAACCCCCAGCCAAGCCATAGCCCGCCACGCCCCCCACATCATCTGGCTCCTAGACGAACAAGCCGCCGCCGAATAACGAGGCAAATCTAGCGGGGATAATCATGAACGAACCGCCACCGTCGGCGATCGGCGATCGGCCAAGCCGAGCAACCCAAGAAAATCACTGTGGCCAATAAAACAAACTACGACGCAAAACACCCTGAAAACGATCCTGAAAGAATGATTCCCCAAAAGTAATCCAGTTCGTTTTCAGTCCATATCCATCGTAGCCACTCAGCGAGGTGCAGTCAGCTGACTCTTGTCCGAGTGGGCTCCGTCCCACGAGTTTGAGTCGGCGCACCGAGCGTAGTGGCGTCAAGCGATGGATAAGGACAGAAAACGAACGGCCACAGCGGAGCGCCCCAGGGGACTCAAAAAGTAACCGATCCCAAAGACGAGCACAAACCGACCAAAGCAATCAAGAAAGTTTCCCCAAACCCCAATCCAGTTCGTTTTCAGTCCCTATCCATAGTAGCCACTCAGCGAGGTGCAGTCAGCCGACTCTTGTATGAGTGGGATGATCGTGCCCGCGAGTTTGAGTCGGCGCACCGAGCGCAGTGGCGTCAAGCGATGGATCAGGACAGAAAACGAACGGCCACAGCGGAGCGCCCCCAAGAAATAGGCAGGGCCAACATACAAACAAGCCAGCCAAAAACCGGCCAAAGCAACCAAGCAACGTCCCAACAAAGGAAACCCAGTTCGTTTTCAGTCC
>JBBQZV010000005.1:0-308382 GCA_038207365.1 Fimbriimonadales bacterium | reverse complement strand
TGGAAGTTCTACCATGGTCACCGGCACCATCGCTCTCAACGGAAGAGCAGGTCCATCCGGCACAGTCGTTAGTCTAAGCAGTTCCAACACGGGTGCTGCCAGCGTGCCCGCAACGGTCACCGTCTCGGCAAATGGACTCTCCGCTACATTCACCGTAACAACCTTCACGGTTGCCACGACTCAAACCATAACTCTATCTGCAACGGTTGGAGGCAAATCTGTCACCACAACCCTGACCGTCAATCACTAAAGCGACCCAAGCAGGATGCCGGAATGAAAAGTCCGGCATCTGACTTATCTCCGGCTTTGGGACCGAACCTGTTTCGGCGAGTCATGCAAATTTGTCAACAAAGATGAATTTCGAATCGAAAATCAGATAAGGGACATAGCAATACCCAGTAGGGGTATAATTCCTTTGTGGTGAATCTTGAAAGACGGGTGAATTTAGACAAGGTAGGTGCTTTTGCTAGCGCCGCTTGCGCAGTTCACTGCCTGTTGAGCGGTCTCGCTCTCGGTTTGCTATCTATTGCTGGATTGGGATTTGTTGGCTCAACTCTTACAGATGCGATCTTCTTGGTTGTTACTTTATCGGTGGCTAGCATCGCAGTTATTACTGGATACCGGCGCCACGGCTCGTTGGTACCGGCGGGTCTGTTTGGCTCGGGAGTGGTTTCAATATTTGCCAGCCACTTTGTGTTGAACCACGAAAGCACGGATCTGGCGACGAGAGTTTGCACAACAACTTTCGCCGTGTTAGGCGGACTTTGTCTGGTCAGTTTTCACCTCGTTAACCTGAAGCTGCAGCGACGGTAGCCCAAAAATAGAAAGAGCCTCCTTCCGAAGAACTCGAAAGAAGGCCATTTCAGGAAAAGAATTCTTTAGGCAAGTGCCATGGGCATGATCACGCAGTAGTAACTCGAATCGTCGTCAGCGGGTCGGAACACTGCGGGTCGAGAACTCTCCGTCATCTCAATTCGTACGCCTGCTCCATCAATCGCATTGAGAGCATCTCGAACGTACTCGCCGTTAAAGGCTATTTCGACGTCACCGTTGCTGGCCACCATTGGAACTTCTTCTTTGGCTTCGCCCTTCTCTTCCGAGCGAGCTGCAAGTGTGATCTGATCGCCTTCGCCCTTAAATCGAACTCGGTTGGCGTTATCTCGAGCGAGAATCATTGCGCGCTTAACTTTCTCGGCAAGCTGATCGACTTCTACACTCCAAGATCGGGTGGATTCTGAAGGAACGACCCTCTCCCAATTAGGATAGGTTCCGGCAAGTAACTGGGAAACAACTTTTGCACCGCCTGCATCAATTCCCAGGCGACCTGCTCCAAATCGAATTTCGACATTGCTGTCATCGGAGATTGGAAGCGTCTTGATCGCCTTGAGAGCCTTCTCAGGTACGACAACATTTATAGTCGAGCCGATTCCTTCCTGTTCAATCTTCCTTACTGCAAGCCGGTGAGTGTCCGTCGCTACAAGCGTAAGTGTCCGACCGTTATAGGAGAAGAGAACCCCGGTCAGAACGGCCTTATGCTGTTCTGATGTCACGGCATAAATAACCGAGTCGACTGCCTTTTTAAGCAAGCCCATCGGAAGTACAAGTTCACCATCGCCACCGTAAGCAGGAGGTTCTGGGAAGTCTTCCGCATCGAGGCTCATCATACGGTATTCCGAAGCGCCTTGCTGAAGAAGTACTCCACCATTGTCAAGAGTTTCGAGCTCAATGTCGCCGTCCGGCATCGAACTGACAATGTCAAGGAGCAGCTTAGCCTGAAGACATATCGTGCCAGGATCGGCTACGAAGCAGGCAAACTGTCGTTCCACCCACATTTCACCATCGCACCCGAGAACGCGGACCGAATTCTCGGTGCCTTCTATCTTCAAGAACTGAAGAATATTGACGGATGTGCGAACGCTTGCAGCGACTGCTGCTGCGCTCACTGCTTCAAAGAACTCCTTACGTGGACAAACAAGCTTCATAAGTTAACTGGTCGCTTAGCCTTGGATAGGCAAGTGGTATTGCAGGTGGGCAGGCGCGGGAGCCTTTGGCTGGATGGCTGCACCGCGAGCATATAGTTTCATGAGAATCCGTTGGTAGGACTCTTCTGTGTAATCGGGGCCACGATTTCCATGAAGAAAATCGACGGTGTTTCGAAGGGTGGCCATTTCAAGGCCGAGTTGAGGGTCAGTGGCCGCAGCCGCTTCCATTTCCTCATCTAAGTCGCTGGTCAGTTCGCGACCAGCATATAGGTCGACTAATTTGTTGTAAAGTTCATTATTCACGGCGTCCGCTCCATGGCGCTTCCAAGCTTGTCTCGTAATGCTCGCCGACCTCGATAAAGACGTGATTTCAATGCGGGAACACTGATCTTTAGAATATCGGCTGCTTCTTTAGCACTCATCTCTTCCAGGTCGCAGTAAATAAGCGGCTCCCTGTATTCCAGGGGCAGGTCATTGAGTGCTTGGTGAACGGTGACGCGCAACGTCGTCCGTTCTTCTGCACCCGAGTACTGGGCATCTGGTGGCAACTCCAAAAGCTTGTGTTGCCGTAGTTTGTCGATACATAGGTTCCGCGCAATGCGGAAAAGCCAAGTCCGAAAGGCACCGTCGGCGCGAAGTTCAGCTGAGCGCCGAACAACCCGCAGAAATGTTTCCGCGGTTGCGTCTTCTGCATCCGTGCGATTACCAAGCATCCGAAAGGTGTAGCGGAAGATCCGCTCACCATATAACTCGTAGATACCGCCCAACGCAGTGGGGTCGCCCTCTGAGAGAGCGGTGAGCCAGCGCTTTTCGGCCAGTGAGTCTTGTAGTGCGTCATTCGGCATAGACAAGGACGGGCGCGCCGATCATTTCGATGCGCGGGTTGTCAGTTTAACATCCCGTACCCTCGGATTGCTTTACTTCAGAGTCAGATCGCTAGAACCTGGTGATTTCAAACAGAACCGACGAACGGAAACGCTTAAAAGCTACCATGAGATTGCTTTGACTACCCATTAGTTTCATACATATTCACTTTTTTCGTCAACTTCCGATTTACAAAACAACGAAAAAGCGAATGAACCAATGAATCGGGCTAGGGAATGGGTGGCACTGACCACTTCTTCTCGGGCGCCCAAGCGCCACGGATGACTCCGAAATGTACATAAGCTGTGTCATCAAGCATTTCGTAGCAAATGGGGCAGCCAACGAGCCCCGTTTGAACAGCTTCTTCCTGTGTCGTTCGACAATAGGGACAGATGCCTCGGTTACGAGGCGGTTGGCAAAGAGCAGAGGCCATCGACGACAACCCTGCTCCAGGAACCAACAAGTCAATACAACTAGAGCAGGACCACGTCTGTACGCCATCCTTCACGACTCGGAAGTCGGCAGGACAATCGCAAGTCGCACACCGTTCGATTAGAATGCAACTCCAGATGTCGAGGTCTGGCTTCGGAATCGAGCCATAAGGTCTTTCGTAATTGGACCAGGCTTCCCGCATCCAAGTTTTTTGGCGTCGAGGCTAATCATTGGAATCACTTCAGCTGCCGTGCCAGTAAGGAACGCTTCATCTGCAGTGAACGCGTCAAAGAGAGTCAGGACGGTTTCTTCGACCGGATAGCCTGCTTCCTTCGCAATTCCTATGACCGTATCTCGCGTTACGCCTCGGAGAATTCCACACGACGGATGAGGAGTTCTTATCACGCCCTTTTCAATCAAGAAGATGTTGTCACCCGTACATTCTGCAATTTGGCCCTGGTAGTTCAACATGAGAGCTTCTCCAGCCCCCATTCGATTGCCTTCTTGCTTTGCGAGAATATTGGCTGCATAACGCCCAATGCATTTCAATCTTGGATCAAGGGCGTCCGCTGGGATGACTCTAATCGAGGAGGTGATGACATCCAAGCCCGTCTCGTAGGCTTCCGGCGGATAAAGCGCCAAGGTCGAAACCATGATCATCACGTTTGCCGCCCGATCAATTCCTTTAGGGTCCAGACCGAGCCCGGTTCCTCGAGTCACATTCAGGCGGATATACCCATCCGCAATCTCGGCTGCTTTACATACTTCCAGAAGTTTTGCCCGGAGGGCTACGACGTCGAGAGCCATTTCGTAACCTAAGAACTTGATGCCATGGTAGAGGCGATCGAGGTGCTCATCAAGCTTCCATACACGGCTGTTATAAATACGGATACCCTCGAAAAGGCCATCGCCATACAGGTGCGCGTGGTCAGCAACCGATGTCGTTGCAGACTCCAGAGGCATAACCTCACCATTCAGCCAAACCAACTTAGGCATGCGGCAATTTTACTCGACCGTAGCAAATGGCAATCGCATGGCAAATAAACAGCTAGCCCATTTATGCAGGATCACAGAATTGATCCGTTTTGCATCGACCGAGCCTCTTAGGCAGGATAGTCCTAGGCCCAGTAGCCACTTATTTAAGGACTTGGAACCCACATGTCATAATAGGGAGTCGAAAGAGTTTGAGCTGCCAAACTTGCAGGGCTCCCTTTCGGAAATTGTCTTGACTCACTTAGAATTGTTTCACACCTTGTATGAATAGAATCGCCTTTGGCTTGCTTTTTGCTACTCTCACGACCCACACGGGATTTGGCTCGATTGGCCACCGAGGGCACTCCACGATCCGTCCATTAACGACAGTTGCGGGAATCGAATTGGGCGGCCTTTCTGGCGAAGAAGCTGCACGTCGGCTTCGAGTGTGGTGGGAGAGTGAGAAGCTAAAGACACTTGAAATCACCTGTCCTGCAATCAAAAAAACACTGCCAAAATTAAAGCCAAATGAATTCGGCATCACGCTAGATGATGTCGCAACTGTAGCGAAGCTTCCAACAACTGACGCAGCCAACGTCAACGAGGCGACTCACGATTTTGAACCCGTCTACAAGTCTTTTGAGTTTCCGCCTTCGAAACTGACTTCTGTAATTAATGCTGCACTTGGCACTCCGCGACCGGCAAGGGCAATCATTTACAAAGGATCAATCGTTAGGGAACCGGAAGTTGTAAAGGGAGATTTTACGGACGCCAGTCTTCTTGATGCCGTTGCGACCGCGATCAAAGGATCTACTGCAGTTCAACTTCCCATGGAATTTGGTCCGAAGCGAATATCGGATGCCGATCTCAACCAGATCACTGACGTGGTCTTTTCTTTTTCTACCCGGTTTCCAAAACGGCAATACAGCCGAAACTCGAACATCAAGCTAGCTAGTTCGAAACTGAATGGCGTCATTCTTCTCCCCAACGAGAGGCTTAGCTTTAACGGAACCGTTGGAGAACGAACCATTGCAAAAGGGTTCAAACTCGCAGGTGTTTATAAGAACGGAAAGCACGATACTGGAATTGGTGGCGGAATCTGCCAAGTAAGTACGACTCTTTACAACGCTTGCATATTCAGCGACTTGAAAATTATTCGTCGCAGCAATCACTCGATGCCCGTAGCTTACGTTCCGTTAGGACGTGACGCAACAGTCGACTTTGGAAACCTTGACCTCGTCATCCAGAATGATAAGCCTTATCCCATCGCAATCAGCTCCGCTTTCGTACCAGGGATGCTAACTTTCCGGGTCCTAGGCAAGAAAGACCCTGGCCTTACCGTAAAGCTCATGCAGGAAGGCGGCAAGTCCTGGGATATGGGAACCCGGACGGTCCAAGATCCTAAGCTTCCGCCAGGCGAAAGAAACGTCATCGAGAAAGGAAGTCGAGGGCATTCCATTACTACCTATCGACTCGTTTACAAGAACGGCGTATTGGTCGACAAGCATCTCCTAAACCGAAGCTACTATGGTGGCGGAGAAAGAATTGTCGCTGTTGGACCTACTGCACCTGCACCATTGGCAACCGGTGGAGTCGTCCAAGCAGTTACGACGAATCCAGGAGTCGGGCGCGGGCATTGAGCTGGACCAAGCTATTTCTTGAGGTGAACTAGGTTGAACTTCGTGCCGCTTACGACAACTTCTCCAAGAGTTCGGAAGTCGTAGATTGGAATTGGGAGTACGTCTTGTCCTACCGCGACGACGTAGTCGGCACCCGTCCGTGCGATCAACTCCGATCTTTGAGTGTCCGATAGCTTGCCGAAGTAAAGCTTCGTCAGTACCGTTCGCCTCTTGTTGTAGTCCGGAGTTTCGCTCCAATGCCCAGCATAGGTGTAAATGCCCGTTAGCCCGGAAGCGATGGGGTTAAGATCTCCCAAGAGTGGTGTCAGGCTTACCCCGCCATTTTCTTGAGTGCCCTGGGCAAAAGCGCCGGACGGTATCCCTGGAGGTGCCAGCAGAACGTGTTTGCCACCTAAATTATCCAGGTAGTCCAGGATCTTCTTAGATTCAGGATCGAGATAAACCGTTTCGACAGTCGTGTTCGAAGTATTGCCTTGAATAAGCTGAAATTCTCGCGCAAGCCACCTGAGGGAGGTTGCTCCCAATATAAGAGTCGCGAGAGCTGTTGCTAGAGCTTTAGTTGAACCCACTTGCTTTCGAAGCATGGATTCGATGCCGTATGCCGCGAGCACTGCCCAAGGGATGCTCAAGCCCATTGAAATCTTCCTCTGGAAATGGCCAGGAAAGTAAATGGCTACCGTACCGACAATCGCCCAGGAGACAAAAAGGTTGATAGTCGGATTGTCTTCAGAAAGAAGCACAACCGCGACCAGTGCCAGGATCATCGCCACAAGCCACCCGCTCAAATCCAAGAAGTACTTCTCCTTGGAACCCATGGCAAGCACATAAAGACCTATGATCAAGGCGGATGCTAAGGCAACTCCGATGAGGCGGTTGGTTCGTTCGCGAGCATTCTCAGTAGGCCTGCCCGTCAGTCCGACAAGAGCCGGGACGATCAGTAAAATATAGCCAAAGAGAACCGCCTTAAAATTTGCGGACGGCGTGTCGGTTAGTGCCCGTGCCTGGAAAACAGGATCGTTCTTTAAGACATATAAAAACCACAAGGCGGCAGGAATAACGCCTGCGACGATCACGCCACTTCGAAGCAGCCAAGGCACAGTTACTTGCTTGCGGGCAAATGAAGCAGCTAAAAAGCCGATCATAACGAGTGCTATGAGTAGGACATCGTAGCTATGAATGTTCATAAGCAATCCGATGCTGATGGCTCCACTAGGAACAGGCTTCCAACTGTCTTTGGCATCCAGAATGCACTTTATCGTCGTGAGAATCAAGCAAAGACTCACCATAAAGAGCCCGTTTACCAGCATAGAGGGGAAGACAAATCCCTCTGGTTGCCACACGTCTGTGGGGAGTAATCCACCTAGTAGCGTGGACAAAAACGGCGGCGCTGATTTAACGATGGCTACGCCAAAGGTATGCCATACAATGAACCCGATTCCTCCGCCAATGATGACGAACACGGTTGCCATCCTTGTTGTTTCGGGCTTCCATTGGAGCCGCCGTAGCAGGCCAGTGAGAAGCACAATGAACAACGCACTGAAGCCAAGCCTACTGAGTGTGGCCGCCAAAGGAATGCCAATTACCTTTGCCACGAGTCCGAGAACGAAGAAATAAACGTGAACCGTTAAGCCGGGCTGATGGTCAGTTGTGAAACGATTGTCAAAAAACAGGTGACCATCCATGGCTTGGCGCATCCAGGCGGAATACACCATGTGGTCATCCGTTCCAAATTGGTAGCCCAAGTAAGTACCGCCATTGGGGGCCGACATGGTGCCTACTAGGAAGGGAAGTACCGCTAACACAAGTGTGATCACCACAACTAAACGCAGGAAAAATGCGTCGGAGTGGAAGATGTCAGTTTTCTTTTCTTGGTTCAATGGGTTCTTGCCTTAACGTTCGTCATGAGCCGTTGACTCTTACCTGGAATCAAGAAAGATCCCGACGCAAAGCGAGAGGACCTTTCAAAGGATCAGTTCACGAGGACTATCTCAGTCCTTTGGAATTGGGCGTCCCATGCTCTTGTAGATACTGATAATCTGCTCTGAATCTTGCTTCGCGACTGGATTCTTTGGATCGACCTTAAGCACTTCTCGGTAAATGCGAAGTGCTTGGCGATACTTGATTCGGGAAGGCAGGACGGGACTGAGCATGCTCTCATGACCATACAATGAGCCGATAGTGGCGAATTCAGCCACGATCTTCTTATTTTTTGGGGACTTGGCTAGCTTGGCTTTTGCGGTGTTATATTCCTTTTCCAGCTTGGCTAGCTTTGCTTTATCCGCATTTGTGGCAACTGCTTGGCCCATTCTGCCGCCTTGGGCAGGTCCTTGAGCCATGGATAATGGTGCAACGCTGATACAGAAAATGAGGACTAAGGACAATGAGAGGAGTTTCATGTCTTTAGTTTAGCAAGGCGACGCAATCGCAATCGATGAGATCCGACGAACGCATCCATTTCTATTTGAGACCTCTTGATCAATTCCAAGGCTTGATCTGGTGAAACTTGTTCCATCGACATGGACGCCTCAAGACGTCCTAGCGCCGTTTGGAGTGAGGGTGGAAGGTGGCGATCACGCTCGGCACGGGAAGCGTCCTTGGGTAGCTTCAGCATCAATCGGAGATCCGAATCAGCACGTTTCCAAGCCGTACCTAGCGCAAGATCGGTGGCTTTGGCTCGACGGAACGTGTCGGACAAGCCCTCTAGAAGTTCGCGCGCACCACGCTGTTTCCTTCGAGATTCCTCTGCATATCCGAATCGAATTCCCAGAGTTAAAACGACTACGACTCCAAAGAAGAGAAGCTGCTGCCATGCCGCATTTGCCCAAGGTCCAATCGTTTCGAGCAAACCACGTTCATGAATGTTACCGAAACTAGCCTCGGCAAAAATGACCCTACCACCTGGTTTCAGGTACATGCTGACGATCGAGACAAATGCTCGAGCATTATCGTGATGATCGATGAACCGATTCGTCATCCCAATCCCATCGCGAACTACGAGGGCGGTGCCGTTATTTACACGGTGAGCCTTTAGAAACGGTTGGTCTTTGCTTGTCCAAATTGTGAACGACACTGACGTGGCCGGGCCATCAGGTTCATCCATTTCAACGTCTGCCGGGCGTGACCTAGATACCTTGAATACTTCGCCCGTAAGGGTGTCTTTCACGGTATCTGGTTGATTTCGCGAGGCCGTTTGAGATGCCTTTAGGTAATCCAGGTCGAGCGGCACGACAATCCCGGTAGCACCCTTGGCAATTGAACTCCAGAAGAAGGTTTGAAAGTGGTCTTCAGCATCCTGGGTGGCCATCAGAATGTCGTCAGAATTTTTCCTCACGAAGTTAATGACAACATCGTTTGGATTCGCTCGATAAGTTGGTTGTTGGTCAACGACAATTGGGAAACCTTGTCGCTTTAGGATCTCCGCAAATGCCGATATGCCACTGGGACTATAAGAGTCCACTTGGGGGGCTACTTGGGTGTCCTGTTCTCCCAGGGACATAAGCATCGCCGCAATCCCTAAGAGTCCGACGAGGAGCCACGCAATTAGGGGAAATCCCGAACGATTCACTTCGACTTCTCCAATAAAGTTGATAAATCGCTATACCAACCCCGGAAGAGTTCGACATCTGACATCCCACGAACCTGCTTGCCATACCAGACGCGATCGAATTCTTGAGTTGGCGTACGGAAATCGAGGTCGGCGGGCAGGTTTACACTTCCTTGGATCCTATTCAAGTGCTCCCAGTTTGTCTCGCCGCGTTCAAAACGAGCGATATTGTATTCGTCGAATTTGAGTAGGCAAGCCAAGTAAAGAGCTCGAATTGCTTCACGGTACCGTCCTGCGAGGGTGTGAGAGTCGGCAAGCTGTAACCATTCGTCTAGAGTCCGTTCAGGTTCGTCGTCTTCGACAAGTGCCTTTGCTCTTCGAGTAAGCGCTTTCTTCCAGTCGATGTAGCGAATAGCATAAAACAGTAATACAATCACCGCCCCAATCAAGAGGGCCCACATCAAATAGACGATCCATTCGCCCAGAATGCCGATGCCTGGACCCGATCTGGTCCTTGCCTTTGGCTTTGGCATGTGGATGTTTTTGAGACGTTCGATGGCATCGCCTAACCAATTTCGGCTTCGGTCAATGCCTTGGTCAACATACAATGCTGATCGTTTGATTTTTCCAGCTTGAACTTTGTTGGTCGAGGTTGGCCTTCGCCCTTCGGCATTGGCTGCCAAGTCGATCATTTCACGGAGTTCCTTTGCCGCCTCATCCGGAGTCGCTCGGGAATCCTTAACAGCCTTAAGCTCATCTCGAATATCCGGCTGCGATGAAACGGTGCCGTTGCTAGTTACCGCTTGGACGACTTCCTCGGCTGTTTTGACCGTTGCCAATCGTTTCTGCATGTCCGAGTAAGGACCTGCATGACATACGGCAGCGAGGAGAAGAGCACTAACTAGCGATACGACTCGCATCGGCGTGTTGCGAAATCTCAGACGCAAGGACATCAATGTCAAACCCCTCTAAGCGAACGCGCCGCTCATAGTAAACGATCGTTATGACGGATGCCCAAATTGGGATCAGCGTCCAGATAACTAGAAAAGTGGGTACGAGATCAAAGGCGCGAAGTATCAGAGCCTGTCCGGGAATATCACTTAGCAAACTGCTTAAGCGTTCGCGAACACTCAGCACGATGAAGAAGAAATAAATCCCAGCTTCCAAAACAAACGCAACCAAAAGCAGTTTGCCGTACAGTGACCAAATTGCACTCAGGCCACTGGGATGATAGCCCGCCTTTTTAAGTAATGAACGGCTTCTTTTTGACGATTGCCTGGCACTTGCGCCCTCAAGGACCGCAACGGGCACGGCTAGGGAATCCGTGGCGACGATATGAAGAAAAATGAGGATTCCCACGCACATTCCGAGGCCGCCAATACCGACAACAATGCCGGCGGTGGCATCTGAGTCAGGAGTAGTGCGCGAAATGTAGCCACCGACTCCCATGATGGCGGTCGAGAAAATTACTCCAGAGAGAGAAAGACAAAGCTCCTTGAGATTCACTATAAACAGCTTTGGCAGAACGGTTCTAGCAATTTTTATGGCTTTGTGCTCGTCTAGCGGATTCCCAAGCATAAAGTCTGAGACAATTTGAACGACGAGTGATGTCGTATAGGAAAGTCCCATTAGGAACAGGGGCCCGCCAATAAAAACGGCCATTCCAAGTCCGATGGCCACTTCGCCCAAGAGTTGAGTACCACCACTATTGTTTTGCGTCGTAAAGAGACGAGGAACCACGAAGTTCAGAACAAAACCAACTGCGGCTAAACAAAACAGGGCGGGGATGTAGGACAATCGAAGATAGGTCAACCCTAAGCGCTGATAGATTCGAAGTGCCGTGTCCAGCATCTCGCTGGCTTTCATGAGGCGCATCCGGTTCTTACGGTCGAACTTGGCGCCGCGCTGAGATAGGTAACGGGCAACCGGATCGGACGTCACGAGGAGTAGTGTATCCAAGGTTCGCCTTATACGCAAAAGGAAAATGAGATGAACGTACTAAAAGAAGGGATTGTTGTGATGTCTGTAGGCATGTTCATAAGCTACGGACCACAGACGCCACAAATTCAGTCGTTTGTCGATTCAAATGTAAACGACATTAGTCTTGAGGCAAAGATTGTTAAAGGCGACCAAAGTGAACTGAAGAAGATCAATAAGGATTTTGGGGCAAGTTACCAGTTCAAAGGCTCCAAGCTGTCCTTCAAGGTCCCATTCAAGATGCGGGCAGAAACCAAAATTGAGGACAGCAACATTACTTACATCTTGAACGGTGGTGAATTGACCATGAAATTTGGAACGTTCAAGTCCAAGCAACATTTGGAGAATAAGCCCGGTAGACGACAAACACCGATCGAAATCGGCATTCTTACCTCCGACATTGTCAATGAGCTAGTGGATGCGAAATTTGTTGAAACGAGTAACGTTGATCACACTGTGGCTTTTGATCTGACTTACAAGCAGAAAGACCTGGACTTAAGCCGCAATCGAATTTGGATGGATCCGGTTAAGAAGTTTATTGTTCGACGAGAATGGTTCAACCAAGAAGGTCAGCCAATGGCCACCTTCAGTTTCTCGCGTCCAATTCAAGTAAGCGGAGTCTGGATACCAACCCACATGGAAGTCCAAAATCGCGATAAGGTCGTTGCTGGAGTTACAGACTATATCGATATCAAAGTGAATTCCGGCCTAGATGACTCCCTATTCGACAGCAAATAATAGAGGGAAGTTTGGACCTCAATCTAGGCAATGGCAGGCTGCCAACCGTACTTTACGTATTCGCGGTGCCAGGTTCCGTCATCGTATAGGTCAATCAAGGTGTATCCAGGTGGTGTCTCTTGAAACGGGCCGTTCCACCAGTTTCCAGAGACAGATCCATTACAAAGGTAACTTACACTGTTATAGTCAACGCGATCCACAAGGTGAATATGACCGCTAATGGCCAGTTTAACATTTGGATTTTGGTGAAACAGATCTTTCGTATGCCGAGCATCAATATGCATAAGCGTGCCAGGAACGTGCCAGCGACTGCCATCTTGTTCACAGTGGCCAAAAAAGGCTGAGCACGCTGACAACAGGGGTATGTGCGACATCACTAGGGTTGGTTTGTCTGCATGGCTGGCAAGATCTCTAGCGAGCCATTCGAGTTGTTCGGTTCCAAGGCGACCAATATAGCCAGCACGGAATTTTGCAACGCTGTCCAGTACAACAAAATGCCATCCTGACTTGTCGAAACTATAGTGTAAATCCTCTAGATCGAGTGCTTCTTGAGCCCAACGCTTTCCATAGAGGGGCTCCGTGGGACTTACGGAGCGATTACTCCAACCCCAAATATCATGGTTTCCCAGGCAGAACTTAACCGGAATACTGTTACTATTCTTCAGAACACCCTTGAATTCGCTCCATTGGGTCCGCATGTCGTTGGCTTCTAGACCAGGACCATCGAAAACCATATCACCACCGAACATTATTAGCGATGGCTTTTCTTTTAAGGAATTAGCATGCTCAAGAGCTCTCGCGAGCCATCTGGAACCACATCCATCGTGATGAATGTGCGAGTCCGTAAAGTGAGCAACTCTCACCAACCTCTTTCGATTGGGGCGACCCTTTCGTCCGTCGGCAAAGGCCAAACCTGGCAGGAGGCTCATGGCTCCTGCTAGCCCTGCTGTCTTGAGCAGGTTACGTCTTGAAGTGGTTTCGCAGGTCATGGCTAGTTAGAGGTAAGAACTCTCTAATCCTACGCCGACATTGAGAAATTGAGCTTGGTAGAGCCACTATTGCTAGGAACATCGCTTTCATGGATAGCGTAGTTGGCAATATATGTCATTTATTGCGAGACTCGTCGCAAGAAAACTCGATATTAGTATTTCAGTATTTATGCTGTTCTGAGAACAGGCGGAATTAACCAGCGGCAATATCTGATCGATACCTAGCGCCTTCGAAATGAACTGAGGCCGCCGCACGGTAAGCAGCTTTTCGAGCCTCTCCTAACGTTTGCGCCACGCCGGTAGCTGCGATCACTCGCCCGCCGTTGGTAATCAGTTGGTCGCCCATTTTTGCCGTACCGCAGTGGAATAGCTTGGCATTCTTGGGTATTTCCATAAAGGTAATTGCACTCCCCTTGGAACTGAGAATGGGGTAGTGCTCGCTGGCGACAACTACGGAAACGGCTACGTTTGAAGAAACCTCGGGCGGCTCAATGGTTTCGCCCGTTGCCGCTGCATATAGCGCAGCTGCAAATCCGTTGCCTAGCCGAGCCATGATCACCTGCGTTTCAGGATCACCCATACGAACATTGAATTCGAGGCAATGAGGCTTGCCCTCGTCCATCATGATTCCTGAGAATAGTGTCCCTCGGTATGAGATTCCGCTCTCACGCAAAACCTTGAGCGTGGGTTTGACGACTGTGTCCTCGACATATTTGATCAGTTCGGGGGTGACCCAGTCGACGGGCGAAAACGCACCCATTCCGCCTGTGTTAGGACCTTTGTTACCATCCAGCGCCCTCTTGTAGTCTTGAGCAGCGGGGAGGCTTACGAAGTTATTATCGCCAACAATGGTTAGGACGCTAAACTCAGGTCCTTCCAATCGATCTTCAATCACAACTTTCTGGCCAGCCGTACCAAACTGCTTGCCTACGATCATCTGTTGGATCGCGTCGGCCGCTTCAGCAAATGTATTTGCCACGACAACACCCTTTCCAAGGGCATTGCCGCTAGCCTTTACAGCCACTCCCTTTCCAGCCCCAAATCGTTCTTTGGCATATTCTGTGGCAAGTTTGGCGTCCGTGAAAATTTGGAACTTCGCCGTCGGAACATTGGCTTGGAGCATCAGTTGTTTGGAAAAGGCTTTTGAACCTTCCAATCCAGCTCCATCTGCACCTGGTCCAAAAACGGCAATGCCATTCCCACGTAAGATATCTGCAAGTCCGTCAATGAGTGGTTCTTCAGGGCCGACGACGACAAGATCAATCTTGCGATCGAGGCATAGTTTGGTCAGCTCTGCAGTCCTCTTTGGGGTAATCGAGACGACCTCGACATCTTCCGCGATGCCTGGGTTTCCGGGGGCTGCGATAACTTCTGCTTCTCGTGAAAGCTTCCAAGCAAGAGCATGTTCTCGCCCGCCACTGCCGATCACCAATATTCTCATTCCAATTCGATTGTGGCATCCAGGACCCGATCATGAAAGCGTGCAAGGCGCATTTTCTAGGTCATTCCTCGAAATCATGTTTGAAGGGCTACATCCACCCTATCTAACACTGAAATTTGAACTCGTCAGGGAAGCTCCGAATTGAACATGCACTTCTGCGCTAGACCTAATCTTCGCTTGGACGGTAAGAGCCTTCTTGGCTGTTGCGAAATCTTGCATAAGCTGGCTGGAATCCCAAAATGACCTTTCCAGTAGGCCCGTTACGGTGTTTCGCAATAATGACTTCCGCCGACTGTACGTCATCATAATTCTCGACCTCGGGTCGATGCTCTTCTTTGGCCTTGTAGTAGCTCTCCCGGTAGAGAAGCATTACAAGGTCAGCTTCGGCTTCAATCGAGCCTGATTCTCGGATGTCACTGAGCTGCGGTCGCTTGTCTTCACGATTCTCCACAGCTCGACTCAACTGACTAAGAGCAATGACTGGCACCCCTAGTTCCTTCGCCATCGACTTACAAGCTCGTGCGATTTCGGAGATCTCCTGAACACGATTCTCTGTTCGACGTCCCCCTTTCATCAGCTGCAAATAGTCAATGACGACCATTGTCAAACCATGCTCAGCTTTTAGCCGCCTGCATTTACCCCTCATTTCGAGCGGAGTAACGTCAGAAGCATCATCTACATAGATTGGTAGGCCGTACAACTCGTCGCATGCATCCGCCAATAATTTATATTGGCGATCGGTTATTGGTTTGTCTTGCCGGAGTACGTTGGCTGAAACTCCACTGATCATTGAAGCCATTCTTCGTACAAGTTGAATGGCACCCATTTCCAAGGAAAAGATCGCGATACTTCCTTCTTTTTCGTCCCGTACCAGTTTCTGGGCCACGTTGACTACAAAGTCGAGGGCAAGGGAAGTCTTTCCCATGGATGGTCTAGCACCAACGATTACAAAGTCACCGGGATAAAAGCCAGTTGTGAGGCGGTCTAGATCCCAGAACCCTACTTTGAGGCCGGAAAGCGGTGTACCCGACTCAATGATCGTGTCGACATCGACAAAAAACTCTTTGGCTAGGCTCCGAACATGCTGGAAATATTTGCCAAGCGACTTACGTCCGACTTCAAACACGAGTTGCTCAGCCTTATCGACTTTATCATCGACACTTCCAGCATCTGGATCGTGAACGACTCCTCGGATTCTATGGCCAGCGTCCTCGAGGCGACGCAACGTGGACTTATCTAGAACGATCTGAGCGTAGTAATTCGAATTGGCAGGACTCGGAACGTAGTCTGCAATCTCAAGTAGGTAATCCTCGCCTCCGATATCGGCTAAGTTTCCTCGCGCCGAAAGCTCATCCTTCAAGGTCAGAATGTCTATCGGCTTGTTGTTTTGAATCAACTGTTTCATCGCCTTAAAAATTAGGCGATGAGCCGGTCGATAGAAGTCCATCTCGTCGAGAATGGTTACAACTTCTTCTGCAGCTCTTTCCGAAAGAAGCATGGACCCAAGTGAGCTCATTTCTGCTTCGTAGCTGTAAAGTGGGGTCAGTTCTTCAGGTCCAAACGACAATGGGGCTCCTTTTAGGAGCTTAATTATAGGCTGTGAATGTTCTTTGGAAAGCGGTCTGCCTTGCTAATGGCTAACTCTTACGCAAGTTCGCCTGCAACGTAGATTTATTCTGAAATCGATTCAAATCCGTTTTACATGTTGGAATCGCCCTATGAAGCGAAGGAATCGAGTGAACAGGTTTTCGGGTCGCGAACGTCCCTGCGTAGGGTGAATTGCATCCTCGATTATGGCAACGGCAAGATCGGGACATCGAAGAATGAGCTTGGCTATTTCACGCTCAAGTACTTGAGGATCAAAGTCGAATTGACCATGCCATCGACAAACAAAACACTCCGAATTGGTTGACGCATTTAAGGCTCCACATAGCCCGCAAAGCTTTACTTCGCCTTCGGCAACGATATGCTGAGCGCGATCTTTGAAAATATTCTGTGCGGTTAAGTTATCCATCGTGCCACTATTTAGATGCGACTGATTGCGATCTGTTCGATTCATCATGCCTTCAACTCTCTCCACGCTTGAGGATGCCCTCGAATTCAAGTTTTACGAGGCTGATTGCCTCTACCGAGACCATTCCGGGCGCAGGGTGATTGTTGACGTCGAAGGCAGTGGCGAAATGGATATCCAAGTCGCTATACCCCCGCTGGTTCATGTTAGAGAGGAAGAGGACCTTTGGCAGTTCTGTCCGCTGTTCGAAAATGGTGCATTAGTCCTAGCAAATGGTCCTGGAGAGGTCTTAGTGCGAGTTCAGCGAGGCCGAACTACTCCCATAACAGGTGATTCCTTCACAGCTACCGATCGATTTGTAGGAGCGGGTTGGATCGTGGGTGCCGATTCAGCAGTAAGAACCGACGATCGACACCAGTACGCCCCTCCACCCTCTCGAAACTATCCCGTTCCATTCTTTCGTCAAGCTCAAGGAAAAGGAACGATTGAGATTGTTCCGGCTGTGGATTTCGAATGTAGGCAGATCGATCAGTTCGAAATCTCTGACAGGGACGCGCTTTCACGAATTGACTTCAAAGTTCAAAACGCTAGCACTGTTTCCCAACTTCACTCAACATTTGCAGACGGCACGCCATTTTCAGGTCCTGTGATGAGTCACCTAAATACAGCAAGCTTTACCCTCGACATCCCTAAAGAAAACGATGGCCTCATCATTCGAAAGACATTCGATCGATTCCACGGTCGGCAACGCGCCAGAGTGTTTGTTGAGGATGAATTACAAGGCTGGTGGTTTGAGCCTGGTGAGGACAGAAACCATCGTTGGCATAAATCTGATTTTGGGGTTTCGCCTAAATCCACACGGGGAAAAGACCGTATACGCATCGCAATCGAACCACCCGCGGGAGTGCCTCTGTGGAGTGTAAGCAAGATTGAGGTTTATGCCTTGATCAATATCTCGCGAAGTGGTCCCAAAGGCAGTTCCTGAAATGAAACCCAAAGTCACTCTAAATCCAGAGCATCAGCGGGCGAAAAGCATAGGCGCCTTATTGTCGCTTGTCACGAATGCTTCTTTAACGGTAATCAAGACAGTAGCCGCGTTAATGACCGGCTCGGTAAGTCTTATTTCTGAGAGCATTCATTCTGCAACGGACGTTGTCGCTTCGGCCATAGCCTTCCTTTCCGTCCGTGTCGCAGCAGTTCCGCCTGATGAGGAGCACCCATATGGGCACGGCAAAGTGGAAAGCTTGGCTAGTTTTGCCGAATCGATACTCCTCCTTCTCATCGTTGCATTCATTTTCAAAGAGTCAATAGACCGTCTCATGCACGGCTCTGTCGTGCAGCATATTGAGATTGGTTTTTGGGTGATCGGCTTAAGCTCAATGATCAGCCTTGTCGTCGGTCTCTTTGTTCGATCGACAGGCATTCGGACGGAGAGTGCGGCGCTTAGGTCGAACGGGCAGCACTTGTTGGTGGATTTTTGGACGAGTGCTGGGGTTTTTCTGGCGTTGTTGGTTACGCACTTCACGGGTTGGAAGGAGGCTGATGCGTTCTTTGCAATGGCCCTTGGCGTATGGATTGCCTTCAATTCCATTTCCATGGCTCGTGAATCTATCGAGCAACTTATCGACAGGCGTGTGTCAGATGACGAAATCGAGAAAATTCACACTGTTCTAAGAGAAATGAGTGGGGTGATCAGCTATCACCGACTAAGGACTCGGCACAGTGGAAATGTACATTACATAGAGGTACATATTGTCGTTCCCAACCAATGGACGGTCGTTCAAGGTCATGGGCTTGCGGACGAAATTGAGGCGGCTTTGGAGCGCACTTTGAAACCCGCTTCTGCAGTTGTCCACATCGATCCATATGATCCTGCGAAGGTGGCCGTTCTTGAGTAGCACGACGGTATCCTTACTCATGTGAGTGGGGATCTGCTGAAAAGTATCGCAATCGCTCCTGTCGTTGTGAGAAGGATCGTAAATATGATCCCAAATAATCGGCTCGATCGCCCATTCGAAAGGGGACAGTTTACCGTTCGGGAGATCGTGGCTCACATTGCGGATTGGGAGCAACTCTATCGTGGACGCATGGATCGGGCTCTGACTCGACCCCATACATCAATCGTAGAACATGACGAAAGTGTTCGAGCAGTTGAAATGGGCTACGCGAAGTCCAATCTGCACGAGCAGTTAAATGTCTTCGCTTCGCAACGTACTAAGACGCGAATCTTACTTCAGTCGCTCACCGATGCCGAACTGGACAAGTGCTTCGTTCATCCGATTTATGGCCCGATTAAGATTATCGACCAAGCAACCATGATGCTTGGTTATGACCTCTACCATATTGAGCAGCTGACGGCATATTTGTCAGAGAGCTAAAAGAACTCCCCTACACTTTGCTTGAAAAGGTAGGAGAGTCGTTGCTGTCCAATCAAGCCATTTGGGCTGCAAGTTTTCCAAAACCGGATTTACCAGCGTAAATCGCAGTTGCGCCAAGCATTTCTTCAATGCGAAGGAGCTGGTTATATTTGGCAACTCGATCCGTACGGTTGGGTGCTCCCGTTTTGATTTGACCACAATTCGTCGCAACCGCCAGATCAGCAATTGTTGTGTCTTCGGTTTCTCCCGAACGGTGACTCATCACTGATGTATAGCCTGCACGCTTGGCCATATCCACTGCAGCAAGAGTCTCAGTAAGGGAACCGATTTGGTTGACCTTGACTAGAATGGAGTTAGCGGTCCCTGTTTCGATTCCTCGAGCAAGTCGCTCTACATTCGTGACGAACAGATCGTCGCCCACTAGCTGTACGCGGTCGCCGATAGCGTCGGTGAGCTTCTTCCAAGTCTCCCAATCGTCTTCCGAGCAGCCATCTTCGACAGAAAGGATTGGATATTGGTTGCAGAGTCCGACCAGGTAATCAACTTGCTCGTCGCTGCCTCGCTCTGACATCGCTCCTGCTTTGTATCGGTATTTGCCATTTGAGTAAAACTCAGTTGCTGCTGCGTCAATGCCTAGATAGATCTGCTTTCCAGGTGTATATCCAGCCTTAGTAATCGCATCCAAAATGTAGTCGAATGCCAATTCTTGAGATGTTAGGTTGGGAGCAAATCCACCTTCATCACCAACGCCGGTGTTTAGGCCCTTGCTCTTCAAAACGGATTTTAGAGTGTGAAATACCTCGGAGCCCATCTGCAGTGCTTCTGCGAAGCTTGACGCTCCTACCGGCAGAATCATAAATTCCTGAAAATCGACATTGGAGTCAGCGTGTGCTCCTCCGTTAAGGATGTTCATCATGGGTACGGGAAGCACCCTAGATGTCACTCCTCCAATATATCGGTAGAGGGGTAGTTTGGCTTGATTTGCTGCTGCTTTTGCAATTGCCAAGGAGACACCTAGAATGGCATTTGCGCCGAGACGACTCTTATTCGGTGTTCCATCTAGATCGAGCAATTCGGCATCGATTGCCGATTGATCTGTTGCATCATTGTCAAGCAAAGCTGGAGCAATGATGTCATTTACATTTTGAACGGCCTGGAGGACACCTTTTCCCAAATAGCGGCTCATGTCTCCGTCTCGAAGTTCCACTGCTTCGAATTGCCCTGTGCTGGCACCGCTTGGAACTGCTGCTCGTCCAACACTCCCGCTATCCAATAAAACGTCAACTTCAAGGGTCGGATTTCCTCGGCTGTCAAGGATTTCTCGTGCGGAGATATCGGCTATAAAAGGCATTTCAATCAGCTTACCCGCGCAAAACATTCACTACGACTGTCTACAAAAGTTCGACCAAACTTGATTATTGACCCCTCACAGGTGTCTTCATTTCCCCGTACTGGATCGATGACTACTAGGCTTTCCGCAGGTTCCGCACGGGTAAGATCTGGCTAGGATCATGGCTGTAGCACTTGGTAAAGAGAATTACGTCCTTCATAAACTTCATTCCTTAACTGGAATTGTGCCCGTGGGCTACTACATGGTCCAGCATCTGGTACTGAACTCTTTCACTCTGGCAGGTCCAGAAAAATTCAACGCAGTCATTGGCTTTTTCGAAGCGATGCCCAAACACTTCCTGCTCGTCATGGAAGTGTGCATGATCTGGATTCCTGTTCTGTTTCACGCGGTATACGGAATCTTCATCGTTTCTAGGGCCAAACCGAATTACTTTGGCAGTGTATATGGTTGGTCTCAGAACCTAATGTATACGTTCCAGCGATGGTCTGGAATCTTCTTGTTCTTCTTCCTAGCTATCCACGTGACTACGACTACGGGTACGAAGTATGTGACTGGTTCGGCAAAAGTGATCGAATATGCCGCGTGGCATGACAAGCTCACAACTGCACCCTATCTTTGGCTGGTCCTTTACATCGCTGGAGTTGCCATGGCCTCTTACCACCTAGCCTATGGAGTTTGGAATTTCTGCATTAGATGGGGCATCACGATTTCAGACCAGGCACAAAACCGAGTTCAAAAGCTATCGTTCGGGCTTTTTGTTGGAATCACTCTCATCGGTTGGGGCGCCCTCGCTGGTTTCCTTATTCCTCAGAATCCAACCAACTCTGCAGGAACTGCCCAAGTTATGCGATCAAATTCCTCCGTAGCCAAGCCTATCGCACTGCGATAACTGAAATAGCAAACGGGATGGCCTCATGTAAATGACGCCATCCCGTTTGCCTGTCTTTGAGTAGCTTGAAACTACTGCATTACGATCTCGATGGCGTCAACCACCTGATCCAAGTCAGGAAGGGCGGCATATTCGTAGATCGGGTTGTAGCCGACATGAACGTCTTCCCTTGTTACGAGTTGAGGAGATGACAGGAATAGGTTGAACCGATCCGGAACGCTCATAATTTCGGAGATCACAGACTGCCCAAATCCGCAGGTGCGGTTGTCCTCATGAACGACCACGAGCCTACCGGTCTTTTCGAGAGAGGCTACGATAGTCTCGTAGTCGCACGGCACGATCGAACGAAGGTCAATGATTTCTACGCTTGCCGAAACTCTCGAAGCTGCTTCTTGGGCCAACTCAAGACAGTTGCCCCAAGTTACAAGCGTGACATCCGATCCTTGTCTCACAATCTTCGCCTTTCCGAAGGGGACCGGGTCTGCATTTTCCACATCCATCTGTTTTCGGAAAATGTGCTTCGGTACGAGCACGAAACTCGGGTCAGATGAATGAATCGCTGTCCAAAGCAATCCAGCGGCATCTTCTGGAGTTGAAGGTATGGCCACTCGAATGCCTGGAACATGCGCTAGGCTCGATTCATTACTGTGGCTGTGCCAAAGCGATCCGCCGGGAAGGTAGGCACCGTAAGGAGCATAGATCACGCAAGGACAAGTCCATTCACCAAACGAACGCCAACGAAGTGTCGACATATTGGTCGTAATTTGATTCCAGCCCGGAGCGATAAAGTCGATAAATTGGAGTTCAAAAACAGGGCGATAGCCGTAGGCGGCCATACCAACTGCGACTCCCATAATCGTCGCTTCCGCCAGTGGGGAATTGAACACTTGCTTGGGGAAGCTGTCGCTGAGCCCCTTGGTAATGCCAAAAACACCACCCTTTGGGTCCTCAATATCCTCGCCAAAGAAGATTACTTTGGGGTCACTTTCCAACGCCTTTCGGAAAGTGTTGTTGATCGCACTAACCATGGTCGTTTTTTGACCGGTCTGAATGGGAGGCATTTCCGCTGGCGACGCCTCACCAATTGAGTGTAAAAGCGTCTCTTCTGGGAGAGGGTCCTGCTCTTTTTCTGCTCGAAGGTAGTCGTTATCTACGATTCGAACGACGTCCTCTTGAAGTGAAACCCACGTTGCCTCATCGAGTTCGCCGGTTCCGATGAGTTCCTCGGCTAGCAATCGGATGGGATCACGTTTTGTCATTTCTTCAATCTCAGCTAGGGATCGATATACGCGATGATCGTCGCTTGACGTATGGGAAGAGAGGCGATCGAGGTCTGCCCAAATCATCGTGGGACCATCGCCTCGGCGAGCTTTCTCTGCGGCTTTGAGACCTGCTTGATAAACAATCTCAGGATTTCGAGCGTCGATTTTGACTACCATGTCGTCGCTAATGATTCCAAGATGGAAGGGTAAATAGCGCTCTGTTGGTGTGGAAATGCCGTATTTATTATCTTCAACAACGAAGATGACAGGTAGCTTTTCTTGGACCGCAAATGCGAAAGCTTCGAAAAACTCACCTTGTCTTGAAGATGCGTCGCCAAGACTCGCTAGACACAACGAGTCTTTGCCATCCATTTTCATCGCCCATGCTGCTCCACAAGCTGGCAAGAGTGACCCTCCCGTGGGAGTACAAACGCTGAAGACGTTGCGTTCGCGGCTGGAGTAGTGTCCTGGCATTTGGCGACCGCCAGAGCTACTAGATCGTTTTGCAAAGTAAGCAAGGGCTAGCTCATAGTTGGTTAGGCCTCTTGCGAGCATGATCGCTCGGTCCCGGTAATAGGGGAAGATGTAGTCGTCGTCCCCCAAAAATAAAGCCAGTGCTCCGAGGGCTTCATGCCCCATCCCACTGACCTGGAACCAACCTTTGCTTTGTCGGAGGAGGATACCTTCGCGCCGATCCCCCTCCCGGCTAAGCAACATAAGCTTGAGAAATTCGAGTTTTGAGTAAGCCTTGTTGGCTGGAATCGTTGACATAGTTTCCTTTATTCTTCGTTGAATGTGGGTCGCTTCTTCGGCATTGAAGAAGTCTCAATTATAGCTTGACGATAGAGCCGTCTACCGTAATTCCTAAGTTCCCCCCAGGTCGAGCGGGCATTGGGACTAGCTGTTTAGGGTCTCCATGAGCATTCCTTGATGTGTTACTGGACACAAACAGCAAGGGGACCTTCGGGTCTTTAATCTCACCTCTATATTTGCCGCTCGCTTTATCGTTCATGGCATAGCCGAATTGACCTGCCTTACCTGACAAGGATGGACTGACAAATTTCTTGTCCGCTTCTCCTTTGGCTAGGTCTGCCGACACAACTCGGTTTTTGATTGCATCCATCCATCCCGCTGCCTGGGGCCACTGGCCCTCCGACTCGTGATAGAGCATCATTGCCGTATAGAGACTCTTAAGATTTCCTGTCTCAGTTGCTTGATACTTACGGTCATCCTCAGGAGAAACGTATGCCGTGAAGAAGCCTCGATCCCAAAGTACGCGTAAGGTATGTCCAGTGCCCGTTAATACAAGCAACAGGCCAATTAGTCCGAAGAAAATCAAACACCCGCAACCCATACGGCGAAGCAAGCGCTTTCCAAATCTCATACATATGATTATGTCTTTGCCACGTAAACTGTTGCTGTGATCCCTGAACGACTGTCCCTTATCCAGGCACCAACTCCCCTCCACCGACTAAATAATCTCTCGAATGAATTGGGTCTTGACCTCTGGATCAAACGAGACGACTTAACGGGGTTTGCTATGGGTGGCAATAAAGGACGCAAGCTGGAATACCTCATGGCCGAAGTCTTGCGGCAGAAGGCTGAGGTTGTCGTCACATGTGGGGCAGCTCAATCCAATTTCATAAGACAGCTTGGAGCAGCTTGTGCAATGAAGGGTATTCATTGTGTCGCGGTAATAATGGCGACGCCATACGACACAGAACGTCCCGACGTTAGGCCCCGACTTGGCTATAAGGGAAACCTATTACTGGATAAGATTCTCGGGATCGATCTCAGGACCTATACCGACGGCACTTGGGACGAGCTCTATTCGATTACAGAAACTGTTGCCTCGGAATTTGAAGCAGATGGCAAGAGGACGTATCGAATTCCGATCGGTGGGTCATCTGGCTTGGGAGCCTATGCTTTTTACCAGGCGGCCCAAGAGCTCACCGAGAGTTTCGACACGATTGTTTTTGCCAGTTCGAGTGGGAGCACCCATACGGGGCTAAGATTCGCGTTTCACAATACGGATACGAGAATTCTAGGGATCGCATGTGATCCCGAACCGGAGATAGCAGAAGATTTTGCAGAGCTTGCTAAGGAGCTGTTAGTCTTCGTTCCATCCGGACCGATCCTAATCGCCAAGGATTACGATCTTAATTTCGATTTTGTTGGACCAGGATATGGGATTCCCAGTCTGGCGGGTCAGAACGCGATCAAGTGCCTGGCTCGGACTGAGGGCATTTTTCTCGACCCTATTTACACAGGAAAGGCCTTTGCGGGGCTCATCGAGCTGGCTCGGACACGGGTCCTTTCTGGGAAAGTCCTGTTTTGGCACACGGGTGGTTTACCTACCCTCTTTGCCTGAAGCCGAAAAACAAGAGGTTCGAAAACCCGCGAAGCGCCTAAACACTTATGCGCTTCGCGGTATTGAAATTCGATTCGCTAAGTTTTGATTGTTGACTTATATCCCGGGATAGGTGCTAAAGACAAGGAATACGTAGCGCGAGCTTGTCCTCCAGTCAAGACAATAATGAATGACTGTGGTTTGCTTACCTTGATGATGCCGAAGCGGTTGTTTGGATCGATTTCATCGTGCTGAAAATCGGCCGGCTCTCCCTTTTCGTTATAGACGCTGATCCCATAGTTCCAAATACTCGAGTTCCAATGAATGAGGAGTGGAACATCCGGGGTAGCGTTGAATCGCAAAATTTGAACTTGGTTTGCGTTGATTTCACCTTTAGCAGGCATGGACAAAGAGAAGTCCTTGGGGTGAAGAACATCGCGCACCAGAGTGTAGGATCCTCCTCCTCCATTGCCGACACAGGAGATTGCCACTATATAACGTCCCGGTTTCTGTACAACCATCCTCCAGCTATCAATAGGTTGATCCAGCCCCGCCTCCCAATGGCGAATTTCATTGAGTTCCGGGTCCTGTACGATAATCATCTGCGAGAAATCATTGGATTTCGCGCTAAGGTTCAAAACATCTCCTGCCTTGGCCTCAAAGGTCCAGAAATCCGTGTTCGCAATCGTCATTTGTCCTTGATTGGGTTTTTGTTCAAGGAATTGAGCGGCTGCTGGAGCGACCGAAATCTGATATGAGGTTCCAGACGCTCCACGGCCATCGGATGCCAACCAAAGTTTGCTATTGCGAGTTACGTAGAAAACGTTCTTCCGATTGTCTCCCGCCCGCTTTACGTAGCCGATAAATGGTGGTGCCGGTGTGGTGGCAGTGTCTAGTCGCGGATAGAAAGGGTTAGTATCTGGCTTTGACAGGTCGAATTTGCTGAAATCAGGGGCTTCGGTCATTCTGAAATTACAGGCAATGTTCAAACCTGGAGTAGCTTCTTCAAGAAATTCTCCTGCTTTTACATCAACTTCCCAAAGTGCGGGTGTGTTTGTAGAAGCTGACCCCGTGAGACCCTTTGGAGTCGATTGAAGCTTTTGTGGCACGATGTCCTGGGTCCAGATACGGACTTTTCCAGTGCCCTGATCTCCCCCTAAAGGGTTTTCTAGGCAGTAGTAATCTCCCGAAACAGGAGCCATAAGAGCATTTATGGCCGGCCCTAAGTTATGGGTTAAGAAAGCATTGGCAGGTAAGCCATCAGGAGAAATAGCCTCGATGGTTTGGAGCCCCAGATACTGAGCAGTTCCACCTGTATCCCAATGAATCTCAGTAACTTGCCCAGCTTTCATGGGGAATTTGACCATGAAGGGTGTCCTCGTTTTAACTTGCTGAATGACCGGCTTCCCACTACTAAGGTCTATGGTGTCAAATATCTTGTAGCGAAAGAAGAATTGTCCTCCAGATTTGTTGTGGAAGCTTCTAACATGAAGTAAATAAGTAGCATCCTTATCTGCTCGCCAAAAGAGCAAAGGCCGCTGGTCTCCAGGATAACGATCGTCGCTGGCAGCCATAACTTTGGACTGCTCAGTTAGGATTTCTAGTGCTGGATCAAACGTGTCGCTTCGTGCCTCAGCGACCAACACTTGGCCGGAGTTCAATTTGAGTTTGAACTCAGAAAAATCTCCAGTCGATAACACGCTTTTGATCTCTGATCCATTGAGATAGAACGAGATTCCACGCTCTATCGCTCGAACCGAACCATCCATGTCCCTCAGATCGTTGTTTTGCATTCCCTGTCCAAGCACAAATGCACTCAGGCAAAGGCTCGCTGTAATTCCAATTAATCTTAAGTTAGCCGCCATATTTACTTTCTCCGAGACTTATGACGGAAAGGTAGTTATGAGGGTAACTCTTGGCCAAAGATTGAATCAGGACGCCTAAATTGAAGCGTCAAATTGAGTTGCCCGAACGTCTTTTCATGCGTAATGCCCTTACCGCTACTGTTCCTTTTGTTTGTTGCGCAGGGCCAGACTGCACCTAAAACGGTGTTGCGCTCGATCCCGACGACTACCAGCGAGAAGCTGTCGGCAGTAGCTCAACAGCAGACTGCACCTACCTCTGCCGCTCAACAACCTTTTAGTGCTGAGTTTCTGGTCACGGAGATGAATCGAATTGCTTTATCTCCTAGAGTCGATGGAATCCTGGATGAGGAAGAGTGGGATCCTCTGGCTACTGGTTCTGAAATGAAGTCGTTTTTTCAATGGGAGCCCGGAAAGCTTCACTTTGCCGGTCAGGTTCCTGAAGGGCATGATCTAGTTGCGAGCTTCGACCTCAAAGCAAACGGATGGCTGATCGGTAAAGACAATCTCGAAGTACGCCTTTCCAGCGTGGACGGAAAAGCAACTATGAGTTGTCGCGTATTGGATGGCACGGGTATCTCCGGACCCAAGTGGGTGGATCTGCCTGGAATGGTGATGGCTTCATCTGTGTCTTCAAAAACGGATTCGCAAATAACCACATACGAGGCGTCCGTGGCCGATCTTGGATTAGGGATTATCCCCACCGAAGCAAATACCAAGTTAATGGTTCGAATGGACGATCCCCTAAGTTCTGATGCGGCCTCTCCTGCATACTTGCCCCGTAAACTTAGTCCGGTCACCTTGATGTTTCAGAGATCTGCAGCACTTTCGCCAGGACTCAAATTCAATACCGAGAATACGGGGCGTTCGAGCGTTTCTGGCGAAGGCATCAAGCTTCGGTTGACCTTCAATGGTAACAATTCGATGAAACTTCAGAAGCTAGAAATGCACTCGGAAGGTTTTGCCAAGAACGATACGAATCAACTCACAGTGCCTTTTCCTAAATTTGACGAGAAGGGCCGATCCTATATTGATTACATGACCTCTATCGTTGAAGGCAGCCCGGTCGGATATCGAGTCTTGAAAGCCACACTGACGACAAGTGAGAATATTCCGGCCGTAATGGAAGCTTGCTACCGTGTAGGTCCAGTTATCGATTTTGATATTCCAAGACAATCTTTGGCAGTGGCACCTTTAGATCGGTCAGTTCGATTTTCGTTTTATGCAAAATCGAATTCCTCAAAAGCCGCAAGAGGGGAAGTCTCCCTTTCGGTCCCAGAACCACTCAGGATTCTAAATGGTACAAACCACAAGATCAATATCCTAACCAACCGAGGTAGTGATCGACAGACCTTCGAAATCTTTTTTCCGCCGAATACTTCTGGCACTTATCCCGTGAAGTTCTCGGCTGTAATCAACGGCAAAAAGATTGAACAGGTTAGCTATATCACAATTGGTGGACTCTAAGTCCTTTCAAACTAAACGCATCGGTAGCCCGGCAGCGGACATGGCGGCTTTTATTTCTTTGATAGAATAAACGCCGTCGTGAACGATGCTCGCCAGGAGGACTGCGTCCGCTTTTCCAATTTTGACGGCGTCAACTAGGTGTTGAGGCTCTCCGGCACCGCCGCTCGCAATCACGGGAATGTTTACGGCTTCACTAACCGCTCTAGTAAGTTCCAGATCGTAACCTGCTTGGGTTCCGTCTCCATCCATGCTAGTCAACAAAATCTCTCCTGCCCCCAATCTAGCGACTTCGCACGCCCATTGAACAACATCAAGGTTGGCGGGTTTTCGACCGCCATGTGTGAACACTTCCCAACGTTCCTCAGGGAAAAAGGCGGCACTTGCGCCAAATACTCCGCCAGAAGCATCAAGCAGTTCGACATCGTTGGGGACCTGAGAAAAATCAGTGATTTGCTTCCGTGCATCGATCGCCACAACAACGCATTGAGAGCCAAATTTCATCGCTGCTTCAGAGATGAGATTGGGATTCTGGATAGCGGCGGTGTTGAGGCTTACTTTGTCTGCGCCCGCAAGTAATGCGCCCCGAATGTCTTCTACAGTTCGAATTCCTCCACCAACTGTGAACGGAATAAAGACTTGTTCGGCAACCCTTTCCGCAAGAAGGATAACCGGGGCTCGGTCCTCATGCGAGGCGGTAATGTCGAGAAACACGAGCTCGTCCGCACCTTCAGAATCGTAAAATTTGGCCAATTCAACGGGATCGCCAGCATCCCTGAGTCCCACAAAATTGACGCCTTTAACGACTCGTCCATCCTTGATGTCAAGGCACGGTATAAGGCGAATGGAGGTCATGCGGATTGCACCCGGAGAATACGGACGATCGTCATCTTGTCTTTAATCCTCTCGAATTCGAGTCGGAAAGTGTCTTCGAATTGTGAGAATTCCAGCATGTCGGGAAGCGAGTTACTGTTCCAGATTGTTTGAACAGCTTCCTCCATAAGGTGAGTGGTGATCACGCGTTGATCGATATCGACGTCGCCAGACTGCAATTCCTCGATCCCGATTTTGACAAGCCCTCTCGATTCAACATGACCTACTTCAATGGATTGCTTCCAGAGCACCTCGGTATGAAGATCATATCCTGTCGCATTGAAATTCTCTTTCAGCATTTGCCGAAGTCTTGATCGCGAAAGGAGTTGTTCCGCTTTTAGGTCGAAGATCACTTCTCCATGGCCCAATTCTGCCGTAGCATCTGCCGCATGAAGCAGAAACTGAAGGTGCCTCTTGTTGGATAACGGAATTTCACTGGCATATCGGATCTTTACCAACGACTTTGCCGCCATTAGGGACTCCAAGAGTTTATCGTCATGTGGAATGTGTTCGGCGAACTGATCTGGCCGGAAAATGTGAGTGTTTTTGGATCTCAACACGAGAGCCATGTGTAGCCTAACATCTGAGAATACGAGCCCCTCAGATTGACCAATTGGCGAAACGCCACCTCTGTGATAGGGGTTATCTCGGACCATTAAGGTCATTAATTCATCCTGATTGGGCATCGTCTCGCCAGGGAGGTAGACCCAATATTCCGCCAGAGCTAAGAATGTAGGTTTATGTTTTCGCGTAGCGGCTGAATAACCGATTATCAATCCAAAGACTATCGCTAGCAATACAAGAGCGGCGGTCAAGGTCCCACACCAGAAAGCCATCGCGAAGCCAATCGGAACTCCTCGCCATCAAGCACGGAATAACAGTAATCGCATAGACCGCAAGCATTTACGCGGTGCCTTCGGCAAAGCATGCAAGTATCAACACGCCGCGCCTCCATTACCTGGCGGCGATCCCTAAGAGCCACAGTCAGTTGATATCTGGATATGCCCTCTGAATTCACCCGGTCCACGACATTGAATTGTACTTGCGTTCGTACGTGATTGGCTTGCCCAGTCGGGTTGGGCCATCCCAATAGCTCCAGGATTCCTTAATCGTAGGGTGCACACACAACGAAAAACAGTGTAGGCTTCGGATTATGAGGCTTGGACAGTTATCAGTGGCGTTCGTTTTGGTTTCTGCTGCGGTTGTGGGTACTGCGGTGGTCAAGCTAAGGCAATATGACGAGTCGGCGCGATTGGTAACAGGTAAGTTCATCACACCCACGGGTGACCAAGTTGAGGTTGGAAGCTTTCCCGTCAACATGAAATTGAGCCCGGACGGGCACTTTGTTGTTGTGACCGACTGCGGATTTAGAGAGCAATTGACCGTTCTTGACGCGAACACTGGGAAGTTGCTAAGCAAACTCGCGTTTCCTAGCACGCGACAAAAGGCTAGCGGGCTTTATTATGGTTTGGACTTTAGTTACGGTCCAGAAAGGCAAATGCTGCTTCATGTTTCCCGAGGCGCTGAAGATCAAATCACAAGCTATTCGATTTCAGACAGTGGTCAACTTAGTCTCCTAAAGGAATGGCCCACCAAGGCTCCAAAAGGAGTTCCCGAGCATTTTGCTGGACTCGTCGCCCACGGTGACGTTTTCTACACTGTCTTCAACCAGACTCATTCCGGCAACGGAATGCATGGAAGCGTGGGCAAAATCGGCCAATCCGGCGTGACGCTTGAGAAATATCCCGTCGGCGGGTATCCGATGGACATCGTTCTTGCGAAAACAGTGGGTTCGCAAGGATCGTTGTTCGTCTCAAATGAGCGAGATGGAACGGTTTCTGCAATTGATCTTGCCACAAAGGCCGTCACGACAATCAAAACGGGTGCGAACACCGTAGCTCTCACACTCAATCAAGCCGAAGACAAACTATTCGTGAGCAATTCCGGCAGCGACACCGTCAGCATGGTTGACCCAAAGTCGGGAAAGGTCATTCAGACGATCTATTTGCGTCTCGGCGATCTTGGTGGAGTTCCAGGCGCAACTCCACTTGGCATGTGTCTTTCGCCTGACGAGTCCAGTTTGTATGTAGCAATGGCTGACATCAATTCTGTTGCCGTGATTGACGTGGCCAGTGGCAAAGTAAGAGGATTCATTCCTGTAGGCTGGGGACCAACTTCGGTTGTGGTAAACGCTTCCGGCAAGAAACTGTTCGTCGCCAATTCAAAGGGAGTCGTAACGGCTACTCCCAACAACAAGTCGGTCAGAGACTGGGGACAGTATCAGCCGAATATTCTAGAAGGAACGGTTTCGACAATTGACCTTCCACGAGCATTGCGAGACTTGGAATCTTCTACGCGTCTTGTGCTCAATAACAACTTAGCAGTTGGGGGAACTGAGCGAAAGAATCGCAAGGACTTCGTTAATCCTGGCGTCGACCATGTGGTCTACATAATCAAAGAGAATCGAACTTACGATCAGATTCTAGGTGATAACAAGCGTGGCAATGGTGATCCGAAGATTTGCCTCTTTCCAAAGGAGGTCACTCCTAACCAGCATGCGTTAGCGGATAGATTCGTGTTGCTGGATAATTTCTACGTTTGCGCCGAGGTTTCCTTTGATGGCTGGGCTTGGTCAACCCAAGGAATCGCCAATCCCTACGTTGAGCGCAATGTGGTTTACAACTACAGCGGCCGAGGTCGAAGCTACGACTCTGAGGGAGAGAACTCTGGTGTCCCAATCGATCTACTGGGAATCAACGACGTTGCAAGATCGCAAAATGGCTACATTTGGGATCAATGCGCGAAGCAAGGTATCTCTTTTCGGAATTATGGATTCTTCCTAACAGGGGATAGCGCAATCAAGGATCCGAAGACAGGGAAGCCGATAACTACAAACAATCATCCCTCAAAGAAGAACCTGTTAAAGACGACGAACGTTGACTTCCTTCAATTCGACACGGCCTTTGCCGACAGCGAAGCTTGGGTGAAGCATCATGTTGTTCTTGCTCCTGACCAAACCGCGTCTTACGGATCACATAAGGATCCGAGCAGGGTAACGACTTGGCTAAGAGACTTTAACGGGTATGTCAAAAACGGGAATATGCCTAAGTTCTCGATGCTACGCCTTATGCGTGACCACACGGCTGGGACAAGTCCGGGCCAATCGTCTCCAAGGGCCATGGTTGCAGACAATGACTATGCAGTGGGCCAAGTTGTAGATGCGATAAGCCACGGCCCATATTGGAAGCGGACAGTCATCTGCGTTCTTGAGGACGATGCTCAAGCAGGATTCGACCATGTCGATTGTCATCGGTCTCCCGCCTTCGTAATCAGCCCTTGGATTGAGAAGGGCAAGCTCGATAGCCACTTTTACAACACGGATAGTATGCTCCGTACAATGGAATTGGTCCTAGGTTTGAAACCGTTGAATCAGTACGACACGATCGCAACGCCCCTAAACCTTTTCACGAAAGGTGCCTTAAATAGCGAACCCTATTCGGCAATACTTCCTGCAAAGGTGATTATTTCCGAGATCAATACGAGAACTGCTTATAGAGCGAAAGATAGCGCCAGATTGATCAGCAGAACACGTGAGGACTCCCTGCCAGATATTGAGTTGAACGATATTCTTTGGGGTGCAATCAAGGGAGCCAATACTCCTCGTCCCGCACTACGGGGCGCTCAATGGCAAGCATTTGACAAGGACTAATAGCAGAAAATCGAATGAATCAAGAACTTTGGACCCAAGTCGACGACTATTTTGCCAACCACCTTATCCCGAGGGATGAAGCTCTGGAATCTGCTCTTCGTTCGTGTCAGCTTGCTGGGCTACCTGCAATTCAAGTAGCACCAAATCAGGGAAAACTGCTTAACATGCTTGCCCAGATGATTGGGGCAAAAAGAATCCTTGAGATTGGGACGCTCGGCGGATACAGCTCTATTTGGCTGGCACGTGCTTTGCCCGAGGACGGCAAAATGATTAGCCTTGAATTTGATCCTCATCATGCCAGAGTGGCTGGAGAGAACATTGCTCGGGCGGGACTAGCTGACAAGGTCACGGTGATTGTCGGCAAAGCTGCAGAATCGCTGCCCAACGTGGCTAGAGAGATAGATGACCCATTCGATATGATTTTCGTTGATGCGGATAAGGCCAGCAATCCAATCTATTTCGAGTGGGCGCTCAAGCTAACCCATGTCGGCAGCCTGATTATCATAGACAACGTGGTCCGAAACGGTTCAGTTGTCGGACCCGATGCAGAGAGCGATCCCGATAATTTGGGTGTCCGCAAATTTGCAGAAATGGCCGCGAAAGAGCCAAGAGTATCGGGAACAGTCATTCAGACGGTGGGTAGCAAGGGATACGATGGCCTTGCCATTTTACGCGTCGTTGCCTAACAGAAGCCTAGTTGGGTACCGCTTCTTTGATTCGAATCTTGCTCAAGAACGCTTCGCGAATCCGTAATCGATCTTGATCCGATGTGGAAACGTAGGTAGCTCCCTCTTGAGCAAGATGAGCATGTCGAATCAGTGACTCGGCGTGTTGAACGATAAAGTCAAGGTCAAGCTCAGTTTCACGTAAGTGCCGTTGAACGGCTATACATTCCTCGAGTATGTGCTGAAGGGGCATAACTAATTGTGTCCCGGAACCATAACGCGTTCCTGTCCCACCTTTGGGTGACACTGACAAATATACGGGTATCAAACCCTGGCCCAAGGTGTCTAAAGGAAACTATTCGAATTAACTAGAGCCCAGAATTGTGATCACCCATACCCATATAAGTCCCGTAGCCGAAGGCTGGTTCGTGCCTTCGTTTTGCTTCCGCGAGCCTTGAGAATTCCATGTAAAACAGCACGTTTCAAACCCATGACCAAATGTACCTATGGCACAATCGATCCAGCGAGACACCTTACAAGAACTAGCACTTAACATGCAGTCCTTCGACCTCACCCAGTGAAGCAGTCGAAGGCGGTTCTGGCTGTCTATCGATCCGTGACGAAGACTCCTAGCACAAGCCTGCTTACACGAAACGCTGGCACGAACAGCCAGCGGCTACGGGACGCACGTAGCATAGTGTTGCGATATCGAAAAATACCACTTCAACTTCTGTTCAAAACACGTAGCTGATAACTGGATCCTGCCGACGTTTTGAATGGATGCTTGCGAGAAAGACCAAAAGTGAAGCAGCGGTCACGACCTTAGTGCAATCTGAAGCAGTAAGTACTCTAGTTAGCGTGTTTTCTAAAGAACCAATGCTTGGTCAGTTCGACCGAAACCATGTAGACGAAAACGATCCCGAGGATCGTGGCGAGTAGAAGGGGAGGAAGGACATGGAATCCGAGCAAAGGGGCAAGCGGCGTCAGGGGTAAGGCAAGGACACAGCCACAAGTGGCAAAAGTCGTAATCGTAAGGGCTCTTGAAGGCTTGGATTGGCCGATCCACCTGCGAGAGCGGAATACAAAGACGATGAGGGACGCGGAAAGTACAGATTCGGTAAACCAAGCCGTGCGGAAGATCGTCGGCTCCGCGCGAATCCAAATGAGGACTCCGAACGTCGCAAAATCGAAAACGGAACTTAGTAAACCAAAGACAAGCATGAATCTTTGAAGGAACGCTAGATTCCACTTTTGCGTGGTCTGAAGCACTTCTTCGTCAACATTGTCTCCAGCGATGGTCATCTCCGGCAAATCCGTGAGGAGATTTGTTAGCAGAACTTGCTTTGCCAACAAGGGAAGGAAAGGCATGAGCAAACTCGCCCCTGCGAGGCTAAACATGTTTCCGAAATTAGCGCTTGTCGCCATGAAGATGTACTTCATGGTGTTGGTAAAAGTGCGGCGACCTTCTATAACTGCCCCAATCAAAATGCTTAAGTCAGGCTTGAGCATGACGAAATCGGCAGCTTCTTTGGCAACGTCAACGGCATTCGAAACGGAGATGCTGACGTCCGATGCTCGGAGAGCAGGACCGTCGTTGACACCATCGCCGATATAACCGACGACAGCCCCTGATTTCTTAAGCGCTAAGATGATTCGCTGTTTTTGTCTCGGTTCAATTTCGGCAAAGATAGAACTTGATTTTGCTCGGACTTTCAAGGCTTCGTCGGTAAGGCTGTCCATTTCCGACCCAAGCAAGACTCCAAGATTGAGTCCCAGATTCTTACCCAAGTAAGAGGCAACATGGCGATTGTCGCCAGTGATCATCTTTAGCTCGATACCGATTGCGGCCAGACGCTTGATCGTATCTGCGCTTTCCTCCCTAAGTGGATCGTGGAGGAGAAGCAGTCCTTCAAACGTCATCCCTTTTTCGTGCTCTTGAGACAAGGCAAGGTCATCAGTAACGAAGCGGCTAGCAATACCTAGGACCCGGTAACCCTCGTTGCTATATTGCTCGAAATCGGCGGCGATTTTTGCCCGGGCCATCTCGATCGAAACTGGACCCGAATCCGAGGTGGCCAGAGTGCAACAACTCATGACCGAATTCACTGCCCCCTTGGTTAGGAGAATTTTCTGATCGTTTCGATGAAGGAGGACGCTTAGGCGTTTGCGCTGAAAATCATAAGGGAGTTCGCCAAGCTTGGCAATACCATCGGATAAGGTCGATGTAGCGCAAGTCCTTAGTGCTAGATCAATGGGATTGGCATATCCTGATTCGAAAATGGCATTGAGTTGGCAAAACTCGAGTGGCAGGGAAGCCTCATTTCCATAGGGATCGATAGCCTTTGCCACGACGACCGTCCCCTGTGTCAGAGTTCCCGTTTTGTCAGAACAGAGGATCGTCATCGACCCAAAATTCTCGATCGACACGAGCCGTTTAACGATGACGCTGTCCTTGGTCATTGCCAAGGCTCCTCGCGATAAATTGATGCTTATGATCGCGGGAAGCAACTGAGGCGTGAGGCCGACAGCAAGCGCCAACGAGAACATGAAAGAGTCCAGTAGTGGACGGTGAGCGATCAAATTGATCATCAGGACCAAAAGGGTCAAGAAGATCGTGAGCTGTATTAGAGCCCTTCCTAACTGGTGAATTCCGTTTTGAAAATCGCCTAATGGTCGCTTTGAGGCTAGTGCAGTCGCAATACCTCCGAGCTGAGTTTGTTTCCCTGTACTGTGGACAAGCATTTTGGCTGTCCCACTGATGACATTCGTTCCCGCGAAGACTCCATTCTCACCGGGAAGAATGGACTTCTCTACCGGAAAACTCTCGCCCGTCAGCGATGCTTGATCGACAAACAGGGAATCTTCCTCAAATACGAGACCATCTCCCGGGATCACCGTGCCAGCGGATAACAAAACGACATCGCCTGGAACAACATGGTTAAGAGGCACGCCAATTTGCGTCCCTCCTCTTATCACCGTGCTCTTGGTTGCAACTAACTTTATGAGTTCGGCAACGGCATTGCCAGCCCTGAATTCTTGAACAAAGCTCAGAACGGCGCTTGCAAGAAGAATAAAGACGATGACGAGGCAATCTACAACTTCACCGAGTGCGCCGCTAAGGATTGCAGCGATGATGAGAAGCAGCTGGATCGGGTTTAGAAATTGGTTGAGAAAGCTCTTCCAAGGGCTCTCAGCTGAATGGGCCGACTTCGGAACAAGGGCCAGTTTTGCGTCAGCTTGAGACGTCGATAGTCCGTCAGGACTCGAACCGAGCTCCTTAAAGAGTTCGGTTACATTGTCTGAATGTAAATCTGCGGCCTTAGGATGCTCAGCCAAATGTAGTCACGTCTCAATCCACAAGGGACTGGACTATTCTATACACCGATTCGCGTCAGAACGCATCACGCAGAATGACGATTTAGCCAAAGTGATATGCAACGTGGCTGAAACAGCATTCCAGGTCTTCATCACTCAAACTTAGCCAGAGGTTCATTCTCTATTAGGGAACGAATTGCCATCAAGGAGGATCTTAACCTCTCTTGAGCCAATGCCCTTCCTCTGGGCTTTCCGGTCTTCCCGTTTCGAATTGAAGAATGGTATTTTCATTCCACACAACAACTTGGAAAAAATTTTCGAATTACACTTGGAATCGGAATTAGATCGTTAATGGGCGAGGACGGAGTCAATTCCAGAGAGTGCTTCGTCGAGTAGAAATACTCAGAAATTGTGGAGATGAGAAGATTTCCGACCGCGATTTCGCTCAACAACGATTTCATGGACGCATATGTCGGTAGGTGAGGACGACCTGCTCCGATAAGAATGCGAGATTTGCTGGCTCTTTTAGTCGGAACCAGCAAATCTCGCGACACTTATTGAATTGGCCGAACCTCAATTCCAAACCCGTATTCCTCACCAAACAGGGCTGCAGGATGCAACGAAGCAACCTCTACAGCTTCCTCAATGGTTTCGGCTTCGACGACAAAGAAACTGCCAAGCTGCTCTTTCGTCTCGACGAATGGTCCATCGGTCACGAACGGTTTACCGTTTCGTGGCCTTATCGATTTCGCGCTTGAAATGCCTTCCAATCCTTCTTCTTCAACTACCTTGCCAGTAGCGCGAAAGGGCTTGCATTGGGCAAAGCACTTGGTCAGCACTTCTTTGCGAACCTCTTCAGGAACGCTGTCGAATTTTGCAACATCTAAATAACCTAAGCACAAGAACTTCATTTTCCCTCAATGGTACTCCCCTCGATATCCTCGTGAGGAGTGGACGTGATTCACAAAATGCGGCCAAGTTTGGCTATCTTACGAGTCGTCCGCAAGGGTGTCGTCTGGTCTTAGAGTTATTCGACATTTCGGTTGCGCTAATCGGAAAAAGAGGGTCGCTATATTCCTGTCGGAAGAGTCGCGACTCCAGAGATTAATTTTTTGACTGTGATTTCAAGACAGCAGTCATTGTAATTGCACCCTAGATTCCTATCATCATTCGGCCGTCCTTGACAACAGGTACGTACTGAAATTCGTCACGGATCACGTTGTTTTGCAGATAATTCGTTACGCTTATTGCCTGTTGAATTTATTCGAGGAAGTGTCAACACCTCCCAAAAGGGTCTTCTGCTTGCTGTCGTAGACTTCTGCCCACTGGTGCGAGTAGAAGAGTGCCTTGGCTCGGGCCGAAAGCTTCGGACTCAACTTGGATACAGAAAGCAATTCCTCGCACAAGTTTGCGGAATCCAATACCGAGACAGCAGTGTCCGACTTACTAGACGAAAAATCGGCGACGGAATTCCAACGCTGTTGGAACCCAAACCAGGTTCGAAAATGCTCAAGACTGGAGATTGTTTTGGTCAGCTGGCTTGTCGCTTCTCGGCTATTTAAGAAGCCGAGTTGTTCCGCGCACATCTTGGGTGAATTCTGACTCATAGGATCCAGACTTTGGATTCGCAGTCTCGCGGATAAGTTGCCCCAAGTGGTGCGGTACGATCCTCGAATGGTCACAGGGTCATCACCTATCTTCGTTGCCTCTGACATCTTGGAGACCGTACGCTTCTATAAGGAAGTGTTGGGCTTTACGTCGAGTTGGACCTGGGGCGAACCTCCGACTTTTGGAGCCGCAACGATTGGCAAAGTCACCGTCATGTTTGGATTGAATCCTGAGTTAGCCGCTCAGAGTGAAGGGCAGGGGCATTGGTTCGACGTTGAGAATGTGAATGGACTGCATGCCAAGCATCAAGCCCTCGGAGCAGACATTATTTCTCCGATCGACGACAAGCCATGGGGTCGAAGGGAATACACCGTTCGAGACATCAACGGTTACCACCTTAGGTTTGCGGGTGACCCAGTTTATGTTCCTCGTGGAACCGGTGTATTTCCGCCAGACATTTCCATCGTTCGTCGAAAACCCACTCCTGAAGAACACCAACGGTTGGATGGTGGTTCAACCTATGAAGACGAAACGCTGAAGGGAATATTGGATCGGACTTGGAAGGCGGTAGTTGCCGTTACGAGTAGTGGAGAAGTCATTGGTACGGCAAGAATCATGTTTGACGCTCCAGGTTGGTTCAGTATCTGGGATGTAAATGTCTTTCCGGAGTGGCAAAACCAACGCATTGGAACTGCTCTGATCGAAGCGGCCCTGGAAATCATCAGAGAAGAATCACCCGGCGCGTTTGCCTATCTCTTTACGTACAAGCATGGCTTTTACGAGCGCATTGGGTTCGGCAAAGAAACTGTGTCGATGCGAAAGGTCTGACTGTGCAGAAAGGGGACCATCTGGTTTGCCAGACGATCCCTATCAGAACGAACTGTGGTAAGAGCTAAAGGCTTTCAACTAACGAAGCAAGCTGCTCCGTGCAGGTCGCCCATCCAGCATGAAAGCCCATATTTTCATGAGATTCTCGGTCCTCAACCGACCAATGACGGACAGTTGCCGTGTACTTTGTCTGACCACCGAGGTCTTCAAAAGTCAAAATCACGGTCATGAATGGTTTGGCTGAAGGCTCCCATGCGCTTGAATAGGCGTCTGTAAAGACCAATTTCTTGTTCGGCACGACTTCCAGAAACACACCCGTGTTGGGGAACTCGGTACCGTCGGGGCCCTTCATCGTAATCGTCGATTTTCCACCAACTTGTAGGTCGATTTCTGCCTTCGGGGTGGTGAACGGAAGCGGAGCAAACCATTGAGTCATGAGTACCGGATCTGTCCAGGCCCTAAACAGTTTGTCGGGCGAAGCGTCGATAATCCTTTGAAGGATCAGGTCACGACCCGATGTTGAAGTTGTCGTTTTTGGTGTGTCTGTGGTCATTTCGTTTCTAGCCCTTTGGGGCAGCGGTGTGCGTTAGCATCCAAGTCATTCCGAACTTATCGGTCACCATACCAAACAAACCACCCCAAAAGGCATCGCCAATCGGTTGGTCGATCTTGCCGCCATCGGCAAGCTTCTCGAAATACTTTGACATCTCTTCGCTGCTCGTGCAATCGACTGCTATTGTTGCGGCATCGGGTGTTTGAGAAGTGCCAGGTCCCATGTCTGTAGCCATCAGGGAGCCCCCTTCGAAGACAAGTGCTGAATGCATGATGAGCCCATCCATTTCTGGAGGCATGTTGCAGGGCACTGGAGATTCTCCAACGGTCATAAATGTGACGTCGCCACCAAAGCAAGTTTGGTAATGGGTCATGGCTTCTCGAGCTTGACCATTGCATGACAAATAAGGGTTGAGTGCTTTCATTTGATTTCTTCCTTCGCACCCTTTCGCGACTGCTTGGGTGCTTCAGTAACTCAACGAAGGAGGAAGAGCGATTAGGACAATGGCAATTGAATTTTATGAATGTTTTTCAAGGTTGTCCAATCTCTGTTGAATAAATGACCTTTCAGCGACATTGTTGGCTAGATCGAGACCCAATCTAAGATTGGCGACTGCGTCGTCATAGAGGCGTATTCCAATTTGAAAATCTGCCTTTACCGCGTAGTACAAGTAGTAGTTCGTTAGGACGTTTCGATTTGGGATTTCTTCAATAGCCTGTAGGGCGAAAGCTGGTCCCTTAGTGTGTGATATTGCCACTGCGCGGCTCAGTGCCGCGGTAGGCGATGGTTCGATTTGCATGAGCAAATCGTACAGACTCTCGATTCGCGACCAGTCAGTATCAGCAAATGTGGCAGCGTTGCAGTGGACCGCGGCGATCATCGCTTGAATGTGATAGGTGCTAATGACGTCGCCACGGTGGGATTTTTCAAGGTGGACCATCCCTTGTGAGATCGCGATTGGGTTCCAAAGTGTTCGATCTTGATCGGCTAGCTGAATGAGGGAACCTTCCAGCGTCGAACGTGATGGTAGACGCGAATAGTTGAAAAGCATTAAGGCGAGGAGGGCATGGGCTCTAGGAAGTGAAAAGCTTTCGTTGGACAGGAGGATGGTAGCAAGACGTATAGCTTCTTCGCAAAGATCGGACCTCGTGAGCTGTTCACCGCTTGAGCCCTTATAGCCTTCATTGAAGAGCAAGTACAGGGTCCGCAAGACTCCATCGGTCCTCGATGTTAGCTCATCACCTAACATGAGTTCCATCGGAACTGGCGATTCGCGTAATCGCTCCTTCGCTCGCGTCAGGCGTTTTAGAATTGCGGACTCCGAGCTAAGAAACGCGCTGGCAATCTCGGCAGCGCTGAATGCGCACACCATTTTTAAGGCGAGCAGAGGCTGAGTATCTTCGGATATGTCGGGGTGGCAGCACACCAAGAGCATGCGAAGAATATCGTCATCAATGGCTGTTCCGATGGACTCGACGTCCTCCTGAATGACCGAAGACGACCATTTATAGGTCGACCCAAATATAAGAGCCTCTTTTCTTCGTGCAAGCTCGTTTCGACGTACGATGTCGAGTGCCAAGTTCTTGGCGACCAGGGTTATCCAGGCGCTTGGGTTATCAGGAATTCCTGAATAGGGCCAAGTTCGGATAGCTTTGACAAGAGCCTCTTGGACGACGTCTTCTGCGAGTTGAATGTTCTCGGTACCAAAAACTCGTACTAAGGACGATGCGAGTTTTCCCGATTCATGCCGGAAAAAATTGTCGGTAATGACTCCGACGCTGTTGGGGCTGGTTGGGTGATCCGACAAATCCCGAATCTCCTACATTTCAATATTGAGTCGCTGGGCGATCGGACAGGCATTCACGATTGGGCGGACCTCGATGAAAAGCCCGTGTTTAATGGGAGGACATTCCATGGCTATTTGCTTGGCTTCATCCAAGGACGCTGCATTGATAATAAAGTAACCGCCAACTGCCTCCTTAGATTCAATAAAGGGGCCGTCTTGGATCAGGGTAGATTTTCCGCGTTCAAGAATACTGCCAACCGGTTCTAACGGAGAACCAGCTACAAATTGACCCTGTTGTCGCATGCGATCAACCCAAGCCATCATTGCCTCAAGTGCATCTTGAGCCTCTTTCGGAGACAATCCTCCAGACCACTCGGTGCCTTTCATTAAGAATAGAAACTGCTGACTGGATGGGGACTCTGACATCCGAACAATTTACCGCAGTTCACGTGCAAAGCTTTAAAGGCACACGGGTGAGCCTACAATTTCATGAATGTTTACAACCTGGAGCCCTGCGTTCTTTGCACTCTGGATGTCTGCTAATTCGGTATCACTGATCATAAAGATCTTTGAAGGTTTGGCATTTAAGCGTCGGCAAGCCATCCAGAAGATTTCTGCGTTGGTCAGGGTCGCCAGACTAGAGAACCGCTTCGACCGATTTGTCCAGTTCGAATCTTTGAATGGCTGGAAGTTGCATATCGTGCGGTCCGTTACTGACAATTGCCTTAGGAACGTTCGAAATTCGTTCAAGGAGATCAAGTGTCGCTTCCCGTGAGCATTGAGCCTAATTTAGTTTTCTGCCTTCCAGCAGTGGAGGGCAGAAAATGCAACGAGGTTCTATTTCATTTGAGCAATTTGGATCAGATTTCCGCATGTGTCATCCAGCACTGCAGTTACAACTGGACCCATATCGACCGGAGGTTGTGTAAAGGTGACGCCTAATGCCACCAGGCGATCATATTCCAGTTGCACATCATCGACTCCGAACGAAGTCATGGGAATGCCATCGGCTACCAGTGCTTCTTTGAAGGGTCCAGCAGCAGGGTGCTCGTCAGGTTCGAGCACTAACTCCACGCCATTTGGATCTGATGGTGCCACTAACGTGAGCCATCGATGGTGTCCCATGGGGATATCGTGCTTCAACTGAAAGCCTAGTTTTCCCGAATAGAACTGTAGAGCTCGCTCTTGGTCATCAACCATTACGCTTGTAACAACGATCTTCATGTTTGGTTATCTCCTTTTTGCTTCGGGGACTGCCAGCGACGGCCGATCTCCTCAAGTGGTGTCAAATCTACGAAATGGAGCTTGCAGCGCCCCTGCTTGCTAGTGCTCACGAGACCCACTTCCTCAAGCACATCCAAGTGTTGGGAGACAGCTTGTCTAGTTAAGGTGATCCCGTGTTCTGTTAGCAGTCGAACACGAATCTCAAACTGGCTTTGGCCGTCACGTTGGCACAGCACATCCAACAATTTACGCCTCGCTTCCGTGGCCAAGGCTTCGTAGATATCTGCCACATCGGATTATAGGCAAGCGGCTACTTGCCTGTCAAGGATATGGCGAGGTCCCACGAGCAAAGGTCGAATTTAACTGGACTTTTTCGTCAAGTTTGATAAGAATTCATCAAGTCAAAGTTAAAATTTTGAGGACTAGAAAACTAAACTTTGACAGACAGTAGGACTAATCTATGAACCTCCACCGTGCCTTCACGCTCATCGAGCTTCTCGTTGTCATTGCGATAATCGCTATACTGGCGGCGATTCTATTTCCAGTTTTTGCGCAAGCCAAAGCGGCTGCCAAGAGTGCATCTTGCTTGAGCAACACCAAACAGATGGGTTTGGCTGTTCAGCTATATCTCGGTGACAACGACGACCGAATGTTCTTTCGTGCGTCCACTCGGGCAGGGAGCACCCGTGCTGGCATCGTTATCCCGTCAACGGATCCAAATGCGAGCGCAATGAAGTGGTGGAATCAGCTTAGGGTTTACGTAAAAAGCAAAGAGTCATTCCACTGCCCAGCAGATCGAAATCCAACTGGACCTTCTGACACGATGCTCCAAGTTGACTCTGAAGGGAACAAGACCATACCACTATCTTATGTTGCGAACTACGCAGCAGAACATCTGACGACCTCCGAAGTCGATCGCGTGTCGAATGTGATCCTGTTGGGGGAGAAATGGAATAAGGCGTCGGGTAACGCCAATTCGGGAGAAACCTGGCTTGAATTCACTGACGGAGATGGAAATGAAGACCCAGCAAATCCCGGACACATGCTTAGGTTCGCGGATCGGCACCAGAACGCGATGAACGCTACCTATTTCGATGGTCACGCACATCGCATCTCACCTTCCCAGATCTGGCCCAGTGTTTGGCTTACTGGGTGTGTCCTCAATCATCGATATCCCATTGCCAATGCTTGTGACACATCCTTCACGGGTTGCACAAAAACGTCAAGCACCAACCTATGCAACAGGTGGGCGAACGCGAACCCATACCCTGACAACTAATCGTACAAAGGTTCACTCGTCCTGGCGGGCCCAGGGCGAGCCAACTTCCCCGAAGCGATTTGCCGTGCAAACCTTGGACAGGGAAGTAACGGCTTGAAGAACAGAGTTGAATGGCTTAGGCTCGATATATGGAATACCAGATGGAACCCATTTGTCAGAGTTGCGCCATGCCCCTCTCTCAAGATCCACTGGGTGGCGGCACGGAAGTCGACGGTAAGCTGAGCACGGAATACTGTAGTTACTGTTACGTAAACGGAGCATTCATTACTCCGAACCTCACACTTGAGGAAATGGTGGCATGGATCGAACCCATCATGGAACCCATGGGCTTACCACCCGAAGTCGTAGCCCAGACAAAAGCCATTCTGCCGACCCTAAAACGCTGGCGAACTCCGGCTTGATGCTCCTGTACGGGTGGTGAATGCTGTTGCGTCCTCTGGAAAAGCAGCCTAATTTGTTGTGAGCCCGATTTCCGCTACGTGACGCGAATTTGGAAGGAGGTCATCCAGTCGCCCCATAAGTTTTGGCGATAGATTTGCGTCTTACAACAGGCTCATGCGACGCGTGCGGCCAACTTTCGCACTCTGTCTGCGGCGAACGAGAAGCAGGCTTGGATATCCGATTCAACAAGGTAGGGATATTCTTCGAGGACTTGGGAAATGGATAGCCCGGACCCCAATGCATCAAAAACGTCTGAGACTGTAATTCTCATGCCTCGGATGCAGGTTTTCCACAACGAACTCCAGGGTCCATTGTGATTATTGAGTGGTAGTCCACCTACTGAGTTTGCATCGCAATGGTAGTTACCAAAAACATTTGTCGTGACGTGGGATTACGGCTATGGAATGGAAGACTATGCGGGCCATATTAGGTCGTCGGGTAAACGACCTCTACGAAACATTATTGGTCTGAACTCGAATCTTGACGAAGGTAGGCATGGGACTGTTTCTACGCGAATTCATGCTGACATCACGGCGCCTGTTCTTCCCCAGGTTTCAGCGAAAACTCGCTGACTCAATGGCGGGTCTCCCTTTGGTCCCACAGCAAACTGACATTATAGATAAAAGTGATCGGGCCGCAAAGGGTCAAGATCATCCGGCTTCACGTCAATTTAGTAATTGATTTTTTCGGTTCCCGCCGCTGGCTATCTCCTCCAAATGTTAGTCTCGTATGCCTGGAAATATCAGCGGTATATCCTTTGCGAAGGCTAGTTCCCACATGAGTTCATCGTGACCGGTAACGTAGTGCTCAAAGTGAGCCGTTTGACCAGCTTGCATCAAGATTTCTTGGGCGTCTGAGGTGTTTCTTGTAAAGGATTCGAGCGTGCCGCTGACGAACCAGACGGGAGGTAAATGCTTTGTAGGGACGGTTTCTCGAAGATACTTTCGGTCGAAAGCGGCGACGGAATAGCAGAGTGATGCGCCGAACGTGTCGGGTCGCTCTATCGATGCAACCAGGGCAAATGCTGCTCCATTTGAGAAGCCAAATACCGCTCGGTGCGGAGAAGTTGGTGCCAGGTGAAAGCGTTTCTCGGCCCATGGCATGACTTCGTCGCAAACAAATCGAAGGTGAAGGTCAAATCGCTCCGGGTCCATGACTCGTAAATATTCGCGGCTTCTTAAGTCGTTGTTGATGTCGAACGGCTTCTTGGGATCGCCCATGTACTTGCCACTATCGAGGCCAATGATGGCAGTAGGCGCCACCTTGTGAGAGAGGATCAGCGGTTCAAGTAGTCGAGCGTAAGTCTTGCAGATTTGTCCGTCTGCCATGTAGATCGCGTTCAAATTTCCTGGCGCATTTGGAGGCAAGTAGACGAACAAATTTCTCGTCATCGCAAGAGATTTACTTTCGAATGGTATGGTTTGCATCGTACCGCGTAGCTGCTTTGCCTCAACCGGAGCTTTAGGAGCTTTTGTGCCCCTGAATGTCTGCGTGATTCGCTTACCGTTCTTCATTAATCCGAAGGTGAAAAACGCCTCGTTCCAATTCGGCATGTTGGCTTGGGTGATCCAAATGTCGCAGTTTGGTATTGGAGTGAAGGGGGCTATCATCCAGTCTGGGAGCCGAACTGGGTTTTCTTTGCCCTGCCCAAGGATAGTCAGCCTGTCACCTTCTACATACACGCCGAAGCTGCGGCTTCCCAGCCGTTTCGCGATTTGAACGGCGTCCACTTGGGTTTTCACCACCTCATAAGGGGGCTTCCAACTAAATTGTTGCAAGGCAATCGACGCGACAAGAACGGATATGGCCATTTATGGTACTGTACCATATTTGATTAAATTCAACGGCGACTTCGATGGCGAATCGCTCAATCGCATCCTGGATACGTCTCACTGAAGGAATAAAAGATACAGCTTGTGCCAGCTGAAGACAAGGTCAAATAGGCAAACGCATATACATCCTACAATCGGACTAAGGGTTGACGCGAATAGACAGGACGCGAGCGAGAAGCCCCTCTGCCGGGCCGTATGCATGAGGTTCGGTACCCCAAAATTCCATGCTTTCGCCTTGTTTCAGAACATAGGCGACTGCCGACACCTCGATTCTGGCGGTTCCAGCCAAGACAAAGACAAACTCTTCGCCAGGGTGCGAGCGGGTTTCCGTCATCTCGTAGAGTTCAAGGATGCTGGGTAGAACCTTGCCCTGCGTAAGGCGACTGCGAAGCATCAGAAGTGGGGTCTGTGCACCATCTTTTACAAATACAGCCCGTTCTGCCTCAGAGAGTGGACGATCTTCACCGCCGAGCGGTCCCGCCCCAAACTCGACCAAGTCAAACCACCGATCATCCTCGAGCCGATGAACCGCAACAGAGTCAGGATTCTCAGGCAGACCAAGTCGCTCAACGTGCAGCCCGAGAGCTGCACACATTTTAAGGATGGTGATGGGCCTTGCCTCTTCACCCTTCTCGACTCGAACGATTGAAGTCTTGCTTAGTCCAGCTGCCTCAGCGGCGTCTCTGACGGAAAGCTGCTGTGCATCTCTGGCACGCTTGAGCCGCCCACCAATCACAACAGGAGAAAGTACCGTTAGAATGCCCTCGACAGCACGCTCCTGATCTCGCAAGCTTTCTCCCATGCTAGCACTATGGCTCATATTCGAATCCTAAGCGAAGTAGTACAGTACCAACAAGTTGTAAAGTCTAGCGACGCAGCATGCGGATTCTCAGTAACCCATTGAAGGTACAGAGCCGTAATGTGTTCCTGATAACTTCGAAATTGGATACTCCACCGATTAACGTCGAAGAGCTCACAATGTGTGGCACCATTGTCCGCGATACGGCTGGATAAAATCAAACTCAATTCGGCAGAGAATCTGATATCCGTCAATACTATAGTTGGACTAGCCCCGGTCGGGATGTACGGACTACGTGATTGTGCTCAAAGTAACGTATCGAGTCAACGCGATAATTACTTGCTCGCCGTATGTGCCCATCAAATAGTCGATGCTGTTTCCGTTGGACAATTCCGCTAGTTCATATCAGCTTGGGTCTTAAAATGGCAACGAACTGATGCACTTCATTAACCAACATCAGGGCACCTGCTCCTTGGTCCGATGGCCCATGTCGCGTCAATTCTGCATGCAAGTATCCCAAGTGGATAATTTACGATGGCTGGTCACTTCGAAGAATCAATATCCGTTCATCACTGGCTGCGAATTCGTGGATCACATGAACATGATCTTGAATGAACTGGCGCAAAGATCTAAGTTTCATGTTGCCGTCCGCCAGCAAAATAACTCCAATCGCGGATACCGCCGCAAGGTCAAGATAGTCGGAATCCATAGTAACTACAACGAGATTGGCGTGAAGCGCAAATTGCCAGATATTCCTGTACCACGAGGCTGCGAATCCCTTTTCTGCCTTCGTGAATCACTGTCACTGACGGACTTTGGAGTATCTCAGCAAAACAGTAAGCCCGAACTCATGCGATTCGAGTCATGCGTTCTCGGTCTGCTGCATGGGCCAAACATGCGAGGACATCTTCGCGAACAAGTTGATTGAAGACACTAAGGATGTCGTCGGTATCGTCACCTGCTGCCATGTGGCCAAGAATATCTGCTACAGAAATCCTCGTTCCTTTCACCACCGGCTTGCCGAAACGGATTTCCGGGTCAATTTCTATTCGGTCTCGGTAGTCCACAGATTTATTATACGAGGCAGTTTGGCAATTGACTTCCTTGCCGTTGAGGTCAGTGAACTGGATTGCTAAGCGACGTATCGCAGATTACGTTGGCAGTCGCCGAAGCCTTAGGTTCATGACGACATAAATGGCCCGATTTCTTCCTTGAAGATTTTCGGGCCATACTGCTCTTGAGCCGAGGACTGTCACCCCTACCTTTCGGTAGCACTCGACGCACGCACGGCATCTTAGGTCAAGTTTTCCGAAGTCTGAGCATTCCAATCTCGTCCGATCAAGAAGTTACTTAACCAGAGAGAATTTGCTGAGACGGCCGAACTGGCTCCATTCCGCTACGATGATGTTGCCTGCTCTGTCGAACGAGATGCCGTGGGGCGAATTACAGACTCCTTCGGTCCAAGCTTTGGGATCGAGGCCGTAGTTGGCTCGCTGACTCTCGTTTGGGTTGTCTCCGACGACTGCGACAATTTGATTGTTCTTGTCCAGAACAGTTACTCGTCCCTTCAGCTCTCCGATGGCGACGTAGTCTCCCCTGATCTGTACGACTGCCGGCATCCTGAGGTCTCGGACCAGGACCTTGACGAAGTTACCGTCGGTGTCCCACTGTTCGACTCGACCACTCTCTCGGTTGCAGACGAACAGCAACGGTTTCGGACCTCTGAGGTCAACTGTGAGCCCGTGACAAGTGTTGAACTTCCCGTCTTCTGCCGGGGTAGTGCTCCCTGGTCCACCGAACGACTTGATGTAGTTGAGCTTGGCGTCGTACTTGTGGATCCACTTCTGGCCGTAGCCATCAGCAACGAAAATCGAGCCGTCTGGAGTTGAAACTACGTTGGTTGGATGGAATGTCGAAGCGTTGGCGTAGATCCCAGACTTCTCGGGATATCCCATTTTCCAAACTTCAGTTCCGTCGGTTTTGATCTTAAGAACTTCATTGAAGTCGGGTCGAGCGCAATAAAGAAACTCGCCATCTCGCTCCCGCTTGATGAACAGACCGTGGATATTCTTGGGTCCGAAAGACCTCAAGAAATTGCCCTTGGGGCCGAAAACCAAAATCCCTCTGGGCGTGTCCGTGGACGCGTAAATGTTGCCACCACGGTCCACCGCGACTCCCCCGTGCATGGGACCGTACGGTTGATTATCCGGCTGAGCGGGAAAGAAAGCGGGGGCAACTGCGAACTTCGGTTGCTCACCAGTGAATCCCGCGATCAGGAGCGTCGAGCCCGCGAGCAATAGTTTGAGACATGTATGAGTTTTCATCTTCTTCTTCGTTCTCCAAGCATAAATGATCAATGGAGCGAACGGCGGGTCTTTTTCGACGGAGTTTATGATTAAATCGGTCAACAAGTTCGAGATTTGTCGTGACGAATCTGGATATGATCCTGATCGCCCATCCACGAAGAAAATAAAGCGCCTTGTGCGAAGTAAAGATCGCGCCTATTCCGTAGCCACAGGGAAACTATGGTCTACACAACGGAATCGCAAGATTGAACCAACAGGCGTGATTCCTATCTGGTTTTCCCTCCGATTATTCTAGACAGTAAGCGTCGGTGGACGATAAATAGCATCACTGTGACTGATCCACCAACATCTAGTTGGTGAACAATTGAACTTAAGATTATCGACTAACGATTTGCCCGACCATGATCGTAGCCTTTGTCGTATGCTTCACGAAGAGCGAGTTCATCGTCGCTCAATACACCGAGTCCCGCTTTGATGATTCCGCCTGGAGGGTTCTATGCGTTATTTGAACCATCGCGTTGACCTTTGGCATATGCGTCTTCGAGATCGGATCTAGAAATTGACATGGTGAAGTATTGTACTACCTGCCATTGTCTTGTGTGAACACCCCACGACGAACGTCTGCCGGCCAATGTCCCGTTGCCAGCAGCTGTTGGTTCCAGCCTTCGGCTTGATATCTGGGCTCTGAAATGCTGTAGTACTTATCAATCCACTGCCTCTTGGTGTTGTTCTCATTAACCTGTATAGTGATATGGTAATGCAGAAGATATCTCGAACCCTTGTTCTGTCGGTAGTGGCTTCGCCTTTTGCGATGGCTATGTTCCTCATTCCAAACAACGGGAATGTTCAGCCTGGTCACCTGGAGGGAAGTCCCCAATATCTTTATCAAGGATGGGGCAAGGTTGTGCGGCAAGAATTCCACTATGGTCCCCAGGGCTCAGATCTCATTCCGTATGATTGGTTTCTCAATATCCTGGAGACGGGAAGCGAAACAGTACTTTTTAAGGACGATCTGCAGAAGTTTGGTGTTATTTACGACACGACAGCGGAAGATCCTGAGGGTCTTAACCCGGACCACCTACCGATCGGTTTTGCCAAGCATTCAGAGACTCGTGCCTTCGGAAATTTTCAAGAAAAGAAGTGGATGGGACTGACTTGCGCCGCTTGCCACACGGGTGCCATTGTTCCGAAAGAGGGAACAGGGGCCCGTATCCAGGGAACTATCATCGTTGATGGTGCCCCGTCTGGGGCCGATTTTGCACGTTTCATTGCGTCGTTACGAGATGCAGTCCAAGCCACCGCCGGTAATTCCGAACGACTGAAGAAGTTTGCTCAGAGAGTTGCGAGTATGCCCAATGAATCATCTGCACCACAGGTGGCTTCAAATTTCAAAATCTACGCAGCTCATATGCAGAATATTTTCCAGTTATACATTCCGGGGAAATCGGGTGGACCTGGGCGACTTGATTGTATTGGAGCAATCGTCAATCGGGTTGCTTATGATATTCAGAGCAGCCAAATTCGTCCAGCAAACCTATCTGCCCCTGTCAATTTCCCATTTCTTTGGTATTCCGATCGCCAAAGCAAGATCCAGTGGAACGGCACGGTAGGCAACGGCAATTGGATACTTCGGCTTTCGCGAAATGTAGGTGAGGTTACGGGTGTCTTTGCTCAATATGAAGTCAAACATAACGCCGACCTCGTTGGTTATAAGTCCAGCGTAAACATCAGCGGATTGTCACTACTTGATTCCTATCTACGAGACTTAACACCTCCCAAGTTTTCGGACGTCTTTCGCCCTTCAATTTCGGATTTACATGTCCTTGAGCAAGCACGCAAGCGGGGAGGTGACATCTTTAAGAGGACATGCCAAACCTCTGGATGCCACGCCAATTCTGCTGCTTATCACAAAGTGCTTCCCGTTAATCCAACGCCCTTATTACAAATCCCTAATCATAATCCTTACAACCTTCCGGATCTAGATACGGATCCAAATAACACCTTCCTTGGGAATCTCGTCTCAATCGACTCTGGCGTATTAGCCGGTTCAGATAAATTCTTTGTGCCTTTGTTAGGGAAGATAAAGCAAAGGGAAGGAGGTACCGCCTTACTTGCGCATCTCGTGATCGGCTCCCTGCTCAATCAGTCAGGAAAGGTATGGGAAGCATACAAGAGGGACGGCAATCCAGGAGGACCAGAGGGTGCCCCGATGGCGTCTCGGCAAACTGCTGGCGTTCGGGGCCTTGTAGGCAATCTGATCGACGACAGAAAGCTAATCGCACGCGACGTAGTCCGAAATCTCCAAGCTGCACAGGCGGCAAATCTGGCTGACCCCCGATACAGAGTGGGATACGAATCGAGAGCCCTTGACGGTATTTGGGCAACTGCACCTTACCTTCACAATGGATCCGTGCCCAATCTTCACGCCCTCCTTTGGCCCAATGAGCGGAAGGCCTTTTATGTCGGTTCCCGTGTTTACGATCCCGTATTGGTCGGGTTTGTCTCAGACGACCCCGCCCAAGGCGTACTTTTTGACCCGACCTTACCAGGCAACTCCAACAAGGGACATACGTACGGAGCAAACCTAACTAAGGACAAGAAGAACGACTTGATGGAGTTCCTCAAAACCCTCTAGAAATTTGGCAAGCAGAATTCTGGTGGCGGTTCTGCGGGCTATTGGGGTTACGAGCCACTATTCCTCTTCAGATTCAATCGAAGCCGATTGTGCCTGGGGAGGTTGGCTACCCACAAAAAAAGTGACTTTTGGTTTCTGGCCCGTGGAGAGTACACGGAGTTCCAGTAGTCCGGGATGTTCTCGTACCAAACGTGCGGTATTGAGGAGATTCCGCATAGTTGCCGATTCATTACGTGCTCGGGCGAGAGCGGTTTCTCCCTCAATTTTGGTCTTCAGGAGGTCACTGTATGCGGCTTTGAGCGAACCCGACATTGAAACATCTAGGGAACTGAGGGACGTGACGTCAATGCCAAATTCCTTCGCTTTCTCGGCCACTTGTGGCAACAGTTCGGCTGCTAACATACCTCGCTGTTCATATGCTTCCACGAAGGAACGATTGGAAGTCCATTCGCGAAGCGAGGTCTGGACAAGCAAATGAATCCGTTTTGGTGAGGAAGAAGTAAAAGTGTGCTCATTTCCCAGTGGAGTGAGCTCACCTGAACTGTAGAAGAGATCTGGGTCAACAATTCGGTAGCAGACCCAAAGGGACACACGAAGACTGCCGCCGTCTTGAGTGCTTACCTCCTGACCACCAATCAATTCCGATTTTTCGCGTAAGTCCATGGGTAGGATGTGGTGCCCCGAGCCCCAAAATCGATGCTTGCCGCGTGGAAGAACTTTCACAATCTTCCCGTTAAGAAAGTGAAGTCCAACAAAGCCCTCAAAGATTGTCTTGGTGGTGAACATTTTGGGCCCTTATGGCGCGAGAGCAATTCAATTAGGTGGGGGATTTGCTCCCACATAACCAGCTTGAATTTGCCTTGCGGCAGCTCTCGCCTTACTCGTTTGCCATGTTTCCTATTGAAGGTGCTCTGTCGTAGGCATTTTCTGGGCCGGCTTTCCGCGTACGCCTATGCCGACAATCCTCTTACAAAGCAATGAAAGGTTACCATAATGCAATTGACTTTGTGCCCGCCCCATTTCCATAGTTGGGTTGGAATAAGTCAACGCTTCAACTGAAGCGAATGACCAAGACAAATGGCAGGGAATGTAATAGGCAACGATTCTTCTCAGAATGCCGTTTGTACGATGCCCGAGTTTGGAGCCGATGATGAACTACCAAACTAGTAAATCGTGCTTGGCAAGTAAGATGTGCCCGAGACTTACTGCATGATTTCTTTTATGACATGTGCTGGCTAAGGAGCATATGGTTTCGAACGGATCAGCCACCTCCTCCGGGGGCCCTTTCGCATGGAAATGCGGGATTCCCGCGTGGTGCTCGGATAGTTTCTTTGACCTCGTCTGTTATAACTAACTAATGGCGATACGGCTAAATATCTTGGGCAAAGAAACCCCAGTCTGGATTGAGGAGCCTGGACCGAAGGTTGGCCTACATGAAATTGAGGCGTTCGAAAGGGAACTGGGTTATTCCTTACCACCGGATTACCGGGAATTCTTGCTTCATTTCAATGGGGGAAGACTCGTCGAGGGACTTGTATATGGCCGAGATGATCAGCCAGATGTTCCTTATATGCATGGCGATGCCATCTCAAAGTTGCACTCGTTGGAACCTAAGGGCCAGTCACTAGAGGCGTATGATCGCCTCTCGACCCCGAAGGAATTTGACGCCTATGACGCAAAACTACCTCTGAATGCCATTCCAATCGCGAATGATGATTTTGGCAACTACTTCCTCCTTTGTTCTTGCAATGGAGGGTGGCTCGTCCGATTTTGGTGCCATGAAGACTCTGACATTGGAGTAGATTCGCTCGAACATCGCGTGGTTGCGGAGGGCTTCACAGACCTGCTCATGAGAGTCCGTAGCCTTGAGCAACTTGAAATCGACGAAAAAGCAGAGCGCGATGCGGAATATTTGGCTCTAGTCAGCGGAGCCTACCCTCGATTTGTTGACCAGGAACTTGAGCTCGTGGAACCGCGCTATCCTGGCGTTAGGCTGTGGGTTCGAAAAGGAGCCTTGGCAGTATTTGAATCAAAGGGACACTTCTCACTTCATTCTGACGAGTTGTCTCGTTCCTACCTGGACTTGATATTCTGGATGCATCAGGAGGCAACTGGACATTCGCTTGCGCTGGAGAGTTTTGATTCCATCTTGCGATCGTGGTTCTCCGAAACATCGAACGATTTTGGGCTCAATGGCTTTTCAAAGAACCATGTTGGTTCTTGGTGGGCTAGCAGGATAGCAAGTGGTGATTTGACCCCTGACTCCTCCGGATTCCGTTTCTCACCTGTCGCAATCGACCGGATTATTTCAGTTGCAAAGGGATTTTGAAATGGTCTAGGGAGGCGGCGATCGTGTTCCGCAGTCACCAAGTTGGGGCAACTGGGGAGTATTCCTCTATTGTCGTCGGTTCAGGTTCCAAACGCCCAAGTCTCCATAAGTGGAAATTCATCTTGCCAAAAAGCGTCTCCATGAGATCCTAAACTTGCTGTATCTTGGACCCAGCTTGCTCATCGTCTAGTTAGCTATTACCTAGTCGAATTGAATGTGTCCGTTCTAGCAATTTAGGTTCCTTCGAACGGAGTGGTAGACTCCAAAGCGGCGAAAGGATAGTACGTTGGCCATTTGGTCACTCCTAGAGGGAACTAAAACTAAGTAATTCCTTGCTTCGCGAATGCGAACGACAGAGAATAGATTCTGATCAAATGATTTCGATTGCTTTATTCATGGCCTTGGCCGTTCAACAAGACGTCAAGCGGGTACCAAGCGTCTACTGGTTTCCTGCGTCAGAGGGGATTGAGAAATGGTTGCCACGGCTAGTCGATGAACCATTCGATACTTGGGCCGCCGATCCGAAACCAAATGCGTTGACGTTACAGTATGCCAAAGGCAAGGTGAAGTTCGCGAAGCCCATCACTCTCGACACTCTGGAAAATCGGAAATGGCGCGAAGCGACGATCCAGTTTATCTTGGGTAAGTGCTCCCCCAAAGCGTGGCTGGCGGCAATCGCGCCGCTGCATGAATCCTTTCATTTCTTAACCACCTCTAAGTCCCCAGACCTATTTACGATTACCGCAAACATTCCAAATGGGCTTGGGACATATTCAGGTCGAGCGGTATTTGCAGAGGTTCTATTGTGCTATTTGCCTGGCGTGCCATGCTTCTATGCCACGGATCTGTATTGCACCCGTTATTTTCCAGAGAATAAACATCACGAAAGCTGGATTCTGGCGATGAACGATTATGCCGGCGTCATGCTTACTATACGGGCTGAAAACCCGCAGCTGATTACCCAGAAACCCAGAATTATTAGGGCGGACGACAAACCAGGCATGCTGATATTCGAACAGCGAATCGGCAAGAGGTGCTTTATGTTTTTCTTCAACAATGGTCTGAAGCCGATCCCGCTTCCGAAGTCGTTCAAACCTGAATTGGCAATCATGCCCCGCGGCATGGATGCGGAAACGCCTGGAGGCCCCTACTTAAGCGGATCAGGCACCGCCACCACAATCGACCCTCCGTTGGAATAAACAGACAATTGGACCATCCATCGTGATCGTCTGGCCCCGCACGATTCGCCCACACGCCGCGGAGGGCGGGGAGCCCAACCAAAGAGGTAGCGATAACTTGGTGCCGAAGGAATGACTAACACAATGAATCAAGCGCTGCTGGAAGCATTAGTCTGAGGTTTTTGAAATGGGGGTTCCATTGTGATTTCAGGCAGTCTATCTGCTGGTTGTCTTTCTTTTGTTGGTATGGTATTGCTTACTTGCCAAGGTTTGCATGTTTTGTCCAATCTTCGTGCACGACAAATTCCGCCCCTCGTTTGGAGCTTGCATTTCCTTGAGCTTCCTTGTGCTCTTAGACGGATCTGAGAAGCACCAAGGCAAATAGAGTCAAGACTCCGAACATGAGGTGAGCATGAACTTTGTCGGGTGCTCGGACTCTGACGAAGCGTCCGCCAAGGTTGTCTTTGATGTCGGAGAAGGATCTTTCGATGGTTGTTCGTATCTTAAACCTTTGAGCCTGGGCGGCATCCAGCGGCACGGCTTTGTGGTCACGGCGATCCTTGGGTTGGATGATCGGCACGTGATCTTGCCGCCGGACGGCTTGTTTGATTCCTTCAGCGTCGTATCCCTTGTCCATAAGTTCGTAGAACACGCCTCCGACTCTATCGGCGGTCTTGAGGGAGAGCGGGATCGCAACTTGGGAATCATGCAAACTCGCTGAGGATGTGAAGGCCGACAGGGGCAGGCCTCCATCGGAAACGTCCAGATGCAGTTTGAATCCGACCCAGTACGAAGGGTGGCCTTTGGAATTGGTCTTGCCACCCACGTCGCAGGTTCTGGGAAGCTCTTTGAACGATGTTTCGAAGTCTTGTTCGAGTTGCCTTTCGATACGCGAGGGTTCCTCGGCTACCGGCTCGGAACCCTTTGCAGGGCGCCCTCTTTTTCTTTTGGCGATTCGCTGAAACTTCACACGAACCTTCGGCTTTTCACGACCATCGATCTGGCTGGAGTCACGGCACACATGGTGTACCGTCTCAGACCCAACATGCTCGCGCACCAGGCTCTCATGGGCGATGTCTAAAACGGTCTTTTCGGACAAGACTTTGAAATGACGTGAAAACGTCGATTCGCTCGGAATCCTCCAGCCAAAGCCGCACAGCGTTCTGAGCCCGTGGTCTACCCGGAGTCGGGAAATGAGGTCCAGAGTCGTTGCAATATTCAATACCGACTTCACCACGAACGCGCGGGCAGTCGGCTTGAGTGAGTAGAAAGGACGACCCCCAGAAAGGCCGGTGTCCCTAACGTACCTCTCAATCTCAAGCGTCTCGAAAACAAGAGCAACCCTACATTGCTCCGGATTTAACACTCCACACACAAAGTCCATGTGAACGAACAATGCCGGGTTCAGATTGCGAGCGAACTCGGATATCCTACAACAAGGTTCGGGACTCGTTGGTTTTTTCTTCATACAAAAGAAGACGAACCGGACCTTCTAAACTCCGCCAATCACACCTTTTGAAATTGGCTCTGGTCTTTTACCTTAGAAGAGCGCAGCTCCTCGAATTAGAGAGTGCTCGGCGAGATGGCAGCTACCGCTCGTAACTCATTACGCTCAGGACCTCATGATGTGGAGTTACCCAACGAATAAATTAGAGCTGGCATAGAGTTGGTGCCCAGGACAGGATGAGTGAACCTTTGCGAGCCTGCCAACAGGTAGACAGGCCGATTTAGCGGGGAGTTATGCCGGGTTCAGGGGTTCGAGATGTCGTACAACTTGTCGTACTCTTCCATTCAGCAAGTTTTATTCGGTTCGCGAACTCTCGGAAGTTGCAAATCCGCGATATTCACAATATTCCCTAGCCAGAAATATACCGAGCCGACTCAAGAGATCCACAGTCTAACGACTTGACTCATGCAAGCGGATGCTACGACTTGAGATTGCAGGCTTGGCTTTTCCGCGACATGCGTCGATGACCCAGTCAGGTTAATTTGGCCGGTCCGGCAGTTAACTTTGCCGCGGGCAGGTATGGCAACAACTCCACCAACATCATGAATGTTGACTCGCCCAATCGATCCCATCAGCTCGTCTGGGAATAGGATGACTCCTGCCTTATTGATCGATTCTAGGTCGGCAAGGTCCACCATCACCTTCGTGTATCTTTGAGGGGATTCCTGCAATGGGGGAGGCGAACTGCTTAGAATAGTCGAGTGCGGTTCAGTCAAGTCTTCGTTGCCCTGTGTGCGCTTTTCGTTTTGTTAGGGATGCCCACTCCCGCGTTCTCCCAGTTGAAGGGGGCACTGCCGACTGATGTTCAGAAGCCCTTTGTCCCCCATGGGCGCTGGGCCCTCGTAATTGGGGTGTCTGGGTACAGCGATGAGATTGGACGTCTCAAATATACGGCTAGGGAAGCACGCGATTTTGCTTCTGCTCTGACAACGAAAATGGAGTTTGACCCCGCTAACGTCAAGCTACTTGCAGACGAAGGATCTGTAGAAGAAGCGCCGACGGCGGCCCACATACTCAGCCAGCTTGACCAATTGCTTAACGATCCAAAACTGGACAAGGGCAATCTATTTGTTTTCTACTTTTCGGGCCATGGCGTCGCGACGGCGAAGGGTGATTTTCTTTTGCCGGCCGATGTCAAGAAAGACCGGATCGAGGAGATGGGCGTGCCTGTGAAGGCCGTCATTACGCGAATTGTCAAGGCTGGGCTAAAGAATGTATTGTTCATCTCGGATGCTTGCAGGGCAGGAACCAAGAACGACTTTGGAGTCGAGCTAACAAGTCTCTGTCACGAAGCCAATCTCGCCGTTTTGCTGGGATGTGCGCCGGGTAAGCGGTCTTACGAATATGCCGAACTGCACCAAGGGGCATTTACTCACTTCCTACTAGAAGGTCTGCAAGAGCCAAAGCTGCGCGACAGTTCTGGAGCGCTGTGGGCTTCGAGGCTCGGGCAGGATGTCCAAAAAAAGGTTTACGACTTCACCGAACCTGACCACGGGAAGTTTGCTCAAGTGCCCACGTTGTGGGGCGACGACAGTACTCTAGATGTTCTGCTCGGGGCATATCCTCCTGAAGCAGTTACCCCCGAATCGCTTCAGTTGTTTCGGAACCGGGCGGGCAAGCTCAATCGGGAGGAATATGTTGCCTCCCTGACCACCTATGCGCAAGCTCTCTTTGATAAAGATAGGGTCACCGAGGCGGTTGAAATGCTTAAAGTTGTGGAACAGCTTGGCGAACTTCAGTCGGAATCCCGTTACTTACTTGGGGCTTCTCTCGACTCGCTTGGTCGTTCTGGTGAAGCCAATCGCGTTTATGCGCCCTTGCTGGCGATGAAGAACAGCTATTGGAAGGACATAACCCAGACAACATCACTTTCTCGTGCAATTGATCCCGCCGACCGAGTCCAATCTGCGATTCGACTCCTAAACTCAAACTCGGAGTGGGAGCTATGCAGGCTTTGCTGGCTCGTTATTGACCAAAATGCTTCATTAACCCAGAAGGCCAAGTCGGCAAAGAGGTTTGCGCAAATTTCTGCTGCATGGCCGAGAAGGAAATTCTACGCAGAGGCGCACCTTGCCCTGACCGAGTCTAGATGGGGTGAGGCCTTAAAGCTGATCGACAAGGCTCAAAAGGCCAAAGGCACGGATCCGTCGGATGAGAGTTTGCTCATGACGCGGCTTCAGCCTCTCGAAGCGGTTGGAAACTTAAAGGCTCGTGATACTTACCTAGATCAGGCATCAGGAGCCGGACAGATGGCCGGTTTAGCCCTACTACTCCGATCAAGTATTGCGAAAGATCGCGGTGACAAGCAAGGAAGCATCGGATTAGTCAAGCGTGCCTTGAAGGCTGGCATTCGGCCAGAGTATTTGTTCTCTGCCGTCAAGATTGCAGGTCCCGCAATCGGAATCCTGCAGGATGAATTCCTTGAAGCGGCAAGCAAGCATCCGTATTCCTGGCGTGCGCACATTGTGATCCTGCTTATGAAGCAGTTCAAGGGCGACGCCAACCCGATGGAGGAATATCTCCGGGGTACTCGCTATGTTGATGACGATCTGACTTTCTACAGTTCGATTTACGATATGTACTCATCTGTGATGGCCGAGGAGCTTGCGTTAGGAACTCTCAAGCAGTCGGACTATGAACAACAGATCAACGTCTACTTCTTGCAACTCATCAAGTATGCACCTCGATTTGGATTCGATTCTCGACCATGGAGACAGGTTCTTGAGTACGGCATGTTTGCCGAGCGATCGTCCCAGTTTGAGAGAATTTCGCGTAAGTATCTTGGCCGTTCAGAAGTGAGCATGTCCGTTGAGCTACGTTTACAACTCATCCTTTTGGCGATGAATCGGGGGGACAAGGTGCGTGTCGAATCGCTGATGGTCGGCGAAGTTCCAATTGACCAGGATCTCGATACCCGTTGCCTGATGGCATGCTATTACGGAGCGCTTGGCCAATATCTTCACACCGTAAAACTTGTCGCCCATTTGCCAGGTCTTTCAGGAGTTTGGGCTGACCGAATTAGAGCATTACATTGCTACCTACAAGCGCGAGGTGGGGATCGATCAGGGGCAAAGGCTGGATTGGCGAAACCATCGAAGGATTTGGTGACCCAAGCCTTTCAAGGGCTCGCTTGGGCGGTTTTGGGTGATTGGAAAAAGGCGGAGCCGCTTCTCGCGATTCAGGAAAAGGATCGGCTGTGGACATTTCAATTCGTTCAGGAGCGAGCGACAAACGTGCTTGAGGCCCACTATCGACATCTAGGGAAGATGGACAAGGTCCACGAGATCGCCATGGAAGTCCTTCAGCGGCAACCGGGAAATCCGATGTTTGACCACTATTCGTTTGTCGAAAAGCCCGGAGTGCGGCAATTTGCGGGTTCGGTCCAGCTTCGAGCACTCATGGTCGACGACGAGTTTTACCTGAAGAACATGAATGAGAAGAATAAGGGCATGGCGTTCAGCGGGTCGCTGAAATTCGAAGTAGACGCCAAAGGCAATTGTTCGGGAGAGTTCAAAGACGACGAGGGCACCGGCTGCAAGTTCAAAGGGAACGTCGATGCTAATGGAAATCTGAAGGGAAGTGGCAGTTGGTTGTCGAGGGCATATACGCTGCGGGCAAAGCTCCCCACGTTTGCGATGTACAACAAGTATCCGCCTTTCAAGGTATTGCCTCAGTACTTCGAATTCATCAAAGAGGACGGGTATCGGGTTGCGATTTTCGGTTATCCCGGAGGGAAGCTACCGGGATAAGTGATGTGGTCGGAACGATCGGTTGTCGTCTCCATCCTTCGGTTGGACGCTTCCTACATCGAAATGCAGATGCCAAAGGTGAAGTGTGAGGCAATGGGTGCCCCACACCTGAGGCTAGCCTTCGTCGACGACTGGCGTTACGGTGATAGCTTTGACCTTATCATTTTCGATGAGGACGCCCATATTTAGGTCGGGGAAATAGCTCCATTCGTCGAGTTTTCCACCTCGCGCTAGGTTCTTTTGCACCGCCGACGATTCACTAACAATGGCAAACAACTCCGCCTTAGTCATGCCCACTGCGATCTTAAAGAGTGAATCAGACGCCTTATCTATTGGCCGAAGTTGGAGGTAAGCGCCCGGCTCGTAGCTGGTAATGCGCATGACTTTCTCTCTTTCCGTCCAGATCGTCAGTAATTCATTGTGCCATCGAATCTCTAGTAGATCTGGCCACTTTTCAGCGAAAGAAACTTGCTTTTCGGGGGGGCCGACGCTGGCAATAACTCCACTTACGGGTAGCAGAATTCCCAATTCTTTGCCAAAGGTTACCAAAGTCGTGACCTTGCACAGCGCACCGGGTTTCTGAGTGATTGGTTTCGCGGTGATCCCAACAGTTGCGCAAATATCGTCAAAGGTTTTTTTGACAACGTCCCATCGTGGACTTACGGGTGGAGTATTGGATAACCAGGTGAAAAGCACGTTGGCGGCAAGGGTGTCATCGTCTTTCGACCGACCTGTGACCTTGACGAGCCCGAGGTTTTCGCCCAAGGCCGAGTTGAAAATCCCCGCAGCTTTTTGCGCGGCAATAATAATGAAGTAAGCCTGTGACACATTCCCGGTTCGTTGGTATCCAACCGCTGCGTTATTTGCGTATCGGAGCGAGGTGACTTTGTCTGCACCTTTTTGAAACTTCTCAAACCAGTAAGAACCTGACTGAACGACGTCCTTCTTGGCATCGGGTTCCAGAACGGATACCAGGGCCATCAGTTCATTTGCAGCGACCGTATCAGGATTATTCGTTAACGCCAACTTCGCTGCTTTGAGTGCGTCTTTCCAACGTTCCCGGTCTTCGTCAGTCACTTCGGTGGCTTGAGGAATAGCAGCATGGATATTGGTGATTAGTGGGCCAAAGTCCGGCCGCCACCAACTCGTGCGTACGGCCTGAGGCAGATTGTCGTAGTAGAACATCAGGCTGCATTTGCCTGAATTGATGTACGCCTCCTTAAGGTCTGGCCACTGCATAACGGCATCGTCGAACAACTTTTTGGTGTACAAGTGATTGCGATCGTCTTCGTATGCAAGGGCGGTGTCGAAGGTAATCAAAGCTTTTAGGGCCGATGGGTTGTCCGCAAGTTCGGCTGCACGAGCTTTTGGATCGGCGTGATCCGCCGTCAGGTTGTCAAGCCACGGACCTTCACGCCCTTGATCACGGTCAAGAAAGAGGAGCATGTTGACCATGTCTTTCTTGGCGTAGCCAGCCTTGACCAACGCTTCCGCGCCGTATTTGTCGGCTTCATATTCTTGCTGACGGGTCCACAGATTACGGACGTCTCGCGCAGAGGGATCAGTGTCTAACAAGTGTCCAAGCGACAAGTGGGAAAGTTCGTGGGCTACAACAGCTCGGATCGTTTTAACGTCGCCTTTGGCGCTTTTTACAAGGCCGCTAAAAACCACCATGGCAGCGCGATAGTCTTTACCCTCTTTTTCGACGTGGGCATAAGCATTGACTTCATTCTTGTCCACCAACGTGCACTTGATTGGGTACTTGAAGTTCTTGTTTTCCGGAATCACCTTGTCAAGTTCGACGACGATTTTTTCGAGGTCCGCCTGCGAAAATTCTGCGTGGGATGCAATGGCCAATGGTGAAACAAAGAGTAAGGACAGCGCTGTAAGGAATGTTCTATTTAATAAATTCATCAATCGTCTCTCAAGGCGAATCGAGCTACCCAACCAGACGACTGAGGAGCCATTTCGCATCGTAAAGGGAAGGCCCTTTATGTCCCACACCGATCTTATCATCTAAAAAGGCCCGCTAAGGAGCTATTCGTCCATTTCAAGCTTCCTTAATAGCTGGAAGCTCATTGACCCTGTCGGTGCCAAAAGCAGAGGTCTCATCATCCTCATAAAAAGGCATCAGAAGAACCTGAAATCACTCGAGCAGTTTGAACGCCTGATGAGCTACCTCAAGCAGTTTCCAGGTCTTCAAGCGATCTACCTGCTCAACAAGTAGCTCCGCCAACACGGAAACACGGAGACAAATAGAAGTTTGAGTAGAGGTCGACGATATGTGGTGGATTTGCAAAATGGGCTACTCCATCCACCGTCCGCCACGGAACTCACACGACGGTCGTACAATCAGAGGTTGAAGGAAGTGGTTTACGAAGGTGTGTGGGAAGATGTTGCGTCTAAGCATGCCAAGGCATTTATGGGGCATCGCGTAGAAATACGTGTTCTTGATATCCCAGAAGGTGAATCGAAGCAGACACCGATCGATGCTTGGGCCGAATTCGAGCGAAGGATAACCGAAGTAACCAAGGGCAAGACGCTTCCTCTTGGGTGCCTATACTCCGCCGAGGATATATACGAGAGCAATGAGTAGTGCGATACCTACTCGACACCAATGTTCTGCTGCGACTTGGGCTAATTGATGAAACAGGTCATACATTAGTTCTCCTCTCGATTACCGATTTGGAATCCAACGGACACGAGCATTGACGCACGGATCAAGCCCTTAGGGAACTGTGGCACGTGTGCACCCGGACCAGAGATGCAAACGGGGTTGGTCTTACGCCTCGGCAAACACTCTCCGTTGTTGCAGCCCTTCGTGAACGACGTCTCGTCCTTTGCGAATCTGACGAAACTTTCGACCTGTGGATCGACATCGTATCTTCGTGTGCAATTTCGTGAGCCGTTCAGAAGAACCATTTGGGCACTGATTCGACTCTATTCCTGACGAAGGTTGCGAAATTGCGATGGTGAAAATCGTCGCCTCAACCGGCATTGGCGTTTCCGTGATCGTTCAATTTGTATCGATTCCGGCTTCTTGAAGCTTACGTTCAGCCGCCTCGGCTTTCAATTGCCAGGCGTCCATCTCTCGCTCCATTTTGTTAGCCTTGAGAGAGAGCTCTTTCACTTGGTTCTCAAACGTTTGCGAGCGATGGGTCATCTGTTCGGCGTAAGATCGAAGTTCTTGTTGCGAGCCCTTCATCATAGATTCCATCGGTTTGAGACGCGCAGACACTTCTGTCTTTGCTTCATCTATAGTGTCCATGAAACGCTTACGGTAACTGTTGCGAGAAACCTCCACCTGCAAGGCTGCCAGAGATCGACGACGAACACCTGACTCATTCAGCATCACGCCGCCCGAGAGTGTAGCGATCGTTAGAATTACGATTATGAGACCCGCACTAGACTTTTGCCGTTTTATTGCTGTCCTCTTAGGATTCGACTCGACGGGCGTCTCGGCAGAAAATCTGGAATGGGCCGCAATTGATTGGCTCCGAATATCTGCATTCACAATGACCCGATCCGTATCTCCTTCCGATGTCTCAACGCTGGATTCACGGATATCGACATCATCCACGGCTAAAGTCAGCGCAGTCGCGAATTCGCCAGGTGATCGAAAGCGATCGGCAGGAGCTTTTTTGAGGCCGCGAAGTAGGACCCGCTCAATTGCCTCCGTGATTTCGGGACGAAATGCGCGAATGCTTGGAACCTCATCTTTGCAATGGTGCCCGGTCAACTTCACGGGGTTCCTGCTATTGAATGGAGGGCGGCCTGAAAGCAAGTGAAAAGTCAGAGCCGCCAACGAGTAAACGTCGCCAGAAGCACTCACCGATCCTTCCAAGAACCGCTCAGGAGCAAGGTAGAGCAGTGTCTCAACTTGAGCCTCACTAATTGATCCGGAATGAAGAAGATTGGATCCCATGGCAAAGTCCGCGAGGAGCACCTTTCCGCTAGCATCCAGAAGGACATTTTTGGGCTTGAGATTTCCGTGGCAAATGCCGGATCTCCCTACGTGATCAAGTGCTAGCGCTATCTCTTGCACAATTCGCTTTACCTCAAGTGTGTCTGTGGGACCATTTCGAATGATATCGGCTAGAGAGCTGGAAGCTAGGGCCATCTTGATCCCCTCCTGATCAGCACTGGCGATCGCGAGAATCGAAGGGTGACGTATTGCTCGCAATGCGTTCATGCCGTTGCGCATTGATTCGACTTGTCGCGGATCAGACAACAACCAAGGTAAATACCGCTTACATGCATAGGGCTCTCCGCCTGGGGGAATAATGGCCCAAACTCGGCCCACCGTCCCTTCACCTAAAAACCGCTCATTGATTGGAATCGAATCTTCCATAATTTGTTTACTCCTGCTTAAGCTCCCGCAAAAGGCATGAGCAATATAGAATCGTGAACAACAGAACCATAAGCGCTACCAGATGCGCCCAGCATGCTTCAACTGGGATTGCAAAGTTCGAGTTGGTGAGTTGCATGATGATTTCGGGCTGCACGTATTCACTCGCGAAGAGTTTGTCGTTTTGCCCTAGAAGGTTGCCGAGCCCGGCGAGCCCCCACCACGTTGGCACAAGTGGACTGCTGGGAAGGCCGGCGACGAGCCCACACAAGAGCAAGTTGGGGATCATCAATCCGATTGCCCAAAGGGGCGCTTGATCTACATCTCGCGCCAGCGCTGAAGCAATAAGTCCCAACACGACTCCGGCAGAGGAGCAGAGCATCAGAGTGAGCCAAAACGCACCAAATGAAACCCCATTGGGCAACGGCACAAAGGCACTCAAATAGAGCAATAATAGTAAACATTGGAGACCCGATGTCCCCAAAAGCAATGTCAGCTTCGCTAGCAGGTACGGACCCAGCCGAAGATTAATGGTTCGCTCACGTCGTACGATCGGCCACTCTTTCACGATCTCCTTAGAGGCTGAGAAAACGCCGATTAGCGTAACGAAGATTAGGGTAAAGAAGAGCAATGCCGTACCTTTTGCGGCTTGGAATGGATTGCTTAGACCATCAAATCCAAAGTTCTTTCCGAGCGTCCATCCTATTGCGCAAGGCAAAAACACTGCCTGGACCAGGAATGTCAGAGGGTTGTTGATCGCAAGAGTCCAGTTGCGGCGTAACAGGGCCGCGTACTGCCAGTGCGCTGCCGGCCGTTTCAGAGGGGCGCCAAGAGAGCTTGCGACCTGCTCGACCCCTTGCTCAAAACTTTGGCTTGCGGCAGCTAACGGGCGCTTGTTGCCCCAGGCCTTAGGGTTGCCCTGCACAATTGAGTAAGCCTCAGCGATTGATTCAACTCCAAAATGGGCAAGAGCGCTTTTCGGTGTGCCCTCGTAGACCAGATACCCACCCTTTGCAAGAAACAGGACTAAATCGCATTCAATAGTCGCTTGCGGAGAGTGCGTGACCATCACAACGATCCTGCCATTTGAGGCGAGCGATCTCAGGCTTTCTACAAACTCGCGCTCGAACCCGGGGTCTAAGCCAGAAGTTGGCTCGTCAAGGAAGAGGATGGCTGGGCGATTGATCATCTCAACTCCGACGCTGACACGTTTTCGCTCGCCTCCGCTCAGAGTTTGCACACGTGCATCGATGCGATGGTCGAGCCGGAGTTCACCGATTACCTCTGTAACTCGTCGACGCCTTTCGGCATCGTCCGTGTCTGGCGGTAATCGAAGGAGAGATGCGTACCACAATACTTGCCAAACAGTAAGTTGCTCATGCACGATATCGTCTTGGGGTACATATCCAATCGCAGGTCTCAGTCGGGGGAGGTGCTCGTAGAAGTCGACTCCGTTAAGAAGAACTCGCCCCGACGTAGCAGGCTGAAACCCTGTTAGCGCCTTCATCAAGGTCGACTTACCTGCACCGCTGCCACCAACGATGGCAACCAGTTGATTCGGTGGTATCGATAGATCCACATCATGCAACAGCGGTAGGAACTCTAAAGCTTTCCACCGTGTAAGCGCTCTGATACGCTGTGAAAAGCGGGGCCCGATATCCTTTCGCAATAACCGAGCTTCGAGTGTAACGCGGCCTGCTTGTGCATACTCGAGCCTGTCTCCGAGCCGGATACATCGCATCAGACCAATCGTGAGTCCGGAGCCGCTTCTCAAATGAGTTGGCCCTTGGATCCTCTTACCGTCGATATATGTGCCGTTAAGGCTGTCCAAATCATCGATCAGTATTTCTCCATCCTTACGAGTGAGCCGGCAGTGAGACCGGCTTACATAAGGCTCATCGATCACGATGTCACCCACTCGGCCGATGACAAGTGATCCGCCCTCCTGGAGCCGACCAAGGTCGATAAGAGTTGGCTGGTCAGCGAGTAGTGCCATGAATACAATCAACAGCTCGTTCGTGTCCGATAGACCCTGTTGACACGATCTTCCGTGTCGAATGGTGACTTCTCATTGTCTCTGTCCACCCTAAGGAGTTCGTAACTTGCACGGTTCAAGTAAAACCCACTGGATTCAACTCCATTTGCCTGAACTGATCGTTTGCACGGCAGCTGATTCATTGATTTCACCTGATGACATATGGGAAGCTATGTGAATGTGTGATTGGTCTTGGGTGTAGAAGATCGTTAGCCCTTTTAATAGCGGCTTTATTTCCGGTGGCATAGGCTAAGTCTCTAGCCTTCAGGGCCCACTTCGAGGAAAGAGCCTTGTTACTTGGGCCTCCATCTCCATAATATAGCATTTCGCCGATATTGACCATGGCAAAGACATTTCCGGCTTCAGCCGCCTCCAAATAAAGTTTTCGAGCAGTAAATACATCAGCACTGCCGCCTCTACCATAGCGAAGCAACGTAGCGTAATTGTTTTTCGCTGAGTTGCTTCCAGCTTTTATCGCCTCTTGATACCACAGACGCGCACTCGGATAGTCTAACGTTGACACGTTGCTTGAACTCTCGAGTAAGCACGCATAATAGAACATTCCATCCAAGCTGCCGGCTGATGCAGCAATCTTAGCCCATCGCCTCGCCTCGCCTTCGTTTCGCGCGAGCCACTTACCCGAATCGTAGCCACGAGCCAAATCGACGGCCGCACGCATATTGCCGGCATTCGCTAATCTTTCCAAGTCTGAGCGAGCAGCCATGTACCAACGGTTAGCTCGAATGGTGTCTACGGGGCCTCCTATTCCCTTCGACAACATTCTCGCTAAGGCAAGTCTCGAATAGGGGCTACCCGCCTGAGCACTTCGCTCATAGCCAAGCCGCGCCTCCTTATACCATAGAAATGCACCTTCAGGGTCAGCCTTTCCAAGTTGACCGAAAGCCATGCAATCTGCCAAAAACTCGGCGGCACTAGGACTTCCTCTATTGGCCGCGTGTTTAAGATAGTGCCTTGCTTTTTCAAGTTGCGACTTCGCCAATACAAGGCTCGATGCAGCTTGGAAAAGAGCTTCCATATCGCCGTCGTCGGCGGCCTGGATGCACAAGGGTTCCGCCTTCTCTCGCAATGCTTTGGCTTCAGCGTGATCTGCTGGCCCGCCGGTACCTTCGTCAAAGGAACTTGCAAGCCATAGCATTGCCATAGGATCGCCAGACTTTGCACCGCGACTAAACCATAAACGGGCAAGAGAGCTATCCGGAGAAGTGCCTAGGCCATTATACAGACAGTAGCCCCAAGCGACCATTCCCTTTGGATCGCCTGCCTCTGCGGCTGTTCGATAGAACTGTGCGGCCCCTACGAGGTCTATGTCTTGCCCATGTTGGCCGAAATAAGCCGCGTCACCCTGTTGCACTAAGCGCCAACTTGCTCGATAGGAGGTCAGAAAAATCACAAGAGCGGCAAGCACAACTGAGCTAGTTACGATCAAGTGCGGTTTGAGGCGCGTTAGATTGGCGCTGGTACGTGCGGCTTGTTGTAGACCAGGCGCAGGGACGGTTCTAACGATTTCTGGCACTACAATTAGTGCTTCCTGTAGTTGTTTCGCGAACAAGGCCGTGCTTCCAATGCGCTCTTTGCTCCGCTTTGCCATACCTCTTGCAATAACCTTCGAGGCAGACAACGGGATCTTTGAGTTCACGTCGTGCGCGTTTGGAGGGGGATCGCTTAGATCACAAATCTCGGTGATCAACTCCGCAAAGGTCGTGGCCGTGTAGGGCCGACGGTCAGTTAAGATCTCGAAGGCAACGCATGCCAACGAATACACATCGTCTTTGCAATCGGGATCCATGCCGGACAGCACTTCCGGAGAGGCGTATGGGATCGCCATCCCGCTACTTGTTGTGCTGACAGAATTTGTCGGGACGGCGCTGCGGGCTGCGCCGAAATCCGAAACCATCCAACGGCCACAGTGGTTAAGTATATTACCGGGCTTTACGTCGCGATGAACGACCCCTTGAGCGTGGGTGTAAGCAAGAGCCGCCGCAATTTGGTTAACTATTTCGATGACCTTGTCGAATCGTTCTATTCCAAAGCCGAGTTTCCCATGCTCCAAATGTGACGCCAGATTGCCACCTTCACAAAATGGCATTGTAAAAAACGGCGGAGTGTGCTTGCTGTCCACGTCGTAGATCGGCACAATGTTTGTGTGGTTGAGCTTTGCGGATTTGGTCACCTCGTTCCGAAAGCTTTTTCGAAGTTTTTCATCCGACATGACCCAATCGAACGGCACCTTAAGAGCAACCTTCCTTCCAGCTTCTGGATCATCAGCAAGATAAACAACTCCGTAACCACCGTAGCCTAGAATCTCGATAGGACGATATTTATCGATGGATTCAGGGAGCCTGAGCTGGTTGCTGGTTCCGTCCATTGGACTACATTGTATTACATTAAGACGGATGCAACCGGGCCAATACTACACATCATGGATATCGGCTCTGTCAGCCAGAGAGGCCCATCGATAGCAAAGAGCAGCGACCAAGTTGGTCTTTACTGACCTTTTTACATTTAGCGGCGCATTCGTTGACACTCTGTATGCGCATTGTACGCGATACACATTGGTCAATCTTGCTGGCTCCACTCCGCGATTATGGTGCCCAGGAAAGGACTCGAACCTTCTCGTCCAGCGGACTCTGACACGCGAACTAAGCGTTTTCCAGTCGTTTGAATCTGAGTTTGCCTGACGAGCTTCTTTTCGTACGTTTTGTTCCTGCGTTAATTGGTATTCGACCGGCGATGCGCTGGCGCACCGCGTAGCATCCGCCATTGAAGCGATAGGATCAGGACCAGATCGGAGTCATTTGCCGGTCGAATCAAAGAATTGCCAGGTGCGGAACTGACGCAGCGTCGCCATCGGAAGAAAGGCTAAAGAACCTCCCCCTAATGACGACATAAACTCCTCGCTATTGTTGCCACTTGCGCCTAACCACTTCAACGATTTGCTTGCGAGCTGTAGTCAAGTAAACTAGAATTGTGGATAGAGTTGTACGCATCTTTCGAAACCACAAAGAGGCGGACGAGGCAGATCGTGAAGCTTACCGAAAGATGACCCCCCAGCAACGGATCGAGATTCTCTTAGGACTTATCAACAGTGACCCCAAAGCTAGACAGGGATTTGTCCGAGTTTGTAGGACTACTCGTCGCTCGCGAGATTGAGTTCGTCGTGGTTGGAGCATTTGCTCTCGCCTTCCATGGCCACCCGAGATACAACTCGCGACATTGACTTCTTTATTCGTTCCTCACAGGCGAACGCAGTAAAGCTCGAACACGCAATCCGGGAATTTGGCTTTGCGTCTTTGGGCTTGGAGGCATCCGACTTTTATGATCCAGATGTCATTGTTCAACTTGGACAAGAACCGAATCGCATAGACCTGATTACAAGGATAGATGGCGTTACATTCGACGAGGTCTGGCAAGGAAAGGTTGCCGGACGTCTTGGTGATACCGCCGTGTGGTTCATATCGGCGTCGGACTATGTCAAGAATAAGCGCGCCGCAGGGCGAACCAAGGATCTAGCCGACGCCGAAGAGATTGAGAGATTGAAACGGGTTGACCATGAGTAAACAGTGACAATGCATTCGGTGATCAGCACAAGTATTCCCGGTAAACGTTCTACGGTCACGTTAGGGAAGGGCGAGCAGAGGTAAAGCGAAGCTCCGAGAAGTCCTTTGAACGAACAACTTCTAGGAAATTGGAAGGGAGACCGAGACGCCCCCTTGCTGCTTTGATGCGAGCCTCCCAAACACTAAGCGGGCTGAAAAAATCCGCGACTACGGAAGCTTCAGCCTCTTGGATCCCGCGACGCGGAAGCCCGTTTCGTAGGTCGGATATCCCGGCATGCAGAACCCTCGATCCGTCGTCCGGTGGGTCCAGGCGTCATCTGGCTCCCAGACGCCGCCGCGAGCCGCATAGTAGGTCTCCTGGCTGGGAACCGGCCCGTAGGCCACGTTTGCGCACATTTGGTAGCTGTTACCCACCATGTCAGGCATCCATAAGGGCTTGCGCCGGCAGGATAGCTCCCAACCGGCGCGGTCGTGTGCCAGTCGCCGTGGGTATTGACTCCGCAATGGAGCTTTGAGGGGTTCCAGTCGTTGCCCCAGGGGAACTGACGGCCGTCGGTTCCGCGCGCCGCCTTCTCCCATTGGGCCTCGGTCGGAAGGTCACCGCCGACCCACTTGGAGAACGCCTTCGCATCTTTCCAATCGAGGTCGATCATCGGATGGCTGTTCTTCTCCCTTTGGTTGGCGCCGAGGCGGCCCCAATCGAACTTATAACCAGTAGCCTTGCAAAAAACTTTGAACTGTCGAACTGTGACGTCCGTTTTGCCGATCCAGAATTCCGGGATGTTCACTTTTCGCGGTCCGACTTCGCTCAGATAATCCGAGGATTGGGCTCCCATGATGAACTCCCCGGCAGGGACCCGAACTATCTCCTTCGACAGGGCGACGGTGGCTTGACCGTCTCCTTCCCATTTGACCTACCATTGGTCGAGCGTGTCGATTGAGGCGTTGCGCACGACCCGAATCTTTTCGTTCTTGCCTGACCCGACGTAATCGATTTCGAGGGTTCCCGAATCGTCTAGAAGCCGGTGCACCACTCGAATGTCCTCGCCGGATCTGAAGAATTGGATTTGAGTCGCACCTAAGGCCCGCAGTTCCGGGTTATTGGACTTCGCCCATCTCCTGCACTGGTTCTCCAGCCGAAAGTCGACGGGAACGGTAACGCGGATGATCCCGTAGTTGGTGTGAGCGTTAACGGGCATCTTGGTTACCCCAATCGGAGTCTGAAACCACGTAGATTTCGGCCTCCGACTTGACGGCTTCGGGTGGCCCCTTGACATCTAGAAAGCAGTTGCCGAACCCGCTTCAATGAGATTCTAAAGTAACGTGTTTACCTTGTGTTAGGTCGGGAGAATCCTCAGAAGCAGCTTTTCGGTTTGATGAGTTTGGACTCAATGGCTCCTGATTATCATCCTCTGCGAACGATTTGGGTTTCGAAGACAATTACTCTTGCGGTCACGGTTGGGACCTTAAGCATCTGTTCTAATGCAATCGACCCATACAGACAACGGCTTTTGAAGATGATCTAGGCCAAGGCCCACGATGCCGGACTCATGACGCTGCACATACATGAAAATTCAAAATACGAACTCCAATAGAATGAACCTTCTTTGACATCAAGGACAATCTTGCCGGTCAAGAGAACCATGGATCGATCGTCAATCGTTCAAAAGTTCTAACCGGTTCGCGCGATCAAATCTGCGCAAGGAATCAACCTAACACGATCGTAAGGTCCATAATCGCACTAAGCAATGAAACGATCCGCCCTAACCGCCCTTTTGACGATTGCCCTTGCCGGCGCAAGTTTCTCATTCGCTCCTCGAGACGCTTCGACGCCCAAGGAACGATTTCAGTCCGTCCTATTAGGTAGTTTTTCGAAGTGGGATACGGATGGAGACGGTCAATTGAGCGCTCTCGAACTCCAACGATGCGTGGTGGATCCCCTAATCACCGGCGAAACGGCTGCAGTCGTGGTTGCCCTTCGAACCAAGCTCCTATCGTCAAAAGATCCAAAGTTTGTGCTCACTCGGGAATTGTTGAAGTCTGACGAGGGACTGATCGAAGAACTTACCTCCTCTTTTCGCAAAGCCGATTCCCGAATCCAAAAAGCGGCCGATAGTCCAATATTTATCTCCGACGCGCCTACCTTAGTGGGATGTCATCAAGGATCCCTAGGAGACTGCTATTTGATTGCGGCAACCGGCGCGGTTATCTCGCGCGATCCCAGCGCGATCACACGGATGATCCAACTGGATGCAGGAAAACCTACCTATCACGTCCGGTACGGAGACGGGTCTGAAATCGAAGTTCCGATCCTTACGGATTGCGAGTTAGCCGGCCGTGGTGCGAGTATGAGTAACGGCTTATGGCTTCGCATATTAGAAAAGGCATGGGGATATCGCTATAACCAAAACGCGAAAAGAGTCGATCCAACCGCAGAGCCACAAGAAGTCATCGGCAAGGGCGGAAGCCCTCGAGTCGCTCTGGAAGCCTTGACAGGACATCGCGCTTCACAATATCGACTTGGTGGCAGCGGTAAAAAACCAAACATTTCGATCGAAAATCTTCGGCGGTCTCTTACCGATGCATTTGACGGAGATCGGTTGGCGGTTGCCGATACATCAAAGACGAAGGTGCCCGGCATAAACGGCAGACACGCCTACACGATTCTTGGCTTTGACGTGGAAAAAGATGAAATTACCGTATGGAATCCTCACGTAAATCGGTTCAAGCCAAAAGGAACACCGGGAGAAGAGAACGGCTACCCGACCGACAAGGGACAGTTTTCAATGCCCCTCGCGGCATTCATGAATACCTTTAGTGGCATTTCCATCGAGACTGACCAAACAAAGAACAGCTAGGAACAGATCGGTACTTTTTCGATTCTGAATGCCCGAAGAAGCTCGAGACAACTAGATAGTTCGAGACGACCCACTTTTTCGTCACTTGATTCGGTTCATTTTGGAACCGTCGATGAAAATCCTTGGGCTCGCTTGGTTGAATACATCGCCTAACCGCGTTTTTCGCTCAGGTGCAACACGGGGCGGAGTCGCCGACCGTTCTTGCAGAGAAAGAACTCAATTCGAAGGACTCCAAGCTGTGGGAAAACACCAAAGTCAGCAAGGCACGTAGGGAGCTTGATGAGCGGCGAGTCGTAACTGCCGATCAGCTCAAATTGGCTCGGCAATCTGCAGATAAACCGGCGTCGCATCTTGAGGCGATATCTGAATGTCCACTCATCCATGGCGCTCCGTATTATCGTATTAGTTCGGCCATACGGACAACTCGTCTTCGTTCGGCACAGTCGCATGCTGAAACCGGGATATCGCGGACACGTTGGTAGATATTTAAAGGCTCCACTCCGCGTTTATGGTGCCCAGGAAAGGACTCGAACCTTCACGTCCTTGCGGACACTGGCACCTGAAGCCAGCGCGTCTACCAATTTCACCACCTGGGCGGGAGGGAGTCCAAAAGATACCCGATATGGGGGTGGCAATCAAACGGTTTTGGCGGCGGAGCGGGTGCCGGGTTTGGTGATGGGGATGCTATTCAGCCAGTCGGGGACGTCTTCGTTGGCGTAGGATTGAGCTTCTACTTTGTAGGCTCCAAATAATGGGAGTTTGAAGTCGGTGGCGGGAGTGGAACGGTCGATAAGGACTCCGTAACCGAGAACCGAGCCGCCTGCCAATTCGATGGCGGTTCGCGACTCGAACAGGGAAGTGCCGGTTGTGAGAACGTCGTCTACAATCAGCGTTCGGGCTCCGTTTGGAATCGTCTTGTTGCGCCGCAATGTCTTGAGTCCATTCTCACTTTCGATGTACACGGCGGGTAATCCCATTTGGCGTGCAACTTCGAATGCGATGATGATGCCGCCGGTTGTGGGCCCTGCCACGAGTTCCACTCCCATGTCCTTAAAGTGAGCGGCAATCTCTGCGCACAAGGCACTAAGTACATGGGGCTGTTCTAAAATCCGAAATTTTTCGAAGTAAATGTCTGAGTGACGACCCGATGTGAGTAAGAAATGGCCTTTAAGGATGGCGCCGGAAGTTTCAAGCAACTGACCCAAGTCGATAGACATGGTGTAGGTTGTACCGCACTCGGCGCCTAGGATGGCTCAGTGGATTCATTAGGCGATTCTTCACTCACTTTGCGACGGTTACGTCGGGCGAAAGCAGCCATCAGGCCACCCAGAGTGAGGATGCCAGTGCCCACCCAAACCAAGATCGTCATAGGTTTGTAGAACAGTACGACGGGGTAGAGCGGAGGCGAAAACATGAGTTGTAGAGAAACGCTCTTGTCGGCTGGATCCATGCCAAGCATCGCCATTCGGTACATCGCCCCGACCTGTGGCAAGTCGTGAGATGGAGGTCCACTGCCTGTCAGAGTGAGGGAAGGAACAACATCATAAGTCTTGGCCCCATCAACAATATGAAGCTGGGCACCAAAACTCGTGCCTGCCAAGCCAGCTTCCCCTTTGCGAATGAACTTCTGATAGGTGACCTTCAGACTGCCGATCATTTCATTCTCGATCGTGCGAGTCTCCCCTTCCTTGAATTGTTCGGCTTGCGGCCAAGCATAGACCTCTGGAGCGGCCATCGCGAAGTAAAAGTCATGCGATAAATAGCGGTTTACGAAAGGCCAAACCATCGCCGCAGGTGATCCATCGTCGCCTGGATAATAGTAGAGGCCAATATCTGCATCAAACTTCTGGCCGTCCGGTCCAGTAATCTTAAACCAGACCTTTCCATCTCGATCTTCCATATCCTTTCGATCAAGGTGGTCGAAAGCGATCGTATAGCCAAGGACATTCGATGCACCCATGGCAGGGTCCACAACACCACGTTCCGTCAGTTCAAAGCCACGTGAGATGATGAGTCCTGTCATCAGGACGGCAAAGCCGATGTGTGCAACAAATCCGCCGAGACTGAGTTTGGAACGCTTGATCAGTTCGATGATCCGCCATACGTTGGCTACGATGGTGAAGAAGCAGACAAAGAGTAGGACTGCCATCCAAGGCATGAGCAGCATGTGTGTGTGAAACGGCATGCGCACGGTGCTTCCGGTAGCCATGTGAACCCCGATCTTCGGGTTTTGAATGGCTACCAAGGCGAAACCAGTTAATCCGGCAGTCACGCTGAGAACTGTAACGATTCGGTCGAAAAGGACCTTGCCAGCCATCTTGCGCCAACTCACGAAAGGTCCAATGGCCATGAGCAACATGACGGGAATGAAGAACCAGATCACCACCATGTGGTACTGGGCCTCTTCAATTGCGCTACCGGTACCGGTACGGAGAGCGCTCCACCAGGGCCAACTCATCCCAATGGCAATTCCGGTTGCGATCAGGCTGAGTAAAAGCGCTCCTGCCCGATAGAAATTTTCGCGGTCAAGACCTGGGTCTACTTCCTCGGCGGAATGCTTCGCTAGCTTACGGCCTTTGACGACATAGAGCGCGATGAAGCCAAGGGTCGTAACAATCAGGAACGTGCGCAACACGATCAAGGCGGAACGATCCATCGAGGCAAAGGAGTGGTTACTCACCTTATCCAGCAGGCCCGAACGGGTCAGGAAAGTACCGTAAACAAAGGTGATGAAAGGTAGCCCGCCCAGGATTAGGTTCGTCCCGATCCAGCGCTTTTTGGTTATCTGGACGATAATTCCGTGAATTAGGGCAGCGGTGAAAATCCAAGGAACGAAGCTGACATTCTCTACAGGATCCCAAGCCCAAAATCCGCCCCAGCCTTGAGTCTCGTAGGCCCACATGCCACCCATGCAAAGTCCAAGGCCCAAGATTGATGCAGATACCAGAGCCCAGGGCCGCGTTACTTTAACCCAATCGACAGCGTTGCCCGTCATCATTGCCGCCACACTCAAGGCGAACATGACGGTGAGCGAGCCGAAGCCCATGAAAATCGTGGGAGGATGGATGACCACCCAATAGTTTTGAAGTGAGGGTGTCATTCCGGCCCCCGCATGCGGGACCTTGAGCACACCATTCAAAAGGAATTGTTTGACGGTGTCAAAAGGAGTTTCGTAGCCTAGAATTCCACAAAGGCAGCCAAGGAAAATGCTGAAAACGATGCAGTACCAACGACGATAAATGCCCGTTCCGCGGAAGGCAAGCATTCCGAAAACAGCGGACGCACAAGCCCACAGGAGAAAACTTCCTTCCTGGGCTGTCCAGACTCCGGCGATTTTGTATTTTAGGGCTGTCGCAATGTCGCCATGTGCGAACACATACCGGTATTCAAATTGGTTGTTGATAAACAGGGTTGTCAAACAACCCATCGCTCCCAAAAGGGAAAGGCAACCGCCAAAGAACGCAATGCTTGCGGCCTTTGATAAGGCTGGCTTTTTAGATTGAAGAACCCATAAGATAACGCTGAGGACAAACAGACCAACGCCAAAATCTATAAGTAGACCGCCGCATTTGCCAGCCCAAATGGCCCAACCTGGTGCTGATGGAAGCTGCTTTAGAAGTTCGTTATCCAATAAAGATCCTGTCTTTTTTAGTTACTGGCGACCTTCCTCTCGGCCTCATACTTCGAAGGGCACTTGACCAGAAGTTTGTTGGTGTGAAATGCGCCATTCTTCATTTCTCCAATCGCCACAACTTTTTTGACCTCAGCAAGATTACTAGGCATCTCACCGGTATGGACGACATTTACGAAGTCGCCGTTCTCGTCTTTAAGCTGAAATCGAAGAATGTGCGCCCGAGCGTCGGCAACGACAGAACCATGCGTCACATCTCCTGCGATGTGCAGTTGATCTCCCGAAGCAGTCTTGGCCTGTGCAATGGTAACAAACGGACTTGCACTGGACATGAAAGCGATGACTACCGCGCTAAGTGCGACCAACGTGAAGACAACTGTAATAATTGGGCCTTTTTTCATCTCACTCCATAAAGAGGATACCGAATCCATTCGTTACTACGCGGGAACTCTATCCATTGCCTCGTGGTTATTGGATAAACTAATGTCAATGATTGCTCCCCGATGGACGTTGCTTGCCTCTATAGCTTTTGGAGTGTTGGCGTTTACAAATGTTTCATATGCCCAAGCCGGTAAGGCGACACCGCAGCCAATGCCGAAACAGGAGAAGCCTGTTCCATCAACAGCAAAACCAACCTACGCAGATTTCAACCTCGCAACGAGTGTTGGTAGTTTCAAGATGCTTGAGTACAACGATGATGCTCAGCCAGAAGGGCATTTTGAGTTCACCTTTACGGGCACGGTGCTTGTGGACACAACTGAGGCCTTCAAGCATAACCGCAACCTAACTACTCAAGTAAAGGTTGAAGGCAACGTCATTAAAGAGCTTACGTATCATGGCCGGACTGTTTACCACGGCACAGGAAAAATGACTATCGATGGCGGCTGGCACGCGCTTCAGTTCTTTGGACGAGACCTTAAAGGCAAGTTCAATGGATACTCCGTATTCCGACTGGCAGGCGAATTCGACAAGAATCTTGAGACCGGGTTCTACTGGTATACCGATGGTAAAAAAGAAGACTGGGGTACCGGCGGAAACCAGCCGACGGTTCCTAAAACGGTTTATGGCATAGAAAAGCCAAAGATCAAGATCAACGGCAAGGGCGGCTAAGCTCGCCTGTGCTGGAAAGCACCTTTTTGCACATACCCGGACTTACTGCGGAGGACGAACTCTCTCTGTGGAAGTCCGGTTGCCATTCTTGGCGTCACCTTGCCGATGGGCTAGACACCTATTCATGTGGAAAGGCGGACCGATCAGTGGTGAAACGGACACTTGACCGCAGTTTCAAGTGCCTTGAACAGCGAGATGGAACCTTTTTTCAGCGAGGTCTAGGCTTAAAAGAGGCGTGGCGGGCCTATCCAGATTTCAAAGACAGTTGCTGTTATCTCGATATTGAGACCGACGGCGGGCGCTCCGGTTCGTCAATCACTGCCATCGGTATGTACGACGGGGTTGAGTTCAAGTGCCTTATCAAGGGACAAGATCTGGAACAGTTTCCTGAACTCATTGCCCAGTACGGACTCATCGTTACCTTCTTCGGTGCGAACTTTGACCTCCCGATGTTGGAGAAACGGTTCCACGATGTCAAATTCAAGCAGTTGCATATCGACCTTTGCCCAACTTTACATCGGCTTGGTCTTAAAGGTGGCCTCAAGAAAATAGAAAAGCAGCTTGGCATTGACCGTGGCGAAGATACCGACGGTTTGAGCGGATACGATGCCATTCGACTTTGGCGAAGGCATTCGATGCTGGGTGACGATCGAGCTCTAGAAACCCTGATTGCGTACAACCGCGAGGATGTTGTGAACATGGAATATCTCGCAGGTTATGCTTATGAAAACCTGAGAAAACAGGTGTTCCCGGTCCTGCAATCGGGTTCCATTATTGGGCTCTAGCAACCTCTGATTGATTAGGCTCGCTGGAAAGGGTTCAAATCCAGTTCGAAAATGACCATCGCTTCATGATTGTCCGGCCCGTAAGCACCTTTGGTAATTGACTTAACCCTGAATCCGTTCTGAAGATAAAACTTGCATGCCATGGGATTTGTGTCCTGTGTTTCAACAAGTAGCGATCTCCAACCGTCCTTCTTCGCAATCTCAATTGCCCGAATCATGAGTTTGCGACCCATGCCTTTTGCTCTGAAGGCGGGACTCACCCGTAAATCCACTACGACACCCTCGTTAAGCTGCTCAGGGAAGAGGCGATAGTCTGAACCGGGTGGAGCGAGTAGGATTCCACCAACGAGGGTGGTATTTAGGCTCAACGTCACCACCAACCAATTTCGTAGATCGTAATTCAAGCGCAGACGAGTAGGTCGAACTTCCACGAAATCGTCATAGTTTTTTGAGTAGGGAAGACAAGATTCCTCCTCAAAGATTCCTTGATCGAGTGCGGCAAGCCTGACTTTAGTGGTTGCCCGAAATTGGATATCGATTTGCCCGTAGGCTTGGAGAAACTCTACACTGTCGTCTCCAAGCCGCAACTCGCTTAGCACTTCACTTGGAACCAAGTTGTCCAAGCGCTCCTTTCAATGAAGCTGAGCGAAGAGACACTTCGTGAAATGCAGCAATGGCTAGTTCTGTTTTTGCATCATCGATGTCTCCGTGGAAAACGAGTCGCAAGCGGTTGGGTCCTACAGGGAAGCAGAGCAGTCCTTCTTGCTGAAGCCAGGTGACCCAGTCGGAAGCTGGAGCAATGGTATTTACTAGAACCATATTGGTTTCAACCGTATTCAAGTCAACGGAAAGACCATCCAGATTTTGAATTCGCTCCGCTGTGTATTTGGCCCGCTTATGGTCGTCGGCCAAGCGATCAACCATCTTGGTTAGGCTGACAACTCCACAGGCCGCCAGTAATCCCGCCTGTCTCATTCCTCCGCCAAGACGCTTTCGCCAAATGCGCGCTTTGTCGATCATCTCTTCGGTTCCGCATAGTAGAGAACCAATGGGAGACCTAAGGCCCTTGCTTAAGCAAAAATTGACTGAGTCGACATGATCGGCGATTTCTGAAACGGGAATTCCTTGTGCTACTGCGGAATTGAAGACTCTCGCTCCATCTAAGTGAATCTTGACGCCATGGAGTTCGGCAATCGAGCGGTAAGCCTCCATGTATTCCTGCGGAATAATCGCTCCGCCCGCCCTGTTGTGAGTGTTTTCTAAGCAGATGAGGGTTGTGCCGGGTGTGTGGAGGTTAGCTTTCAAGATTCGACTCGCCAGATGATCAGGGTCCATGGCTCCTCGGTTTGAAGGCAAAGTCCAGCTGACAACTCCCGCAAGCAATGCGGGCGCTCCGACTTCGTAATAGAGAATGTGTGCTTCTTCCTCGATGAGAATTGCATCGCCGGGATTGCAGTGGGATGCGAGCGCAATCTGATTTCCCATCGTGCCACTAGGCACGAATAGAGCTTTTTCCTTGCCGGTCATCTTAGCGGCAAGGTCTTCTAACTCTATAACGGTAGGGTCGTCACCAAGCACGTCATCCCCTAGAGGTGCCTTCAGCATCGCCTCATACATCTCAGGAGTGGGCCGAGTGACGGTATCGCTTCGAAGATCTACAACGTTTAGGACATTGTCTGGGAAAGCTGCGCTATACACTCGACTGTTTTACCCAGCGGGCAACCTATCCCGTGCTCGGATGTTTAGCGCGTTATGGCGCATTAGCCGCCGGATGGACCTGCATTTCAGGTAAAAAACCGTCGTGCGCGGATTACTTGTTGGTGCTGGCGGAATGGGCAAGGCTTGGGGGAGAAATCTTCTTGAGAACGACGAAACGATACTTGCGGGTTGGGTTGATTTGCGACCGGGAGCTGCCCAGGAGGCGGCAGAAGAACTCAATTCAAAACCGGAATACCTCGGCAGTGATCTTGAGGAGGCAATTCGTGCACTAGCCCCAGATTTCGTGGTTGATGTGACATCACCATCGGGGCATAAGGAAGTCACTACCACGGCTCTTGGGCATGGCCTTCCCGTCATCGGTGAAAAGCCCATGGCAACGAATCTTGAGGAAGCCAAGGAGATGGTTCGAGCTTCAGAGCGTGCAGGCAAGCTATATATGGTTAGCCAGAGCAGACGCTATGATGGCCGTATGCAGGCTTACTGCAAGCTGATTTCGGAGAACCTTGGCAAATTAGGCATTCTGAATTCTGATTTCTACATCGGCGCACACTTTGGCGGCTTTCGCGATGAAATGGACCACGTGCTGTTGGTGGATATGGCCATCCACACCTTTGATGCTGCCCGATATGCTTCTGGAGCAAACCCCGTTTCCGTATATGCCGAAGAGTTCAATCCATTCTGGAGTTGGTACAAGGGAGCAGCGGCATCCACTTGCCTTTTTGATATGACCAACGACCTGAAGTACACCTATCGAGGTTGCTGGTGTGCAGAGGGGCTGCATTCGTCTTGGGAAGGAGATTGGCGAGCGGTCGGAGAGAATGGAACAGCACTCTGGGATGGACACGGAGACCCTAAAGCTCAGATTGTTACTGCTACTGGGGCATTTCACTCGGAAGTAATGGACGTTTCTGAACCGGCCTTCACGATTAAGTCGGGAATCGCAGGATCGCTTGCTGAGTTCATTGACGCCCTAAAGACAGGATCCACTCCCAAGGGCGAGTGCCATGACAACATCAAGAGCTTCGCGATGGTGTGCGCGGCAGTTGAGTCTTCCATCAGGGGCGAACGCGTCTTCATTTCGGAATTGCTGTAGTCGAGCTGACTACATTTCTTCTGGTTGGCAAAGTCTAGAAACCCTGATTGACTGCATTCTTCGACGTTAATATCTGGATTAAATCGTTTATATAATTATTGTTGTATTTTGCTTTGTGATCGGTGTTCTTCTTCAGCGGTGGAACATGCCAAAGGATGCCACGAGTAAACCCTTCGATGTATACAAGGAAAGCAAAGGCTGCAGCGGACCAACCTGCCTTGTCTAGTCTCTGGTTGGGCTAACGCGATATGCTCAGCATCCAAACATTCAAAAGGATCGCGGTTTGATCAACCCTCGATGGCCATAATCACTAAGCTGGGAGACCCCGAATTGGCTTTCTGGGTCACGATCGGATTGAGTGCCATTATATTCGTTGGCGAGGCAAAAGCTACTGCCCAGGTTCGACTCCAAGATCCACGCATTTTCCCGCAAGTTTCTCAATCTCCACCCGAACGTCTTCTGTCTCTTTAACCTCTCGTCGAATGGATTATCATCGTCGGGTACCGTGAATCCTGACTCTTAATGCGGAATCTTTAAACTTTGAAAGCAAGAAGGTTTCCCCTTTTGCCATGATTGACTCTGACGCACGGACTCAAATGTGATCTTTGGAAAGGGTCAAAGTAACTCCGGCCCACAGGACTTCTTGTCAATTAGAGAAAACTTTCCAGGCCGAAGATCGAAATGACGGCAACAACCACGAGCCATAGAGTTCGGAACACGACCCGACTCCAGCTTTGATCGTAAATCTGATGGATAGCGATGACGAGGTGAGCTAAGACCACAGTGACGGCCACCAGGGTCACAAACTGTCCTAGCGGAAAATGGTTCGAAAGGTAGCCATGGTTGACGAGCAGTGAAGAAAGTGGTACGGCGATCGCATATTCAATCAGCAGGACAACCATTAGAAATGACCAAACGTGTGCCGTTGCCACAAGCGCCAAAGTTAAAGAGCCGCGTCTACGGAAATCCGAGATCCATAAAGCCATTGCCATGATCACCCCGATCCCGAAAATGGCAAATGACTTGTTGTGAGTCACGTTTGCTCGATTATCAAACATGGCTTGATGCACAACAAAGGTGATTGCCTGTAACCAAAGAAACATTTGGATGGGGCCAAGATAGCGCGCTCGGCGGCATTGAACAAAGTCCACCGTAAGTTGTCCCGGTCGCGTCAACAGGACCCCCAAGGAATGCCAGAGTTTGCCGTCGTAAGAGAACAATGCTCCAAGGGTCTCCTGTAGCAGATCCTTAAACAGAGGTAATCCCTCTGTCTGACGCTGACCACATTGCGAGCAAAATCGCCCCACATTCGTGTGGCCACAGTTCGGACATGCATCGACCATCACGCTCGGATTATAACGCCATGGGTCTGCTCTGGCGTAGTGAAGCTCTTACTCTCAATGCTCGCTTATTTTTGTCAACAAGAATTCCCCTATAACCCAACGCCAGGCTTTCGGGAGAACCGGGCAGGTAGTGCTAGAAACGAGAGCCCCGGGTTACTACGAAACTTCATCAGGCAATCCGGAAAATATTCGAGTGTTTGCCGATTGCTTGGTTTGAAATCCTGTCCTATCTCGGAGCATTGGCCCGTGTCTTCTAGAAGGACTGGAGAAACGAAAAATCGTAGTCTCCAGCCCACTGGAACGGTAGGTGCTGGCACCGAACTAGACCAATGAAGCGAGCAACTGATCGGTTTCGACAAGGGCTGCGTCTACTGCATTTATGGCTAACTGAATCTCCTCTTCGGTGATAATCAGGGGTGGCTCGAAGCGAAGCACGCGAGGGTTGTTCAGTGCGTATGCTACGCACACACCATGGTTGAGAAGTTGCGCGACGACTAACTCTCCGACTTCGTCTTCAGCAAACTCCAGGCCGATCATGAGACCCCTGCCTCGGACTTCGGATATCCATCGCTTGTGCTTGTGGGCCACATCCTGCAATCCCGCTTTTAGGATTTCACCCATGTCCGCCGACCTCTGGACGAGTCCCTCGTCTTGGATCACTTGAAGGGCAGCGATTCCAGCCGCACAAGCTAGAGGATTCCCACCGAATGTGCTGGTGTGCGAAAGAGGGTTTTTGCTGTAAATAGAATCCCAAATAGCTTCGGTTCCTATGACCGCTCCAAGTGGCATGACTCCACCACCAAGTGCCTTAGCAAGAGTCATCATGTCTGGCTTGACGCCTTCGTGATCGCAGCCCCACATTTTTCCGGTTCGACCAAGACCACACTGGACCTCATCAAAGATGAGGAAAGCCCCATGCTTGTCACATGCTTCTCGCAAGATTCGCAAATAACCATCGGGCGGAATGATGATTCCGCCTTCGCCCTGGACCGGCTCAACGATCATACAGGCTGTATTCTCGTTTATCGCAGCCGCCGCTGCCGCACCGTCGCCAAAGGGAACGAAGGAGACTCCGGGGAGTAAGGGTTCGTATCCCTTTCGGTATTTTTCTCGGCCCATTACTGAAAGCGAGCCGAGGGTTTTTCCATGGAAGCTCTCGGTTGTTGAAACGATGTTTGTTCGACCTGTTACACCCTTCGAGAACTTCAGAGCGGCTTCAACGGCTTCGGTACCTGAGTTACAGAAGAAAGAAAACTCGAGACCTTCGGGAGTGATCTCGGCAAGTTTCTCAGCTAGATTTGCCGCGTTGAGTGAAAAGAACGCCTTTCCACTGAGGGCCATGTTATCAAGTTGAGACTTTACGGCTTCAACGACTTTTGGATGGCGGTGACCCAGGCTAAAAGTTCCGTACCCTCCAAGGCAGTCGAGGAACTTCCGGCCCTCGTGGTCATAGATATAGCATCCTTCGCCACGCATCTCGACACCAAAACCTGCAAAGGACATAAGCTTCGCGAGGTAAGGGTTGATATGTCGCGAGTACTTATCGATCACATCTGCATAAAAGGCGTCAGCATCCATATTTGAAGTATATCCCTGGTCTAGAGTGCAGGGACTGACACAGCACATGGGAATCGCTTCAACAACAATTTGCAGAGGCCCTGCATTTCTCGCTTCCAACGAACCTGATTTGCGGGCTTGACGATTGAAACAGACCCTCCATGGATCTCGGCAGGAATAAAGTCGACCTTTTGCTGGCCTCCCGTATCGATAGTCAGTTTGATGAACCCTGTCCGGCTTGGCAGGTTAGAAATGAGGTTGCCCATCGAATACATGATCAGCTTTCCCTTGTAGAATTCAGCGCCTTGCAAGACATGAGGATGGTTGCCCCACACCACGTCTGCACCACAGTCAACAAGGGTTCTTCCTAAGGTCACCTGATACGGATTGGGAACAGCCTTTCTTTCCGTTCCCCAATGGATAGCAACAATGACTATTTCGGCATTGTTTCGTGCGCTACCGATCCAAGATCGAAGGTCTTCACGAGTCCTTTCGTTGAATGAACCTTTAAGATCCAAGGCGCCTATCCCAGGCGAGTCGCTCGTGGCTGGGGTTGTCTTGAAGAGTGCCTTGGAAGTCTGAAAGCCCATCACTGATAGGAGCACCAGCCTCTTTTTTCGGGGAATTGGAGTGCCTGACATTGCCTGCTGGACATCTTTCCCAGCTCCAGCGTGCTTGATCCCAACTTTGTCTAGCGCTCCAATCATTTGGCTGAGACCTGTAGAACCGTAATCCATGGCGTGGTTGTTGGCTAGACTTACTGCGCCAAATCCTGCCTTTTTAAGAAACGGGCCGTGGAGTGGGGAAGCCTTAAGTACCCATTGTTGTCGATTCAAAATCTCCAAGGCGGACTTTCTCGTTGTTCGATGAGTCGAGTTTGTGAGAGGTATTTCAAGATTTCCGAGGAAGAGATCGCACTTGTGACTAATGGGAGCAATTCCCGCGAATACTCCGTCGGAGGGGTTGATTCCGTTGAGCATAATGTCCCCACCGAAAAGTAGGGTTAAGCCTTTTGCAATTAACCAGGTTGCAATGTGCAATAACACAGGGTTGAAGACGTATGAAACCGTGCCTTTGGCTTAGAAACTAATTCGAGGCTTCAAGCGTAATTTACGGCAAAGATAGGAATATAGGAAATCATCACAATGAAAATATCAAGACGCATGTTAGTTGTTCCAGCGCTCGTGCTGGTATCGCTGGCAATGGCCGCCCAAGACGGCATAACTCTTCGGAAAACCCTCAAAACTGGCACCGAATCCTACAAGATGGTGTCAAAGTCGAACCAGACAGTTAGTCTTCCTGGTGGTGCAGGCGACCAGGAGCTGGAAACAAAGAGTACAGCCACTTATACGTTTAAGATAGGAGCAGTCGACGCAGCTGGAGCGCAAGCACCGGTAGAACTGACGACCAAGGTAGACGCATTCGACATGACTGGACCTCTTGCCGACATGCTCCAAGGTCAAAAAGATAATGTGCTGAAGGCTATTACAATGAATGGAACATTGGACAATCTAAATCGATTTATCGTTGATCCAAAGGGAAAGATCGATCCGATGACGATCTTCAGCGGTGCCATCAATAATACGATTGGTGGGTTGTTTGTGGAATTTCCAGACACTGCTGTAAAGATCGGCGACACTTGGGATGTTACGATCAAGAAAGGTCCACTTACAGGAAAAGAAGACCAAAAACTCAAAGCCGTCTTGGTTGCCGAGGCAGACGTTGATGGCACTCCGGCTTACCAAATTAAAGTATCTGGTTCGATTAAGACCAACATGAACATGGCCGAGTTAATGAAAGATGGAGGCGGGGCAGACCAAGGCGGTCTAGCTCAGATGGACATGCAAATCACTGGCACGATTGAATTCAAAGGTGAAGCCATGGTAGCCAAAGCGACCGGACAAACTCTCACCATGACTCGCAAGATGACGACCAAGCAGGAAATGTCTGTCAGCGGTCAATCCATTCCTTCAACAGGCACATCAACGGTTACAGTTACTCTTAACAAATAACCTAGATATGCGGAACCGACCTCTGTCGATCTAGCTCTTCACGAGTTTCGACGAGTGCCAATACTCCGTCTCGGATGTGAAAAATTCTATCCGAGACGTCGAGCATCTTGTGATCGTGCGTTGCCGAAATGATGGTCACGTTTCGCTCTTGATTGAGACTTCGAAGCAAGTCAATAATCTCCTGGCCAGTCTTTAGATCAAGGTTTCCTGTGGGCTCATCAGCGAGAATGATGGATGGGTTGTTGGCCAGTGAGCGCGCAATAGCAACGCGTTGCTGTTGACCACCTGATAGCTCACTGGGACGGTGATGGTATCGGTGTCCAAGTCCAACGAGATCAAGAAGCTTCATTCCACGTTCTTCTGCTTCGTCGGGTGTCAAGCCCGCAAAGAGCATGGGAAGAGTTACGTTCTCCAAAGCGGTTCGAACGGTAATGAGGTTAAACGTCTGGAAGATATAGCCAATCGTATGGCAGCGAAGAAAGGCGAGTTCTTTGGGTGTAAGTTGCGCGATATCGACAGAGTTGACGAATACCGATCCCTCGTTTGGCTTGTCGAGACCACCGATCATATTGAAGAGTGTCGACTTACCTGAGCCGGAGGGGCCCATGATCGACAAGTATTCTCCTGTGTAGATTTCACAGGTAACTCCGTTGAGGGCCCTTACGGCAGCTTCGCCCTCACCATACTGCTTGACGACGTCAACCGTGCGGACAACAACTTCTTTTTGGACCGAATCCATCAAACATCCACCCTAAGTGCTGCAGCGGCCGGCATTTTTGCAGCCTGAATAGCAGGAGCAATCGCAGCTATCACTGTCATAACCATACCTACCACGGTGCCAATCGCGACGACTTGCATCGATCCTCCAAAGCTTGGTGAATTACCTGTGGCAACCATCATTCCTGCCATTAGTCCGGTTCCTGCCAACGCACCGGATAGGGAACCAATCAATCCGAGGAGAAGTGCTTCAAAAAAGAACACTTTTACAATAAAGCTATCCGATGCACCAAGGCATTTGATCGTTCCAATTTCTCGATAGCGTTCCGTTACAGACATAAGCATTGAGTTGGTAACGCCCACCAGACACATGATGAGAGACGTGCCAATAAGCCATTGCATTTGCTCTGGAGACTGTCCAACTGCTTTAGGTGATCCTAGACGCAACGTTTGCATGCTGCAAAAGAACGCAATTCCTAAGGCAACACCAAGCGAAGTGATCAGCATTCGAAGAAAACGCACTCGAATGCTAGCCAATGCTTGCCCCCAAGCTACTCTAAGGGGAGGATCCAGATTTTTGAACTGGGTTTGCATTACGTGTCTTTCCAACCATAAGCGTGATGAGCCTGCGTTGACTGAGCATTTGCAGGAAGGCCAACAGCGCTGCGTCTGCTTCAAGGCGATTCATCTTGAATTGTTCGCGAAGTTTCTTCGATATTCCTTCAAAAGTCGTTCGTCCGTCACATAGATTCCAAACGAACGCTCCCACGGGCTCCAACTCAAATTTCTTTTGATCCGGTGCCTTCAGCCATTTGGCCAAGGCGCCAACGATTCCTCTACCTTGTTGAGTGAGTGGTGCAATTAATAGCAGCGCGCCTTCCTCAGTGATTTCCTGAGTTACGGATGGGTTCTTAAGAGGTTTTGCCTTTCGCAGTTTGTCGGGGTCAATCCGCTCTGTTCGATCAAAGGTGTTCTTTGCTAGGCGAACCAGGTCCATTGCGGCCTCCATTCGTCACTGCGTGTGGACACTAAAATGGTCGTTATTTGGTTCAGGTCAGGCTGAACCATTGCCATCCCATATTTGGGTGGTCGTAAAATATTCCCTGGCAATCTGAATGAGATGCGGTCATTCATGACTTCAGCGTGGGCCTTCGGAAGCGATAAAACGGACCGACACCACTGCTCGAACCCATGCTTAGAGACAAGTTGCTCGGCAAACCCCCACCTCTGAGCTTCAATCTGGACGGCTTTGCTATTGAGTACCAACTGGGTTCGACCGGCTTGAAGAACTTTTTTGGTGATCTCCATTTTGGATGGCAGGATGAGGTCAAGACCCAAAAGGGACCATCTATCCATAGAATTATCGGAAGAAAAGCTCAGGGTGAGCTTTCGAAAAGTTGGCAGGAGTGAGTCGTTTTTGGTTGAGATCGCTTCAATAAAAAAGACTCTTCCACACGATGCCGAATAGTGGATTGCACCTCGGCCATGGTGTTCTGCGGAATAGCGATAGGTGAAGAGATCACCTTCGTGTGAAGAATCGCTTTTGAACGCGTGCTTCTTTTTCTGAGCGTCAGATTTGAGCCTGTCGATATATGAATCAAGCACTGACTGGAGGTCTACGTTTGAATCAGACTCTTTCCAGCGAATTTGAAACGAAAGTCGGGAAGGAGATGCGATTCTCGCATAACCTTCCCGACGAGTACCAGATAAGGACACAGGTGCCCAATCATCTGGATGTTCCAGTAAAAACCCTTGCCAACCAAAAATCACGGATGAAGGTGACTAGCTGTTTGAAGAAGTTGTTGTCGTCTTTTCTCGATCTTCAACCTTGACTTCAGACTTAGGTGGGTCTACAGGAGTGTGGTCTTCCTTAAAGCTGTTGGTGAGCTGCTGCTTACCTTCGTCAAGACCCTTCTGGAGTTCTCCGACGCCTCGACCTACACCGCGCATCAGTTCAGGGATTTTCTTCCCTCCGAACAGCACTAGCACGAGTATAAACACGAGTAGCAGGGGTTCAGGGCCGATCATTGCAACGATGTTAAACATAATTTCTCTTAGGGATCCTCGAACGTACGACGACACTATTAGTATACGCCGACACTCGATCTTTCATGCCGCGTACAGCCTAGTCTCCAGACTCAGATTTCGTGTCACTACTCTTAGGTGTTTTCGCAGGTTTGGAATCGGTACTTGTGTGTGAATCTACCTGAACGTTAAATCCGTTGTTCCCACCGTTGGCATTGATGTTGACATCGCGTCCATCTTTGCCATGCATCATGGGTTGACCCGAGACTGACGAATGGAGCCATCCGCGGTGTTTCCCAAACATCTTCGGGCTCGTTTCAAAGGGTCGTGCTTTGTATTTCTCGTGCTGATTAGCAGATGGACGCTCCGTTTCGAAAAGCATGGTTGTCTGATATGGATCTTTGATGTCTGAAATTTTCTTGCCAGACAGGTCCGAATTGAAAGCCATGCCAGTCATGGTGCCATCGCTTTCTTTGCAGCCCCAATCACCCTCCGCAGGCATCTGCTCAAACGGTCCTGCCTGCCCCTTAGGCATCATTGACTGTTTATAGAAAGTTCGCACGTCATCTTGCCAAGTTTCGGCCTTGGGCAATTTGCCATCGTGAGCAGCCGCGTATTTCTGAAGACCCTGACCGACGCCCTGGAAGGCCATGCTGCATTGAACAATTCCCTTAGAGTTGTTAAAAGCCCAGAAGCCGCCGCCAACGAGAAGCCCGACAGGCAAAACGCAGCACAGACAGATCCCTCCAACAACCAATCCAATGATCAATCCAGTGTTACTTCTTCGAGGTGCTTGCATATAAGGTGGTGGTACGTTCATAGGTTTTGTGAAATGAGAGTCGGTGTAGTCTATATTGATACAGAATCTCCGCCTCAAACAGGGCATCGACTCAAAGTTTCAAAAACGTAACTCAAGTACGCCTCCTTGCTAAGACGGGTTGCAGACCCCAAAAGTGCCTATTGAACGATTTACATATCCTTCATAACCAGAAGATTCGAGTTCTGCTTTCAGAACAAGACCTACGTAACCCTGGGACTCGACAGCGGGCCGAAAGGATCTCCGTCTATGCCGTGGCAGTCGGGCAAAATTTAGAACTGAGTGTTGACCGTTTGGTTGGTTTAAGGATTCGCTCGTCACTGGGCCAAATTGACCCCTCGAAATGGTCAGACCTCGTATCGAGTGAAGTCAACGCAACTGAGCAAACCATTATCGAGCTTTGCACTCAGTTTGTGGAGATGAGGTTTGACGAGAGCCTGAGCCCGCAGCAAGCGGAAGAGAAATGCCTGAAGTGGCTAAAGAACGAAGCCGCCCTTCTTTATGAGGGCGGCATTGTTGAAGCATTCGTCCGTGTCCAGAGAATCATCCAGCCAATCGGCACCTAATGCACATTTTCGATGCTTGAGGCACCGGTTGTGTTGCGCGTCGTTTTCGGATTTCCGATGTACCGAACGTTGGAAGCACCACTGGCCGTTGCATGGAGATCTGAAGTGACCCTAAGTTCCGTTGTCGCTGCTCCTTCGGTCTTAACGTCAGCACGATCTACAGATAGAGCCTTAGCGTGAAGAATACTCGCACCGGTGGCTTCGATCTTGCAATTCGACGCCGAACCTTTTATCGTGCATTGAGCCGCGCCGCGACTATTTAGGTTCAAGTTCTGAGCCTTAAGCGAGCGGATATCAGTTTGGCTTGCACCGTCCAGTTCCAAGTTAATTCTGCTGACATTTGCCGAGAGCTGAAGCTTGGCCGCCCCAGTTGCTGTAGCTGCAAAGGAAGTTTGTTCTATCGGAGTGATTATCGTGAGCTTGCCTGCGCCCGATATTGTTACGGCATCCAGATGCGGTACCACCACATGAGCCTTGACCTTACTGTTATTGGTCAATGAATAGTCAAGATTGGCGCCGAGCTTTAGTGTTGATCCAGAAACCGTTGCGGTTAAGTGAGTCAACAGATCCTTTGGAGCTTCAAGCACTACAGATTGGCGTGAACCTAAAGTCACATCGACATCATAAATCTGGCCGGCTTCCAACTTAGTAAATGGGTTAACGGACCTGGGCTCTTTGGTCTGGGGACCTTTAGCCTTAAAGTCGCTTCCAACGAGATTGTGGAAACCTCTGGCCATGGAGCAACCGACCGTGAGAAATGCGGCAATCCCCAAAAGAGATAGAGATTGTAGTTTCTTGAATTCCAACATAGCCATGGCAAATCGATACTCAAATCCAGCCAGAAAAGTTGCGTTAAGCTGAAAAATCTTGACAAAGGTATCCTCTCAGATCATGACGATGCAGGAAATGATCTTCCGACTTAACGACTATTGGGCTTCGCAAGGGTGCGCTATTCTTCAACCCTACGACGTCGAAGTTGGTGCCGGAACCATGCACCCCGCTACGACATTACGGGTACTAGGTCCCGAAAGTTGGAATGTTGCATACGTCCAACCCTCAAGACGTCCAAGCGACGGCCGATACACCCGAAACCCTCAGCGAAGTCAGCGCTACTATCAGTATCAGGTGATCATGAAGCCTTCCCCTGAGAACATCGTTGACTTGTACATGGGCTCATTAGATGCTCTCGGCTTTGATACTTCCAAAAATGACGTTCGACTCGTTGAAGACGACTGGGAGTCTCAAGCAGCCGGAGCGAGTGGAGTGGGTTGGGAAGTCTGGGTAAATGGTGCCGAGATCACTCAATTTACGTTTTTCCAGCAGATGGGAGGAATCGAGTGCAATCCCGTTTGTGCCGAGATCACCTATGGACCGGAGCGTCTATGTCTCATGCTTGACGGCAAGACTTCATTCTGGGACGGTCTCGATTGGAACGAAACTCTAACCTACAAAAAGGCCGAGTTTGAGCTGGAAATGCAAAACAACGTATATAACTTTGAGGTTGCATCGACGGACATGCTTTATCAGCTTTTCGACATGTACGAAGCTGAGTCCAAGCGAACCATAGAGACACCCGTATTCTGGGATCCAGCCCAAGAAATCATGACAACGACTCCCAACGATGGTACAGGCGCAGCAAACTATGAAGGTTCGCTTGCCCTAATCTATCCAGCACTCGATCTTGCACTTAAGTGCTCACACGTTTTTAACTTGTTGGATGCGCGAGGAGCTGTTGGAGTTACGCAGAGAGCGGCTTACATCAATCGCATTCGGGGAAGGGTACGAGCCTGTTGCCTGAAATACGTTGAGCGTTATAAGGTCAAAGTCGAAGCATAAACCTAGTTTAAGTTTGATCCGGAAATTTCTTTCGGTGCTCCAATCGCCATACAAACCGTAGTCCTGACCACTTGTCATCGATGGCGCAGACTTTGTTGTCGACTAGCCCGATCGGTAGTATGAGGTCCCGCAAACGGTCTTCCGTTATATCGGTTGGTGCTTTTGACGCCTTCTTGGGCCACGCAATCCAAAGTCCGCCTGCCGTCTTGAGACCCTCAATTAGAGTAGGCAACTTCGCCACAAGGTCCTGTTCCCATACCGAAAAATAAACGATGACGTCGGCCTTGTCATGATCGCTGGCTAAAGTCAATTCGGCCAGCTGTCCATTCAGCCAACTAGTAAATTCGGGAGGTGAATTGACGGCGCGAAAGATGGAGCCTGTCTTTGCTCCCAACTTCTTGAGAAGCGGTGTACCAGAATAGCCAGCATTCATCGAACAACTATACATGGGGACATGTCTTTGGCCCAACTTCAGAGCGCGAAGGTCGAACTCATTAAGGTAGAATTCGAGGTTCCGAAAGAACGTCTTATGCTGCCAAGTCCAGATATCCTTAATAACTACGAGCACGGCAAATTTGTGCTCTCTAACCTGGCTGCCAAGCGAGCTAAACAGTTGCGCGAAGGTGCTCCCCAGTTGGTTCAATGTGATTCCACACATCCTCTGACGATTGCTTTAGCTGAAATTGCAGCAGGCAAGATCAAGCCGATTATGCCTAGCCTCAGCGAAGTATCGGTGCCTTTGGATGACCTCCCAATGTTGATTGACGAGCATGTTCCTGCCGAACTCGGAATGTTGCTCCCTGCACTTGACGAAACAGAAGCAGCCCTTGTGGTTGCCGTCGGTGAAGAAGATTCCGATATGGAAATGGAAGGCGACGAAGTAATGAGCCTGTCCGATCTCGTCGAAGACGACGACGATGATGTAGCTCCAATTGCATCAGAAGACGACACCCTTTCGCTTTCAGATATCGCAGAACAAGAAACCGCCGAAGACGACGAATCCGACGAGGGCTAACCTACTATGCCGAGCAAGGATCCTTACGAGGTCCTCGGGGTATCTAGAAGTGCGGATGCGGACGATATAAAGTCCGCATACCGTCGCCTCGCGAGACGTTTCCACCCAGACGTCAACCCGAACGACCCAAGCGCAGAAGAAAAATTCAAAGAAGTTGGTGCAGCCTATTCCGTGCTGTCCGACCCGACCAAGCGTGCTCGATTTGATCAGACGGGCAGCACCGACGATGCTCCAGCAGACCCATTCTTTGGTGGCGGAAACATCTCGGACCTTTTCGACGTCTTTTTCGGCGCAGGTGGCAATACCGGTGGGCGGAGACGCTCAGGACGCGATGGAGAAGACGTTCGTGTAGATATTGAACTCACATTGAAAGATGTGATCAATGGTATCCATACAGAAATCTCTGTCAACCGAAAAGCTGAGTGCTCGGCTTGTACTGGAACAGGTGTAGAGGGCGGCAAAGCCCCTGAAACGTGCACGACTTGTCGTGGTCAAGGCCAAGTTTCGACCGTCAGAAACACCTTTATTGGTCAGGTAAGAACTTCTGCTCCTTGCCCAACCTGTGGTGGTAATGGCACCGTGATCAAAGACCCTTGTAAGAAGTGCAAAGGTCGAGCCGTGATCCCTGAAACGGCTAAAGTTCCCGTAACCATTCCACCTGGATTTGAAGATGGTGCAACTCTCCACGTGCCTGGACAGGGAAGTGATGGCATAGGCGAAGGTAGGCCAGGGGATCTTTACGTCGTGCTCCAGGTCGCTGATGATAAGAGATTCCAACGACACGGTCAGTCGCTCTATACACTTCTCGACGTTACTTTCGCGCAGGCGGCTTTGGGTGATCGAGTAGAGATCGAAGGCGTTGATGACACCTTTGAACTTACGATTCCTTCAGGTACCCAGCCGAGTACTCAGATTGCCATTCGAAGCGCTGGTCTGCCTCCGCTCCACGGAGGTCGCCGAGGCGATTTGATCGTACAAGTCACTGTCAAGATTCCTCAGAAGTTGAGTGACACGGAAGTGAAGTTGATCCGTGAATTTGCTGAATTGCGGGGCGAACAGGTTCCAAAAGGCGAGGACAAAGGCGGAATTCTCGGCGGTTTGTTCAACAAAAAGAGATGAGTTGGATTGAAGTCAAGGCGAAATTTGAAGAGGGTCTAGACCTCTCTCCGTATGTGGATATTTTCTGCGAATACGGGATAGAGAACACTCTAGAAGAAGGTTCGACTCTTGTCGGATGTCTGGTTAATGTAGATGGATCCACAGATCGCATAGCAGAACTAGAACGATCTTTGACTCTAGCTGGAGCACTCTCGGTTGAGACGCGCGACTTGGTCGAAGAGAATTGGGAAATCGCCTGGCGCCAGTTCTTTAAACCAAGGCGCATCGGCAACCGCTTCGTTGTACGGCCCACATGGCAAGAATTTGAAGCAAACTCAGAAGATCTGCTCATCGTTTTGGATCCTGGTCAGGCTTTCGGGACCGGAGACCACCCGACGACTCGACTTTGCCTTGAGTTGCTAGAAACCGTTCCCATCAAGGGCAATAGAATCATCGACATCGGTTGTGGAAGTGGAATTCTTTCAATTGGAGCTTGCTTGCTTGGCGCCTCAAAGGTTCTCGCGATCGACATTGATCCGATAGCAGTTGAGGTATCCAAAGAGAATAGGGCCATGAACCAAGTCGACTTCGAAGCCGTAGTCGGGGAAGGGGTTCTGGTATACGACGAAAAGTGGAATGTCGCGGTGAGCAATATCATTAGTGCCACACTCATTCGCCTCGCGAAGGACGTTCGACGGCTCCTGACTGATGATGGATACTGGATCATTAGTGGTGTCATTGTCGATAACTGGCCCGATGTTTTTGCAGCAGCAGCTCGAGAAGGATTTAAGCTGCTTGAGAAGAAGGAAGAAGACGGCTGGGTTGCCGCATCTTTCACATGCTAAATATTCGATCCTTGCCGCGCGTTTTCATTGTCGAAGCTACGCCGGATGGTCCAATCGAGCTTCCAAAAGAAGAGCTGACCAAGCTTAGGAAGGTTCTGCGCCTTTCGCCAGGAGCAGATATTGCTGTCCTCCCAAATGACGGAACGTTGATCCATTGTAGATTGCAAGCGACTTTTGCCGAACCGGTTGCGGTTCACCGCCCATCCACCGAGCCCGACTATCGCTTGACTTTAGCTCAGGCACTACCAAAGGGGGACAAAATGGATGAGATCGTCCGGGCGTGTACTGAAATTGGCGTAACCCACTTTATTGTCTTTCCGAGTGATCGAACCGTGGTTAAATGGGATGAAAAGAAGACCATGGACCGGGTCTCTCGCCTCCAAGCGATTGCGCGTGAGGCGGCTGAAGTTTGTTTCAGAACAAAGATTCCAACTTTTGAAGTCTACGCAAACCTCAAATCGGTTTTAGAGCAGCATCCGACTTCAGTTGTGCTTTCTGAGGTGGAAGGCATTCCTACGAAATTAGAGCGGAAGCCGGTTGAAATGACGATTGTTGTAGGACCTGAGGGCGGATGGTCACCAGCGGAACTATCTGAAATTGGTGGACGTGGCGTAACTTTGGGTCCGCGCGTGCTTCGCGTGGATCATGCCGGCGCAGCTGCCGCATCGCTAATACTGTTGTCGTAGGCGATAAGTAACACAAACGTAGAAGTGTGTTATTGCGACTTGTTTCTTTCTTTAGGCTCTATGCCCTATCTAGGTTTTTTTTGGACAATTTTCGGTGGTTTACTGTTAATAGAACTGAGTTTCTACCGATTCATGAGTAGTAGTAGTTAGCAGAAACTTAGGACAAAGGCATGATTGATACTCGACTCGATTCATATACAGAGCACCTTCTGTTCGTTGAGAACCCGGACAGCCCCAAGCCCGAGACTACGAAAGCTTGCCTTGCCTGCGGAACTAACGAGGTTATTAGCCTCGCGAGCTTCAACTCAGAAGACCTGGACGACCGACCAGTTGGACCTACTGGCCTGGCCCTAGTAACTAAAGCCATTGGTATTGCGTGGTTTCAAAAGCCAGGGACGCTTGGTACTCACAAATTTGACCTCCGTTCAAAATCACCCCAGATGGACGTCATTATTCTGGGCATCACGACGAGCATCATGGTCGGTACCATAACGTTTATTCTTGGGTGGCAGATTGGCCTAATTGCCGCATGTTTCTGGGCATCCAAGGCTTATATACAGCACGCTAGGATCGAACACACCGAGAGCATGATCTCAGATAAAGAGCAGCAACGAAGGTGGGATGCCTTTGTTGAAAAAGAAGTGCTTGAGAGACGTCAGTTGGCTTGGAATAATATGGGTTACTGTCGCGAATGCGGCACGGTGCATGATCTCAAGAGGAAGAAATTCACTCCTTGGTACAACATGCTTGAACTCTTCGATGATTTTGCTCCTTCCAAGAAGTGACGCTCGTCCTTAAAGGCGTCGACACAAAACCGGTACTCCAAATGAGAAGTAATGGAGTTAGACTAATTACATGCAGAATCTGATCAAGATTATTCCCTTGTTCCTTGCCTGCATTCTTGGCGTATTCATTTTCTTAGCTCTAGTTGCTAATCCGTCGCATATGAGCAAGCAAAACCTGCAGAAACTCCAAGCGAAGAACCCGAAAATGCAAGTATCGCGTCCTGAACAAGGATCAATGCTTCAATTTGAAGTGTACGGAAAGCCTGCCGAACATAAGTATCGAGTTCAAGCTCTGTTGCCAGGTACCGCAATTCTCTATGATGCGGATGGCAAAGCCATCATGAAGTTATTTGTCGAGTCGGGTGACGTACTCGTAAAAGTTCCCAAAGAGAAAACAGTTGATGTGGTCGCGTTCCAGCCCTTCGAATGGGTGGAATAGCGTTCAGACTCGAAACTAATCAGAGTCTCAAGAGGCTTAATATCTCTGCCTCGACTCGGTCGATGCTCGACTCGTAACTCCAAACAGTTTTTGCTCTTGCTTCGCCTGTTGTGCCAAGCTGCTTGCGCAGTTGATCATCTTGTGTAAGACGCATAATTGCGGCTGCGCATTGGTCGGGGTCATGATCCACCACCAAGCCATTCACCTCGTGAAGTACCGTTTCCCTAACGCCACCTTCGGCCACAGCCACAACAGGAAGTCCACACATATTGGCTTCCATCGGAGCCAAACCGAAAGGCTCAAGACGAGGAGCGTAAATCATGAGCTTTGCTTCATTAAGCAATTGAACAAGCTCGCTATCGGAAATCATGCTCTTATAAGTGAACTTGACTCCCAGCTCTTTTGCCCGCTCGACGCACTGATCACGGTAGGGCGGATCAGTCATGTTTGCCACCCAAATGAGTTCGGGACGTACAGTCTCGGGAATTCGGCCCACCGATTCTACTGCGAACAAAACGTTCTTGGTGGGACCCAGCGTTCCGACGCCCATAATGAAATTCTTTCGCTCAGCATGGTGATTCGTGAACATCCCTGGATCAATTCCCAAGTAACAAACTCTTGAGTTCAGGCCATAGGCCCTTAGGAGAGACTCCCTACTGAAGTAAGAATTGACAAGTATTCGATCGAATGCTTTCGCGTTTAAAAGTTCCTCTCGTCCCCGCAATGCGGCCGATCGGGCATCGATCCAGTAGCGAGCCTTTCCTTTCAGTCTTCGAACTCCCGTGAGGGAGTGTAAGTCAGGAGCTAACCAGGGCAACCGAGGCATTGGCTCGTAAAGAGGCCGGTTGGGCTCGGGCAGGTAGAGCATTTTGGGGATCGAGACATAGCGACCTATAAAGGGTGACGCCATGTACATACAGTTGTGGGCGTATAGGAGGTCAAAATGGCCTTTATCAATGGCCTCTCCAGCTGTTTTGGCGTGAGCTTCTGCGGTTTCTAGCAGTCGAAAAACTTCGCGGAATCGCCCTGGTATCCCTGCCTGGGGACCTTGAATCCAAGGCTCCCAGGGGATTTCAGTCTCACGGTCGGCCACCTCTGAGGTTGGCATGAACGCCATATCCTGAAGTGGCGGGCGGAATACCTCAAGGGTATGGCCTCTCGCCTTCAGTCCAGCCATATGGTTGTAAAGGGCACGCTTTGCACCTCCACTGGGGAGGTTGTACCAAATGGCAATCCGAAACCTTCTTGAAAACATTTTTACTAATTCAGCCTAGAGGCGGGAAACCAATTATACAAGAGGCTCTAAGGAATGGCTGGCGTCAAGGTCAAACGTCTAAACGTTACGGGGCCGTGGTCGCCTTGGACGAAAAGTGGGCCAGGTTCACCTTCTGCGCTGTCTAACGCCCCGCCGGTAATCCCTGGGATTTCCAACTGGTCAATTACAGTGACTCCGTTCAAAACGACCGTTACAATCCGACCTAATAGAGTTATCTCTGCGCGGTTCCACTCACCGGCGGCGAAAACCGAATTCTCCTTTGGTGCCAAGAAGCCATAGATAGCGGAGCTATTGCCCACGCCGTTCCGCTTTCCCTCGAAGTCGTCAAGTATCTGGAATTCGTACCTACCTCGAAGGTAGATGCCACTGTTGCTGTCTTTGGGGTACGAATACTCGGCAACCAACCGAAAGTCACTAAATTTATCCTTGGTTACCAAGTCAGACCCAGCACCTGAGTTGACAAGCATTCCTTCAGAAATTCCCCAATAACTTTCCGTTTCAGGACTCCTGGGTATCCAGTTGGATAAGTCCTGCCCAATCAATTCAATGGCATCGCCCCATTGAGGAAGGTATGAAGGTAAAGCTGGGGCAGCATTGCCGATCCAACTGGTTTCAGTTCCGTCATCGAGAGTCGTCGTTCCAACCAAAGATCCAGAGACCCATTTGCCTTTGAAAACGAGAGGGTCGGTGCGCGATTCGTATTGAGGCGGTAGCGAGAACTCCACGATGTCCCCGTCCAGAACAATATGAACGATTGGTCTTGAACTTCCAACCCTTCCAACAAACCTGCCACCACTCTCAGTTAGTTCAAGCCATGAAGGAAACGTGCCATTTCCTTCGCTCACTACAAGATCCCATCGTCCAAGCAAATTGCTCATACATTCATGTTATTCAGCTTTGGCCCCGGCATTACACGGAAAACATAAATTGTCCAAATCGCTATCCCGGCATATAGCGAGGCGTACCCCCAGACTCCAGCTTGGATACCAAGTGCTCTCTCGTATGCCGCACTCCAGTTGGGGTGAGATATCAGCAAATAGCTTCCAGGAAGAAGCATGCACACGGCACCTGCCAGCCAAAGTCTCTCATTTCCTCGTAAATGTTGGATTGCGAGCCAACTGATCGGAATCAGTTGCATGTACGAATAGATCATGAATCTTGGGAGCAGAATCGACAGGGTCAGCATCGCGAATAGCAGATGCTCATTGGCAGGAGGGAGTTTCCATTGCTTTAGTGCGTTATATGAGACCACAAGCACCACGGAAACCGCCGCAAGATAGAGAATTCGTCCATTAAGGATCGGCGCGCGTATGGAAAGGTCGTCAAAGAAGGCAAGGAGGGAAGGGTTATTGATCCGATTGTCTGAGCGTGCGAGGGCCGAGTAGAAAAACTCGATGCTTAGCTTCGGAAGCAAAGCAAAATTCGCACCAGCAAAGACCAAGAATCCCAAGAACCCATAAGCGGCCGCTCGAACTCTATTTTCTCCTCCTTTCCAGATAAGGAATGCCAATAACAGTATCGGCACGATCTTGAAAAGGCTCGCCAAGAGTATCCAGCTTGCGCAGCGGAAATCTTTCTTGGCTAAGAGTGCTTCCATGGCCAAGAAGATGACTAGTGCTTCCAGTAAAGCAATATTGCCGGTGGCGAAGCATGTGTAAACGCTTGCATTGAAGGCTAGCAGTTGGAAAGCTGCCCACCTTCCATCCAAGTTCGTTCCCAAGAACGATCTACACCAAATACGGTTCAAAGACCAAAGCGCAAATAGGTCGATGACCAGCCACGTTAAGTAAGCGAACTGCTTTGAAACGCTTGCAAGCGCCATGAATGGATATAGCGTGAGCGGAGGGTAAATAAAGGGAAGTCGAGCAGTCTGCGATCCGATCCGGACACGAAAGTCATCATCGAAAGGATCTAGTCCGTCCTTCAGCCGAGAAGCGGCTTGTTGATACACGTGTAAGTCCCAACCAAAGCTATTGGATTGGATTACGAGATAGGCAAGAAAAACAATCCAGACACAGGAGACGATGAGGTCAAGAGCCTTCGGCGTCTTCCAACTCACCTCTAGGACCCCGATCTTACTGCAAATAATAAGGCAACGTGAGTGAACAAGTTTCGAGATCTTCTGACAATAAAGCCTGCGTCTCTGATTGCATTGACCAACTCTTCACGACTATGTCCTTCGATCAGATGCTCTTCCATGACAATGGCTTCAATGGATCGAATCTGCCCGGTTTCAATCAACCGAGGAATAATGTCGTATTCGGCGCCCTCGCAGTCGAATTTTGCGAGGATTGGGCGGCCCTTTGCGCGGTCCTGGACGACCTTGAATTCTTCTGCAACATCGACAACTTTTACGTCGATTGGAATAGCCTGTCCCGTAACCCAGGGATCGGTGTTTCCAAACATTCCATTGCTGCCTCTAGATTGCTCGTTATATTGAAGCGTCAACGTTTCCGTCTTGCGGCCCAAACCAAAGGCACTCAGATGGATCCTATTTTCAAGACCGCTCCTAGAGATGTTCCGTTCTGCTGCTTCTGCCGTTTTAGGGAATAGCTCGTATGCCGAAACGTCCCAACCTAAAACAGTTGCAAAATAAAGGGATGCCGTTGCGACATTTGCTCCAACGTCCCATACGTACATCGGCTCTTTGGATTCAACGAGATAGACTTCGTCTTCAAAGATCTCCGATAGTATTCGAACCTCTTGAAGTGTCTCGGGAACGAAACAGGCGTCACCGATATGGACTTCGGTTGAGCCGGTCTTCGTAAGTGTAATTTGGGCTTTGACATTCAAACAGAGGTTGTCTAGGTACTTAAAGCCTTGAAGGATATGGCTGTTCTTTTCCCTGTCAAATGAGATACCTACTTGATTGGCTTGAGCCACGAGCCGACCTTCAAAGGACTTTCTTTCCGCCTCTGCCACGACTTCAAGGAGGCGGTCCTTATGAAGGTCAAGTTCGCTCCGGATGAACAAGCGAAGGCGTCGAGCAATTTTTGACAACATAGTGAATCGGTACCGACCCGTGGCAGTCTGATATCTTACACCGATAAGAATCAGGTTTTTTCCGGGCCGGTAGATTTGAGCCCAAACAGCCTCGTAACTGAGGGATTCTTTGGGCAGACGAAACGACTAGTTGCCGATTCTGCCACCTGAACTGGTCCGAGATTGAACTGTCTTTGAATGTTTGAATTTCCAAGAAGCTGCTTTCTTGATGGTTGTTTGGTCGATCCGCGCGACATGTCCGTCGACGAATGCGACAAGTAGAGGTGCCGATGATTTCTCGATTGTCTCGACCCACATTGGAGTTTGAGCTGGAAGGAGAATGTCGGCCAGATTAACGCTTCTCAAATTGAGGTTGAATCTGAAGTCACCTCCTCGAGTCGGTGAAAAAAAGACCTTCTTATTCTTTGAATAAGGTCCCAAGGCAGTTACGATCAGTGAGGTCGTAGCACCATTAGGAATAAAGTCGTCGGCATCTCCACAATAGAGGATTGTTGCGACAGCAGCCTGTTTCAGGCGGGAAGATGCGCTGTCATTATCAGTAACTGGTGAAACTTGTGCAGACGGAGTCCCACCACGCGCATGAACCGCAGCAATTGCAGGGACAACGATAAGTGCTATTCCGCAAGCGGCCAATAGCTGCAAGGTGGACATTCCCATTTGGTTTGGCGTGTATCTCAGAATGGATTCGAGTCTTGTTTCGATTTTTGAGTTGTTCATGGCTGGAGTTCCTATGGGTGCAAAGGCCGGTGTCTTCCTGCCGATTTGGTTGGCAAGTTTCAACAGCTCGAAGGCGTATTCCGACGGCTTAAGACCAGATCTTAAAACTGCCTCGTCGGCGGCAAGTTCGGCGTCCGATCGCATGGCTCGCGCGCCAAGCCAAACCATCGGATGGAACCAATAGGCGGCGCAGACGGCTTCAGCAGCCATTTGGCTAAAGAAGTCAAACCTGCGAATGTGGGCGAGTTCATGAAGCACAACGGCTTCAAACTGTTTGGCCGGCCAATTTTCAGCGGCCATTGGAAGAACGACGGTTGGATTGTTGATTCCCCATGTCATGGGAAGAGTCAGTTCTGGAGACAAGCTGAACCTCAAGTTCCAAGGTCGATTGACACCTGCATATTTGGATATTTGGCCCAGCAAATGGGCATTCGTGTCCGACTCAGCTGCTCGTGTACCGTACTTCCGAATGGTCCGGAGGCTCATTAAGCCAGCGATGAATCGTACGGATACGACAAAGAATCCGCAAAGCCAAATGCCAGCGAGGAATCGAAACCACAACGGAGCAAGGATCTCAAACTTTGCGGATGGAGTAATGAGTCGCACATTGCCGTCCATCGGTGAGTTAGCTTTCGAAGCGGGACTGACGTTCGTGAGCGTAGATATCTCCGCGGTTTGGTTGAAGACGGGAGTTAAATTCTGGGGAACAGGAATGATGTTCAGCTTGGGAATCCAAACTGCCAAAAGCGGAATAAACAGAACCGATATTAAGCACGCGAGCAAGACTAGATGGCTTGCCGCGGGCCACCTCGGTCGAAGCATCCTTGCTCCGAAGTACGCCAGAGCCATAACGAGACTAACCTTTACCAACGTCTCTATCAGCCACAAAACATAGAGGGCATGCGAATCGATCATCTACCTTGGTTCCTCGCTTCTTCGATTAACTTGGTGAGTCGGTCGAGTTCTTCATTTGAAAGTGGGCTACTGCCAGGTTCGATGAGTGTTGCCACAACACGTTCAACGGAGCCGCCGAAGAAATTTTCAAGCACCCCAGTTATGACGTTCTTCGCCATTTGCGCGTGCGGAACGACCGGTTCATAGATATGTTTTGCTCCTTGACGATCATGCTTAATAAGCCCCTTGTCTTGAAGGAGTGCCAAGTGAGTTCGCACGGCCGTATAGGTTGGGGGATTTGGCATTGCGTCCCGAATCTCAATCGCAGAAGCGCGATTGAGCCGGTACAACGTTTCCATGATTTGACGCTCCCGCCGAGTCAAATCTCCAGTTTCTTCAGACATGCCAGATTATTGGCACATTTTCTGTGAAATGCAAAGTAAATGAGCCAAAAAAACGGCACTTTGTGAAAATTTGCCTCACTTGGAGCGGATTAGGGCAGGGGTGGCGGAGTTTTCTTTGGTCCGCTTGTATTCTGAAATTGCTTTCTTGCCTGAATTTTCGCGGCTTCTACTGCTTCACGGAATGACTGTGGTAATTCCGAAAATGTGACCGACGGTTTCCTTCGAGAAAATTTGCTCTCGTTAAATTCCGTACCCACCGAGACGGAGTCGGTTAACTCCAAATGAAAGCTCAGGTGGCGTGTTCGTCCAAATCGATATTTTTCCATTCGGACTGCCTCGCGTTTGTCCGTCGGATCGGCGATCTCCCCTCTTGCGAGTGTGGAACCTAGGCTCCAGGCCGACAAAGGCTGATAGTTGGAACTTGGTGAGGTACCGCCGTCTACTATTACTGCATCTTCGCTTCTTCCTTCTAGAACGAGTCTCGCGGATTCTGGGACTCCGCCAGGTAAGGCATTCGTTATCTCAGTGGAGAGTGACGGCTTGTATCCACCAGCATTGGGTGGCGCTCCCCGGCGTTGCGTGACAGTTACCCTGATTGGCGAGTCGGCACGGAAAGCGAGGTAGTTCAGATCCTCATGCGAGGCCGCGGTTAGCGATGAAACCGTAATAGTTCGTTGCTCTTGAAGTGCTGCTCTTTGGCTAGGATCAAGTCTTCCATAGACTCTTAGCAATTCTACATTTCGATCGTTGATTCCTGAATTAAGTTCTGGAAGCACAAAGAAAGCAAGGAACGGGAGAATAGTGTCCATGTAGTTGCGAGGCATATGCCCAACAAACTCTGCCATTTCTTCAAGTGATGCGCCGTCGTTGTCTTGAGAATGACGAAAAAAGGCTCCTGCCAACTTTCGGTCTACGCGGCCAACGCGAGTAGTTACTTGCCTGCGAGGTGTTACAACGATCCAGTTTTTCGAATGGATAACTGAACACGAGCCCAGCAACCAGTGTGAGAACTTCTTCAGGTCAATCTTGTTTTCCGGTGTGGTAATTCCAAACAAAGTATTGAAGAAGCCATCGTCTGGGATACAAGCGATGAGATTTTGGTCCTTCGCAGATGCAAGCATTCCATCTGCGATCAAAAAGGAAAGCGGGTCATGTGTCTCCGGATTGGAGAGGTCGTGAACAATGGTTTGATCTTCAAGGTAGGTCTTTCCGCTTTGAAGTGCCTTTATGCCATCGAGCAAGCGTTTAGATGAGGGCGATGGATCGATCAGTCCCTCGGCAATGTCCGATTCGGATGTTGTTAAGCCGGGAATATCAAGAAGTACCTGTGGTTGTGATGTTATGACCCCATCCTTATTAGCGAGCATGAAATGAACGGTAAGGCTCGGGTTATAGGGTGAACGTTGGGTTGTAACTAGAACGGTTTCAGGTGCCTCAGGGGAATTAGTGCTGAGTAACGAGCTCCACGAATTGCTCCACGAACTAGAAGGAACGGCACGATTGAGTGCCTGGGCATATGTTTGTTGCTCGGCGACGTACCGCTGGATCGCGGGATAGACTGCGGGTGGCAACGTCCGCTGAACTTGTGTTGGATTGGAGGAATAAACGATCCTTCCTCCTGGAGGAACATCGGCAATTTGTTCGGGGCTCAACGACGCAATTGCGGAAATTGCGAGTCGGCCGCCTGGACTCTCTGGCTCCAAAGCGATCGACGCCTCGAGTCCGGGTGAATCACTTAGGTGTCCCTTATATTTAGCACTTAAGGCAGCAACACGGGTAGCTAGGTTCTGGGCAGCTTTGGCGTCGAATTGAGGCTGCTGTGAGACCTTCTTGGCAAGGTTCTGAATGGCCCTTGAAACTTCTTGAACTCGAATGTGCCTTTCCGCCGCTTCTTGGGCCCTTTCGAGGCCAAGTGATCTTCCCAGGCGAAAAACTCCCTTGTCACTTTTCCAACTCGCCCCAATGGCCAGAGCTAGTTTTTCCCGAAAGGCCTCTGGAGTAATGCTTTTAACCGACACGAGCACGATTTCCCCGGAGGTCTGGGGCAATGCTTCCATTTGAATACCACTTTGCCTAGAACCTTCCTCCAATAACGAAGAAATCGGCTCTCCCCGAGACAATATGCTTATTGTCTTGGATTGGGCTAATACGACCGCAGCCATGATTACGAACACGATGCTAGGACGGGACCAGTCAGGAGATCGTTGCTCCGACAAGCGCCAACACTTTGCAAAGTCGCTTCAAATCCAAAAACAGTATTTGTCTTCAGAAGTTCATGCTTCACGGAAGCGATTGGCAGTCAAACCCTTTTTGCGCATTCGTCGCCGGAATAGTGATGTCGAAGAACGATGGATTCCGCTGTTCCTTTAAATCTGCCTTGAGACGTACAATACGCTGTTCTTTCTGCCGATCTTCTTGGCCCATAGCGGTCAAAGAACTCCAGCTTGTCACTTGATGTAACTAACGATTGTGGTATCTGCGGATTGCTATGGTTTTTCCTCGTTCTCCGTAAATTCGGAAGAAGTGCGCTTGCATCTAAAGCTCATGGGATGCCCTAGCGAGATTCTGCAGCAATGAGCACCCAAATGAATGCGTTTGGTTTGGTCGATTTGATCCCAGTAGACGTGAGCCTAAACTCTTTGCAAGGGTTGTCTTTATGCCGCCTACTATTGCTATCTCAACGGGGCCAATCCTCACGTCGCTCGGACAATGCTTCGGTCCACATGCATTTGGGCTAGGTAAGGCTGGCATATTTGATCCTGTGGTGATCTAAAATAGAATCGCGAAGCGAGATCTGATAGTTCCTGCTGGTCGGAGTTGGTTCATACCATGAGAAGTCAGGCAACTAATGGAAATGGCCAACGTCTCAAAGTTGAGTAGCCAACGTTGTTTGGACTTAACTCAGGGGCTAGCGAGATTCAAATAAATATCTCACAAAAAAGTAATTTTTGAAGCGTCAAAATATACGTTTTTGGGTAGATTAAATCTATGGCTGGCGTAGGGACACTCGATATGAGTTTTACTAAACTTCGCAAAGGAATGCACGCAAGAGTTGTAAGTATCGGGGACGATTCAACGGAGATGACTCGGTTGCTAGAAATGGGGCTGACCGTGGGTACTACATTTCATGTCATCAAGGTTGCACCGTTTGGTGATCCCGTAGAAATCGACCTTCGGGGCTATAGGCTCTGTCTGCGAAAAAACGAGACCAAAGGCTTCGAAGTCGAACCTGTCGAATAGGGCGAGGGGCGGAGCCGATTAATTGACTCATATACCGCTTATTGCACTCGTTGGCAATCCTAACGCTGGGAAGACCACGCTATTTAACAGCCTTACTGGCTCGTTTCAGAAAGTAGGAAATTTCCCGGGTGTTACCGTTGAGAAAGTCTCCGGTACCTTGAAACTGGATTCCATGAGCGTTGAATGTATCGACGTGCCAGGTCTATATTCCTTGGCTGCCGTCTCAGAAGACGAACGCGTCGCAGTAGAAGTCATAAACGGCACACTGGAAGGCACCTCGCGCCCCGATCTACTCGTTTGTGTGTTAGACGCCACCAATTTAGAGAGAAACCTCTACTTCTTTAGTCAGTTAGCAGAAGCTGGCTATCCAATTGTAGTTGCTCTTACGATGATTGACCGCCTTGAACAGGCAGGGAAGTCAGTTGACCTTCCCAAGATGTCTAACCTAATTAGCGTCGATATCGTGCCGATGGTGGGCCACAAGGACAAAGGTCTGCAAGACCTAAAAGATGCCATCGAGCGAAATCTTTCCAACCTTCGCGTTCCAGCCTTCGACATTGGATTTCCAACTGCGCTTGAGACTCGCGTAGCGTCATTAAGAGAGCGAGTTGCTCGAGTCGGAATAGATTTCAACAAGGCCGATATCCGGAAGGCCATCCTAGATCCTGAGGACCCATTCAATCGCTTCCTTGACGACTTTCCCGAAATGCATGCGGCATTCCAAGATGCCCGAGACCAACTAGGAAAAGAAGGAATTTTGAAACCTGCGCTGGAAGTCACCAGCCGGTATCAGTGGGCCAGCGTCGTAACACGTGCAGTCATTAAGGAAGGCGAATCAACTAAGGAAACGCGTTCTGTTACAGACCGGATCGATTTGGTCCTGACTCATCGAGTCTTTGGCTTGATCGTTTTTGTGGCGATGATGTATCTCGTATTTCAGTCGATTTACACCTTTGCCCAACCCTTGATGAACGGCATAAAGGACGGATTTGGTTGGATTGCGGGCGAAGTTAGTCCGCATCTTAGCGGCGTTCCTGTCATTCAGTCTCTGGTTGTAGATGGAATCCTTGGGGGCGTGGGTGGGATGTTGGCTTTTCTCCCACAGATTCTTATCCTCTTTCTCTTCATCGCCATATTGGAGGGAACTGGCTACTTAGCCCGTGCGGCATTCCTTATGGATCGACTTTTTGGTTGGTGTGGACTAAACGGTAGGGCTTTCATTCCATTGCTTTCGAGTTTTGCCTGCGCAATTCCGGGAATTATGGCTGCGCGAGTCATGCCTGATCGAAACAGCAGGCTGGCAACTATTCTCGTTGCCCCTCTCATGTCATGCAGCGCCCGATTACCGGTCTACCTAGTCCTAATCAGTGCGTTTATCCAACCCAAATTTGGCTCCTTGTGGGCGGGATTTGCCCTATTTGCCATGCATCTGGTTGGGCTATTTGTTGCTATACCGATCGTTTGGTTCCTTAATCGAAAGGTCATCAAAGGAAAGCGCCTTCCCTTTCTATTGGAGCTGCCGCCCTATCAATGGCCCAAATGGCGAGATGTCTGGATTGCCATGTATTTCAGAGGCAAAATCTTCGTTAAAACTGCGGGCACAATTATTGTATTTATGTCGATATTGATCTGGGGCTTGTCATACTTTCCCAGGTTGACCGCTAATGAAACGAATGCAGTGAGTCAGGCTTACTCAACGAAGTTTCCCAGCGCCTCGAAGGATGATGTGTCCCAGGAGATTTCGAGAGCTCAACTTGCCAATTCGATTTTGGGCCGATTTGGAAAGGCGATTGAACCTGCATTCATTCCTGCCGGCTTTGATTGGCGAATAACCACATCGATCCTTTCCGCGTTTCCAGCTCGTGAAACCGTGGTTCCATCTCTAGCGATCATTTTTTCGTTGGGCGGGAATGCCGATAAAGGCTCTCCAGATCTAGCTAAGTCCCTGAGCGAGGCTACGTGGCCCGATGGAAGGCCGCTCTTTACTGCGTGGACAGCTGTGGGATTAATGGTTTTCTTTGCCCTATGTGCTCAGTGCATGGCAACGCTGGCCACGGTCAAGCGCGAGACAAACTCGTGGAAATGGCCATTGTTCATGTTCACCTACATGACGGCATTAGCCTACATAGGGGCAGTATTGGTACAACAAGTCAGCCACCTATTCGGGGCAAAGTAGAAATTCGACTAAATGTCGAATTCGCCGACTCGAACAAGGGCGCCAGCTAAATCTACGCGCCGAATCCAGAAGTCGCGACGGCCGTTCTTCAGATCAACGTTCACCAGCAAATCGTCTGAGTCGTCAGAGTTGCGAATCGACGCATCTCCCATGTAAACGTTTTGCTGTCGGCGAACAAGGAGGTCCGTGAGTTGGTTGCGGGGAACGGGTCCTTCAGCAGCTACTCTGCCGTCAGGTCCGCACAAACGAACAGCTAGCAGGCCATGGATCGCAGAAGAAATCTCGATCTCGTAGGCTGCTAACGCTCCGGCTTCACTGTACAGGGCAATTTCGCGCACGACTGAATTCATTATGTCTTGTTTGGTTGATAAGTTAATAGAAGCTTTCGCTTGTTGGACCAAAGAATGCGATATTTTCGACTCGATATTCAGGCTCTATCGGCCAGATTAGGTTCAAATTCATTGCTATTCTTGCAAATCGTATTTTTGCGTACATGAAACCCTGTAACGGAAAAACGTGACAACAGGAAAGCTTGACTTTTTAAAGACGAAGCAAAAGCTCAACATGATTCCACGGTTAAGCAGTCAAAATCGCGGCCCGCTAGACAGTTGAGGCGTTGGGAGCAACTAGCTGCGCTCTGCTCCATGATCTTTTCCGCCTATATGATTTGTAGTGGCCTAGCTTGAATAGGTGTCACCACCTTTTCCTTGCACTCTTTCCACTAATCGGCGACTGCTAGCGGACAAAGTGAATCTCTACGATGTGACCGCCTGAGAATAAGAAAAGGCAGGACAGAAGCGGTTTGCTTTTGGCAATCTCACGAGCTTCCTCAAATGACTTCGAGACAATCTCACCCGTAAGCCCTGCTAAAAGTCCCATATAGGTGGTTGCTTCATCGGGATCGGGAAACGTAGCCAAACCGTCTAGTCGCTGCCCATCAGACGCGGTGGCGTTGTTACAGGCGTATTTGTCTCCGCCTACGGAAATCAAATACACCTTATCTGGGAATCCACCGTATCCCCCGAGTTCTGATTCTTCGAGAATGATCCCTTGTGGACGATCAGCTACAAGTTTCATAAGGACTAGTTAAGGAAATATCGCACGTTAGCAACCACTACGTTCTTACGCCTGGCTAGAGCAGACTTGAGTTGCTGACCCACATTTTCGGTTAACAAGTTGTGATACCACTTGTTGGAGACGGATTCCGCAACGACTACAGTTATTTGTACACCAGGATTTTCCTCACGTAGTTTGTCGACATACTCGAGAACCGGATAGATCAGTGACCGATAGGGAGAAGGTAGGACAACGAGGTCGACTTCCTTGCTCATCAATCTCCAGTTCCTTTGAAGTTCGGGCAAGTTCTTCTCATTAATGGTTACGTGCAGAGCCTGGCACTCTCCACCCAGCAATTGAGCATATTCCAGCGCTGAGACAATGCCCCTGTGAACTCGTGGCACGAGCAGTAGAACGAGATGTCCTGGCACCTGAGGTCGCGGTTCTGAAGTCAACTCTAGTTGCTGTGCCATCGAAACGTATCGGCGCTTGATCAGCTTGAAGATGACGTAGAAAACGGGCATGAGTACGATGACGACCCAGGCGCCATCGGTAAATTTTGTATAGGCGATGATGACTAGGACCAACGCGCAACATAACGTGCCAATGATGTTGATCACGATGCTCTTCTGCCACCCCACCGTCCTCTCACGCAACCAGTGGAATACCATACCTGTCTGTGAGAGCGTAAAGGCGGTGAAGACTCCAATCGCATAAAGAGGCAACAACAGATCGAGTTGGCCTCTAAAGATCACAACGAGAAGACCCGCTGCTGCAGCCAGAATGATAATGCCGTTATGGAAGACGAGTTTGTCGCCTTGTCTGGCTAAGTATCTAGGCAGGAATCCGTCTCGTGCGACGAAACTGCATAACCTTGGGAAGTCTGCAAATGCAGTGTTCGCGGCCAAGATAAGAATGAGTGCTGTGAACAACTGAAGCACATAGACCATCCACGAATGGGGGTTTCCAAATGCATAGACGGCGACCTGATAGGCCACAGTTGTATAGTGCTTGTCGTTGTTGGGCAGAATGGCAAGATGCGGAATCTTCATCGCCAGCAAGCTGATGCCTATAAAGAGAACGCTTAGGATGAATGCCATCCACCGCAACACCTTCGCCGCATTTTTGGATTCTGGAGCTTTAAATGCCTGAACTCCGTCGCTAACTGCTTCGATACCGGTCAATGCCGTACAACCTGCCGCAAAGGACCGGAGGATGATGAACAAAAATGAAAAGTGGGCTTCTTTGCCCAGTAATGGTGTCGGATCGATGATTTGGGGATGTGAAGGTTCGGTAAATGCCTTGTAAGCACCGAAGCAAATCATCACCACCATCGACAGCACGAAACCATAGGTTGGGATGGCGAAGATCGCTCCAGATTCTTTGAGGCCACGTAAATTAGCAAAGGCCACGATCCCAATAAACAGCAGCGACACTGGCACCAGATGTTGTAGCCACGAAGGGTAAAGGGCAGTTATCGCCAATACACCCGCTGAGACAGATACTGACACCGTCAAAACGTAGTCGATAAGGAGTGCCGCTGCCGCTAGAAGGCTCGGTGCCTCTCCCAAATTGTGGGAGGCGACGATATATGAGCCCCCGCCTGCCGGGTACGCATGGATGGTTTGGTTATAGGAGAACGCAATTATTACGATCAGAAAAACAATCGCAAGCGAAATCCAAATTTGTTGGCCCAAGTAGCCCGTGCCCCCAAGAATCAGAACAGCCAGGATGGCTTCTGTCGCATAGGAGACAGAAGAAAGCGAGTCCGAACTGAAAACGGGAAGACCCAAGAACGGCGGCAAACGATGGCCGTGCGCCTGGGACGTTGGGATTGGGGCTCCGAGCAAGGCTCGACGGAGACGGTGCAAAGCCGATGGCTTGGGCGTGTCTAGCATATATTGTCAGCAGCGCAACATTCTATATTAGCAGGCCAGCAACGCTGCAGGCAAAAAAGAAAGGTCGGAAATCAATGTTCGGCCGCTGGAGATTCAGTGGCCACGACGAGAATATCAACGGTTCGAAGTGCCTTCACCAGTTCTGCCAATACAGCTGGCTTAAGAATCTCCTGAAAACGATTTCGTTGAGGATGTCCAATAATCAATTGAGTAACGTTCCGTTCTTTGGCAAACTCAATCAAGCTCGGTGCCAATTCGCCTTTGAGGGTGTAGGTTTGGATGCCTAATCTCTCGGCAAGCTTGAAATCGTCAGCGAGAATCTTCCGCTCTTTTTCGCCGATCGGTCCTTCTTCGACGTGGACAGCAAGGACTTCGCCATGCATACGTTGGCCCATTCTCCAGCCCCTTCGGATAAGCCTTAGTGCACTTCGCGTGGGACTAATGCAGATCATTACTCGGTCTTGAGCGGCCCAAGGTCGCTCAATTCGTTTGTCCTTACGGTATTCAACCAGGTCTTCATCAACCCTACTCGCCGTCTCTCGCATGGCGATTTCACGTAACGCGTTAAGGTTCCCTTCGCGGAAGAAGCTCACCACTTCGGAGGTAAGGTGGCTGACGTCGTATACGTCTCCACGATCAAGCCGGTTAATGAGCGCTCTTGGTGTGACGTCAACATATTCGACTTCACTCGCCTTATGAAGGATTTGATCCGGGATCGTCTCGTCAATCTTGATGCCTGTTATGTCCGAAACGTTATCGTTTAGGCTTTCGAGGTGATGAACGTTAACGGTGGACAGGACACTTATGCCAGCATCTAGCAACACCTGAACATCTTGCCATCGCTTTTCCCGAAATGAACCGGGAGTATTTGTGTGCTGAATATCGTCAACTAAGACAAGTTCGGGCTTGCGTGCGAGAATTGCATCAACATCCAATTCTGGAACGCTGTCTACCAATTTGGCTGGAACGACCTCTAGGCCTTCGGTCAGTTCTTCGACGGGTTGTCGAGACTTGGCATCAACTAGTCCAATAACGACGTCTTGGCCCCTCTTGTGTCGCCGAACTGCTTCCTCGAGCATTGCGTGAGTTTTGCCAACTCCCGGTGCGTATCCGAGGAAGATTTTATGTTTGCCGCCTTTAAGACTGCGAGTTTGACTATCGAGCATTTTCTTCAGCTAGGCTGACAGTAAGGACGGAGTCCAGCCAGCGGGTAAGGGTACTCGAAAGATCATCTATTCGAACCACTTTCTCAGCAGGAGCCTCCGCATTTTGCCATAAGTAGTTGGCTAATGACTCCTCGCACATGGCTTGCCAGAATCTATCTCCACCAGGCACGTGCTCAGAATCGACATATGCCTTGACCAATTCCATGACATAAGCCGGCAGTATCACGGTGATTTTCTGGCCAGCAGATCCAGCGTGACTTACATCAAAATAGCAAGTAAGGTCTCCGGTTCCTTCGTCAGTAACTTGATGGTCGAGTTCAAAACTGAATCCATTGATTGTTGTTCGAGTGAATTCCCGGCATACCATGCTTACTGGCACAGCAGTCATGCGATGGACCGGTCGATCCAAAACGGTCTGGATTGTGCTTCGTAGAGTTTCGGCTGTAAAAGGTTTCCTCAAGAAGTCAGAGGCACCGGCTTGAATGGCTTCAAGAGCAAGATCGATCGTGCCAAATGCAGTAATCAGAATGAGTTTCGTATCCGGCTTTCGTTTAAGAATCTCGCGCTGAACATCGATACCCGCCATTCCTGGCATCCGCTGGTCGAGTAGGACCAAGTCCCAGCCTCTGCCATCTCCAAAAACGACAAGACCTTGGATTCCATCGTTTGCAGTATCAACTTGATAGCCCGCATGCTCCAGAACCAATTTGATCATGGTTCGAATATTTGCTTCGTCGTCGATTAAAAGTATGCGCATACTCAAACTTGTTTTCCCTCTACTATTGGCATCTCCGCGATCGGAAGCCTGAAGCGAAATTCGCTTCCTTTCCCCATTACACTTTCCACGCTCATTTCTCCACCGTGGGCTTTGACAATGCCGTTTGCAATCGAGAGGCCAAGTCCGGCTCCTCCTTGGGTAGCGCCCGGAACTTGAACGAACCGTTCGAAGATGCGGCGGCGATATTCCTCTGGAATACCCTCACCTGTATCCACAACGGAAAAGGTTACATCATTATTTGCCCTGGATGCCCGTACTTCAACCCGTCCACCGGTCGGTGTATGCCTAATTGCGTTTGTTATCAAATTTGTGAGCACACGACCAATTTGAACGCGATCAGCTTTGAGAATAGTCTCGGCATCTACCAATTCTGCGGACAATTCAACACCCTTCTTTTCGGCTTGGACTCGTAATGTTGAAACCGGATATTCAATGAGTTCTGCAGCGGTAACCGATTCGAAACGCGGTGGTGACATCCCTGCCTCTAACTTGGTAACGTCGAGAAGGTCTCGCATCAGCTTCTCCAATCGCTCTAGGTCAGATTGCTGAACATCCAAAACCTTTGCCTGCGCCTCGGTAAGGGGGCCAGCCGCACCTTCTCGTAGTAACTGAGCTGACAAAATAAGAGAAGTAACTGGTGTTCGTAGTTCGTGTGAAGCCACCCCAATAAACTCATTCTTCATTTGATCGAGCACCTTTAGATACGTAATATCCTCAAGGACAGTAACGCTTCCAATCAGATTGCCATCGTCTCCCTTCATAGGTGCAACTCGAAGCCGATATGTTTTGTGGTCTTCGCCGACTTTGATCTTTACTTGAGAGCTTTCATCCTCGCTCGCCGAAACCTTTTGGTCACTGATTGCATTCTCAATGGCCCTTATGATTCTTCGATCTGCAATGTGTTCTTCTACTGGCTTTCTAGGAGATTGGGGAACTGGACCAAAAAGTTCCTCAGCAGCTTTGTTGAGGCGAAAAATTCGACGGTGAGAGTCTGTAACGATCACAGGGTCATAGAGGGACTCCAGTGCGGCCTCCGAAATTCGTTCCAGGCGCTGCATTTTCCTGACTTCACTCTTTCTAACTTCAGCAAGTTTGGCTGCCATTTCATTGAAGCTATCTGCCAACGCACCAATCTCATCACTGCGTGGTTTAACGGCATGCTGCGATAAATCACCCTCTGCAATACGTTCTGCATGTCGGGCGAGTGCAGCGATTGGAGTCAAGATACGTCGGATCATCACTCGGGCGATGACCCCTGCAAGTACCATCGATGCGACAGTAATCGAAACACTCTTGAAGAAGGAAAGTTGAGCGTTGTTCCTCGCAAGATCGTTGTCTTGTTGAATAGCGATTCGACTAAGGTTCAAGAGCTTCTGACTCAACGCACGCATCCGCTCCATATCGGGGCGCATCTGTTGCTGGAGGTCACTTGTAGTGCGATGGGGGTCAATCGTCGTCGGATGAAATGCTCTATGGGATCTGTCCCTAATTTGGGTGTAGGCCTGTGACAACTCGCTGACGACTAACTGTTGATCCTTCGTTGATGCCGTCTTGGCTGCAATACTTAGGCTCTTTTCGAATGCGAGAGTAGCTTGGCGATAGGTTGCCTCTGCATTGGGCGACTGGCTACTCCCAAGCATCGCAAATGCTGTCTCCTGCTCTTGGAGAGAAACGCTCATCTCTTGAGAAGCCAGGATCGTTCGGAAGTTTCCCTGCAGGACACGATCTACAGCTTGGCTGATGCCAAAGAACGCCATGCTGGCGCCGCTCATGACGAATCCCATAAGGAGTACAAGGATTAGGTGGCTAAGAATAAGCTGACTACGCAAGCTGCGCATGTCTCATTGTGCTTCAAGAAGTACATACTTCTTTGTTGTGTCCCAATTGGTCTCGTTTGAACAGGCTATCGGACTGATTCGAGCAAACGTAAAGTCGCTTGAAAGTCCCATCAAAGTTGAACTCGGCGACGCGCTAGGATACGCATTAGCGGAACACCTTGTCGCCGATGATGCTAATCCCAGGTTCGACAACAGTGCGGTTGATGGTTACTGTGTTGGTCGGCTCGAAGACGCGATGCCTGGTTCAAAGCTGGAAGTCGTATTCACAGTATTTGCTGGGGACCGAACTTCCACTGCAATCAAGGAGGGAAGTGCTTGGCGGATCCTCACGGGTGCGCCTGTGCCACAAGGCTGCTATGGAATTGTGATGCAAGAAGATGTTGAGGTTGCCGGAACTTCAATTGTGCTCAAGGAAAGGATTCCTGAAGGTGCCCACATAAGGCACGCGGGAGACGACTTTATTGCGGGGACCCTTTTGGCTCATTCAGGACAGGTAATAAATCCCGGTACAGCTGGGATTGCAGCATTTTGCGGTCGCCAACTTATCCAAGTGTGCGCCATCCCAAGAGTCGCACTCGTCACCACTGGCGATGAGCTCGTCGATCCCAAATTCAAGCCGGATGGGGCCGAAATTCGTGACACGAATTCCATATTGCTGGCGCTTCAAATTAAGTCCCAAACGATGGCCATGCCGACTCTTTGCAGAGTTAAGGACGACAGGGCAGTCCTCCTCCAAACCATAAATGAGCTGACTCATTCGCACGACGTGGTGATCGTCGTTGGTGGAGCTTCTGTTGGAGATCGAGATTACATGGGTTCGGTCATATCAGAGATAGGCAATATCCATTTCCATGGAGCGGCAATTCGACCTGGCAAGCCAATCCTGTTTGCGCACGTGAACAACGCCGTAGTATTTGGATTGCCAGGGAACCCCGCAAGCGCGTTTGTCTGCTTCGAGCTCTTCGTGCGCGATGCCTTGAAGTTTTTAGCAGGTTGGAGCGAGTCGGGAGCCAAATGGCTGAGGTTACCTACGTCGTTCGAGCACCGTGCGAACGGACGAGATGACTTTCTTAGGGTTCAGATTGAGAACGACCAAATTGTTCAAGCTAACGTTCAGGGCTCGTTCGGGATGGTCTCACTTTCGAATGCATCGGGTCTGGCGAGGTTTCCTGCCGATAGCGACGTACATGTAGGTACGCCTTGCTCGGTACTACTCTTGTCCTGACCGGATTGAAGGGTTCGATTTGGATCTAAACTAGAGAAAGGAATGAAACTGATTTGGATAACCGCACCGGCTGGCCTAGCTCTGGCTTGCATAGGATTACTGCTTTCTCATCTCGCGAACGAGCCACATTATTCGTCAACAGAGATCAAAGCGGGTGAACCTCGACATCTTGTTACAGAAAGGATGTTAGCCGAGACAGGTGCGCTTTCCAACAAGCTTGAACCAACGATCCAGACTGTCGATGTGGACTCGCATAAGGTCACCTTAGGCAATCACAAGGCGTCGAGACCTCAATACGTTTACTTTGTGAATGATGGTTGCCCTTGCAGTTTCGATGCCGAACCCCTATTTCACGACCTGTCAAAGCAATTCAAGGGAAAAGTCGACTTCATTAGCGTGACTAACGCGAACCTTGAGAAAGCCAGACAGTGGAGCGCCGAGCTAAACGTTCCCTATCCTGTTGTGTCGGATCCCAAAGAAAGGATTATCCAGTCCTATGGTGCGAAGGCTTCGGTTTACAGCGTGTTGATCACAAAGGATGGTCACGTAGCAAAAATGTGGCCCGGGTATTCGTCTGGCCTCCTAAAGGACATGAACGCTACGATCGCGAAACTTGCTGGTGTCCCAGAGGTGCCATTTGACACGAAGTACGCACCCGATAAGCAGGCTACAGGCTGTGCGTTCACAAACGCTAACTTCAAGTAGCGCGTAAAAGTCGCGATCCTGCGTCAATCTTAAGACTTAACTGGTTTTGACTGGCCGGTACTTATCCACGTGCGCGTTGCATGGAAGGCATTGATCCATTCAAAGAGACCGACCATTTAGTTTGTTTATGCGGCGGTTGAAGCAGTACGGTCGAACGGGTAATGAGCGACAATGGGGCATGCGACCGTCAATCATATTAATCGGCTTACTGGTGCTAGCAGCTCATGCCTTTTCCGACACGCAAATAGCGAGAAAAGGGAAAGCTACGGTTACCGTTGTTGTCTCTAAAGGTGCCACTGTGGCTGAGATCTGGGCGGCGCACGATCTCGTCCAAACGCTCTCTAAAATTACTGGAGCGGAATTCAAGCTCCTTGAAGGAATTGAAAAGGCACCACGAAATTCCATTGTTGTTGGCCAAGGCGTCGCGACATCAAAACTTCTTCCGAAGGTTGATTGGACCAAATTGGGCGAAGATCAAACACTGATCAAAAAAACGGGCTCAATTCTGGTTATCGCAGGTGGAAGGACGCGTGGCACGCTCAATGCAGTGACACGCGTTCTAGCGAAGCTAGGAGTTCGATGGTGGGCTCCCTGGGCCATTCAGATGCCCAACATTCCAAATCTTAAGCTGGGAAATGTGGATGAGAGTGAATCGCCAGCTTTTGAGTATCGCGACCCTTATTGGTTTCACGCATTTGATGCGAACTGGGCGATCCATAACTTTAACAACGGGGCTAATACGCGGATCGGAGATGCACAGGGCGGAAAAATCGAATATGCCGGATTTGTACACACCTACTACCCACTTGTACCGCCTTCAACTTATTTTGGACCGCACCCCGAGTGGTATAGCCTGATTGACGGCAAACGAACCTTTGAAGATGCCCAACTCTGCACCACTAATCCTGAATTGCGCGACTTTATGGTTGAGCAGGTCCGAAAAACGCTGAAGGCCAATCCAAAAGCACGAATCGTATCAGTCTCTCAAAATGACTGCTTCAGGCCCTGTCAGTGCGCGAATTGTCGAGCATTGGTCGCAAAAGAAGGATCCGAATCGGTATTGGTGTTGGACCTGGCAAATTACGTTGCCTCAAAGATTGGTCCAGATTTTCCGAATGTGGCAATCGATACTTTGGCTTATCAGTGGTCACGTCATGCACCTAAATCAATGAGGCCACTCCCTAATGTCATTGTTAGGCTATGTAGCATCGAATGTAACTTTGCGTTCCCACTTGATGAGAAACCCAACGCTGCATTCGCAAAGGATGTCTCCGATTGGAGCCGGTTAACAAACCGACTCTATATTTGGGATTACTGTACGGATTTTGCGAATTACGTAGAACCCCAGCCCGACTACTACACTTTTGGAGAGACTCTCAAATTCCTGTCTGAGCACGGAGCAAAGGGTGTCTTTGAAGAGGGTGCGTACCAAAGCACAGGTGCGGATATGGCCGAGCTTAAGGCTTGGGTTCTTGGACAACTTCTGTGGAATCCTCACCAGAGCGACGAAGCGCTCGTTACGGAGTTTGTAAACGGCTATTACGGGGTTGGTGCGAAGCCAATCTTGGAATATCTCAAGCTCATGCAGACCGCCGCCAAAGGCTGGAATCTCGGCTTTGCATCACCTGTGTCAGCGTCATTTTTAGGCTACGAAACGATGAGCCAAGCGGAGAAGTTATGGCAGGAGGCAGAGAAACTTGCGCAAAGTAATTCTGAATCACTCTGGCGCATTAAGCAGGCTCACCTTTCAGTCCAGTTCGTTTATTTGAGCCGATGGAACGAATTTGTCAAAACCGCGAAGGACAAAGGAGATCGTTGGCTCGTGGATCTGTCCCGGAAAGCCTTCGCCGATGCATGGTTAAAAACTGCAACTTCTCCAGGACCGACCGGCTGGACTCCTATGAGTGTTGTCAACGAAGGTAGCTATACGCCCAAGCAATTCATCGCACAATTTGCGAAAGATTGACTCGGGACTTCGAAGGAGTCCCAATCTCACGTAAGGGGTTGGGACTTTTTTTATGACTCAACTATCCGATTACGTTTTAAGTGACTCTGGATAGTTGGAAAAGCATTCATGAGCAACTTAGCCTGGAATGGAGACAACGAAGGATCACTTGTGGAGAGAGCTCAAGCGGGAGATCTCGAAGCATTTGATCTTTTAGTTTCTCACTTCAGAACCGCAGCCATTATTTTGGCCAGGTCGATTTTGAGCTCAACCGACCTAGCAGACGATGCTGTGCAAGATTCGTTTCTTTCGGCGTATAAGTCCCTTCCTCAACTCCAAAACGCTAACCAGTTCGCAGCTTGGCTTGGATCCATCGTACGCCATCGTTCTAGGAGAATAGCAAAAGGTGAGAAACGAGCGAATTTGCCGCTTGATGACCTCATCCTCGCATATTCGCCATCGATGACAGTGCAAATGGATCAGCATTGGACGAACGAAGAACTGCACGGGTCGATTTCAGAACTTCCAGAAGAAATTCGCTCACCGATACACCTCTATTATCTGGAGGATTGGTCCGTACAATCAATCTCAGATTTTCTAGGACTTACTGAGTCAACCGTGAAATGGCGGTTGCATTCGGGCCGCTGTCACTTGCGAAGAGTGCTTTCCAAATGAAAAGGAGAATCAAAAAATGAATCAACCTAACGACCTAGACGCCTGCCGAAACCTTCTGAACGAGATTGCAGAGTTGTGCGACCATGCATCCCTCACAGGCAGCTTGTCATCTGGCGCGAAACGCACAGCAGTTCGATATAACTCCATCCTGCAACGGCTAGAACAGTCGGGAGACGTTCCTGCCAGTCTATTTGGTGAACTGCCTGAAGATGCGGATTTTGGTGAGATTGGGGTCGAAGCTCGCATGTTGGCATCCTATTTCAGCCAATCACGGCGAGAAAGAAATAAGCGAGATGGAGGTAGAGATCATGGCGATCCTAACATTCTCATTCGTTTAGCACCGTTCGTCAGGCAAGAAGAGCTTGGCATGTTAGTGCGCGAGCAAAGACTCAAGGGATCACCGCTCGATATGAACACTCTAACGGGCTTAGCTCCATTTCTTGGGCAGGACGTCCTTAGTGATCTCCTTCGAGAGCATCTGATGCAATCCGAAAGACCGACTCCGCCCGTGCCTCCAGTGCCTCCGACTTCGCCAGCAACTCAGCCGGCTCATCGCCCCGAACCTGCTGCTGTGGCCAACACACCCTCGATGACTCTAGAGTCGGTCGAAGCCGTATCAGACAATCTTGATGATGTGCTGAATCTGTTGAGAAGTCAATATTTGACAGACGAAGAGAGGGACGCCCTGGTAGAAAAGGCGAGAAAGCTATCGTCCTGAATCGCGCTTAAGATTATCCCTGCTCCCACCCAACGAACGGTGACGGGAGTGGGGAAGGTCTCAAATGTACTTAATCTCCTTCCTAGCCACGCGACGATCCATTCTCCGTCGAATTTGAAGTCACCTTGGGATAATATGCACTTCATACGGCGTAACCTATTGGGAAATATGAAGGATTATTTAGGGACATGATGCTGGCTTCGTTTATATTGGCTGCTTCGGTAGTCCAATCATCCCTCCCTCCGATATTCTTCGTGCGATCTAAAGCGATCTACCGGAGTTACCAAGGCACCGAAACCAAGCTGCTGACAAATGCTTCGGGCCCGTCTCCATCCCCAGATGGGAAGCGTCTAGCCTTTATCCGAATTGGAAACTTACACTCGCTGGACCTTGAGTCGAATCTTGTTACCAAAATGTCGGCATTCCTTTCCAATCCGGAAGGGGACGCCTTACAAAACACTTTTCCATCTTGGGATCCATCATCAAAATTCCTGATCTTTTCGCACCTTGACCAATACTCAGTGACACGGCGAGAGGCTATTTCGAAGAAGTCGAAGAAGCCAGTAAGGACTACCAAAATAGAGCCGCTCTTTGGCAGCGAGCACAGCTTTCGTTCGATCTGGAATGTGTACTGGTGCTGGGCCGATCGGCAATCCAAGTTGAAGTCTGAGTTGAACCTGTTTTTAGGGAACGAAACAAGCGGACTCTCAAGGTTCTCGGTCGTCTCTTCATTGGCTGCTGCTTTTTCACCTGATGGCAAAAAAGTTGCCTTTTGTAGAAATGGCGATCTTTGGATGGCGGACTTGGACCTAAGTTCAATCCACAACGTCGCGAGAATAGCCTCATGGGATGAAGCGCGTGTGCTGTCTTCCGCGATTCTAGAGGGTGGAACACGAGGCACGAACGAAACTAATGCCATTTTCCGTATCTCTTGGTCGCCAGATGGAAAGCTCTTGGCTATTTCAAGTGACCGTTATGGTGCGTCAGGTGGTGCCGATATTCAGGTTGTGCGTGCAGACCGTCCGAGCGAAACCGTAACATCTTTTCCAGGCTGGGATGCTGCATTCCTTGACTCGGGCCATTTGCTCTACGAGAAACCCTATACGGAATCCCAAAATATCTGGGAATACTCTATCGATTCAAAGGAAGAGAAGATACTCATTGCCAACGCGTCACAACCTTCAGTCGGCAAATCATGACCAAGTGGGATAGAACGAAAGGGCGGCCAGAGCCCATACGGCTCCTGAATTTAGTAAAAGAAGTTGAAAATCATGAGCCACTTGTAGACGTCCATTTGGCTTGCCCTTCTCTAAAGATTATCCGTCCCCAGGTGATACCGTACGTGCGTCAAACAGTGGCGCGAATGTGTGAAGAAGCCGCTCACCTTCTGCCAACGGGATACCATTTGGGACTGGTCGAAGGTTGGCGTCCGATCGAGCGTCAGCAACGAATCTATGATTTTCTATGGCAGTGTGCCAAAGATACATTCCCCCATCGTGATCATGTTGCCTTGAGGCGAACGGTTTGTCGCTGGGTAGCCCCAACGGATCAAAAGGCACCTCCGGGGCACTGCACGGGGGCAGCAGTAGATGTTTGGCTTGTGGACGATTCGGGAGAACTTATAGACGTGAACTCTCCGTTCGATCGATTCCATGCGGCACCAACTTATGCACTTGGATTAACTTCTGAAGCTCAGAAAAACCGAAACATCCTCGTTGAAGCGATGCTATCGGTTGGGTTTTCCAACTGTCGTGATGAATGGTGGCACTACAGTTACGGAGACGCAGGATGGGCAGTCCGAATGCAGAAATCGGAGTGCATGTATGGGTTGGCGAAGCTCGATCCGGAACTGTACGCCGATCTCGAGCTCCTGTGGATAGAGGCCGCTAAGGAGCGCCAGAACCCTTTCGTCCCTTCTTCTTCGTCGGTTGCTTGATATTGATGGCTCGGAAGCTTGCTGGGTCGGGTGGGTTTACTCCGTTAGGTCGGAATGTTTCGGGAGTCACTAAAATCGTGTCAATAACGATTTCTGAAGTCCCAGGTGTATCGACCTGAACTCGGAGCTTGCTCATGCTGCCAGCAAACCGCGTTGTTCCCATTTTGTACCAGCCAAATCCTGACCCGTAGAGGCTTACAGGTTCTCCTTCAATACGTAACACCTGGCCCCCGACGGTGATACTAACGTCCGATCGTCTTTCCGCTGGAATCTTTGCCGCCATCCAAACATCTTGGTTTTCTTTAGTTTTAACTGCTAACGGATAAACCGCGTAATAGCCTTCCGCACCGGGTGGAACCGGTGTTCTGAGCGAAAGCGCACCTGATGCCGCACAGCCAGGAATTTTCAGTACTTCACTGAAATTAGTTTCGCTTGTCCTTTCGCCTTCAAGCCATGTGTAGGGGGCAATTTTGAGACCCAGTTTCCAATAGAGGCGGCGAAGTTGATTGAAGCAACCACCAGGGTTTCTGTCAAATCCCGCTACGTAGTCACCGAAAGAAAACTCCTCCTGATCGACGTCGTGCCAATACTTCTGACCCACCGCGAACATGGACTTAAATCGGTCCACTGTCTCGATGAATGAAACTTCTGGAATGGGAAGTTCGTCGGTGCCAGTTATCAGAAGTGGAAATTCAGTCAGCGTCACTTCGACCGCATTCTTTGAAACCTTAGCCTCAGGATCGGACCCATCCAGTGTTTGGAAATGGGGAGCACGCGGTGTCATGAAGCGCAAGCGATATCGACCAGGCTTCTTGGTCCAGATAGCTACCGTACCGCTGTCTAGCTTCAACCGGTAGGCAAAGAACAGTGATCCAAGGTCAATGCGATCCCCATCAGCTGGACAAGGAAGCCACCAGTGCCCACCGGGAAGCCGCTGCGGGACAGCAGGATTGTAGGCGTTTTCAGGAAAGAAAACGGGCAAAGGAGAACTCGTAGACAAACTCGTGTCTGAGCTGCGTTTTGCAGCCTCCTCGGAAACTGCCTTGATAAGTGCTGGGGTATCTGCGTGAACAAAAACGCCTTTTGCGCCTAATGATCCAATGTCGTCCAGAACTAATGGGAGTTGGCTGAGGGCATCAGGTGATCCGCCGAGATCGAGATCAGTTGTTACGAGCCACCCGTGACTTGACCATCTCAAAATACTGCTCGTTGCTCGGCTGCCGGAATCGGTCAATGAACTCTGGCTAGTGCCAAATGCTCGCATTCCAATACCGTCGACTATCGGCCTCGGTGTTTCGTAGGGAGCCGCCCATCCGAGCCAGTCCTGAATAACCGGCACGTCGTCAATTGATCGTATAGCTGGAACGAATCTTCGGAACCTTCGTTCGCCTGCGGCATTGATAACTTCGGCAATGTCGTCCCAAGCCTTACTTCGGTTTTGGTCGCAAGTGTAAACCTTGTCCGTTGTTGGATCCAACATAGCTCCAACTCCGCGGGTTTCTGTCCAGAGGGGGATGAGCCGTGCGAATTGATCGAATGTTGCCGTCATCCGCTTTTGATTGTCAAGAACCGTTAGGTCGGACGATTTCATCGACCAAGTTCGAAGCAGAGCTTCAACGTTCTTGTACTTGTCTTCCAAGTAATTTCGAAATTCCATTCGGAAATAAGAACTCGTAGGTACAAACCTAGGTTCTCTGCCCGGAAGTGAGAGACACCGTCCCAGCGGGTTCACAATTCCACGAAGCCCCGCACCTGCAGGATTACGCTTCAACGAGCTTAATAGGCTGTCACGGTGCGCGTCCATAGCATCCCAAAAATCAGGCTGCTCGATGCTCGTCATCTCAGGGTAGACAAGTAAAACATGTTCAATCGCTGCCCCGGGATTGGCATCGTAAACAAGTTGACCATTGGAGACAGGCACGCGGCTGCTGGCTACTATCTGGCCATCGTTCTTGTTAGCCAGAACGACGAATGCACTTTTTGCACCTTGCAGTTCTAAATGGACTGTTTGCTTCTTTGATATTCCAGATACACGGTAGCCCTGGGGTTCAATAGCAAATCCTTTCGCCATTGGAGCGAGAGAATTGACTCGGATCAGAAATCGCATTTTGGCTGCGTTAAGCGCCTCAAACACAGAATTCCAACCGGCTCCACTCGCAGGTAAATCAACAATGACATCGTTGACTCCTGCTGCTTTCGCTGCTTTAACAGAATCTGCCGACCCATCGATTCGAATGCCAATCGGCAAGTAAGGTTGACCGTCCCAGATGAGTGTTTGATGGTCGTTAATCGACCAAGCGACGCCGGTGCCTCCGGACGCTTTGTAGGTGCCATCCCTTCGTTGGGCTAGGCATGATCCAGCCAGTAGGACAAAGGCAACAGCGAGCAGAGATCTTCGCACTTTGGGAAGACTACCATAGGGCATCAAGACGTTCGGCCCGTACAGACGGTTCTTCCAGAGGTAACCTGCAAGTTGTGGGAGCGGAAACAACAAATCTAGACGACTTATGCATCAATGCCATTCGTGGCCTGTCAATCGATGCCATTCAACGGGCGAACAGCGGTCACCCTGGATTGCCGCTTGGTGCGGCGCCGATGGCGTACACGCTTTGGACGAAATTCCTCAAGCACAACCCCAAGAACCCGCACTGGTTTAACCGAGATCGGTTCATTCTGTCGGCGGGGCATGGCTCGATGCTGTTGTATTCGCTATTGCACTTAACAGGCTACGACCTGTCGATTGAAGACCTCAAGCAGTTCCGTCAAATACACAGCAGGACTCCAGGTCATCCTGAGAATTTCATGACCTCAGGAGTCGAAATGGCTACTGGACCTTTGGGTCAAGGGTTCGCCCACGCTGTTGGATTTGCTTTGGCGGAGAGTTGGTTGAGTGCCAATTTCAACCAACCTGGTTTTAACATCATTGACCACTACACGTATGTAATTGCCAGCGATGGTGACATGATGGAGGGCCTCTCCAACGAAGCTGCTTCGCTAGCGGGTCACTTACATTTGGGCAAGTTGATTGTCCTGTACGATGACAATGACATCTCGCTCGATGGACCAACATCCTTGTCATTTACCGAAAATGTTGGTGCTCGCTTTGAGGCATTGGGTTGGCACGTTCAGAAAGTCGACGGCATGAGCGTTTCTTCTGTTCATAGCGCCATCAAAGAAGCTCAGCATGTAAATGACAAACCGTCTCTCATCGCCTGTAAGACCATTATCGGGTTTGGTAGCCCAAACAAAGCAGGCAGTCAGAAATCTCACGGCTCCCCTTTGGGCGCAGAAGAAGCAAAGTTGACTAAGGAAGCCCTTGGAATTCCACTTGAGCCTGAGTTCTATGTAGCTGCCGAGGCACAATCAGAGTATTCGAAGGCCATTATCAATGGGGACACCCTTGAATCGAAGTGGAACGCCCGATTCGATGAATACGCAAAAGCGCATCCAGAGCTGGCAGCCACATTAAAGGCGTCCATCTCAGGCGATTTCGGCAACGAATGGGTCGAAGCTCTTCCCACTTTTGATCAAGCCATTTCCACTCGAAAGGCGAGCAACGCAGTAATTAATGCGATCGCCGCACACCACCCAGTTCTTATTGGTGGTAGCGCTGACCTATCGGAGAGCACGCTTACAACACAGAAGAACTCTTCAGAGTTCGACTGGAGCGATCACCGAGGCAGGAACTTTATGTTTGGTGTCCGTGAGCACGCAATGGTCGCAGCCGTAAACGGAATGACTATGCACGGAGGCGTCCAGGCTTATGGAGGAACATTCTTTGTTTTCTCGGATTACTGTCGACCTTCGATTCGACTGGCTGCGTTAATGCACTGCCCATCAACTATTGTCTTCACTCACGACTCCGTAGGACTCGGTGAAGATGGACCGACTCACCAACCCATTGAGCACTTGACGTCACTAAGGGCTATCCCCAACCTCAATGTTTTTCGCCCTGCCGATGGCAACGAAGCTTCGGTTGGATGGAAGATTGCCTTGGAGTCCAAAAAGACTCCAACACTCCTTGTGTTGACACGCCAGGATCTTCCACCGATCACTCCAGCATCCGTTGCAAACCATCCTGCCGAGAAAGGAGCATATGTCTTGGCGGAAGCTAGTAGCGGTAGTCCGAAACTCGTGCTGGTTGGCACGGGTAGCGAAGTCCAACTTTGCTTAGGAGCAAAGGCGCTGCTGGAAGCGGAAGGTATTCCAACTCAAGTAGTCAGCATGCCAAGCTGGTTCCTGTACGAACTCCAGTCGGACGAGTACAAGGCGTCCGTTTTTCCTGCTGGAATTAAATGCGTTTCTGTGGAAGCGGGTTCAACGATGGCATGGCCAAGGTATTCCGATGCCCAAGTTGGAATCGATAGGTTTGGACTCTCAGCTCCCGCAAAACAGATCTTCCAAGAACTTGGTTTTACCAATGAACATGTCGCAGAAGTAGCTCGAAAGTTAGTCTGAGTTCGTTCTGAATTTTGTTCTCAAAAACCGCCTGGCCTCAAAAGAGCCAGGCGGTTTTTTGCGTGCATCCTGTCTTCTTTATCTTTGATTGATTAGCAGTAATTGATTTCAATTGATTGCCTGTACCCAGTAGGGGTATATTCCGTACGTCTTGAATTGAAGCAATGATGAAATCCAAACGTCGATGGCTCCTTGCATGCATGGTGGTTGCTGTTCCTACGTGGGGCGTGGCTCTAGACTTGCCCGAATCAGCTAAAGCCCAGGTTCCTGGAACGCTTACAGTCGAACAAGCCCTCGCACTTGGATTGCGCCATAACCCCCAGGTCAGTGCAGGCGTTGCAGGAGTTTCCTCGCTGCTCGCAACCTATCGATCCTTGATCGTTCCATCCCCGATTACGCTAGGCGCGTCGCAGGTACAAGGAACCAGCACCGCTCCAACGCTCTCTGGAGATGCTCAAGATACGATTATTGATGTTAGCGGGACGCTTGATACAAGCGGCCAAAGGCGATATCAAGCTGCCGGTGCCAATGCAGCTTTCAAAGTAAGTCGCTATCAGTTTTACGAAACCGTTCTGTCATTGGAACAACAGATTCGAGATGCCTATTGGTCCCTTTCGGCGGCTCAAGCACAGACCCAAATTGCCAAACAGAGCCTAGATCAGGCGACTTATGTTTTTGGTCTGACTGAGACCCAGGAAAAAGCGGGAGCCTCGCCGCACGGTGATGTCATCCGATCGTCGATTGATGTCGCAAATTCAAGACAAGCATTGCTTGCCGTGCAGAGTGGCGAACGGACGGCGCTAATCGCCCTCAATACGTTGCTTGGCGAACCTCCGCTAAAAGTTATTAACCTTGCTTCTGATTTGGCTGATCCATCGTTTGCTGATAGGGAAGTGAACATCGGAGGATTGGATAGGCTTCAAAGTGAGGCGATTTCCAACCGGCCGCTCATCAAGGCTTCAAGTGAACAAATTCACTCGGCTGACTACTCCGTTCGACAAACTGAGGCATCTCGGATACCTGACTTGAACCTCACCTATCAGCGATCACTTCAACAGCAGGTCGACTCTCTTACCTTCAGTATTAGCTTTCCATTGCTGGACTTTGGCGGAATATCCCAGGCGGTCAAGGCTGCAAGGGAACTTCGAAAACAAGCCGAAGCTCAGAAGGTTCAAGCCGAGCAGCAGGTTATGCAGCAGGTGACTCAGGCCCAAAGCGATCTGGAAACCGCAACCCAAGCTGCAGTGCATTACAAGACAGAAATTCTGGACCCAAGTACTAAGCTCTTGGAGATTGCCCAACTTGGCTACAAGCAGGGAGCGACAGGAATCTTGCCTGTGATCGATGCTGAATCGACAATCCGTAATGCTCGAACGGGCTACATAAACAGTATTCTTGCAATAATGAAAGCGAAGGACGAGGTAATTGCGGCAGTTGGCCGATCTACCTATTCCCAACTCCTAACGACTGACCAAAAGAAAAATCATGCAAAAAAGAGTTAGCCGATTTCTACTGCCAACCCTTGTCCTCGGGCAACTGCTGTTTACAGGGTGCGCCTCAAAACCAAGCGAAGAAACCAAAGCACCTGAAACCGACCACGCGCAACTGGTTGAAATAGGCAATGAGAAGGCGGTCAAGCTCAGTAGCGAAAGTATTAGACTCGCAGGCATTACAAGTTCGGTGGTTGGCAAAAACCGACTCTCGGCGGAGATGCAACCCACTGGCGAGATCACTTCGACAGATATGGGAACCGTCCAAGTCACTTCCCGTCTTCCGGGGAAAGTGGTTCAAGTCTTTGTGACTGCGGGTGATCAGGTTAAGGTTGGCCAAACACTTGCACTGATTGATAGCATCGACCTCAATCAGGCGTTGGCGACCTATTCGACTGCTGTTTCACATTTAGGATTGAGCAAGAGTCAATTGGATCAGCAACGCAAACTTGCTGGCTTCGGATCGCTCAGTGAGCAACCTGTCGAGGATGCCAAGAAGTCCCTATCTGCTGCCAAAGCAGCTGTTTCAAGCGATGAAGCCCAGATCAAGGTCGATAAGCTGGCATTAAGAAGCACGGAGCGTCTCATCGCGATGGGCGAAATCACTCGTAAACCCGTAGAAGACGCCACGAATGCCTATTCACAGGCAAGGGCTGCTTCTGTGCAGTCCGGAATAAGCCTTCATTCAGCGAAATCAAACCTGGATCGAACAAGGATCCTCTACAATGGCGACGCCTACTCTCGCCAGCAATACGAGGATGCTGAAACTGCGTTCAATACCGCTTCTGCTGGACTTGAGCAGTCCACCACTGCGGAAAAGCTAGCGAAGCAAGAACTAGATCGTCAGAAGTCGATTTATTCTCAGAACCTGAATGGATCGGGTGCATTGCAAGGTGCTCAAAGCAAGCTACAGCAAGATCAACATACCTACGAAAGTGATCTGATATCTGAGTCGCTCGCCCACAAACAGTTGGAGAGAGCAACAATTGTCAGGCGCTCGGGAATTCCAGTTTCTCAATCGATTCAGCAAGCTCAAGATACTTACGACGAAGCGCTTGTGGCCGTACAAACGGCTTCAAACACATTGAAGTTATATGGAGTTCAACCCAGCTCAGGGGCAAAGACTCTAGCGAATGGTCGAACCCTGATTCCGATCACCGCACCCATAACCGGAATTGTAGCTACAAAATCCATGGTCGTCGGCCAGATGACGGACACATCAACACCGCTTTTGAAGCTCATTAACCTCGACAAGGTCTACGTGGACTCACAGGTGTATGAAAAGGACATTCAAGGAGTATCGGTTGGAGATTCCATCAAGGTCACGGTAGCTGCCTTTCCTCAAAAGACCTTTTTGGGAGTCGTCAAAATGGTTGGAAACGAAGCCAGCCTCGACACGCGCACTTTTGTCGTTCGCACAATCATTCCAAATCCTGGATGGATTTTGAGACCAGGTATGTTTGCCAATGTTTTCATTGGCAGCCATCGAACTGTGACGACAATTGCCGTTCCGACTGACGCGATTATGCAAGAGGGTGGTCGACAAGTCGTTTATATCGAGAGGGCCACCGGAGAGTTCTTGAAAAAGTCAGTCGTGGTAGGATCACCCGTTGCTGGGAAAGTGCCCATCGAGTCAGGAATATCCGATGGTGACAAAGTAGTCGTTTCGGGCAACGTTTACCTTCAAAAAGAACAAGAGAAACTCGAAGAAGGACGAGCAAAAGCTAAATGATCGACCGCTTTCTCCAAGCTGTTGTAAAGCAAAGGCTTGTCTCCTTGGCTTGCGCCTTATTGATTGTAGCGGGTGGAGTTTTCTCACTAAGAAACCTCAATATTGATGCCTTTCCTGACATCACGCCTATCCGAGTCGAAGTCGACACAAGTGCACCTGGACTTGCAAGCGAGGAAGTTGAGAAACTGGTCTCCCATCCGCTTGAGATTGCCCTTCAAGGCATCCCGAAAACAACAAAGATCAGCTCAATCTCAAAGTTTGGGGTTTCGGTAGTTACCGTCTACTTTGAAGACGATGCCGATATCTATTGGGCAAGGGACCAAGTATTTCAACAGCTGGGCGATGTAACAATGCCTCCCGGTATAACGCCCTCAGTAGGCCCCAACGATACCGGGACTGGCCAGATTTTCATTTACTCGGTCAATAGCCCAAACCACTCCAACATGGATTTGAGGACGATCCAGGACTGGACGGTGACTCCTGCACTTAGATCTGTACCAGGAGTGGCCGACTGTCTGAGCTTTGGCGGAGATGTCAAACAATTTCAAGTCATGGTCGATCCCGACCGATTGAAGTCATATGGTCTCAGTATCGATGACATCACTGGTGCTATTAGTAAAAACAACCAGAATACGGGTGGCAACTATGTTCAGCATGGTGGCGAACAGTACATTGTACGCGGCATCGGACTGCTGGAATCTCAAGACGACATTGGGCGAATTGTTGTCACTGCAAAGAATGGCATTCCCGTAACGATTCGTAATATCGGAACCGTTCAAGTTGGCCCAGGAGAACGCCAAGGAACTGTTACCGAGGATGGAAAAGGCGAGGTTGTATCTGGAATCGTTGTACTTCGTCTCGGATCAAACACGTCTGAAGTCATCGAGCGAGTCAAGCAAAAGCTGGAGACAATTAAAAAAGACCTTCCAAAGGACGTCACGATTGTCCCGTTATACGATCAATCCCTCCTCATAAGGCACAGCATCGATACCGTCAAAGATGCACTTATCGCGGGCGAGATTCTAGTCATCCTCATTCTCTTTCTCATGCTGAGTAACTTACGTGCGGCTTTAGTAGCGGCACTTGCAGTTCCTATTTGCATGCTCGTCGCGTTCATTCTCATGTGGCGTGCCGGTATCTCGGCAAACTTGCTGTCACTAGGCGGACTCGCGATCAGCATCGGAATGATGATCGACGCCAGTATTGTCATCACCGAAAACATATATCGGAACGTAAGTGAAACGTGGCGCGAAGGTGAGGCACTCGAAAACGTCGTTTTGCGGGGAGCAACTCAAATTGGTCGTCCAGTATTCTTTGCGATTCTCATTGTCATTGCAGCTTTTATTCCTTTACTTGCATTAAAGGGAATTGAAGGGAGGCTTTTTGTCCCGCTAGCGCTTTCAATCATCTTCTCAATGGTTGGATCGGTGATCATGGCCTTCGTAGTTGCTCCAGCCCTTTGTGTGGTTCTGCTCAAAGGGGGACATCCGAATCCCGCAAATAAGTTGGTGCAATGGCTCCGTTCACACTACGAGCGTGGACTCGACAAGTCCATCCGCCGGCCATCTCGCATTACCGTTATCTGGATAGCCGTTACCTGTCTGAGCATTGTTTTGTTTTCCCTTACGGGTTCTGAGTTCTTACCGAGTCTCGACGAGAATAACTTTCGAGTGCGCGCAACTTTACCTACGAGCATCTCACTAGATGAGGCGACAAACCTCGCCAAGCGAATGGAGCTTGAGCTCCTAAAGAACCCAAATGTCGAACATGCAATCGCATACGTTGGGCGAGCTTCGCTCGGAGGAGATCCGGAGGCAGTGAGCAATTGCGAAATTTCACTGCCCCTGAAAGATCCCAAGACATGGGTTGGGGCGAAAAACAAGGCCGACCTCGAACAGCAACTACGAAATGTCCTTGGAAGGTTCCCAGGTGTTGAACTTGAGTTCTCGCAAGAGTTGGAAATGCGAAATGACGAGCTCATTTCCGGTTTCAACACGCCCATTGCCATCTTCCTTAAAGGTGATGACACCAAGATCCTCATTAGCAAAGCGAACGAAATTGCTGCGTCACTGCGGAAAGTAAACGGAGCGACGGATGTTGCAGTTGAGGAGATTGGAGGAATAGATAATCTGGATATCATTCCCAATCGCGAGGCAATTGCTCGCTATGGCATCAACGTGGCGGACGTGATGGACGTCATTCAATCGGCAGTTGGTGGAGCGACGGCGAGCACCTTTTACGATGGCGAAAAGCAATTCGATATTCAAGCTCGCGTAATGCCACGCTACCGAAATAACGTTCAAGCTATCGGGAATTTGTTAGTCAATTCATCTGCTGGAACAAAAATTCCTTTGAGCCAACTCGCTTCCATTCAGGTTCGACAGGGACTTTCGCAAATCGGTCGAATGGACACAAAGCGGAGAATTGCCGTTCTCGCTGACGTTCATGGTCGTTCCGTTGGAAGCGTCGTCAGTGACGCAAAGCAAGCAATATCAAAAGCCGTGACTCTTCCAGCAGGCTACACCCTAGAGTGGGGAGGAGCGGTTGAGGAATTACAGCACGCCCTTGAGACTCTGTATTGGGCCATTCCTGCATCGTTACTCCTCATCTTCGTTCTTGTTTACGCCTGTTTTGGAACCTGGCGCGATTCGTTGGTCGTCCTGACCACGATTCCACTGGCAATCATCGGCGGCACGGTGTTACTCCTGGTGCTGGGACTTCCCATTTCTGTGCCTGCAATCATTGGGTACATTGCGAATTTTGGGACCGAGGTGCAAAACGGCACAATCATGGTCTCCTTCATCAATCGGTGGAGAAGACAGGGTTATTCCGTTCGGGAAGCCGCTGCATTTGGAGCCACGGAAAGGCTCAGACCTGAAATCCTAAGCGCCCTTATCGGCGTGCTCGCTCTTATCCCATTTCTGATGACATCAGGTATCGGAGCGACAGTAGAGCGTCCGTTAGCTGCCGTAGTCATTGGCGGAATTGCGCTCTCACGACCCATCGCATGGTTTCTGCTACCCACGCTTTACGTCTGGTTTGATAAAGAGGGAAGAGCTGAAATGCGATCCAATCGTGGAATACGGGAATTGGATCCTGTGGATCTTCACGTCATCAATCCCCAGAATTAATGACGTGAAGAGTCTTCCGTAGCTAAGGCCTTTCGGCGATGCCAGACTTGCTGCTCTTAATCGCGGCGTCCAAAATCCGACACGCGTCAGCAGCGATTTCCGGGTTGCGGATACCTTCGGGGGTTTCTCCCGAGGTTACGCATGACATGAAGTATTCAGCAGGATTGGACACCTCAAGGGCAGGAGAGGTTATTTCCTCAACTTCCACGCCGGGTGCATGCTTCTTGAGTTGGGAACCGTAAACGGCGAGGGTGCCCGTTTTGCCGTGGATAACGGGATTGGCACTGGAGTCCCAAGCCGCTGTTGCCCAAGTACCTTCCAGCGATACGCTCATCTTCGGATACTTCAAAACGATAAGTGCGTGATCGTCTGAAACGTCATAGTCCTTGGTGTAATTGCCGCGAACGCAATAGACGGTCTCAGGCATTCCAAAGAAATAGCGCGCCATGACTGCTCCGTAAGAACCGAAGTCAGCGATTGCTCCGCCACCATTGAGCTTCTCATCGTATAGCCAACCAACAAAATACTCATCGCATCCAATTTCTTGGGGGCCGCTATGGCCATTTCTGAACCGCATATGGAACGGATGACCAATCTCGCCCGCGTCCAGTTGCCGTTTCGTTTCGTATAGCCAGGGGTTCCAAGCCAGAGGCCAGTTGATCATGAGCGTCTTGCCACTTTCTTTTTGGGCGGCAAGCATTCGGTCTGCGTCTTCGGCATTTGCAGCCATGGCTTTCTCAACCATGCACGGTATGCCTTTTTTGAGAGCTTCAACTACGATTTCGGATGATTCGACGTTATTACTTGTCACCAGAAGGGCATCAAACTTTTCGTTTGCCAGCATTTCACGCCAGTCTTCATAGCTCTTGTCGAAGTCGAGCATTGCTTTTTCTAGCAGTGGGGTCTCGTCGGCAACGGCTACCAGGCGTGCGTTTGGCACTTTTTTCCATGCTTCAATAAGTCCCCAAACGTGACCATGCGTCAATCCGGCGACGCCAACTCTAATTTCTCCAGACATATCCGAAAGATACCTATCACAGAATCATGACGCAACTGGAAAAATGTTTGAAGATCTGCATTTCGTAAAATTCTAGTGGAAACCATGACAAAGCGTGGGCAATTTCTAAATTGCCCACGTCCCCTGCTAGGGATTCAAAAGTCAGAACTACAAAATTTGGCAAGCCACGTGCTTGGGTGAGGTGTGAAGTTAACCGGAAGAGGGTATCCTTTTCCTCTGCTGGCCGGGGTGGCGGAATGGTAGACGCGGTGGTCTCAAACACCATTGGGGTTAAACCCGTGCGGGTTCGAGTCCCGCCCCCGGCACCAGGTTAAGAACGAGTCTAAGATTCGCTAACCTTACCACCCATTGCACGAATGGCTTCCTCAAGGGAAGCAATGCAGCCGTCTAGAGCTGTATCTGAACTCTCAAGCTGTGACTTTTCCGGTTCCGGTGGTTTGCTTGTCAGGAGTGACTCCACCACATCCTGGGCATCGCCAAGTAAATCAAGCGACTTAGTTGCTTGGTCGATAGCTTTAAGTCGATTTTCATCCTGAGCTTTAAAGTCAGCCTTAAATTCTTCGAACGACGGTGGTTCGTCCGCAAAGTCAGCCAGGTTGCTGCCGGCTTTGTCTAAGAATCCTGCGATCGTTTGTAGCGCGTGTTGGGTATCACCTTTCTCTCGGCCAGCCATCTGTTTCGCCGTCTTTCTGGCTTCTTCAATCGAGTCGATAGCGGCGTTAATTTGGTAATTTCCAGACCGCACCTGCTCATAAAGAGCCTTGTCCGGATCCGTCGGCGGTCCTAATTTCTTTACCTGTTTAGGAATATCAGCTGCGCCAGCCACGTTGGAACTTCCGCTTGAGCATGCGGAACACACGACGGCAATTAGAACCAGAACAACCCACTTAGGCACTGTGCATGCTACCCATTTCCTCTTGAACTCTGGCCGTTTCGAGCCTCGATGGCTTTTCCAAGGTCACCTTCAAATGCAGTTGTAAAAGCCCGACCCAAGGTGGGCCACCGCGGATTCTTTGATCAATACATTGATCAACTCAAAGTCCCGGGATGAGAACCTTGATTTTATAGATCGAGTGTGCGCCTGTAATATAAAGTGTCTTTCGGTCTCGCTCGCCGAAACAAAAATTGGTTACGCTGTCATGCACGAATATGAGGCCAATGAAAGATCCTGTTGGATCGAACACCTGAACCCCACCAGGTCCGGAAGCATATATGTTTCCTTTGCTATCAACCTTAACACCGGCGGTGACTCCAGGTAGCTCTCCTGATAAAGTCACAAAAAGCTGGTCATTTTTCAAATCTCCAGTTGGGGTGACGTCAAAGACTCGAATATGGTGCCTTCGAGTGTCGCTTACATAGAGCTTCTTTTGATTTGGAGACAGGGCAATGCCGTTAGGCATCGCAAAGTCAGTTGCAACTCTTTTGGTGGTGCCGGCTTTGTCGATTCGATAGACATCGTTCGTTCCAATTTCATCCAACGTTCCGACTCCATTGGTCATGGAATCAGTAAAAAAGATCATTCCGTCGGATCGGATTGCAAGATCGCTTGGCCCGTTTAATTTCTTTCCGCCGACAGAAGCGGAGAGGGTTGTGTACTTTCCTCCACCCTCACTTCGAACGACGGTTCTCCCGCCCTTGAGGCATGAGATGAGCCTTCCTTTGCCATCAAACGCCATTCCATACACTCTTTTGGCTGGCTTATTTACCAGAAATGGCTTTCCAAACCTTATCTCGTATAGGGCATCTTCTCCAATATCGCTAAATCTTAGTGCGTTTGTCTTTGTCCAAACGGGGCTCCCGGCAAATTTGAACCCCGAGGCAATAGAAGTGGCACGAGCACCCGATTCGATGATGCCAATTGGAGCATGCACTTGCAGCATGAAGCACGCAAAGACCCATTGAACCGCATTCATGAAATAGGTTCTACCCGACGGGGACGCCGTAATCATGTCTAGTCATCCGGTGATTTTGAGCAGAGTTTTTTGTATCTCTTAAACGGGTGGGGCGTTTCTGAGGTATGACATGGTCATGCATCTAACAGCACTAGCGCTAGCAATAGTGTGTGGATTCAACCACCAAATCACCGATGACACAACACGAATGGTCATTACTTTTGCAGGGTCAGACGCAGGTGAAAACATATACGTTTCTAACCCGGATGGAACCTTTAAATCAACGACCGTTTTACGAATTGGCACAACAACGATAAAGAGCTCCATTTCGGGAAGCATGGAAGGCAAGCGATTAGCAAAATACCATTGCGAGCAGGAAACTCCGGCAGGAAGCTCTACCATTGACTTCGATCACGGATCTATCAAGGTCACTCAGGGAAAAACATCGAAAGACTTTAAGTTGGACGTGAAAGATGCACCGTACTTCGGAAATCTACATCCTCAGTTCACAGCATCTGTCTTGATGAAGGTGGACTTCTCGAAGAAAGAGAGCCAAGAATTCAAGTGCTTCTGTCCAGATGCGGCAGCATTTCTTTCACCAAAGATGACACCGGAGAAGGAGAGAGTTACTCCGGCTGGCGTTGTCCACCTATACGACATGCAACTGGCACCCGTGGCGGCTGAATATGGCCTCGATACCAAAGGGCATGTGGTCGTCATGGATGTGCCAGGCCAGAAACTGCGCTTCATCATTCCTGGATGGGAATCCATTTACAAGGATCCGCTTGCTAGCTTTCCAGAGTTGAGTCAACCCAAATTCAAGGTTAAGACCGATAAGGGAATCAAAATGCTCACACGGGATGGAGTCACCCTCGTGTCGGACGTAGTTAGGCCAGATGCTCCGGGAAAATTCCCTGCAATATTGAGCAGAACGCCCTATGGGCGATCCGCCGCTTCAGCGGAAGGAGCCTTCTATGCCAGCCGTGGATATGTCTTCGTGGCCCAGGATTGTCGTGGGCGCTCAGGCAGCGGAGGCAAATGGGATCCATTCGTAAATGAGCGCAAGGATGGATTTGATTCTGTTCAATGGACATCAACCCAACCTTGGTGCGATGGCAATGTTGGAATGATTGGTGCAAGCTACGGTGGTTTTGTGCAGTGGGCAGCAGCTGCTGAAAGGCCTTCGGCCCTCAAGTGCATTATTCCTCAAGTGTCTCCACCGGACGCATTTCGGAATTTGCCATACGAAAATGGATGCTTCTTCCTTTGGGGTGCCATCTGGTGGTCAAAAATCGTAGCGGGACAGGATGCGGATATGTCGTCCTTTATGAGCGCGTTACCCGATCCCAAAGGATTTAAAGTGCTACCGCTTTCCAAAGTCGACAAAGCTGTTCTGGGTCGAACCATTGGGTTCTACCAACAGTGGCTTAAAAGGGACAAGGCAAGCGACTGGACAGGATTCAATTATCAGGATGATCTTAAGAACGTTACTATTCCAGCCCTGAGCATAAGTGGATGGTGGGACGGTGACGAGATCGGAACCATGACCAATTGGCAGATCATGCGGGCGCTTGGCAGAAAGAACCAGTGGCTTATCTACGGTCCCTGGACACATTTATTCAATAGCACCACCAAAGTAGCTGGTGAAGATTTCGGAGCCACTGCCGTAATTGACCTTGACTCCGTTTACTTACGGTGGTTCGACACCTGGCTGAAGCACAAGCAAGTCCATCTCGATAAGGTATCTCATGTCCGCGCATTCATTACGGGATCGAATAAGTGGATGGAATCGAACGAGTGGCCGTTCACCCATTCGAAGCAGAAGACGCTTTATTTGGCGGCAAAGGGAAGTGCCTTTGGACCACAATCCAGCGGTCAACTATTAGCCACCAAGCCGCATACTCAAGCCCCCACAAAGTACACCTTCGATCCTCATATCTCAACCATCGACCCAAAGATTTCTGACCCAGATCCCAACCATGCTTCATTTGTCTTCAAGCTAGATCCAAAGGATAAGACGATTACCGTCTTTAAGTCTGACCCAATGGTCCGAAACACAACGGTAACTGGGCCATGTACTCTCGACCTAAAATTCTCCACTTCAGCTCGGGATACAGACTTCTTCGCTTCCTTGGTGGATGTCGATGATAAGGGGCAAATGAGAGCAATGGGACAGGCTGGAAAGATTCGCTGCTCCTACATTAATGGACTGAGCCAGCCTAGACCACTTAAGCCTGGAAAAATCTATAGCGCCAAGCTGCAGATTTGGGACTTCGCCCATCAACTCAAGAAAGGCCATCGTCTTGGATTGATCATCAACAGTTCAATGTTTCCCGTATTCGCGAGAAACCTTGGAACGGCGGAACCCATTGCCACAGCAACTGCCATGGTAATTCAAAATCAATCCCTCTATCACGACGCAAAAAACTCTAGTGCCCTTACCTTTCAGGTCATAGAGTAGAGAAGGAGCACCTGGTCCGAATTCAGGTGTTCGAATCCCGACGATGGAAACCAAAAAAGGGCCGCCTCATTATCTGAGACAGCCCTTTTTAATGACCGGTTCTAGTTTGCGCGGTAGTTGCTTGTACCGAACTCTCTGATCACCCATCTACCATCTTCTCGAACCAAGAAGTAGGTGTGATAGACGAAGGTTCTTGAGCCCCAAGGGTCAGTGTAGATGTGCTTGGCGATGACCTTGGCCGTACCGTTGCGGTTGGCACTTACGTCCATGATCTCGTAACGATCGGTCTTTGTACTCTCAATTCCGTCGATGTACGTGTCGTAAAAGTCACTGGCTCCAAGCGAATAGCTATAGTTACCATCGACATAAATGTTCACATTGCCATTTTGAGGAAGGAGTCGATCAACTGACTTATGATCATCATTTTGGAAGGCCGAGATCATATCGTCAATCGTGTAGTCCAAGTCGCTCGATCTGTCATTTGATCGTTGTGGCTGCCAATCGTAGTCATATCCGCTCCAACCTCTGCTGGGGAACCTGTCTACGATAATGACGCGAGGAGCGGCAATGTAAGCAGGAAGCGACGAATAGTAGTACCAAGGGCTAACGTAGCATGGTCCGGCGAATGGATCGAAAACATAGAATGGATAGCAGAAGTAGTCATCTCTCCAATTCTGCCAATAGCTTCTATAGCCGAACCGGTATCCATTACGGACCATTCCGACATGCTCTCGGCCCACAAATCGACCATTAACGGTTACGATTCCATGTGGCGCAGACTGGATTCGGACGCGATCGCCTTGTATCCGTCCGCCTTCGTGGACATTGTGGTTACCAGAATACGTGACGGTTCCACTGCGGGAAGAACCGATGTGTCGATGGATTTCTGCACGATCGCTATTGCGCTCGCTTCCACCGAACCCAAAATTACCGCCTCGGTTTACGTTGCCCGCGGTTCCGCGCGTTGAACCTTGGCCCTGGTCCGACCCTCGTCGTTGATCGCCAGCTCGATTTTGGTCGCTACCGCGTCGCTGGTCTCCGTTTCGATTTTGATCGCTACCGCGATTTTGGTCGGATCCACGATTCTGATCGTTGCCACGGTTACGGCTGTCGTTCTGCTGCTGATTGGAATCGCGCCTGTCTCCAGATCCTCGTGAGCTACCACCATCTCGGCTGGTACCACGATTTTGGTCTGACGCCCCCTTACCAATGTCAAATCCGCCGCGACCAACGCTGGTTCCACGAGTGCTTCCACTGTCAGAGCCGCGGCTAATGCCACCTCCGCCTGACCTTTGAGATGCTCCAGTTGAACCACGGTTGCTGGTATCAGAACCGCCGGATCGAGCTCCACTACCTGACGAGCGATTTGAGGAGGTACCCGATTGTGAACCTTTGTCTCGAGTGTCCTTGTTGTCGCGTCCAGAACCCCTGTTCTGTGCAGATGCCGAAGCAACTGCCAGAGTTACTGCTCCGAAACATACTAATTTGAAAATGCCTTTGTTCATGTGAACCATCCCTACATTGAATCTACGTTTATAGACGATGTCAGTTACGGACTATTCTATGCCATCTGGGCCCGTTGGCGAATAGCTTAGAGGTATGCAAGGAATGACCGTTTCGCTCGATACCACTAGTTGTCATTATTAGGACAATATGCTTTACGGAAGAAGCTCATTAGTAGGGCGTTTTTCGAGCAGTGTTACTATCGAATAAGCCATCATTTCAGCATGATTAAGCGTCGTATTGCACTCATTCCTGGTGATGGAATTGGGCCTGAAATTATGGCAACTACCCTTGCCATTCTTGAGGCCGCCGGGTTTGAAGCAGATTGGATTTATCTTGAGGCAGGGCAGCCATCATTGGACAAGGGTTTGCCTGCTATGCCCCAGGCGACGCTTGACGCGGTTCGTGAGATAGGGATTGCGCTGAAGGGTCCTACAACAACACCGATAGGTAAGGGACACACTAGCGCGAATGTCGCTTTACGAAAAGCTCTCGATCTGTTTGCAAACGTTAGGCCAACTCGCTCGCTACCTGGATTGAAGGGCTATTTCATGGACACCAAGATCGATCTGATCATTGTCCGAGAAAATACGGAAGACCTTTATGCCGGTATTGAATTTCAGCCCCACCCTGATATGGCTCAAGCCATCAAAGTGATTACTCGCCCAGGCAGCAATCGATTGCATCGATACGCATTTGACATGGTCAAGAAGCAGGGAAGAAAGAAGATCACTGCAGTTCACAAGGCGAACATCATGAAGCTGACCGACGGCATGTTCCTCGAAGAGTTTTATAAGGTTGCGGAAGAGTATCCGGAGATCGAGGCTAGCGACATTATTGTTGACAACTGCTGTATGCAATTGGTTACTCACCCTGAGAAATTTGATGTTCTGGTTACCGAAAATCTGTACGGGGACATTGTCAGCGATCTATGTGCCGGTTTAGTAGGAGGTTTGGGCTTTGCAGCTGGAGCAAATATCGGCGTAAAGTGTGCAGTATTTGAAGCCGTTCACGGTTCTGCACCGGATATCGCCGGCAAAGGTATCGCCAATCCAACTGCGCTGCTGTTTAGTGCGCTGATGATGCTTAGGCACATTGGTGAGGGCGAAATTGCGATACACATCGGCAGAAATGTTCTCAGCATGTTCGCTGAAGGACATACTTTGATGCGAGATATGGGTGGTACGGCAACGACGCTAGACTACCAAGCCGAAGTGATTCGAAGAATCACTTCAAACCAAAAGTGAATCTAAGAGAGCCAGCTTTTTTCAGTTGGCTCGAATATCGGTAAGGAAGCCATTTCATGAGGGTCTTGTTGATCGGTGGTTCGGGTCTGCTCGGTTCTGATTTAAGGACCGAGTTGACTCGTAGGGGACTGGAGCATGAAGCACCATCTTCATCAAGTCTCGATATCACTGACCCTATGCAAGTGGCGACTATCGCCACGAGGTTTGGGCATTTCGATTGGTGCATCAACTGCGCCGCTTTTACAGGAGTGGATAAAGCGGAAACTGAGGTCCGTGCGGCTACGGAGCTGAACACACTTGGTCCTGGCTACTTGGCTCAGGCATGTTCAGCTGCAGGGATGAGGCTCGCGCATCTGAGCACTGACTTCGTATTCGACGGAACTTCGAATACACCTATTCTTGAGGATAGCCCCACCGCACCCCTTGGAGTTTATGGTCAGACCAAGCTTGAGGGTGAGCAGTCGGTCCGGTCGGGAGATCCAAATTCCATTGTTATTCGGACTTCTTGGCTATATGGTCCAAACGGAAATTCATTCCCAAAGACCATGATTCGATTGTGGTTAGGGGAGAAAAAACTAAAAGTTGTTGCCGATCAGACAGGCTGTCCCACCTACACCCCGGACTTGTCGAAGTCTATTCTAGATCTCCTTACATTGAGCCCATTCCCTGGTATTTACCATTTGACGGGACCAACTGTATCGAACTGGCACGAGTTTGCGGTTCACACCATCTCGGCTTGGAAGGCTCTCAACGCCTCAAGTCTTGAGATCGAAATTGAAGCAATTCCAACGGCAGACTATCCAACTCCTGCAGTGCGTCCAAAATACAGCGTCCTATCCAACGAGAAAGTGAAAGGACTGGGCATTTCATCCATGAGGCTCATGGATGACGCAATCTTGGATTTCGTGCACTCCGTGAACTTGTCGTAGTTGGCCATGGTCTATACTCTTAGAGCAAGAGACGCCCGCAGGGGGAGCCGAAAGGCTGAGAGTTCCAGAGCGAAATTCGCAGATGGATGACCCCTTGAACCTGATCCGGTTAGTACCGGTGTAGGAATTGTGGAAGATGTCCTCCTTTAGAGAGTCACCCTTCGCAATCGCGAGCGGTGGATCTATGCAACAAGGAGCGATATATTGACCGCATTAATTAAGAGCCGAGTCGGCTTCACACTCATCGAACTGCTGGTGGTCATCGCCATCATTGCGATTCTGGCAGCGATACTTTTTCCGGTTTTTGCACAAGCTAAAGAAGCCGCAAAGGCTACTGCAGATCTCAGTAACGCCAAAGAAATCGGTTTGTCGTACAAGTTGTACATTGGTGACAGCGACGACACGATGCCGATCTTCTATGCATACAACAGCTCGCCACCTAGCGGGCAGCCTGGTCACAAGGGGACAGAAGTGATCCTCTTACCCTATACCAAGAGTCAGCAGGTCTTCAAGAGCCCATTGGATTCCGGAGGACCTTATTTGGCTGTAGATCCAGGACTCGTGGCTGCTGGAGGGTCATATGACAGTTATTGGAAGGCCTATGGTAGTTCCTACCGCTTTGGTCACTGCATGTTCACAACTGCCTCCGGTGAATCCAGCCAAAACAACGTCATTTATACTTCGACCAACGTCGTCAACGAAGGTTCAGTGGAATCGCCCTCGAGTACGCGTGTGATTCGAATTGAGATGTTCCCGTTCTTTAACCGCAAGCAAGATCCAGGTTGTGCTATCTACGGATACGATTGCGATCCCACCAGCTATTACAACCAGTGGGGAAGTACTGGAGGCTCAATGATCTTTAGCGATAGCCATGCTAAGAAGATTACAGGTGCTGGCCAATTCAATGACACACTAGTAGATCCGATGGGTCATCGATCCGGTGAACCCAGTTCCGATCCAAATGCTTGGTCAGGGACTTGGTATAGCTTATGTGACTGAACAAAAAAGGGCTTCGACTCTCAATTGAGAATCGAAGCCCTTACTCATTCAGAGTCTACTTGTCTTCAGCCTTAGGAGGAGGGTGTCCTAAAAATAGTTGAAACTTAAATTTGAGCTTTCTTCCGAGAGGATTAACTCCCGGTTATCGCAAGGAGTTCACATGAACAGATCATACATCAAGGGCCAGGAACTGGCCCGCATTCTTCCTGCCTTGTCGCTGGTGGGCGAGGCTCGACCTCTGGTAGAGGCGTTTCTCACGGACCTCGGTCGTCTTACTTTGGAGACGCTTCTCTCGATGAGCGCGGTAGAGGTTGCGGGCGAGCCGCGAAGCGGACGCGAGAAAGGCCCTGTACGGTATCACGGGAGCCAGGCCGGCCTCGTGGATGTCGGCGGCAAACGGGATTCAAGTCGACAGCCCTCGTCTTCGGAGCAAGGACGGCCATAAGATATCGGTTCCGGCGTACGAGGAGCTAAGCAAAGACCGTGCTCAGGCGAATCGTGTGCTTTACAACGTGATTAAAGGTATCTCTACACACGAGTATGGCGGCATCCTCGACGAGGCCGGCGAGGAGCTTGGGCTGAGCAAATCGAACGTATCTCGCACCGTCGCCTAGGCAGGCGGGGATGCGCTCAAGGCGCTTGTTGAGCGTCCGATCCCCTCGCGCCAGCTAGCGGTGTTCTTGGACGGCATCCATGTGGGCAACTCGATAGCGATTTCCGCCGTGGGCGTGGATGCGTCCGGTAGAAAGCAGGTTCTCGGACTCACCGAAGGAGCAACGAAGAGCGCGTCGTAGGTGGGCGTGCTGCTCGATTCGATGATTTAGCGTGGAGTGGATTCCACCCTTGGGATCCTATTCGTGCTGGAGGGTAGCAAGGCGCTCTCCAAGGCGGTAAGAGAGCGCTTTCCGAACGCAGTGATCCAACCGTGCCGAGTCCATACGCTCTGGAACGTCCTAAATCACCATCCCGAGGGCATGAGGCGAAGGTTCGCAGCCCTCATCAATCTGGCCCGGAGCCCGCCGTGCGACCATGCGAGGGAGAAACTCGAAGAGATCACGGGTGAACTCGAAGTTCATCACGCCGGCAGCGCCGCTTCGCTTCACTAGGGAATGGAAGGAACGCTCACCGTGACACGGCTGGGTCTACCGCAATCGTTCGTCAAAAGCCTTGCCACCACCAATATCGTCGAAAGTTCGTTCAGGAGGGCGTCGTCCCAACTCCGGCGGATGACCAACTTCTCCGGGGGAAAGAACGCGATGAACTGGCTCGCTAGCGCGATGACGCTGGCCGAGCAGGGCTTCCTCGCCGTCGCCGGATACAAAGACGTGTGGACGCTCAAGGCCGCCCTTGACAACCATGCTAAGCGTAACGTTACGCTTCCATCGGGAGACGAAGCCCTTGGGCGAAGTACGCAAGCGGAGGCAAGCCATGTCGGCGCAGCGTAAGCACGCGAGTTCCGCCGCGCGCCAACGCGTCTATCAGAAAAGGACCGATGGAGCACTCATGCTTGAGCGCAATGCCAAGGGTCTACCTCCCTTGCCAAGCATCCCTACGATGCCAGACAAGGCTCGCTGGCGGCGCGATGGTGGGCCAGTCCCTTGCTCTGTTATGGGAAGCACAAGGTGAGATCCAGAGCTACATGGACGAAAGGTCCAAAACTTGGCTGGAAAGCGAAAAGGCGCAAGCCTGGTAGGACGTCCGTGAAGCCATCATCGATGCCTTCCTTAGCGCCGAATGAATCCAAATCTAAAGATCCTTTGGCACTCCTGAAGCATTACGTTACGCTTCAGGAATTTGTGGAATACCGCCAGACGCGTGTCCTCTCACACCAACCCGTCGCCGCAACATGGCGTATAATCCTTTGCAAAGCTCACTCCTGCGAGTTGCAACTATTTTCGGGACGCCCTCACCAAAAATCCCTACACTCTTACATCAACTGTTGGGACGCAGCCAGATCTCGCTCGTGAGTTTCCATACTTTGCCCCTATCGGGTATTGAACGACTACCATAATAGACTTGATGAAGCGCAAGCCCGAGGGAAATGGGATTTGGTCTCGCTATCGAGTCAAAGTATCGCTACATGTCCCTCACGGTAGTTGCCTTGGCAAACCAAAATGGAAATGTATCGAAGCTCGCAATCTCAGGTTGACCTGTGCCTGGCATGACATGATCAAACTCAATGCTACTTCCTTACAGAATTGTGGGCGTACCAGCCGGTCCCAATCATTTCCAGGTTATGACACTTAACGTGTTCGGTCAAATTGAAGTTGTCCCATGAGGAAATCCCTTGGGTTCGATACGGCACCAAGTATTGATGAGCCCAGGTGAGGGTTTGATCGCCACATTCGGGAAGCGGGATAACAAGATCAGTTTCCTCATGGTCCGCAAGGTACCAACCGGGATCGAGACCAAACAAGAATGCGTTATCCTTGGTATCTCCTCGTTTTGCGGGCATCGTTGCATCAGCTGGTACCCAACCGACGCCAAAGGCAAAGAACTCCATCCTTGAATGGCTGGTGTCACCACCAGATTCGCCGATTCCGACCAGGGCGTGCCGGCCACAAAAAACGCGCGCAGGAATTCGGTTACTGCGAAGGACCGCGCTTAGCAGTAGGTTTGAGGCACCGCAATCGGCGGATCCTCGCTCAACAGCGGTCGAACACTTAGACCATTCCGATCCCTTGTCCGGAGATGCGTAGGGGAACTGGGAATGAACTGCGACGAAGGCCCGATAAGCAAATGCAAGTTCCGACTCGGTTTTATGTCGAAGAAGACCCAGGCGTTCGATCCAATTTGCCACTTTGGAGTCTTCGAAATTGCACGTAATGGTGGGACGCGTATATAACGAACGCTGGTGCACCGACAAATCGGGAACCTTTTCTGAAGATGGGCCAGGCGAAAGGCGGCGCGACCACATCGTTGCCCGATAGACGACCTTCATCTTAACGCTGGAGGCCGACGTACTTATTTCGGATCGGAGAGTCGGGCGGCCGAGCGGACTCAGCTCACGAGCCTTCTTCATCAATCGACCAATTTCACTTGGCTCGATGGCGGTCGAGACCTCTCTTTGTGCCCCGGTCTCCGGAGCGACCGGAATTACAAGAACCCAGCCACGACATGTTCCATCCGGAACTTTCGCCTCATAGTCGACGTCCAGTTCAATCTTTCGTTCGGGTTTGGATTCCAGGTGATAAACACCGGTGTAGGCGTCAGATGGGATTGAGGTTGATGGATCGTTGTCCGCGAGTAAGGCAAGTGCGGCGACCACCAAATACACGTAGGGATTATACACGACCGTCGTGATTACTAAAACACTCCCACGAACCATCGTCCAAGTTTCTTCTGGAATTTGGACGCGTGTTTTCGGCAATTCTCTTTTGCAGGCACGCACGGAAGCCAGTACGCTCATAGGGATTTTTTCAATCGTCGGCACCCAGGGCAACTTCCAGTTGTCAAAGGAAGTAGATCGCAAAACTGATGTGTTGGTGACTTAATGGGCCGTGCTGTCAACAGGGGGCGGGATTGAGAGAAGAAGATGACAATTGGTCGGACTAAAACGATCCGAATTCCTCATGCATGGAACGGGGTTGGGGCTGAGATTGAATGTAGGGCTTAAATGTAGCCCGGCGATTCAGCGATCCCATGAACTAAAGACGAAACATAACACATAAAAGTAGGGCTGCCTCAACTTATGAGACAGCCCCTTACTCATCCAGAGTCTACTTGTCTTCAGCCTTAGGGGAATCTACGGCAACTGGAGCTTTAACGTGATCCGCTCCCTTCGCGGTATAGGCACTTGGATCCTCTTTCAACTTTGCTAAGCAATCTGCGCAGCAAGTGTAATACCGAACATTTCCAACGTCAACAAATCCGCCTGCAGTAGCGTAATTCTTGATGGAATGGCCAACAACCGTGCAGAACAGGACTTCCTTGGTTGGGGCTTTAACGAACTGCTTTGGATTGGCGTCAAATTTGGCCTTCTCGTCAGCTGTAGCGAATAAATATCGCGTTCCTCTGAAGTCTGAAGTACCGCCCTTAGCTTCCTTGTGATCGATTCGTTTGTTGCTGACTGGATCGAATAGGAACACTCCAGTCGTTTTTCCAACGAGCTTTTCTGATTTGAGGGCGCCTGTCGGATCTTTCTTGAACCCATCTGGACATCCACCGCAACACATTGAGTAGCGAGTTCCTGCAAAATCAATGGTTGCCGCTCCAGCAGTGATATCTTCACCGGTCATGGGGCATACGAGTGGCTTTGTGTCGTGGCCGGAGGCCATTAGGGTAATGCTTAGTGCAAGTGAGAGAATCATTTGAGCTCCTTTAAGGCAAGTCAATTGGGACAGAATAGTCTCAATCTATTATGCGTGGAATCTAGTTTAAACCGATAATCCGATTCTGGTCGAACCTAAAAATCCAGGTTAGTCTTTGTCGACTACCGCGCCAAACTTTCGAGTACGTTGTTGAAACGTCTTCACTCCATCAAGAAGTTCCTTGCTCGAAAACTCTGGCCAGGGAACCTCAGTAACGTAGAGCTCACAGTATGCGGATTGCCAGATTAGGAAATTGCTCCATCGCATCTCGCCCGCAGTTCGAATCATTAAATCAGGCTCTGGATGCGAAGGGTTGTAAAGATGCTGAGAAATTGCTTCTTCGGTGATTTCGTTGGGCGAAATTCCTTCGCCAACCATCTTCTTTAATGCGTCCACTATCTCCGCACGTCCACCGTAATTGACCGCGAGAGTAAAGGTAATACCAGTGTTCAACTGAGTGGTCTCGATACCGTGATCAAGCGCTCTTTGTAGCCCCGCGGGCACTTGGTCCATCCTTCCCGCGACGCAAACTCGAACATTGTTCTGATGCATCAAACGAAGTTCGTCCCGCGCCGCAGTTTCGATGAGTTTCATCAAGCCAGCGACCTCGTCCTCTGGCCTTCGCCAATTTTCGGCGGAAAAAGCGTAAACCGTTAGGTACTTGATTCCAAGTTCGCTTGCTGATAACAGAATGCTTCGAAGAGTCTTGTAGCCTTCCCGATGTCCTAAGAGCCTTGCAAATCCACGGCGCTTTGCCCATCGACCGTTGCCATCCATGATGATGGCAACATGCTCTGGCAACGCATCAAGATTGATGCCAATGGCCCGAGCCTGTGTCTGAATCGCATTCATATCTGAGTAAGGACCTGCCTTGACTTCATCGGTTGTTCTGTTTTTTGCGGTCTTAAGCATGCCGTGATTTCGGTCGTCTGACCGCGGCCCCTTGTTCTAGCTGAATTACACGAATGGTTGGGTTTGGTTGCCATAGTCCAACAAGACAATGTTAAGTGGGAAGGAGTGGTTTTATTCGGATAGTATGCTACCTCTTCACCCCCAATGCATTCATCCGTACAAATGGATGAGATGGAATTGGGTAGCGCCTCGGTCGTTTGATTTACGCCCATTTGCACGAATTCCCTACCTTTATTGCCTAAAGGTAGGGAATTCGTTGATGGGAACCGGTTCTAAACGGACATGAGTTCGGCTTCTTTAGCCTTGCCGAGTTCTTCTGCTTTTCCAACAGATTGATCCGTCACTTTTTGGATCTTTGCTTCGTTGCCTTTTACATCGTCCTCAGTGATTTCCTTCTTCTTCTCCAGAGCTTTAAGATGTTCGATAGCGTCGCGGCGCACATTTCGGATTGCGATTTTCGCTAGTTCCGTTCGAGAATGAACCTGCTTTACCATGTCCTTTCTTCGATCTTCGGTCATCTGCGGAAACGTCAACCGGATTCCAGTGCCGTCGTTAATTGGGTTGATTCCTAAGTCACTCTTTAGAATCGCACGTTCAATCATAACGGTCATCGACTTCTCGTACGGTTGTATAAGCAACTGTCGAGGTTCAGGAACACTCACGTTGGCAATCTGACTGATCGGAGTTTCAACACCGTAGTACTCGATGTGCACTCGCTCTAGAACTGCAGGAGATGCCCTCCCCGTTCGGTAAGTGGAGAAATCATGCTTCATTGCGTCAAGCGCGGACTGCATTCGATGCTCGGCATCATTAAGAATATCTTGCACTGCCATGTTTATTCGCCTCCTACAAGCGTTCCAGTAGATCCGCCGATTGCTGCATCGACGAGGCTCCCTGGTTTATTGAAATCTAAGACTATGATGGGTAGCTTGTGTTCTCGGCACATCGTGAAAGCGGTTTGATCCATAACCCCAAGTCTCTTATCGATCGCTTCACTGTACTGAACCGTGTCATAACGCACCGCATCAGTATTTTTCTTCGGGTCCTTATCATAAACGCCGTCAACCTTTGTCGCCTTGATAAGGGCTTCTGCGTCGATCTCAAGGGCTCGCAAGACGGCGGCTGTATCCGTTGTAAAATAGGGATTTCCTGTCCCAGCGGCAAATACAACTGCTCGGCCCTTCTCAAGGTGACGAATCGCGCGCCTTCGGATAAAGGATTCAGCAACTTGGGCAACATTCACTGCGCTCTGAACCCGAGTCTCTACTCCGAGGTTTTCTAGTGCCGATTGAAGCGCTAGGGAATTCATGAGCGTCCCAAGCATTCCCATCTGGTCAGCCACAGTTCGATCTATTCCGCCTTCTGCCGAAAATGTTTCTCCCCGAATAAAGTTTCCGCCACCGACTACGATTGCCACCTCAATGCCTGCGCTCCTGACCTTCGCAATTTCTCCAGAAATGTACCGAAACGTTTGAGGATCAAGACCCTGATCAAACGATCCCGAGAGAGCTTCGCCGCTGAGTTTGATAAGGATGCGCTTATAGGGCTTTCGTTGAATGTTCATGGCTATGATGGAAACTAACTAACCGCAGATTACCGAGTGGCGTCTTCGTTGATGCTGTGGTTTTGCCTGGTTTGCAAAAGAGAGGACAGTAAAATAACTTAAAGTAAGTTCCCGACAATTCATGTAAAGAAATGTCGAGAACTTATGGGATGGAATTAAGCTTGTCCGATGGCAAGATAAGCAAATCCGGTTACGGTAGTTCCTTTTGCGTCTTCGCTAAGATACTGTCCCACACTCTTGCTTGGGTCTAGATAAAAAGGTTGCTCAAGAAGTACGGCTCTCTTGATAAATTCCTTGTTGACTCGACCTTTAGCAATGTTGCGAGCAAGATTCTCGTCTTTGCCTTCGTTCATTGCGCGCTGAGTTTCAATCTCAATCTCTTCAGCAAGCTTTTCCTGCGAAAGGTCCTCTTTCTTGAGAACGTCTGGCGGGAATGCCACAACCTGAATGGCTACCTTTCGAACAGCCTCGTTGGATTCTCCTGAACTCAACACAATCGCGCCCTTCGTTCGATCATGGTGAACGTAAGTCGCGGCTGGATTTTCCGTAGTAAACCGAACGGACTTGGTCACTTTAATGTTCTCACGAATCTTCGCAACCGCAGATTCTACGATTTCTTTGATTGCGGACTCGTCAACCACTTCGTTGTCACGATAAATGTCCGCGATGTTCTGTGCAATTGCGATGAAGTCCTCGTTGCGAGCAACAAAGTCGGTCTCGCTTTCAAGAACGATACCAGCCACTGTTTTGCCATCTGCCGATGCAGAAATTGCAACAACACCGGCAGCTGTGGAGCGATCCGTTCGCTTTGCCGCAGCAGCCTTTCCTTTTTCGCGGAGAAGGTTCTTTGCCTTCTCGAAATCTCCATCAGCTTCGTCAAGAGCCGCTTTGCACTCCATCATGGGCGCATCTGTATCTTCGCGCAGTCTCTTAACTTCTTGTGCTGAGTAATTCGCCATTGTCTATATCTCCTTCATTTATTGGTGGAGGTAAGGAATTCAGCCAAAATCGAGAACTCCTGGAGATTGAATCTCCAAGAGTCTCGTCTTTGGTTTGACCGTGACTTACCGTGAGCCACCGCTCGTACTAACTTAGTCTTCGTCCGCGCCAAAAGCTCTAGCGAGCTCAGCATCGAGCGGAGTTGCCGCGTAATCAAGGTTCGATTCGGCTTCGCTGAGATCGCCACCCTCACTGATCGTTCCTTCGGTCAGGGACTCACTGAGAGGACGCGCTTCCAGGATGACATCGCTTACCTTTTGAGTAACGAGTCGAATGGCTCTTATCGCGTCGTCGTTACCAGGAATGATAACGTCAGCAAGATCTGGATCGCAGTTGGTATCTACGATTGCGACGATTGGAATACCGAGCTTCTTGGCTTCCTTGACAGCGATCGATTCCTTGTTGAGATCAACAATGAACATGATCGTTGGAGCAGCGGCCATATTTCGGATACCGCCCAGGAACTTCTGCAACTCGTCTCTTTCTTCGCGACGCTTAAGGGCTTCTTTCTTAGGTAGTCGGTCAAAATAACCTTCGACTTCCATTCGGTCAAGCTCTTTTAGTCGCCCAACACGGCCTTGGATGGTCTTCCAGTTAGTGAGAGTCCCACCGAGCCAACGCTCGCTGATGAAATACTGTCCACTTCGCTCGGCGGCTTCTTTAACTGCTGCCTGAGCTTGCTTTTTAGTTCCTACGAAAAGCACGGTACCGCCATCTTCGACGACCTTCTTAACGTAATTAAGCGCATCTTCAAACAACTTAATTGTCTGATGTAGATCGATGATATAAATCCCGTTACGTGCGCCGTAAATGTAGCGCTTCATCTTCGGGTTCCACCGACGTGTTTGGTGTCCAAAGTGAACACCGGATTCAAGCAGCTCTTTCATGCTGAGCTGTGCCATATTCTGCCTCCAGGTTTTTCCTCCGAGGCGGCTTAATTTTTGCGCTGACAACCCTTTCTGAGAGGGACCCGGTCGCGCAACCGCACTCGTGTGTAATGGGTTTGCGGGAGAATTATACCCATTTTGCCTCAACCCGAAGGGTACATGAATATCAACGCCACCCTTTCCATTGGATGGGCGTCTATTAAACAACTATGAATCTTAGGCTTGCCGCGATCTACTTTGCAATTCTGATGGGAGTTGCTTCGGCTCCAGCAGCATCCTTTTCGTTCCTAGTTAAAGTGAGCGGAAAGGGACGTCCGGTCATTCTCATTCCCGGCCTAGGTTGCGGTCCGGAAGTTTGGAATTCGACAATCAGTCATTTTGACAGTAAGTATGAATTTCATGTGCTAACTCTTCCGGGGTTTGCTGGTCAGCCCGCCATTAAGGGTCCAATTCTGTCTCGAGTTCGCGATGAAATTACTGACTACATTAAGACCAACCATCTAGATCATCCAGTTATTATCGGTCATAGCCTAGGCGCCACTCTGGCATTCTGGGTAGCTTCGCGAGCACCTAAACTCCTTGGTGGCGTCATTGCCGTTGATGGCGTGCCATGGCTTCCTGCCTTAATGGACCCGACAATCGACACTAAAGTTGTGGCTGCCCAAGGGACTTACATGAGTGAATCAATGGCAAGAATGGACAAGAAAGCCTTCCGGGCGGCAACAAAGAGATCCCTTACTTCAATGATTTCTGACCCGAAGGACGTCGAATGGGTTTTAAACACAAGTGCTGAATCAGATCCAACTTCGGTGGGGCGTGCCATGGCAGAAATGTATGCCACTGATTTGAGAAACGAAGTCAAGAATATTCAATGTCCAGTTCTACTTTTGGCAGAAGGAGCGTTTTTCAACACTCCCTCAGCCAAGACGCAGGCTCTAGCAAACTACGAGAGCCAAATCCACCTTGTGCCAAAGCACGTGGTTCGGATGTCGACGAAAGCTCGCCACTTTATCATGCTCGATGATCCAGTTTTCTTTTTTGATCAAGTAGGTACATTCTTGACCGCCCAACTTCCGAATTAGTGGCGGTAGATGGAATAGGGATTCCACTCTGGATCGCAAGCAATTCTCAAGGCTGCAAGTTGTCCAACGTGGTAGTAGTCATGACCAATAATGAATTCTGATGTGCGCTTCAGCGACTGATCGTCATCCGACTCAGTCAACAATTTGAGTGCCTGTTCTCTCAGAGTCAAATAAAGCGGCTTGAGGTTTGTCCAAGATTTGTCATCGACGGAATATTCTCCCCATTTATGTTCTTCGCCACGGCAAATTTCAGAAGCGGCGGTATAGACCTCACAAAGGTGTTCCACCTGCTGGCGAACCGACATCGCACTGGGAGAGATCTTAAAATCTAGGTTAGTTTCCGAAATTCCTTCGAGTACCTTTTCAAGTTGGTACCCTACATCTTCAGTTTGCGAATGAAGTAATTCTTTTGCCGTCATAACGACTCGAATCTACCCTGGTCTTTCAGATCACATACATATTTGAAATCCAAATCGTGATTCCTTACGTATCATTGGTAACCGGGAAATCCTCAGCATTTCCAGCATCTGAGAAAAACCCAATCATGAGAGGAGAGGAACTAACGCCTTGGCTAATTCGATACGGCTACGAACGCGGAGCCTTTCCGATGACGCTTGAAAACGGGTTAGTGGATTGGTTCCAGCCTAGGAAGCGGTGCCTCTTTCCGATTGAAGGTATTCAAGTGAGCCGCTCGCTCGCCAAGACCATAAGAAAAGGGACATTTGAAGTACGATTCGACACTGCCTTCGAGCAGGTCATGAGAGGTTGCTTGCGCCCAACAGACAACTGGATCAGCGAGGAATTTATCCGTGTCTACTCCGAAATCCATAGGCACGGATGGGCACACTCGTCCGAGTGTTGGCTCGACGGGGAACTGGTTGGTGGCGCTTACGGAATTGCGCTTGGATCCTGTTTTTGTGCGGAGTCGATGTTTCACCGGACTACAGATGCCTCGAAAGTTGCCCTTTACGCTCTAGTCGAAAAATGTTACAGCCTAGGTTTCACCGTTTTCGATGCGCAAATAATGAACCCTCATCTCGATTCACTAGGAGCCTATGAGGTACCGCATTTAGCCTTTGAAATCATGTTAAGTGATGCATTGAAACGAGCCACACCATGGTCAAACGGTGGTGATTACTGACATGCCACATGAAATTGATGGTCGAGGCGAGGGCTACGGAAGGTACGCAGGTCTCACAATCGCTGAGATAATGGATCGATTTGATAATTGCGTAGAGCAGCCCTCCATGCGATCCGTTTCGGCTGTACTTCGAATAACGAGAGAGCAACTCGACGCTAGAGGGCAACTTGGGACCTATCCCGTCTTTGCTTGGGTTGCTGCGGCCCTAACAGTTCTCGGTCTGATTAGCAGAGTAATGGTCCCAGAAAAGTATCTTGAGTTTGCCACCAAATTGGCTATTGGCAGCGGTTGCGCTTTTCTCCTTCTCCTCATAAGTATTATTCCGACTCGAAATTCACGCCGCAGAAATGTAAAGCAAGAAGCGGCCATCCGAGAAGCGGCCGTGAACTCCCTTTCCAAAATCCTGGAGTATGAGATCGAGCTCAAGCCATTGACCTTCGAACAGGAGACAACGGTCAAGCTTCTCCTCAAGAAGCATGAAGGTGCGGAGAACTTAAAGAAGCTACTCAAACCATAAGGCGGCTATTCAGCGGAGAGCTTGGATAGCCATTCGTCGAACCCGATCCTTGCCTGATTCAGTTTCCATTCTCGCTTGACTTGCTTGTCGCGAATCTCTTCCTTCGGGTCAGGAAACAAACCCCAATTGATATTCATGGGTGCGAAATCACGCGGAGTTGTGTCCTGTAAGTGGGAGACTAGCGATCCGTATGCAGTTGCAATGGGAGGCTGGATTTGATCGCGATTTTCCATCATTCGCGTTGCCGCAATGCCCGCATAGATCCCCATTGCTGCCGATTCGACATACCCTTCGACGCCCGTTATTTGGCCGGCAATGAACAGACCAGGATAGTCCTTCATCTCGAGCCAAGGGGTAAGTACCTGCGGTGAATCGATATACGTATTCCGATGAATGACTCCATAGCGGACGAATTCTGCATTCTCAAGGCCCGGAACCATTCGGAAGATACGCTTCTGCTCTCCCCACTTGAGCCGATTCTGGCAAGCAACCAAGGAATAGAGCGACTTTTCCCTGTTCTCGGGCCTTAACTGTAGGGCCGCATAGGGTCGCCGACCGGTTCTGGGGTCGGTGAGTCCCACTGGCTTGAAGTTCCCAAAAGCTAAGGATCGGGGGCCTCCTTCAGCAATGGCCTCAATAGGAGTGCATCCAGCGAAGTACTTTATCTTTTCTAGGGTCTCGTCTTCAGCCGCAACACCGTGTGGAAGGGCTCTTTCGGCATGAACTAATGCGTCGACAAAGGCCAGGTAATTGTCCTTCTCAAATGGACAATTGAGATAGTCGTCGCCACCTTTGTCATAGCGACTTTGTGCAAAGACCACTGAACGATCCAGAGTGCTGGCATCGAGGGTGGGACTCACAGCGTCGTAAAAATAGAGGTGTTTGCGGCCAGTTAGTTCGGCAAGCCATTGGCCCAGCGGAGCGCTCGTCAACGGACCAGTGCAAACAATGAGTATCTGACCATTGCCCAGCAACTCGTTTGCCATTACAGGCGTGAATTCTTCACGCACGACTTCGATTAACGGATGATCTTCAATGAGTTGAGTTACTGCACGAGCAAAGTGTTCGCGGTCCACACACAGTGCTTCACCACCGGGTACCGAATTCAGTTCTGCGGTAGGAAGGATCAAAGATCCAAGCCCAGTCATTTCAAGTTTTAACTGACCCGCAGGAGATGTCGTGAGCTTGGACTTAAACGAATTGGAGCAGACGAGTTCCGCAAGATATTCCGTCTTGTGTGCTCCTGTCTGGCAATGAGGACGCATTTCATACAAGCGGACTTTTTGTCCCCGACTTGCTGCAGCCCACGCTGCTTCCACGCCAGCGAATCCGCCGCCAACCACTGTGATCATCCCTTCATTGTGAGCGAAGCGAGTTCCCTAGAGCGCTCTTGAGCAAGGCTTTCGGATTTGCGCTTCTTAAGGCCAAGGACGAAATTGGACTTGAGACTGTCATTGGCAATGTACATTCGGTAGAGTTGGCGATAGTCTGTAGCCCACCTGTCTCGATAGTCTCCTTCGCCCTTAAGGAAATCAAATTCCTTAAAGCCTTTGTTGATGCCTTCTTTAATGGCGTGCATAAGCAGAGCTTTGATTGGACCATGCTTCTCAAATTCCCGTTTGAAGCCACTACCATAGAAATAAATCCGATTGTGGTCTGTCAGAAGGTAGATAGCTCCCGCAACTATTCCATCCAAAACCAACGTGTAAAGCTGCAGTTGGTTGAGTGCCAAAAACGATTTGGAAGTCTCAAGGAACTCACTGCAGGTGATTGGATTATCGAAGTGGGGCTGATATCCTTTTGCGAGTCGACGGGCGGAATGCATCGAATAGAATGATCGCAATTCGGATTCAAGTGAAGATTTTGATGCCAAATTGATTTCCACGGAAGCAAACTCGCGGTGCCTTCTTCGCTCCTCGTAACCTAATTGCCACGAAAGCTTTTTGCCTAGGACACTTTCATATTGCTTCCACGTCTCTGGCAACCGAATATAAGCAGCACGATGGTGCGGTTCCACAAAGATTTTTAGGCCACCCAGAACGGACTCCATTCTTTCTGGCGCAAGATCAATACTCCCATCGCCGTTAATGAAGGGCGCCATAAGAACACTTTCGGGCATCAAGGATTTGAAGTTGGCTAGGTCCCAGTGACGCCGGTGCTCCCTTAAGGCACAGAGCAACGTCTGAACTCCTTCAAGTTCGCGTCCTGGCTTAACAGCAATGTCCTCGTAGTCGCCTCCTGAAAGCCTTAAATGCTTCAAAGAGTCCTTGCGCCTTTCAATGAAGAAGGGGGCCATCCCCAGTAACGACTTCTCTTGCTCCAGGCTGATCAGAAGTTTCTTTGAAGACGTTTCCCGTTCAGTAGAGGATAGAACCCAGTGCGGAGACTGGAAAACCGTATTGCGCGGATTTTGAAGACTTATTTGATGCCATTCATCCACTATGTCAACTGATGGGATGCCTAACACGGCTGCAGATTTAGGCATGGCCAATTCGAGTGGAGCTGTCTGTAATTGAGTCAAGAAAGTCTTGGGGTTTATCCGTGACTACATTCCTAAATGATTCTATCGTGGCGGTGGCCAGGGCAGTTATTAGGCTCTTGTTATTATTTTCGCTTCTATTCCCGCCTAGCAAATCTACTTGCTAAAAGGATGCTGTCCAGGTTGTGGTGATTGAACAATCACATTTTGTTTGTAAGAACTTAGAAACCAGGACACGTTCCTGTTTTGATTGAGCAATCGGGGGCATACTTGGCCGTGCATTTGGAACCATGGCAATATGCTTGGGGAGCATTGGCTGCCCTAATCATCGGCTTTTCAAAGACTGGCATTCCGGGGACTGGAATCTTGATGGTTCCAATCATGGCAAGCGTTTTTGGTGCCCGACCTTCTGTTGGGGCTACTTTGCCTATGCTCGTCTTCGCTGATTGCTTTGCAGTAGCTTTCTATCGCACCCATGCTCAATGGGATCGACTTAGGAGCCTGGTCCCATGGGTCATCAGCGGATTGCTGATCGGCACCTATTTGCTTCGATATTTAGGAACTCATAGCGGAGGAAAGGATTTTCTGGGCCCGATCATCGGCTCGATCGTCCTGGTAATGCTCGGGTTGAGTTTGTTGCGAGGGAAGCTAGGCGATCGCTTGGTACCTCATTCGAAAGAAGGGACAGCGGTTACAGGAGTGGTCGCTGGGTTCAGCACAATGGTTTCCAACGCAGCGGGTCCAATTATGGGAATCTACATGACTGCAACGGGAATGCCAAAGGACCAGTTGATGGGAACCAGCGCTTGGTATTTCTTTATCTTTAACCTTTCGAAAATCCCATTGCTACTCTGGCTTACCTATGACAATCCTAAAGAGCCAATGATTACGCAGCAAACGTTTATTTTTAACCTTCAAATGTTTCCTGTGATCCTCATTGGAGCCCTTTCGGGGAAATGGCTGCTCAAATACATCCCCCAAAAGCCATTCAATACTTCGATCTTGGTCCTGTCCGCCGCCGCTGCCTTAAAGCTCCTTTTTTAATAGGGCTTGTGCAACAACGGAATGGACTGATATGAGCACTACAATCGCATCAAGCTCGGCATTATCTAAGACTTGGCCAAGGGCAACTTCTCATCCACTCCTCACCGACTCCTCCAAACACCTAAGTTGCCAGGGGCTTGGTTTGGGCGGTCAGGTGCAATCAGGACGAGTATTGCACGCAGCTAATATGCTGCGGTTGCGGCTGTTGATGCTCCATCGTGTCACCCATCACCAGTTCCTTCAAGGAACCTCCTCAATGGATACTTTTGATGAACAGTTGTCTTCTCTCGTCGTCTGCCCGGGTACAGGACTAATAGCAAGCCACAAACTTAGTCGCAAGAAAAAGGGCATCAGTGAAACTGCCCAACCCAGAACGGTATTCACGACTCTAGGTCAATCAATCATTAACGTTCCCCATGTAGATCTGCTTTCAAGTACCACTTTTGCGCGGGCGTCATACGATTTTGTTTAGGCACTATTTGGCCGCCTTGCAATGTAAGCACGTGGTTATTAGACATAGACTTAATGAAAAAGCATCCAGACCCATCGCCAGTGGATTCAAAACTCCAAAGTTGGTTACCCGAATAATTTTTTGGGTGGCAGCTAATAGCTAGAATGCCGGATCCACTCACCATAGTCAAGAAATATCGCCCGTCACCAGAACTCTCATGCAAAACAATAGAAAAATAACCATGCACATTTCCACAGCAGATGTCAGGAGCTTTGCAGATTAATTTCCAAAATCGACCAACGCCGTAGGATTCCAAAGGAACTAAAATTGGAACGTAAAGGCTGTCCGAAAATTTACTGGCATCAAGAAAATGGCCGCTAAGAGCAGACTGAATTCTAACACTCTTAAGTCCTTCGATTACAGTTAAGTTCTTCACGAAGTCGGCATTTGAAGGCCTTAGTCGTAGGCGATCTAGTTCCTTTTCTAAACCATCGATTCGTTCGAGACTAATTCGATTAGCAATTTCAAGTCGCTCCTTTTCTGATTTGACCGATCGGTTTGCTGAGTCCTTGTCCAAACATTCGATATGTTTACGTAACAGGTCACGATTCAAAGATTCAATCTTTCCTAAGTAGATCGAATTATCGACCTCTAGGCGCTTCTTGTCTGCCTCTAGGCGCTTCTTGTCTGCTTGGACATCCTGAAGCAAGCTTGCAAATTCTCGACTCTTCTCCAAATCAACTCTCAATTGCGAGATAGCAGTCTGCGATTCGGCTAGCAGCGTTTCAAGATCGCTAATCCTCACTTCCAACCTCGACTTCTTTGATGTAACTTCCTGAAGCGTAGCGTCAGCCTTTTGTAACTCAATGGACTTACGATCCACCTCTCGCTGCAATACTCCCAACGTTTCTCGCCGTAGAGCTTCTTCTACCTCAATTTGCGCTCGGAGCCAACGCTCCAATTCATGATGAGGCGCTGGGCTCACAGAAGTTACAACTTCAGCAAATCGCCTCCTCATGGCGGCAAAACGCGCAGACAGATCGTCCGAAATTTCACCAGCTTCGGGCTCTGTACGTTTCACCATGTGCTACTTCCGCATTTGAGACGGCAATTCCTGCGATAAGTATATACTCTCAATAGAAGGAGCATCATGAAGGGCAATTTTACCGTACCACTGCCGCCTGTCATTCCGCCCGCACTCGTCGTTCCCTTCTTAGGTCCGCTCAACCTGACCAACGACTTTTCTGAGAGCCAGACGTCATTGAAGCTCGCGACAGAACTGCTCGGTAGGGCCGCGACGATCACTCATCTCTATTGCGTTAACGAAATGGCTTTTCAGCCAAGTTATCATGGGGTCTCAGACTCGGCGTTATTTGACGAAATCCGAACGGAGGCTTTCGCTGCAGCAAGTGCTGAAGCCTACATCTACATCCGTCTGAACTGCATTGCCTTGGCAGCTACCAAGCTCCTGTGGTTAATTGGGCAGATGAAGTCGGGAATTGCTCTAGAACTCGGCTCATTTTGCCGAGATCTAGGACGTCAGATTCTACTTTCTACTACTCCCAGTGAGTGCCCCATTGCAATCCAACTTGGACAGGATCTCAGGCCCTACTTCCAGAATGACAATCTACTTGACGCTATTGAGCTAAGTTGGTCCGCTGAATCCAAGGGCCTTGCGGCCATCGTTTCTAACTCCATGATGGAAAGGATTCTGGAACTCTCTCTGTGCGAGGACACAACAACTTCGACAATCTCTTGCCATCAGTTTCAACGCGTTCTGTCAATGGCGGATGATCAGCCGCTAGTACTGTTTTATATCAGGCTTTGGGTTGCTCGGGTACAGCAAACACATATCAAAAAATTACTTGGCTGCGTTGCTCGTCGTGAAATCGTAGGACAACTTCTTGTCGATTATGCAAGGCTGCTTTGCGCTTTCCGGCAAGAGGCTGAGTTCGCCGGATTGCTTCACTTAGTAGGAAACCTGGATCAAAGTGCCTTGAGAGACTATTTGGGGAATCTGCAGAGTTCGGAAGAGCGATACCCTCCAAGATTTGCGCGCCTAGAGGTGAAATGTACGGAATCTGAATTGAATAAGTTCGGAGTCGAGTTATCGTCCTTGCTTGAGAAGACGGTTGGTGAAGTGTACATTGCGATTGTGAGTGACGAACCGGGCGTCATCCAAAGAAAAAAACAGGACGTCACCGCAATTGCGTTCTACACGGAGAGAACCTTGAGGCCGGTGAAAGGTTGGAAACACTTAGAGACAATGGAGGAATCAGGTGTTATCATTTTGGAAAAGAAGGTTCCAAATGGCGAGCAGAAATTCCTATGCCTGATTGTGGAAGATCGTAAAGAAGAGTGCGAGTTGCACGCATTTCCAGGAATTTTCTTTCGCCGAGGTGACAACCTCCAGTTCATCGCACTTGCAGTCGCAAGTGCGCGAGATTCCCGATTTTCGCTTCAAGAAGAACTCCGCCAAATCATCGCTCAACTTGGACGTGATATTCGTCCAAGGATCACAACAGGTTTATCTCAATAACGACTCATGATCGTTTATGAACTTCTCTCGTTGCCGGATCTTACCGACCCGCGACATACCGATACTCTTGGAGCGGAAGCACCTCAGATTCTGTCGGAAAGGGCCTTTCGCTGGTTTGAATTGTTATATCCTCAACTAGCTGACCTTCGATTTTCAATTCGCTACACTTTCGATCCAGCGCGTCCCACCAACACCAGGCTTCGGATCTTCCTATCACTTAGCTCAGTCAACGAAGAGGAACTAGCGGACGTGGTCGAAATCGGCTTCTCACTCTTCGCTGAATCCTTCAATGTTCGGAGAGTAAGCGTGGAACAGTCTATTCCTGTTTCAGATGCGCTCCAAAACTTCACATGCATTTGTCGAAAGAACGCACTCCTTGAAGCACCAGTAGATGTCCCGTTGCTTTCGATAAGCTCTGGTTTGGTAAGGGGTGAAAGCCCGAGCACCGAGCTCGACTCTTTACTGTGTGCAGTCAACGAGGAATCGTTCATTGAGGTTCAAGTTTGCAAAGCAGATGCCACTGCGACACTTCATGCCCTTGAGCTTATGAACTCTGAGGTCGAACAACTCGAAGATCGAAATTTACGACAACTCTATGGATCGTACATGAAGGAATGGGAGGAGTTTGAAGAAAGCTTGCGCATCGGACCAACAGCTGTTATATCCGTCGTAGCAGGCTCAAAGCGTAAGGGTTTTGCCGCTTCGCTCGTGGCTGCGTTTGGCTCCCGGTGGCTCGGTACCAGTTCTCTAGAGCTTAGGTGGTTCGATCAGAGCCACCAGAATCGCGTTCTCGATATGATTGAGCTTGGTAGTCCCTTCTTCCAACTTAACGAAATATCTGAGGTCAGTCCGGACTTTTGGGAACAGCTCACTTATTCGCGGGAAGGGTCTAAGTTGGGCACTGAGTCCTTTTCTCACCACATTGCAGGGATCTGTAGCCTGCCCCAGATGTTTGGCGCCGAGCATGTACGTGTCGCTCTTTCACTTCCCGTAGGATCAACCAGCTACTTACGGTCATTCCCAAATGAAGATGAACTCGCGACTGGCCATCACTCGCCCGAGATTCGCTCTGTACCAGGAGTGATCGAACTTGGGACCGCCTCTGAGCGAAACATGCCTCTCCAAATTCCATGTATCGATCTCACACGACATGTATTTGTCACAGGTGTTACTGGTTCTGGTAAATCGGTGACGATGTTCAACATCTTAAGGCAGCTCAGCGAACAGGACATCCCAATACTGATCCTGGAGCCAGCAAAGTCAGAGTACAGAAACCTCATCAAAGACCTAGAATTCTGCCAGAGCTTGTCTGTCATATCTGCTGGAAAAGGCACCTCACCCCTAAAGATCAACTTGTTCCGGATACCAGACCACATTAGTGTTGCCGAGCACATTGCCAACCTTATGACCGTCTTTTCGGCGGCAATGCCCCTTGAGGACTTCCTCCCGACGATTTTGGAAGAAGCGCTCTACCAACTGTATGAATCCAAAGGGTGGGCCGAAAGAGACCTAGGAAATTCCAATCGCCGCACGTTACCTGAAATGTCTGACGTGTTAAAGTACATTGATACCGTCATAGACTCGCTCAAGTACGGTGACGAGGTTGCTGGAAATTGCAAGGGAGCTTTCATGAATAGATTCACGAGTTTCAAGAGAGGGATTCCAGGACAAATCTTCTCAGGAGCGACTGAATGGCCAAACAACGATCAAATATTCAGAGGAACAAGCCTTATTGAACTGGAAGCACTTTCTGTCGAACATGCGAATCTAGTTTCACTAGCAATCCTGATGATGGTGAGGCAGAAACTCCGGGAGCTAGGACCCTGCCATTCAGGCCCGCGACTCGTCCTCGTATTAGAGGAAGCACATAATCTCGTTCCGCAAAGTGCATCGGTAACGAAGCCGATGTCTTCTGAGATTGCTTCAAGTCGGTTTATTTGTCGTCTATTGACGGAAATGAGAGCCATGGGTTTAGCGGTAATAGTCGTGGACCAATCGCCTGCCGCAGTCGCTGCTGAAGTACTCCGTAGCACGAACTTAAAAATCGCTCATCGAACGACGGCAAAAGACGATCGTGATAGTTTAGCGAGTGCCATGCTTCTCGACGGAGCACGGACAGAGAATCTTGCCCGCCTCAAGCGAGGACAGGCTTTCATTTATGGAGAAAACCTCAGTCGCCCACTTCTGGCGAATCTACCTATATGGATGCCCGGAGGTGGAGACAGTCGTGATGTTGAGGTGACTGATGCTCACCTGGTGGCCGTCCAAGAATTGCGGGATGTCACCAATGATGCCGAATCGCTCTTGAAAGCCGTCGAGCAAAGGTTGATCGGCGAACACTCAGGTGCACAGATGACTTGGGATGAGTTCGCACTCGCTCGGACCACTCTACACGAAAAGGGGCGAGCAGCTGGGCAAATACTTCCCTGGAGGAAAGTTGAGGGATATCGTTCGCACATCAGCAGCGCACTAAAGCGTGTAGAGTTAATGGAGGTTAAAAATGAGAGAACGGTTAGCAGACACAAAGAAGACGGGCATGGTTCAACGAGAGGATAGTACGAAGAAAGACAAGGAGCTTACGGCCGACGTTGGACAGGCCGTGCAATATGCCAAAGACACATCTCGTATGAGTTCAAATATCGAAGAGGCGCAGCAAGCTCTTGATGAGCATAATAGGGTAAATCATAGTCGGATTGAAGCCAAAGTTAACGAAAGGGTCAGCGCAGTGCAAGATGCAAGCGCAAGGCTAATGGCAAGCGTCGAGCAGAGCGAGCATAACTCCAAGAACATTGAAGGTGAAGCAAACAAGGCTCGTAAGCTACTCTTCAAAAGTGAAGGATTCGCAGTCGACGGTAAGGAGATCGTGAAAACATTCACAGGAATCCAAGGCGAATACCAAAGCGAAGCAAAAGCTGGGCTTGAAAAGTTGCGAACTGCGGAGCAGACGAAGGATAAATCTTTGTGCGAGATGGAAATCGTCGCGAGATTAATGACCGAATAACCACCAAGTGAACGCTAGGTCGTCCTAGTTGGAGATTGACGCAACCGTGTCAAATTCGATTCGAAACGTCATAAGATTTTCCGGAACTCTAGATGGTAAGTATAGGTCACCTCATCGAAGAAGGTTGCGAAATCCGTCAGGCAATTGACGACGCTACAAGAGGAGTGGCGGACTGGGAGAGCGAACTCGCAAGCTTAAGAGACAAGATTGCCAGTCTCAATGAAACTAGAACGAGCAACCGAACGCGGATAAAGGAGATTTTTGGCACCCACGGGTCTAGTGCCGAGCGACGTAAACTACAAGATGAAAATAATGACCTAAGAAAGGACTTGATTCAAGTTTATAGCCGTCGCAATGAAATTGATAGGAACCTCGACGCTGAGCTTAAAAAACTCAGGCAATCGGAGAACGACAAGAAAAGGTTGCTGATCAACCTCCAATTCAAGAGGCACGATATTAATAAAGCTTTGGAGAATGCTGAATTTCTGCAGAGTTACCGGAAAGATTTGGGAACAGATGAAAGACCACTCTGCGAGAACCTCAAGAATTTACAACTCCAGGTTGATAAGGTAGTTGAAATCTTAAATGGTGAATCAAGTTTTCATGGTAGGTTCGGGGAACTTATCGCCGCAGCTTGGCTAGAACCTGAAGACGGTGGACAGGGCGGATGCTTGGTCGATTTGAAGATAAGTTCGAATGGAGAGACCCTGATTGCGAACTACGACGTGAACCAGGGTAATGGTTATACGTTTGACAGTCAGATTTATCGTAAGGACAAAAAGAATAAAGGTGTAAGTCTTCCAGGCACAAGACGTCACGACCACGCGGGTGATGGAAAAACCTTTCGGACGTCAGGGAACATTACTGGACGTGGTTTTTTCACTGGCCCCGGCTCAGCAAACGATCAGCCAGAGAAGTGAACGATGATCTTGACTGGCGTTAGTAGTATATGTACTTTGGCTACATGGACTCCACGCTAAAAAGCATTTACGAAGACTTGCCATAGGTTAATACGGAAGGGGGGTTGTAGGCAATTTGCAGCAATTATGGAGACTATCTCGATCAGCTAGAAATACGCTCAAATTTCAGCTTTTACGATTTTCACTTGTACCTTGAACTCTTCGAGGATGCTTGGAATAGCGGAGACCTAGGTGGCTCGAGACTGCAAAGGAATAAGATAGGTCAATTATTCAAAGAGGTGGTGATTGAGGCACGTGATCCAAAAGAATCTAGCTTGAGTAACTCAACTCGTTTCAACCTCGAGTTTCAGGTTCCATCCCTGATCCTATTTCCAATACCACCAGAGTGGGTATTGTGTCCTTGAATGCCCGCCAACTGGATTTGTTGTCCCCGGAACCTCCATTCTCAACCTGTTGAGAGTCGGAGTTTCTGGGCGAGAACGAGCGGATCAAATCGAAGAGCGTGTGCTCTTGTACTTGCATGGTAGGTCCCGTTGCTCCTAGGGTGAGAACGTAACTCTCCGCCAATATCTGTGCTAGTTCTCGCTTGTTCCGAGGAGTCCAATGGGCAAAGAGCGCGACCGCTACAGGAAGCCGAAGCATTTTGTCAATGTACTCGTCAATCACCGATGCTCGGAGGGACGCTCGCGTAGCAATAGCGGTTCCGAGGCCGCTTGTTTTGGCCGTGTGGCGAACCTCGGCGCTCAATGAATTCCTTTGCGGGAGATTTATCGGTTTTCGCGCATCTCCTGGAGGAAATCAAGCCGGGCCCGCGTTCCCGTAAGTTCACGAGACTGCTCATCAGCGAAGGAAGCTACAACCGCCGGTACCTCTGCCTTGTCGTGATCGACAGCGGCAGCCGTCTACTCGGCAAGGTCTGGTGCAAATTGTCTCGGTAAGTTCCATTCATGTCCCGCCAATCGCAAATAACAGAAATGAGTGTCAGCCGACAGGTGGAACAGAGGTAAACATGCAGATGTGGATAGCGCTTCCTCTTCCTTAGAGTCCATCCAAACCGCACTTGACGAACAAATTGCCTATTATCGAGCCCGGGCAAATGAATACGATGACTGGTTTTTGAGGAGGGGACGCTACGCCCGCGGAGCCGAGCATCTTGAACTTTGGTTCATGGAAGTGGAGCAGGTGCTCTCCGAAATCGAACGTTTCGCCCCATATGGGGATGTTTTGGAATTAGCTGCAGGGACAGGGCAATGGACTATGCGCCTCGTTCCCAACAGTGATTCGCTTACGGTGGTTGACGCTTCCTCAGAAATGATCGAAATCAATCGAGCGCGGATGGAAGGACAGCGAGTTACCTATATCGAACACGATCTCTTCTCCTTTACTACCGATCGGAAATTTGACTTCATCTTTTTCGGATTTTGGCTTTCACATGTCCCCAAAAACCGGTTTGATGAATTTTGGGAACTGATTAGAAGTTGGCTGAAGCCAGACGGACATTTCTTTTTTGTGGATTCTCTCCGCGAGAGCACTTCAACTGCTGTCGATCACCTCCTTCCAATCGAAGAAGATAGTGAAACCCTCGTGCGCAAATTAAATGACGGACGAGAGTATCGGATTTTCAAGCGCTTCTATAAACCTGATGTTCTCCAATGTCAATTAGGGCAGCTTGATTTCAAGGCGAAAGTTGATGCAACGAACACGTTCTTTTTGTTCGGAAGCGGTCAATCGCTGATCTAGGGGGAGTTAAAACAAATGGATTACACAATGCTTGGCCGGACCGGCCTAAAGGTAAGTCGCTTATGTCTGGGAACGATGAACTTCGGGCCTAAGACGACAGAAGAGGATAGTTTTGCGATAATGGATCGAGCCCTGGAGAAGGGAATTAACTTCTTTGACACGGCCGATGTTTACGGATGGAAAACGGGTGAAGGAGTTACCGAGCAAATTATCGGCCGATGGTTTGCGCAAGGTGGCGGGCGACGTGAAAAGGTCGTGCTTGCTACAAAGTGCTACGGGAATATGGGCGACTGGCCCAATACTTCTGGTTTGAGTGCCCTACACATTCGACGTGCTTGCGAAGCGTCCTTAAAGCGTTTACAGACCGATTACATCGACCTCTATCAAATGCACCATGTATTTCGTGCCGCTCCTTGGGAGGAGATTTGGCAAGCTTATGAAGTGCTCGTCCAGCAAGGAAAGGTGCTTTACGCTGGTAGCAGCAATTTCGGCGGTTTCCACATTGCTAAAGCGAACGAAGCAGCAAAGGCGAGGCATTTCCTTGGGTTAGTTTGCGAGCAATCGCTCTACAACTTGAATGCTCGGACGGTTGAAATGGAAGTAATTCCGGCCTGTGAGGACTACGGTCTTGGCCTGATTCCTTGGAGTCCACTTGGTGGAGGATTGCTTGGCGGAGTTTTGACTGGTGAGCACAGCGGTCGGCGAGGCGACGAGCGGATGAAGGAATCGATCGAGAAAAACCGCGACAAACTTGAGAAATGGGAAGGACTCTGTGGAGAACTCGGCGAGCGTCCTGCTGATGTCGCACTCTCATGGTTGCTGCATCAGAAAGTCGTCACAGCACCGATTATCGGTCCGCGAACAAACGATCAACTCGATGAATCGCTACGAGCGATCGAGATCAAACTCGACGCAGCGACCTTGGCTAAGCTGGACGAAATCTTCCCAGGATACAAATCCGCTCCTGAGCACTACGCTTGGTAGAGTTAGCTTGAATAGGGCCGTCAAAATCTGACGGCCCAAACCTATTTAGCCGGTAATTTCCAGCACGTTCACACTCAATTTTGGGAGCATTAGTGCAAATCCGGAAGACGAAGGATTGGCAAAGTGGTTTATTGCCATTGCTCCTCGATCTGAAGTTAAGCTGTACTGTCGAGTAGAACCCGTTTTTACACCTGGCGTTGAGAGAATGCAGATTTGGTCGTTCTCTTGTTTATTTAAAATAACGAAAACAAACTTGCCAGGAGTCTTTGATGACTTGCTGGCATAGATACTGACTTTGTCCGCAGCAGACGTCGAAGCTGAGAGGGCTAAATCGCCAAATTGCGCTCCAATGCCATCGTAGTTCCGAAAAGCGTCAAATGCGGCATGGACGAACGATACATCGCCTCCGTAGGGCCAGAGGGATGCTGCAAACACGCCATAGCGTCCAAATATCCCTAATGCATCGGCCTGAGCGATTGCTCCAGAAATGTGGTTCGGTGCCCCAAATTGATACTCGGTAAATGCCAACTTCGTGCCCGGATAACATTTTTGGATCTTCTCCATGACACGGGGAATCAATTGAATCGCCTTGCCGCCGGTACTGCTCTTGGTTATCCAGCTATCTTCAACATAAGTCGGATCCCACAGGGACCGAGTAGCTTGCATGCGCGCTTTAACGATGCCCGGAGTTGTTGCAGACTCCACGATTCGCTTGCCGTCTCCCTGAGCCTCCGGATACCAATGCAAATCTAAGACATCAAGGAGCCGCTTACCTGTATCCAACCCGGACTCCTTCATTTGAGTGAGGTAGTACTCCAGAAAATCTCGATTATTGGCATCTGCCGGATCTTGGAATCGAACGTATCCCTCCCAACCATAACTAGCCGGTCCAAAAATTAAAGCTTTTGGAGCAATCGCCTTGACCGCTTTTGAAAGTGCAACGCTCTTTTCAATTATCTCCGCATAAGTTGCCTTGTTCGGATGGATTCGAGAATGGGTTGATGACCAGATATCGGGCTCGTTGTCCAAGCTGTACCATATGTCTGCGCCAGGTTTTCGATGGGGATAGAGCTTTTCCAGCCAGCTTACAAATTCGTCCTGGTAAACCGAATCGTCGTTTAAGTTGGGAGGATAGGTGAAAGCAGAACCCTTTTTGGCGACTGACTTCTTGAATCGTGTGGTCAAATAGTTGGGTGACAAATTGACATCGCCACCCGCATTTTTGTCACCAGCCACGTAACCTGCCATGGGAAGAGTCACAAGAAATGTTGCGCCATGAGCTAGTGCTCGGTCAACTTCCTTTCTCGGAACTTCGCCAGGAGTGGTGCCACCACCAAGATAATCATCACTCTGATTCTGAAAGTCGCTTCCTGCATTGCTGGCATTGTTTTCCCAGTTATAGGCAGTCATACGGTTGCCACCTTGTCGACCAAAAGTCAGGTATCGACCGCTCTTGTCCCAATCGTTCTCGTTGGAGCCATAGATGTAAGGTGAAATCGTCCCAACAACCTTTGAGACATCAACCTTCAAGGCGACTGCCACCTGAGAATCAGACGTTAACCCTTTTGCAACAGAATGATTCGGGCTAAAGGTCGCCGGTTGACGGCATGCAAGACAAAGAAGCAACGATGCTACCATGCAAATCATTATAAGGTGTACGCGATAACTCAAAGTGTTGCCTCGGTATCTTGTGGTTATAGACTGCCCGAAGGAAGGGCAGTCTAAATGCTAATTACTGAGTCGCAACCCGAGTTCAGCCCATTGCTGAGCATCGATGGTGCTCGGAGCATCCATCATAGGATCGTAGCCATTTCCAGTCTTCGGAAAAGCGATAACTTCTCGGATGTTTTCAGTGTCAGTTAGGATCGACACCAGTCGATCGATACCTGGAGCAATACCGCCGTGCGGAGGAGCGCCGAAGGAGAATGCCTCCAACATGTGTCCGAATCGTTCCTGTTGAGTCTTCTCATCAATGCCCAAGAGCGTGAAGATACGAGATTGAATCTCGGTTTGGTGAATTCTGATCGAGCCACTGGCACATTCCGTGCCGTTAACCACCATGTCGTAGCAATCCGCTCGAATGCGGCCAGGATCCGTATCCAAATAGATGAGATCTTCGTCTTTGGGAGAGGTGAAAGGATGATGGGATGGGCTCCATCGACCCGTCTCTGCATTCCACTCAACAAGCGGAAAGTCGAGGATCCAGCAATACTTTAACTTTCGAGGGTCGCGCAAGCCACAGCGATTTCCAATCTCAAGCCGGAGTCGGTAGAGCACGCTATTTGCGGTCGCGTAGCTGTCGGCCACGATACAAATGAGGTCGCCTGCTTCGGCTTCAGCCTGCTCCAGGATCTGGTCGAGTTGCTCCTCCGTGAAGAACTTGACAATGCTGCTCCGAACTGTAAGTCCTTTAGGACTTACGTACGACCCTTCTGGAGTTTCGTTGTCCTTGGCTTCAACGGCAATGGAGGCCATTCCCTTGGCACCGAATTCTTTACAATATTCCTCTAGCTGTCCAACTTCTTTGCGCGAAAGCTTGGAGCCGCCCGGGAACCGGACGCCTCTGATCATGCCTCCAGATTCAATTGTGCCCTTGAATACTCCGAATTCGCACCCTCGCACGGCTTCTGTCAAATCGAATAGCCGCAACCCAAAGCGCAAATCGGGCTTATCGCACCCATATAAGTACATGGCTTCGTCGTAAGTCATTCTTTCGAACGGCTCGACTTTATCTTTTTCAAGTCCGAATTCGTCGATGAGCCCGTTGACGACATCGACCATCAGTCCTTCAGCTAAATTCAGAATGTCCTCTTGCCTAACGAAAGACATCTCCAAGTCAAGCTGAGTGAATTCAGGCTGTCTATCCGCTCGCGAACTCTCATCTCGGAAGCAACGCGCGATCTGGTAGTACCTTTCGATTCCTGCAACCATCAGCAACTGCTTGTACTGCTGCGGACTTTGGGGTAACGCATACCATTTTCCTGGATCTAGGCGATAGGCAACAAGATAGTCTCTGGCGCCTTCAGGAGTCGATTTCGTGATAATGGGGGTCTCGATCTCTAGGAACTTCTCTTGGTCGAGGTAGTGCCGAATACGTCGCAAAGTTGCGCCCCGAACGGCCATCCGGCGGTACATTGACGGTCGGCGTAAGTCCAGATAGCGGTGCTTGATCCGCAACTCCTCGTTGACAGACTCCATTTGGTCCTCATCGCTGAGCGGAAATGGAAGCGGTTTCGATGGCCCCAAGACGCTATATGACGATACGATGACCTCAATGTCTCCGGTCGACATTTTGGGGTTCTTTGTCGCTTCGGCGCGCACCTTGATCGTTCCGGTCACGGACAAGCAGGATTCTGCCCTGATATCACCACGATTCGGGAATAAATTGGGATCAAGAGTCAGTTGGACTAATCCCGTTCGGTCTCTCAGGTCAACGAAAAGGACGCCTCCAAGGTCACGGACCTTATGTGCCCACCCGTTAAGACTAACTTGCTGATCTACGTGCTCGGCTCGAAGCTCGCCACACGTCTTGGTACGCTGTACGAATCCCATGTAAGGCAACCAGGATACCCGCCGTCGGATTGGGACGATTGGAGTTAAGGGGAAGCGGAGGCATGATCTAGCCCTTATGCAAAAATAAGGGTGTGGCGACTACTAACGTTCAAGGATTTAGGGCATTCAGGGTGTACCTAGAGATGATCAAGGTGGAGCATTCGATTTTCGCTCTGCCATTCGCAATGATCGGCATGATGTGGGGATCGCTTTCCACCTCTTCCTCGCCGTGGCCGGGGAGCGTTGTGTTTGCTGGCATAGTGGTCGCCATGATCTCGTGCAGGAGCGCCGCGATGGCCTATAACCGGATCCGAGATCGCGATATTGACGCGATAAACCCCCGAACAAAGAATCGCGCGATTCCCGCGGGAATTCTCCAGCTCAAGCAAGTGAATGTCTTCTTTTGGTCTAGCTGCTTGCTATTTTTTATTGCGGCCGGAATGTTGAATCCTCTTGCGCTTGCATTAAGTCCAATTGCTTTAGGCGTTACCCTCTTCTATTCCGTAACCAAGCGATTTACACCCCTGTGTCACTTTGTCCTTGGACTGTCTTTAGGAATTGCACCGGCTGCAGCCTGGATTGCCTCAACGGGGCGCCTAACTTTGACGATACTGCCCATAACTTTTGCAGTGGCGTTCTGGACAAGTGGCTTCGATATCATCTATTCGCTCCAGGACGACGAATTCGATAAGGATAACCACCTCCGGTCGTTGCCTCAAACGATTGGTAGACCCAGAGCCTTACTGATTAGCCGAATATGTCACGCCCTGGCCATATCATTGCTTCTTGTCGGTGGCGTCCTATCGCATTCAGGTTTTTTTTGGTATGTCGGAGTTTTTTGTGCTTCGATGCTCCTTATCTACGAACAGAGTTTGGTAAAGCCCGCGGACCTTAGCCGAGTCAATATGGCATTCTTCACGCTCAACGGGTTTGTCAGTCTCGGACTATTCTTCTTTGCCCTGCTAGATGTACTGTTCAGGTCAACGGGCAACGGTGCTTAGACTGAAACTTGGATAAAGATGAGGACACGACACTATCTGGGATATGCCTCGAATTCCGTTCGCAAGCCACCTTCGATTGGCTCGGACGATTAGGCGTTGTATAGCGGCGAGAGTCATAAAGCTCAATATATTGCGGCCAAACAAAAAGAGAAGATGAACAGCTAAGAGCTAAGGGTCGTGCCGCTCTTGTCATCATTAGGTTCAACAAGGATCTTGTCATCTGCCCCCAAGGGCAATCTTGGGGCAAGGCTAATTACGTCAGGAGATTCGAGATCATCTCCTGCTCCTGCGCCAAGCGACTTAAGCTGCCTTGCTTTGGAAAGGACATTTCGTTCCATGCTGCCCACAGCACGGTTGAAGGAATCATTGGTTTGCGACAGGTGACGGCCAATCGAGGTCATGTGGGATGCAAAGGTCCGAACGGAATCGTAGAGCTTCTCTCCTACCGCTCGAATCTCAAGGGCATTTTCCCGTACTTTTTCCTGGGTCATTCCATAGGCAACCGTTCTCATTAACGCGATTAGCGTCATCGGATTGGCCAATACTACACGGGCCTTGAATGCTGCTTCCAGAAGTTCAACATCTTGTTCAAGTGCTGCCTGATACAACGACTCGGACGGGACAAACATGATAACGAAGTCGGGAGATCGGTCAAATTGTGACCAGTAACTCTTCGAACTCAATTGCTGAATGTGTTTTCGAACTTGAACAGAGTGGCCCTTAAGGAAGCGAATTCGTGTTTCATCGTCGGTCGCATTCATTGCGTCTAAGTAACTGTCGAGGGGAACTTTACTGTCGACGACAATGACCCCGTGGTTTGGTAGGTTGACAATCATATCGGGACGCAACCTCCCCTCATCGGTGTCAGTCGAGAACTGCATTGTAAAGTCTTGTCCTTCAATGAGGCCAGCACTTTCGGCAACCTTGCGCAAGGTCAATTCACCCCAACTACCGCGGACATGGGGCTTTCGGAGTGCGCTAGAAAGCAGTGAAGTCTCAGCGACCAATCGGTTAATGTGTTCCGTAACACCATCGTAAGCAGAGGCTCGTTTTTGCTCGATCTCCTGAGTCTGCTTATCGAGCTTTTCGAGTGTCTCCTTGAGTGGCTTAACCAGTTCTTCAATCGCCAATTGCCTGAGCTTTAGATCTCCGCTCGCTCCCTCTGAATGTTTCTCGAAGTTCTCACGAGCTAACTGCAAGAACTGTTCACTCGACTTCTTTAGGGCAGATTGAGAAAGGACTGCAAAGGCGTTGGCAAAAACCGTTTCTGCTTTCTCGATAGCGGCTAATTGGTCATCGAATGATTCTTCTTTCGCCTTGAGCTCAGCTTCAAGTGCCGTTCGCTTTGACGTCGCCTCAAGCAAGGCCGTCTGCAGCCTAGAGGATTCCTTACTGGCTTTTTCGGCTTGACTATCCTTCTCAGTAAGCCGTTCACGCAAGCTTTTGGATTCGGTTGCACCCAGAAGCCGTACCATTGCAAAAGTCAGTAATGAACCGACCACGATGCCAACAATGGCGTAAATAGCTTCCATGCTTCATTCTGCCGCGAAGTCCCTTATCGAACGAGCGCAGGTTCGATGATGGGCTTCCAAATCTTATAGCCTTTGGCGTTCATGTGGAGATTATCACTGAGGAATATATCGGGCTTTGGGCGACCGTCGGGCCCGAGCATTGCGTCCCATACATCAATGAATCGCGCTTCTTTTTGTTGACTGCAGTACTCGGCGATCCAATGGTTAGCCGCAATGAACTTGGAGCGCATAGACCACCGACTTGGACTGGGCTTCATGGAAACATAGGCGATTGGGACATTCGGAAACTTTGAGCGGATAAGGCCGAAGAGATAAACGAAACGATCCTTGACAACGTAGGCAGGGAGCTTAGAGTCCGCAGCAAAATCATTCTCGCCACAGTAGATAACCACTTGCTTTGGTTTATGAGGAAAGACCACTTTATCGGCGAAATGAATGACATCCGGTAGAGTCGAACCACCAAAGGCTCGATTGAGAATCGGATATCCAGGGAAATACTGTCCTACATCGGTCCACTTGGTGAACGAGGAAGATCCAATGAAGAGGATTTGCCCTAACTTCGGGTGAGTCCTTGAATCCAAGGCAACGAGAGCCTCGACTTCCTTTGTGAAAGGAGCTTCTTGTGCTTTACTTTGCTGGAATCCGCCAGCGATGAGAACCCACGGAGCAAGCAGCAGGGAAGTTATCGGCAGCATACCCGAACCTTACCGATCCACGCCTTGAAATTACAATGTTTGCCACGCCTGTTCTACTACGAAACCTTGTAGAATCGGGCCGTGATCGTTGCCTTCTTGCTCTTATTGCAGCCTCAAAAATCAATGCCCGCTTTGTCAGATTGGGCCCCCGACGGCGTGCCGTTTACTGTTGCCGAGAAACCTTGGCCTGTTGATGGACTAGGGAATCATCGTGTTATCGTCAGGGTAACGAAAACCGGAGATTTCGTTCGAGCGCTTGTACCTTGGAGGCGAAAGGATCGATCATTTGCATCGAAAGCTGTCATCGTCACGCCTCTTGGTCAGCCCAAACGGATCCTAGCTTCAGAAACCGTGCGCGAAGACTCGGATTCCGCGGACCTAATATTTTCACCTGATGCGGGACCAGGCTTGTATGCCTGTTACTATCTACCGTTCAAATTTGATTTGAGCGAGGGAGGAACGAACACAACCTATCTTCCCCCTACCACGCGGCCCGAACTTCCAGCGGATAGCAAAGTTCAAACGGAATGGCAAAGTCTGCCCGAAGCAAAAGCCATTCGGTTCGAGGCACGAACAGCTTTCGACTCGTTCGCACCTATGGAACTTCCTGCGACTTCACACGAGATGGAAAGCCTGTTTAGCTTAGCTCCTGCCAAGTATTTGGTATTCCCGGAAGTCCGAACGCGACCGATCAAGATGTTTGATCGTTTGCCTGCCAGATGGACCAAGGAACCACCAGCCAAAACGTTCGTCGGCCAGGCTCAGCCGAACGAATATTACGTTTTTCAACTAGGCGTTTACGCAAGAGAGCAATCGCTTCAAAACATCAAGCTCGAGTTTCGTGACTTGAGTGGGCACAAAGGAAGAATCGATCGCTCGAGATTCACTTGTTTCAATTTAGAGGGCACTAACTGGAATGGCCAGCCCATGAGGAAACGCGTCGACATTCCTGTTGGTAAGGTGCAGCCACTATGGATCGGAATCGATATTCCTAGAAATAAAGTCCATGAACATTTCAAGGGATCTGTTCGAGTGGTTCCGAGCAATGCGAAACCAACCGAGATTGGGATCGATCTTCAAGTAGCAGGCAACGTCCTAGACGATCGTGGAGATTCAGACCTTTGGCGCTATGCAAGGCTCCGCTGGCTCAACTCCCGTCTTGGAGAAAGCAATATTCCCATCGCGCCATACACTCCCGTTAAGGTGAAAGGAGTCAATCTATCGGTACTAGGGCGCGATATGACTCTAGGAGCCAACGGACTGCCTTCATCTATACACGCCAAAGGCAAGAGCATTCTTTCGGGCAGCATCCAGTTGCTCGTTAACTCCCATCCCGTCCAAGGAAAGTCAACAACAAGTTGGACCGATCACAGTGAGGGTCGAACCGCCTGGCAGGCGAAAACTCAATCGAATGAGATGATTCAGTCGGTTCGCGGTGACCTCGAATTCGACGGACATTCCTCGTTTGATATCACGTTGGTTCCGACCCGAAATCAAAGTATAAGCGATGTCGAACTTGTCGTGCCGTATTCAAAGGAAGCTTCGAAATACTTCATGGGAATAGGACATGGCGGTGGAAATGTCCCAGACCGATATTCCTGGAACTGGGGAGGACCCTTCGATAGTTGGTGGCTGGGAGGAGTCCAATTAGGGCTCCATGTCGAGTTAGGCGGAAGCACTTATAACGGCCCACTTCTAAATCTTTACCATCCCGCGCCTCCTGAATCGTGGGGCAACGGAGGGAAAGGAAGTGTCCTCGTCGAAACGATAGGTGGGCTTTCCAAAGTTCATGCACACACCGGCCCAATGTTATTGAAAGCTGGAACACCTGTCCATTTCCTATTTAATACGCTAATAACTCCCGTCAAATCGATCGATACTTCATGGCAGTTTCGAACGAGGTTTTATCACAATGGAGTGGACTACGCACCTGTCAAAGCGGCCGTGGATGCTGGCGCCAACGTCGTGAATGTTCACCATGCAAATGCCATCAATCCCTACATCAATTACCCATTCCGTGAAGTTGGGAAGCTAACTCAGTTCATAGATGGTCAGCATGCCCAAGGCCGCAAGGTCAAAATCTATGACACCATCCGGGAGCTAAGCAATTACACGGCCGAAATTTGGCCACTTCTGTCCCTTAACGGCGAAGTCTTCGAACGTGGCGATGGAGGAGGTTTTGCGTGGCTCCAAGAGCATGTCGAGACTGGTTATATTCCGTCGTGGTATCACCCATATCGGGACTCTGGGACCGCGGATGCCTCACTTGTCACGACTGGCTTCTCTCGCTGGATCAACTATTACATCGAAGGGTTGGCTTGGTTGGCAAAAAACACCCACATGGATGGCCTTTATCTCGATGACGTAAGTTTCGACCGGCGGGTCCTCAAGAGGATGAGAAGAGTCTTAAAACTCGGCGGCAGGGAACCCCTTGTCGACCTGCATTCCAACACAGGGTTCTCGATCGGACCAGCAAACCAATATGCCGAATTCTTCCCATATACCGACCGTTTATGGTTCGGCGAGAGTTTTGACTACAACCATATGCCACCTGATCAGTGGCTTGTCGAGACTTCTGGAATTCCATTTGGGCTCATGGGTGAAATGCTCCAAGGTGGAGGTAATCGATGGCTGGGAATGGTCTATGGCATGACTACAAGGTTCGGATGGACAAACTACGAAGTGGCGAACAACCCAGATCAAATTTGGAAATTCTGGGATCAAGTCGGCATCGACAAGTCCGAGATGATCGGATACTGGAACGAGTCATGTCCAGTAAGGACTCGTGACGAGAACGTGAAGGCGACTGTGTATCGCCGTAAGGGCCAAACGCTGATTTCAATTGGAAACTTCGGGAGTAAGGCGGAGTCCACACTCCTAGACATTGATTGGAAACAGATTGGAATTGATCCAAAGACTGCTCGAATGGAAGCGCCCCTTATCAAGTATTTTCAGGAAAAGCGCTATTTCAAGGTTGACCAACCCATCCCAATTGAGCCCAAGAGGGGTTGGTTAATTCTGATAAGTTCCCGTTAGTTCCTACTCAATTGTTCCTAGCGATCACACGTTTTTATCAATGTCAACTCAAATATTTGTTGGCGCGGTTGGCATGGGCTACCGACGATCTGAGCTTGGTCCCTCGCAATCAAAGGTGTCCCCTATGGATGAACACTCCTATAAGAGAGTTCCTAAATCAGTCAAGGTTGTCGTGTAAAGTATCTTGAGAAGACATGGCCATCTCAGCAAGTAGAGGGAGCATCCCAACTCCTTAGAGCGATCGGAATCGAGCATGTTTCCACGAAGCGAGAGGCAAAAAAATGAAAAAGTGGTGGAGCAAATTTGCATCCACCACTACCCAAATGCCGTTAGACCCGCGTCAGACGTGAATGATGCTCGTAATGCTCGCTTGCAGCTTGAGTCATCGTTGTAAAGTGGGCACCCTTGTCCCTAAAGTATCGAATCGTCTTCTTTAAATCTTCGATGCTATCGTGGTAATCGCGCATGCCTAATGTGATCACTTCACAAGAGTCGTTAGCTTCAAAAAGGGGCACGAGAGGCTCGAAACCAAGATCCAAGTAACCGTGCTGACCTTCATGGGTGGCAACAGGTAAGTGCAACAAGCGATTGTTTCCTTCAACCTTTAAGTCTGATTTGCTGCTGTGGAAAGGATTGTGAGGTGCTCCAGCCCAATTGACAAACATCTTGTAGTTGGCATCTGGAATGATCGAACTGTCAACCAAAATGCCGATCTCCTCAAGATATGCGACATCGCTGGGCATAAGTGCAAATGCACCAGCTCGAAAAGCGGTGCATTTGATCATGTGGGATTTCAGCGTGTCTTTCGCAACCCATATGATGTTTCCACGTTCCTTTTCATCCTCTACGTAACCCCGCTCGTTCTCAAAATTCACCTTCATACCAATCTCGTGCCATGAAGGAATCTTATGGACGTACTCGTGATAGTACAGATTGGTATTCGCGCTGGGATCCTTCATTGAAACATGAATAAGCCATGTACATGGTACAAATTCTTCTTCGAGCACTTTGATGTACTCGCTCGTATAGCATCTGTCATGCATTGCGCCTTCGCAATCGACAGTTAAAACAACATTGGGCATGAGTTTCAATCTCCTTGAGTCACTTGTGCGGCGTCCTGGCCATTTGGCTGATGTGTTGCGGTAAGGGTGTAGTTTCGGCCAAGCACAGTGAAATTCCTCAACTTCACTGACTTCCACTGGTGCGGAAAGTTCGCTTTAATACTCAACCAATTTCTCCCCTGGAGCGGGATAGACCACGCCGCATCCGGCTCCTTGTTCGAGTCTAGCCGAAAACCAAGGAATCCGAATAGAACCGTTTGTAAACTTCCAGCCGCGCCAGTTACAAAATAGGTCGTAGGCTTCATTCGCTTCTCCGAAAAGAGGAGTAGTGGTTGTTTTGTAAAGGGTTCCCAGCTTGCCTTCCAAGTCTCGTAAGCCTTGTCGACTTTACCGATTCGAGCCCAAATCAGGGCATGAACCGAATCTGACATCGCGGGACCATTTTGTGAAACCTTTGAAGCAAACCTTTCCATCATCTTAGGTGCTTCCGCTTCAGCTGGAGGGTATTGAAGTGGATAAATACTCAAAACCGCGGCAGCTTGTTTATAAGATCGAACGGGGTCACCATCGTAGGTCAGGAACGATTGATTGTCCTTGGGAAGTTGGAAAACAGTTCCGTTGGAAGGAACCGTCCATCCGCCGCCGTTGACGCACCATTGCGCCAACAGGTTGGTATATAGATCGTTGTCACCGATGTGATTCTCGTCTGGGCTCATGACATCTGGAAGAATTACCTGTCCATCTTTTCCAGGCTTTGCCACGTTCTTGAAATACTCGCCGACACCCGTCCGGACCTCATTTGCGATGGAGTCCGTTACCAAACCCAACGATGATGCTTGGTTTAGCATCCAAGCCACATCACCGGAAATGTGAGCTTCTTTTTGAGAAGGCCCAGGAATAGTTTCGGTCCCGGAAACCGAGGATTCCCAAGGAAACTTGACGAGACGCAAGTTGCCTTTGAGTCTCACGCTATTGCCTGAAATCGGAGGCACTGTTCTGTATTCTGGGATCGCTTTGGCGATCTTTGGGTCTATCAGCGCTAGAGAAGGGAACACCCAGATGTCTGCATCCCAAAAGACATGACCGTTATACATTTGGTTGCTCAGGCCAAATGGACTGACGGACATCAGTCCTTGCGGGTGAATGGACGATCTTAAATAGTAAAGAAAGGAGTGAACCGCTTGCTGGTCCTCTATCGGACCTTCTATTTCGATATCGGTTTTCCAGCGTTTTGCCCAAGTGTCCTTGGCACGCTTGCTAATTTCGTCAAACGAGACTATATCTGGTGCGAATTGGGATCCATAGGTGCCAAATGGATAACCTTTGGAGCGATTCATGGCCTTCAGGTTAGGACTTCTTGCCAGTGTGAGTACAAATTCCACCACATGACTCACACCCTCAGATTGCTTGGCCCGAACATTTGCCGACATTGCGGATGGCCCAACCATAATTGAGCCGTTAAATTCAGGGATGGTTCCCATCCTTCCGAGTTTGCCCATGTCGAAATCAAGGTCGTCCTTTTGATTGGTACCGGCAATAGTCCAACGTTGCCCAACAATCTTACGTTCAGGATCCATAACCGCCAAGCATTGAATCGTGTAAATGCCCGACGTCCATTCCGTATCGAGAGTCGATGTCCGCATGTCAAGTGACTGCTTGTAACCACCTGTAATGGGAAGTGTCTTGCCATTAATGAGAAAGCCGTATGGTAGCGGGCTTTCTAGAGTTCGAATCTTTTCTTCTGTACCAGGATCGTATTCGTCGATTGAAAAGAAGCCTTGCCCCTTAGAACTGGCATCGCGTCCCAGTCTCAACCCAATAAGGCCATTCCATAACAGTGCAGGTGTTGAATCTGTCGAGTCTATGCAGGTAAGTATCCACTTGTCCAATGGCGCCTTTAAGGCAGCATTTTTTGTAGGTAACGGCGATGACGGCGAGGTTTCGGAGCTGTTGCATCCGACTACGGCTATGCACAAGCCTAAAAGCCATGATTTCTTCATGTGTAAAGCAATAAGGCTTCCGCTTGCTTGGGTCCGTGTCTCCATGTATTTGTTAAATATACTATTGTGGAGTGGGATTGGATCAGCCAATATTCCATTCGGTTGGTACTTTAATCTTGCGGTACATGTCGATCGCAAAACGATCAGTCATTCCCGCTATGTAATCCACCGCACCTTGTACGCCCTCGTACCCTTCGGGTAGCACACCTGGCACAACAAAATAGCGGAAGAGTTCTTTCACTAGATTTTGAGCCTTACCGATATCGGGATACTTTACTGGGTAGAGCAAATACACATTATCGAAGAGCCACTCTTTGAGCTCATTCATACAGGTCAAAAGGTGCGGCGACATCCGTATCGAAGGGCTATCAAGGCTATTCGAAATGACATCTTCAACCATCGTTCCAATGCGTTGGGAATGCGTCGTACCCAAGAGATCGAAGTGGGACGGCACCTGGTCGATGATGCCACTGCGTATGGCGTCATCAATATCGTGGTTAAGGTAGGCAACGCGGTCACTGATCCTAACCACCGCGGCCTCCAGAGTTGAGGTTGGCTCGCCGTCAAACGCCGTCAAATTACCTCGGCCTTTGCTGTGCCCATCAATGCCCATCCGGCACTCTTGGCTGAGGTTCAGGTTTTCAAGTACATCAACGATTCGAAGTGACTGTTTGTAGTGGCGAAACTCGGAAGGCGATGGCTCGCACGAGGGATGTTCCGTCCAGTATTCACGGAGAACTTCATCTAGGGCGAATTCGCCAGCATGCCCGAAAGGAGTGTGCCCGATATCATGCCCCAGTGCGATCGCCTCAATAAGATCTTCGTTGAGTCTTAACGCTCGACCGACAGTTCGAGCGACTTGGGATACTTCCAACGAGTGAGTCATCCTCGTTCTGTAGTGATCTCCAGTCGGCGAAATGAAAACTTGGGTTTTGTGTTTCAGCCGCCTGAAAGACTTCGAATGAATGACCCGGTCACGGTCTCGTTGGTAACAAGTCCTAACCGGATCGTCTGGAATCGGCGTCTGTCGACCGAGAGATTCGACTGCTTTTGCGGCAAATGGCGACAGGTATTCAAACTCGCGCTGCTCAGTTAGTTCTCGAACAAAATGGGGCACCTTGGTTAAAGACGTGAGAGAAGAGGATTGAGATGCTCGATAAGCAATGGTCTAGACGTCTTCTCCGGGTCTAAGTCCAGCCAAACGCATCCCAAAATGGACCCAGCCTTCTATGTTTCCTTGCCTTGCACCTTGATCGACAGACGAGTTTGTATAAGGACCTTGGAAAATCGAAAGGCGTGTCCCGTTCTCAATAGGCATGAAGTAGAGATCGACCGTTAGCGGTAAGTCGGTAACCGCGCTGTGAGTCCAAGTCCACGTAAATTGCAGGTGCTTGCCGAATTCGAACGATCCAAACGTGCCAAATAGATTCCAGTCCTGTTCTGGCCAGGAGAATCGGTATATGCCTCCCACTCTAGGATCAATTTCGGCAACTTTGGGCCACCAAAGAGTTACCAACTCAGGCTTGACCCAATAGTCAAAGAGATCTTCCGGGGTGAAGTTAATGAAATCACCGTAGACAACTAAGATGTCTGGTGACGAGGGTATTTCTTTCATTGTTTGGGATGGCGCTCCTTGCGGCAATGACTTTATATCAGATGGGCACTAGTTGGGTAGTAAACCGAATCTGAATGTTCCCGAACTTCAGATCAGAAGGCGTGGCTCGATCGCTTCGTTCCTTCTAAAGGGGAATACGGGTGGTGTATTTGGTATTTGACAGCACGAAGGATGTCTTGATTTGTTGAATTCCCTTGATCTTGCTGAGTTTCTCTCGAATGAGTTGCTCGTACGCTCGGATATCTTTCACAACGATTTTCAGTAGAAAGTCAAATTCGCCGCTCACGTTGTAGCATTCGAGAATCTCAGGTATTTCGTTTACGCTCCGGCGAAACCTCTCAATTGCTTGCTCTTGGTGAAGGGATAGGGTGATCATTGCCAATGCAGTGATGCGTAATCCAAGACGTTCAGCGTCAAGAATCGCATGGTAACCGCGAATTAGGCCCGCCTTTTCGAGTATACGTACCCTCTGTAGAACGGAGGGTGGTGAAAGACCAACCTTCTTTGAGAGGTCCGCATTTGTGATCCGGCCATCCTCTTGAAGAAGTGAAAGGAGCTGGATGTCAACTTCGTCTAGGTGAGTTTTCATGGATCTATTGCTTACAGCTTACTTTCTAAAACTCATGGGTTAGCCTTACACAAAACAGTCCGATTCAATCAGAGTAAAAAATGCCAGTAAACGAAGGTCTTCCGCGTTGGGACATGCAGGTTGTATATCCCGGACTTGATTCCACAGAATTTCATGAAGGCTTTGCCGAGGCAAAGCTCAGCCTGACAGAGGTAGAAAACCTCTTTCTAGAACTCGGTGTTGAAATGAACGGAACCAAGGACCTTTCATCCTTTGATGATGTTCTCATTGCTTTCAATCAGCTGTCCGACCAAATTCGTACCCTGAACGCATACATTAGGTCGTTTACGTCCACAGACTCGCGTGATGAATTGGCTGCTGCACGGGTAAGCGAAATGGACCCCTTGCTTGTACGCATGCGAAAGCTTGGCAAGAGTTTTACCGGATGGATTTCAGGTTTAGATCTTGAGACTCTGTTTAGCGTTAGCCAACTCGCAACCGATCACAAATATGCATTGGAGAAAGCACAAATAAGTGGTTCTCATCTGATGAGTTCCCAGGAAGAGTCGCTGGCATCAGATTTGGAAGTAACTGGCATGTCGGCCTGGGGCAAGTTATTTAGCAACCTGACAAGTCAATTAACGGTCCCAATCGCTTTGGATGGTTTGACCCAAGATTTGCCCATGAGCCTAGTGCGCACCATGGCCTATGATCCTGATCGAACAAAGCGAGCGTTGGCCTATGAGGCTGAACTTGCGACGTGGAAAGCAGTTGAAGCACCCTTAGCTGCCGCCATGAACAGCATCAAAGGCGAGGTCATTACTCTTTGCAAGCGAAGAGGATGGAATGACCCTCTGAATGAAGCTCTTTTCAACTCGAATATTGACCGACAGACACTCGAAGCGATGCTGATTGCCGCTAAGGAATCCTTTCCTGATTTTCGTCGATACTTGCGAATCAAGGCAAAAGCACTGGGGCTCGAAAAGCTGGCATTCTACGATATATTCGCACCTCTCGGAGGCTCCGATCAAGAGTGGGACTACTCAACTGCCTGCAGCTTTGTTGTTGAAAAGTTCGGAAGTTACTCTCAGAAGCTGAGCGCCTTTGCCGAACGAGCTTTCAATGAAAATTGGATTGACGTTGAACCAAGACCAGGGAAGGTAGATGGTGCTTTTTGCATGGGATTGCGTGCCGACGAGTCCCGAATTCTGATGAATTACAAGCCAGCTTTTGGTGCCGTTTCGACACTGGCACACGAGTTAGGGCATGGGTACCACAACTTGTGCATGGCTGGGCGGACAGCAGCCCAACGCTCCACACCTATGACACTCGCGGAAACCGCGAGTATTTTCTGCGAAACAATCATACGGCAGGCCGTGGTTGAATCGGGCACACCAGAAGTCCAATTTAATGTCTTAGAAGCCTCACTTCAGGGTTCTTGCCAGGTTGTCGTTGACATCACGAGTAGGTATCTCTTTGAAAGCAGTGTCTTCGAAGCGAGAAAGGATCGAGAACTTTCTCCTCGCGAACTGTGCAGTCTTATGCTGAGTGCACAAAGTGAGACTTATGGCGACGGACTTGACCAAGATCTTATGCATCCATATATGTGGGCAGCTAAGCCGCACTATTACGGTCGAAGTTTCTACAATTTTCCGTATATGTTCGGACTTCTCTTCGGGTTAGGATTGTATGCGGTCTACCAAAAGGATCCAGATTCTTTCCGAGATCGATACGATGACCTATTGTCCTCAACTGGACTTGATGACGCGGCTACCTTAGGACAAAGATTCGGTATCGATATCTCGACGCCCGAATTCTGGCGAGCAAGTCTCGACCAGATTCGGGCGGATATAGATCGGTTTGAAACTCTCGTCGGATAGTTAACCCAAATGAGTGTATTTGATTTTAACTTCTCGTTTGTCGCCTGGGCTTAACGTAAAGCTCCAGGTGACAACCGATTGAGGATTCCAAGGGTCCTGCTTTCGGATCATCTTGACTGCTTTTCCACCGACAGACTCGATGACTTCTCCAGGCACGGAAAGGGTCAGCTCAAATTTCGAGGGCTCAAGCCTTGAACTTTCCACTGAAAGGTGGACTTCATTGGTTGTGCGAACGATGAACGCCTTTGGCCTGCCTGGCATCGGTATCGTATCTCGAACGATCTCAAATTCGTCCTTCTTAGCAACTATATCCTGAGTCGATGCCATTCCAATATCAGCTGTCTTGCCACCTGCAGTGAATGGCATCTCAACTTGTGCGAGAGGCGTATTGTCTTTGGTTATAAGCACTTGGCCACCCGTCCATGGAACGGTTCCCGTGTTCTTTATTCGAAGGATGTTCTGAACGATTGTGTTTTCGTTGCCTACCTCAGCTTGCCACTTGTATATCGACTCGTACGTGGAATCTTGGGAAAAGAGTAGGCGGGATAGGCGATCACCAGAATCGAGAGACACTTTGCCAATGGGATACGCATAAAGACTTTCCAACCGGTCAGTTGATGCTTGCGACGATAGACCTTTTCGATTGGATAACGAGACTGTTCCTTCGGCCATTGATGATGCCGGATAGGCTGGACCTCCAGCTCCGCCAAGACCTCCTCCTCCTCCCATTCCCCCCATGCCATAAAACCGATTCTCGGCCTGGAACAGACCTTGATCTGCGAGTGCCCTAATTTGGGCGGCATCACTAGCATATTGCGGAACTAATGTATAAGGATCTCTGCCACCAGGATGATAGTTCAAAAAAGAATCCTGGGTCTTATCTAGATAAGCTATTGCAGAACCTACGCCGGATGCAAGGTCGTATCGACCAGTATCAAGTAAGAGCGGCTGTCCGGCAATGACTTTTACGTTTGTATCATCGAAAGCTAACCGGCCAACAGCAATCTGTGCCTTGCCAACAACCTTTGACGCTCCGTTTGTTCCTAGATTTACGAGATAGTTACCTGTCCAGAGGGCACCCGTTTCCATGGTCAAGAATCGTAGGTGTGCAGGTTTGGAGCTTGTTCCTCGGAACCTAACCTTCAGTTGAGGAATCTTTATTGTTTTGTAGATTTCCGATTTCAGGCCCTTGGTATCGATCTCTTCGATATTGGCAAGAAATAAATTTGTCAACCTACCGTTGTCATATTTCAGCGACACCATGTTTGATTGAGGTTTGGGCGGACCTGAAATTACACCTTCGATCGGTTCAGCTTTTTGTGTCTGCTGCCCATAGGGACCCGGTCGGTACATAAGCTTCACATGCTGCCCCACGTTGGCGGCTAGGTAGTCCTCAACAGTTTGAGCCGATATCTTGATCTTCTCATCGTTAATGCGCAAGGTCGTTTCAACATCAGTAACGAGAAGTCCGTCGGGCGAACTGTACCAAAAACTCCCATCAATGGCTTGAGGAACTACGTCGAGGGAATAAACGGCGTCTCCTTCTGGGACGGTCACTTCGCGAGTGAGCATCACTAGACCGGACTTGAACACTGACGCATCAGTAATGTGGCTCTTAAGCTCATGAGGTGCGGTTGGATTCTGGCCAGCAATCAGGATGGGTGCAAGGAAAAGAATATTCATGGGTTTCTCGTACGTCACAAGCAATCCTTTGTTGGTGCATGCAGTTACGTTCATCGTTCAGACGATTAATAGAACTTCTAGCTTCAACTAACTCGGTTAGCGATCATGCTAGTAAATTTGAAGACTTTCGATATGCGAGGTACAACGAACCATGGTCGAACTTCGGCAAATTAGAATTCCGTTTGACAACTTGACACTGGAAGCAGTGGTGCAAGAGTTGAATTCCTTTGTCGGCAGCAAAGTTCAAGAGATTCGCCAACCCAACGAATTCGAGGTTTCAATTGCACTTTATGCTGGTGGACGCGAAGCTGCCTTTTTCTTAAGCTGTCACCCCGTTTATTTTCGAGCTCATTTCATTACCAAGCGACTCTCAAATCAGAGTCAACCCCCCATTTTTTGCTCGACTCTGAGGGCACGACTTGAAGGTGGTCGATTGGTTGAAGTCAACCAGGTTCAAAACGATCGGCTCCTAATGCTCGAGTTTGAATCTCCGGCAGGACCAGCAAGACTGATAGCCGAATTGATGGGAAAGCACTCAAATTTGATCCTAGTTGATGGCAAAAATCGAATTCTGTCAGCGGCAAAATGGGTTGGAGCCTCGAAGAGTTCAAGACCCATTCAGCCAAATGGAATCTACGCCCTTCCTCCCGTTATGACCGGTGAGGGCAATGTACGACGAAGTCCATTTTTGCAGAAACTGCTTGAAGCTTCAAAAACGAGTGCTGTGGGTTTATTCCAACCTGTATTGTCCCCAGGGCACGGTGCCTACCCGGTAAGCGTTGCAGCACTGGGATTGCCTGAGTTTCCGCGTGCCTCGATAAGCATTGCCCTTGAGCAGCATTACGCTCGACTCATTCCCGAATTGGCAACTGATCAGTTAAGGACGTCCTTACTGAACCAACTGAATCGAACGCTCTTGGCCAAGGAGGTCGCGATCAGCGACCTAAGGCAAGCTGAGGAGGCAGGAGGGCGAGCTCCCTTACTTCAAAGATATGGTGAACTCATCCTTGCTTATGGAGCTTCTGCACTAGCTGAAACATCGGAATTGGACGTCTGGGACTATGATGGATCGCCTATGAAAATTAGGCTTGATCCAGAGCTGGACTTCAAGTCCAATGCAAACTACTACTTTGATCGTGCAAAAAAGGCTAAAGCGAGAATGGGGCTCGTCCTAGATCAGCTTCAAAAACTGACAAGCCAACATGTTCAAATTTTGACCTTGATTGAGCGTGTTAGGACCGAGGAACGGCTCGACGGCTTAAAGGCTGAAGCCATCAAGAACCGATGGTTAGTTATTCAGTCATTGCCAACCGCAAACAAGGACGACCGTCCATTTGCGGGCCACCGAATTAGGGAAATCCAAGGCCCCGGCGGCTATGCGGTGCTCTTTGGAGAGAATGCTGAATCCAATGACTATTTGACGCTGCGCGTTGCTAAGCCCAACGACTACTGGCTCCACGTGCGAGGGGACACTTCAGCGCATGTCGTCATCGTAACTGGCAATCATCCAGAGAAGGTTCAGCTTGAGACCCTGCAATATGCTGCCAAAGTCGCGGTGCAAAATTCGAAGGCAAAGCACGCTGGATATGTATCTGTCGACTACACACTCAAAAAGTACGTTCGAAAACCCCGAGGCGGCGCGAAGGGAACTGCCCTCTACTCCAATGAAAAAACCCTTCATGTTGAGAAGAACCCCTAACTTACGGCTACTCTCCCGTGGAGATTTCACCGAGGACTTTATCAACGTCACTCTTTGCTAGAGCTTCGCCATTCTTGCCGATCAAATAGAAAGCAGCTGTGGCTGTTCCAGCCCATTGCCCCACGCGGGCGGAAACCACATTCCAGCCTTGGCTAGAAATGAGTCTCGAAATTCTGAACGGCATGCCTCGACCTCTTGGCGACTTGATCTCCAGGATTCCTGGTGCCCCTTCTACGAATGTATGTTTGATGATTTGCTGAGTTCGACCAGGTTCTTTTCCTCGCTGAGTCAGCAAGGCGTCGATTTCTCTACGTCCTTCTATAACATCTAAAAGGGCCGAGGTGACTTGCTTCATCGTTGCCGACGGAACCGGTCGCCCTGAAAAACTCACTGTAAATACGTCGAGCGCAACTGGAGGATCTGTTGTGGTCGTACAAGCCCGGATGCCACCAACACTCAGATCAAACGCATAGCAAACTCCCAAAAGCTTGCTGAACAGCCCTGGGCCATCAAGAGCACAGACAGTGATCTCTGTTGCACTTATGTCTGCGCGGTGAAAGATCTCCACCGTTGGCGTGCCCTCAATTGCCTTCTTGGTGAAGCCCATATGAAGTCGAATTACTTCTGTTGGAGTGCTCGTCAAGTAGTAAGAGGGAAGGCCCTGTACGAAATTTTTAACTTCAGCCTCATCTTCCTGTTGGGTCTTAAGCTGCCTAAGAAGCCTTTGACGATAGACCGCAGGGTCAGGAGAGAATTGACCTTCCCCTTGTAACATGGCTTCCGTCCTAACGTACAACTCTCGAAGGAAGGTGTCTTGGGCCGGTGTCCAGGTTCCTTCGGCTACAGCGCTTACGTCAGCCCACGTAAACAGCGTCAACAAATTGAGTCGATTGAGATCGCCCACGATGGACGCAAATTCGCTGACCGTTTGGGGGTTCATGATGTCTCGAACCCTAATGAACCTTGCCATGGTGAGGTGTTCCAGAATCAGCCACTCCACGGTTTCGCGAATTTCATCGGGCAAATGCCACCGGTTGCAAACGGATCTAGCGAGTGAAGCTCCGTAAATGCTGTGATCCTGGTCGAGGTCAATTTTGCCAACGTCATGGAGCAAGGCAGCCAAATATAAAGGCTCAATGTCCGTCAAAGAATCCTTGATATCGCCGAGGAAAGTGCCCTGCTGAAGGCTGTCAAGGAACCTAACGACACGCATCGTGTGTTCGTAAACCGTGAATTCATGAACAGGGTCCATCGGAACGACTAACCGACACGCATCAAGTTCTGGCAATAGTTGGGCAAGTAATCCACAGCGATCAAGGTTGCGAAGTGTAGGCTCACCTGTTGAAATCGCGTAGAGCACGGCTGGACCACGGACGGTTGCTGATGGTGCCACCGGAATATCCGCGACCCTCAGACCCAATTGAGTGGCCAAGGCAATACCAATTGATGCTTCTCCAGCGTCCGCTTGTCCGGCTAAGCGTGCCTCGCCGTGAACCGCAAGGACTCCCTTTGCAAGTGGAAAACGAGACACTTCGATTTTTTCGCGTGTGCTTCGGTAGTGTTGGTGCAGAGCTACACCGCATTGGACGACGTCCGACATCATCTGGGGTACGTCCACTCCCAATTGCTCGGCGATTTGGCCTTGTCGCTGTCTCGAAAGAAGATCTTGATGCTTACCTGTGTTGAGATGCAGCAGGTTTCTGACCCGAAGAATACGATCGTATTCCAATGTAGGGCGTGCTGCACGTTCCCCAATGGCTTCGCGAAGCCAGTTGGCACAATGGAAACACCTAAGTCCTCCGGCACCATCTTTAAGGTGCGGCTCGACAACTAGGGGTGTGTCGTGATACTTGTGAAAAAATTGCTCGCGTTCGGTAATTTTTGCGAGGACAAATTCTCCGATTTCAAAGCTTTCGAGTAATGCATGCTCCAGTTCTCGGCTTAGCTCATGTGAACCGGCAATGAGTCGCATGTCCATGAGCCCAGTTCTGGTTTTAGCGTCAAGTCCAGGAGCGTCGGAGATCAATCGATAAGCATAACCCACGTCAATTTTCATTGCGGTGCAGAATGCCCAGTGCAAGTCCTGAAAAAGCATTCGAATGGCTTGATCTAGGATCGGAGAAGCTTCGTCAGAAGGCACTACCGTAATATCAATATCTGAATAGGGTGATAATTCCCGCCTTCCATAGCCACCAGTAGCAATAACAGCAACGGGAGGTAGCGACGCATCAAAGAACTGCAAATCGTCATACAGTACGCGGACGATTTCGTCAGCGATGTCCGTGTGACTGATGCACCAAGTTAGTCCGACCGGGCGCACCGCGAGTTGCTTTAGGTGTTCGTTTCTTTGAGAAACAAGCTCAAGGATCTTTTGTTTAGCGGCTTCAGTCATTGCATCAAGTAGTAGTGAAAGGGCTCATTAGTAAGCATCTGAAAGAGAGTGTGCTCCAAAAGGTGATCGGCATATACAGATAGGGGTCCTAAGATCACGCTGAGTGTCAGGCCCATTACCGCAACAAATGCGCCGAATTTGCCCAACATCATCGCCAGAACGTGGGGAGTTCCAACTCGTTGAGCTAATGCCCAGAAAGGAGACATTAGAAAGACCAGTCCAAAGGTAATGAGAGACAGACCAGCCAAGATTGGCTTGTCGACATAGTCAGTAGGGACACCGACACGTGGAAGGACAACCACTGCAGCCGGAGTACTACCCACCAAGTAAGTTGCGAGCAAAGCCGAACAAATCAAGCCCAACAGAACTGCCACGAGCGTTAGCAGGGGACCAAGGTCGCTAGGTTGGATTTTGCGGCTTTTATTTGGCGCAACAGTTAGAAACGCTGCACAAAGGGATACTGCAAAGGCAGCAGGTAAGTATTGGGTAAGCAAAAACGCGAGTCCACCTAGCGTGATAGCCACCGCAACTGCGAATGACCAATGAATTTCCTTTGATTGTGCTAGACGCCATTCCACTAGCTTCGATAGAAGCCAGATGAGTGTCCCAAGCGCAGCGATCACTACGGCTGCACTCGCAACGGTTGACGATACAACCGAGAGCATGCTGAACATAGCCGCGTCGGACGAGTTGGAGTCTTGCACGGTTAAGGCATTCCAAGATTCCGTATTCAAAAAGATCTTACGTGCTCGATCCGAATATTCTTTCTGGCCCAGAATCTTTTCGAGATTCACAATGATGGTGTTTTCACCCGTCCAAAGTCGTTTAGGACTCTTGATTTCCACTAGGTTCGGGGGAAACGCAGCAAGCTCAACGATGTTTATCGCTGAGACATTTGTTTTGGTTGAGTGCGCATATTGACGCACCAAGTCTCCATTGAGCAAGGTCGCATAACGCAGTTGGAGTCCTGCTGGTGTGTCGTACGTTGCAGTTTGGAGCAAATGTTTAGAAAGCCTTTCCAAACAACTTGAGACGTCGTCTGACCGTGAATAGTAGAGGAATGCCAGTTGCCAGGACTTTGTCTCGCCAGTGATGTCAGTCAGGCTCGTCCTTGCTTGGCGGAGACGTACGATTTGGTAATCGTCCCACTTTGTGCATCTCGACGCTTCTATCCAGGATTCAATTGCTCGCGCAGGTTGACCTGACTCATCGAAGAGAATCGACTCCATTTGGGGCCAAAATGCGTTGGCATGATCCTGTTTCCTACCCGCACCGGCAATCTGAAGGAGGCTCGTGACTTCTTTTGGCGACAGTCGGTCGAGGTTCCTAATTCTGGCAGCTGCCAGTTGCATCCACAGGCTAGCTTGAGGGAGGCTAGTGGGAACTGTGACTGTCCGTGCGTTCGCGTCAACTGCGTCGCGAAGCATGTCCGGAGAGATTCGGGACATGAGACCAATCATAAATGGCCTAGAGTCGGGGTGAATGCACAGTGTGATAAGCGCTCCGAGCAGGGCCCCTAGTAGGGCCCTTCCAGTTCGGGTCATCTAAGAACCGGAGCGTGATCCAATTCAAGTTTAGGTGCGGTTCTTGAATAATTCTCGCGTCGAGCCTCACCGGAAGGAAGGTTCGCGCGTTGGGTTTGAACAGGTGCGGATGCAATTCGCAAAGTCACGAATACTACTGCGCAAGCGATTGAAGCACCGATAAGCGCAGGAGACCAGTAGTTAAGGCTTTCTCTTACTTGTTGAACTTTCAGTCTTCGCAAGACCCTGTCTTCGAACATCGGTTCAACTTCAGGCTCTAACGTTGCCATCCTAAGCATGTTTAGTGCACAAGTAGTCGTTACTTCGGCTTTTCGACAGCTTGGACAAACGGCTCGGTGCTTGGAAAGGAATCTGTCTTCAGAATCTGAAAGTGTTCGGTCGGCTTGTTCACTAGATAGGCGGCCAAACTTTTTGCAGCCAAATACCCGGTTCATTCACCCACCGCCTCAATCCAAAGCTTTCTAAATCTTTCACGTGCGGTGTGAAGTCTTGACCGAACCGTTCCAATAGGAACTTGCATGACTTCGGCAACTTCTTCGTAGCTGAGTTGTTCCATCTCACGAAGAACAAGAGTAGTTCTTAGCTCGGCAGGAAGCTGGCCCAAGAGTTTCTCGATGACAACTCGGTTTTCGACGTGTCCACCGCAATGAGGTTGCGCAGAGTCGAACTCTACGAGTTCAGCTCGTTTGAGCCTCAACCGATCCATGCATAGTCGCACGCAAATTCGATAAAGGTAGCCAGAGAAGGCTCGATCGTCACGCAGCTTTGCAATCTCGCGAAAAGCTTTCAGAAAGGCTTCTTGGGCAACGTCCTCAGCTTCATGTCGGTCGCGAAGGAGGTTGGTAGCAGTTCTAATCAACCTATTTCTATGTCTGGCAATGAGACAACCAAGTGCATTCTCATCGCCCATTCGACAACGGCTAACCCACGTTCTTTCTTGTGCTGCCGCTTCCGCGCCTAATGCATAACTCATGTTCGCCTCAACAATCCAGATTTCACGGAGAAAACTTCTCCTTAATCTTACACGACGCAAGATGGTTCGTCCATCGTTCAAATGTTCTTGTTTATTCTTGATAGGTCAAGAGAAGTTAGCAATCTATCCGTTCTGAAACCACGACACTAAATGAATCTTCCTCTGAACGGTACAATTTGAACCTATGCCTCTCCCGTGGCTACTGCTACATGTGGATACGCCTCCAGCGGTACTCCAACAAAATATCCAGCAGACGGGCCCTGAAACGTTTGGCGACATAACCGTCACCCACAAGTCAATTGTAGGTAACGAACAAACCGGCGTCTATGAGATTACGGATGGGACAGTTACCTACGACTTGACCACCATCCAAGCAGACCATGTAACTATAGAGCGTAAAACAAAGCACGCCATTGCCACCGGTCACGTCCACCTCTTTGATCCGGTTGGGACTATTGAGGCGGAGAAAATCGAGATATGGTGGGGAGAGGATATTCATTCGGGAGTTGTGTCGAAGGGCACGATTCATGTCGGAACTGCCTCAATTCACTTCGATCGCGTTGATATTAATCCCACGCAATGGACGATTACCAAAGCCAGAGGCACAACCTCCAAAGCCAATCCGCCATGGTTTGAAGTCGGATCGCCTCAAGTCGTGATCTATCCTGGTAAACGAGGAAAGATCAAGAGGCCGACGCTGTACATCCTCGGTGCAAGAATCATTACGTTTCCAGATCGCTATTTCAACTTAGATCCGAAGAGTGAAGGTTTAGGTATTCCATCGCTTCGATATCAGCCAGGCCAGGGTCTAGGTGTAGGATGGGCGGGTGGAATTCTTCTTGACAGGTCGACAAATTTCGCCTTTGGATTTGGTTCGTTTCCCCACCAACGCCCGAGTTACGGCGCTACGGTTACGAGGTCTTTTCTTCCTGAGGAAAAGGCAGTCACCCTCATCACACCTACTTCGGACTTTTCAGAGCGATTTATTGCGGGGTACTTGGAGACGATTCACGTGGATTCACCCAGCCAAGAGGAAGGGAACTACCGAATTGCAAGAAAGAGTTTGGCCGTGGATTCGATTTGGAATACAGGAGCCATAGGTCGAGGTAATGGAGCGGCATTTTCCAAAGCAGCTGAAGCCGTGTACGAAATCGGCGGCGCAAGTGGGAAGTTTGGATATGTCGCTCAATCTCGAATTCAGACCATCCAGCAAATTGGGAATCCCTTTGAGACTCGAGGCATGTTGGTCGGCGCAGTCTCGATGCCATCGGCAACCCTAGCTCCAAATTTGCGAACTCTGGCGAGGGTGGATTCATCGCTTTTTGCGGGTTCTAATTTATACGGTTGGACGAGAGCCATTGTGGGGTTGACATACCAGCCCTTCAAGCAATTTCGTTTTACGGGAGGATTCTATGGTTCAGTCGAAGGAGGTCATCCCGATTTTAGTATTGATCAACTCGTCTCAAAACAAGGAATGTCCTTCCGACTAGACTTAAACTTGGGTCCAACAAAGCTGAGCTATATCAGTAAATACGACATATCGAGAAAGTGGTTCGACCACGAATACTCACTCTCGCAAGTCGTTGGCTGCTTCGAACCGTTTGTACTTTACAGACAATATCCTGCCGAATATGCTTTTGGATTAAGGTTGAATATCTCAGATTTAACTGACCTCATTCAGAAGCGAAATTTTCAGCGTCCGAAGTCAAAACAGTCGGTCATTAGCCCAATGCCGAATGGCAAGCCGTGACTTCGATCTGCGCAACGAAGGTGCGAATTCCCTCGTACTTGTGTAAGATCACAATACTGCCATGAAATACTTTCTCGAGGAGAGTCAGTGTCAAAACCTTGACTTAGCAATACGTCGAGAGTGGCTTCTCACGAACCGAATAGGCGGGTATGCCATGGGAACGGCATCCGGAATTAACTCCCGTCGCTACCACGGCTTGCTTATCGCAAGCACGACTCCTCCGACGGGGAGAATGCTCCTATTAAGTGGCATTGATGCGTTTGTCGAATGTGGCGGAGAGTCGGTCGGGATTTCCTCAAATCAGTATCCCGGAACCATCTATCCGGAAGGAATCCACTACCTTCGAAGTTTCACTGCTGGGGATCAAGTTTCTTGGCTCTATAGGGCCGCGGGTGTAGATATTGAAAGGCGAGTTGCCATACATCAGGGTTCAAATACCGTAACCATCAGCTACAAAAACTTAGGAAGCATCTCTTGCAAGCTCACACTGCGCCCGTTGATCTGCCATCGGGACCACCACAGTGAGTTTCATGAGAGTTCAAATTATCCAAATGAACTTCAGTTCCTGTCGGACCAAACAGTGGCCACCCATGAAGGTGTGAGCTTGTTTTTACGCCATTCGAAAGCGGTGCGGTCTCCCATTCAAGGTTGGTATTACCGATTCGAACATTTCCGCGAAACCGAGCGAGGCTTGTATTCACGAGATGACCTTTATTGTCCTTGCGAATTAAAGTACGACCTCAAAGCCGGACAGACTGCGGTGATCGTCGCGTCAACAGACCAGGCGTGTAAGCCTGAAACTTCAGTGGAATCTGAAGAAATGGGTGAATACCGACTTTCTGTCATGTTGAAGGCCTCGGCGGAGAAGTTCTTTGTAGAGACACCGGAACGTTCGTCAGTCATGGCGGGTTTTCCTTGGTTCACCGATTGGGGCCGAGATACCATGATTTCAATACCCGGGCTGTGTCTGGCGACGGGTAGAGAAAAGCTAGCACGTGAGATTCTCACCGCTTATTCTCGCCAAATGTATCAGGGACTTATTCCCAATCGCTTTGTTGAACAGGGGGAACGACCGGACTATAACACGGTCGATGCAACGCTCTGGTTTGCTAACGCCATTTACAAAACCCTCGAAGCAGAATGGAGCGACGATTTTGCCCGGGATATGGTCGGAATCCTTGAGTCAGTCTATGAATGGCATGTTAATGGAACGCTTTTTGGCATTCACGTCGATCCCCGAGATGGGCTACTGACCCAAGGAGTGGAGGGCCTTCAGCTGACGTGGATGGATGCCAAAGTTGGAGACAAGGTAATTACGCCTCGCTATGGCAAGCCCGTCGAGATCAACGGACTATGGGTCAACTTACTCCGAATTCTTCATTGGCTGATCTCAAACCTTACTGCTGGCGGTAGGCCTCATGAAGCCAAGCGCAGTGCGGAATTCTATCTCCAAGAATCAAATCTTGCAGCAAGCAGTTTTGAACTCAAGTTCTGGCATGAAACATTGGGGATTTATCTAGACACGGTCGACCCAGACGACGAAACCCTGCGCCCCAACCAGGTTTTGGCGATGGCATTACCGTTTTCTCCAGTGGATCCTATCCATGGCAAGAAAGCCCTTGAGGTCGTGTCGCGCGAACTCTTGACTCCTGTAGGGCTTCGAACTCTTGCGAGAGATCACGAAGGATACCGTGGGAAATACAAGGGTCCGTTGCCAGAAATGGATGCTGCCTATCACCAAGGCACCGTTTGGCCCTGGCTGTTAGGCAGCTACATAACTGCACTCGTGAAATTCACGGGTGATAAGCGACAAGCAAAAAAGCTGCTTCGAAATGCAAAAGACATGATGTGTGAATACGGGCTCGGAGGAATCGCCGAGGTCTACGATGGCGACTTACCGCAACTCCCTAATGGTTGTCCTTGGCAAGCATGGAGTGTCGCAGAAATATTGCGAGCCTGGGTCGAAGATGTACAAGGAGACTAATTTTCTTGCGGCACGGCGGACCTCTCTGCCGTCACAATAGAGGTGCCGAATTTAGTCGCGTAAAGCGATCGATTGGTCCTCATTACCGATGTGCAAATCTTTCTGTCACATCCATAACCATACGGAATACTCCCTTCTCGATGGAGCTAATCGCATACCAGAAATGGTCAAGCGAGCCAAAGAGATGGAGATGGATTCACTGGCCATTACGGACCATGGAGTCATGTTCGGTGTTATGGAATTTTATCTTGAAGCCAAAAAAGCTGGCATCAAGCCCCTTCTTGGCGTCGAGGCGTACGTTGCTCCACAGGGAATACATGTAAAAAAAGGTGAGGGCGAAAAGAGTGCCTATCACCTCCTCCTCCTTGCTAAAGACCTTGAAGGCTACCGAAACCTCTGCAAACTCAGCAGTATCGGTGCCTTGGAAGGATTCTACAAAAATAACCCCCGAGTCGACCACGCAATCCTGCGGGCACATAGTAAAGGTGTTCTCGCAACCAGTGCGTGTCTCGGATCAGAAGTCTGCCAAGAGCTGCTCAAGGGAAACTACGATAAAGCTCAGCATATCGCCGGCATGTACGATGAGATGTTCGGGCACGGAAACTTCTTTATCGAATTACAAGATCATCGATTGCCAGAGCAAGCTGCGATCCGCGATTCGTTGATCAAAATCTCTCGCGAATTGAAGCTCCCGCTTGTGGCAACAAACGATGCACACTACTTGTGCCGAACGGATTCCTTGCCACACGACGTTCTTCTCTGCATCCAAACGGGAGCGAATGTTGGCGATGAAAAGCGAATGAAATTCGCGAACGACAGCTTCTATCTCAAGACCAAAGAGGAAATGGGTGCACTCTTCCATGAAACGGAAGAAGCCCTTGAGAATACAGCGATGATCGCGTCCATGTGCGACGTGGAATTGGATAAGCAGCGGGCACCCATGCCTCAACCCGAAGTTCCCGAAGGAATGGAATCCTTTGATTACTTGCGCGAGCTTTCAGAAAAGGGCCTAAAGGAACGAACACGCGATCCGGAAAAGTCACTTGAAAGGTTGAACTATGAGCTGGAAGTCATCAAGAAGACCGGATTCCAAGACTATATTTTGCTCGTCAAGGAGTTCGCACAAGCGACTAGAGATCGTGGAATCTACTTTGGTGTTCGCGGTTCAGCTGCTGGCTCACTCGTTTCCTATTGCGTTGGGATTACAGATGTAGATCCTGTTGAATACGATTTGACGTTTGAACGATTCCTTAATCCCGAACGCATCTCCATGCCGGATATCGACATGGACTTTGAAGATGCGCGCAGGGAAGAAATCATCCAATATGTTACGGAGCGGTTTGGGAAAGATCATGTAGCCCAAATTGTCACGTTCGGAACCTTAGGTGCAAAGGCCGCAATCAAGGACTGCGGTCGAGTTCAGGGCTACACACCAATCGAGTGCGACAGATTAACCAAGACAATCCCTACCCTTCCTGGTTGGTCTCTCAATCGAGCTTATAGCGAACTGGCCGATTTTAGGCAGATTGTTGATTCCGATCCCAGAATGAAGTCATTGTTTGAAACCGCGAAGTCGGTTGAAGGAATGGCGAGAAACGCCGGGGTTCATGCGGCCGGCGTAGTCATCAGCAAAGATCCCCTTGTTGACTATGTGCCTCTTTACAGAGGTAACGATGGTCAGGCAGTAACCGCCTATGAAATGGGAATCTTGGAGAAAATCGGACTCCTTAAGATGGATTTTCTGGGCCTAAGTAACCTTACGGTTCTGGCAAGGTGCGTCGAAAACATCAAGAAGCATCGCGGTATCGATATCGATGTACGGAAGATCCCTGAGGGTGACACCAAAACATACGAGATGCTTGGACGCGGAGAGACGATTGGCGTATTCCAGCTTGAAGGCGGTGGCATGACTCGATGGGTCCAGCAGCTAAAGCCCTCTAATATTCGCGAGCTTTCGGCCATGATCGCCCTCTATCGTCCGGGGCCTATGGATCACATCCCCCAGTTTATTGACACTAAGTTCGGGAAGCTCAAACCGCATTACCTAGACGAAAGAATGAAGCCAATCCTTGAGGAAACATTTGGCGTCATTGTTTACCAAGACCAAGTTCTGAAACTGGTTCAGGCAATTGCTGGATTCAGTCTTGGTAAAGCAGACATCTTGCGTCGCGCTATGGGTAAGAAGGATGCCAAGGCTATGGCGGGAATGAAGGTCGAATTCCTTGAGGGAGCCGACCAATCTGGCGTTTTGACTGAATCTGCAGAGAAGATTTGGGAACTGCTTTTACCGTTCGCAGGATATGCATTTAACAAAGCTCATGCCGTTTGCTACGGAATCCTGTCCTACCAGACTGGGTACCTGAAGGCCAATTTCCCGGTCGAATATATGGCGGCATCCCTGAGTGTCTACCTGGACAAAGAGGATCGTGTAACCGCATCAATTGAGGAGTGTAGAAGGCAGAAAATCCCCATCCTGCAGCCTGATGTCAATCAATCAATGAGGGACTTCTCGATCGAAGCATCGGGAATCACCAAGTCAAGCCGTGGCCGCGAAAGCTCTAGGACTGGAATCCGATTTGGGTTGGCTGCGATCAAGGGTGTTGGTGAAGCGATTGTCGAAGCCATTATTCGAGATCGCAACGAGAACGGTCCTTACCATCACCTCTACGAATTCTGCGATCGCGTCAAAGTTGCAGGGTTGAACAGAGCATCCTGTGAATCCTTGATTAGGGCGGGAGCTCTTGACAGCATCGATATTAACCGGAAGAAGCTTCTGAGTTACGTTGAGGGTGCCCTACAATTTGCCGACACCCAGAACCGATCTAGACTAGCCGGTCAGAATTCGCTCTTTGGCGAAGATTCTGGTGAGGCACATATCGCCTACCCTCCGCTACCGGAAGCGCCAATGGCAACGAGGACGGAGAACTTGGCGATGGAAAAGGAGGTCATGGGAATCTATGTCTCCGACCATCCACTTCGGGGTCACGAACGCGTACTCGCACAAAGTGCTAGCCACACCTGCGCAAGCATTGCTGAACTAGACGAAAACGTTTTCGTGAAAATTGCAGGTGTTGTTTCAAAACTGAGATCAATCATCACCAAATCAGAAGGAAAGAGAATGGCCACCATTTCCATCGAGGATTTTAGTGGCTCAGCTAATTTGATCGCCTTTCCTGCTACCTATGAAAAGATCAAAGAAATCCTTCAAAAGGATTCCATAGTGCAGGCAACTGGCTATGTGATGCACCGCGACATGAGAGGAGAGAAGTCCATCGAAATAAGGATGGAAGATATCAAACCTCTAGAATCGTCCCTGTTCCAGGATCATCCACAAGGTAGCTCTGCTGGAATAACCACGATCTCGATCTATCGAGCAACTGAGGGTCAACTTTGTCGGCTACGCCAGATTATTGAGGAACATCCTGGCGAATACGAAGTTCTCTTACAGATTGCTAATGGGCAATCTATGACGCCCATCTACCTAAACCATCACATCAACCCCACTGACCTCTTTCAGCAAGCCGTAACACGGGGAATGGCTCGATGTGAAGTAGAAATCGCTCACCACGACATGGTCTAGGGAACCTTCGGTAGGGGCAAGGTGTATGGAAGGTTTGAAATTATGAAGACGCTTGTTTCGATTGTTGTGGCGACCGTTGGCCTTGGCCTAGCTTACGGGCAAGGAACGAGCAGCTTTGACGCGCAAGTTGCCGACTTTAGGCTGTTAGTGGATAAGAAGGTCCAAGCAGACGTTGGGATTTCAAAGCAGGAACTCGCGAAGCTTAATGTTTATGCCGATCAGAATCGAGATAGGATTCGAGCCTATCAAGAGGAAGTTCGTCGACAAGGGAAAGATCCTCGAAAAATTGCTGACAATGATCCCACGCTGATCCGGTACTTTATCGAGCTACAGCAGCAAGTCTTGACCCATTTGACTCCAAAGCAACTCCAACGCTTACGAGAATTGACCCTCCAGAGCGTCGGATTACGAGGGCTATTGGATTCAAATGTGGCTAAGAGGATTGGTATCACCGAGGTCCAACTCAAGAAAGCTCGAGCGATCTTCGAGAAAGGGGCAACTGCTAACCAAAAGCTGACCGCTAATACCTATTCAAAAGTGATTGCTCCCTTCAAATCGCAGCGACCGAAAACTCAAGCCGAAGCCGATGCACTAAATGCAAAGATCAGGTCGCTTTACGAAGCCGAAATCGCAAAGAAAAATCCAGAGATAAAGAAATTAGCAGATCAAACGAAGCGCGACCTTGAGTCCGTCGTTACATCTAAACAGCTTGCGGCCTACAAAGCACTTGGTGGTAAGCCATTTGTTCCACGCTAGATCCAGTCAAAAAAATGAAAAATCTCAGCCTCTCAAGAATGGTTTTTGGAGTTCTTGGCGCGTTCGCTATCGCGACGCCAATGACAATGGCTCAAGGTGTGCCGAACTCGCCTTATCTTTCAGTGGCTCAAAGGTCCGCATTTCTAGTTGCCAATCCTGATATCGAAACCAAAATTCATTTAACCTCTGCCCAGCATAAGGCAATCTTGTTGGCAACAAAGCGATATTCCGCCGTTTCCGAAAAGCTTTCAGCATCTAAGGATCCAGCTCAAAAGGCGTTTGAGGAAAATGACCTGACACTAGCAAACGCCTATTTGAACACTCTCAATCCAGTGCAAAAGGAAGAAGTGCTTCGTCTTGGAGTTCAGAAAATCGGTACAGAAGCCCTCACTGACACTTCCATCGCCCAACGTGTAGGACTAAACCCTTCACAAGCTAACAAAATTGCCTCTCTGTTCCGAGCCTTCAACAAACGTCAGGAAGATGTCGATGCCATGGTAGGAGTGGCCCTAGCTGCAATTCCGGAGCCGAAGACAGGTAAAGACCAAGCGGCTTATGAGGAAAAACAGAAATCCGTAACGGCTAGCTACGAAGGCGAAAGACAGCGGTTGCGCAAAGAAAAAGCCTTGCTAAATAATCAAGTTTTAAATATATTGAATGCAACTCAGAAGAAAGTTTGGTTGCACCTCGCTGCAGTGCCTACGAAGAAAAAGTAGCAAAGGAATTTCGCATTGGATAAAGCATTAACCGCCAGCCAACTGGCTGAACGCCGTAAGAAAGCAGACGAAGATTTTGGTAAACGTGTTGTCCGCCAGGCAGGTCTGGCCAAAACCAATCCATCTCTGTATCGCCTAAAGGTTCGGTTCCTAGGATTTTCGGGTTATGCCTTCATTTTTGGATGCTTGCTACTGACGGCTGGCTTGTTTATTGCTGTCCTACTCCTTAGACCTGTCTCCCAACTGCTATTGCTGTTGGGATTTATTTTTGTGACGATTCTTCGTTCTCTTTGGATTAAGATAAGCCCGCCTGAAGGAATCGAGCTAGATCGGTCCCAAGTGCCGGAACTATTTCAGGAAATCGATAAGATTTCGTGTGACTTGAAGTCGATCCGGATTGAGAAGGTATTGATAGACGACGAGACCAACGCCCAGGCGAGCCAGATTCCGCGATTCGGACTGATAGGGCCAGCAAAGAACTACCTTATCATTGGTTTGCCCCTATTGTTAAGTCTTAGTCCAGATGAGTTTCGATCTGTACTAGCGCATGAATTTGGGCACTTTTCTGGACAGCATGGCAAATTCGGAAGCTGGGTCTATAGGATCAACGAAACTTGGGATAACTTAAGGTTCAACCTGGGTTCACGTAAATTGGCTCACGCGATCTTCGGTGTCTTTTTTGACTGGTTTCAGCCCCGATTTTCTGCTGCTACGTTTGTATTACGGAGAGAGAACGAGCATGAGGCAGACTCTGTAGCCTGCCAAATAGCTGGCAAGCGTGCTGCAGCGACTGCACTTGTTCGAATTCGCATTGTAGGTCCATTGATCGACCAAAAGTTCTGGGTTCCCTACTATGCACGGGTTAAGTCCGAACCTACTCCGCCTGAGGAAGGTCTAAATGACCTTGTCAGTTTCTCCAGTGGAGGGATTAGTCCAGATTTTAGCCGACCACTTATTGAGAAAGCCCTGGCTCGAAAGACGGATTACTCGGACACTCACCCTTGCTTGCGAGAAAGGCTCGCCGAAATGGGCTATCGATCGGACGATGAAATTGAATCGTTAATCCTAGAAGTATCTCGCCCACTTTCGGAGACCGCAGCCGTTAGATTCACGAGCAGGCAACTGGATGCCTTGCTGAAGCGTGTCAACCGAAATCTAATCACCAGAATCTCAGGAAAATGGAAGCGAAACCACCAGTATTACCAGGACCTAACGGTGGAGTTAAATGAACTAGATCGGCGACTGGATACGATGCCGCTGTCTCAAAAGGAGAGTTTACGACGTGCGGTACTTATCTCTGAACTTAGAAGCGATACGGAAAGCATTCCACACCTCAAGTCCCACTTGCAGAAGTTTCCAGACGATGTGGAGTGCATGTTTCTTTATGGACAATCACTTCTGGATTCCGAAGATCCAGAAGGAGTGGGTTACCTTCGTAAGGCGATGAAGTTGGATCCCAGGTATTCGGTAAGGGCAATCGATGCTATTGGAACTTTTGAGTCGAAGAGACAGAACGAAGGTGCGCTTTCGACACTTCGCGATGAAATGTATCAGGCGCAAGCTACGAGTGACCTTTCGCGACAGGAAGCAAGGCAATTTAGACTAACAGACGTTTTTTATCCTCATGGTCTAGATACCAGTGAGGTTCGGGAAATCGTAAAGCAGTTCGAAACCCGAGATGACATTAAGCGAGTCTATTTGGCAAGGAAATATTTGCCTTCAATGCCTCACAAGCCCCGACTTACGCTGATTTGTATTCGAAAAAAGAAAAGCTTTGAGCGTAAAGGATCAGGTCAAGCTTTCGCAAGCAATGTTCTGAGCCAATTGAGGATGCCTGAGGAATACATGCTTTACACTCCAGTCGAAGATCGAAAGTGGATTCGCAAAATGGAGAATCAGCCAAAAAGCCTTATTTACGATTCTAAAGTGAATAAGGGCCGATCTTAACCGCCACGCTATACGTAGAATCGATAACTCTATGGGATTCGAACCGCCACCGATCTTGCCACCAGATACTCGTGGCATACCCTTGACCCCACCACCGGTTCAAAACCATTACGGGCTACGACCGGAACATCCTCCGACGCTTCTCGGGAGTATTTGGCAATTCTTCGAGAAGCACAAATTTCTTCTTACGGGCTTGACCATGTTCGCAAGCGTGTGGTTTTACTCCGTAAGGTTTGGTTGGTGGTTTGCCCTTTTGTTCGTCTTGGGAATTCTTATCCACGAACTTGGCCATGTCGTGACGTCGCTCTATGTCGGAGTTCCAGTCTCGGCACCCATATTTATTCCTGGATTTGGTGCTTTGATCATTCAAAAGAAACTTGCCCCATCGGCATGGGGTGAGGCACTAATAGGTATTGGCGGTCCGCTGGGTGGAACATTTGTTGGCTTAATCTATTGGGGACTCTTCATTGTTACGGGCAAGGAGATATTTGTCGGCGTTGCCCTTCTCACTTTTGCTTTGAACCTGTTCAATATGGTGCCGATTTTTCCCTTAGATGGAGGAAGAATAGTTGGCGCAGTATCACCTTATTTGTGGTTGTTGGGTCTTGTAGCGATGGGTGCACTTGCTTATCAGGGGTTTATTCAAAATCCTGTCATTTGGGTAATCATTTTCCTTTCGATTCCCCACGTTATTAATGGAATAAAGCGGGGAACTGCCGACCCCATCGGCGGGCAGGTGACGACTAAGAAGGAGCGCGTGGTCATGGGGATTTCCTATGTGACCTTGTCTTGTTTCCTGTGCGCCGCTCTCCTTTTTTCGGCAGCGAACCAAAGTAAATGGCAACTGACGGGCCCAGAACGGAACTCTTCTCAAGGACAACCCATCTAGGCCCCAGTCGGCATATCGGCTATGTCATTTCTCGCCAACGGTGAATTGTGTACTCACTACGCCTGCACGCTCATGGGAGACAACTACTTCAAAGGAGGCTGGTCCTTTTACGATCCAGTCAAACACGGCGATGTCGTCTGTTCCATTCATTCCACCAAACATCCCATCGCTGGACGATATATGACTCCAGCCAGCAAGCTGACCACCATCTTGCTCAAAGCTGCCGGAAATGAGCCATTCAGGTTTGAAGCTGCCGATCCCGTCATTGGCTTCACCATTGCACTTTAACTTCGCCCGAACTCCTCGTACCAGACGTCGATCAACAGCAATTTTTGAAACATTCGTCGGTAGCCAACCCAAGTTTTGGACCGCAACTCTAAGCTGGAAAGTGTCGTTTCCGAGTGGAATAGATTCCGACTTCAGCAGATTCAAGCGGGGAGCTAACGAAGCCTGCCAAATAGTCCAATCAGCAAGTGGGCTAACTTCACTTTCTAAAAAGGATGGGGGTGGATTACGGAAAGCATACATAAAGTCCCATCCGCCTAACTCCACTTCGCCTAATTGAGGATGACTGAATGGCTGCCAGTTAACAAAGCCTTTGCCTTCAAGTTTATCATCTGACCATTTTAGTAGGGCTATGTCGTCGGCGTGAGGATGCTCTCGAAACCAATCAATGTACTTGTAGCCCGTAATTCCGGCCTGTCGTTGCGGAGACCAAATCTCAGTTGTCCAAGCGTAGACGCCTCGATGTTCGTACATCCAGTCGTCAAAAACACCGGTAATGACCTCTTTGGGATGATAACGAAATTCATGGTAGACGGCAATTGCCGGATACCCGGTCATGCTTTCGCCTACCTTGCCAATGTGTTGGTAAGTCCATACATCTTCGGCTGGCAAATCATCGTCTGGTTTGGAACTTGGCGGCCGGAGATTTACGCCGCTAAAAGTGTGAAACGTGACCGCACCGCAAATATTAGGTCTAGCAACGACAGCTTCAACGGATGCTCGAACCTCAGGTTCACTTGTCGGAAAAGGTCCAGAACCGGGTTGATCGCTTTCCAGGCGCCATGCGCTAGGAAAATTCCGATTCATATCTAGCCCCTCTTTTCTTCGATGTGATCGCATCGTCAGGCCGTCAAAATTGTGAAACAGACCCTCTGACATGAGCCGATAGTAAGTTCCACCCGTCTCCCCCGGCTCTCGACGCTTCATGAGGCGAGGTTCGTCTTCGCTAATCTTCCAAGCTCCGTGAGCATCCTTAATCCTGATCTGAAGAATCCTTCCATCTCCGTCCAAGTCAGATGCTTCAAGCCCGTACGGATCTTCCTCTTCGTAAGGATAGGGTCTGGTTGAAGATCGGATGACCCGAGGAGGAGATTCTAGTGTCCACTCCGCTCCATCTGGGTTCAAACGTGGGACGACATAAAACGTGTGCGTCTTTAGCAATTCCGCGTGCTTTGGGTCGATTACAAGCTTGTCTATAACAGCTAATGCAGCCGTGGATGCTGAAACTTCGGACGCATGAATGTTTCCGTCCACCCAAAAGGCTGGCTTTTCCGAAGACTTCCCAACCGACAGATCCGTGACTGTTGCCAGCCAGATCTTACGCCCTTCGAAGCTATTTCCTATGCTTGATATTTCAACTAAGTTTGGGTATTCAGCTTGGTATTGTTGAAGAAGTGCAGCGAGTTCGTCGTAAAGATAGAACCGGTCGAACGCAAGGGAAGGCATAGTGACGATATTACCGGTAAAGTTATAATGCGGTCACTGCATGAAGTTCTAAAAATTGGCCTTTGGCACATAATGTCAGGAACTCGTGTAGGATAATTCCCGACGTTCTTCAACATATCCGTCCTCAGTGGGAACAAAAATATTGCACCAATTGAGCTCACCGGCATAGACGTGAATGGTTACGGTTGGACTATCGTTTGCATTCTCGAGGACGTGGTATTCGAATGGGGGAATAAGCGCTCCTGCCTCACCCATTCCAGCATGAATTGTCTTCTCTTCTTTGAAATAGTACTTATTGCCGTCTTGACCCGTCAACGAGTAGGAAACCACTCTAATCTTTCCCCGATAAACACATTCCACGCACCAGCGTCCCGCATGATCGTGAAGTGCTGTGCCTTGTCCCGTGTCCCAGACCATCACCACTGCTGCGTATTTGCCGTCGGGATCCTTGTGAAGCAATCGACGCGCATATTTGTTAGGGTCGGGGCGCAAAAAGGGCTCGTCAATAAAGTCACGCCCAGAATCGACAATAGCCTCGAGCGCTTCTTTTATCGCACTACAGCAACCGCTCGTTTCCGTGATCGCGACAGCCTTGTCGAGTAATGAAATCAATTCTTGGAGCTTGGGATAGTCAACAGTCATATTCTTTTCAGCACCTCGTTGTGCCGTTTCCAGCGGCAAAGGTCATGTCGCAATTCTGACTAGTTATTGTACTAGGTGAGCTTTTGGAATCAGTGACAAATTTGGCGAGGATAGCGACTACTTATCGAATCTCGAAAATCGATGCTTGAATAGAGTCCAGAACGCATCTGGTGCATCGGTCCATCGGATCTTCTTGCCTGCCTCTTTGCTCCTCGGGACGTAGGTGATCGGAATTTCGTGAATACGTTGGCCGAGTCGAATCGCCTTCGCTGTGACTTCTGGACAAAACTCAAATCGTTTGCACTCTAGATTCATTTTCGTAACCAAATCGGTGCGAAAAGCCTTATAGCATGTGGCTTCATCCGACAGTTTGTGGTTGTATAGAATCCGCACGCTCCAAGCGAGCATTAAATTCACAATCTTATTGGGCAGAGCCATTCCTGGTGGAAACCCGTGAGCAAATCGAGTCCCGTAGACGACAGTCGCCTTTCCTTCCAAAATAGGAAGCACAAGTTCAGGAATCTGCTCAGGCGCATATTCCAAGTCAGCATCCTGCACAATCAAGGCACGACCGGTTGCATAGGGTAGAGCTTGACGGATTGCATTCCCTTTGCCTGATGGCTTTGAGTTGCGAAGGATTCGTATTCGGTCAGCGTATCCTGCAAGAATCTCTGTGGTCCTATCCGTGCTACCGTCGTCGATGACGATCAACTCGACCTTCATTGGCAAGGCAAGGACACGGTCAATGACTTCCGCTATGGTGTGCTCTTCATTGAGCGCGGGCACAAGGATAGTCACCTCGGGCCCATCAAGGTGTGGCATGACTGGCAGAGGATACACCTTCTTAGGCACTGCAGTTTGTTTCACACGTGAGGAAACATCTTACTGGGGACGTTTGTGCCCGAGATTCTCCAGAATTGACGGCAATTCTGGAATTGTCGCGTCGCCAGTGACTGTAAGAACGCCTTCAAGCGCGCTGAGCCTCTTAACGCGGATCGCACCACTCAATTGAAGATCCCGGTCAAGGTTCACTACCGGGTCAAGAGTCTTTAGCAATAGGCGACGGGTTTCTTCACTAGCAAACTTGCCGTCAATTAGAACCCGGGGATACACGAGGTGAAGCATATTTCCATCGGTGCACTCAAGTTTGGCGACGACGTAAAAAGGAACAGCGAATGCCAGCAAGGTCGCAATTCCTTCCAGCTGAATTTTGTCTCCGTCAAGCTTCACAGAAACTCGCCTAATTTCAGGGTACTTCACAAGGATAAAGTGCTCAAGGTCAGATGCTGTGACTCGAACTTCGCCCGTACCTATCTCACTTTCACTTATTCGAATCTGTCGCTTTTGCACCGCCAGCGAAAGATCAAAGTGACAATCTGGAATCGAAGCATTCAAACGGTCGACATGAAGATTGCCTAGTACGAAATCCGTGAGGTGGAGGTTCAAGTTACGGATGAGGCCCCGATGTGATCTCTTCGATTCGGTAAAGAGGGGAAGTCCGTCGGTCTGAAACTTGGATGCCGATAGTTCGACTCCATTCACATCACCCCACAAGGCTTCGGGACCAAGGCGCGTCTTAACGGTTACTTTTCTTTAGGGTCCTCCAAGTTTGGACGCGATTCATTAAGCTGCGTGACGCTTAAAGCTCGCAATTTCTGCATTCCCAAAGTAGGCCAATCCTCCAATCAAGGCAAAGATGAGAAAGGTCATGGATAAGTGCTGTCACCGAGATTGACTGAGTATTCCATAATGGACTTTGACCGCTCCGCGGTTAGGAGCCCGTGTTCCATGTCAAACGTTGAAATTCAGATCAGCGAAGAAACGCTAAGAGATTATGACCTCCTAAGAGAGGAGTGCGGATGGGTCGAATTGTCCGGGCTGTCTCTTGTCGAAATGCGCGGAGAAGACCGAAAGGGCTGGCTTCAGGGCCAGGCCACCAATGACCTTAGGAAGCTAGAACCTGGTGCCTCTAGTGCATTTTGCCTAACGAGCGTCACAGGGCATCTTATCTCTGTATGCGAGGCCTGGGCATTGGAAGAGAGGCTCATCTTGACTTGCCACAAATCAACCGTTCCAAGCGTTCTTAAGCGAGTTGAGCAAATGGTAATCATGGAGGACGTCGAAGCGTTCGACGTCTCGGAGCAATATGAACTTCTGAGTATCCAAGGACCGACTGCCACCAGCCAACTGATGAAGCTACTTGCCCTTCCTAGCCTAGACGCTGGCAGCACAGAATTTGAGGGGGCCACTGTCGGATGCATGCGGTCTAATCGAACGGGACTAGGTGGCTGGGACTTGTTGATTGCCAAGGAGTCAGCAATAGCTCTCACCAAGCTCAAAGAGGCATTTGCAAAGATCGGACCTGAAGCGTACGAAATAGCGCGAATTGAGGCAGGTATTCCTATCTTTGGGAAAGACATGGGAGAGAAGACCTTTCCGCCTGAAATGGGAACGGCTTTCGAGAATCGGCACGTAAGTTACAGCAAGGGCTGCTATATGGGGCAGGAAGTCCTCATGCGAATACACAGTCGGGGACATACCAACCGAACTTGGGTGGGCCTAAAATCCGACCAGCCTATCGAATTGGGTGCTTCTGTTGACCACCTTCAGCGATCCGAGTCAGGAGTGGTCACGTCAGTCGCATTCTCGCCCGATTTCGGTTACATTGGTGCAGCAATGGTGAGAAACGAAGCCGCATTTGAGGGCGAAACAGTTCGGATTCGACTCGGTGGCACGAGCATCGATGCCGAAATCAAAATGATGCCCTTCTTGCGCCTAGGCTAGTGAGGCTTGGTTTCCTCGGAATCTCGAGCTTTCTTTGCGCGCATGCCAATGATGTGACCCGCAACCAAACAAAGGGCCACAGCCAACGATGAAACAAACATGATCCCATCCGGATACAGCTTGTTTTCAGAGAATGTTTTGCTAGCAAACCTGCCCATTAGCAGAAAGGTTACTAACAAAGCCGTAATCCTTGCGTTTCGAGGGCTTGTCTTCGACCAAGCTACGGAGCCGAGAACGATCATTCCTGCAGCAGTTCCAGCGATTACGGACGGAATACTGTGCTTTTCGGCGTATCCGAGAAAACCCATCACGATATTCAGAATCGAGTAGAGAAGTAGAACGCCATTTAGCCAGGACATGTAACGATGCTACCCGCCTTTTGAACTTATAGCGCTTCGCCCTATTGTAGCTAAATAGAATTCAACTGTCTTAACCATCAGGGCCAATGGCACTGGGCCCTGCATATTAAGCGGTCAACGAATGTTTCAGATTTCGTCACCAAATTGGAGGTTTCAAAAAGAAAAAGGCTGCTGGATTGCTTAAGCCCAACAGCCAATGCCACTTCCTACCGGTGTAGGGTTTTTTCGGCCCCTCGTGAGAAAATCTCCAAGAGTGCCTTCTGGTTTTAATTCTGATACCAAGGCTATAAACGGGTCGAACTGATTATTGGTTCGATTTGTTTTGTGTTTCTTCAGTAGCGATTACCAAATGTTGCGTCCAATAAGTTCCAAAGCAATTTCAATATTTGAAAAAGTCATTCAAATGTTCATTTCACTGGTCCCATTTACCGTGCCAAATCCGGTTCATTCAACCAAGATTCTGTGTCCATCTTTTAGGGTACCCAACTCTATCTGATCACGCAAAATAGGAGGCCTTCAATCGCCGTAAGTCCCTTAATCATTCCTTAACAGAACTATCGCCTAGCCCAGTGCATTGCTCCAGCCACACCGCCACTGAGTAGTGAACCGATGACTATAAAGACCTTGTTTGGACTGCTGAATTCGAAGAGCGCGTAGTAAATGTAATACAGTCCGCAAAGCAGGCAGACGAAACCCTTCACGACTGAATTCTTGAAGGCGTCGACCAAGATCACCACTGTGCAGAGAACGCACAGTAACCCGAGTGCCAGTTCGATCAAGTAGAGCATATTCAGTATTGATACGGACAAGATTGCTCGGAGGTTGTAAAACACTGGGGACCTGAGGAGAAAAATGAGAAGCGGTACCAAGCAAACGGCGGCCATACTTATCCCCATGCTCGTCTTGTCCCTCCTGCTGACGTGTCGCTCGTTCAATCCACCAATCGATGTTCTTGATAAATTAGCTCAGGCCCGTGATGTGCCTGGACTAAGCAAGTACTTGGCCTCGGATACCTCAACCTCGCACAATCCTTTTCGGATCATAGGTACGAATGGAGCCTATGATGTCGGCAGGTATGGCTGGAAGGCCGTTGAGCTAAAGGGCATAGAAAACGAGGAAATGGTGGTCTTTACAACACCATTGACGAGTGAGGATACGGGTGAACTTGTATTCCATCGACAAGGAGACAAATTACAGTACATTCCCGAGCAAGAGAGCTTTGGGATCAAGCTTGTTCGACACAAATTTGACCTTCAATTTGACGTTCAGGCGAAGAAGGCAAGCTTGGTTGACAGGCTTGAGCTCAAGAACATGTCCGGAACGAACGGCAGTTTTCTGTTTCGTATGTCGCCCCAATATGTTGTCTCCAGCATAGTTAATAGCCACGGAAACAAAGTTCGATTTGCCGAAGCCGGTGGCGTAGTTTCAGCGGAAAAGCCAGATGGAGAAGACGAATATGAAATCAAGTATTCAGCAATCGTCGACCTTCCCAACTACGCTGGAAGCATAGGTCCTAAAGAGGCGACTCTGACGAACGACTATTGGTATCCAATGGTCGCGCGCCAACCGGTTCCATACGACATCACGATTCATTCGCCAGCCTCGTGGATCTCGATTGGGCAAGGAGATTTAGTCGAGGAAAAGACAACCGGAAATCAGCGAATAACCACCTACAGGATGGATCTGCCCTGCGTTTTTTATAGTGTCTCCTCCGGGCCATTCAAGAAGTACCACCAGGAGATCAATGGAAAGTGGTACAGCTGTTGGAGTACCCAGCTTTCACCTGGACAGCTAGAAACTCAGACTGAGCTCTATGCTCCAGTAATTGATTTCTATAGTCAATTCGCTCCATATCCGTTCAAAGGTTATGGTGCCATTGATAGTATGGTGTACGGCGGTGGAGCACTAGAAGCCTACTCGTTCACCACGTGGGGACACGGAGCACTTCCAGGAGAAGACGCCCATGAACCCGCCCACTCATGGTGGGGAGGCATCATTAACAACAGCTACTTGGGCAGCTTTTGGAACGAGAGTTTCGCTGTCTTTTCTGAGGGCTTGTTTAGAAGAAATGTCAAACTCGGCAATGTTCAAGAGCGAAAGTTGGCGTTTATTCGCGAAGGAAATGCCGACAAATCCTACATGAAGGCGGCGATAGCAGAGAGTGGCGCCGATGTCGGCGGTATTGGAAGTAGCCTCGGGTATGGCAAGGGAAGCCAAGTCCTACAGATGCTTGAGCAAGTCATCGGTACAGACCAGATGATGCGATCAATGCAAGCATGGATCAAGAAGTGTTCCAGCAAGCTTAGCGATTGGAATGACTATGAAGCAGTTGTCACCAGCCTAAACTCTGGTAAGGACATCAAAGGCTTTTTCGACGACTGGATTAGGAAGCCCGGTTATGCAGAGATTGAAGGCTCGAACGCCCGATATGGAGACGGCAAGGTTTCCATTAACGTTAGTTTCAAGGGGGAGTCCTACCAAATTCCGCTTGAGGTCATGCTGCAGTTTCCCGATGGAAGCAGAAGTTTTCACATGGTAGTTGTTCGCCATTCTGGACCCATTGAGATCGCAACGGCCAAGAAGCCAACTCTGATTTCGCTCGATCCTTGGCGCAGAATTCTCCGTACAATTGCTTCGGACGAAACTCCGATTCAGCTCAATCAGTTGACGAGCGCTTATCCGAGATTTACCGACAAAAGTCACCCCGAATATCTCGCGGAGGTTCGTGGCAATTCTCGCGAATTAGGGATTCCAAGTGACCCAGCAGGCAAGTTTCTCGTGGGTCATCCAAGTTCGTCACCGCTCATTGCTAAACTTTGCGAAAAAGTTGGATTCAAAGTAACGGGTAATCACCTCACGTACGATGGAACGACGATCGACCTAACTAGGGAGTCTGCGATGGCAGTGGTTGATCTTGGTGGAAACAAAAATTGCGTAATCGGTCTTGGAACCACTCGAATAGCTCCTGATTTCGGTCGGGCTCGCCTAGTGATTACTGACAGCCTAGGACGGTTTTTACGCGGCAAGACGGAGCCCAAGTCCTCGGGCTCTCTCGTCTTCAAGATTCAATAGGTTAGGCCTCGCGATGGATGTTCTCAATCCATCGCGAGGGTTCCCGCACTACCCACGAATCAGGTGATCGGTCTGCCCAATTCGTGACTTCTCCAGAAGTTCTTGCCTCTAGGAGAAGATCGAGATCTAAGTCGGCGATGATCACTCCTTCCTCGTTCAATTCGGTTTCGCGCAAGATTGGATTGACGGGGAAAGGCTCAATGCTCGGAGCGATAATTGCGCTGGATCCATAGGTGTGTGGGACAGGTTCATATCCTAACTCACCAACCAATGACGAGTGCACGACATAGGTTTGATTTTCGATAGCACGGGCTTGACAACTCCATCGAACGCGTTGGAACCCACGCTTTGTCTCGGTCCATGATGGAACACATTGAATCAAAGCTCCGGATTCAGCCAAAGCCCGGCCAGACTCAGGAAACTCGCTATCATAACAAATGGTGACGCCAAGATTTTCCGGAAGCTTGGACAGGCCAGTGCCCTCTTGAATGTCCCAAACCTCACGCTCATAGACCGTCAACTTGTTCTTTTCACTTATGGCGAGGTCTGCACCCGGAATTCCAACCGCACATACATTTTTGATCCCGTCTGGGGTTTCTCGGAAGTGTGAGCCCCCGACGATAATCATGCCGCTAGAGTCGCTGATCCGCTTGATCCAACTTTCAAGGGCATCGGCAAACTGGGCCAAATACTTTGCTGCATTTCGGATGTGAAGGTCAGGAACAAGGGGAAGCAATTCCAGAACATGCAATTCCGGTACGACGAGCACCTTGGCACCCTCGTCATGTGCTTCACTAACCAAATCGTAGAAATGGGCAAAGTAGTCGCTATCCGTTCTTGCCGGACGTATTTTCCACGCTGCGGATGCGAGCCGAATACTCACGCTACCCACTCCAATAGTGCTGCGGCATTGCCTGATTCGATGTCTTCCATGTAATTTTCGACCACTTCAATGAACCTTAAGCCAGAGCGGAGCAATGGAGTCAAAGTTCGATCGACTAACTGGTTCGAAACAACTTTCATCGCATATTCCGATGGCGAGACTTGTTCTACGCTTTCGCAATAATAATTGTAATCAGGAAGTCTGCACCCGGTTCCAAACCGCGTTCGTCCATTGTCGCGCACCCACGAGAATCTTCGGCTATAAAATGCTCTGCCTATGCCTTGTCGACGTACGTCCGGGTGAACTGTAATGTCTAATCCGTACAGGGTCGAACCTGACTTAGAAAAATGCTTCAGTTCGGGTCCACCCGCTGTTGCAAACCAGCTTTCATGAGCTTGCCAGTTTTGCTCTGTTATTATCGTATTGCTACAACTCCCGACCACGGAATCGTTGTATTTAGCGATCCATTGTCCGCGGGGAAATATTTTTAGGTGACGGGCAAGATGGCCAATATCCCAATGTAAGTCCTCAGAAAAGGGCGGCGGAAAAGCAAGTCGCTGCAATTCCACCACTGCCTCAAGGTCGGAACTTGTCATTTCTCGAACTTGGAATTCTATATTCGGACTATAAACGGAAGCCAATGATTTCTAGGATACGATCAAGATCCTCTTCCGAATAAAAGTCGATGGTCAACTTGCCAACGTTTTCGCCTTGGACGATTTTCACGGGTGAACCGAAGTGGCTCGAAAGACCTTCTTCAAGGGCAGCATCGTGAATCTTTGCTCGAGGAGGCTTATGGGTTTTCTTGGGTGTAACGCCCGAGCTTCTCCCCTTGGAAATATTCTCAACGTCCCGGACAGTCAAATTCTTTTCAATGATCTGGTCATATACAGCTAACTGGTGTGCCTCATTTTCAAATGCAAGTAGCGAGCGTGCATGCCCCTCAGAGATGAGACCAGCTTCGACACCTTGCATGATCCGAGAAGGGAGCCGCAGGAGTCGTACGGTATTTGCAATGACAGTCCTCGACTTCCCGACGCGCTCGGCGACCAGTTCTTGGGTCAGGCCAAATTCATCCATCAATTTACGATAGGCCTTGGCGGATTCGAGAGCGTTTATGTCCTCGCGTTGGAGGTTTTCTATCAAAGCAATCTCAAGTGACGTTTGATTGTCGGCTGCACGTACAATGACCGGAACCGATTTGAGTCCAGCGAGCTTAGACGCTCGCAAGCGCCTTTCCCCTGCGATGAGTTCGTATCGACCCTCAGAGATGGGGCGAACAACGAGCGGTTGGAGTACACCAAATTCCTTTATCGATGCGGCTAGCTCACGAAGAGGTTCATCGTTAAAAACAGTTCTGGGTTGACGGCTATTCGGAACAATCTGATTGACCGAAACCTCATTCGCAGGACCCTCATACTGCTCTGCGATCAGTTGGGAAAGACCTTTACCTAGTGCACGACGCATTCGCTAACAACCTCTTTTGTAAATTCCATGTAGGCTTCCGCTCCCTTTGAATTAGGAAAGCAATTCACGGCTGCCTCGCCAAAGCTGGGCGCTTCACTTAATCGCACATTTCTCGGTATCACGATTCGGGAAACCTTATCTCCAAAATAGTCTTTCACTTCTTGCGTAACCTGAAATGTAAGCCGATTTCGCGAATCATACATGGTGAGAAGAACTTTCGCCACATGGATCTTAGGGTTTATGCGACGCCTAACGATATCCACTGTTTTGAGAAGCTGGCTCAGACCCTCGAGAGCATAGAATTCGCATTGCATAGGTACGAGAACTCCATCCGCTGCCGAGAGAATGTTAATTGTAAGCAACCCGAGGCTGGGCGGGGCATCAAACAAGATCCATTCGTATTGGTTTGCAATCGGCTGCAAAGCATCACGGAGAATCATCTCTTTACCAACGGCATTGAGCAAAACGGGTTCTGCACCTGCCAAATCTAGAGTTGCCGGCACCAAATCCAGATTTTCACTGATTGGGCAAATGGCGCTCAAGATCGCCGAAGGACTTTCGGAATTCTCTACCGCGTCAACAAACACTTCGTAGAGCGTGGCTTCTGCTTTTGCTTTGTCAAATCCGAGCCCCGTCGTGGCATTACCTTGCGGATCACAATCGACAAGAAGTGTCCTGTGTCCTGATTTTGCTAGACCGGCAGCTAAATTGACAGCGGTGGTGGTTTTGCCCACTCCACCTTTCTGATTGACGACCCCCCAAATTGGCACTGAATGATTATGAAGCTAACGGGTCCTACCCTTGTAGGTGAAATCGACAATCTTATCGCAGTGAACATTTCGGCGCGTATCAATAACGCCGCCGGGCCAAAGGATCTCCACGTGCATCGAACCTCCAATAGTCCCCAGCCCAAAATGAAGGGTAAGGTCATTTTGGTTTCCTTCTCCGGTCCCTGCCTCTACCTGTCGGGTCAAAATATGGCCCTTTAGCAGAACCCGAACTTGGGCCCCAATCGCGGAGCGATTGACCGATATCCCGTCACCATGGAGCCTCACTTCGAGCCAGTGCGTTGGGGTGGAACGATTCTCAAAGACACTTCCGCCGCCAACTAAGTCGACACGGCCGTCGTGATTTAGGTCTGCCCATGCCGCTTGGTAGGTAGGTTGAAGGTGAGAGATGCCCGATTGAGCGGTGATGTCTTCGAACTGGAATGAGCCCTTGTTTCTGAAAAGTGTGGGGTAATTCGGCGTGTTGAATGAAGCAGAAGCGTAAACGGTCGTGAAGAATAAGTCGAGGTTACCGTCGCCGTCTACATCGGCAGCGGCGGGCGTCGCATACGATTCTTGGTAGGAAATACCGCAGGTGCCCTTATCCTCAAAGTGATATCCATTTGTAGGTCCCATGTTTCGAAGGAACCGTGACTTTGGCTGGTCACCTCGAGAATCGCGATGCGCAAAATTGCCTGCAAAGAGATCCATCAGGCCGTCATTATCGAAATCTCCCCAGGCTGCACCTATAGAATGTCCTCCTTCAAATCCAGGAGATGTTGCCAGGGCATTAAAATCGGTCGCTTGGTCTATGAAATTGGCGTTGCCATGATTTACCCAAAGCTGATTAGGCTGTAATCGGTAGTTGGACGCATAAATGTCTAGATTCCCATCTCGATTGAAGTCACATGCAGTAACTCCTCTCGTTCGGAATCTCGCGTCGGACCAGCCCTTGTGAAACCCGGTCCCTTTGTCATTGATGAGAACATAGCTGGGATACGTGATTCCTTTATCCCAATCCTCGTAACCGCCAAGATAAAGGTCTACAAAGCCGTCATTGTTGAAATCGCCCCAGCATGCTCCACGACAGACCCCCGGCGCAAGTGCTGGCAAGGGAACTTCTTGAAATCTCTGACCTGCAATATTTCGCAGCAATCTCTTGCTTCCATATTCAAATAAATCCGAAAATCCATCGTTATCGAAATCTGCAGAAACGAACGAGCCTCCCTCCGCAATCTTCCTAAACTTGGTGCCCTTTTCGTTGAGAAAAATGCCTGTGGATCCGCAAATATCCGTCCAACCGTCATTATTGAGATCCACCAGGCAAACTGCGTCCTGGCCTAATGTCAAACCCAGAGAAGCAGTTTGGTCGACGAGCGATATCTTTGTAGAAACCGCAGTGTAGGCAAGGATCAGTGCAAGCGAGATCATTCTATTTGAGCAAGGAGTTAAGTAAGCGTGCAAGCCTATAGCCGGCTAGAGCGATTCGCCTTGAAGATACTTCCTTTGCTTTTCTTACATATTCTGGAGACGGTACGGTGTTCTCCGTCAGGTTGTAGACAATTTGCTTTGATGCGGTAAAGCTTTCCTGTGCCCAGTCCTCTGGCTTCATATCACCCACGCCTCGTAGTGATTTCTGCGGAAGTTCGTTGATGAGAGCCACCGCCTGTGTTTCGATCCGAGTCCTCGACTCCTCCGTCAACGGCCGAGATTCGCCTCTAAAAAGGCCTCCACCGAAATCCCAAAATGAGTGCAAATTACGAGGCGGTCGTTGCATGCCTTGGAACGATTCTGGAGCTACAAGATGAAAATCGTTACCACCTTTGTCGCCTTTAGGATGCTCGTCGGAGTCGCGAGCTGTAGCGTGCAACGGCTGATGGATGTCTCCTACAAAGTGGATCAAGAACCGAAGGGCTTCCGATCGCTCTGAATCCGACTTTGACTTGTCCTTTAGAATTGCCGAGAATTTTTCAATGGCCCAAACGGCATTCTCAGCATCGGGTTTGTTGTCCGTAGATTTTCCATCCGTTCGAAAATGAAAATCGATATAGTGCCAGGGGCCTGTTTCCGGACGTTCTCGCCTAATGTCGTCCGCCCATGGGCTAGTCGTCACAAAATCCGAGTTCCTTTTGTCAGAGCCAATCTTCAATAACCTGTCGCACTCTGCCTTAACCTTTGGATTGAGGTTCTTTTCGGCGATGGCCGCGATAAGCATATGACCTGTGTCGATCCAAGCTTGCGAAGAAGCAGCTACGGCGATAAGGGCACAAACGACAAAGTTACGGACATTGACGCGCATAGGAATAAGTTACCCGTCACAGGAAGCCTACAAAGCTGAAGAATTTATCGACTTTCTCAACCGATATTGAGTCGGCTCTTTGCTATCCGGTTATGGACTTTGCACGAACCCAAAGCTCTTCCCAAGCTTCTGGGCTCAATTGATTAAGGTCACGATCTGCCACTGCCTCCATATGCTGGAAACGTTCGGTAAATCGGTTGAGCATCTTGCGTAAAGCTTCTTCCGGTTCGACTCCTGCCCATCTCGCGATATTGACTGCCGTAAAAAGTAGGTCGCCAAGCTCAGATTCAATCGCCTTGGCGTCTTTTTCCTTGAGAGCCGCAACCAGTTCTGCCTCTTCTTCGTGAAGTTTGTCGAATACAGCTTCGATATTTGGCCATTCAAATCCCGCACGTGCAGCCCGTTTTGAAACTTCATGGGCTCTGAGCAGGGCTGCCATGCTCTTGGGCACACCCTGAAGTAGGGAAGCCTTCGTTTCCCCTTTTTCCGTCTGCTTGATCTTGTCCCAGTTCACTAGGACTTCTTCGGCGTTGTTCACGCTGACATCTCCAAAGACATGAGGATGCCGGCGAACGAGTTTGTCAATAATGCCCTGAGCAGCGTCAGAAGTGTCAAATCCACCCGCCAATTTCTTGATTTGACCGTGCATCACGGGCTGCAAAATCAAGTCACCAAGTTCTTCGCAGAACTTTTCGTCATCGCCTGACTCGATGGCATCAATGACCTCATAGGTTTCTTCAAGAAGGTACTTTGTCAGACTCGCATGAGTCTGTTTCTGATCCCACGGGCAACCTCCAGGACCGAGGAGCCGGTCAACAATGGTCACGAGATCTTCAAGTGAACTTCTTGGGGATATCAGCTTGGCATGCTCCGGGATGGGCGAGTTTCCTAATTTACGGTAGTCGATTTGAGCTGACTTAAGCCGTTCTTCCAAATACGGATCGGGCTCCAGCAAGTAGAGAATCTCTTGCTGAAGCCCCAGGATAAATTCCGGTGACCATGGTTCAGGACCAAGTCGGATCAATTTGGGCAAGACTAGTTATTCCCGCCGTGCTGTTGTAAGTATGCCTTCATGAACTTCTGATAAGCATCGGCAAACTCGGGTTGCTTAATGTCAATCTTTGCTTTGATTCTTATTGCATCAAGCTCCTTGACCACGTTAGGATTCTTGATGCGACCCTTGTCCATCATTAACTGTCTGCGAATCATGCGACGCAACTTGGCATCAAGTTCCATCTTCTTTTCTGGGATGACGTCTTCCAGGAGGAACTTTAGGTAGGCACCTTGTCCGCCATCTGGCGTAGTGGTCAGCCATTTTGTGGCTTGGCCGATCTTGGTTTCAGCCAGAGCCGTTTGAGTTTCGGTAGCTAGTTTATAAATAGGAACCGTTCCAAATTCGCCGCCGATATTTTTGGTGATATCAACGCTCTTAGCCTTTGCAACATCGGCGAAGGTTTTTCCTGAAGCAAGCTCTTGGTCAACCGCTTTGGTCTCATCCGACGTGGGTACGACAATGACCCTTAGTTTGTATTGCTTCGGAATCTTGTAGGTATCGGGCCTCGTTTTGTAGTCGTTTTCAACTTGCGTATCCGTCATCGTGATTCCGAACGTTTGGATTTTGAATTGGGCGATTTGTACTCGAAGCTGATATTTCAAATCTTCGGTGTTGCCACCAGACGCGATCCAATCTTCAAGAAGCTTGGGATTATCACCTTGACGAATATTGAGCTCTTCCTGGACTTCGGCATCTGTCGGATAGATACCCTTGTCCTTGGCGAGGGCAAAGATCAAACGCTCGTTGATAATCTGTTGAATCGTGATGAATCCGGGCGGGAATTCTGAAAATCCGGCAGCGGATTGGGTTCCAACACCCGATAGATATTCCATTCGCCTGTAGTATTCAGCACCCTTAATTTCCTCTCCATTGACGATTACGACGACACGATTTGGATCAACCATGTTCTGGGGAGGGGTTTCTTGGGCCATTGCCTTGGTCAAAGTTCCTGCCAAAAATAGGGTTAGGAAAAGGGGGAGTGCTAGCTTTCTCAAGTATTGGATCTCCTTGCGGTGGAAACGATCTAGATCTGGGAATCCTCTCCTGAAAGGGATTCCTCTAGATCTAGACGAGTGGCATCGCAAAACCATGTCGGTTTTGTCGATGGAGTTAATAAAGTAAGGCTATCGCCCTGATTCGAGTTCCCGTTCGATGGCTGGAATCGCATCGTAGAGATCTGCTACCAGTCCATAATCGGCCATCTCGAAAATCGGCGCATCGGCATCTTTATTGATTGCTACGATGATCTTGCTGTCTTTGATTCCAGCCATGTGCTGAGTTGAGCCAGATATCCCTGCTGCGATATAAAGATCAGGGGCAACAATTTTGCCGGTTTGGCCGACTTGAAGCTCATTGGGTGCGATACCAGAATCTACAGCCGCTCGAGTAGCTCCAACAGCGCCATTTAGTTTGTCGGCTAAAGAACCGATCACGCGTTCGAATGTCTCGGCGTCGCGTAACGGTCGTCCACCACTGACAACTACTTTCGCTTGAGAGAGGTCGGGTCGTGCTCCTCCGCGCACAGATTCACTGACTCGAAGAGCCTTTGAAGCGATTTCCGAGGAGAGGTTTTCCATCACCGATTTTCCAAACCTTTCGTTTGCTGGAAATCCACTCGGCCGGAAAGTTAAAACGGTTTGTTCGGAAAGAGTCTCTACGACAGCGATAATGGATCCTGCAAGTATAGGCCGCTTGAATACCTTTGAAGATTCGATTGCAATGACATCGGTCACCATTCCCGCATCGATCAGACCTGCTAATCTTGCCATTACGTCTTTCGATCTCATGGAAGAAACGGCGGCAATATGACTGTATCCAGCCGTTTGTCCAGCCATGAACTGAGCAAGCCCGTCTGCGGTGGGAATCGGTGACAGTTCCATGTCAAATACCCTCTCCGCCCCCAAGTCCTCAGCAGGCATGCCATTGAGACAGATGACATCAAAAGCAATGCCGAGAGCCTTGGCGAATCCAATGCTTTGGTCGGCCTCCGAAGGATTAAAACTGATCAGTAAGAGCTTTTCCACTAGATCGCTCCTCGACTGCGAAGCGCAGCTACAAGTTCTTGAACGCTCCCAACTTTTTGGCCAGCAGCTCGTGGTGGTGGCGATTCAACTCTTAAGATTCTTGTTTTGAGGACTGGCGATGTCGCCATTTGTCGACGTTCTAGTGGCTTGCTCCTTGCCTTGATGATCCCAGGGAGAGCTACATATCGCGGCTCGTTGAGCCTAAGGTCAGCCGTGACAAGACAAGGGAAGTGAAGTTCTAGTACCTCCTCACCATCGTCAGTTTCGCGGGTGACTTGAACTCCATCTGCAACAACCGTGATCTTCGAGGCAAACGTTGCTTGGGGACGACCCGTCAACGCCGCAAGCATCTGACCTACCTGGTTGCAGTCATCGTCGGTTGCCTGTTTACCCATCAAAATTAGTTCAGGATTGATTTCGGCTGCCACAGCTGCCAATTCCTTTGCAATACTTGGGGAATCACAATCGACTTCGGTCTCAATCAAAAGGGCTCGATCTGCCCCCATGGCAAGAGCCTTTCGAAGTTGTTCTTCAACTTCTGGCTTACCAATGGAAACCACGAGAATTTCCACATTCCCTAGTTTTTCCTTCAAACGGACGGCTTCCTCAATGGCGATTTCGTCAAACGGATTGATTTCAAACTTCACACCGGTTGTGTCGACACCGCTGCCGTCTGCCAGTGGCCGTAATTTGCTGTACGGGTCAACGACTCGCTTTATCGGGACTAGTATTTTCATAGGCACTTCTTTGTCGCCCGATTTTACCGGCTCAAGCGTGCAGGTTCACTAGCAGAAGTTCAGCGCTACCCTTCCATCGGTTAGTTTCGCAGCGGTTTGCCAGATTCAAGCATGTGGTGAATTCTTGCGACGGTCAGGGCTTTTGTACACAAATCGAGAAACTCACTGCGTTCTTTTGCTAAACAGTCTTCATACGATTGTGATTTGACTAGAACTGCCTTCATCTTTTGGCCGATCTGTTCGTCGTAGCTGGAAAGTGTGCCCTTGGAGACGGCCGTCTCAATGTTTCGGTCGATCATGCCTCCGAGCGGTCCAGAAGCCGTGCTTAGCTCAGGATGAGATTTCGGCTCGACATTTTGGACGGCCCGCTTTGCCTCGAATAAAAGTCGGTCTGGGTGGAATACCGTGATATCTGTCGATCTTAAGTAACCAAGTGATCGAGCTTCTTCAGCATTCGTTGCAACCGTCCCTGTATAGAGCGTTTGAGCAACTTCAGCGAGTCGTTTTGTGCTTTGTTGATTGTAAAGTCGCATCAGGGTAAGACCTCTTCCACCCGGAAGGAGCCCTACCTTTGCTTCTGGCAAACCAATCTGAGTTTCGACCGTGGAAACAACCTTCGGACAGGAGAATGCAAGTTCAAGCCCCGCTCCAAGAACGTGTCCATAGACGGCAGCTACGCATGGCGAGAGCTCAAGCAGTTCACCCAAATGCTGGAGCTTTGCAAGTGCACCGTCAATGTCTGCCCAATGCTCGTTCTGAATCGAATTTGAAAAGAATCGGAGGTCAAATCCAGCTGAAAAAGATCTCGCTTCACTGGTAAATACAAAACGTCCCAGTGACTTGGACTCGAGCAACGCAGTCAATTCGTCGACTAAAGTTGGGGTGATCACGCCCATTTTTGTTGTTAGTGCAACCGCCATTACGCCATCACCCAAGTTCCGAATGTTGAATCCTTCATGGCTCGAAATCAGCGGGTAGTCGGTTATCGAGGCAAATTGTGGGTTGGCTGGTACCGGACTATATGTGCCGTCGAATTGTACAAATGACCCTTCTTTGTAGTTTTGAACTGGAGTCAAACCAACTCGTTCTGGACCGATGGCATCAATCATTGCAAATGGCCCCAGTTGCCATCCAAATCCCCACTCCATGACCTTGTCAAAGTCATAGACGCTATGACTGATCTCCGATTTTAGATAGTCGGCATACTTCAGGCATGGAAGGAGATAGTGCCGAACAAACTCGCCAACTTCATCACGCAGCTCAAGTGCTCGCGTCAATCTCTCGGGAAGGGGCAGCTTTTCCAGGTCTCTAAGGGACGGAAGGTCAACTTCGGATTTTTGACGATAGGCCAAAGTTCCTAAATCTAGCGAAAAGAATTCTTTGCCTGTTCGTCGATAGAATCCTTGACCGGTTTTATCCCCAATCCAATTGCGCTCAAGTAAAGTTGCTACGGATTTTGGTGTCCTTAGAGTCTGAATATAGGGATCGCTCGGGCACCTTCCCATGAGGTTCGTCGCAATGTCGTTCATCACGTCCAGCCCAACGATATCGTTCAGCCTAAAGCTTCCACTTTTGGGACGACCTAAAAAAGCTCCCGTGATGGCATCAACTTGCTCGACACTCAAGTAGAGCTTTTCGGCCACATGAACGGCGTGATACATACACCACATTCCATAACGATTTGCGATGAAACCCGGTGTATCTTTTGCGACAACAACCCGCTTCCCAACTGATTCTTCAAGAAATTGGCTAAACCAGGTGATCAATTCCGGTGGCGTATTCTTCGTTGGAATGAGCTCAAGCAACTTGAGGTAGCGTGGCGGATTGAAGAAGTGAGTACCAACAAGCTTCTTCTGAAATTCCTCAGATAAGCCTTCGGCCAGCATCGCAATCTCAAGTCCGCTCGTGTTCGTACTCACGAACGCATCTGGACGAATGAGATGCTCGATTCGAGCGAACAATGACCTTTTTAGGCCGATTCGCTCGGCAATGGCTTCACAAACCCAGTCAGCTTCGGAAATCCAGTTGACGTTTTCCGAGATATTTCCTAGGCGGATTTCATTAGCGCGATCTGAAACATAGAAATGTGGAGGTTTGGCAGCTTTTGCCCTTTCAAACGCCTCTGAAACGCTCTGCTGTGTCAAATCGAGCAAGGTGACTTGAAAGCCTAAATTGGCCAAGTGAGCGGCGATACCGCTTCCCATGGTCCCGGCACCGATAACACAGACTTTTTTTATCAATCCTTGATCCGACATTTTATTCCTTTTGAAAGTTCGAAGTTCAGCCTAATGAATGGACTTTGAGGTTACCCAGTTGGACTTTTAATGTCCAAAGGGAACCTTTATATGCAATTCTGCGCCAAATCTATCCTAATAGTCGATCAATGAGGTTTGACTCGCATTTGAACCCACGATATACTTATAGAGTTGTCGGTTATTGTGGCAACAGAGGTGAACGAACATAGCAGGATTTAGAAGACCGCCTAGGCCAGAGCCAGGACCCGAAATTAATCAGCGCGTGCTGAAGTACAGAGACATACGAGTAATCGGCCCAGAGGGAGACCAGTTGGGCATTATGCAGAGTCGTCAGGCTCTCACCCTCGCCAAAGATGATGGACTTGACTTAGTCATGGTCTCACCGACTGCACAGCCACCTGTGTGTCGAATCATAGACTACGGCAAGCATAAGTATCTCGAAGGGAAGCTTGGTAAGGATAAAAAGGGCAAACAGCAAGAAGTAAAGGGTATAAAGATCAGTCCGCGCATTGCAGAGCACGATCTTGATTTCCTTGTAAGAAATGCTTCTCGCTTTCTCGAAGAGGGTCATAAGGTCAAAGTGACCTGTATGTTTAAGGCCAGAGAGATTACGCACCCCGAGCTAGGCAAGAAGAAATTAGAAGTCTTCGCCGAACAAGTGGTGGAACTCGCAACAGTTGAACGGACACCGACACTGGACGGGCGCATGATGATCATGGTGCTCGTACCGAAGCCGAATGCCGGAAAGAAAAAAGATGCCAAAGATCAAAACAAGCAAGACAGCGGCAAAGCGGTTCAAGATCACCGGAACGGGAAAGATCACGCGCCGCAAGTCGCACAACAACCACCAGTTCCTGCACAAGAACGCGTCCCGGAAGCGGAGGCTGGAGCAGGAGCCTGAAATCTTTAAGGGTGAAAGAAAGCGCGTACGGCGCCTTCTAGTCCTTTAGGGATAAAGTTAAGTTGCGCATCCGGATTGAGAAATCTGTCCGGATCACTCTACCGCTACCGCCCTCGGGCTGGGACCCGGTTACAAAACAAACGAGGAGTTAACAAATGGCACGTATTAAACGTGGCTTAATGCGCCACAAGCGCCACAAGAAGATTATTGCGAAGGCGTCCGGCTATTGGGGCCGCAAGAAAAACGTCTTTAGCCGTGCTCACGAGCAGGTAATGAAATCGGGGCAATATGCCTTCCGAGATCGCCGAGCCAAAAAGCGCGATTTCCGTCGTCTGTGGATTGCTCGAATTACTGCAGCATGCACAACCAACGACATCAAGTACTCACAGTTGATTCATGGCCTTAGTACCCAAGGTATCCAGGTCAACAGAAAGATGATGAGCGAGCTCGCCATTGCCGACATGCCTGCATTCCAAGCAATTGTCACTTTGGCAAAAGCCGGTCTCTAAGTAAGCTGAACTAGGTAGGCGCTTCAATCGAGGCGCCTACCTTTTTTAGTTTTAGGCAACCGCTTTCGGCGGTTTACCCTTCTTTTCGATGCATGGAACGATGACAGAGGCAAACGTTTCTAGATCTGTGCAAATGAAGTCTGCGCCGGCGGCGACGAGCTCATCTTTATGCTTGCCGGCGCAACATCCTCCGACACCGATCGAGAAGTACTCTTTCTTTGATCGAACCTCATTTAGAGCTTTGACCAGATCAATTCCTCCGACCAATCCATCTTCTGCCTTGCAACTGAGCAGAACAACGTTCGGCTTCTGATGGGCAACCGTACTCAAGAAACAGGCAATGGGAACATTTGCACCTAAAAAGAGGGTCTTCCACCCACAAATTCTAAGGTAATCGGACGCCATTCTAAGACCGATCACGTGCCAAGAATTTGGACCACAACCCAAAATAGCCGTCTTGTCCAGCTTCTTTGAAGTTGCGTAGGCTTGAACGATGCGACTCATCATTCTTTCAGTTATGGCGCTGGCCATATGTTCTTGCGCCGCATCGATCGTCTGATCGTAATACCAATATCCCACGTTTCGCATTGCAGGCACGATCAGCTTCTGGTAGAGATCTATGATGCAGGCGTTTGAGCCGATCAGTTTTTCTAGGATCACGGCACAACCAGCCTCGTCGCCTTGAACGGCAGCCTTTGAATACAGTTCCGCAGCATCTTCCCAAGTGGGTGGACACGTCTGAGTTTCGCGCTTGACCAATGCCTGGGCTATGACTGCTTCAATTTCAGGGCTGGAAATGGAATAAAAGACTTCGCGCCCAGATTTTGTAGCACGTAAAATTCCACGTTCTCGCATCCGAGCCAAATGGTTAGAAACATTGGGTTGCTTTAAGCAGGTTGCCTTTACGATTTGGCAAACATTTTTGGAACCACCGATTAACTCAGCAAGTATTTGCCTACGCGATGTGTCTGCTAATTCTTCGTAAACCCTAATCATTCTTGACTACTATGTAATACGTACCTCTGATGTATTTCGTCTGACTCACCTGGCCAATTTTGAACCTGGAGACCAAACCTTGTGCCTAAAGGGCTGTTCTTGGCGAGCCTAGGCAGATATCTGGGTGTTCGCCAATGTAAAATCTACCTGGCAATGTTGCCGTAGATTCTCAACGACTGAGAGGCGAAATTATTTATGTTTATTGATGTTCATCCTGATGAAGCTAGCCTGCTAGATCGTGTCCGAAAATTTGTAGCTGAAGAGGTACTTCCTCACACTCGAGAGTGGGAGCGCAACGCAGCGTTTCCTGACGCAATCTGGCCAAGGTTGGGAGAGTTGGGACTACTCAGTCTCACCCTACCCAAGGAAAAAGGTGGCACCGGAGTCTCATGCAGCGCCTATGTGCAGGCGATTCGAGAGATCGCCAAGGGAGATCCTGCTCTCGCCATGAATCTTGCAGCCATAAATGCACTTTGCGCTGCCCATTTTGATCGATTCGCTACTCCTGAACAATGCGACAAGTATGTTGCCGGGGTTGTGAAGGGCGAGATCAAGATGGCATGGGGACTGACTGAACCCGATGCAGGATCAGATGCTCGAAGGGTGAAGACAACAGGAACACCGATCGAAGGAAGGGAAGGCTACTACCATCTTAACGGCCGAAAGATGTTCATTACCAATGGTGGTAAAGCGGACCTGATCGTTATCGTTGCACGCACCTCTCCCACCGAATTGTCTGCTTTTCTGCTAGAAACAAACCAGCCAGGTTTTGTGCTTGAGAAGAGAATTAACACCGTTGGGGTCAGTGCATCGAACACCGTTCAATTCGCACTCAAGGACGCTGTTGCCTGGCACACTCCGTGTAAATTTGAAGAGGCGATAGGGTTGCTCTATCGCGGACGTCTTGGTATAGCAGCAATGGCAATTGGTATTGCCGAGAAGGCATTTGAGCTGACCTGCGATTACGCAAAACAGCGAGAGCAATTTAACCGAAAGCTTTCCGACATGCAGTCCGTCCAAAATATGATTGCAGATAGTGCAATGGAGATCGAAGCTTCCAATCTGTTGCTCTCGAACGGAGCAAGGCTCTTCGACATGGGACTTCCAGTAATCAAGGAATCGTCCTACGCCAAACTCTATTCCAGCGAGACGGCGAACCGGGTAACAAACCGAGCCATCCAAATTCACGGTGGTCGTGGCATGACCCAAGAGTTTCTCGTTGAGAAGCTCTGGAGAGATGCAAAGCTCACTGAGATCGGCGAGGGTTGTTCAGAAATTCAAAGATTGGTTATTGCCAAGCAAGTGTTACGATAATCAGCGAACGATCGGGCTTGGGCAGTCGTTCCATGTATTGAGGTGTTTGAATGACAGTTTTGACTTCGCTTTTAGCTATTTCGAGCATCTTCGGTGTCCAAGCCGGAGATGCTCCCGTTTCGCTTGGGCGAGTTTTTGTCAAAAATGAAAAATTGGCATACGAGGTGAGATCCAGTCTCAATGCACAAAGGCGAATGCGTGGCCTAATTACATGGATTCCCGAGGACCTCGATCTTAACTACGATTTCACAACCTTCGTTGAAGACATGAAGGCGGATGGAATCGCGGTCCTGAACTACAAAAGACCCCTCATTCACAAAATTGTAGGTGAAACTTTTAACTCACCGCCGAAGGAAAGTGACGAAAAGGTCAATATGAACTTTCGGTTGACGGTTTCTCCCATAAACGAAATCCTAGAGGCCAAAGATCTCAATGAAAAGCCTTCCAAGAAACCTGCCGGCGGGCTGAATCTCATGTTAAGTTCGAAGGGACCACCTCAGGGTTCGCTCGAAAACATTCTGGGCCAGTTTGTAGGCGAGATGTTTCGTCTTTCATTGTTCGCTGGTTCATTCGACTCCGCTTTGGACTTCGCACCAAAGACTCCATTTGATACGGTCAAAGTTGGAGATTCATGGAAGCGCACCGTTGGCTACCAACCTCAAAAGCTGCAGGGCAAAGGGAACAAGCAAGCTGTTCAACGTCTGGACTACACGTTTACCTACAAGGGGATCGTGCAGAGTGAAGGGAAAAAAGTCTATCGGGTAGAAGGGAGCCTGGACCTTAAAACCGACTTAGCAGAGTTTATAAACCAAATGGTTGGCATGAAACCCGAGGATACGGGACTGAAGAAAGTGCCGCTTTCCATGAAATCTACAATTCTGTTTGATCTTGACCTAAAGACTCGGCACACTGTATTAGCTCAAGCAAAAACGGAATCGGGATATGCCCTGTTTATTACTGACTATCCTGATGATGCCGTCGAAGAGCAAAACATTAAAGCTCGAACGACATTGAGGCTCGTAGGTGATCGCGTAATACCTCCAGTAAAGAAAGGCTGATCTTTTCAGGCCTTCGCCAGTTAAAATATACTGATCTGCGGTGCGCCTCGAACAAGGCTGAGCCAACACCACTATTGTGAATCTAAAAGAATCCTCCACCGCACCCCGCTCGGTATCCATCAACTGGAAGCAGTTATTACTGCCTTTACTGATTTTCGGCATTGCATTGGCAATCCGACTAGTGGGAATAGGGTGGGGGCTTAAGAACGACCTTCACAATCAGAGCTATCATCCCGATGAGGGAGATATATTCAGTTATAGTCAGGCAATTGAGCCTTCGCAATTCAAATTCACGCCAGGGTTTTATAACTACGGAACCCTATACCTTTCGACTCTTAGAATTGCCAGTGATATGACTGCTGCCTATACGGGTGGTGTGGACCCCAAGAATCCCGATTCGGTCTGGTCCTATGTTGCAAGATGCAATTTGGCAGGAAGGCTAATCAGCGCGGTTTCTGGTGCAGGGACGGTCTTGCTTGTCTTTGTCATAACTCGGCGATTCTCAACACTTTTGGGTGCGATAGCTTCGGCTGCCGTTCTTGGGTTGGCACCAGCCCACGTGGTCCATTCTCGATTTCAGACGGTAGATGTCTTTGCTGTGTTCTTGCTTGCGGCCGGAATCTACTTTGCCACCAAACTCATTGCCGTCGAAGGTGAGGAGCCTGTTTCAGAGAAACAGACAGTGAAGTGGATTGTCTTAGCGGGCCTGTTTACTGGTCTGAGTGGGGGTACAAAATACACGGGAATCTTGGGGCTGCTCAGCATCCTAGTCATCCTGTTTATGTGCCGCAAGAGCACATTCCTTCGAGACAGCCTCGTTACTATAGGCTCAACCTTGCTGGCATTCGTGGTGGCGACTCCCGGAGTCCTACTCGATTCAGAAAAGTTCCTGAGGGACTTTACGTACGAAATGCGCCACACCTCTTCAGGGCACGGCTTAGTCTTCGAAGGAACACCCAGTGGGTTCATTTACCATATCGGTAACTTGGTTCAGGGATTTGGCACCATAGCACTCGTAATTGGACTTGGTGGCCTCCTTTACGCAAGTTATCAACGTAAGATCTGGGCCATTGCTTTGCTGTGTTTCATGCTGCCGTACTACTTCGTTATTGGCCGAGCGGAAGCAAAATTCATGCGGTACACGTTCCCACTCACGATTGGCCTTGCTGTTGGTTTTGGCTGGGCAGTGAGTAAAGGGCAAGAGCAGAAGGGAATGGGACGCGCGGTTGTTGCCGGTGGAATCTTAGCGATTGGTGGTGTAGATTTTGGCGGACTGATGGGCACAGTCAAGCTCACTGCTTACATGGTTGGCGAGGATCCACGGGACGCTGCTGCCAGGTATTTGAAGCAGGAGGCAGCAGGCAACAAGCAATTTTTGGTCGGACTGCCAGAAGATCCCTGGTTTTGGTCGGCTCCACTCTTTCCCGAAAGCACTGCCAGTAGGGGAGGCGGAAGAAAAGGTAAGGCGATGCGCGACAAGGCAATGACCGATGCTTCGGAACCTCGTGTAACGTATTACATGAACCCAGACGATAGCCCAACCCAGTTCGATAGCCGGTTGATCTCTGAAATTCAACCGGATGCCGTTACCTATTCAAGCTTCGAATATACAGATCCCGAACGGCTTCAGGGCCGGACAGATGTGTCTGATTCGGGTCAGGCGATTGCGACGCAATATAAGACTTTCCTCACCGCCCTTCAAGAAAAGTACGAAGCGGATAAGAGCTTTGGTGACGATTACAGTGCCACGCATGACATGGAATACATCCAACCTCGGGTTTTGATTTGGAAGAAGAAGAAAGCCGCCCCACCTGTTGTGCCTTAAAGTGTGTCCATGAGGGTAGCAAATGAGGCTCTTTCAGAAGATATCGAGTGGTTTCTTGACTATCTTCGTGTTGAAAAAGGTGCCAGCGAGCACACGATTCTGGCCTATCAGGGCGACCTCATTCAGGCAGCCATTTTTTTTGACAAGATAGGAGTTCATTCGTGGCGCGATCTTGAAGTTGGGCACCTCCTTCGATTTGAATCAACTCTTGGCCCGACGATCGCCCGGACGACTGCGCAAAGAAGGGTAAGTAGCCTGAGATCTTTTCTGAAATTTCTCAAGAAGAATTCGGCTGGGCCTCGCGCAGACCTGCCGTCAACCGGCGGATTCAAAAAACCTAAAACACTTCCCAAGGCTCTTTCCGCTGCACAGATTGAAAGCCTACTGTCTTTGGCTGATACATCCAAACCGTCTGGTATGCGCGACCGGGCCCTTTTGGAATTGATCTATGGCGCGGGTCTGCGCGTTTCAGAAGCCGTAGAGCTTGAAGTTGGGGGCTTCGACCCTGAAACACGATCAGTTCGAGTTCTGGGAAAGCGAGGAAAGACTCGTCACGTACCACTTCCCGGTGAAACGTCATCTTGGGTCGAACGCTATCTAAATGAAGCTCGACCTCTCCTGGCAAAGCGAGCAAGTGCCCGACTTTTCCTAAGCGATAAAGGCCTAAATCTGCTAAGGCAAACCGCATATAAGCTTCTCACGCAATACGCCGTGCGGGCTGGTTTGCCTGAAGGGGTTAGCCCTCACACTTTGAGGCACACCTACGCGGTTCACTTGCTTCGCGGAGGTGCAGATCTGCGAGCCGTCCAAGAACTCCTAGGTCACGAAAGTATTGAAACAACCCAGATCTACACGCAGCTGGACATGGACGAGGTCAGAGCGAAATATCAAAAGTCACATCCAAGAGGATGATTCACCTAATCTAACAAGTAGATGTCGCGGAATTTAGCTGTTGCATACTTAAGCCATTCCGTGGCTCCCATCGGTTGACCAGTGATTTCTTTCACGAGTGCTGCTGGATGCATAGACTTAGCTCGTCGATAGACATTATCGGTAAGCCAAGCCAAAATTGGCTCGAAATTTCCAGACTCCATCAGCCCTTGAACGTCATCAACATCCTCCCGCAGACGAGCCCATATCTGTCCGCCGATCAAATTACCCATTGAATAAGTAGGGAAGTAACCCACATAGCCCCTGCTCCAATGAACATCCTGAAGACACCCAACTGTGTCACTTGGTGGTGTAATCCCAAGGTATTCATTGTATTTAGAATTCCAGGCTTCCGGAAGATCGTCAATCTTTAGCTGTCCTGTTAGGATTTCAACTTCAAGTTCGAATCGCACCAAAATGTGCAAATTGTAAGTCAGTTCATCCGCGCCGACTCGAATGAATTCGGGAGAAACCTTGTTATAAGCTCGATAGAATTCATTTGAAGGCATTGGACTAAGCGACGGAAAATGTTCCGAAAGCTTAGGGAAAAAGAAACTCCAAAACCCTGCCGACCGTCCAACAATGTTCTCCCAAAGCCGAGATTGACTCTCGTGGACTCCAAGCGAAACCCCTCCCGCGAGTGGAGTGCGATCCCACTTGCGAGGAGAGTTCTGCTCGTAGAGCGCATGACCCATCTCATGAAGGGAAGACGACAAAATGCCTTTGATGTGACTGCTTGGGCGCGTCGTCATGCGAACATCACCGCAGGATAAGTTCATACAAAAGGCATTTGGAGCTATGTTTAAGCGTCCCGAATTGAAGTCAAAACCAATAGTTGCTAAAGCTGATTGAGCAAACGTACGAAGCTCTTCCTGATTCCAGTCACCGACGAGGAGGGCGTCATCGACTACACGGCCATTCGAGCGGATCTCTTGAACGAGTATGCGTATGGGGTCCTTAATCTCCTCGAACATTTGCTTGGCATCGCGGTAGGTGGCTCCCTCCTCATAAAGGCTAATCAAAGGGTCGTAAACATGGTCTTTCCAACCTAAGAGCTCAGAAGTTTCCCTGGCGATATCGAAAAGCCTCGAATAGTCATCGCGCAATATCTTAAAATCGTTTTCTGACTTCGCCCTTTTCCATGCCTCGTAGGCGTTCGAAGAGACTCTGCTTTTCCGCTCAATGAGATCGGCAGGAAGTTTTCTTTCAATATCGATTTTCTTCCTTAGGGCTCCTGCCTGAAGAGACTGTTCGGAGCCTTCTTCTACGTCGGCTTCTAGGTGCTCAAGGGCGCGTAACATCTCATCGCCAGTTAGAAGTTGGTGTGCCTTTTGTGTGAGCAGGCTAACGTGCGCAGTTCGAGCGGCCGCTCCCTGAGTCGGCATGAGAACCTGCCGGTCCCAGTTCATCAGACCGATCGCTGCTTCGAGGGCATTGTAGTCAGAATAGAGTCGAGAGAACGCTTCGTACGCGGATGACATTACGCGCGGAGTTTATCCAGAAACGTATGCGTACATTTGAACCAAGCAAAAAAAAGGCAGAACCCAGCATTGCTGGAAGTCCTGCCATTTCTTCAATTTTAGCGAACCGTACTACAAATCGTAGATTGCTGAGTACTTGGCTTCGAGTGCCTGGAGATAATCTTGCGCGCCCATTGGCTTGCCCGTAACCTTCATTACCAATTCCTTAGGAGTAAATTTCTTACCGACCGAGTAGACATTGTTTTGGAGCCAGCCCAAGATTGGGGCAAAGTCACCCTGTTCCATGAGCTGATCAGTATCAGAAACGTCCTTCTTAAGTGTGTTCCAAATCTGATAACTCAGTAAGTTGCCCATCGAATAGGTCGGGAAATATCCAATCGACCCCATCGACCAATGGACATCCTGAAGACACCCCTCAGCATCGTTCCGAGGTGTGATTCCAAGGTACTCCGCATATTTCGAATTCCAGGCATCCGGAAGATCCTTAACGGCTAACTTTCCAGTGAGCACGTCACATTCAATTTCGAATCGAACGAGCACATGTAAGTTATAGGTCAACTCATCAGCCTCGACGCGAATGTAACTTGGCTCTACCTTGTTAATTGCCTTATAGAAGGAATCCACGTCAAAGCTGTTGAGCTCAGGGAACGCTTCTTGGAGACCTGGTAGGAAGTGCTTCCAAAATGGCTTGCTTCTTCCCACAATATTCTCCCACGTACGCGATTGACTCTCGTGAATGCCAAGAGAAACTCCACCTGCTAGAGGAGTTCTATCCCAAGACATAGGAGACCCTTGCTCATACATACCGTGACCGGCTTCATGCATCGAACCAAAAATGGCGCTTCCGATGTACGGTTTGTAACGTGTGGTTAATCGAATATCTCCGACACTCCAACCTGTGCAGAAAGGATGAGGAGCGGTGTCTTGGCGTCCTCTGGCAAAATCAAAGCCCATTTTCTTGATGAGGCTCTCAGTGAATTTCGATTGCTTTGATTCGTCCCATGTTCCGTAAAGCTTGCTGTCGTCAACCACTGGTTTCGCAGCAATCTTCTTGACGAGTTCAACCTGAGGTCCCTTTATTGACTCGAACATTGCACGGACTTCAGCCGCCGTCATGCCTTCCTCATATTGGTCGATCAGCGCGTCATAGATATGGTCCTTGTAGCCCAGATACTCCGCTTCTTGACGTGCGATGTCAAACATTTTTTCAAGAGTTGGGGCAAAGCTATCAAATTCTGACTTTGACCGAGCCTCAACCCACTTTTCATGGGCTATTGCAGCAAGTCGAGATTTTTCTTCAACGAGCGCGGAAGGAATTTTCGTCGCCAAATCAATGTCACGGCGTACCACGCGCAACATCGCTTCGTCCTCTTCGCCGTCTGGCGTCGCATGATCCAGCGCCATTCTTGTTTCGTCAGCAACAAGAGTTTCGTGAGCCATTCGGCTTAGGATTCCAAGGTGTTCGGCTCGAGCATCAGCTCCACCTTTCGGCATGAAAGTTTGCTGGTCCCAGTCCATCATGGTCACTGCCGCGTGAAGGGCATTGACGTCGGCGAGCCGAGTTTTCAGCTTTGAAAGGTCAGAAGGCATGCCACAATTTTACTTGTTTGGCGCGTGGATTTGATGGGACCTAATGCGCCACCTGCATCAAGATTTCTTGACAAGGTGAGAGCGATTGGAAGCATCAAGTGGGGGACGGACGCTTTCGCCTAAAAATAGAATTTATGCATGGCAAATCGGGAGATTTCATGAAGTTATCGCAGGAAGTCCTAAACTTTTTATAGGTCTATGCAACTGATGGCTTAAATTCTCGTAATATTGATCAATGGGCAAGGATAAATACCACAAGGTGCCCGCTCAAGATCCGGTAACAGGTGGCGAACTATTCATTAGTGAGGTTGCCAGTGAAGAGAGCGGAATTACAATTCGAGGAAAATTCGAGATACCTCGTTACGCTCGGTTAGAACCTGAGCAGCAGAAGTTCTTGGAAACGTTCCTCCGATGTCGAGGAATGCTCAACAGTGTTGAGCGTGAACTAGGGATAAGCTACCCAACGGTCCGGGCGCGACTGGATAATTTGTTGGAAGCCCTTGACTTGACTCCTTCGAAAGAGGAACCAGTCAAGCGTGACAAGTCCTCTGAAAAGAAGCGAAAGGTATTGGATGACTTGGAAAGTGGCGAGATTACGGCCGAAGAAGCGAAAGAGCGGTTAGGAGTTTTGAGGTGAGGGAAGAAGTTCAAAGAATTAGCAAGTTGGTAGCTGCGGGGAAATTAAGTCCTGAAGATGCAGCCGCCTTGATTGACGCCTTTTATGAAAGTGAACGTACTGAAGGCGAGGAAGCGCAGGGAACCACTGCACCTCCTCCACCCCCTCAGGCAGATCCTACAGAAAAGAAGCCAGGTGTAAAGGATCCATTCCGTGCCCTCATTGAATCCATCGAGAAAATGACGAAAGAAGGCATTGAAACAGTCGATTGGAACGAAGTTTCAAAGCAAGCAAAGTCGAGTGCAAAGAAAGGTCTGGAGCATCTCAAAACAGGTATTGAAGAAATTAGTAAAGGCAAGGTCAATATTGGTTGGCTGTTGACTCACGAGGAAAAGGAAGTTACGCTGCCACTGGCCTTGCCAGTAGGAAAGGTGCTTCGGATCGAGAACTCGTGCGGAGATGTAAAGGTTGTTGGTGGATTTGACGTTGGCAGCGTGAGCGCAAAAGCTCGATTTAGGGGCGCCACAATCGAAGAAGCCAGGGCAAAAGCTGAAGCTTACACATTGATCATCGCAGAGAGCGATCATGTTGTTGAAATTTTGCAGCCAGATGTTAATGGCATTTCGGTTGATGTAGAAGTCCAACTTCCAGGCAGTGCGACTGTAGAAGTCAAAGCAGAGTCTGGAGATATTCAACTCATCAATACGAAGAGTGGATGTCGAATCGAAGGACGGTCTGGGAATATTTCCCTTCGTGGGTTGGAAGGAGTGATTGAAGTTTCTACCTCAAGCGGAAATATTTCAGTTGAAGAGAGTAGCGGTCCATCCATTTCGATTGAGAATAAGTCTGGGAATATCCGGGCCGTACGCACAAAGGGCAATATCAAGGCTCGCACCGCATCCGGAGACATCTCAGTAACATCAAGCAGCGGAAAGGTTGTTTCGATAGAAACAGCATCTGGAAACGTAACTGTCGATCTTGATGAGCCCGTTTCTGGCACGCTTAATGTTCGAACCGTGAATGGAAATGCCCATATTGGTGTTCCCGATGGAAGCGATTGCCGAGTCAGTCTGTCGACTCTCCGCGGCAATGTCCATTCTGGACTAGAACTGGAAGACGAGGCCAAGGCCGAGTCAAGAATTACTGGACGACTCAGTAGTGGAAGTGGCACTCTAGATGTAAGTGCTGTGACAGGGAATATAAGTCTGGAACTTCGCGACACCGTAATCGGGTAGTTAGGTTCCTACACAATGAAACGGTCCGTTCCCCTTAAGGCAACGGGCCGATTTCTATTTTAGTGACTGCCTTTTTCTAAAGTCCGCTATCATTCTTGGATACTGCCATGTCAAGAACAAGCGGCGAAAAGCTACAAGATGGGATCAACGCTCATCGTTCACGTCATTATGGGGAGGCTGAGCGATGGTATCGGGAAATTCTTGAGGACGTCCCAGATGATCTGCAGGCTAACTTTATGCTTGGGATCCTAACGGCCCAAACGAACCGAGAAGACGAAGCTATTGAGCTACTGAAAGCGGTTAGTCAGCGCGATCCTAACAACTTTGAAGCACTGAAATGGCTGGCTGGAGTACTGTCGTTCAAGGGACACCACGCTGAAGCAGAGTCGTATGCCCATAAGGCAGTTGCACTAAGGGGGACGGATTACGACGCCAAACTCAAGTTATCGACTGCGTATTTTGGTCAGGATAAATTCGTCGAAGCTGCCCAAACGTTTGTGAGTGCGATCAAGCTTGATCGCACGAGGGTGGACGCCTACTATGGCTTGGCCACCACTTTCCTCAGGCTCGGTGAGCCTTTGAGGGCAAGGGATGTGTTGCGCGACGCGGTGAAAATTTCTCCATCCCCCGACTCTTTGCTGAAACTGGGTGAAGTCTCTCTGGCATGCGAGGATCCCACAGAATGCATAGCCTGTGCCGATAAGACCTTGGCCATGGATCCCAACAATGTCGATGCGCTCATCTTAAAGGTCCGGGGATATCGAAACGCGCAGCTCGAAATGGGCGAGGATTTAGCGCTAGCTGATTTGGTCCGGATTGCTCCTGATCACCCACTCGGCCATACATTAATCGGTCGACGGCTTCAAGCAATGGGTGAATTCCCCAGCGCAGAAGCAGAATTCCTAAGATCGATCGAGCTTTTGCCACTACAAGGCGTGGCTTATTACGGGATTACTGCTGGTCGGAGGTTGACTCAAGCAGATCGAGAACTCATCGACCAAATGGAGTTGGTGGCACTTGATCCTGACCTTAAGCCAGATGAATCCGCGCACTTGCATTTTGCCTTGGGGAAAGCCTATGACAACATTGGGGAATACGGTTCCGCAATGGCTCACTTCGATATCGGTAACCGCCTGATGCGTGAATTACGGATGGGTATCCGGCGTTTTGACCGCGACGAAGCAACTGCCCAAATTGACCGGATTATTCAACTATTCACCAAACCCTTTATCGAGTCACAACTCACAAAAATGGGAACGGCGAAGGAACCTGTTCCCATACCGATATTCATTGCCGGAATCATGCGGTCGGGAACAACTTTGGCAGAACAGATCCTCTCATGTCATCCAATGGTCGGTGGCGGAGGAGAACAAGCCTTTTGGCGTCCTGCTGAATCGAATTGCGTGAACTATAGGAAGAGAGCAGTTGATCGAGACAGCATCAAGAGAAAAGCTCTCGAATACTGCGAGGTGCTCGCGTCGATTTCTCCCGGCCATCCCTATGTTACGGATAAGAATCCCGCGAACCGATTGGTTTACGGACTTATTCATCTAGCCTTTCCAGTATCCCGAATTATCCACATGAGAAGGAATCCGGTAGATGTTGCCATTTCGATCTATACAACCCTCATTAGGACAGGAGCTCCATTTGTGGGGGATAAGGATGACATTGTGTTCGCCCTAAAAGAACACGAAAGACTTGTCGATCACTGGCGAGAAGTTCTCCCAGAGGATCGTTTGCTTGAAGTCGAATACGAAGACTTGGTTCAGGATCGAGAGAGACAGACCCGTAGAATCGTTGAATTCTGCGACTTACCGTGGGATGAATCGTGCTTACGACCCGAGGATAATTTACGCACGGTTGTTACTCCGAGCTTCTGGCAAGTTCGACAACCGGTTTATACAGCTTCGTTGGCTAGGTGGAGAAAATACGAGCCGTGGCTTGGTCCTTTCGCGTCGTTGAAGGACTAAACAGCAAACAGCCCAGTCGCTCGCGCTTCTGGGCTGTCTAGAAATTAGGCTAAATTCCTACTTACCAGATGGAGGTGGTGGAACATCGCCTGCTACGTCCCCGCCGGTTGGCGGAGCCTGAGTATTGCCGCTTTTCATGGCAGCTGCCGCCTTGGACTCTTCCGCTTTCTCCGCTGCTTTCATGCCGTGACCTGGAGTTCCAGTGCCGAATGACATGGATGGTTGCAGTTTTGGTTCGGAAGTTAGTTTAATTCCCTCGTAAATCGCTATTCCTGCAGCGATAAGTACGATAAGACCAAGTAATCCTTTCTTGACGTTTTCGTTCATATTTATCTGAAGGAATCGTCCCAATGGAGAAGGTTCTTTGCGTGGTTGGCAATTGCTGTCGTGTAGTTCGTGTACCAGGATCGGTCCATCGTTGCTTCACGCGGCATGGATTTGGCATGGCCATCTCCAAAGAGCCAGTTGGTCTGACCCGCAAAGCTTTCCACCGTTAGAGCATCGTTAGGACAACACCAGCAATAAGCACAAGTAGCGACTTGGGGATAGCTTGGAAGGAGTTCCTTGAATGCCCATTGTCGTTGGTCAGTTCTTTGCTGAACAATGTCTGACCAATAGCTCCATGATATGAACATAGGTCCATAAATAATCGTGTTAGCCGGTGAGCCTAGCTGACCACCACCTAAAGAGTTGAACGGATACTTGGAATAGGCTGTGCCGCCAGTTGCCTGTCGAGTCCATCCAAAAACTCCGAAAGAAACAGGGCTAACGTTTGCTGCTGCCGTCGCGTTTACTGGGTTTGTCTGCCAGTTTAGCGTAGGAGCGTAGCTGATAGCACCGCCCGTCTGTAGGTCTGTACAGCCACCTGGTTCGCTGCCAGACGAACTATCGCAGTGAGTTAGAGTGTCTTGAGGAGATTTCCAAACGGCATGGCTCTTAATATAGGGGTCTAGCTCAGAAACAATGCTCTCGGTCTGGTGGCAGTTGCCAAATGGCGCCGAACAGTTTCCAAAAGGAGGGTGAAGCGATCCACCTTGTCGAATGGTTGGGAGAACGTCGTCTGAGTCACCCTGATACATCGCCAATTCAAGTCCGATCTGCTTGATGTTGGACAGATCAGTAGCTTTCTTTGCCGCTTGTTTTGCCTGGGCGAACACGGGGAAAAGGATAGCTGCCAAGATTGCGATGATCGCAATGACAACCAGAAGCTCAATTAACGTAAATCCGCTCCGAGCCTGGCTCGGGGAAGTATGAACAATATGCATGAGAGGTCCTTGGGCTCCGGCCGAATTTTGTGATTCCGTGGCAGGTCCTCAGCGTCGCATTATACAACTTTTTCTTCATTCTGCCGAATGATTCGACATATTGCAGAAGATGTACTCAATCGCCGGCACGCTTCGGTCGCGGGAATGTGCATTTGCGATTTTGATATAGGGTTGCTGTTTAGTTTTTGGACGTTAGAGTAGTGGCCAAGTTCCGACGTCAAACGCTCTGAATTTCAAATTAGCGTGCAGGGGTCTGCCGCCGAGATTGGTACCCTATTGAACTATGAAGTATTGGCTGATGAAATCGGAGCCTGACACTTACTCCATTGACGATCTTGCGGCAAAAAGTCCAGCAATGTGGGAGGGCTGTCGCAACTACACGGTACGTAATTTTTTTCGAGATTCCATGAGTATTGGAGACATGGCTTTCTTCTACAACTCAAATGCGGATCCGTCCGGAATCATTGGAACCATGGAGGTCGTGAGCGAAGCCTATCCTGATCCAACCCAGTTCGATCCATCGAGCCAATACTATGATCCGAAAAGTCCGATGGAAGCCCCAAGGTGGTTGCTTCGAGATGTCTCCTATCGAGAGAAGTTCAACCGTGTTGTGTCACTCGCGGAATTGAGAACAATTTCTGGTCTGGAAGAGATGATGGTGATCCGTAAAGGCCAGAGAATTAGCGTGATGCCCGTCACTCCAGATGAATGGAAAATAGTAAACGATCTTCCAGATCTTCGAAACTAGCGATCAGTCTCGATTCATAACGTCTCGAAGTGTCCGAATAGGCATACCGACTGCGGCAGCCAGATCTAGCAATTCTTTGAGGTGCACCATTTTAGGATCGAGTCTGGCCAAAACCTGTGGGCGAACAGGAAGGGTCATGCCTATGTTCCGACTGGCCGCGTCACGAACTTGCTTCTTGGTGGAATCAATCCAACTTCGGGCTGTGATTCCTGTTCTCGCGGCATCACGGACCGACCTTCCTTCAACCGGAAAATGCCTAAGATGCGATGGAGTTGGACCGGATGGAGCGCTGACAAATTGCATCGATTCAATGCCTTGGAATTGCTGAGAATCGGCTGGCCAACGCTCCCGAAGAGCAAACCCTTTTGGCACATGGCCAAGAGATCGAAATTCAACGGTCGCTTCCTCGTATCTCGCTCCTGGAGTGTCCGGGTGCTTGCAAAACCAGTCTAAATCGTGTCCCTCATTGAGAACAGCATCCGCATTAGTAGGGAATGCACGTAGAACTCGATTTGATGCGAAGAAATGGAATTTGAACCCCGTGTTCCGCGCCATTTCGAGGATGCGAAGGAGCATGGCGGGTTCGCCATGCCCAAACTCATCTGCGTCGGGAGTATCCCAAGGCACATAATCCAAATCAATTCGCAAGCAGAAAAACATAGTTATTGCTTGTCTTGGAGTGCCGCAATTCCAGGCAAAAGCTTGCCTTCCAGGAATTCTAAACTTGCGCCGCCGCCCGTGCTTACGTGACTCATTTTGTCTGAAACGCCAAACTTATCGACCGCCGCAGCAGAATCGCCGCCACCCACGATTGAAAGGCAAGTGCTCTCAGCCAATGCGAATGCCACAGCCTTAGTTCCACCCTCGAACGGCTTCATCTCAAATACACCCATTGGGCCGTTCCACAGAGCGGTGCCTGATTCACGGATAATTTTGGCAAACTTTACTTGAGAGTCCGGCCCAATGTCGGCGCCGATCATGCCTACCGGAATAGCATCGGAACTGACTACGGATGTCACTGCATCTGGCGAGAGGCTGGCCGAAACAACGATGTCCGAGGGAAGAACCAACTTGTCCGGGTTTTCCTCAAGAAGCTTTAGAGCATATTCCAAACTTGGCGCATCGAGGAGCGAGTTGCCAATTTCATGGCCCTGCGCTTTAAGGAACGTAAAGACCATTCCTCCACCTACCAAAAGACGATCAACTTTGGGTAACAGATTGTCGATGAGGGCAATTTTGTCCTTTACTTTGCTGCCTCCCATAATCGCGATAAACGGTTGTCTTGGGTTTTGGACAGCTTGACCGAGATAGTTAATCTCCTTTTCAATGAGAAAACCGGCGACACCAGGAAGCAAGTGCGCCACTCCTTCGGTCGAAGCATGGGCGCGGTGAGCGGTGCCGAATGCATCGTTCACATAGCAGTCGGCAAGGGAAGCCAACTGACGAGCAAATTCAGGATCGTTCTTTTCTTCTTCAGGATGGAATCGGACGTTTTCAAGAAGAATAACATCTCCTGGTTGGCTTGCCTTCACAAATGCCGATACTCCATCGCCCACGCAGTCTGACAAAAGGGGCACTTTGTTATGGAGTAGTTCGCTTAGCCGGGTAGCCACTGGAGCCAGCGAAAATGCGGGCGTAACGCCTTTGGGGCGGCCCAGATGGCTGGCAAGAATAACGGTTGCACCGTTTTCGAGCAGGTATTTGATCGTTGGCAGAGCCTCAGTAATTCGCCGATCGTCCGTAATTAAGCCGTTTTCCAGTGGGACATTGAAATCGCAACGAACCAACACTTTCTTTCCCGAAACGACGATATCTTTTACAGTTTTCTTATTGAAGTTCATCTAGATACCAACCATCTAAAGAGTCTACCGATGATGGTGGGACAATCGACCCGGTTAGGCCGGATATCCAGTAAGCCGAACAAAATGGGCACGCAGGTCCAGAGAAAACAGCCTCCTGGCTTTGCCTTCGTTCGAAGGGTTTTCACCAAAAGGTAAACCTAAGATAAGCACGGAATCCACGCATTAAGGCAGAATCTACGCAGTGTCGACCTTATCACAGAGATTTAAGTCATTGCAGGAAATTCAAGAGAAGGCTCTCGTGCTGTTTTTCACCGCCGGTGATCAACCATTAGCGGATCTGCCTCGGATTGTTTCTGCTTTAGAGGAAGGAGGCGCCGATGTAATAGAAATCGGCATTCCGTTCAGTGATCCTTTCGGTGAAGGTCCCACGATTCAAGCAAGCAGTCAGCGAGCCCTTGACAATGGAACGACAGCATCAAAAATCTTGGAGGCGATCAGTAAGGCGCCCCACTCGATTCCCGTGGTAACCATGGGATATTACAATCCCGTCTTGAGGTTTGGACTTCATGAATTTGCCGATGCGAGCGCTCATGCAGGTATTTCTGGAACGATCATAAATGACCTCGTCCCAGATGAAGCTGATGACTGGTGCGAGGCCAGCAAGAGTGCAGGACTGTCCACGATTTTCTTGGCAGCACCAACGAGTACGGAAAAGAGAATCCAAGAGGTATGTGACAAAGCGACGGGATTTGTCTATGCCGTCTCGCGCACGGGTGTAACAGGTGCGGAGAATTCGGTTCCTACCGATGTTCGAGGATTGGTCGGACGGATTAAGGCACGAACAGAAAAGCCCGTTTGTGTAGGGTTTGGAATCTCTACACCGGACCATGTGAAGATGGTTTGTGAAGTTGCTGATGGTGCCGTAGTGGGGAGTTTCCTGGTCAATTTGCTAAATCAAGATTGGGAGGGCGGCAAGGGCTACCAAAAGGTTGTTGATGCCGTTCGAAAACTGAAATCGGCAACTTCGGGTTAGGGCATTATGTCCAAAATCTTGCTTACACCTGGCCCATGCATGACGTCCGAGTCGGTCCGACTCGCCGCGGCAGGTCCAGATCTGAACCATCGAGACCCGGATTACGCAGTTCTACAGTCTGAGACAAAGCAAAGGCTGCTAAATGTCTATTCTCAGACTCAAGAAGGCTGGCACCCTTACCTACTGGGCGGCTCCGGAACTCTTGCCGTAGAAGCAATGGTGACGTCATGTATTGGCAACGGTCGAGTTCTCGTACTCGAGAACGGCTATTACAGCAGTCGGATTCGCGACATCCTTGAAGTCCATTCAATTCCTTACACTGCATTGAATCATGGGTGGACCAAACCGTGGGATTTTGACTCGATCACAGTCGAGCTCGAAAAAGGCTATGAGGCGGTCATTGGTACGCATAACGAAACGACTACAGGGCGCTTGAATGATGTCGCCCGGCTCGGAACGTTGTGCGTTCGATATGGAAGTCGGTGCCTCGTTGATGCCATGAGCAGTTTCGGTGCCGACTCTATTGATTTCACAAACCTGGATGCCGTTTGTTCGTCGGCTAACAAGTGCCTCCATAGCATTCCCGGAGTTAGCTTTGTGTTGGCAAAGGATTCCTTTTCTGATGTCCTTTCACAGATACCCAGGCGTACGTACTACATGAGCCTTCCTATGTATGCAGGGGATAATCCCCCGCTCACACCGCCAGTTCCCGCGTTGGCTGCCTTCAGGCAAGCACTAAGAGAATTACCTGTGGGCGGAGCACAGGACCGACACAGTGACTATGTCACGAAAGCTGAGATGATCCGCCAAGCTCTCGTGGAGTTGGGATTGGTTCCAGCTATTCCATTTGAAGATACTTCATGTACCTTGACAACTTTTACGGTTCCCAAAGGCTTCTCCTTCGAGTCTTGGTTTGAAGCCAACTTAGCTGCTGGTTTTGTCATATATGGCTGCAAGGGAAGTTTTAAAGACAGCTATTTTCAAGTCAGCAATATGGGTGATTTGGCATTGGGGGACATCCAAGGGTGGATTGACCTGGTGCGCCGCCTCATAAAGTAAAAAGGCTCTCGAACAGCGAACTGTTTGAGAGCCTCCGCGTTAGGATCTTGCGATCTTAACGTGCGTAATATTCGACGACTTGCTGCTCTTGGAAGAACTTAGGGAAGTCCTCTCGCTCAGGAAGCGATCCGACCTTACCCTTGAAATTGGGCACGTCAGAATCAAGATATGCGGGAACGGCAGCACCTTCGAAGTGATTGTTTCGAGCCATGCTTCGACTGACTTCACGGTCTCGAACTTCCACAACGTCGCCAACTTTGAGTTGGAAACTAGGAATGTTGACCACGCGGCCATTAACCAAAATATGACAGTGGTTAACCATTTGTCGAGCTTGGAAAATTGTCTTCGCGTAGCCAAGTCGCCACACTGAAGTTGCAAGCCTTAGTTCTAACAGTCGAAGGAAGTTGAGGCTCGTGTTGCCACTCATTCTCTGGGCTTTCTTGAATGTTGTAGCGAACTGCTTCTCGAGCATGTTGTAATAGCGGCGGATGACCTGTTTGGCCAAAAGCTGCTCGCCATATTCTGACTGGCGTCGATCCTTCAGGTTCGGGCCATGCTGTCCGGCTGGGTACGCGCGCTTGGTGGCAGGGCTCTTTGGCCGGCCCCAAATGTCGTAGCCGACGGTGCGGCAAATATCGGTTTTTCTTCCTCGGTAGGTCGCCATTTGTTCTCTGTGAGTTCAATGGGCATGGATAGCCCTATTGGAACGGTTGAATATACCTCAATCGGAGACGTCGTGGCAACGCCAGGTAAAAACCCTTGCCTATTCGATCTCTCATTCGATACTTTAGCTTCAGACGCAACGAATCTGCCGTCTTTAAACCTGGAGACCTAGGTTTCCTGACGTAGAATTGTGAATAGTCTGTCCCGACACCATCGAATCTAACACCTATGAGCCTCCTTTCACTTGTCGCCATGATCGTCTCAACTGCCTTGCCAAACACTCGTCTTGTAGCTTTGTTCCCAAATCTTGAATTTCCAGCTAAGGGTACTGAGCTAGTGAAGGAATACCACGACATCGATCCGCACATTCCATTCACGGAGATGATTGCCTCGTGGAACATCCAGCCCGCAGATTCAGCCGCAATCAAACTTGAAATTAAAGCTCGTGGGGCAGACTTCGAGTCACGGTGGTACACCATGGCCCAGTGGTCCCTAGATCCAGCTCTTTCTCCTAGACAAAGCATGAAGGGACAAAGGGATGCTCACGGCAATGTGGACACGGATACGCTTATGTTAGGTAAACCAGGTCGATCGATCGACGTTCGAGTGACCCTAAGAACCTTAAAGGAAGGTCCTCCACCCCAGCTCAAACTTCTTACTTTCTCATTTGAAAATGGGGAGACCTATACGCAAGAGACTCCAAACCAACACCAAGCGTGGGGAAAGACAATCGACGTTCCAGAGCGGGCCCAGAATAACTATCCTAATGGTGGTGTCCTGTGTAGTGCAACTTCGGTGTCGATGATGCTTTGGCATTACTCACAGCAGTTACATCGCCCCGAAATGAACAAGGATGTGCCAGAAGTCGAGGCTAATGTTTGGGATCCAGTTTATAAAGGAGCAGGCAATTGGCCCTTCAATACGGCATATGCGGGTTCCTTTTCTGGGATGCGATCCTATGTCGCGCGACTGGGCGGCATTAGCGATCTCGAAAAGTGGATAGCCGCGGGGCTGCCCGTAATTACTTCCGTCTCGTTCGATCTGCTTAGAGGACTCCCACTTTCACCGACTGAGTCGGGTCACTTGGTTGTGCTAGTAGGATTCACGGATTCAGGCGATCCTGTCATCAACGATCCAGCATTCAAAGCAAAGGTCCGAAAAGTGTACAAGAGAGCAGATTTTGACAAGGCTTGGGCCTACTCGAAGCGCACTGTTTATATGCTTTATCCAGAAGATGCCAAGGTGCCCGAAGACACAAATCATCTGTGGATTCAGGCCCCGAAGTAGCTAATACTGACCTTTTTTTGAAAAAACGTGGGCTGACATGCAACGAAAGCTCTGCAATTTGCGATACTCCCGGCGGTTCTATGAAAAAAGCGATTATTCCGCTGGTCGTCGTGCTGCTCGCAATCGTGGGCTTCGGCGCCTATGCAATGCGTGCAATGTCTGCAGCCAAAGTGGCGGCACTAGCTAAGTTATCTGCCTCGAACACAAAAACAGTTGAAAAGGGTGACTTGACCGTTCAAATAGTCGAGACAGGCACTGTCGACTCCGTCAAGTCCGTGGAAGTGAAAGGTCTCGTAACCGGACGTCTCCAAAAACTATTTGTGGAAGAAGGCGATCATGTCACTCAAGGACAATTAATTGCCCTTATCGATCCACTTCAAACGAAGCTCGCTCTCGAACAAAACCAGGCTCAATTAAGAGGAGCTAGAAGCGGAGCTGAAAAGACCGCAATCTCCATTCAAGAAAGCCGCCTTCAAGTCAAAGCTGCCTACGAGCAAGCTCAGGCACGCTTAGCTCAAATGGAGCTGGCCCTGAAAATTCAACCTAGCTTGACCAGTAATGCAATTACTCAGGCCCGGTTAAGTTTGGAATCCGCCCAAGAAGAAAAGCGTAGGCTACTTACAAGTGCTCATCCCACGCAGTTGGCATCAGCCGAAAGTGCCCTTCGAGAGGCACAAGCCAACCTGGAAAATGTAAAAAGCGATTATCAGCGCCAAGTCGATCTTGAAAAGAAAGGCTACGTATCAGGCAAAGTCGTTGAAAATGTCCAGTTAGCCCTTGCCCTCGCACGAACAAGGCTAGATAGTGCAAAGGTCGCTTTTGACCGTCAGGATGCTGGTTTCAGATCGGAGTTGGTAAAGGCCGAAGAACAAATCAAGCAATCTCAAGCAGCCCTGAACACAGCCAAAGCTAATTCGATTCAGGACGAAATTAAACGGCACGATTATTTGTCAGCCCAGGCAGACGTGGAAAGAGCGCGTGCAAGTCTTCACGACCCCGAAGTAATGGAGAAGTCAAGACAACAAGATTTGGCAACCGTTGCACAACTACAGTCGGTCGTTGGCGATGCAGAAAGGCAGCTACGAGAAACCGATATAAGGGCTCCAATTAGTGGAATTGTAACGAAAAAAGCTTTACAGGTTGGAGAGCTTGCGACTGGCCTTAGCCAATTCAGCAGTGGAACAACGATCGTCAAGATTGAAGATCGAACCGCTATGCGCGTGAAGCTGGATATCAATGAAATCGATGTTGCGAAGATGACACTCGGGATGGCCGCAAAGGTTGATGTCGATGCGATCCCGAATCATACGTTTGATGGAGTTGTGAGCAAGATCGCACCTGTTAGCAAAGAACTTGCTAACTCGACGGGTGCCGCATCGCCGACTTCCTCGGACGCTGTCGTCAAATATGAGGTCGAGATCCTCCTGAAGGACGTTACGCAATCGCTCAGATCAGGAATGTCCGCGAAATGCACGATGAAAGTGCTTCACCACGAGAAGGTATTAATTCTCCCGCTTGAATATGTCGGAAAGGATGGCGGCAAGTCGTTTGTCGAAATACCAACCAAGGATCCCAAAGGAGTTGCTGAACGAAAATACATCGTCATCGGCGCATCTTCAGGATCGAACGTAGAAATCCTTTCAGGGATTTCAGCTGGAACAAGCGTTCAGAAGCCTCAATACAAGGGTCCAAAGCGAAAGGGCGCCATGCAATTTGGGAACGACGATCAGTGAAAAACGTAATCCAATCTTTCTTGATCGCAATTGGAATGCTACGGCTTCATAAGCTGAGAGCATTCCTAACGATGCTGGGCGTGATCATCGGAGTCATGAGTGTGACTATGATCGTCATGATTTCGAGTGGATTTCAAGCTTATATCAACGGTGAGTTCAAGAAACTTGGCGCGGATACGATGTTTGTTTTCTTCGATCCGGGTAGAAGAGGAAGAGGTCAGAACCTAGGGAACATTGCAAAACTAAAGAATGACGACATTAAATTCGTCATGAATCGAGTTCAGAGCCTAGATATTGCGACAGGGCTCATGAATATCCCATCGCAAAAGGTATTGAATGGCGAGAAATCGCTGGATAACCCTCAGATCTATGCTAGCGATGAGAACTTCCAAGAATTGAATCGGTTTACGATTCTTGAAGGTCGCACTCTGAACAAGAACGATATTGATTCTAGGGCAAATGTTGCCGTAATCGGCGAAGATATCCGAGATCGATTGTTCCCCGACAAACAAGCGCTTGGCAAACTGATCATGTTGCAAGGCATCGCTCTTGAAGTCATTGGCATCGTTGAAAAATCAGATTTCATGGGTGACAATACGGGACGAATGCTCTTGGTCCCAATCACAACTGCTCAACAAAAGTGGATTGGCGGAGATCGGATTGACATGATGATGTTGCGCGCCAAGCCCGGTGTAAAAGTCGATGACGCCATGGATTCGGTGTGGCAGACTTTGATGATTCGGTCTGGGAATAAGCCTATTTATCGCCTAGATTCTCGAGAATCGATTCTCAAAGTATTTGGAGGAATTGTAGGTGCTGCAGGTGGAATCTTGGCTGCAGTCGCTGCACTTTCGCTTCTCGTAGGCGGCATCGGCATCATGAACATCATGCTCGTTTCGGTTACCGAACGAACAAAAGAGATTGGACTTCGTAAGGCAGTGGGTGCAAAGCGCGGCTCCATCTTGACTCAATTCCTGGTAGAGGCCGGCACCCTGAGCCTTGTCGGTGGGCTCATTGGAATGAGCATCGCATGGCTTATTGGCCAGCTTGTCACCCTAGCAACTGCCTCTATGCAGTGGCCGACAAAGACCGGGTTGGAAATGCCGTTTCCTCTGGTGGCTGCGATTTTCTCGGCAGTCTTTTCAGCAATGATCGGTATGGTTTTTGGACTCTATCCTGCGATGAGTGCCAGCCGTCTTGATCCCATCGTCGCTCTCAGACGAGAGTAAACCTGCATCATCTGAATCTCAAATGAAAATAGGCGAGAAGGTCCCGGACTTCACTTTAGTCGATGAACGGGGAGAACCTTACCGCCTATTCGATCATATAGGTCAAAGAGGTGCCGTTGTCTTCTTCTATCCAAAGGACAATAGTGCGGTCTGCACGGCGGAAGTCTGCGCCTTTCGAGATCAATTCCAGACGTTCTCAGATGCTGGAATCGAGGTAGTTGGGATCAGTTCGGATTCGATCGATTCACACAAAGAATTTTCCAAAAAGAATGCTTTGAATTTCCGTATCCTTAGTGATCGCGAAGGGACAGTGCGTAAAGCATGGAGAGTCCCAGATGCCCTAGGTTTTATCCCTGGCAGGGTCACATTTGTCGTAACTTCGGACGGAACTCTGGTAGGGAAGTTCAGTGGAATGCTGAACGCGAGCGCACATGTTAGTGCCGCGATAAAGATTGCAGGTCTCTAGTCTCAAACCGGATCGGGTCCAGTTACTGAAATATTTACTGAGGTACAGTCACTCAGGAAGTCAACTGTATACTCATCTGTAGACCTGATCTGCTACTTTTTCGTCTCCTGTAGAATCTGTACACTTCCATTTTCGTCAAGGTCCTCCATGCTAATAGATCAATCCGAAGGGAAGTTATACGAACAGGTCGCCGCACGAATCCGAGGCATGATTTTTGATCGGATCTATCGACCAGGTGACCGCTTACCCTCAGTCAGAGAGCTTAGCAAGCAAAGTAGTGTGAGTGTTACCACTGTCTTGGATGCATATCGCCTCCTAGAAGACCAGGGTCTTATCCATCCTCGACCCCAATCAGGCTACTATGTGCATGCCTATGCCAACGCAAGGTCCGCAGAGCCCACGGTCAAGGCACCAGCAACTTCTCCCGCTCTTTTCACACGCGACGAAATGCTTCAGTCCATGACGCATCAAGTTGATCGACCCGGGTTGATTGAGTTAGCTTTCGCAAATCCAAATCCAGATCTCCTGCCTCTAGCAAAATTAGCGCGATTGGTCAGCACTGTAGCTAGAGATCATCCAGAAGCCAGCTACGGCTACGGTCCGCCTTCTGGGCATCGAACGATTCGTGAGCAGATTGCCCAACGAGCTTTCGCAGCGGGAGCGGTTATTTCACCAGACGAGGTTGTGATAACGATGGGCTGTCAGGAAGCGATGTGCTTAGCCCTTAGGGCAGTGACCACTCCAGGTTCCGTCGTTGCGGTCGAGTCACCATGTCACTATGGCGTACTTCAAGCGATCCATCTGGCGGGCCTTAAAAGCATTGAGATTGAGACGCGAACAAGGAATGGGATCAGTCTGGCTGCCTTAGAACAAACCATCCTTGAACAGCAAAAGCAGGGTGCACCCGTTACCGCCTGTCTTGTGAGCCCGAATTTCCAGAACCCGTTAGGATGCTGTATGTCGGATGCGGACAAGAAGGGTCTAGTCGATATTGCAAATCGCCACGGAGTGGTCTTGATCGAAGACGACGTATACGGGGATTTAGGATTTGAAGGAGGACGACCGAAAGTGCTTCGGGCATTTGAGGGTGGCGAGAACGTTGTGCTATGCTCTTCCTTCTCAAAAACAATCGCTCCAGGGTACCGAGTGGGATGGGTCGTTGCTGGAAAGTGGCACACTCAGATTGAAAGGTTGAAGCACTCCTTTACCATCTCCGCACCTAGCCTGCCTCAACTTGTGATTGCTGATTTCCTAACAAATGGTGGATATGACCAATATCTTCGCCGTGCTCGCAAAGCATACGCCGCGACGGTTGGACGCATGTCTGAGGCGATTACGCGCTACTTTCCTGAGGAAACACGTGTCACACGGCCAGTTGGAGGCTACGTACTGTGGGTCCAGTTGCCAGAAAAAGCGGATTCAGTCGAACTCTACGCACGTGCACTTGAGAAAAACATCTTTATCTCGCCCGGAGTTCTCTTTAGTACCGACGATGGTTACCGTCGTTATATTCGCCTCTCCGCAAGCCGGTGGTCTCCAGTGATTGAAGAGGCCATCGTTAAATTAGGCAAGATGCTCAAGGCGTAAGCCAGTTGCCAATGGCTGGAAGCCCAGTCAAACACATAAAAACGGGGCTGCCTCACCGACAGCCCCGTTTTTATGTTTGAGCGCTAGTTACGCAGAAACGAGTTCTTCGGATTCTTCAGTCGCTACAACTTCGGCTGCTGGGTCGTAAACCTCAACATTTACCACGGCATCAACTTCTCGGTGAAGATCAACTTCAACCGCGTGTGTACCGAGCTTCTTGATGGGCTCAACGAGTGCAACATTGCGCTTGTCAAGTGTCACACCTAGCTGTGAGCGAATAGCATCGGCAACGTTCTGCGAAGTGATCGCGCCAAATAGCTTTCCTTGTACTTTGCCGACCTGTCCAGCAATCCGCACTGTCTTGCCATTTAGCGTCTCTTTTAGAATCTCTGCGGCAGCCTTTGCATCGGCAGACTTTGCAGCTACCCGAGCGTTTCGGATTTCAAGCCCTCTCAACTGATTTTTATCAGCGACGATTGCAAGGCCGCGAGGGAATAGATAATTGCGTGCAAAGCCGTCGGCGACGGTAATAACAGTTCCTTGCTTGCCAACCTTGGGCACTGTCTGGTTAAGAATGACCTTCATTTCGTGTAATCCTGCTGCTTGCTTTGAAGTCGGCGATTCACCGATGTGCAAAGCTAAATTTTATCTTCGTATGCCGATCCCCAGGGTTAGAGCGTTGTCTTTCAAAAGACGATCGAATCCCACCCATCCAATAAGACCGTTGCCAATATCGTAACTTGCACGTAGATCCAATCTGGGACTATTGATGTCCCATGCATCACCGCGCAAGGACAACCTTGGCGCAAGGCGGTAGTCTACCCCAATCCCAGGCTTACTGGCATATATTCCGTAGCGGTAGCTAAACTTGTCTCCTACTTGTTTACCAAGTTGGATCGAAAGGCGATTGGATTCAAACGCATCGTAAATTCCGAGATGCAACGTCGAGTCGCTTAGAGGAAAGCTTAAGCCAACGTCAGTCCGCCAATATCCCGGCCTCGACTGGCGGAATAAGTTCATCTCACTAGTTACCTTGGGGATATCTTTTGAACTCGGAGTCTTGTTGAAGAATCCTCCAACCTTATCTAACACACCCTTCAACTGATCTTCAATTTCAACCGCTTTAGTCGCGATTTCAGTCGCTTTGTCAGTTAAAACGATGGCCTTCTTACTAACAACTGCTGCATTTTCACTGATCGCGATGCCATTCTTCGTTATCTCCGATGCATTAGCCGCGATCGACTTGCCCGTTTCAGTAATTTGGGCTATGTTTGTTGCCGATTTGTTGATCGGGTCTCGTAGTTTGGGGTCATTTACGAGGCTGTTCAGGTTGACCACCAGCTCGTTTGCATGGTCAGAAACCTGCTTAACCTTATCCATGATCGCAACGGCGTCCTTTTGGAATTTGCCGCTTTCTACTAGCTCAGCCACTCGAATAGTGACTCGGTGAACATCCTGAATTGCCGCTGTTGCGGCGTTGAGTGCCTTACTTATGTTGCCTTGATTCGTCGAGACCAATCGGCTCGCGTCTGCGGCTAGGCTGCCAAAACGTTCAATGGTTTTGTTTGATGTAACCAGCAGATCATTGACGCGACCTTGAAGCTTTTGATCTTCAAGCAGTTTTCTAACTGCAGCCATCGTCTTTGTCAATTCCGCAATCGTCTGTTTACCTTCAGGGAGAAAGCCATCAAGAGCGGATCCCTTCTTACCTGGCAAGGTATCACCTGGCTTTAAATAGGCCACGAAACTGCCAGTTGGAGGTGTGACGGTCACAGGGCTGTCACCAAATCCAATCAATGAGGTTGGGAGAAGTACGACACTGCCTTCCGGGAACCGGGTGCCCTTTAGAATTCCCATCGTTAGCTGTGCTTGGGTAGGGGAAAGTAGAGATACCTTTGTGATTACCCCGACGTCAACACCAGCCATCAGGACTCGAGTTCCTTCGGTTATGCCACCGGCATCTGCAAGGTCGGCATAGTAAACGTCCGGTTTGGGAGCCAGGAGACTCTTCCCAAGGATCGCGTACCCGCCAATCAACAATCCCACAAATACCACGAGCAGCAGTCCGACCTTTGCCGCGCTTTGCATTCGAATAGTGTAGCCCGGATATGCAAGTTTCCCAATTTCCATTCGTTAGGGATTTTTTCGGAGAAATGAACCGTCTTATCGCTATGTACGTTCCTGTTATTGAATGCTGTGTTTCACATCAATTTTGACCGGATAACCAATAGGTTCTTTGGCAGTCTTGGGAACAAAGCACCTGGACGGGTACTCTCCGATATTGGAGTGTGATATTCGCGAAAAAAGGAATCGCGATGTCGCGGTCAATCCACTGGTGAGACTCAAACGGAGTTCAATGCAGGTACGTAGAAAAGCTATCGGCTCAACCTTCAAAGGAAGGTCGATAAGTAGGTGAAAGCTAAGAATGTGGCAACGCTTTACAGAACGCGCTAGAAAAGTTGTTTTTTACGCGCAAGAAGAGGCACAGAAGTTCGGGGAGGGCTACGTTTCAACGGAGCATCTTCTTTTGGGCCTCGTGCGAGAGTCGGATAGCGTCGCCGCACGTGTGCTCGAAAAGTTGGGCGTGAGTCTAAACAGAATCAGGGCTGAAGTCGAAAAGCAACTTCCAAGGGGAGATGCCAGACCCAGCCAAGATATGACTCTTACCCCTCGAGCAAAGCGGGTCATTGACCTGGCGTACGACGAGGCTCGCAACCTGAATAATAATTATATCGGCACAGAGCATCTGTTGCTTGGGCTCATTCGCGAAGGCGATGGCTTGGCAGGACGTGTTTTGGCCAAGTTGGGAGTGGAACTTGAAAAGGCGCGCAAAGAAGTAATGGCGCTCCAAGACAACGAAACTCAAACGAAGTCTGGGGGACGAACACCCAGCGCATCCACTCCGGGGACGACAAAAACGCAAACGCTCGATGAGTTTGGGCGTGATCTTACGGAATTGGCTAGGGAAGGGCGACTAGATCCTGTCGTCGGCAGGCAAAGCGAGATTGAGCGAGTGATGCAGATTCTTTGTCGAAGAACGAAGAACAATCCCTGTTTAATCGGTGAGCCAGGCGTAGGTAAAACCGCGATCGCGGAAGGTCTCGCTTTACGCATAGTGAGTGGAGATATCCCTGACCTCCTTCGCAACAAACGCATCGTTGCTCTGGATTTGGCTGGGCTCGTAGCCGGCACCAAGTATCGAGGCGAATTTGAAGAGCGCATGAAAAAGGTTATGGAAGAAGTGCGAAAGGCGGAAGGCCAAGTCGTACTCTTCATCGACGAACTTCATACGTTAGTGGGCGCTGGAGCTGCCGAAGGCGCGATCGACGCTTCCAATATCATGAAGCCAGCTTTGGCACGCGGTGAACTTCAATGTATCGGTGCGACAACTCAAGACGAGTTCCGCAAGTACATTGAGCGCGACGCGGCTCTGGAGCGACGTTTCCAAGCAGTTAAGGTCAAAGAACCGAGCGAAGAAGAAGCGATCGACATCATGAAGGGCCTGCGAGAGCGTTACGAAGCTCATCACCAAGTTGAAATTACAGATGACGCAATTGTTGCTGCCGTTACACTCAGTCAACGCTATATTTCGGACAGAAGTCTTCCAGATAAAGCGATTGACCTAGTTGATGAGGCGGCTTCTCGAGTTCGGTTGCAGCAAAGCCTGCCACCCATCGACGTACGGCATGATCGCGCCAAACTTTCAAAGTTGCGTTCAGAAGTTGAGCACCTTGAAAAGCGAAATGCAAACGAAGAGCAATTAGCCAAGCTTCAGCAGGAGAGAGATGATCTGGAATTGAGCGTCCAGCAGCGAGAAGAAGAGTGGCAAAACACTCCCAAGCCCGAGCCTGTTGTTGGCGAATCTGAAATTGCATCGATCGTGCAAAGCTGGACAGGAATCCCTGTTACGAAGCTTGTCGAAGCCGAAAGCCAGAAGCTTCTTCGAATGGAAACCGACCTGCATGAAAGAATCGTTGGTCAGCATGACGCGGTAGTTGCCGTCTCCAGAGCGATCCGACGTGCGCGATCCGGACTAAAAGATCCCAAGCGACCCATGGGGAGCTTCATCTTCCTCGGACCAACAGGTGTTGGAAAGACTGAATTGGCGAAGGCTTTAGCCGGTTACCTTTACGAAAAGGAAACGAGCATGGTCCGCATCGATATGTCCGAGTACATGGAGCGATTTGCAGTCAGTCGACTGCTTGGTGCCCCTCCTGGATATGTAGGTTACGACGAGGGCGGTCAGCTTACGGAGCAGGTCCGAAGGAATCCATATTGTGTCGTGCTCCTCGATGAGATCGAGAAGGCACACCCTGAGGTTTTCAACATCCTTCTCCAGGTAATGGAAGATGGTCAGTTGACCGACAGCCAAGGGCGAACAGTCGACTTCCGAAATACGATCATTATCATGACTTCAAACGTTGGAGTGCGCCCTATAGAACAAGACAAGCCGCTTGGTCTCCGGGACATCCGAATGGATCTAAATGATCCGAAGACGTATGAAAATATGAAGAACAAAATGGTGGATGAGATGAAGAAGCTCTTCCGACCTGAGTTCTTGAACCGTGTTGACGAAGTCATCGTGTTCCAACACCTAAAACGAGAGGAAATTCTTCAAATTGCAGACCTCTACTTGAAACGTGTGAACCAGCAGGCTTCTGCTATGGGCATTACGATTCTGTTAAGCGACGCAGTCAAGAACATGCTTTGCGAGCAAGGATATGATGCAAATTTGGGAGCAAGGCCACTTCGGCGAGCTGTTCAGAGATTCATCGAAGATCCGCTCAGCGAAGAACTCCTTTTGGGTCGATTCCAACACGGAGACATGGTGCTTGCAGATCTGGTTGAAGGTTCAACTGTGATATTCAAGCGGCAGTCATCGGAACCTGGCGAACCACCTCAAAAGGAACTCGCCTCGACTTAGGAATTTGATCCTAGGTATGTTGCAATTGCGCTCGGCAAGTTAAATACTGCCGGGCGCAATTCTATTTTTAAGTCTCAACCTGGGATTGTTAACAGGTGCTTAAGGTTAGGTTAAGGGCCCGTAAAGGAGCGAGTGGTGTTCTCAAAATGAGTAGTGCGGTCGTTGCACCAAGGTGCATTCGGAAACTCTACCAATATGAAAAAAGCCTTTACACTTATCGAATTACTAGTCGTGATTGCGATCATCGCAATTCTAGCTGCCATTCTATTCCCAGTCTTTGCCCAGGCAAAGGAAGCTGCTAAGAAGACTTCGTGCCTCAACAATCTCAAGCAACTCGGTTTGGCAACGATCATGTATGCCGGCGATTCTGACGATGCACTCTACGCACACCGATGGAACTGCGGTGGGAATGCTGCCAATAACTATTCGGCCGTCCAAACATGCCAAGACTACTTAGACGGCAACGGGAATTTGAACAGTACGGCTCCAGATCAGGCCGGTGGAGTAAATAGCCCAGTCAACCAGAGACTTTATTGGGCATACATGATTTATCCATACACGAAGAACTATCAGCTCTATAAGGATCCAGATACGACAACTCCTTTCTATCCAGGCAGCGGTACTGCAGTTGTTTTCCCAAATGCAAACGGCGCCAAAAACGGTAACAACTATGGAGGTCAAAACAGCTACGGCCATAACGACTTCTGGCTCAGCCCTGGTGCCAACACGAGCGGCGGATCGGCTAACTTGCCTTCGCCACCAACCCTCACTTCAGTTCCTCGTGTTGCAAGTACAATCATGATGATTGACTCCAGCTACTATGGAGCGGGTCCAGACGTTTCCGCTACCAACGACTCCGGCGTTCAGATGACGGCCAACATGAACGGTAGCGAGCTAGCCTACGTAACCGGACAGAACACAAACTACTTGGGTTACTGGATGAACCAAGGTGGCTCGAACTGGACACAAAGTGGAGTCAGCTACGGCAGCTTCGTTGCGGGCGCTCCGAAGCTCATTCAAAGTCGACATAACGGCAAGTTGAATGTTCAGTGGGTTGATGGTCATGCAAAGAACCTCGACTGGCATGCAACTGTAGGCAATATCTGCTACTGGTCAACGGACGTAGAAGGCAGTCACCCAGCCTGCAATTAAGCTAATTGCTTGAGGACTCCAAACGAGGAGTTTGCTTAAGTCCCGGGTTGCATTTCTCAACTGTTCGATTGAGGAAGGGACCCGGGATTAATAATATGTCTGAACATGTCAGGCACAAATCGGAAACTAAGGCTGAACTAGGTGCAATATCATCTACGCAACTAGGTTTCGTGAATAGCACGGACGATTGCGTCACCCATCTGTTCAGTATTGACTCGAATAAAGCCATCTGAGAAAATGTCCGCTGTTCGTAATCCCGAATTCAATGCTTTATCCACTCCCCGCTCAATCTTCTTAGCTGACTCATCGTCGTTGAACGAATATCTCAGCATCATTGCTGCACTGAGGATAGTAGCAATTGGATTGGCAATCTTTTGACCCGCGATGTCAGGAGCTGAACCGTGAACTGGCTCGAACAGGCCGAAAACCGCACCGTCTTTCGGATCGCTGAGAGATGCCGAAGGCAACAAACCGAGGGATCCAGTAATCATTGACGCTTCGTCCGATAGGATGTCTCCAAACATGTTCTCTGTAAGGATAACGTCAAACTGTCCCGGGTCTCGAACGAGTTGCATTGCGCAGTTGTCGACAAGCATATGCGACACCTTAACGTCGGTGTTCTTGGCTGCCATCTCCGTTACTACCTCTCGCCACAGTCGAGACGTCTCAAGAACATTAGCCTTGTCGACGCTGACGATCTCAAATCGCCGCTGCCGAGCAATTTCGAATGCTCTCTCGGCAATCCGAACGACCTCGTGGCGTCTATAGATGCATGTATCCACGGCGGTGTTTCCGTCATCGCGTCTCTCGCGTGGTTTTGAAAAATAGATACCACCTGTCAACTCTCGCATAACGACAAGGTCCATTCGACCACGATCTCCCTTTAGCGGGCTTGCGTCCGCTAGAGCCTCAAGTGTTTTCGCGGGCCGAACGTTGGCGTATAGATTTAGCTCCGAACGCAGGGGTAACAATGCGCCAACTTCTGGGCGCATTTCTGGAGGTTGTATCTTATCGTATTTGGGACCACCAACTGCACCCAGAAGGACCGCGTCGGCTGCACGGCATAACTCTAGAGTTGAGGTGGGAAGTGGATGACCTCCATCGTCGTATGCTGCTCCACCAACGAGAGCGTGTTCAAACTCAAAGCTACTGCTCATCGAACGAAGCACCTTAATGGCTTCGCCAATGACTTCTGGACCGATTCCATCGCCAGCCAATACGGCTATCTTTCTCGACATCGTGGGAGAATTATGGCTTCTTGGCCCGAGAGATGATATAGAGAGTGCCGAATCCTGGAGCAAGAATTGATCCAAGGCAAGAGGAAATAATGAAGTAAGGGTAATGGTGGATTAGAACCAAGAATCCAATGCCTCCGCCCAGAAAGGCAAGAATAATGTTACATATTCCATATAGGCATCCATCGTTTGGCTGTCCAATTTGAGTTCCATGCCGTGCCGCGAGAAAATAGAAAAAACCGGCACTCGCCAACCAGACGAAACCCATCACTTGGTATGTGCCGCCACGGGCGAGCCAATCTGTACTTTGAATCAAACTCGAATCACCTTAAGATGCAAAGGGTACCGCTTTCATGATAATTCCGGATCAGAACCTCTTAATGGTCGGTGGAGTCCACAATGAATGCAAAGGTTGCGGAGACTTTGAACTGATTTCACGATTCAACCGTTAATATTGATGAACGATTTTCGCCTATGAACTCACTCATAACCAGGAGACGTCGAGGCAGTCAACTCGGATAATGATCAAAAGATCGTCCGAGTTGGACATGGGCATGATCGTGAAACAGCATTACGATGCCGTATTCCGATTTTGCGCGCGTCGAGTGGGAATGGAACGAGCAGCTGATGTATCACAGGAGACTTTTTTGACAGCCTACAAAGTTCTTAAGAATTTTAGGGGTGAATCGAGCCTGTCAACTTGGCTTTTCGGAATAGCTAATAACGAATGTAGAAGGGAATCACGAAAGAATTCGGTCCAACCTATTCAACTTGAGATTGACATTGAATGGAGTCCGGGTGAGAACAGCGAAGGTTCGATCGTAGATCGATATGCTTTACAGCAAGCACTATCGAAACTATCAGCAGATCATCGTGAAGTAGTTATCCTGCATGAAATAGAAGGACGAACATACGAAGAAGCTGCTGAAATTCTCGGTGTACCGGTTGGAACCGTTAAATCTCGCCTGCACCATGCGTTTCAACAATTGCGACGTTCGCTTTTTATGACTGAAGAGGCAAGCCGATGAATTACCAGGAAGACCTCAAGGCGTTCGTCGATGGAGAGCTTGAACCTGCGCATATGGACCAGGTTAGGGCTGCATTGGAAACCGATCCCGCTCTAAAGCAAGAATTCCAACAGCTTCAAGCTTTGACTATGTCTTTGGCTGTCTCACCCCAATTCGTTACACCTATTGGTATGGAAGAGACCTTGGCAGCCCTGCGCCAGCGTCAAAAGAAACCACGTTTCGCGTCGTGGCAGTTTGTACTCAAAGGTGGTTTTGCCTGCGCAACACTACTTGTTGTGGCAATAGTATGGCAAACAATGAATCAGTCGTCGATGATGGCAAAGAACACGCCTGCCGCGAGCGCTGATTCGAAATTCTCATCAAGTTATTCAGATTCCGGAGCCAAGAGCGCGAGCCCAATTCAAGAACAAACGAAAGCCCCGCCACAAGATTTTGTCGGTGGCTTTCAGAAACCTGTGAATGATGGTGCTTTGCCAAAAAGTGATCATAGAGAGGTCTCGGTCTCAAAATCGAGATTGTCAAACAATTCCAAACCAAAGGTCGCTGCGCCAACCATGAGGTCAGAGATTCCGTCAATCGTTCTATCACCTGACACGCATAACGCTGAATTTGGACTAGAAGTGAATTCGGAAACTGTTGCCCTAGTCTTCGATTCTCCAGACTTTGGAGAAAAGCAAGTTCGATCGGTCATTCAAAAATATGCCATCGAGCCCCCACCCACGACTAGTTCAAGTTCCACACTCAGCTCTAACTCAATTAAGACGGTAGTCATCGAAGTTCCTGAATCAGAAGCTGACCAAACCATTGCAGCTTTGCGCAAGTTAACTGACAGCCCTCCATCACATGAAGCAGGTGGCATGGGTGGTGGTGGAAAAGGGCCCAGTGGCTCCGGCGGTGGAGGCTTCGGCGGTGCGGGAGGTGGCGGCCAAAGTGGGGGGCTGAGCGGAAATGCAGCTGATACGGTCGCTTTAGGATCCAGTAGTCGTGCATTTGGCGGAAATGCTGGTTCCAGCAAAGGAGTGCCCCCCGGGAAAAACGGGGAGAATAGAGTTGTGACAGCTACTACAAAAGCGATTCCTCAAACGCTTTCCAAGCCCGTCGCAATAGACGGTGCCCCAAGTTATCGACGAAAGGTTGATGACTTAAAAAGCAAAGATGCGACCTCGATCAAATCGGATAAGGCAAAGCTTGTTCCCAGCGAGCTATCCGCTAAAAAGTCAAGTGCCAATGGCACGATCCAAGCCAATAGAAATGCAAATTCGAACATTGCAGGGGGCAAAAGGACTCAAGAGAGTGACTCCGCAAGCAATGGGAAGAGGGGTGCTTTCATGGCAAATCCGACGGCTCCAGGCCGCATTTCAGATGTACGCTCGCGAAAGCCGGCCGTGCGCAGAATAATCATAGTCATTTCCGGAAAGTCGAAAAGTGATCCGGTCCCGGTACCCTAGTTCCGTGGACTGGATCTACCAAATTGATATCAACGGATTCCGGGCCATTAATGTTGGCTGGCATAGGCCGTCGTTAGACACATTCTTTCTTATCCTTAGCTATTCGGGCCTGGGAATTTGCCCGACTCTGTTTCCATTCCTTTTTTTGCTACGTAAGTCGACACGATACTTTGTCCTTCCGCTTATCGTAACTGTTGCCTTGTCAGGACTCGTATTTGCGGATGGATTCAAGTTCCTCATTCCCCGAGATCGACCGAGCAATCTTGCCTACGCAATTCGCGAAGAACCCCATCTGCTTGGAAGTTTTCCAAGCGGACACACAACGACTGCCTTCGGATTAGCGACGATGCTTATGTTATTGATATGGAATACCAAGTATCGAAACTACGGATATTTGGCTATTGTATGGGCCGTTCTCGTGGGAATAAGCCGCATTTATCGAGGAGTTCATTGGCCCACTGATGTGATAGGTGGAGCGTGTTTTGGAGCGGGTTCAGCTTGTTTGGTTTATCTACTGCTTGAAAAGTTCGGCAGGCAAATCCCAGCAAATACTCCCTCTTGAGTAACCGAGATTGCTTTGAATCTCACCCATACTAACAATGTGGTCTTCCTCAAGAATTCCCTCGTTTCAGCAGGAACTCTCCTCGCTTTAGCCTCTGTTTCGCATGGCTCAACTTCGATTTCGTCTGCTGAAGGCGTTTTAAAACGAACAATCGGGAGTTCGTCAAGAAGCTTTGTACTGTCAGACATTCCCAGCGAGAATGGCTTAGATACCTACGAAGTTCGAGCAGCCAACGGCAAAGTTTATGTTGCTGGTTCGAGTGCTGTAGCCATTGCTAGAGGCGCATACGAATACATTCGGAGCGCTTGCCACCGTCAGGTCACATGGGGACGGATGCACGTAGATCTCCCGAAGGTGCTTCCAGATTACGGAGTTCACCGGGTGGTTTGTCCGAATAAATTCAGACACTATTTCAACGTCTGCACATTTGGATATTCGACGGTGTGGTGGGACTGGCAGCGGTGGCAAGAGGAAATTGACTGGATGGCCCTCCATGGGATAAACATGCCACTCGCCATGAACGGCCAAGAGGCGGTTTGGCAGAAAGTCTGGAAGCAAAATGGACTCAATGATTCTCAGATACGGTCCTTCTTCTCGGGACCAGCTTTCTTGCCCTGGCACCGGATGGGCAATGTCAACGGTCATGGTGGGCCACTTGCTCAATCTTGGATAGATGCCCAGGCCGTACTCCAAAAGCAAATCATGGAGAGGGAACTGAGCCTTGGAATGACGCCTATTTCGCCTGCCTTTTCTGGGTTCGTTCCGCCCGCGTTCCGGAAGGTCCATCCTGAGGCGCAGATTTCGGAATCTACGGCGTGGGCTGGATTTGAACCCACGCTTTTGCTTAATCCGCGCGATCCACTCTACTTAAAGCTTGGTCGCGAATTCTTGCTTGAATATCAAAGGCAATTCGGGACCTCCCACTACTATTTAGCGGATGTTTACAACGAAATGACGCCCAAACTCTCCCCTGAAACTAAGTTTACAGACTTGGAACGGACGGGCGATGCAGTTTATAAAGCCATTCTCGCTGGAGACCCGAAGGGAACATGGGTCATGCAAGGGTGGCTCTTTTTCAATGATCGAAGTTTCTGGCATGAGAAAGAGACGGAAGCCTTCTTAAAGGCGGTTCCCGATGATCGGATGGTTATCATTGATCTTTCGTGCGACTCGATGGAAGTGTGGCGCGCTCAACCTGCTGTTCGCAAGAAGCTCTGGATCTATTGCACGCTTCATAATTTTGGCGAAACCACCACACTATTTGGCGACTTAAAAGAATTCGCGAACCGACCGATTCGTGCGCTTAACGATGCTTCGCACGGACACATGATCGGAATGGGTACGACGCCTGAAGGGATCGAACAGAATCCCGTCGTTTATGAACTCGTAACCGACACGATGTGGTCAAGACAAGTCTTGGTGCCTAAGCTCTGGGTCAAGAACTATGCTTTAGCGCGCTATGGCACTTGCCCATCTGAAGTTGAAGAGGCCTGGTCAATCATCTTGAGGAAAGTTTATGATGGAAGCTACCCATCGGAAGAGTCGCGATTCGTCAATCGGCCTGGGCTTCAGTTTGGTGGTCAGCCAAGTTACAACATTGCAGATATACGGCATGCGATCCAACTTCTCATCCAAGCAGCCCCCAAAATTGGCCCTAATCACCTGTTCGACCAGGATATCGTTGACCTTTCCAAACGTTACCTAGAAGAGGTCGGGGCAGCCATCTGGTACAAAGCTCTGCAAAGCAATGACACAGATCACCGCTCGGATTTCACCATTCAAGCGGCTTTGTATTTGGGTTTACTGGATGATCTGGACAAGCTACTCGGTACGATTCCTGAATATCGCCTCTCAACCTGGGTAAAGAGCGCACGCCGATGGGGAAAGAACATCGTGGAGCAAAACCAGCTCGAAGAAAATGCCAGGTTGCAAGTAACCGTTTGGGGTGGCCCGATTCTTCATGACTATGCCTGGAAAGAGTGGAGCGGCCTAGTATCAAGTTTCTACAAATCTCGCTGGAACCGGTTCTTTACGATGTTGCTTGCCAACCAAGGAAAAGATTTCAAAGCTGCCAAATGGGACAGCGCCATCGCGGATTGGGAGCTTTCTTGGACCAAGGAACGGCTTCTCCCGAACGATGTTACCAAGATCAATTCTGCTCTCCTGGCGAGCCAATTGTTGACGAAATATCCAATTCCTATTTTCGAGGCGGAGGATCAGGGAATTGCTGTCGGGAGAAAGGTGACCGTTTCTGGCGGGACCGAAGGGGGATTTTCACCATCTTCTGCAGTCGATGGCAAGTCTCAGGGTCGCTATTGGTCGGCTTCTCCATACCCTCAGTGGCTTCAGATCGACCTTGATAGCGTGCAGGACATCAGCCGAGTTCAGGTCATAACCTATCACGACGGTGAGCGATACTACCAATATAATATCGAGTGCTCCGTCGATGGCAAAAACTGGGAGACCACCGTGAACTACAGCAAGAACAAACTTTTAGCGACTGCCCGAGGCACCCTCCATTCGTTTGCACCTGTTAAGGCAAGGTACGTCCGCGTGAACATGCTGTATAACAGTGCAAACATCGGCGTGCACTTGTATGAAGTTCGAGTGTTTAAGGCACCTTAACCCTTTATGGCGCCCGCAAGCATCGTTTGGTGAATCTTCTCTCGGAAGATCCAATAGACGATGAGCACGGGGATCATAACGATGACTAGTCCGGCAAAGAGTGCGCCCCAGTCTCCTGAGTAGTGCATGACCATAGCAAGGTTGGCGATACCAAGAGGTAGTGTCTTGTTCTGTTCGCTGTTGGCGAGTACCAAGGCGAGCGAATACTCATTCCAAAGACCAATTCCGTTAAAGATTCCAACGACAATAAGACCCGGTTTGGCCAACGGGAACATTACCTGCCAAAAAGTTCTTGAGTGGCTGCAGCCATCAATAATCGCAGCTTCATCAAGATCTTTCGGCAGTGTCTGGAAAAATCCTGTCAAGACGAAGATCGTGAAGGGAAGGGAATAGGCAATATAGACAACCGTAAGCCCGATCTTTGTGTCTAACAGGTGGGTACTGCTCATTAGCGCGAACAAGGGCACGATTACGAGGAATTGGGGAAACACCATTCCGCCAAGGAATGTGCCGAAAAGTAGCTTGGAACCTTTGAACGGATACCTCGCAAAGATATAGGCCGCCATGGCACCAATCGGGATAAGAATGACGAGCGTAGCGGTAGTTACGATCAGGCTGTTTGCAAAATAGTGGGCAATACCGGCCGACTTCCAGGCATTCGAGAAGTTTTCCCAGTGTGGCGTTTTAGGAAGACCCCACGGTGAGGCGAAGATCTCAGGGCTGGCTTTGACGGAAGTAAGTGTCATCCATAGGAGTGGCAACACAACGGACAAAGTAAAGGCAGCGACAAAGGCAAATGTCAACGAGGCCTTGATCCCATCGATACAGCGGTCAAAAACGCTTCGCTTACTTTTCATCGAACCTCTCCAACCGGATTCTTGCGAGTGATCCTGAGGATCAAGCCGCTCACTGCCATAACAATCACAAAGTTCGCGACGGCCAGTGCTGTCGCAGCTCCATAGTCGCTATTCACGAAAGCTTGCTCGTAAAGGTATGTGAGCATGACCTCCGTTTTGCGATCGGGTCCACCAGTAGTCATGAGGAACACAAGCGCAAATACGTTAAGCGTGTTTATGACCAAGTAGACCAATGAAATACGACCTACAGACCAAAGGAGCGGCAAAGTTATCTTCTTGAATCGAACGAATCCTTGTGCTCCATCCAGCTTGGAGGCTTCAACAACTTCCTCCGGAATCTGCCTTATTCCCGCCGCAAATAACATGATATAGAAGCCTGCGGCATACCAGATGAAGGTGATAATCACCCCAGGAAGCGCGGTTCCAGGGGTACCCAGCATGTCAAATCGCTGTTTCTGCTTCCCAAATAATTCTATGAATGAATTGAGCAGACCCATTCGAGGGTTGTAAATGAACTGCCAAAGGACGGCAACAACAACCAGAGACATGATGTTTGGAAAGAGGTAGACACTCCGCAGAGCTTTTGTAAACTTTCCTTCACCCTGCATGGCATGGGCAATTCCAAGGCCAACGAGAAGAATAATGGATCCCCCAAATAGGAAGATCCAAGCGTTGTGCAGTAGGGATACCCAAAAGATCTTGTCGTGAAACAGCTGTTTGAAATTATCGAAACCAACAAACTTCTTGTTTTGAGAGAGCCCGCTCCACTTAAACATGGAGAAACCAAATGCTTGAAGCACGGGCCAAATGACGAAAACGGCGTAGATCAGAACAGCCGGGGCCAAATACGTAATGATAAAGGCCGTTCGGCCGCGATTCCTCATGCTGTGGTGTGTTTTTGTTTGCTTAGTGCGAAATGGCGTTCGGGGACAATCGTCTCCGAACGCCAAGTATGTTGGCAGATTTCCAACTGTCTATCGAGTCATGACGTGAATCGGCTTTGACTTGTCCTGCCGAATCTTTTCAGCCTCATCTTCACAGGTCTGAACAAACTCCTCGGGAGTCTTTGACCCGTTGAGCAGTGACGTCATTGCGTTCTTGACTTCATCACCAAACTTGGCGTACCACTGATCGTATTCGATTGCGTACACGGCTTTAGATTCTCTAAAAAGGCGTGCTGGCTCCTTCAGATGCTCGGGAAGTTTCGCTGTATCGCTGCCCTTAACCGCCATAAGCGTTCCTTTTTCTTCAACAAACTGCTTCGCTTTTTCCAACGACGTCATGTACTTGTAGAAGTCAATCGCGAGATCGTGATTGCTGCCTTTGGTGGGAATAATCCAAGGCTCAATACCAATCTGAATCATTCCTGGATCGCCCTTGCCGCCGTCAGCAACTGGAGGAAGCATGAAGGCCATCCCGGCTCCTGGAGGCATCGTCTTGCTCATTTCGGAGAACAACCAGGTTCCGCATGGGATCATGGCTGCCTTGCCTTGAAGGAATTCCATCTGGGACTCGGTATGGTCAATTCCATTGGCTCCGTCTTCAAAGAATCCAGCGTCATTAAGCTGTTTTATCATTTGAGCAGCCTTAAGGAAGGCTGGGCTCTTCCATGCACCTGGTTTCAGACTCTGTGCATCGTCAAGAGCTTCGATACCGCCAATGCTTCCTGCCCACGGGAAAAGAAAGCCTTGAATCATGTAGGCGGGATATTTCCCTTGATAGGTTATCGGGGCTATGCCAGCCGCCTTGATTTTTGCGCTCAGTGCCAAGAGCTCGTCGAATGTCTTTGGAACCGTCCAGCCATGCTTCTTGAACACACCTGGGTCATACCACCAACCCAAAACGTTGTAATGGTAAGGCATTTCATACTGCTTGCCATTGTATTGGCCAAGCTTGAGCATTGAGGGTTCAAAAGTGTCTTTCCAGACGGTCTTGCCATCTGCTGCAGGAGTTGCTAGAGCGTCATCAAATGGGAGCACTTGGTTATCGTAGATAAGCGCCCAATAGTCCATGCCCCAGCCTGGCCACGTGAGTCCGGGTGGTGTGCCGTTTGCGAATCTTGGCCTAAGTTGTTCCCATGATCGGGGACTGCCAGATACTGTAATGTGAGTTCCTGGGTGCTTTGCTTCGTATTCCTTTGCTGCCTTTTCAAAGAAGTCGATGCCATAGCCGCCTGAGAAGGAAATAACTTCTAGGTCCTTGCCATTGGCTGTGCCGCCACCGCCAGAATTGTCGCTGGTTTTAGACGATCCGCCATCACCGCAGCCGACAACTGAGAATCCAATTGCGGCCAGAACCGCCAAAGCAGCAAAAGTTCGTTTAATCATTTATTGTCTCTATTCGAGGAATTCCAAAGCGCGAAAAGAATTGTATCTCTAAATTTACTTGATCTCGATTTCACGGATAATCAGCCAGCTATTTTGATCTTGAGTGGCAATCACGCGAATAGCCCTAATAAGTTGAGCAGCACTATCGGCGTGTGCCTCTCCATTTGTGAATTCGGCAACCTTCTTGAAAACTTGTCCGTCTGAGGATACTTCTAGGTCACCACGGTGCAAGAAATCTCCTGTGTGATCAGGATGTCCAGTTAGAACACGAATCGACGAGAGCATCTTGGGTTCATCAAAATCAACCGTTAGGTAGCCACCCTTTGGCAATGCGCCCTCTGACCAGAAAAAGGATTTCTCTGACCCATCGAACGCCTTTACCGGAAAGTTATCGGCGTAAACGGCAAGATTGGTTGTGACTTGGCATGGAATCAAAGGCAGGTAGAAAGTCTCTGATTGGACCTGAGACACTTTGCCATCGGGCCAGAACCCAATGGCCTTAACAACACTGGTTTTTGTCAGTTTGATAGGAGACGAATACACTAGAGACGACTCTGAAGGGGCTCTTCCGTCCGTTGTAAAATGGATCTTGGCTAGGCTGGACAAAGAACGGATGACAATCGGCGACTGACTGTTTCCCGGCACGGATGATTCGATCAACACCCGCTGAGATAAGGTATCGAGTTTCTTCGAAAGGTCGTCGAACCGCTTGAGGTTGATGTCCAACCACCAGTTTCGGTTCTCACCCATCCAAAGCTGTTTGTATTCACTTTTAAGCTTCTGGAGGTCTGAATTGACCGATTTGATGCCGTCTTCATTTCCACTCTTTAAGGAATTTACAGCGAGCAGTACGTCAGAGAGGAATCGGATTTCCTTCGCCGCGAAGCTAGCGTAATCTAGACTTTCGGAATTATATGTAGAAGTAGATCGGGCTTTCTCAAATTCGCTTTGAAGCGACCTTGCACTCCTGCTGAAGTCTTGGAGTGCCGTAATATTGTTCAATTTTGCAAAGGTGTCCACAGGATCTCGCCAAATGGCCCCATTGCCAAGCCCGCCAGAAATGGGGTTGGATCTGAGAGCACTCATCCGGTTAATCGCTGAAGACAAGGAGGAATCCTGCAACCCGTAAAAGGTCTGAGGGAAACAGTCGTCAAATTGGCTCACGCGGGAATTGCGTGCTGCATCCAGCCCAACGGTTCTTGATACTTTGACTGGCTTCCACGAACATTCAGCGCCCCAGCAGAATTCGTACCAGTCATCGTTCGACAGGTTTTGACCGTCGTCGTCCCAAGCCGTATTGAGTACTCCCATTGCGCCAAGCCGGGCACCATCACGAATGAAGTTCGAGATGTTGATGATCGCATTATGAGTGTCGGGCCAGATCTGACTCCAGCATGAGACACCTGGACACACCATAAACCGCAAACCGTATTTAGTGAAGGGAAGTATTTGATCTTCAAAACTTGCCCGTGCATCATAAGCCCAAGGGAGCACGATAAGATCTTTCGGCAGTCGAGGAACAATTGCCGGATAGTTTAGGGCGATATCGCCCCACATCATGGGTGTCTTGCCGCGAGCATGCAGAAGATCTGCAATCCGGTTAATGTGGTTTGCATAAACTCCCGCCACGCCAATCTTCTTAACTAAGTCCTTGCTTGGACCATCACCGAGTCCGGAAACCTCATCACAGTTAATGTTGAAGAGTTTGCTTTCGTAGGCTGGCGCAATCTCCGAATAGACGTCTGAAAGAAACTTATAACTCTCTTCCTTTGCCGGGCTCAGAACCCACGGATTTTCGCCGAGCGAAGCATATGCAGGGACTTTTAAGATGTTTGCAAAGTGTCCGAAAGATTGAAAATTACCGACGACTTCAACGTGGTACTTCTTAGCGTATTCGCTTAGTTTCTGGACTTCAGAAGCAGTTATCCCATCATTGGGGGCGATTTCCGGGTGCTTTTTGAGCTTAAAGACATGCTCTGTATACAGAGTGAACATGTTGAGCTTGAATTCCGAAAGTGTCCGAACCTCTTTTTTTAGGTAGGCCAATGTTGGGATGGGGCCGCGGCTGATATCATGTTGCCAACCCCTATACCTGAGTTCAGGCCAATCGTCGATGGTGCATGCCGGAATCGACCTGCCTTGGCGATTTGCCCTGATAAGCTGCTTTAGGGTCTGAATACCATAGAAAACCCCGTCCGATGTTTGGGCAGAAAGCTCAATGTGGTCAGGACGGATCTCCAAGTGATATCCCTGACCGATCTTGTCCTCATGTGCCCCGCGTTTACGCGTGATCACAATAGGACTTACCGTGGCAGATTGGCTTTGCCGAAGAGGTAGCTTTAGGTCCTTCTTAACCTCTTCAACGAGTTGGTCGGCTGCAAAGCCATCTTCCGACATTTTGTCTACCGAGTAGAGCGTCGAATTCTTGAATGTAAAGCTACCCGTTGATAACTTTATCGATTGGGGCTGTGGAGAGACCTTCAACTGCACTGGCCCGTTGACGGCATGGGTGGCTAGGACTAGGGAAATGAGACTCAACATCATAGTAGAGGATTCAAGTATGCACCCTAAGTGCGATCCATGGAATAGGAACGTCACGTGTGAGGTCACGACTACAAAATCTAATACTATCCGAGTGGGCTAAAGAAATCCAAAAATGAAATGGGCTCTCCTAGAGTCTAGAAGAGCCCAAATGGGAAAGCAGTAAGTGTCGGCTTTTAGTTTCCGCCGCCTCGTCTTCCGCCACCTGCTGCTGGAGGATCGGCAGTGAATGTCTTGCCGCCCATTTCCTTTAGCTTGGACTTCTGTGCATCAGTTAGAACGCCATTGATTTCTTCGTTAAGGACCTTAGTGTTCTTCTGCTGAAGTTCTCGAACAGCTGTCTGCTCGATTTCTCCGCTCTGAACCTTGGCACGAATGTCAGCATTAGCCTGCTGCTGTCGCTTCTGGAGGTCGGCAATCTTGGTCTTCTGGTCACCAGTAATCTCTAAATCCTTTTGGACTTCGGGATTCAAGACCGCTTGTGCACCTCTAAGCTGGATAAAGATCTCCTTGAGACGCTTCTGCTGGTCAGCTGTTAGGACGGCATTGATTTCTTTTGCCGACTCCTCACCGATTTTTGCCATAGCGGCTTGCTGAGCTGCTCGATCATCACCAGCAGCCGTTCTCGCGTCCTGCATCTTCTGGCGAAGACCTGTTCGGATTTCCGTGAGTTTGGTGTTCTGATCGTCAGTCAAGCTGAGATCCTTCTTAACGTCTGCTCGAGTCAATAGACCTGTTGGGCTATTTTGGTTACCACCACCGCCTCTCTGACCACGACCGCCGCCGCCGCCTTGAGCCATTGCGCTGCCTAAGAGTGCAGCCACAGTTACGATTACAACTAACTTTTTAAGATTCATTTTGCTATCTTCCTACTTTCTTTACGGGTTGAGTGGTGCCGCCACTCTTCGGCTGTGCAGAATTCATGTCAATTCGCGTGTCGGTATTCATGGACTTCTGAGTGTCTTCCAGCAGTTTCTTTGCCTCTGCTGGGTCTCGAATAACTTTGGGTGTTAAGAACACGAGGAGTTCAGTCTTTGTTACGTTCTTGGTCTTCGACTGGAACAGATTCCCTAGTATCGGCAGATCGCCAAGCAATGGGATCTTATTGACCGACGAAGTCACTTGGTTTTGCATGATGCCGCCAAGCACGATCGTTTCTCCGTCCTTAACGGAAACGGTTGTGTCCGCTTCACGCTGATTGACGATTGGAGCATTAAAGCTTGTGTATCCCTGTAAGTCATTAGCCGTTTGGGTCACATCCATATTCACATAGCCATTGCTCGTGATTCGGGGTGTTACCGTCAACACGATTCCCACGTTTTGGAAAGCGTAGTTGAAGCTGTTCGTACCGTTAGTGTTTTGAATCGTACTAACGATGTAGGGGATTTGCTGGCTAATATTGATTTGGGCCTGGACGTTATTCGACGTAAATATTCGCGGTGTGGAAAGCACCTGGAATTTGTTGTCCGTCTGCAGCATATTGAAGAAAGCGGTCAAATCTCCGCCCGTCATCGTATAGCTGAATCCTTGAAGGCCCGGGGAAGCGGATTGGAGTCCAAAGTTTGGTCCACCCTTATATTTGACGCCATTCGCAATCGAAGCATATTGCCACTCAAGTCCGAACTGATTCGCCTTACCAAGTGTGGCCTCGACGATGATCGTCTGAATCATAACCTGCTGAGGAATCTGGTCGAGTTGCTTGAGAATTGACTTGACGAGTTCCTTATTGTCAGGCGTCGTTACAACAATCAACGAGTTGGTGTTTGGATCAGGAATTACGGTTACTGTGCCCGTTAAATCTCGCAGATTTACGATCTGACCGTTCTGATCGCGTACTTGAGTGACCGAAGATTGTGCCGAGGATTGGCCACCGCCACCGCCAAATGCAAACCCGCCTTGTCGCCCGCCGCCACCTCCTCCGCCACCGAATCCTTGAACGACACCAATAGATGTCAACAGATCTCCGCTTGATGCGTTAGGGTCTTGTAGATTAATCGGCAGGGAAGTCTGAGCTAGGGATGTATCTGATGGTCCAAGATCACCACCAGGTCTCGCTCCTCCGCCACCGGCTCCAGCACCAGTTCGATTGGTCGTCCCATTGCTACTTTGGTTAGCTCCACTGAACGTGTTCCTAGTAGCAGTGTTCGTGTTCGTGCCACTTCGGGATCCGAACGCCTGGACAAACAAATTGGCTACCTGGTCAGCTCGCGCGTTTTCAAGTGGAATGACCATTGTTGTACTTTGGAATACAACAGGCTGGTCAAGCTGCTGAATCAGCTTGTCAACAATTGCTAGATTCGCTGGTGTTGTCGTGACAACCAGTGAGTTTGTTCTGACATCGGAAACAACAGGTCCAGATGCTGCTTGCCCACTTCCAACTTGAATGGCTCTTTGAAAGGTCGACTGGATATTTTGTGGACCTGTACCATATTTGCCTTTAGGTGCGTTGGTCTGCAATACGTTCAACACAACTGGCTGAACATCATTTACTGACGCGTACTTAAGGGAATACAAATGAGGCTTCAAAGGCTCTTCCGAGTTCTTATCGAGCTGCTTAATTAAATCGCCGACTTGGCGTTGATCCTTGTCCGTCGCGCTAATTATTACGGAATTCGTGTAGTCGTCAGACGAGGCCTTGACTTGAGATTGGGTTTGGCCGCCTGAGAACATGTTTCGCATGAGCTGGCCCATGTTCTGGTTGCCCCCGCCGAAACGGTTGCCACCTTGACCTCCGCCTCCAAATCGATTTCCACCTCCCCCACCGAAGGGGTTACCGCCACCCCCACCAAATGGGTTCATGCTCGTGCCTTGAAACACGTCGTTGACCACTTTTGCGAGTTGAGCGGCATTGGCAAAAACGATTGGGTACACCTTTAGACCCATGTTGCTTTGCTCGCCAGTCATTCCACTGAGCATCGAAGGATCAAATCCGCCCCCACCGCCCCCACCTTGTCGCCCATTTCCCTGTTGACCGCGGGATTTGAGGATAAGAAACGTTCCGTCCTTTGTCATGTCGTAGCCCTTTAGATCGAGATTGGCCTTCAAGATCGCAAATGCATCGTTAAGACTAACTGGCTTCGCACTGGTAATCGTCACTTTGCCTACTAAAGCTGGGTCTTTTACGATCGTTACGCCTGAGGCCTTCTCAAAGAAGCTGATGATACTATCGATATTCGCATCCCGAAAATCGAGCTTAACGCGTGTTTTTGCGTTTAGCTTGAAGTCCATCCAGGGCCGAATGGAATTTGGAGTATCTACGCCACTGCCCGTGAAAAACTGCCCAAATGCTAGGCCAGGCAGTAACATTGCCACGCACATCCAAGATTTTTTAATTACCATTAATATTCATTCCTCCCTGCGTACCGTTGCCACCGCGTGCGCCTCCGCGCCCACCGCCTCGCCCTCTGCCGCCACCTCGGCGGCCACCCGCATTCTGCGGCATCTGTAGCGAAGTATCTGGCTGCATTGTCATATCTGGTGAGCCAATCGCACCAACCATTGCGGGGTTAAAAGGAGCGTTAGGATTGGCTACCGCCCCAGTAGATGGACCAGTGCTTGTTGCACTCGCACCAACTTTAAGAGTCGTGTTGTCTCCAGTCTCGTTCTTTAGGTCAATCTGTTCGGGAGTTACAGAAACCACCAGCCATTGGCCGTGCCATTTTTGACCTGGTTTCACAAAATCGCCTTGCCCAGTTGTACTGTTCTCGAGCAACCCGTTGGGCTCCCCGTTGAGTTGAGCCATTCCGCTATAGGTGAAGTTATCTATATTTGGGTTGGCTGAAGTGCCTGTGGTTGACTTCATGATGAGAGGCCTGAACGCATCCTTCGGCACGGAAGTGATGGGAAGCGAAGCAAACTTAGCGGTGTAGTCCGCTGTATTGAACTCAACGTCGAAAGTCTTCTTTTGAGCTTGAGCCTTAGGCTTTGTTCTGGCGACAGTTACAGATGGCGCCTGTAAGGCGCTAGACACTAAATAGAGTGCCAAGCCAACCCCACCGACAAGGACAATTGTCGGCATTTCTCTTCCAAATATCTTAGGCATTGGTTTTTGATCCTTGTGTGGGTTTCTCAGGTGAGGTGAGTACGGGCGTGGATTCCTTTACAGGTTGATAAGCAACTATGCCGATACTTGCACTCACCTTATTGGACATTTGATCTCCAGAAGCAAACTGCATTAAATTCACAGCTAAATTGGTATTCCCAGCCTCAATCTCCCTTTCGAAAGCTACAACGTTAATAAAGGTCCCATCTACATTTACGACACATGGGATCAACGTGATACTAGGAGCATAAATTAAGCTTTGGGGATGAAACCCAATTACCTTTAGATGGTGTTTCTGAGCCATCAATGCAACCTTTTGGAGGGCCAAAGGAAGTACCTCTTCTGGATTGCCTTGCCAGGTCTTTTGAGCGATGATTGTGGAGGCGGCCTTTGATTTCTTTGTGGAGTCCAAGATCGCAATATTCGCCTTATTTTTTTGCTTGCGAATTTGATCAGCGGTGAGTTGCGGAAGTGGCTTCGGCGCAAGTGCCATGAAGAGACCTGCACACACCATAATGACCACCGACGCTACTATCACAACATTCGTTGGTAGCTCATCTCGGTCTTTAAAATCGATCATTTACGCTTCACCTGATTCGGGTCTACGAGTGGGACATTTCCAACTGGAAATGCCGATATGCTGAACTGTACTACGGGCTTTAGTTCAATGGAACCGTCGTTAGCAAACTCTAACTTGACGCTACGTAGTCTTTCTTCCTCTGACAGCTTCTTTATAAAGGCGGTTACACGATCATTCGATAGCGCGACGCCGCGCAAAACCAGGCGCTTTCCGCGCTCTACGCTCATTCCGCCGAGCCATACGCCTGCTGGTACGTCATTAGCGACTATCGTTGCTAAGTCAGCATATTTTTGTCCATAGGTAAAAGCGATATCCAGCGCAGTTTGAGCGTTTGTTGCTCCTAATGCTTTTGCCTCTACAGACTTCTGCAAGGTTTGGAGTTTCTTTATAGATGACTCAGATTTCTGATCGACTACTGCGGCTTCCGCTTGATTCTTGCTGTATCCGCTATAGGCAAGCCCACACATGCAAAGTGCGCCAACAAAGAGTAGCAGTGCAGTCCTTTGACGGACGTCTCTTGCCTTTTTCGCGCGAAGCGTAACAACTTCCGGTAGTTCGAGGTTGATTGAAGGTATGCCGCGCGGCGAAGTGAGCAGAGCCTCCAAACTCGAGGCTTTACTAACGATGTCTACATCCGCGAAGGTGTACCCACCAGCGCCAATAATATCGCGACATGGTATTCCGGCGACAGTGTAAGTTCTGCCAACTTCTGCCGCTGGGCTCGATATATTCGTGCTCAGACGTGTATAGCGCAGTTGGTGGTCTTCAACGATGTCGATTCCGATGGCGTCATCTTCGCGGCTGACGACTGCTCCGTTGGTCCTGCCAACCATATCAGCAAGGAGCGGGGACCCGAATGCCACTGGTATTACCTGGGTGATCTTCATCCCCGCAGATCTAAACTCCTCATGGATTCGACGTAGATCCTGTGCGGACATAGCAGTTACCACGGCGAGTCTGCCCTCGATATCTACATTGTCAGTGAGAAGGAAATCGTAAGCTAGGTCGCTTGCAGAAATAGGGAAGAGATCCCCAAGTCTCATGCTCAAGACCATGCGGATATCAGTAACTGAAGCATCAGGTACTCGTGTTGTCCTTACAAACATTTGGCGCCGAGAAATGGCAACAATTACGGGGCGCGAACCAAGACGTGAGGCGGCTGCCTGCACGGATTCAAATTGTTGTGTGGTGCGGCTTACCGCGTCGAAGGCCGTAACGCCTTTGGGTGACCACTCTATGACTAGGTTTGCCGTCTTGGGGTTGCCCTTGCTCACGAAGCCTCCTTGAGTACTGTTTCAGTCGATGTGTCCGAATTCCAATTCCATCTCCCAATCACGTCCGTGTACGGTACTTCGGCCATTCGGACTAGCCGGGGAGCATTATTTACGATGTCGATGGTCACTTCCATAGCAACAGAAGCAGATCCGGAATATCCGATAACCCTCACGATAAACGTTGAGGATTCGACCGTAAAATTATCGATGGTCTGAGCGAGTACGTTCCCCGAGAAGCCAGAAACGCTCAAAACGTCTGACAAACTGGTAAAGCCTTGCTGCTGGCGCTGAATGATAGCCTGAACCATATCGGGTGTCAGGTTGGGCACGGTGGCCAAGACGTTCTGAGAGGCAGTGTTCAAGTTGATAAGGCCCGCTCGCCTTGTGGCACCGTTGGTCGTAAATGTGTCAAGAATTATCCTTTGGTCTTGAATGTTGACCACGCGTCTCAAAACCGCACCAATCGAAGTCCAGTTTCGAACAGTCGTAAGGAGTGTTTGAGTGGCCTGGCTAAGCCCCAGAGCTCGAATCTGGTTTGGATTGATCGTGTTTATGTTTAACCTTGGCTGCTGGCTTCCCAAGGCACCCGGCCGAACATTCGGCGAGTAGGCATAAGTCGTTAACAGATCACAAAGAGCTGGCTGCTGTCCATTGGGGCCAGCTTGGAAAGCGACTGTGGACACAACATTGGTTTGAGGTTGGTATACCGCTTGAGCATTGAAATACCGAATGTTGAGTAACTCATCAATGGTCTCCAGTGGGGCCAGTTTTGCGTTGTAGGGAATTTGCAGCGCATTGTAGTACTGGTCTTTACCGCCGTCAGGTCTTGGAGTCTCTCCACCAGATGTGTAGTCCAGGTATGCATCTATCTGCTCTTGAGACATTGGCAGATTGTTGACCCAAGCTGGTGTAAGTGCTGAAGTATTGATCATTGAATTGGCATCAATGACCTGCATCCGGAACCAAGTGTCACCAACGGTGACCTTTTCGTCGCCGTTCTGCCCGAGTTGGGCCCACTCGTCCTGCAGTGTGGTCGCACCCGTTTGCTGACTGGTAGTTGAGGTTGAGGTGGTTGACGAAGTACTGGCACCTGTGTAAGTAGCGGCGAAGGAATTAAACGCTCGTTGAGCAGCGCTTTCACAGGCCATTCGGGCTTTGATTAGCTCGTTTCGGTTTGCCGTAGCTTTAATATCCAAGCGGACTGTGGAAGCTACAGCTGCCATGACACCGACAAGTGCGGCTAAGACCGCAAGCGAGAAAACGAATGCACTTCCACGTTCTCGGTTCATTGACTTCCTCCGGTTTGAGTCGCTGGGCTCAGAGGTGTTACATTGCTCAAGGGAAGGCGAACGATGAAGACTCGCTCATTTTGTTCTTCAGCGATCTGATAACTGACCCGGACGGCGTTAGGCAATTGCCTTGTCGTTTGAGCGAAAGTGTTCCAAGAGGTTTGCCATGTGGTCCCATCAAAGAATTGAAACCTAATTCGCGTGATGTCAGGTTCGAGAATGGACTCGGTTCCGCCTTGAGTAGCATCTTGGTCGGCGGGCACTTGCTGTCTCAGAACCAGGCCTTGCTTGCCTTGAGAGTCTCCCACGGGAGTCGTACTGACCTGATATTCAGCGATTCCACCCTGAGGTCCAAAATTCTGGTTGTTCGTCTCGAAGTCGTCAGTCGAAGCTAAAGCGGCAGCCGCCGGTTTCCTACCAATAACCGTAAGCATGAGCGTGTCAGCATCGCCACCCGAACTGTTAGCTCCAATAGGCACTCCAGCAGAAGTCTGTCCGGTAGCGCCACTTCCCGCTTGCCCTACTCCTGAAGCGCTTACCGTTTCGCCCGGCTGGACAGATTGACCAGGGGGTGCCGAATTGCCGGCTTGACCAACAAAGAAAGTGCTTGGATTGGCATTATTGACAGGATCGACATATACGCGTTTCAAAAGATCCGTCATGCGGTCTTCAAAAGTCCTTCGACTTTGTTCCTTTGAACGCCCCGCTCTGAGGTGCTCGTTAAAACCTATTGCGACCGACATTACTTCGACGCATCCCATCGTCACCGCGCCTAAAATAGCGACGCTAATGAGTAATTCAAGGAGTGTAAAACCACGACTCAACTTCACGGGGTGGCTCCTGTAGTTGAAGCTGGGGCCTGATAAATCAAACCGCTCACATGGGCCACCGGCGCTGAGGAGCTTGTGTCTACTGTGGGGTTAACGGTTACTGAAACAGCCACCAAATTCGTGACTCCCGTCTGATCAATTGTCGCTGACCACGAATAATCGTTATTGTTTTGGTCAGTAAAGTCGCCCGTCTGGTTGGTTGTTAGATTCGCGGTTGTCGCAATGAGCTCGTCATACTTGTGTTGGGCCAAGATCGTCATTGCTTCAATTTGTCGAATACGTGATTCGGCACGAGACATCGCACCTATTCCACCCATCACTGCCACAATGCCGATCGATAGAATTGCAACCGAAGCAATTGCCTCGATGAGGGTAAATCCACATCTGCGTCTTCGGATTCTATTGCCGATGTACATAGTCTCCTGCAGTCCAGCGGTCTTGAGATGTGTCCGGGATAGAGCCATCAACAACCTGCGATCCACCCCGTGAATTGACGACAAGCGACTTGGTACTTTTACTTTCAGTAAGCTCAACTCCTCCGCCATCGCAACTCCCGTCGGCATAAAAATGCAGCTTCCAACTTCCCGAATCGGACGATTGACCGACGAGTTGAAAATTACCGAACTGTATTCCTGGAGCTAAGGGAAGTGATTTCAAGGCTTTATCGTTGCTGTGGTCAAGGCTATTTGTCCCAACGTTTGATTTAGTTCTTGTACTTTGAACTCGTCCATTGACCACTTGCGTGTCGCCGGTTGAACTCGTACTCGCAGATGAACTTTGATATGTAGTAGCGTTATCTTCTTGTTTCAAAACCAGCGCGTTTGCGGACGTGTCGACCTGTAGGTAAGTGGTTGCCGCATTAGCAATGGCTAACTCCCTGGCCTGGCCAGCAAGATCTGCGACGCTCGTGTAAAGCGCGCGTCTTTGCTGGCCATCTCGCATTGCGATGAGGTTGGGTGCAACCATGGCTGAGAACAGAGCAAGCAGTACTACAATCACCAACATTTCAATGAGGGTGAATGCAGTCTGTTTACGTGTCCGAGCCGTTCGTGAGATCAGCGTTATCACCTGTTCCTCCGGCAGCACCGTCAGCACCATAGCAGTCCACTTCGTATCCTTGTCCACTTGGTCCTGGGCAAGCATAGTTGTACTGGTTTCCCCAAGGATCTTGAGGAATAGCCTGCTTTAGGTAAGGTCCTCGCCATCCATTTGCGCCTGATGGAGCGTTTCGGAGAGCATCCAAACCTTCTTGAGTTGTGGGATACCGATCGCAATCTAATCTAAACTGGTCGACTGCGTTGCTTAGAGTCGAAAGGTCTGCAGTCGCCTTCGATACTTTTGCCTGTCCCGTTCTTCCCAGAACGTTAGGCACGATAAGCGCAGCAAGAATCGCCAAGATCAAGATGACAACCATCAACTCGATCAACGTAAACGCTCTATTTCTCTTGTTCATATTCCTCCAGTAGGGTTCCGTCAAGTGTGAGATCCTTGTCCGGCAACACCGCAAACATCTGTTGCAAATCTAGGTAATCCATTTCACTTCACCAAGTTCTCGGCTTGGAATATGGGCAATAGGACTGACAAAACGACGAATCCGACAAAAGCTCCCATAGCAAGGACAATAATGGGCTCCACCATCGCGGTCAGACGCCTCATACCGTTGTCTACTTCAAAATCTAAACTATCCGAAACCCGACCCAACATCTTGGGCAAGTCACCCGTTTCTTCTCCAATGGCAACCATGTGGGTAAGTACCGGAGGGAATGCACCTGCATCTCTCATCGCTTCCGCAATGGGGCGACCCTCCCGAACATCATTGGTGACCAAGTCCGCGCTCTGCCTGAACAAGAGATTTCCTGCAGCAAGGCCCGACAGATGTAGGGCTTCCAAAATCGATACACCGCCGTAAAGCAAAGTGCCCAAAACGCGTGCAAACCGAGAGACAGTAGCCTTTGAAATAACTGGCCCCAGAATTGGAGCCTTCAAAAATAACGTATCTCGCTGGAGTGCACCTTTTTCCGTACTCGCCCATACCTTGTATGCGGCAATCAAACCTACAATCGAGACAATGATCCCGATGTAGTTATTTTGAATAAAGTCCGTACTGGAAAGAAGGAGTTTCGTTGAAGCAGGAAGATCATTTCCAAGATCGTGGAAGACACCGGAAAGCTTTGGAACAACGAAGGTAAGAAGGAAAACAACAACTCCAACAGCTGTGGTAGCCAGGATTGCGGGGTAGATCAAAGCCGAAATGACTTGGCTGCGTCGCGTAACTTCTCGCTCCTGAAAGTCTGCGAGCCTTTGGGCGACTTCTCCAAACTGTCCGCTAGCTTCACCTGCTCTTAGCGTTTGGCAAAACACAGGTGGGAAGAGCTTCGGGTGCATGGCGAGAGCTTCACTTACCGGCTTTCCTCCTCGAACCTCTTCGAGCGCTTGCTCGGCAACATCTGCCAGAGCCTGACTTTCCGATTGTTCTGCAACCACCTGAAGGACACGATCAAGAGGAAGGCCAGCTAGTGCAAGGTCAGCAAGTCGCCTGCTGAACAAAGCCAAATCACTTCGGGAGACTTTGCCCTTACGCTTGCCAGTGTCATGCGACCCTGAAGTTCCTTTTTGTGCGGCGTGCTCTCTAATGTCGACCACGAACCGACCTTCAGCAGTTATGACTGCGACAGCAGCATCCTTTGACGCTGCATCGACATATCCAGTGCGCTTCTTTCCGGCAGGATCCAAGGCTGTATAGGCGTAAGTGGTCACTTGTTTATTGTTTCCTTCACTTAGAAGTCTTCCCGTTGCGATACGCGAAGGACTTCTTCAGGAGTGGTTTTCCCGGTCATAACCATAATTCGACCGTCTCCAAGCAAAGTTCTCATGCCTTGAGCCTGGATGGCGTGCGCCTTCATTACGCCTGAAGAAGCGCGCTCGACGGTCATTCTCCGAATCGGTTCATCGATGGTGAGCAACTCGTATAGGCCTTGGCGACCTCGATAGCCTGAGCCTTGGCACTTATCACACCCTTTCCCTCGCTTAAAGGTAGCCCCACCATGCTGAGAGATTTCGTAATCCGTAATGCCGATAGCCTTTAAGGATTCCGGCTTGGGGTCTTCTGGGGCGGCGCAGTTTGTACAAACTCGACGAACGAGTCGCTGAGCAATAACTCCGATCAAGGAGGAAGCCACGAGATAAGGTTCGACGCCCATATCTAGGAGTCGAGTGATCGCGCCAGCTGCGTCATTGGTATGTAGCGTCGAGAAGACCAAGTGGCCAGTTAGTGCGGCATGAATGGCGATTTCAGCCGTCTCATGGTCTCGAATTTCTCCGACCATGATCACGTCAGGGTCTTGTCGAACGATAGACCTTAAACCGGACGCAAAGGTGAGACCAATATTGGCTCGAACCTGAATTTGACTTATTCCAGGAACCTGATACTCCACAGGATCCTCTATTGTGAGGATGTTAGTCGTAGGTGACCAAATCTCTTGAAGCGAAGCATAGAGGGAAGTCGACTTTCCTGAACCCGTAGGTCCAGTCGCTAAGATAATGCCATGAGGAAGTGAAATTACTTTACGGAATTTCTCCAGAACATCATTCTGCATTCCCAACTCAACCAATCCCAACATGGCCGTGCCCTTGTCGAGAATTCGCATAACTGCACGTTCGCCATAGACCGTAGGCACAATAGAAACACGGATGTCGATCTGCCGGTTCGCGATCGTAATCTTGATTCTTCCGTCCTGAGGCAGACGTCGTTCGGCAATGTTCATTTCGCCAAGAATCTTGATTCGGGAAATGAGTGCAGCGTGCATCCTCTTGGGAGGTCGCATGAGGTCGCTTAACATGCCATCAACTCGGCATCGGATCTTTACATCGCGCTCATAGGGCTCAATGTGAATGTCACTGGCTCCGTCGCGAACTGCTTGGGCGAAGATTCCGTTGACCATCTGAACAACCGCGGTTTCGCCCGCCATTTTTGTCAGGTCGGCTAAGTCGGTTGTCTCGTCGATCTCCGCGATCGAACTCTCGTCGGACGCCATGCCCGCAAGGATTCTTTCGAGGAAGAAGTCTTTAATCTTCTCTTCAATCAGATTCTTATCTGCCAATACAGCATGTACCGGGCGATTGATTAGGATTCCGAGGTCGTCGACGGATTGAAGCGATTCTGGTGCGCTCATGGCAACGACGAGCGTTTGACCATCGAGCGTCAAAGGCAAGACATTATGCTTCAGGGCAAATTCGCCGGGAGCATATTCCATCGCGGCTGGGTCAGGCTTGGTAACGGTCAGGTCAACGAATTCAAATCCGTCTACCATCCGGGCAGCTTCATCTAGGATTACGGGTGACATAGTTTTATTGGGGCTTGGAGGTCAACAGGAGCGGGTTCAACATGGGGCTTAACGCCTAATTCATTCTTAATGTTCAAAAAAACGAATCATTTGTGTTGCGTGGAACGATAGCATTCTCTTACGCCCTGTCCTTATACGGTTCGTATGGCTATCTTGGTTCACTAAACTTTCGGTGGTCCGACTCCTGCTAGGTACTGTTCCCATTGCACTATTGCTTGAGAAAGCTCCCTACTTCAACCCGAATTGTGGGCTACCAACTTAAAAATTGAATGAGGATTGGGTGAGAGTTCTCTAACTTCAAATGAACCTGACAATAAGGGATCAGGGGGAGCATCTTTGCCCCATCCTGCATCCTTTGCTTGGGTCGAAACTTTGTCTCGGCGCGATTCCTAAACATTCCCGCCTAACCCAGAAAAGTTGACCCAGTTCAGCGGTGCGAAGAATTTGCATGATTCTTCTTTCCTAATTTCCCAGGCTCCTCAAACTTAAATTGAAGCTCGCTGGCATAAATAGCTGTTCCTCTACGCCGACCTCTTCTAAAACATCGGTTTCTGGTGCTCAGCACTAAAACGTGAAACTGAAAGCAACTACACGATGTAAAGGTCTCTTGGTCACCTATTAATTGCTGAAAGTGCGATAAGAATGGAGACGTTATTAGAGACAATCGCTATTAATCTATAGGTCTATTTGGCATGTCTTGGATATGAGTGAACTTTATCATCCTGTCTTTACCCTTTGAGTGCTTCAAGCAGAGATGGGATGAGTCGGTCCGTGAAATAATAATGATAATGCGTTATTTTAGGTTCAAAACCTATTTGAGACGATGGATCAAATTTGCAATCTGACAGTCAAGAGTAATCTAATTACATTAAGTCCATAACCGTTAGGGAGTTCCGTTTGAACATGTACAAAGCGTGTGCGCTGACCGTAGGTATTGGGATAGCTATGGCATTCGTGTCAACGAGTTATCCAAGTAGTTCGTATCCCAGCCCATATCAAATTCTTGGATTGGCGCAAGAGCGAGTACAAATTCGAAGTGTTGGCCATTCTCTTACACTTGAAGACAGAACTTGGGATACTAACGGACGAAAGAGAGGAAAGCAGATCTTAAGAAAGCGACGGAAATGAGCTCACGCTTACTTGCATTTCCTTCGTGATGATATTTACCTCGCCATCGGCTTCCAGAACTGCGAAGCGAATATCCGCTAGATCAGCATGCTCTCGCCCTCGAATGGCCTCGAGCACATCGTCTTGAGTCAATCCTGTTCTCTTGAGATGCTCCTCGATAAAGGCTCCGTTATGAACGAGAAGTATGGGGCCTGAACCGCAAAGTCGATTAAGCTTCTTCGACTTGCCTAAAAGCACAATTAGCAGTCGATTTATGCCGAGAAGTACAGTTGCGGCAACAAATCCCACCAGCATAGTTGTGCTACCCGCAACCATGGAAGTTTCCACGGAACTTCCAAGAAGGATAAGAATGAGCAAGTCAAGTGACGTAAGCTGCGCAAGTTGCCGGCGACCTAATAATCGGACGCCCAAAACAAGAAACAGGTAAATAACAAGCGTATTGACGATAACGGTGGCAATAACATTAGATTGGACATCCATGGTGGTGTATGGTTTTTGGATTACGCTGAGGAGTGGATTTGCCCATGTCGCTTTGGTTTAGCTCTGTTTTTGACCATCCTTCGTCGATAGGGAACGCGCTGATTATATCGGCAAAGACGCTCGTTCTCTATCTGTTCCTCATCATTGGTCTCCGCTTACTTGGCAAGCGGGAACTGGGTCAAATGAATATATTCGACCTTGTTCTCATTATCGTTCTAGGCAACTCTGTCCAAAATGCGATGCTCGGCAACGATAATTCCTTGGTCGGAGGTTTAATTGCCGCCACAACATTGCTCGGCGTAAATCGAATCTTTAACGTCATTCTTCGCCGAAGCAAAAAGATCGAACGGGTTATGGTTGGGCAACCACTATTGATCGTACATGAAGGAATCCCGATGGCCAATCGAATGAAGGCGGAAGGAATAACTCACGATCAACTGATGACGGCATTGCGAGAACATGGGCTGACTCGTTTGGAACAAGTAAAGATATGTGTTCTTGAAGTTGATGGATCCATGAGCGTCATTCCCACGGAATCCCAAAGCTTGAGAACAAGGCGTCACTTTAAGGCCATCAGAATGCCATGAATGCGGCTGCTTTCGAATTATCAGTTGTGGCAGGGAAGACAGGCTTCACTATTCTATTTCTGTTCATTCTCTATCGGTTACTTGGGAAGCGTCAACTCGCCCAGTTTAACGTCTACGATTTGGTCACGCTGCTGGCCGTCGCGAGTGCCGTTCAAAACGGAATGACCATGGGGAAGGGGCAACTCTCCGTTGGTTTGGTGAGCGCAACGACGCTACTTCTTCTTGGTTGGCTTGTGACACGCTTGGTAACCAAACAACCAAAGTTTGAGCACTTATTGTTTGGAACTCCGATGGTTTTAGTGTCGGATGGACATGTGATAAGTGAGCGAATGAAAGTTGAGCACGTTTCTCATGAGGAGCTCATTCGTACCATGCGAGAGCATGGGTTATGCCATGTTTCTGAAGTCAGGCTTGCGGTCCTTGAAATTGACGGAACCATCAGCATCGTTCCGGCAAAAAAGAAAGAGGAGTAGCTTGGGTAGGTAAGTATGGTGCCGTCGCTCGGACTCGAACCGAGATGCCTCTCGGCACCAGAACCTAAATCTGGCGCGTCTACCAATTTCGCCACGACGGCACGTCGGAGCCAAACGATAATACCACTAGGGATCGGAAAAACTCCTCGTGGACCGAGGTCAACGAGAGTTCTTGTTGCAGAAAAGCTATGTGGGTGGCCAAACTCTACCGCGAAGAATGATGCCGCCATTGCCAATTTCGACTCTGTCCATAGTGGCCTGGATTGGCAAGTCCTTTGCGTCGATGACCGGGTTAATCTTATCTATCTGTGCCTGCATGAGATGTTTGGGTCCAACCCCCATTAATTCGATGGACTCCAAATCGACATACAGCTTGGAGTTATCTACAATCCTCAATGAGCAAACGACATAGGCCTTAACGTCGATCAGCACAGTTTTCGTCGCACGGACGTGGAGCATGCCGTTCTTGGCTTCAACGGAGACGTTCTTTAGGCCCGCAGGTGATTGTTCGTTTAGGAAACGGGCCAAATCTTTCTCCGAAACAAAGATTTCCAGCCGACCCGGATCTGGCATTTGAGCGCCAATAGGATCGTGTGTTACAGTGAGGTCGGTGCCGGAAATGGAGACCTTTTCTACTTTAAGACCCATTGGCAAGACCACGTCAAACAGATTGGCCTCGATTCGGCCAATAGCTACAGCCTGCTTGTGAGTCACTCGGAGCATCCTACCCTCTTTTTAAACGCAGAGCAAGGCGACTTACGTTGCACGTAACATTCAGGTGAGGTTGTCCACCAAGAGGTCATTGGCGCTATCATGGTTGCTAGTCATGCCCCTGTCGCTTTGTCTCATACCGTTAGTTGCGTCACTTATCCAAACACAAGAGCTTACTCCTCCGAGTATTCCAAGGGAGTTTCGCGCTGCCTGGGTGGCAACAGTTGCCAACATCGATTGGCCCAGCAGACAGGGCCTCACAGCAGATGAAATGAGGATCGAACTCCTTAGAATCTTTGACGTAGCCGTAAAGATTCGACTCAACGCAATCATTCTACAGGTTAGGCCCTCGGCAGACGCCATGTATCCCTCCAGACTCGAGCCGTGGTCCGAGTACCTAACTGGCTCGCAAGGAAGATCTCCTGACCCCTTCTTCGATCCTTTGGCCTTCGCGGTTAAGGAAGCTCACGCCCGGGGCCTTGAACTTCATTGTTGGTTCAACCCTTATCGGGCGGGCCATCCCATTCAAAAAGGGCCGATGGCTGTCAATCACATTTCAAGGACACATCCTGAAGTCGTTAAACGCTACGGCAAATACCTGTGGATGGACCCGGGCGAGCCCGTTGTTCAAAAACACTCCCTTGACGTCATCCGAGATGTTGTCCACCGATATGACATCGATGGAGTTCATATCGATGATTATTTCTACCCCTACCCAGAAGGCGGCAAGGACTTTCCTGACGAACCGAGTTATGAGCAATACCTTCGACGTGGAGGGAAGCTTGATCGACCCAATTGGAGACGAGACAACGTAGACCGTTTCGTGAAGGGAATCTACACCACCATTAAGGCGGAGAAGCCATGGGTGAAGTTCGGAATCAGCCCCTTCGGGATTTATCGACCTGGCGTTCCAGATCAAATCAAGGCAGGAATCGATCAGTATGCCGAGCTCTATGCCGACTGTCGAAAATGGCTCAACGAAGGATGGTGCGACTACTTTTCTCCCCAACTTTATTGGCCCATCGCCCAGAAGCCACAGAGTTACCCTGTCTTACTCGATTATTGGATCAGTCAAAACCTCAAAGGGCGTCACATCTGGCCTGGACTCTATACAAGTAGAGTCGGTGGCGACGAAGGAAAAACTTGGGCGCTGAAAGAGATCCTTGACCAGATCAAACTAACGAGAGAACGAACCGGAGCAACTGGCGAAGTTCACTTCAGCATGAAAGTTTTCCTTGAGAACCATCAAGGCATCGACAGTGCTTTGGAAAACGGACTCTATTTTGACCGAGCACTAGTTCCCGCTTCTCCCTGGCTTGCGATAGGTTCTCCACAAGAGCCGAGCGTGAATGTAGAGAAGACTCCCGACGGCAAATGGAAGGTTACGATGAAGCCAGGAGGCAAAACTCCAATCCGGTTCTTCACCCTTCGAGTAAAGACGGATCGATGGCTTATGCCACGGATAACATCAATGAACTCCATTACGTTGAACCTGGATCCTGGAGCAGAGCCCTCGGCGATTTCAGTGAGTGCGATAGACCGAGTCGGAAACGAGAGTCCAGTTAGAACGATTGCTTTGAAAGCTATGCCTAATCACCAATAGGCATAGTGACCGTAAAAGTTGAGCCGTTATTAAGTGAACTGGCTACGTTGACCGTTCCTCCATGAGCCTCGACGATGTGTTTGACGATGCTCAGTCCTAAACCGGTGCCACCAGTTGCTCGGCTTCTTGCGCGATCAACGCGATAAAATCGTTCGAAAATACGGTCGATTTGGTCGCTTGGCACGCCAATACCGGTGTCAGTAACCGAAATAGTGACCTCAGCGTCTCCTCTCACTACTTTGACCGTGACTGTTCCCGTGGCCGTATAGATGATTGCATTGTCAATGAGATTAAGCGCCACTTGAGTCATTTGCGAACTATTGGCTTCAATAACGCACGGCAAAGGACCCTCAAAAGTAAGGCTCAAGGATTTTTTTGTCGCTTTGGGCTCAAGTTGCTGAACGACATTTCTGAAGACCTCGCCAATGTCGCAGCGGTGTTTGCGGACGGGGTTTGACTCAGAGGCACTTAAGATAAGAAGATCTTGAGAGATAAGGGTCAGGCGATCCACCTCTCCTACGATCTTGGTCAAGTATCGCGAAGATCTTTCAGAAATCTCGCCTTCGTCGTCAAGCATAGTCTCCGCCATTGAGCGAATAATCGTGAGTGGGGTTCTCAACTCATGTGAAACGTTAGCTACAAAATCCTGTCGCACCCGTTCAAGTCGCCTCAAGTCCGTGATCTCATAGACAGAAAGAAAGACTCTTTCTCCTCCGTCATTAGTGGGCCAGGTCTTTGCGAGTCCTACCCGTTCGTCTGGGTATGTAAAGGTGATTTCCGCGTTTTGAGGAGTGCCAGATTTAGCAGTCGTTATGACTTGCTGCTCAAGGTCATAACTCAATGTCACTGCAAGAATATTTCTTCCAATCGGTCTCTCAAAACGGAAAAGCTCGATCGCACGTCGGTTGGCGTATTGGATATTTGCCTTAAGGTCGCAGACGAAAATCGCGATATCCAAGCCATCGGCCATGTCGTCGACTGCGTTCTTTTGCTCCTGTACCTGGGCCTGAAGCAGTTCGATTTTGGATTTTCGTTCTTCAGACTGCTGACTGTTCTCCGAAAGCAAAGTTTGAAGTTGAAAGCCAGCCACGACAAAAAGGATGCCGCCAAGTAACAAAACCGGAATAGGAGCCAATTCGACGGCGCGAACCACTGACAGAATTGCCAATATTGCAAAGATTGCCGCTCCGCCATAGCAGAGCCCGATAGCTAGGTAGCCGTTCCGATGGATCACTCACTACTTAGGACGGTTAGTAAACCAGTTCTGTATCAACACGCTTGCTCAATACAAGTTAAGCTTTAATAAGATCGGAGCCTTTGTTCTGACGGTACGATAAGTGGCTGAAAAATGAAAGGAAAGAAATGAAGCGAATTGAAGCGATTATCCGAGTCAACAAACTAGAGGATGTAAAACAAGCCCTAGAGAATGCTGGAATTGTGGGGTTGAGCTGCGGGCAGATAAGGGGTTACGGGCGCCAAATGGGTCGCACAGATAAATATCGGGGTAGCACTTACGCAGTTAACCTTTTGCCTAAGATGCATGTGGAAGTTGTCGTGAAAGATGAGGACCTCGAAGAAGGGATTGATGCAATTATTAAGGCCGCTCAAACGGGCGAAATCGGTGACGGCAAGATCTTTGTGAGCGACATTGTTGATGCAATTAGAATCCGAACAGGTGAACGAGGAGACGCCGCGATTTCCTAAGGTCAAGTCGCACTGCTGACCATGGCATTTCGGAACTTCAGTATCTGGCGGGGACGCCTTCCGCACTGGCGCGCAAGCGATGTCACCTATTTTGTAACTTTTCGGCACAGGCGACCATTGGATGCCATGGAACGCCAGTTTCTTCTTCGGCAACTTCTCAAGCCTGATGGAATGCGTTGGGACCTGTTGATAGTATGCGTACTTCCAGAGAAAACAGACCTCATCTTTAGAGTTCGTGAAGCGTCAACAGGACAACCCTATGAGCTAGCCGAAATCGTTGAAAAGGCGAAGAACAAGGCAGGTAAGTGGATCATCAAGAAGTCGGGGGAGAAATATAGCCCCTTTTACTCCGAGAGTTTCGACCGGATCCTGCGTGACGACGCTGAATTGGAAGAGCGCTGGCAGGAAATATTTGATTCCCCCTGTGCACTGGAGATCGCCGAGGATCCTGAGGACTACGATGGACTTTGGGTAGCGGATGCACCCTCTTAGGTCAACCATTGCTCTCATTTGTGCCAAATGAAAAGAGTCCATATTAAATGAATTAAAGATGCCCAATTTCTGTCTATTGAATGTGACGAATTTGCGTGTATTTGCTTGCTTAAGCATTGCCGGACTCTGTTCGATTTCTTTCTGTCAAATGGATCCGCAGCGTGATTTTGTTGCGAGCGGTAAATCTGCATTCCTTATGCTTCCCCCCGAATTCGTTTGTGGGCCGAAAGTCCAGCAAATGGTCTGGGGGAATGACGGAGTGCATTTGGCTGTGCTTCGTCGGTTCGAAGACATCACGACAGGCATGATCAAAGATTTGATCGCGCAACAACCTGGAGTGAGGGCGGAGCCAGAGCAGCAGTTGATTGTCTGGAGCCCTACCAATCGAAAAACCACAACAGTTCTTAGATTAAAGCCGTCCCAAGGGGAGATCACCGAGGTGAGTTGGATCGTGGGATCATCTCAAATGGCAGTCGTAGGAGTTTTCAACCCTGCTAATCCTTCAGGTGAGGTCACAGTGGGTGTCATGGTCGTATCCAGCGCAGGGTCAACCATTCCTGTGGCACAATTCAGTGTTTCCGAGCGATACGAAGTGTTGCCGTCACCTTATAAATCGCAGGTCGCTTTAGTCAGATTTCCAAATTCGAACTTGCCAAAGGCAGGTTCGTCTGAAGCAATCAAACCCTCGATCGTACGCACTTTCGGCACAAACGGAATCCTGAGCCCAGCCTTCACCATGCCCGAAGGCAGTTCACTTTTTTGGAGCTCAAATGGCCAGCTTTTTGCCTTGGGATTTGAGCGAGACAAGAGTAAGCCCAAGAAATCAGTACCTGTCTGGTACTTGGCGAACAAGGCAAGTCAAAAATTCGAGCGAGTTGCGACGTCGCCTCCTGATGCGTCACCCAATGAACCTACAATTAAGCACGAGTTGGAGATTCAGAATCTTAATGCAAAAGCCGCAGTTAAGAAGATTGGCGTCAATGCTCCCATTGTAGTCGTTCAAGCTGAAACTCCAGAAGAAGATGCACCGACGGTTGTAACGACCGACGGCGGGGAAGGACAAATTTCTCCCACCTATAACGCAATTTCTTATATTTACCAGGGGTCGGCCATGGTTAGACCAATGGTGAAGGTTCCACTCGAAGCCTATAAACAAGCGAAGCTAGCGGCAATCCGCATGAAATTGATGAACCAGGCAAAACAAGTTGCCTTGGGGCTCATCATGAATATGAGTGACATGGATGATAATTTCGTGTCCAATAAAGGAGATTGGAAGACTCAATTGGAACCCTACATGCGAGACTCGAGCGTGTTCGATGGCTTCAATTACACGTTCGGTGGCGGAGCTTCTGGCAAGATCAATGATCCAGCCAACACCCAACTTGGGTATCTAGAGGGTACTGGGGGAAGAGCTGTGGCCTATGCAGACGGCCACGTAAAGTGGATTCCTAACCCATAGCAAACTGAAAATGAGGCAAGGAAATTTATGCTACTGCACCTGTTGACCGCATTCGCTTTGGTATCAACATTCGCTTCAAGCGAGTCGCAACAGCATGGTTCACAAACTCAATTTGATTTAGCGCAATGCGATCCCATCAAAGACTTTGTGACTGCCAAACAAAGTGCTTATTTGATGATGCCGCCGGATCTTGTTTGCGGCCCAAAGCAGATCGATATGCGATGGTCGCCAGATGGCCAACGACTTGCGGTCCTTAGGCAATATCAACACATTAGTGCCGAGCAGATCGCGGATTCGTTTGTTTCGAAGGAACCTCTGACGCTTGATGAAGCAGAGACCCAAGTTATTACTTGGAATGTCAAAACACAGAAAGCAACCACCGCCTTCAGGCTACGGGTCAGTAACGGTGTGATCGATTCTATGGATTGGATCACAGGTTCATCGTCAATGGTTTTGGAGGTTCGATCGCCTAATCCTGATGACCAAAGCGGAAGTCAAGTGGTCCTCCTTCAAAATTCGGGGACGGCAAAGGTTATAGTTACGCAGAAAGTAGACGAAGGAATCCAGATCCTCCCATCACCAGTAAAGCCGATCGTCGCCTACGTGGAATACCCATTTGTTCGAAGAACGTCTGGCTTGCCTCCACCCGTTCAACCACTACCTTCAGTGCGGTTTTTTGGCGTGGATGGAGTTCTATCGGGCCCCATTTCCTTCGGCAAAGGGAACTCCCGTCTTGTCTGGAGCGCAAATGGCACACCCTATATCTTCGAATCCAAATACGATCGCGTGACCAACACAATGAATCATTCATGGTCATTTGTTGACCGAACAACGAATTCGATTAAACCCTCCAATCCACCCTCGGACCTAGTTTATTTGGCGCAGAACTCTCCGCCGCCGCAGATTTCCAGTGCCCTTGATGTGCAAAACGTCATACCAAAACTGAGGCTTGAACAAAAAGGGTTTGACGCGCCAGTTGTGACCATCCGAGCCAACAAAATTGACGAGAGCTTTGGGTTGGTTACTTCCGATGGGATGAAAGGTGAAATCGCCCCGCACCTTACGGCCGTGAGTTATGTTAGCCAGGGGAACGTGATGGTCCGGACGCTCGCAAAAGTGCCTCTCGATGCCTACCTCGTGGCAAAGAATGCGGCCATTCGAACGAAACTCCTCAATCAGGCGAAGCAAGTTGGAATAGCTCTAGTCCTCAACGCAGGAGACAACAGCGACAACTATCTTTCGAACAAAGGCGATTGGAAATCTATCCTAATTCCCTATCTAAAGGATGCAAGTTTGATGGATGGATTTAATTACGTTTTTCCGGGCGGAGATGCCGCGAAGATCAGTGATCCATCCGGAACTGTCCTGGGTTATCTTGAGGGACCGGGTGGCCGCGCCGTCGTTTATACCGATTCCCATGCAAAATGGGTTCCAAACCCCTAAACCTAACCCAGTATAAGACGTTCCAGCGGGTACGTTGGTGAAATGCGTTGCTGCATAGTCATCCCAGCCCGTATGGGTAGCACTCGGTTTCCAGGCAAGCCTCTTTGTGATCTCCTTGGCAAACCCATGATACAGTGGGTCGTTGAAGCTGCCCGGGCCTCTCAAGTTAGTGAGCGCATCGTTGTGGCTACGCCAGACATGGTGATCCTAGAAGCATGCCAGGCCTTCGGAGCTGAAGCTATCTTAACGAGCGATCAACATCCAACCGGCACAGATCGCTTGGCCGAAGTATCAGAAACCATCATCGCAGATGTTTATGTCAATGTGCAGGGCGACGAACCCCTCATTCGACCTGAATCGATCCGAGCATGTGCCAAGCCTCTTCTAGACAATGACACCATCAAGATGGGAAGCATTTTTAGCATTTGTCCAGAATCTGAACGAGAAAACCCTGCCGTCGTAAAAGTGGTTACAGACCTGAACGACTTTGCGCTTTACTTCAGTCGATTTCCAATACCCTTTCTCCGTAACGAGTCTTCGACTTCAGCTAAGAAACATGTAGGTATCTATGCCTACCGGCGAGAGGTAGTGCAAGCCTATTCAACGTGGTCACAGACTCCTCTAGAGATGGCAGAGAGCTTGGAACAGTTACGGTTTATGGAGCATGGTATCAAGATAAAGATGTCTGCGGGAATGGGAAGTGAACTTGCTGTTGATACTCCGGAACAGGCAGAGGAAGTCAGACAAATTCTCAAACAAAGAGCAAACTGATCGGTCTTGGATCGTCGCCTTAATGGGTTAATATATACACCTAAAAGGAAGCAGACATCCGATCAAGCAACGTGGCTTGGCCGGTGTATTGCCGTTTATGGTAGCGGCCTACGAAATAAGCCACGATTGGGAGGAGCCGGAAGACCTTCATGCAATGTTGCAGGTCCTGAGGGCGCAGCGAGACGATGCAAACGTCCGTAAAATTCGCTACGCCTTTTTCCTTGCCGAAAAGTGGCACGCCGGCCAGTTTCGTAGGTCTGGTGAAGCCTACATTAACCATCCTCTAGCGGTTGCCCGAATCGTTGTCGACTTGAGAATGGACGATGACACGATCATTGCCGCACTTCTACATGATGTGCTGGAAGATTGTCCCGACATTAGTCCGGAAATGATCAGCAAGGAATTTGGCGAGGATGTCGTCAATCTTGTCGAGGGAGTCACGAAACTTCGTTCGACACCCCAAGGCGACATGACAGATCGCCAGCAAGTGGTGGCTGAAACCACGCGGACCGCAGAGACACTGCGTAAGATGCTTCTCGCAATGGCCAAGGACTTTCGAGTCATGGTCATTAAGCTTGCGGATCGATTGCACAACATGCTTACGTTGCAGTCACTTCCACCAGCTAAGCGAACTCGAATTGCAACGGAAACGCTGGATGTTTACGCTCCGTTAGCGGCTCGGCTTGGAATTTGGCAGATCAAGTGGCAACTTGAAGACCTGGCCTTTCAAGCTTTGCATCCCGCGGAATTCAAGGAAGTCAGCGAGTTAGTAGCGAAGACTCACCCTCAACGAAACCGTGAACTTGAGGAATCCATTCTTGCCCTAAAGACGAAATTTGAGGAGCGAGGAACTAAGATCCTCGATATCCGTGGCCGCCCCAAGCACCTCTATTCGATCTTCAACAAGATGATTCGTCAGGGAGTTGGCTTTGACGAAATCTACGACTTGCTGGCCCTCCGAATTATCGTCGAATCTCTTTCCGACTGCTACGTCGCACTCGGGATTGTTCACGAAACCTACGTGCCTATTCCGGCACTTTTCTACGACTACATCGCTCGACCAAAGCCAAATGGTTATCAATCCCTTCATACGAAAGTTGTGAGTTCAGAAGGTTCGCCTCTGGAGATCCAAATTAGGACGATGGCGATGCACGAGGTAGCCGAATATGGCTTTGCCGCTCACTGGACTTACAAGGAAGGCAAGATTGCGATCGACGAGACGAAGCGTCTCGGTGCCCTTCGAGAGCAGCTCTTCGACTGGAACAGTGACCAGCGTCTATCAACCGACTTTTTAAGAACGGTTTCAACGGACCTTTTCTCCGAACAGACTTTCGTATTTACTCCCAAGGGCGACGTCATCGATTTGCCCAAAGATTCGACTCCGGTTGACTTCGCGTTCCGCGTCCACACGCAGCTCGGAATGACCTTGGTAGGCGCAAAAGTGAACGGACTAATCGTTCCTTTGAGCAACAAGCTAAGCAACGGCGACGTGGTCGAGTTAATAACTCGCTCTAACGCATCACCAAGTTTGGACTGGCTGCAGTTTGTAAAGTCTGCCCACACGCGTAGCAAGTTACGTGGACATTTCCGAAAACTCTCCAAGAACGAAGACGCTCAGCGCGGCAGGGAAACACTTGAAAAGGAGTTCCGGTCACTAGGGTTGGATCCAAAGCAATTCCTAGGTGAGGAAAGCCTTCAGCGTGTTGCTGCGCACATGGATTCTTGTGAAAGTGCATCAGACGTACTGGCAAAGATAGGTCTTGGTTTGGCTTCTGTTCACAGTGTCGTAACTCGGTTACGGGGAACCGTCACCGAATCCCAAACTGCGGATCGCATTGAAGTCACGAAAACGAAAGAAGGAAAACTCGCGCTCGTAACAAGCGGGATCGACAACGTTCTCGTGAACCGGTCGAAGTGCTGTAGTCCTATTCCTGGAGATGAGGTCGTTGGATACGTCACTAGGGGAAGGGGAATAATGATCCACCGCAAAGTTTGCCCTAACGCCCTTACTTACTCTAGTGTCGAACCAGAAAGGTTGATACCTTACACTTGGGCCTCGGACGGAAACGTTTATGCGGTTGGCCTAAGAATAGTTTGCGTGAATCGCACTGGATTGCTAATGGACATCTCGACTATTTTAGGAGAATCCAAAACGAATGTTTCGGCTTTAAAAGTTAAGACGATGTCCAACCACACGGCTGAGATTGACGTGACGGTTGATGTTAAAGATACAGATCACCTGTCGCACTTGATGACAAAGATCTCAAACTACAGCGATGTTATTTCCATCCTCAGGATGTTTGGCAGAATAAGTACAAGAAGCTGAGGCACAAAAAAAGTGCTCGACACCCGAAGGTAGCGAGCACTTTTCAATTTGAATCGGTCGGAATTAATCCGTAACGATTTTTACAAAAGCCTTTTCACGGGATTTTGCGGCAACAGCACTTACCACACAGCGGATAGCACTGACTACTCTTCCGCTCTTGCCGATGATCTTGCCAACGTCGTCTGGAGAAACACGAACGTAAAACGTTCGCGTGCCCATTTCGTGCTCTTCATCGATTTCGATTTGGTCCGGGTTTTCAACTACGGACTTTACTAGCGTTTCTACAAACGGACGATAGCTCATTAGGCGTTCTCTGTGGTTGCTGCGGGGGTCGTTACCGAGATAGCTGCTGTTCGCTTATCCAGGAAGCTGTAGTTCTTCTTCTGCTGCGGTCGCATTTCGAGAAACTTTGGCAAAATGCCGAGCTTATTAAGAAGATAAGCTGTAGTCTCTGAAGGTTGTGCCCCGGCCATCAGCCAGTGGAGCGCTCGCTCTTCATTGATCTCAATCTTCTTGGGCTGTGCAATCGAGTCATAAACGCCGATTGTCTCGACAAAGCTGCCATTTCGGCCACAAGCACACTCCGCAACTACAACACGGTAGAACGGTCGGCCCTTCGTGCCAATTCTCCTTAATCGGATCTTTACCATAAAATCTTTAATTCCTTCCTATCGGCGCCCGCGTTTGCCCATCCGTTTTTGCATTTGCATCATCTGCTTCATGCCACGGCGACTCCCGTAGAACTGCTTTAGTAGATTGTTTACCTCTTCCACAGTCGTTCCGGCGCCTGCTGCAATGCGCTTTCTTCGCGAACCGTTGATTATATCCGGATTTGACCGCTCTTTGGGAGTCATGCTGAGGATGATTGCCTCAATACGGCCAGTATCTTTATCATTTATCGCATCCAAAGCCCCTTCGGGGATCGCATTGGCCAGTCCGGGCACCATTTTAAGGATGTTCTTCATTGGGCCCATCTTCTTCATCATGCGGAATGTTTGGAGCATGTCATTGAAGTCAAGGTTGCCTTTGGCCATCTTGCCTTCAAGATCTTCCGCTTCATCTCGGTCGATAGCCATCTCGGCTTTCTCGATAATGCCGAGAATGTCGCCCATTCCGATGATCCGCTGCGCCATGCGATCTGGATAAAAAGTATCCAAAGCGTCGACCTGCTCACCAATACCGATGAACCGAACCGGAACTCCTGTGGCTGCTCGGACGCTTAAAACAGCACCACCACGTGTATCACCGTCAAGCTTTGTAAAGATGGCGCCGGTGAGGTTGACTTCCTTGTGAAACGCCTCCGCTACGTGTACGGCTTCCTGTCCCGTTGTCGAGTCAAGTACGAGGAATACTTCCGACGGTTTGGTGTTCTTGGCGATCTGGTGAAGCTCGTCCATCAGTCCCTCATCGATCTGAAGCCGGCCTGCCGTATCGATAATGAGCACGTCCAACATGAGGTGCTTGCATCGAGCCAACGCTTCCGTCGCGATCTGAACGGGGGAACTGCCATCCATTTTCGAGAAAACGGGGACATCAACCGATTCTCCAAGTACTTCGAGCTGTTTGACTGCAGCAGGTCTTTGCACGTCGCATGCAGCCAACATAGGCTTTTTGCCTTGTGCCACGAGCCACTTAGCAAGCTTTGCCGTTGTCGTCGTTTTTCCTGAGCCCTGAAGCCCACACATCAAAATAACGGTTGGCGGGGAAGAGCTGTAGTTGAAACGCGGCGGGGCAGTACCGAGCATTGAGGCTAACTCGTCCCGGACGATTTTGATGATCGTTTGATCGGCGGTCAGGCTGCCGTAAATGTCTTCGCCAACGGCTTGCTCCTTGACTTTAGCAATGAAAGCTTTAGCAACTGTAAAGTTGACGTCCGCTTCGAGGAGGGCAACGCGGACTTCGCGAAGCATTTCGTTGACGTCGTCCTCGGACAGGCGGGCCTTGCCTCTTAGTCCAGACAGAATGCCAGAAAGTCGGCGGGTAAGGGAGTCAAGCATCGGAAACTCTAAGGTACCAGTTTAATCGTGGCTTCCTTACTTTTAGGGTTGGGCGGGAGTTGAGGTTTCACTTATGACCTTCCAAACAAAAGCTTTTCAGTTCGGGTCACTCTAAATAGGAGGATCAGGCCGATCGTGATGGCAAGCATCAAGGCCGGTGACAGGATGGGGCCCAAGTGCGTGATGCTCATGACTCGCGTGAATCTCTGTCTTTCTAGGAGCTGCATGACGCCTGGATGAATCAGATAAATTTGAAGGGAGTACTTGCCTAGCGGTTCAAGGATCTTTCTCGCTCGCTCATTTTCAGAAATCTTGATTGACCCGATCAGGACGAGCACGGCCAAACTGCTGGCGTATATTGTCAGAGACCCATTGGAAAGGTAATTATCCGCAATCAAACCGTGGATGACGTTCAGTTCTTCTCTTAGGAATAGAATTCCCGTTACGGCAACCAATCCCACCAATGGATAAACCCACTTGTGTGCTTGCTCCTTGAAGGTCGACCAATTAGCGCCAATCCAAGCGCCAGGCAGAAGCGAACCGATGTACCATAGTGCGCAACTACCCGGATACGGTACAAGCGCCGTATAGTGCTGGGTGACCATGATGGCTCCCTGAAGGGCAAATGCTGTTCCAAAAACCTCCCAGAAGCTGGGATTACGCCAGCGAACGTATTTGACAGCCAAAGGAAGCAAAATGAGGAGCTCAACTAGAACGACCAAGAAGTAAAGGTGAAAATAGCTCTTTCCCCAAACCACTTCCAGCCAACGCTCTTTGAAATGCACCATTAACGCGGGGCCAGAAATAGGAAATCCAAAAATGCTCGAAGGCACAATTTTTTGTGCATTTCGGTCCAGGACCATGCGCGCGACCCAATACACAACTGTCCAAGCAAGATAGGGCCAAAGCACACCCGGCAACCTTCGCTTATAGAATGGCAACACTTGTGGTTTGGTCATCAGTGTTCGAGCTGATAGGACCGCGCTGACCAGGAGGAAGACAGGAACCGAGAAACTGAGGATCCTATTGAGGAATGACAGGGTCCACCAGAGGTATGAGTGCGGCACGCTATAAAGCCGAGCCGAGTTGCTGAAGGAGTGGTGCCCGAGGACAATGAGAATTCCGATGCCTTTTGCGACATCGAAGAGTGCGTCTCTTTGTTTGGGTGGTGTCCCCATCGGCTCCATTTTTTCCTCGATGCTCACGCTTTCTAGGATGATCGATTCCATTGTCTCAAATGCATCAAAACTTTCTGTAGAATTGAAAACCTTGAGTTGAAATTCCTCGTCTAAAGAATTGATAGAAAAAATGAAGAAATCAGATACATGCCTTTCCGTGGTCAAATCGATTGCCGCCATCGCGTTTGTTGGCGGTGCTGTTGCTGCGATCGTATTGTGGGCAAGAAAGCCAAGTGTTCGATCACACCGTCTTATCGACCGCTGTGACGAGGCACTCAGTGAGCTCGAACATCGTTCTCCTGAATTCGATCTTCGGCCTGCTAAGCACTTTGCTTGACGAGTAATGGTTCTATGCTTTTGCCTCTTGTTTGTAGTTTGTTAAGTAATATTGCAATAAATAGTGCAGGATATAGTTTAGTCTGGGCGGACGAATTCAATTACCGGGGCCACCCAGACCGCAAAAAGTGGGATTACGAGCAGGGCCTGGTTCGTAATAACGAACCCCAGTTCTACACCAAGAGCCGTCTTGAGAACGCCCGAGTTGAAAATGGATGCCTTGTTCTCGAGGCTCGGAAAGAAGACTTTCAGGGGTCCAAATATACGTCAGCAAGCTTGATCACGCTCGGAAAATTCCAGTTCCAGTACGGCCGAGTTGATGTAAGAGCTCAACTTCCTCAAGGAATGGGTGCTTGGCCCGCCATCTGGATGCTTGGCGCGGATCGGACCACCATTGGTTGGCCAAGATGTGCCGAACTGGACATCATGGAGCACATCGCTTATGAGCCCAACCGTATCTACGGCACGCTCCACCAAATCGCTCCAGACGGCAATGGTCACGTTAGCAAAGGTGGAACCGTTGATATAGATGATCCGACGAAAGCGTTCCACATATATTCAGTCGTGTGGTCGCCAAAGAGTATCGACATCCTTGTCGACGACAAACCCTTTTTCACCTATCCATACAAAGGCCCATCAACCTGGACCTTCGATCGCCCAATGTACCTTTTGATCAATCTCGCCATTGGCGGCGCATGGGCTGGACGACATGGCATCGACGACACGTCGTTCCCACAGAAGTACCTCGTCGATTACGTCCGTGTTTACCAGCAAAGATAGCTCGACCACCTGGTCATTTTTCATCCCTAAAACAAGTTGAACGACCCGTGATTATCTTTCTGATAATCATAATTATGAAGTCCTTGCACCATTTCACGACGAATGGGAATCCGTCCGCGACCTACCCCGCCGTAGATAGAACGAACGAGGGACGGAACAATATGTCTAGCCCGGGCAACCTGACAAGCGGAGTAGAGTATTGAATGTATATCGATGAGTTAATGGGTTCGCTCAAGTCTCGACCACTTAGTGAGTTTTGTTACGAAGTTCGCTACGAAGCCGTCATTCTGAAAGTCGGGAAATATACAGTCGGTATCGCCGATCCTGAGCCGAGGCAACCTGATGTTGTAGCGATAATCAGTTTGCGCATGAGGTTATCAAAGGGAGATCAAATCACAATTGGGGAAACTACCTATAGGGTTCTTGGCATTGAAGAAAAGGTAGATCTGAATTGCGTCCACGTTTTGGTCCAAGAACTTACTGCCCTTGCCTCATGATATTTTCTATCACATCTTTCCCATGATACGAATTTATCGTGCGCAAGAACCTCATTACGGTTGAATCAATGGGCTTGTCAAAAGTAAGGGCCAGACGTCAGACTAGCTGACACCTGGCCCTCACTTCAGTGGCCTAGTTCAATTCCCAGACTTTGGCCGCTCAATCGCGATTGCTTCTGCTGTCACGGTCATGGTTGTTCGGTCGAGAGTCCCACGAACCCTAACCGACGTACCAGTCGAAAGCGCAGCGAAGAAGGCGGCGAAATCGAGAACGGCATCTTTGTTCGAGTAAGTTGTTTTGCTCGTCGTTATGACTTTGAACACAGCATCGGGTCTCTGCCATCCGCCAGTCCAGCGACTCAGCGTTAACGAGAATGTTCCGCTTACTGAGTCAATTGTGGAAGTTGGGCCCATTACAGAGACGGTCTTAGGATCGGTTGAGCTGCCGCCTCCAGATCCGCTGTTTCCTTCACTGTGATCGGGCACGATTCCAATGGCTGTCGCGGTGAAAACCTTGCCTGAAAGGGACCCTTTAGCTTCGATCACGCTCTTCCCCGCGGTCAATGCGGCAAAGAATTGAGCCTCGGTATCGGTTACTCCGTTTGATTCCACGAATGCGGTCGTCGAAGTCACTACAATGGTTAACGACGTGGCTTGCGGCTGGAAACCTTTGCAATCCTGCAGCTGAATTGTGATCGTGTTCCTTGCCAAATCAGTTGCTGAGACCAATCCGGAAGTGCGACTAGCGGGAGGGACGCTTCCACCAACGTCAATCGTTATTGTTGAAGCATTTAGAGTTTTCGAGGTTGTATCAAAGGTTCCGCTTACTTCAACACGAGCGTCATTGGTTAGGATTGGATTATCGCTGCCATCCAAATTTGAAACCACGGTTGTTGCGCTGGTAGCCACATTCACCAAGCACGAACCTCTGCCAAGTGCGAAGGTGTAATTAGGAGCTGTTCCTCCCATACCGGTTACGATTCCTTCGTAGTGACCACGACTGGTTGACCCAGAATCGATCGTCCCATGGTGAGGATCACTTTGGACAAAATCATCATTGGTCGCAGTAACCTTCCCTCCTGAAACGTTCCAATTAGCCAAGTTGAAGTCGAGCACCAAGTTACTGGAGGACCCGGCGCTGATCGGGCCGGCGAACTTAGTTTGGAGCACTGTGGAGCCACCAGTTGCGGTAGCAAAACTTGCGGATTCGGCCGACGTTGCACCCTTTGGAACCATGGACAAGGCACTCGCAACGGTCACGTTGGCACCAACGTAGGAGCCAGCCGGCATAGAAAAGCCTGTGAGAAGCATGTACTGCTGGCCAGAAGCGGGATGAAGCGAAGGAAGATCAACGGTGACTCCTCCCGACGCCGAGGAATCAAATATGGTAGTCAACTTACCTGTCGAGTCGACCAGATCCACCTTATTTACAGTCGTCCAAACATGATCGTAACTTGTGTTGACCGCATCGGTTAAAAACAAGAAAGAGTCTGAACTTCCAGTTCCCCCGCTTGTTCCACCGCCACCACAACCCGAAAGCCCTATCGCAGCAATAATCACTGCCGCAATTCCAGTTCTTTTAAGCATCATAACTCACCCCAAAAGGCGTCCCGCCTACATCTATGCTAGACAAGACATTCCATCCAAACTATTTAATAAGCCAAAAATGAAGAAAAGATGAACAATTTCGCTAGAGGGTTGATTATTGGAGCAATAACTACCGAACCGAGTGCTCAAGTACGTGAGTTAGAAGGTGCTGTAACTCTGTACTGTGTGCGCCTTCTTCGGGAGTTTCTTCATCCAAGATAACGGCTAGTCGATTGTGGCTCGTGCCAACGACAACGCGGGCTACAATATAGACCTTCTCGTTGCCTTCAAATCGAGTTCCTGGAAATGGATACGAACCTACGAACTTCTCGAATACGATCGTTGCCTTTTCGTGGTCAATAAACGTAGCCATCATCGGGAACTTGAGTAATTCAGCCATATCTTCTCCAACGTACACACGAATTCTGTACTGCAATGATACGACGTTTTCTGCACGCTATTGTTTCAATGGCAAGCGTTTCCGGTCAAGGGCTGACGGTGAAACCCGAGCATTTACGGGCTGACCATTGAGAAGGTAGCAGGGGTCCAAGTACCACAATTGGTTCCAGCGGAGGCAGTAACCGAAGCTGTCGTTGATGTTGCGGTAATCGTATAACCCGTCGAAGTACCTGTGCAGGGATTGTTCGGAATCGCGCCGCCCATGTCGGTTGCGTAGTCAGCGAGCGTCGTATCAAATGAACCTGCGCCCAACGATTTGGTCATAACTGCAGTGGCAAGTGCTCGTGCATTGGCATTTGCTGCTCCCTGCCGTCCAGTTTGAACTGAACTGAGGTAGGAAGGAAGAGCGATCGAGGTCAAGATTCCGAGGATCAAAACTACAACAAGTAGTTCGATCAGCGTAAAAGCTCGCGTCTTTCGTAGAGTTGCTTGGTTTTTCATTTCATTTCACCGCATCTGGGACAAGAACCGGTTAATTGCATAATAGTGCTAATAAATTTCTAAATTGGCTTTCTGAGATAGGGTCCTATTGTTTGTCCCAGTACTCCTTTCGGCTGAATTCTAAATTTTCTTAATCAAAACCCAAAAGGCCTTGGAAAAATCGCAATTTATGGTTGTGTCTATCCAAACGAAGCAAAAAGTCCGCCGAACATCGATGTTCAGCGGACTCGAAAATGGCAATGCCAGACTCCCAATCCTAGGGGCTAACCAATGAGAAGATTGCGGGCGTCCATGTTTCGCAATTCGTACCAGCAGAAGCAAAGACTGATGCAGTGGTAGCGGTTGCGGTAATCGTGTATCTCGTTGCAGTTCCCTGATTTAGGTAAAAAATCAATGATCTATGGATTGTTTCGAAGTTGAACAGAAGGATCGTTTTATAGTACTGCTATAGTTCTATTAAGCTGCGCACAGGCAATCAAGGTAGAAAATCTATGCCGGAGGAAAGGGATGGATCCACAACAAACGTTATTCAAAGATACATTTGATGCCTTTTATTTCGATCGAACGGGCAACTTACTCTTTAAAGGTTGTCTAGATGCACTTCCAACAAGAGGACAGCGAGTTGTCATTCATGGCAAGTTGTATGGCGTTCATGACGTCGCGACGGACGTGGAATCACGCGATGCCCTTATTCGACTAGACCAATTGGCTACTACGGGAATGGAAAAAATTCTCGAGCCACGGCACTAATAACCAAACAAGGCGCTTCGAACAATGAGCTTCGAAGCGCCTTGTTATTCGCTACTTACCCATTCCGCGAAGATTCTTTAAACAGGCTTCTACAGCTTCTAGCGGAGTCATACCTTCGTAAGACTCGTGCTCTACGATATACCACTGGGTTCCGGCTACAGATTCGCATGCTTCAAACACTTTTGCCCATGGGATCATTCCTTCGCCAATAACCTTGGCACCGTGCTCGCCAGACCACTCCTTAAGGTGGACGGTAATTCCGCGGCCTGGCCAATCAAGAATGGGCTGGACAGGATCAGCTCCGCCGGACATACCGTTGGCGGTGTCGTACTGCATGATAAATTCAGGGACGGTGAACTCGCCAAGAAGATCCCATGCGCTCTTTCCACCGTCGAGAGCGGACATGTCACCTTGATGACAATGGAATCCAGTTCGCATACCGTGCGCCTTTAGCTTTTCAGCAACCGCGTTTAGCTTATCTGCAGTTGCCTTACAGGCTTCAGGCGTCGACCGTGTGGATTCGGGGAGCCAAGGCACGACCAAATTCGCGCAGCCGAGAACCGAATGGAACCGAATGGTCTCGTCGATTCGATCGTCTTGAAGCGTGTCAAAACCGGCGTGGGCGCCCGCGCACTTCAGGCCGTTATCATCCAATACCTTTCGGATATCTTCTGCAGAGGCACCATGATAGCCTGCAAACTCGACTCCTGCGTAACCCATTGAAGCTACTTTGGCAATAGTCCCGAAGAAATCTGTGGCGCAGTCATCGCGCACTGAATAGAGCTGAAGTGCAATCGGAATAGACATTTCAGTTGGAACGTTACCAGGCTAAACCGTAGTTTTTTCCGGATCGCGTTCAAATCCTTTTGCAATCTAGAAAGTTCTCATCCGAAGCCCTAAGTTGTCGTAAATACTGGATAAAACGCATCGCAAATTTGGTTGTCGGCAACAACCAGAACGCGATCGGCGGAAGTAGGTGAGATACGAACCGAGCCCGTAAATTGACCGAAGGCAGGGAGAACTCCAATGGTGGGCCCGAACCAAAAGCAGGGCAATTTCATGGCCTGCCGAGCTTTGCCTTCCATGACAACGCCGGGATGGATATGCCCAGACAATACATACCGCTCTGAGCACTCCTGGGGAATATGGCACAGAGTAAACGGTTCAAAGGGAAACGCCTCAGGGACCTCATCGACTTTGGCTTCCGGCCCAAGCTTGCCGCTCTTTAGATCGTGATTACCTTCAATCAACAGCATAGAAACGTGGCAGTGATGCCTACGCCATGCCAAGAAGTCATCATATATCCGTTCGGTTCGACCGGCTTTGGCGTGCCAAAGGTCTCCGAGCATGATCAGTCGGTTTGCTCCTGACTCCACTAAGGCATGGGTCAACCTATCGAGCGTTTCATGAGTGGATCCCATCGGGACCGGAATCGCCGCAGAAACCATGGCTGTATCTTTGCCAAGGTGAATATCGGCAACAAAGAGGGCAGATTGTTTGGGCCAGAACAGAGTTCGATTGGAATTTGCAACTAACTTCTCGCCAGCAACATCCAGTTCGAATTTTCGACCCACGACGTATTATAGACAACGTACGTCTACTCGTCTGCCTCCTTTTCCAGTTTTAGTGAGAGCTTTTGAATCCTGTCCGTTATGTTTTCACTCGTGACGGTTCCCCGAAGGCGATCGACCAGTATCGGGAATGCCATTGGTGTCGGTTTGGGCGGGTCGGCGAAGAGGATTTTTGAAGACTGCAGACGTATGAGCGCCTCTCCAAGGCGACTTTTCTCAAGCTGACGCTCCAATACTTCCCTTTCCGCCTGCATAAGGAGCATGTTGCCAGGGTCATATCGAGCGAAAACATCGTAAAACAGCCCGCTCGTAGCCTGGACCTGCTTGGACGATTTATTCATCCAGGGGAATCCCTGAAAGACGAGGCCCGCAATTCGAGCGATTTCGCGGAATTGACGCTTTGCCATCTCCGCCGCATTCAGACTCGCGATGATGTCTTCGGAAAGGTTCTGGGTGCTGAACAGTTCCGGAAAGACCGCTTGAGGCAGATAGATCTCTTCCGCCGAAAGCAGTTCTAAGCCGTAATCGTTGCAAGCAAGGCTGAAGGTAATGGGCTGAAGCCGGGACAATCGAAAAGCGAATAATGCAGCCAAACCTTCGTGCACCAGTCGCCCTTCGAACGGGTAGAAAAAGAGATGATGCCCTTCCGACGTTTGCACACGCTCAATCAAAAGTTCGTCCTCGGCAGGAATGGCCGACCATTTCGCTTGGAGCGATAGGATCGGCGCCATCAACTCCATTTCGGGTGAACGCAGTACCCCATATTTTGCCTGCTCAAGCTCCTGTCGAATGGCATGAGCTAACTCACTAGACAAAGGAACCCGTCCACCAGCCCACCTCGGGACAATGCCAGTTCGATTTTTGGCTTTACGAACCCAAGCCGTCATGTCTCGGATTTGAACGAATTCGACGATTTTTCCAGCAAAGAGAAATCGATCGCCGGGATTCAGTCGCGATAAAAACGACTCTTCGACGGTTCCTAATCGGCTTCCTGAAACCATTTGTACGGTCATCGCAGAGTCGCTGACGATCGTACCAACAGTCAATCGGTGCCGTTTGGCGATGTCTTTGTCCTCGACACGATACACCCCGTCTTCTCCGGCTACGACTCGCCGATATTCGGGATAAGCGCGTAAGGTTTCACCGCCGCGAACGACGAAATCGAGCGCCCAATTCCACTCTGCCTCGGTCAAATCTTTGTATGCAGCTGTGGTCTTCACTTCCTCGAAGAGTTCGTCGGATCGAAAACCGGTACCTACCGCTATCGTTACCAAGTGCTGACTGAGCACATCAAGCGGTTTGGATAAGTTGTCACGGCTCTCAATCCGACCGGCAAGTGCGGCTTCCCGAGCTGCTGCAATGTCAACTAACTCAAAGGCGTGTGTCGGAACGCAGGTCACTCGGCTGGGAACCCCTGGTCGGTGTCCGCTACGGCCGGCACGTTGAAGTAGACGTGCGACACCCTTTGGACTTCCAACCTGAAGCACCCTGTCTACGGGAGAGAAATCGACTCCGAGATCGAGACTGGAAGTGCAGACTACGGCACGCAACTTCCCTGTCTTAAGTTCGTTCTCGACTCGATCCCTAG
>JBBQZV010000004.1:0-373628 GCA_038207365.1 Fimbriimonadales bacterium | reverse complement strand
GGACGTCTGCTTAACATTGGACAAAGAAGAAGTCTTCTTCGCAGCAGCCTTTGCTTGCGCAAAAACTGGGAACAAGATCGCCGCCAAAATCGCGATAATCGCGATAACTACCAATAGCTCTATTAATGTAAATGCTTTACGTTGCATGATGAATACACCTCAACACCGAGATGGGGACAGGCCGTGGACTCCCGAATATCGAGACCACACGGGTATATGAATGTACGAGAATTGGATTGCTCCGCTTCGATGTAAGAAATCAAGACGTTCGTGGCATCAAATGCCATCTGCTCAATCGGCTGACTTATTGCTGTAAGTCTTGGACGAGTAGTTTCGCAATAGTTCGTCGAATCGTATCCAATGACGGATAGTTCTCTCGGAACGGAAACTCCCAACCTCTCTGCCTCTTTCAGTACAGAGACCGCTTGGCGCTCGCTAAAGCAAATGACAGCCGTATGTCGATTAGTTTGCTTCAGCATCACAGACAACTCGGGATTATCCATTTGCCAAAACTGAACGTCGTCGGCAGAAGTCTCTAGGTTCTGCTCGCGCATAGCTGATAAAAAGCCGCTAATACGGGCTCTCCCTTCAGCTGTCGAATGATTAAACGGGTCCACAATGAATGCGATCCGGCTGTGACCCAGTTGGACGAGATGTTCAACCGCCAACTTGAGGCCCAAATCGTTATCGCAACAGAACCGAGGAACTTTCGGCCCATCTCCTTCAGGAGCATGCATCATGACAATCGGGATTTCCGACCGCTCGATGGATTCTGCACTTTGGACAGTGTAATCGGGTTTGCACCACAGCAAACCGTCAAAACGACCATCATTGATTACGCCGTTCGCAGACAATTTGACCAATTTAGGACAGATTGTCAATCCATATTCGGATTGAAAAGTCGCGCTCATGACGCCGTTTAGAAATGCAGGAAAATATCCGTCGTGGTCGCCAATACGACCAAAGTGCGAAAAGACCAGACCTATGGTGTGCGTCTTCTGCTGACGGAAACTTCTTGCAAGGCGGTTGGGTTGATATCGGAGTTCACTTGCAACACGACGTATCGTCTCTGCGGTAAGGGCGCCAACGCGAACGTTTGCGCCCTTACCATGTAAGACTTTTGAAACAGCCATCGCCGAAACTCCGGCGGCTTCCGCTACATCGCGAATGGTGGTTGCCATGTGATTTGTATATCAACCTTCGATATACGCGTATATCATAACGCGAATTTTGGATTTCACAAGAGTCTTTTTACAAAAAGCTCGAACGAACCCGCAATAAACCGAGGGTTACTGTTGCTTCTTACCTTGGTCGAGTTGCAGCATGGTCCCCATCAGAGTCTTTTCTGCTTGCCCTTTATCACCACTTTGAATGGCTCGCAACGCCATCGTAACTTCCTGGGCTTCGGCTGTACGGCCCTCTTGAGTGAGGAGCATCTGAGTTTTCTGCAATTCTTGAATGGCACCCATTTGAGTTAACATCCCTGTCTTCATTCCAAGAATGGTCTTTTCAACTGCCTTAGATGCCAGAGCAACTTGCGCTGCACCTTGAACACGGGGATTCTGAGCAACTGAGTATCTTGCCGAATCTGAAGTGAATTCGATCACAAAATCAAGGTCTATGATCTCAGAACGACCGCTAATGAGGTCGTCATAACTGAGCTTGCCATTGGCGACCCGGTAGTGGCCAAGAGGGTGGTTTGTGAAGTCGAAATCAAAAACCTGCTGAATACTTGCACCTCTTTCTAAGTCAGCGAGGGGTAAGGTCACCTCACCATTTGCAGACGCCAAAGGCGAACGCAAACTAACCCAGCGGGCGATCTTCATCTCCAACTTGAGATTTCTTGCCACGCTGGTCATCAACTTGTCCAATTCCGTACGGAAAACTTCAGGGATGAGCTCTGGACGCGGGATGTAATAGTAGTTCCCTCCTGCCCTCTTGGCCATTGCTGCAAGTAATTCTTCGTTATAGTCAGGGCCAAAACCTAAGAAAGTACAGGTGATTCCGCGTTGCTTGATTTCTCCAGCGTGTGCAACAAGAGCAGAAAAATCCTTAATGCCTGCCGTTGGATCACCATCGGTTAGCACAACAAGCCGAGTAGCTCTACCAGGGTCCGTTATTCCTGAAACCTGCTGTGCGGCCAGGGCCAACCCATCGTAAAGGTTGGTTGTATTACCTGGCATAAGCCTCTGGATCCCTTCTTTAATGGGCTGCTTGTTCGTAACCCGCTGTGGAGGCATCAGAACGTCGACCGTCTCTTCGAAGGTGACGATACTCAACACGTCATTCGGGCCAAGCATATCAACTACGAAGCTACAGGCTTGCTTGACGTATTCAAGTGGAGGACCCTCCATTGAGCCAGATCGGTCGATGACCAAACATAAATTCAGAGGTGTTCGAGTATTCCCACCGAGCCCGCCCATTACGGCAATTCCAGCTCCCGTAAACTCAACGACAAACTGCTCACGCGCAGGACCGTTGGCCATCGTGGCCTCGCGCCCTGGAATGACTTCGGCAAAAAGGCCCTTGCCATTATCTGCCATCGGAGCCATCGCGGAGGTCTTAAGGGGGTCAAATGCTCCCATTGCTTGAGTTCGCAACGGGTCATTCAGCGCAGGGGCGCCGGTGAGCATTGTCCGATTAGGGTCGATTCGCTGAGTTTGGTCCATATTTGCGATTAAGCTCCAAAAACTATTCTATGCCGATTCGACTCTAAAAGTCGTCGAACCGATCTTCAACATATCTCCCGGCGAGGCTATCGCTTGGGAGACGCGCTGACCATTCAAAAACGTTCCATTCGTGCTGCCAGGATCAACAACTGAAATGCCGCCCATTGAAGGAACCAAAGTTGCATGCTTTCGTGATGCAGCCGTGTCGAACGACATAGGAATTGCCGGGCAATCTCGTCCCACATCCATCTGGCTTTGCACAACAAACCTCTGACCGAGCAGAGGGCCGTCAAGTGCCACCAACACAAAACCACTGGGCATTTGTCCTAAAGGTGCTCCATAAGCCATTGTCGGCATCGAAGCTGCGGGAGAAATAACTTGGGTAGGGTTGCTTGTAGGTTGAGCAAACGGCATCGATTGTCCTCCACCCATCTGACCATACTGCGTCGGAGCATGACCTTGCTGCTGGGGATACCCAGGTTGTGGCATAGCGGGTTGCGCTGGATAACCTTGTTGGGGTGCGCCTCCCATTGGATACGACGCACCAACATAGGATTCGGGACCACGGTACGGGGCCGGAGCTCCCTTTAGCAAGAATTGGAGAACGAAGCTTCCAATCTGAATTTGGTGACCGTGCTGCAAGACCGCCTGAGAAATTCGCTGCCCGTTAATGTAGGTTCCGAGTGGCGAACCACCGTCGCTAAGAATATATTGCCTACCTTGACGATCAATCGACGCATGGATCGGAGCGACGTTTGCATCACCAAAAAGTGGAACATTTGCTGATTCGCTTCTTCCGATGAACGTTCTAGAGCTGTCAATCGACCACTCTTTCCCTTCGTTTCGACCTAGGTTGAGCCGAAGCCAAGCACTTCTCGACAACCTCTCTACCAATCCAATAAATAAGCCGATCAGAGCACCCATTAAGACCGCCGTGAGTACGCGGGCGGGCGTTCCAACCTCGCCCGACTGCTGGCCCCGAGCGCTCAGAATGGCTTGCCCCAAAACACTACTGATTGGATCAAACGCAGCGCCAGCAATCGCGCCACCCAGACCCCCTCCAATAAATCCTTGGACTGCACGCTTGAACGTAAGCGAACTTCCGCCAATTGCTGCGCCCAAAAACATTCCTATCGGTACAAGAGCAACAATTCGAGCTGGAATGCGTTGTGCAATGTTGCCATCGAAAAATACGGTGCTTCCGAACGTCGCCGAGACGATCATGGCTCCAATCGATGACCCCAGCGTTGCGCCGACGGTTCCCAGAACCATGCCAAGTACCAGACCTCGGATGGTATGGACTTTGCCGCCACGCGTGAAACCTTCAAGGCCGCCTACTGCAAACCCTATAAAGGCTCCTAAAAGGAGGATAAAGGTGGCTTGCCAGGAAGCCCACTCATGAGAAGCTAAATTTCTTGGCGCAGAGGGTTCCATAAGGACCCAGGCGAGTAGGCCAGCCACTCCACCGGCCATGAATTTCAGCATCACGGTGCCCATAGTTATTAACCTTCGAAGCGGAATCGGACGGAACCAAATTGCACGGTGTCCCCGGACTGTAACGGTTTTTCGCCTTGTACTTGGACTCCATTTATGAACGTACCGTTCGTGCTTCCGAAGTCCTTAACGACAACTTGAGCACCATTTCGCAAAATTTGTGCGTGTTTTCGAGACACAGTGCTCTCTCCAACTAAACTTAGCCCTAATCCAACCTCTCGTCCCACGATCAGCTCACCTTCAGGAAGAGGCATTGCATCTCCGCTCGACCCAATAAGTCGTGGATCTGAAACAAAGGAAGTTGCAAAAGCAGTCGGACTTGGCGAGAGAGAACCAATCGGATCCGGGGCGGCATCGTCAAGAATTATCTTTTGGACTGGCATGGGGGCTGGCTTCGAAGGCATAGCCATCTGGGACGGGTCCGTTAAGGGATCGTCTCCTGGCTTGGGAATTTGAACGCCAAGCTGCTCCAATTTAGATCCGACCGAGTCTGGATTCTTCTTGACATATTGCATGGCGTAGTACATGCCGGCGACGATGGCTCCCAATGCCACCAGGTAAATGATGATCGAACCGAAAACGCTCCCCACACTATTTGACGATTTCCCCGAATCCGATTTTCCACCACTCGCAGGAGTTCCAGACTTTTCAGGACCTCCCGTAGATCCAGTAGTCACACCATCGCCAACAGTTCCTGCTCCGACCGTTTCGACATTATCGGCTAGAGAAATGGTTGCTGTCGGGACGGGATCCTTATGGGCAAGAACAACATCATAGAGGGTGGTCAGTGGCGTTGCATCCTTGCCCGATACTTTGTAATGAACAGTCACCTTGGCGGATCCAGGCTTTATTCCAAAAAAGAGGACCGTACCTTTGCATGAAGGATCAAGAAGCTGGGATGCCTTGTGCTTGCCATCATCTACATCTACTGTCGCAGCGGCAACCGCCTTCCCGCCGTGTTCGACGTGTACGCCAAACTGGGCTACCATCGCATACTCTGGTGGCTTGACCTCCCAAGTTGCCTTCTTGGCTTCTCCAACGGTTTTCGATGCGATATTTCCAGCTTTGTGGTCCCAAACGAACACTTGTTCTGAATCTTTATGAGCGCCGATGGGCACTGCGGCCTCGGATTTGCCTGTTCTGACACCATCAGAATCCGTTGGTGCGGTGGAGGATAAATCCGATGCGATCCAGATTTGACGATCTCCGTCATCTGAAAAGCCGAGGTTGATATTCTGTGCAGAGGCAAAGCAAGCCGAAGCACACAGGAGGGTTAGGAAAACAACTTTCGGTGACACGCTGACACAATTCTACAGCGAGCTTTGGCTAGCGTGTCAGCAACATCACTTGCGGAGTATCCAATTGGTCCAATTTCGGTCGAACAAACGTCTGCGGAAGCTCCATGCCAGTACATTCCGCAACTGGCAGCGTAATAGCCAGGTAAATCTTGTGCCAGCAACGTTGCGATTAGGCCACCAAGGACGTCGCCCATTCCAGCTGATGCAAGACCCGGATTGCCAGTGCAATTGACCATCATCGGCTGTCCAGGTTCGGCCACGATCGTATAGGGCCCTTTCAGCAGAATACAACGATCCAGTTCGTCGACTGCTTGGATCACGGTTCGAAATCGATCCGCCTGTATTTCCGCAACACTACAGTGAAGTAGTCGGCTCATTTCGCCGGGATGTGGCGTTAATACGCATTCCACGTCTGGCAAGCAGACCCCTTTACTGACTGCATTTAGTGCGTCAGCATCGATAACGCAAGGTCGATCCCATTCCTGCCAGACCGAAGAAAGAAAATCCAAGACCGGCTGCTCGTGCGTCATCCCAGGACCGAACAATGCGCTGTCAAAGCGTTTTTGGTTTTCAATGATAATTGGAGCTGCGTCTGGGCTGATGACACCGTTTCGTTCCGGAAGAGGTAAGAGAATAGCTTCAGGCACATTTGCAGAAACCGCGTTCAAGACATCGCTAATCCCCGCAACAGTCACGAGCCCTGCCCCACCACGAACGGCTGCTTTCGCTGCAAGCGACGCGGCACCGCGCATAGCGTGACTGCCCGCAACAATCAAAATGCTTCCATTGTCGCCCTTGTTGCTCGCACGTAAACGTTCCGGCAATAGGTTCGCAACCCATTCGGAATCGATTAGCCGTGCCATTGTCGGCTCGTTGAGGAGGACGCTTGGAATACCAATCTCGGCCACCGTCCAATAGCCCGCGTGCTCGATGCCTATTCCTTCAAAAAGAAATCTCTTTGGAAGTCCGAATGTTACAGTTCGAAGCGCCCAAACGCTTTCACCAAGTTCTTCGCCGGTGTTGCAGCAGATGCCACTTGGAACATCAACCGAGACTACAGGTACTCCACTGCGGTTAATAAACTGAATTGCTTCTTTAATTCCAGCTTTGACCTCGCATTTCGCACCCGTCCCCAGCAGAGCATCAACAATAAGATCTCGGCAACCCAGAGACTCGGCTTTACGTTGCCAGCGTGCATCGGAATAGAAGATGGGCTGAACACCTTGTGCCCGAGCCATGACCATCTGTTCACGCGCATCAGGAGTAAGATTATCTTCCTCCGTTGCAACAAGGCAATCGACCACGAAATGATCTTCAAGGGCTAGTCTTGCCACGACAAATCCATCGCTGCCGTTATTTCCTTTTCCACAGAAAACTGTGATCCTGCCTCCGTTTGGCAAAAGTTCCTTGACAGCCTGGAAAACAGCTAACCCAGCTCGTTCCATCAGAACCTTGGCCGGAACACCAAACTCTTCGCTTGCGCGTCGGTCAATTGTGCTGCTATGTTCGGCGGTAGAAATCCACATTGAGTATCTGATCGTCCACCAGAGCCTGCGGCAAGGTGCGATGACTTGTCTACGTATCGGATAGGTTGAGAGTTACTCTCTCGACCTTTGACAACCTTAGGTCGCCGCCGCAATTGGCATGAACATACCGTCTCCGACGTGGCAAACGCCTAGCTCGGACCACCTGCTTACCGCACCGAATGCATAAATAGGTCACCTTTTGCCGAGCTACGTTCCTTTCAACAGGGTAGGTGTGACGGACTTTTGGTTCTTGCCCAAGATCTCGCATGGCTTGCTGCCAGGGTTCGCCATGCCCAGCTGCCTTGAGCCCATGACGCAATACCGCCAATAGGTGTGCAAATTCATGGACCAACGTGTCCAAAACATGAGCTTTGTCTGTGAGGACACGAGTGGAAAGACCAATTACACCTTTTCGGTAGTAGGCCATTCCCGCAGTTACCCTGTAGGCGCGCCAAACCAGTTCAGGCTTGTACCCTAGTGGAAAGGCGCGACAGAGCTCCTCCAGTTTCGTCTCTGCGGCCTCAATGAGTGAGGGGTCCGGTATTACCGCTGCCAATCGACTAGAAACCTGATCCGAAGATAGGACTCGACTTTATGTCTGTAGCGATTGTGAACCACCGACGCTTATGGTATTTGTCGCAGATTTCTCCAACAAGTCTGTCAGTTTTTGCGCCTGCAGAATCGATATCTTTGGCACTCTTCCCCTCCATCTTGAGCAGTTTCTCCACGTCACCGGAGGCTAGGTGGTCGGCGATATCACCCATCTGGGCAGCCGTCTCATTCAGAGATTGGTCGTATGCATCGCGAATAGGAATACATGCGGTTGGAGGAGGATAGGAATCAAAAAACTTCAATAGCTCAATGGTCTGGTCGTGCATCTTCTTCAAGACACCTGCCAACTTCTCTGTTGGAGAATGCAATTCTGAATTCGGATCATCGATCCCGTTGAGGAGGTCTTTCAACGCATCCACGCCACCCTCAAGTTGTGCTTTCTCTTTCGCCGTATATGCTTCAGTGAGCTGACCCATCGTGATATCAATTCGCTTTTCTTCGGTTTTTCTCAAATGTTCAAGCCATTTGTAAATATCATCTGGCATTTCTGGGTCGGCCTGAGCAGGAGCCGCCAATGTGGAGTCTTGACGATTTCCAGGCACCATAAGGACACCCTGAGGCCCGTCACCTTTAGCAAGTAAGGAACCATCGCCGGGAAGGTGACCCGATGCAGTCAAACTTGGATCACCAGGTCGGCGACCATTTTGACCTAGAATTCCCATCGACTTGAGAGCCAAGCCACCCGCAAACAAAACGGCTAAGGCAAAGAGCAGGACAGCAATCAACGTGGACTTGCGTTTTTGTTGTTGAAAATCACCTGCAATCGATGTCGAAGCGGCGAAACCAGCACCTGCGGGTTTCATCCCAGGAGCTGGAAACGGTGAAGGTCTGGGAATTGGCGTCGGCTGCAGCGGTCCGGGTTGGGGCAACGATGCGAGTGACGTTCCGCAAAACATGCAGAATGCTGCTCCCGTCTGGATCTGTTTGCCACATTTCGGACATTTCATAAGGATATTGACGTGCCAAGGCGGTCCTGTTATTGCTGAATACCGTCGTATTTTGTAGCAACTGGATCGAGCCTCAAGAACATTCTAATCGACTATTGCGTAAGGAGTGCTTAAGGATTGAAGAGATTTAACCGATGGATACGGAAGAACTCATTCAAAACGAACTAGTACTAATCCAAATCCATCTAATAAATGAATCAGGAATTATCATCATGAAACACGAAATCAGTGAAGGGCACCCGATAAGGCATTATTTCGTCGGCGCACTTCACGACTCATTCGGTCGTGATCTAGCTACGCCCACCCATGAAGGAATCGAAAACTACCTCGGCAATTTGCTGGTGGACTTCGCAGACACGGATAATGTGTTCGGGATTCATGATGCATTCGGTGAGGCCATCGATTCGGTGGCTGAATTGCTTATGGATGCTGATGTTCTCCAAAATGGAAACTCTATGGCTAGAGAACAGGAAATCCACAACCACGTTGGTGATTTCCTACTCTTTTGGTCTGGCCTTTTCCCAGAATTCCTCATTCAAATGAAGGCACCTGGAAGCCGAGATGTCCTCCTCGATCCTGTCAAACAGGGACAGAGTAGCTATTACGTAGTGAGCACCTTCGAACATGGCTCTTATGCTCATGAGACCCCAATGTTTAAGAAGCTAAACGACAATTTTGAGCAATACCGCTATGGCTTGGAATTGGTTAGGGCCTCGTTTATGAGCTTCTCCCTTCAAGGATGGAACGACGGATTCTCTGCATAGGCCTAAGAGAAAACCTCCAGGTCTGAAGTTTTTCCGCCTCTAGAATTCGGCCGAGAGGCTATAACTATGGTTAACAATGGGTCAAAAACCTGGAATTGGAATCATGGTAGGGCCGCATGGTCAGGGCAGCAATATGGCGGCTATCGTCAGAGCTTGTGAGTCAAACCTAGTACAGGCGGAAATCAAAGTAGTCATTGCATCCGGCGAGGGGAGCATAGCGGAAACGGTGGCGCGGGATTCAGGAGTGAAAGCACTAGTTGTCCTTCCAGGTGAGAATTACGGAAATAGGCTGGTAGAGGCGCTTATTGAGTGCGATTTTCTTTGCCTTGCGGGTTTTCTAAGGATTTTGCCTGATGAAGTATTGGAACGCTTTCCAAAGCGCATGCTCAATATCCATCCGAGCCTATTGCCAAAGTTTGGAGGGAAAGGAATGTATGGACGCCGAGTCCATGAAGCTGTCCTTGCAGCGGGTGAAAAGGAATCGGGTTGCACTGTGCACCTAGTAACAGAGAAATACGACGAGGGTCCCATTGTTTTACAGAAACGATGCGCCGTCCTCACTGACGATACCGTGGAGTCACTTGCGGCTCGCGTTCTGACCTTGGAGCATCAAGCCTATCCAGAGGCGTTGGCTAAACTCATCCATGGCTGATCTCGCAGAGTTGGCCAGAATGACGCCGTTCCAGCGTCGAGTGTGTTTGCCACTCGGACGGGGAATTTCATGGTTGGTATTGACCCTCCTTGGACCCATTCGCGTGAGGGGGCAATATCGCATTCCGCAAAACTCTGGACTTTTGATCTTGGCAAACCACCTGGCTGACATTGACCCGATTCTTGTCCAGGCTGCATGTCGCCGGCCCATTCACTTCATGGGCAAGAGCGAACTGTTCGATATGCCGGTTATCGGACGCGTCGTAAAGGCATTTGGTGGCTTTCCCGTTAAAAGGGGAGAACCTGACCGCGCTGCACTAAAACTTGCTGCTCAACTCATAAAGGATGGTGAAGTCGTTGCTGTTTTTCCTGAGGGCGAATTGAGCGAGCACTGCGAGTTGCTCCCCTTGAAATCGGGGATTGCACTAATCACTAGACTTGCGCCGGGGATACCAGTGATTTGTTGCGGAATTCAAAATTCGCACCTGGTCATGCCCTACGGAAAGCTTTTGCCACGGCCAGCTTTCAAGACAATCGAAGTGACATGGGGTGAGCCTCGAACCTTTTCAAAGAGTTCCACCACGGAAGAGATTCTGGGCTGGGCTACCCAGCAACTCCTTGAGTTAACCAACGCAACCCCGTAAAACGAAAAGAGAGGCTCCCGTAGTGGAAACCTCTCTTGCGATCCTATAGCAAGACCTAGTGACGGATCTTTACGTTCAGGTTATTGGCGTTCGCGGGAGGAATTTCTGGTTCGTTGGGCGTGCCCCGAGGTAGAGCACCTTCAGTTTGTTTTTCCCAACCTGGCTGGTATTCATAGTGTCTCGTAACGTAGTCACCCATGATTCCAAATAAGAGGGTCAAACAAGCGAATCCTGAAATCACCCAGATCTTTGTCAGAGTGGTACTCCACTTGACACCCATGAATATCGTTATGACCAACATGGCCTTGACGATTGCTATAACGAGAGCAATCGTTTGGTTGACCACCGTTCCGGAAAACGGACCAATTCCAGGAAGGTTAACTCCTGCTATGGCTACCGTCAGAATCATTAGCACAACCAACGCGATAAGCGTAAGGAAGTACGTGCCTGTCGAGACAATATGATGCTCGTGAGAATGTGATGTGTTACTTGCCATGACTTAGTGGGGTTTGGGCATGAGGTAGAAAAGTGGGAACAAGAAGATCCACACGAGGTCGACGAAGTGCCAGTATAAGCCAACCATTTCAGTAGCAACGTAATCTAGCGTGACGGTCTTACACTCGTTAACCCAAAGTCGAATGAGCGCGCCGATGACTAGGATTCCAGCAATGATATGAACGGCGTGTAGTCCAGTCATCCCGAAGTAGAGACCATAGAACAACTGCGCGTGATTCATGTTGACGGCAAGCTTTCCAGCTTCCATCGCATGCTCGCCGAAGGCTGCTCTGCCGTCAGTAGCAAAGCCAGCTCCCGGATACAAATGGTCAGCGATCTTGGAGGAGTACTCAAAATACTTGATACCCAGGAAGACAAATGCGCAGGCCATCGTCACTAGCAAGTAACTAATGACATGCATCCTCCGCTTTAGCTGGGCCGACTGAACCGCCATGACCATCGTAAAGGAACTGAATAGAAGCACCGTCGTATTGATTGCACCCTTAGTGACATCAAGATGCTCATGCGCAATGTAGAAGTCCAGCTGGTAGTTCCATCGATACAGCGTGTAGATAAAGAACAGCGCTCCGAAGAACATCACCTCGGTTGAAAGAAATACCCACATCCCAACGATGTAGGATTCGTTCTGTTGAGAGATGTTCTCGAACTGGTGGTGCAGTGCACTATCGTGCCCATGCCCGTGACCATGATCCGTAGAATTGGTAATTGACGCCATTTTCTTTAGTTTAGGTCCTCCGGACCAGCTTTTCCGTGTCGCTTAGGATGTTCGTTTTGAGCATCTTCAAGGGCTTTCATGTCCGCAGCATGCTCGGCTTCTGGATCGAAATCGTAGACTTCATCGAGAACAATTGGGGTGACCAGGAAGTTCGTCGTCGGAGGAGGCGAAGTCGTCTCCCACTCAAGACCATGGGCATCCCAAGGGTTGTCACCTGCCTTCGGACCATTGAACAAGGACATTGTCAAGTAGAACGCTGGGATGATTAGACCAAGTCCAAGGACCGAAGACCCAAGCGTCGACATGATATGGTAAGCCTGGAATTCTGGAGCGAAGTAATAGTAGTGATAGCGTCTCGGCATTCCCAACCAACCCACGATGAATTGTGGGAAGAAGGTTAGATTAAAGCCAATGAAGACTATAACCGCGTTCACTTTCGCGATCCCCTCTGAGTAGAGGCGACCAGTCATCTTGGGCCACCAGAAGTGGAGAGCACCAAGGTACGCAAGCATTGTTCCACCAACCATAACGTAGTGGAAGTGCGCAACCACGAAGTATGTCGCTGTTAGGTGAATGTCCGTTCCTGCGAGTCCCAAGAACAAACCTGTAAGACCGCCGATCGTAAAGATCATTAGGAACGCGATCGCGTAAATCATTGGGGATTGTAGGCGAATGTTTCCCTTGTACATCGTTGCCATCCAGTTGAAGATCTTTATGGCCGAGGGGATCGCAACCAAGATGCTGATGAGCGAGAACACAATGCTCTCGTACATCGATTGGCTAGTGACAAACATGTGGTGTCCCCAAACCAAGAAGCCAAGTCCTGCAATGGCAAGCGAAGAGAAAGCAACGAAGTGATAGCCGAACACCCTCTTTCTGGAGAAGTTCGCGATCAACTCTGAGATGACGGCAAAAGCCGGCAAGATCATGATGTAAACGGCGGGGTGGCTATAGAACCAGAACAAGTGCTGGAACAAGACGGGATCGCCACCGAGTTCAGGACTGAATATCGGAAGTTTGAATGTTCGTTCGAAGACAACAAGAAGAAGCGTGATCGCGACAACTGGAGTAGCGAGGATCATCATCAAGCTCGTCGCATACATAGCCCAAACGAACAGAGGCAGCCTAAACCAGGTCATGCCTGGCGCTCGCATCTTGTGTATAGTTACGACAAAGTTGATGCCCGTTGTGATCGTACTGAAACCTGCGATGAAGATTCCAACCAGTACCAGCGAGACTTGCGTATTCGAGTACATGCTCGAGTACGGCGTGTAGAACGTCCAACCGGTATCGACGCCCCCAAAGATCATTCCCGCGAGAATGAGCGTGCCGCCGGTCATATACATGTACCAGCTACCCAAGTTCAATCTAGGAAAGGCAAGATCACGAGCGCCGATCATGAGCGGTATCAAGAAGTTTCCAAATATCGCGGGTATAGCGACAACCAGAAAAGTGAACACCATGATGACGCCGTGCGAAGTGAACACCTTGTTGTAGGTATCGGATTCGAGAACGACGCCGGCAGGGCTCGTCAGCTCATAGCGGATCAAGCCTGCTGCAATACTTCCCAAGAAAAAGAAGAATGAGGTGGACACCAGATATAGCAGCGCTATTCTCTTGTGATCACCGGTAAGCAGCCACGATGAAATCGTGTTTTCGATATTGAGGTAATTGACTTCCTCAGTCTTGGTCTTAGACCGCTGCTCGCCTATTGGATTAACGGTAGAGCTCATCTATTCTTTCCTTCTGCGGCAATTGCCCCAACCGCGGGGGAACCAACTTTCTTTGTCGGCGTTGCATATGGATCTTCCGTATTGGCCTGCACAGCATTAGCCGAAAGGGCAGATGCTTCGTTGGTCGATGACACCGCAGTCGGTGCCGAATGGCGACTTACATTGCTAGTTGGCGTATTCGCCTGGCCCGTGCCAATGACCTTGATATAGGCCACTAAATTGATCAAGTCCTCTTCAGATAGCTGCCCCTGATAAACAGGCATTGTCTGACCGTAGCCTGCTGTGACATGGTCATACGGTCTTGTGATCGAGTCACGCAAGTAAGCCTCGTCCGCTATGGCAGATGTGCCGTCAGCGAATACTCTTCTCTTGTTGTAAATTCCGTAGAGCGAAGGTGCGTGGAGCGTGTCTTCTGCTCCGTGACAATTATCGCAATGGACTCGCGCATAGATTTTGGCTCCTGCTTGCTCCATGGACATCGGAGCCGTCGATTGGCCACCATTTGCTAGCCAATCCGCATAGTCACTTGGATCCATGGCAACTACCTTTCCACCCATTTCTGAGTGCTGAGTTCCACAGTACATGTTGCAGAAGATGTGATATTCGCCTTTCTGGGTTGCCGTAAACCAGAGCTGCGTGTACCTACCAGGAACGACGCCCATTTGAACTCGGAAAGCAGGGATATAAAAGGCGTGCAGGACGTCTTGGGAAATCATGGTCAGCTTAACGGGCTTTCCTATTGGCACATGCAAGGTGTTATTCTCTCGCACACCATTAGAGTGCTGAACATGCCACATCCACTGCTTGCCGATAACAAAGATTTCCTGTGCATCTTTAGGAGGAGTCTTCATGTTCACGTAGAGAACCGTACCGATGTAGAACATGCCTAAGCCTAATATCAAAGGCAGGATGGTCCAAGTCAATTCCAGGGGCAAATGCTCATATAGCGGATTGGCTCGACTTGCAGTAGTTCCAGCTTTGTACTTAACTGCAAAGAAAATGACACCGATCGTAACGATTGCCGTAAACAACACCGAAAGGAAGCACAGTGCATAGAAAACTGGATCGTACTGGTGCGCAATGTTCGATGCTTGCGGCGGTGAGAATGGAAAGTTAAAGAATGACATGGATCGTTTGTCGAGCTATTGGAGGCTCAGACCTCCTCCGCTGTTGGATTCGCACGTTTGGATTTGATGTTTAAAGTGAAGATGGATATGCCGAGCGCAAGCACCGTCAAAATCCCACCCAAACGCCATACATTTTCGATGATGAGTCGGTTTTTGCCGGTGGCTGGATCGACCATTATGCAGCCAAACATCGATGTTTGATCTGTTGCACGGCCAATTTGTCCTTGCCGGGCAAGGAGCAAGTCGCCTTCGATTTCTTTGGTCTGAAAATCGTTGCCAATGGTGTAGGTCGACACCTTTCCTTGCGGAGTCAAAACGACCGTGCAAGTGGGATGATTGATGAGCCAAACCCTCTGTTTCTTATCCAGATCTGGAACGCTTCGGTACGAGTAGTTAAAACCAATAGAATCAGATAGCGATTTGACTGAATCAATATCGCCAGTCAAGAGATGCCAACCATTCTCGGCTTGTAAACGCCAAGCCTCAGTTTCTGCTTTTGTCCGCAAGTGCGGAGTCAAGGAGTTGAAAATGAGAGCCTTCTTTGCATGAGCTAGCTCTGGAGTTTCCTTTGGATCGATGCTATACATCAAGACATCCATATCGCGGCCAGGCTTGAGAATGTCCCCTTTGGTAGCCTTAGCGAGCGTCTTGATGACGTTGTCAATTAAAATGGCACAACCCGTTTTGCAGCTGTAGAACACCGGAATGAGTACGACCGGTTTGCCACTCAACATGTCGCCGAGCTTAACCGCATTACCAGCCTCATCCTTGAAAGGTAAGTTCACCGGCAAAATAGCTCCAAGTTTCTGGTGAATTGCCATCGACTTGGTTAGCTCGGATTGACCTGACCGGGAACCGAACAGGAAGAGCAGTCCGAAGCATGGCCACAAGGCCACCCACATCGGCTTTTCCTTTTTCTTCTTCATAGGATCCATAGACATCTCGCTCTTCTCAATTCTTCTTTACAGGTGCAGGAACAGGCTTGCTTAAGGGCAAAGGAGTATTGATCTTTATGGTCGTGCCCCCAGCAGGTCCCGTTAATGCTGATTTCTCACCAATCGTCGTATCTGGTGTGTGGCCTTTAGATTGGGCGGGAACATCTGCTCCAGTCTTTGGCACGCCGCGCTCGGCAATGATATCCATTGCTCGCTCGATCGGAATATGCAGCTTCGTCTTCGATGCATCAACCCAACCGATGGGTCCGTTTAGTTTGGCGTCCTCTTGTTGGCGCAAATCCATAATGTCCGTCTTGGCTGTGATATTGCTCTGGACGATCGGATTGGGAGCTTGTGGAATCAGACGCGTTGGTTCGGCAGCCGTGCTGAAGCCAGCAGTAAATAAAAGTCGGAATATAACAAAACCTATAACCCCTGAGGCAATAGTAAATAGAAAGAATCCGATTGTTCCTTTCAGGAGCCCATTTGTGTTAACGTCCCGAATCTCATAACCCAGTTCAACCAGCGGATCTTCTCTTTTCTCAGTGTGCATTCTGCAATGCCTCCTGTAGGCGCGTATCGTAAGTCGGAAGCAGCGGAGCCCTTCGAACTTGTGAGCCGAATACGAAGAGCCAAAGGGCGCCCATCGTTACCCACGCCAGCGCGTCGGTGAGCATTCCAGCCGAGATCGGACCGGGACCACCACGACCTGGCAGTGCTGGAATGACGTAGATATAAACGTCTGTAATGTGAACCACGAAAATCCAACCGCAGACTTTTGCAAGGTTGAGCGGGGTCTTTTTCGTTCTTGGAGTGATCAGCGCAAAGAATGGTACGAAGAACTGGCCAATAATGCCAATCAATCCTACGGCACCCCAAGTCATATTGCTCGTCATGGGCTCTACGTTGCTGCTTCGCGCCATGTAATAGCTCGTGGTCTCCGGAAGGTTGCCGTTCCAGATGATAAGGAACTGTGACAGCGACGTGTATCCCCACAACATCGTCAACGTGAAGAGCATGTTCCCCAAGTCCTTGGTGAGGTCGGGGCGCCATACCGTGTTAAAAGGAAACTTATCGGCATTAACACAGAAGATCAGAGTAGCAAGTGCGAGTGCTCCGAGCACAGAAGCGACTATCGTCCATGTTCCGTACATCGTTGAATACCAACTTGGAGATAAAGACATCACCCAGTCAGTAAAGGCGAATGTGCAGGTCAAGAAAAACATGACCATTCCTGGGGCACCCCAGCTGCTTCGACCAGACTCCAATTTGAAGTCCTGATTTGCGTCTTGTCGAAGAGTTGACCTTCGCAAGAACCAGGCAAGACCCGCCCAAAGTGCAAAGTAGAGCACCAACCGGAATAAGAAAGACGGTGTATTTAGGTAAGGAGCTTTGTGAATTAAGACTTCCGAATTAGCTACTTTTGCTGGATCAGCCCACTCATACATGGTCTTAAGATTCGCGAGGATAGGCAGGAATAGAACTCCCATCAACACGAATGTGACCCAACTCCCACCAGCTTCCAGAATTCGAATAATGGAAACCGACCAACTTCCCCTTACGGTGTGGTGAAGTATAGTAAGTCCGAAGAAACCGAGTGTAATTCCGATCCAGAAGATGAATCCGAACAAGTAAGAACCAAGCGATTGCCGCCTTGCAGCCTCGTCGCCGGTAAACATCAAGACCAACATGACGATGAGTCCGATTGCGCCAATCACGGATGCTGCCGGAGCAAGCTTTCCGAGATTAAGGCTCCTCGTCCCCTGTTCTGTGGATTCGTGAGTCGTGATTGTCATTTCTGAGCTAGCCTGTCGTTCTTAGGGTTTTTCATCGCCGAAAGGCTTTGCAGCTCCTCGGGTTTTAGGTCCGATGGGCTCGCACTTTGGCTTAACTGTAAAGCGCGAATATAGGCGACGATTGCCCATCGATCTTGTGGTTCAATTCGTGAAGCATAGGAGAACATTGCTCCATAGCCGTTTGTGATGACATCGTAAAAGTGTCCTGCCGGCATCTTCATCAGCCGCTCTGTATGGTAGTTGCCCACGGGCCGCTTTAGCGTGAATCCACGGTGAGCAATCATTCCATTCCCATCGCCTAACTGGCCATGACACGGAGTGCAGTAGATGTTGAATCTCTCTTGACCATGGTCCAGCAAGGCTTTGTTGACCTTAATGCCAGCAGGAATTCCTTCAAGCCACTTGCCATTCTCCGCGCCTACGTAGTAAGCATCGTCCTGGCGAAGGTAACCCCGAGGAATTGTGCCTGGGACGAGAGGGCGATTGGCCGCTCCATCGGCATAGAACTCGCTCGAATCCAATGGATCCTGCTTAGGCTGTCTCCACATGTCGGTATTGCAACCGGAAAGGAAAAGTACACCAAAACCAAGGGCCACTGTCTGTAATTTTCTATTCATCAGGCCTCGACCTCCGAAACGGCGACAGGTCCTAGGCTCGCCAAGAACTCTCGCGTTGAAATCAATTCGAATTTAGGGTCCTTCGTTTCAATCGCAAGGAAGAAACGGTCCTTTGAGGCACGCTTGAATCCGGGTGTGTTGAAAATGGAGTGATAAGGTCTAGGTAAACCGCTTAGAGCAAAAACGCTAATGAGTGCGGTAATCGCGGAGAACAATATCGTGCTTTCAAAGGTAACCGGGAAGAACGACGGCAGTGAGTTGAATGGCTTACCACCTACGTTCAAGGGATAATCGATAGTAGCGGTGTACCACTGCAACGTGAACCCAAAAAAGGCACCACAGAGCCCTGCACAAATAATGAAATAGGGGACCTTCACGCAGTGAAATCGGAGTGCGTCTGACAATCCGTGTACGGGAAAGGGAGTGTAGGCATCGATCGCTCGATAGCCCTCCTCACTGACCCGCTCTGCCGCGGCTAATAGGTCTTCGGCACTTAGGAATTCCGCTACTAACGCGTAGGTGCCCACATTTCCGGTGTCTCCGTAACTCACTAGACGCTCCTCCCTAAAGCAGGCTCCGGCATTTCGATCGGCGTTTCTGCGATCTTCGAATCCTTGTGCCCTAACATCTTGTACAGCAGATCTTTCACTTCAAAAATGTTAATCACGGGCATAAACCTTATGAAGAGGAACATCATCATGATGAAGAATCCGATCGTTCCGCCAAACATTGCGAAGTCCCATACCGTTGGGTAATACATCCGGTTTGCGCTAGGCAAGTAGTTTGCCGTCAGCGACATCGGAATAATAACGAATCGCTCAAGCCACATTCCAACGCTCACGAACTGGCAGACAATCATTACGACGACCAGATTCTTGCGGCACCAGGGGACCCAGAAAGCCTGTGGAGCGACCACGTTGCACATGATCAACGACCAGTAAGCCCACTTGTAAGGACCCGTAAGGCGTCGCAACAACGTCATATCCCACTCATGCGGGTTGCCCGAGTACCAGGCGTAGAACAATTCGAGGGTGTACCCGTAAGCAACGATCAGTCCCGTTGCCAAAGTGATCTTTGCCATCCAGTCGATGTGTCTAGCTGTTATTAAGTGCTCCAGCTTGTAAATTTTCCGAATGGGAATCGCAAAGGTAAGAACCATGGCGAAACCAGCAAAAACAGCTCCTGCAACGAAGTAAGGCGGGAAAACCGTAACATTCCAACCTGGAACGATCGAACTCGCAAAGTCGAAGCTAACGATTGAGTGAACGGAAAGCACAAGCGGAGTTGAAAGACCAGCCAAGATCAGATACGCTTGCTCGTATCGATGCCAGTGTTGGTTACTTCCTCGCCAACCTAAACAGGCAATTGCAAGGAGAACCCTCGCAAACCGGTTTTTCGACTGATCGCGCAAAGTTGCGAAGTCTGGAATGAGACCCAGGTACCAGAACAAAAGCGAAACGGTGAAGTAGGTCGAGACAGCAAAAACGTCCCACATCAATGGCGAACGGAACTGTGGCCACAGAGCCATGATGTTCGGATAGGGGAACAACCAATAGATCGCAACCCAAGGCCGCCCCGTATGTAAGAGCGGGAACATGCCCGCACACATAACGGCGAAAATCGTCATCGCTTCGGAGAAGCGGTTGATCGAGTTTCTCCAAGGCTGCCTTAGCAGAAGCAGAATCGCCGAAATCAGCGTTCCTGCATGGCCGATACCGATCCACCAGACGAAGTTGACAATGTCAAATGCCCAGGCGGTAGGAATGTTATTTCCCCAAACTCCAACTCCCTGGTAGACCAGCCAAGTAATGGTGGTTCCCAGGAGTCCCGTGCCCATGATGCCGATCAAGAACATGATCCACCAAGGGCGAGTGTGTCGCCTTTGGTTCGTAATCATCGAACTGATGCTTTCGTCGATCGTGGCGTAGCTCTGCTCGCCCGTGATCATCTTATCGTTAAGAGGAGTTAACGCCATGTTTAGCTATTCGTCTCCGTTGGAGTAACGGACTTGATCTCCGCGTTAGGATTGCGCAGCTTGGCAAGGTGAGATGTACGCGGTCGAGTCTGCAGTACTTCCATCAGAAGGTATGCCCTCGGGTCTTCTCTCATCTTCGCTACCTGACTTTCTTTGTCTTCCTTGTTGCCAAACACGATGGTTTGCGTTGGGCAGGCCTGTTGGCAAGCTGTAACGATGTCTCCGTCTCGGATCTCTCGTGCAGCTTTCTTCGACTCAATGCGTGCTTCGTTAATGCGCTGAATGCAGTAGGTGCACTTTTCCATGATGCCTCGTCCGCGAACGGTGACATCTGGGTTATTTAGCATTTTCAAAAGCGGAATTCTTGGCTTTTCATCGACGCGAACATCGAATTGACGTTGGTTGTCCGAGTAGTTGAGATAGTTGAATCGTCGAACCTTGTAGGGACAGTTGTTTGAGCAGTAACGAGTTCCAACGCAACGGTTGTAAACCATCTGGTTAAGACCTTCATGGCTATGCACGGTAGCTGCAACTGGACAAACTGGCTCGCAAGGAGCCTTTTCGCAATGGACACAAGCGACTGGCTGCCATGCAACCTGCGGGTTTTCCGAATCGCCTTTATAGTAGCGGTCGATTCGTATCCAATGCATCTCTCTGTGGCGAGCAACTTGAACCTTGCCGACCACGGGAATGTTGTTCTCTGATTGGCAAGCAGTTACACAAGCATTACATCCAATGCAGGTGTTGAGGTCGATCGTCATTGCCCACTGAGGGCCGTTATAGACATAGATGTCGTCCGGATACATGTTGGCGTCGTGAATTTCCTTCGACTTGGCCTTTCGTTCCTCAACGTATTTGGATGCGTTCTTATTGAAATCATCCAAATCATATTCGACAATAACTTCACGATCATCAGAAGCAAATTGCTTAACGTGGTCACCATCGATTGGCGCGTGCCCCTGAGTCGTCGCAACCGTCGTGACTCCACCAACTGCCTTAACTTCAACTGTGCTGAAGTGAGGCGCCGCTGACGTCCGCATCAGATAGGCATTAAATCCACCACCATCAAAATTTGAGACTGGATTGAAGAATCCGCCCGGAGATCGAGTATCACCTTCGCCTGATTTGCCTTCGCCATTTGGAATCGAGCAGACCACTCCGCCCCGAGTTCGACCATAACCAAGATAGACCGTCACGGCATCCGCAGGATGCCCCGGTTGTACAAAAGCGGCCGTTCGAACGACAACGCCGTTGCAGGATAGGTCGACTACGCTGGCGTCTTCAATTCCTAGTGAAGTGGCCGTCTTAGGACTGATCATGGCGACGTTATCCCATGTCATTTTCGATAGTGGCTTGGGTAACTCTTGTAGCCAACCGTTATTCGCGAAGCGACCGTCATAGATGCACGGATCGGTCGCAAAAATAATTTCGATTCCAGAAGATGGCTTAGTCGGCGTCAGAGACGTCAACTGAAGATTAAGGGCAGGCGTGATCTTCTCGGCAGCAGATCCTTTGATCAATCCGTCATGAACGGCTGATCGCCATTCCTTCTCAAAGTCACCCTTGAAGCGACCGCTTGCTTTCCAATAGCCCTTGACCAAGTCATAGGTATTCGCAGGCTTACCCGCGAGTAGACCAAAGATCTCCATCAGAGGCTTACCTTGGTAAAGAGGAGCGATGAGCGGTTGCATGATCGAAATCGTGCCGTCGTAGGCCCTTGCATCACCCCACTCTTCTAGCGTGTGCGTTGTTGGAACCAACCAATCGCAAACGTTAGCCGTCTCGTCATCGTAGAGGCCGATTCGTGCTTTAAACTTGGCCTTAGCTAGCGCCTGAGCAAACTTGAAGTCGGCTGGCGCATCGTAAACAGGGTTGCCACCGACGATAAATATCGTCTGGACTTTTCCTCCGTTCAAATCTTCCACGAGGCCCTTCAGATCACCCGTGCGATGAGTGACGGTTGCATCGATTGGCTCGGTGTACGTAACAGTGTTACCCACGACGCCTAGCTTGGCGTTGATCGCATGGACAATAGCGTGTACATCTGCTGAGTGCTGATCTCCAGCCACTACGACGCATGCACCGTTTGTGGATAGAAGGTCGTTTGCAATCGCTGCAATCGATGTTTGATCGACCTTACCGACAGGAGACGCTCCGGCTACTCCAAGGGCAGCTGCAAGAGCCATTGCCAAACTAAAGATATCCGATGGCTTTACGGCCCACCTGTGGTCCGCCATGGATCCAACTAAACCAGGTGTGCTCTCAAAGGAATACAACCGGTTCATTGAGCCGGCAAGCCCGCTTACCCTTCTTCCGTTGGCGAAATCTCGTGCATAACGAAGACTTCCCGGATTTGCTGTCGAGCTTAGGAAGTCAGCGTCGAGCGAGACGATGACTTTTGCCTTGCTGAAATCATAGAGCGTATCTACCGGCTTGCCGAAGGCTAGATTAGCTCCTGCGTAGACGTTCTGTCGGCCAGTCGGCTCATAAGAGTGCCACTTCGCATTAGGATATTTCTTAAGGAACGCCAATATCGATCGCGTCAGCGTGGGAGATGTTATTGAACCGGTCAGGATTCGTAGGCCGGAGCCTTGAGAAGCCGCTTCTGCAACTAAAGCCTTCTGGGCTGCTTGATTAAAGATTTCCCAAGTGCTTACGTCTCCTAGCAAGTTCTGGCCAGGGTTGACCTGCTGAATGACATTATTCGCTCGGTCAGGATCGTAAAAATTCAGGATCTCTGCCTGTGAAATCGAGTCCAAAGCACCCATCGATGCAGGATGGTCCGGATTACCCTGAATAAAGATAGGGCGCCCTTCCCTTTGCTCTACCAATACACCTGTCGCATATCCGCTCAGAGTGACCGCAGTCGCGTAGAACAGTGGCTTACCGGGTACGAGTTCTTCTGGTGCCTTCACATAAGGCACAACCTTATCTTGAGGGAGAAACACGCCTCGGCAGCCTGAAAGACCGGCCAAAGCCATCGACGCTCCCATGAATTTCAATAGATCTCGTCTGTTGATATTCAACAACGTTGATCGATTGGGGAACTCGTCCTCCATCCACTCCTGGAACTGAGGCGTATCCGCCAACTCGTCCAGGCTGCGCCAATAGTTCTTCCCGGCTTTACCCGTCAGTTGGCCACGAACTGCCTGCTGACTGATCTCAACCGGTTCCTGATTCTTGTCGTTTAATTCCATGCTTGGTCTTTTTGTTTCGCTATCCGACATTAGTGATGGCAAATTCCGCAATCTGCAAGTTGCTGCGTCTTGATGCCGTACTTCTTAACGAGTTCTCTGCCTTTTGCAAGGTCTTCGGCGTCATCAGAGCCAGTGAACTCGCCCCGCTCCAAGTCCCTCTGCTTGATCGACAATCCGCGAACTCCGTCTTTCTGAAGCTCCCAATACAGGTTGAATACTTGCTGGCGAGGACTTTGTCCTGGCTTTGTGATGTTCTCGTTCAGGTATCGCTCAGGTGCTCGGTGACACTGGAGGCACCATGCCATCTGGAAGGAATTTCCTTTCCAGGTGATCTGCATTTCATTCACTGGACCGTGGCAAATATTGCAGTTCAGTCCGCGCGCAATGTGAATGCTGTGGTTAAAGAACACAAACTGCGGAACCTTATTTACCAAGTTCCATTGAATCGGCGTGCCCGTTTCATAGCTGGTTCGAATCGGCTCCAACATGGGGCTATTTGTCCAGATCTGAGAGTGGCACGACATGCAAGTCTCAGTAGATGGCAAGCCAGCGTAACTGGACTTTTCGACAGTCGTGTGGCAGTACCTACAGTCAATGCCCAACTCCCACGTGTGGTGCTGATGGCTAAATGGAACCGGTTGGTTCAGTGGTACGTCTTGTTTAGTATTGGCAGGCGAACGGGACAAGCCAGCAATCGCAAGCCATACAGACGGCACTCCAATGGCAAAGCAAATAAGGCTTAGCTTTGCCACAGAGTTGGCGCTTGGTCTAAAGATCTGGGCCATTAACAGTGCTCCGAAACAATAAGGGAAGGTTCCCCGTCAGGTGCGTGTCCCTGATTCACGCAATAGACGCTGCATAGTGCAGGTTTGATGGGGACTTGTCGAAATTGACGGCCCATCTTTGGGAATAGGCCTAATCTTACCGACATGTCGGCTTTATTTGCTGGAGTAATCGCACCCCTAACAACAATTGTTCGATCTACTGCGAACATCAGGAATAGAATTGCGAGATACACCATAGAGTAGTGAAACAGCCGGCTAGCCATCGGCCGACTCATGTGTCGGTAAAGCTGGGCGCAGTAGTACAAGAGGATAACGTTGAGAACAATTGCCGTTCCGGCATAAATCCATCCCACCTGAGGCAGTAGAAATGGGATTAGAGTGACGATGAAAGTGATAGCCGCGTAAATCGCGATCTGAATGACCGTATTGCGGTCACCCTTAACCACTGGAAGCATAGGAACTCCGGCAGCCGCATATTCTTCCTTAAGTAGGAGTGCCAATGCCCAGAAGTGCACGGGCGTCCATACGAAAATAATCGCAAAAAGGTAAAGCGCGAGTGGGGGAAGGTCATTGGTGACGGCTGCCCACCCCACCAACGGAGGAAACGCTCCTGCGGCACCGCCAATCACGATGTTCTGCCAAGTGCGACGCTTGAGCATCATCGTATAAACGACTACATAGAAAACGAGTCCGCTAAAGGCCATGACCGCCGAAAGCATATTGGCCGCGCCCCAGAGCAGGGCGAAAGAAATAGTCGCAAGGCTGAATGCGAAGAGGAGAGCATTACGCGAAGAGATTGCCTGCGTTACCGTTGGCCGCGTCGAGGTTCGCTTCATGGTGAGATCGATATCTCGATCGATGACCATATTGATCGCGTTTGCTGCTCCTGCAGACATGTAACCGCCGATCGCGACTGCAAAGAATAGCCATGTTCCGGGCCAAGCTCCTTTAGCCGCTACCATCGCTGTAAGGGTTGTAAACAATAGGAGGCTAATAACTCGGGGCTTTGTCAGGGCAAAATAAGCCTTGATTAGGGCAGATCCTTGCAGACGGACCGTCTCGCCAGTACATTCTGGCGCGGGTCTCGATTCAACTCGTTCGATTCCTTCGCCTAGTGCGTGAACCGTAACCACGACCAAAGTGACCCAGTTCATGTCCGCCAACACGAGGTGGATCATCTGCATCGTAGTCGGCGCTTTGAGCCAGATGTTCAGAGATCCTACGAGAATCTGTAGAGCGTAAATCGCCACCATCCACCGCAATGCGCTCTTGACCTTTTCATCGGGCCGCAGGTGTTGGATCAATCCAGCAGTGAGTGCCAAGTACAAGCCCACGCTAACGGCAATCAAGGGGTGGAGCGGCTGAAGTCGGACCATCCAGAAGGTCCTTGGATCCATCGCCGCACTAAGTACATTGTCGACGGGCCGCAAAGTGTGCCCAAGAGCTGATACCGCACCGCTAAAACCCAGCAAGATCAGGCCAAATGCAGCCATGCCTAGGATCCAGCCAACTCCGCTCTGTCCCTTGAACTTTATGGGACGAATATTTGAGCCCGATAACGCTGCGATAGCTATGCTTCCCAAAAACGCAAAGGTGCTTACAACATGGAGCCCCATCACAAACAAGCGAACTCCGCTGCTGTTATCGGTGACGAGCTTAAACTTCACGAGTGCTGCACCGAGGATCCCTTCAAACAAAGTCAAGCCAAACACCCAAGCTGCTGACTTTCGAGCCAAGTGGCCCTTCGGAAATGCCCGGTAAGCCCAGACAAGCATGTAGATGGCAAGCAGCCCTACGATTCCAGCGGAAATTCGGTGTGAAGCTTCGACGAGTTTTGCGGTGTACCCGTTGATGGGAACCGAAGCTCCGTCGCAAAGTGGCCAATGGCTTCCACAGCCATCCCCAGATTTGGAAGCTCTGACATACACGCCCCACGCCACGGTCAGGAGGTTGTAAATCAAAACGCCCCAAACGAACTTGGAGAAGCCCTTCGCTTTCATCCCTTACCTACTTCCAGTAGATGCTGGTCAAAAGCATGTAAAGGGGGCAAAAACCGAATGGTTCTGAGTGCAATAGAAGCTACTGCACTCAGGTTTCTGAAATAATTGAAAGTTCGGCCGCCCTCTGTCATCGATTCGGTAACCAATTTAACCCGATCTTTTCAATCGAGTGCCGTCAGTAATTTGAAAAAAGGGCGGAATAGGTTAGACGAAACGACAAATAGCTTGTTTCTTAGGAAACCTTCGAGAGAGCCTCTTTAAGCTTATTTATCGCCTCAATCGTTTCCGGATCGACACCATTTAGGCGAGCTAAATAGATCGAAACAAAATCTCCGAAATATGCCAACGTAAGCATTTTTTGGAGAAGGGTTTCGCCACGAGCCTGAACATGATTGAACTCGCAGATTCCGCCGATTAGCTTTTCAGTTACCGAAGCTCGTACCTTCATCTTTTCCGTTTCAAGCCCATCTTCCAAAATCACGCCCGTGAATTTGGCGACGCCCTGATTGGCAGCATCGTGCCAGCCTAGAATTTCGTTATGGTTGAGTTCTGGAAAGGTGTTAAAGAACGTTAGCATCTTGGCGTTCTCGTTAATTTGGCTCCGCCATCGATTGGCAATTAAGCCTTGCCATGTTCCCAATCCGTAAATGATCGGCAGGGTGCCCTTCAGCTTAACGGCGAGTTGCTTGGCAGAATTGCCCGTTGCTTCAACCGTCCAGTCTGCCCGTGACTTCTCCAGCAAGTCGATAGCGCCACGAATATCTTGCTCGTGGATGAGTTTCATACGCTGACAGGCAACTATGACCGGGATCAGCATGAATCCAAGGGCTGTTCGAGGGGGCTGACCGCCTGGCACGGTGTACACAACAAAGCCGTCGGCAAGAGCTTGCTCTTTAAGTTTGCCACCGCTGGTAACGGCAATTACTTTTGCTCCGCATTTCTTGGCATCAGCGTAGGCGGCTAAGGTCTCTTCGGTATTCCCACTGTAACTCGTGCAAAAGACGATGTCTCCGACTCCGACAAAAGAAGGCAGACCATAATCGCGATTTACGATCAAAGGAACAGTGCCATGGTCTTCAAAAAGCGCCCTAACGAAATCCCCACCGGCAGCCGACCCACCCATTCCCGCTACCACGACCATATTGGGTCTCCGCTCCAACTGCTTAAGGCTTACGTCCTCTGCAATAGCAAGTGCCTTCCTGCATTGGTCAGGAAATTCCTCTACAAGCTTGAGCATTCCATCTGGATCGAGTTCAGTCACTACCGAACGGTCATCTAGGTTAATCGCCATCTTTCCCTTTCTCCATTTCCCCCATTGGGGTAGTTCATCGAAGCATAAATAAAAAAGTGAGACGAGAAATGCTTCGAATCTCTCGTCTCACGACCCAAGGCACAGGAATAGATTTGTTTATTCGTCAGCGAAGGGGTCGTATTCATCGGCGCTAGGAGCGACGGAAGCAGAAGGTCGGCTACCCGTGCTTGCTGCTTGATGGGTTGAATCGCCACCCTGCGCATCGTCTCGTGGACGATCTAGACCTTGAACGTTATCGGCAATGACTTCCATCACTTCCCGATTAGCGCCTGTGTTATCGACAAACTTCCTTGACTCAAGGCGACCTTCGACTGCGACCAACCGACCCTTAGTGAGGTAATTCGATACGTAATCTGCAGTTCGCTCCCAAGCGGTCACTCGAAAGAAATCCGCATCGGGTTGGCTCGGATCCTGAGGCTTGGTTCGCTTTTGAACGGCAATCGAGAATGATACGACGCTCTTGCCTGTGTTCGTGGTCCTTAGTTCAGGATCACGAGTCAGACGACCGATGAGTATTACGCGGTTTAACACTGGCCTGGGTTACTCCTTAAGTAATTAGTCTTCGAGCTTGAAGACTCGGTGTCGGATGACGTCATCACTAATGCGCATGAGACGGTTCAATTCCGCTGGAACCTTGGCATCGGCCTCAAAATTCATGAGGATGTAGTTGCCTTCTTTGTTGCCATTGATTTCGTAAGCAAGCTTTCGCTTGTCCCACTTGCTGGCCTTCTCAACGGTGCCGCCCTGATCTTCGACAATTCCCTTGAATTTGTCGGCAATCTTCTGGACGTCGGCGTCGGTCAAGTCCGCCTTTACAATATAAAATGCTTCGTATTTTCTGTTTGACATGGTTTGCTCCCTGTGGGCAATTGGCATCCCCAACCACCCTATAGGCGGATGAGAAGGCAGAGAGCCTTTCGGCAAGATTGCATGATACCTCATTGCGTGCTTACAACAATTTAAGCGCCGTGCAAGCAATTGAACCAACGATTGTCCGTCAGTGCTCCAGCCAAGCCAAGCTAAGAAACACGTGTTCGGGGCGTGAACGTCTCATCTTGGCAGACATCGCTACTCGAGATAAAGACCGTTTACGTTTAAGGTAAATCGATATCCGAGCATCTGAGCAGACTTTCGACACATAACCATTCGATTGAGGAATATCTCGAAATACTCCATAACCGTGGCCTGGGTAGTGTCAATTTCTAGGGTGAGTTCGATGGTCTGTGAATCAGGTTTGATCTCGACACGGCTCTTTTGCACGGCGTAATTAACTCGGTCGTGAATGTCGAAAGTCTCGATGATGGGATTTTGGACACGACTCCGGTGCACATCACTTTTGTCCGCAATGATCAAGGCAGCGGACACGACGGAAACGGGTCCGCCTGTCATTTCTTCGTGGTTGCCGATGGCACCTAAGATCGGTGTTATCTCGCCCGCGTCCATTCCCATCTCATTTAGGATGGTAAATGCCATTGCTGCGCCATGACTGGGATGATTTAGGCGACTAATCGCGTTGCCGATATCATGCATATGGGCAGCGATTTGTGCAAGTTCAATCTCCCTAGCTGGTAGATTTTGATAGTCAAGGATATATCGCGTTATAGAAGATACAACCGTTACATGACGCAAGCCATGCTCCGTGTATCCCATTGCTTTCATGACTTCGTTTGCCCCATCGATCAATCGTCGAATCTTGACGCTTGCGCGAACTTCTTTGAGGGTAACGAGTTTGGGGCCGACAACTGTGACGGGTTCCATATTCAATAGCTTAGGCGATCTTAGGTCGCGTTGTAGTTCTCATACGATGGGGGTTGGCATTGCTATTGCGCTAACTTTCACGTTTCGCTTCAGATTGACCGACGAGTACGAGTTGGATGATTCGTTTGCCATTCGTTCTCTGCTCCTGTTGAACAAGTCCGACACCCGCTTGATACCACGACTTAATCTCTAGAACGCCAGTCGGCAGCCGAAGATTAACTATTGCGAGAACGGTTTGAATCTTTCTTGTACCAAGATCCAAAGTCTCCTTCTGTTCTGTCAACGTGGCACTTGACGGTCGCTCTATCCCCAGAGAGTAGGTTCTGCCATGCCAAGACGCAACTTGTCGAGGAGCATCCTTCAGATCGGATGATGGAATAAGCAATGGAATTGGGGGAACAAATCTAGCATTCACCATCGATTCAGCGATCAACCGGTTTGACTTCCAAGCGATCCGAGAGACGCCAAGCGGTCCCGCAAGTTCAAAGCCAGACGTGCCGTCCACCGTAATAGCGCGAGTCACCCGAATGGGAACGGTATGCCGTTCAAATACAGTACGGGCTCTGTAGGTCCAAATGTGGTCCTTCTTTAAAGGCATCATCGCATCATTGGCCCCACATCCAGTCGCAACGACAGCTCCTACCAGGAGTAATAGCCACTTTACAGGTGCAGAGTATCGACGGGTCATTTTTGCTACCACTTAAACAGATTCGAGCTTTGCCAATTTCTGCACCAATTTCTTGACCCCAACAACTCCAGGAAAGGCTACTGTAACTTCCACGTCGTCCTTTATCGGATTACAGGAGACGACCACACCCATTCCGAATTTCACGTGCCTGACTCGTTGCCCAATCTCGAAAGGAGGCTTCCATTGGGCGGACTTTGGTGCCTGAACCATTTTCGGTTCGGTGACCGTATAGGTTCCCGTTCTTTCCTGGAATACAGACCGCTGGGGAGGCGCGAGGTAACCACCGCCCGATAAGGTATCCAGCAGATTCAAGGGAATATCATCGAGGAACCTCGATCTCCGATTGAAGTTTGGAGTGCCATAAACGGACCGTCGATGTGCATGAACTAGGTGGAGTTCTTGCCGGGCACGCGTCATGCCTACGTAACATAACCGGCGTTCTTCCTCGATCTCAGAGTCTGAGCCAAGCGATCTTGAGTGGGGAAATACACCCTCTTCCAACCCGGTAATAAACACTGTTGGAAACTCAAGTCCTTTGGCGGAATGTAATGTCATCAGAGTCACGGCATCTCCGTCGCCGGTTAGCGAATCGACATCGGCGACGAGTGACACGCTTTCTAGGAAGCCACCGAGCGTAGGCTCGTCAGAAGTAGCATCGTACTCCGAGGTCACGTTGAGCAATTCCTGAAGGTTCTCAAGGCGTCCCAGAGCCTCCTGAGTGTGTTCGGCCTTAAGCATGTCCACGTATCCCGACGAGGAAAGAAGCGACCTTAGCACGGGAGTTACGGGCCCAGCTTCGCTTAGTTCTTGAGCATCTGTTACTGCGCTGACGAATGCGCGAACGCCCGAAGCAGTTTTCTTGGGAAGTCCATGTTGGACTTCTTGGTCCACAAGAGCATTCCATAGAGGCACTTCATGTTCGTCAGCCCATTTGTTGACCGCCGCCATGGACGTTTGCCCAATTCCGCGAGTGGGAATATTGATCGACCGGCGGAGCGAAACATCATCCCTCGGGTTCCAAGTGAGTCGGAGATAGGCGATCATATCTTTGATCTCCTTACGTTCATAGAACCGTTGCCCACCAACAAGGATATGGGGAATCCGAGTTGTCAAAAACGCTTCTTCCATGACACGCGACTGAGCGTTTGTTCGATACAACACCGCAAAGTCACTGTATTTTCGCCGGCCCGTTCGGACATCTTGGAGGATTCTCTCTGCGACCAGCATCCCTTCATCTTGCTCGGTCCCGGTTTGGGTGAGGGAAATAGGAACGCCTTGGTCGTTCTCGGTCCAAAGTTGCTTGCTGGCTCGGGATCTGTTTTGCTTGATCACCTCGTTTGCTGCGGCAAGAATCGTTTTCGTACTTCGGTAGTTTCGCTCAAGTTTGATAATTTTGGCGTCTGGGTAATCGCTTCCAAACTTCAAAATCAAGGAAACGTCGGCTCCACGCCAAGCATAAATGGATTGGTCATCGTCGCCAACTACAACGATATTTTTATGTTTGCCGGCTAAAAGGTGAACAATATTATATTGCGCAAAGTTGACATCCTGGTACTCGTCCACTAAGACGTGAAGGAACCTCGACTGGTATTTCTCTAAGACATCCTGACGCTGCTCAAGGAGTCGATTGCTGTAATAAAGGATGTCGTCGAAATCCAAAGCGTTTGCTTTGTGAAGCAACGCATTGTATGACTTATAGACGTCGGCACAAATACGTTCAAAAAAGCCCGTGGCACGGTCAGCATATTTCTCGGGTGCTTGCAGTTTTTCTTTTGCACTAGAAATCTCATTAAGCACACCTCTCGGCTGAATGGACTTCTCATCGATGTTCTTGGCTTTGAACACCTCTTTGATCAGTGAGAGTTGGTCGGTATCGTCATAGATGACAAAATTGGGATCTAGGCCGATTGCTTTGCCATCAATTCGCAACATTCGCGCACAGAGTGAATGGAAAGTGCCGATCCACATTGAAGACGCAGTTTCTCCGACGAGTTCTTGGACACGCTCCCGCATCTCTCTGGCAGCCTTATTAGTAAACGTAACCGCGAGAATTCGATGGGGAGGAACACCCTGTCCCAACAATCGAGCAATCCGATAGGTGATAACGCGCGTTTTGCCTGAGCCAGCCCCTGCAAAAATCAAGAGGGGGCCGCCGGAATACTCGACGGCATCCCGTTGCTCCGGATTGAGACTTTGCAGATCGAGCGATGCCGACATAGATCCTAATAGTATGGAAGAGGACTTTCTCGAATCAGGTCCTTAATGAAGGTTTGGTTTGATACCGTTGCAAAGAGTGAAAAATCCGTATCCATCCTGTCCCCTCTAACTCGATTTGGCTCGGTTTTGCAAAGCTTCCCTCAATGGTGTGACGTATACCTTCCCATTCAACGTCATAATCAATAGAATACTGATGAAGCTTTTTGCGGGGCGGATACGTCTCGCGAAGCGGTCGGGAGCACAACCGAATGAAGAAATGGATCGGCAGTTTGATGCTTGTTGGTTTGACAAGCGTAGTTTTCGCCCAGGCGCCCTTTACTATCGTACGTCCAGGCGAGGGAGCGAACGTTCATGAGATCGTTCACGTCCTGTTGCCAAAAGGCAGCATCCCAGATGGCGGCTATATAGGCGTTTTCCTTGGTGGAAAATTCCTGGAAGCTACAGTTCCACCGCTGAAGGGTAAGTATTACGACTACTCCCTTAACACCAAAGCTCTTGGCCTGCCAGATACCGAACCGGGCAAGCCGCTAAAGCTGGAGTTAGTCCTTTACGTCGATTACGAGAAGACTTCTAGGATCGTTGAACGAACTGCTGTTGATATCAATATTGGCAACCAAGCCAATATTCCGATTCCAAATTCAGGAATTAAGCTTCGGTACACGTTCAACCCGGGAACGAGAATGATCTACAGGCTAGATCAGCAAGTATCTATTTCATCCATTTCGGATCAGCAAAATAGCTTGGGTGCTCGAGCTGCTGAGTTCACGCAGGACGGAGAAACAATCCGATTAGCGTATGAAGTGATGAATGCATACGGTGACGGAGACGGACTACTTCGAATCCAGCCACTTCCCGAGAAAGGCAAAGACTATGCGCTTCTTACTGCCGAGTCCGATCAGGCTCAAAAGAAGTACATGGACTACGACATGGCACCCATTTACATGCGAATCAAGAATACGGGACAAGAAGTCTTCGGTTCACTTCCCATGTACACCCCTTTTGAAGGGTCTTCTGGTGGCCAAAGCATCATTGACAATTTATTTGCGACGTTCCCGCTACCTACACTGCCAACCAAATCGATCCACGTGGGAGATACGTGGCAGTCTCAGTTCCAGGAAGGCGCAGTGGACATGACCAAGCCCTACGAAGTAAACACACTTGTTGAGAGCTTCCCTGCTCGAGGCGAATTTGTCAGCACTGAATGGGAAGGTAATCGACCTTGTGCCAAGATCCGTCACGTCATTGAAGCAGGAACAAGTACTGCTAGCGGCAAAAAGCTTAAGGCACAAGGCGCTCAGATGAATGATGACAAGATCACTCTTCAAGAGACGATCTGGTTCGACCTCGATTCGCACAAGGTATTGAAGATCGTCCGAGACGAGACAATCGACCGTAAAGTTCAGAACAGCCAAGTTGGCGGCGGCGGTTTCCCCGGAATGGGTGGCCCAGGCGGTCCTGGAGGCGCAGGACCTTCAGTTGGTGGAATGAGCGGTGCTGGTGGAGGCGGCGGCAAGTCGTCCGGCGCGTCTGATCGAATTGGACCGATTAGCAACATGCAAAAGAACCGAGGCCGAGGCGGTATGGGTGGTCCTCAAGGACCTGGCGGTATGGGACCGGGTGGCCCAGGTGGTTTCATGGGACCTGGCGGACCTGGCGGCGGTAATTTCGGTCAAGGTAATCGAAATGGCGCTCCTGCAGCCGCAACTGCAACCTTTATCCGAATTCGATCACTCCGCACGTTTACTCTCGAAGGGTAACTCGCGTATATAAAATAAATGCCTTCCCTCCTTAAGGGACCCAAGAAAGAGCCAAGGCGGCAATTCACCGGAGATCCGGAGGATTACCGCCTTAGCCTTGTAGAACACCTAGAAGAATTGCGCGACCGGATTATCCGGTCAGCGTTCATTATTTGTTTTACTTGGACTATTGGCTGGTTTATGGAGCCAAAGCTCTATGGATACCTTGACATCCTAATGGTGAAAGCCGTTATGAAGGTCATGCCGAAAGGGCAAACCTTCAAGGAAGTATTCAACCACGCGCCCGACGCGTTCATGCTGAAATTGAAGCTTTCTTTCATGATCGGCTTGATCTTGGCTTTTCCTTTCCTCGTACTCCAGCTGTGGGGATTCATCATGCCTGCCCTCAAGCCAAAGGAACAGGCGCCCCTCAAGCGATTGGCACCAGCAAGCGTTGTTCTTTTTGCAACTGGTGTTGGATTTGCTTGGTTCATCCTCCCCAGTGCTGTTACTTGGTTCGCTACGTATATCGAAGAGTTTCCTGGAACCGACCTTTATCAAGAAGCGGGCTCAATGGTCTTCTTCGTCTTGAAGATGCTTGCTGCATTTGGTGTCGCATTCCAACTCCCATTGGTCGTGTATATCCTAGGTGAACTTGAGCTACTGACCGCGGAAACTCTAATCAAATATTGGCGACAATCTGCTACTGCCATATTTGTAGTCGCTATGGTCGTTACTCCAAGCCAAGACCCCATGACCATGCTCATGATGGCGGTTCCCTTGGTTATCCTCTTCATGGGAAGCGTATATGTTGTTCGCTTCTCGCAAATGAGAAAGAGGAAGAAGGCCAAGCTACTCAGTCCTGAAGAGGCCGAGTCGGACACCTATCCGCTTGAATAGCGATTCAGTTCTGTTTAGCGATCCAAGAATCGCAGACCAAATTGCCTTTCTCAAGGAAGTGGAACCAAAGCAAGCGCGCTTTGGTACGCCCCGAACAAAGTTCCATCACTCGCTTCAATCTAGCCTTGAAAAGCTTGAGATCAAGCAACTCTACAGCCACCAGGCAACCTCTTACGATACGGCAATGTCGGGGAAGGACATGGTTGTGGTTACCGGCACGAACTCTGGCAAGACTCTCTGCTACAACCTCCCTGCCATCCAGATCTGCCTGTCGGAACCTGCGGCTAAATGCCTGTATCTCTTTCCAACAAAGGCTCTGGCCCAAGATCAATTGTCACGTCTTGAAGCTTTGATTCCAGGCCCCGAAATTCGCGTGGGCACGTATGACGGTGACACACCTCAGAACCAAAGAGGCTCCCTACGTCGGCTGGGGCATATCATACTTACCAACCCTGACATGCTTCATGTTGGGATTCTTCCTAGCCACGAGAACTGGACCAAATTCTTAAAATCGTTACGCCTAATCGTGATTGACGAAATGCACGTCTATCGAGGTGTTTTTGGATCAAATGTGGGAAACGTCCTTCGTCGACTCCTCAGACTCTGTGAGTGGCACAAGAATCGGCCTCAGATCATCGCATGTAGTGCAACGATCGGAAATCCAACGGAACTCTTCACCCAATTGACAGCGCGAAAGGCAGTGCTCATTGACGACGACGGTGCGCCAAGCGGAAAACGAACTTTCGTATTCTGGAATCCGCCGGAATTAGGAAATGGTCAAAGATTAAGCGCTAACTTAGCCACATCCGAAATCCTGACTTCGCTTGCAGAAGTCGGAATGAGAAGCCTCGCCTTTAGTAGGGCGAGAGTTTCGGCTGAACTTGTCCTACGTTACTCTCGAAAGCGCGCCGAGCAAGGAGGCATCGTACCACCCAAGCGGCTCGAAAGCTATCGGGCAGGCTACACACCGAAAGAGCGACGCGAAATCGAAAAGTCCCTGTTTAAGGGAGATCTACTTGGCCTTTCGGCAACCAACGCCATGGAGTTGGGAGTCGATGTCGGCGCTCTCGATGCCGTAATCATGAACGGCTACCCTGGGACGACTTCTAGCTTTTGGCAGCAAGCAGGACGTGCAGGAAGGGGAACTCGCGATGGTATTGCAGTCTTCGTTGCCCATGATGATCCGCTGGAACAATTCCTAGTGCGAGAGCCGGGCATGCTTCTCAATACGAGAATAGAGAACGTAGCGATTAACCCGCAGAACGCTCAAATACTGGGCCAACACTTGTTGTGTGCGGCGCATGAAAGACCCATTTCGCCAACCGAGTTACCTCGATTTGGAGAAAGAGCGCTTGGAATAGCGGAAGATCTTGATCGAAGTGGTGAACTAGAGTTTCGGGCTGGAATGTTTTTCTACCCGTCCATGGAACCGCCCGCGTTCAAAGTTAGCATTCGCGGTGGTGGCGGTGAACACATTCGACTTCTTGTTGATGGAACTGAAATTGGCTCGATGGAGCGGTGGCGCGCCATGACATCAGCACATACAGGAGCGATCTACCTTCATCGCGGTACGACTTTTCTGGTCAAAGAACTCCATCTACCTGAAGCGCACGCTGACCTCGAAGCCAAAGAAGTTGATTTCTACACTCAGAGCATCTCGCAGTCTCTTCTGGACCCCAAGCCTGGATTCAGAAATGTAAGACTATCGCAAGGCGGGGCAAGTTTGGCCGGAGTGACCGTAACTGACATTGTCACGGGCTACAGGACGAAGTCACTTGACGGGGACACCGTTTTGGGATTTGAGAACCTCGACCTACCGCCCGTTACCTATGACACGGTGTGTCTTCGAATAGACCTCCCTGAATTGGTTGAAGACGACACCTGGGAAGCACAGATCGCTACCGTACATGCGCTGGAACACGCCCTGCTTGCGGTCGCACCGATCTTAGCAGGATGCGATCGAGGAGATCTAGGAAGCGCCTGGTATTCCGTCTTTCACGATACGGTTCGGCCAGCGGTCTTTGTATTCGATCGTACACCTGGCGGAGTTGGGCTCTGTGAAAAACTCTTTGATTCGTTAACAGGCTGGATTCATGCTGCCCTACAGCTACTTCAATCTTGTCCATGCGAAACCGGCTGCCCGGCCTGCCTAATGAGCGCTCGCTGTGAATCGTCAAACGAAGCACTCAATAAGCAGGGAGCAATGGCATTGATGAACGCGCTACTTGTTCCTGTCGAACCTAAACTTTAAAGTCAACGGCATACGTCAGAGTTTTCAGCTCCCGGTTCCATATGAATCGTCCACTGGACTTGTGCGGAGTTAAGTGGTGAACTCTTTACGGATTCATTTACAAGTTTCGAGTTATCGTACTTGTCCTGAACGACACGGAGATCGATCGGAATCGCCTTTTCATTGTGAAGAACCAATTCAAATGTCTTACGAATCAAGTGTTTATCGACTTGATCGGTCCTAACGCTCCTCTGTTCACCATAGACATCGAAGACATCGGTTAAGGTCAGGTGCACATGCTCTTTCTTGGCAATATCTCCCAGAGTGGCTGCGCCCGTAAAGCGCTGCTGTCCTGATGCATCGCGTTCGTATGCTCGAACATTGCCGGATGGAAGGGGCATGCCGAGATTAGAAGACTCGTCATTCACGAACGAGATGGATAGGGTTGCAGCCTTGTGCCGCCCCGCAACGACACCTTCGTCTCCTTGCCACGGATAAGGTGAAGCGAGTCGCAAGGAATAGTCTCGCTTGATAGCGACGGATCTGCTTCCAAAGATGTTAACACGATTCATCTGGTCAGCCCCAATCGTAGTCCTTGATGGGACTTTGTATGCAACCAGTTCGCCTAAAGGCGTACTCTCCATCCGTTGCTTCTTCGCATCTGCCAACTCGGCCTTCGCGCCTGCTACCTGCTGTTCGATTCCGAATTTCATAGGAGTTCGAGTGGCAACCGACCGGTTCGGACTTCCTGCGACCAATGTCAGGTTTGAGGTGGGAAATGGAATCCCTGTCAAATTAGTTACTGTGGCCCAACACTCCAATTCAGCTCTCGTAGCGTCCGGCTCTAGTTTTGCAACGTAATCTGCTGACCAGGACATTCCTCGGGTCAGGTAGGAGACCTCCATGGTCTTCTTTCCCTCTGAATTGCTCTCCACTTCCACGGATAGGCGAGGCAAGCTGGAAGTCGTGGATGCCGAAGGAGCGACAATAGTGCCCGTAGGATTGACGTACAACTTATCCTTAGTGCGAAGCGCAAATGTACCACCTTCATCGGCTGCTTCAAGCTTGCCTGTCAGCGTCTCTCCAGGTTTCCCATCGGTTGATGGCCAGATCAAATCAACTTGCTGCCCATTCAACCTTTTCAGTAACCCAGCCCCGTTCGGTACACCCAGATCGTAGGTTGAAGCCGTGACCTGGGGCATGTCACCTTCTTTCTGCCAGTCAAAAAGCACAGAATTGGGATCCATTTGCTTGCTTACCTCATCGATTATAAGGTGAGTATTCCCCTTGACTAGGTCAAAAGGCCGTTTCTCGGAGACCATCGCAAAATCCTCTTTGTACACCGATAAGTCAATCGCCCTGGATCGCGAAGAGACGATTTCCTGGCCCGCTGCCTTGGTACAACCACACGATCCGAACCCAATACCTAGGGCCATTAAGCCAAAGCCCAAAACTTTTGCATTTCTTTCCATACAACTCTCCACGCAATTCGTGAACATGAGTGCCAAAGCGCCGTCTAGTTGTTCAGAGAGTTCTCCTAAATTTGTCACGCCAATTGACAAAATCCGTAGGACAATCTAGATGGACCCAAAGGGTCAATCGGGCATCTTGCCCACGGAGGTTTACGTTGATGACGAATCGAAACCGAGCTTGGAGACGCCGAAAGGCAAGATTGATCCTCGGAAAGATTGAAACAACGAAGAACTGGATCGTCCTTCAGTTCAAGGACCCAAAAGCGAAACCGATCGCAGCGCTTAAACAGCACAAGCACGGCAAGCTTACTAAGGCTCAAGATTTACGCCAGAAATGGCAACTCAACGAGGATATGCTCGTGGACGGCTTAACCGCTTCCTAGCACCAAGTTCGAATCGATGGCCGCCCCTGAAAGGGGGCGGTCTTTTTTGTAAGCCATCCTTCCTGCCTTCAAAATGGCTCCTATGGCCGAGCAAGCACGATCTTATCAACGCTTGGCAGTCATTTTAGAAGACAAGTTACCTGCGAGGATGGCGATGACCAGCAGAGTTCCAATGACCGCAAGTTGGTATTCGGCTTTCACATTCGCCACACCCATTCCAATTCGAATGACTGCAACCAAGAAGAGGGCAAGAACGGTACCCAACATCGTGCCTTTGCCGCCAAAAATGCTTGCTCCACCAAGAACGACTGCAGTGATTGCATCGAGTTCAAGTCCGCGGGCATCATCGAATCGGGCAACTCCCAGTCTAGAGTTCATCATGAGTGCGGCAACTGCCGCAAGCAAACCAGAAAGGCAAAAAACGGAAATCTTTACCGTTGACGTTGGAAGACCCGCATAGTATGAAGCCTCCTCATTAGTGCCCAAGGCAATGACCCACCTTCCGAAAAGGGAACGATGGAGAACAATTGCCAAGATCAATGCGACTGTCAACAGGACGACCAATGGAACGGGAATATGACCAGGCAGGTGCTGCATGTCGAGCCCAATAAAGCTGGTAGGCAACTTTACTGACTCTGCTCCAAGCAACACTTGAGCGATGCCCCTGTAAACTGCCATCGTCGCCAAAGTCACGACAAACGAGGGGAGTTTGACCTTTGCGACCATGATTCCGTTGAATCCGCCGAGGACCAATCCTAAGCCTAATCCAGCAGCACAACCTGCAGGCATTGACCATCCACTCGCCATCAATTTGGCTGAAACGCAAGCCACCAAAGCAGTCATTGAGGCGACGGAGAGATCAATATTCCCACTGATGATCACAAAGGTCATCCCGATAGCCAGCAATCCGGTTTCAACGTAGAGAGTTGACGAATCCAACAAATAGCGTACGTCAAGAAAATACTTCGACTGCATAGCGCCTGCAATGAAGGCAAGCACTAACAAGCCAGCGGGAACCAACTCTGTTCGCCCGAGTAGTTTCCTCAATTTCTCACATCCATTTTTCGGAGGAACCGCTGTAAGTACGAGTCAACTGTAAGAGCAATAAGGATGACGAGGCCGTAGACCAACATTTGCCAGGCAGCATCTATCCCTAACACGGCTAGGGCAACGTTGATTGTTCCGAGCAAGACACACCCGAGCAGTACTCCAAGGACCGTTCCAGATCCCCCAAGAACGTTTGTGCCACCAATGACTACGGCTGCTATGACCGTTAATTCGAAGCCTTGTCCGGCGGTTCCCGGATTAACGAACCCGTACCTTGAGGCGTAAAGCACTCCAGCCAAACCGGCGAGCGCACCACATACAGAATAAACCAGGAAGGTCACCTTCGGTACAGGAATGCCCCGGAGTCGTGCTGCTTCGGGATGACTACCTAAGGCATAAATGTCTCTTCCAGTCCGAGAGGACTTGAGGAAATACGCGACGATAATGGCAACCACGGAGGCCCAAACCATCAGCCAGGAGAACGTAATCCCACTTATCGAGATAGGTCCCTTTAGTGTCCAATCCGTTAATGACTCGGGGATATTATTCGAGTCGATTTGCTCGCCCTTACAAACAATAAATGCAAGTCCGCGATACGCGCTCAAAGTGCCCAATGTCGCAATGATTGGCGGCACCTTTGCCCATGCAATAAGCCCACCATTGATTGCACCAAGCAAACAACCAATCGCAATTCCGATCCCTGCGCCTAAAAAGATGTTGAGCCCCGGGTGGTCGCGAAAAAGCATGCCCACCACTATGCCGGCAACGCCCATGGTCGATCCGACAGATACGTCGATGCCACGGGTAAGAATGACCAACATCTGTCCCATTCCAACGACAACCAGCAAGGGAATCCAGAGCAAGATGCTGTTCAGGTTCTTTGGATCAAGGAAATGCGGGTTCTTGGCTAAAGCTGCGAGAACAACGCCGATTAACAGCAGGCCCGTTCCCACTTCACGCAAGGCGATTAATTTCTTGATCGCGTCAGACTGCATGCGCCTCCTGGCCCGTCGCCGCAAGCATGACATTCTCTTGCGTGGCTTCTTGAGCTTGAAATTCTCGCACGACCCTGCCCTCTCGCATCACCAAAATTCGGTCCGAGACAGATAGCACTTCCTGCAAGTCCGAAGAGATCATAAGTATCCCAAGGCCGGTTTCGGCAAGCTCACGCATGAGACGATGTACTTCTGCCTTCGCGCCAACGTCGACCCCACGAGTGGGTTCATCCAAGATCAGTACCTTAGGTTGGGTAAGCAGCCACTTTGACAAGACAACCTTCTGCTGGTTTCCACCCGAAAGATCCTTAACCGGCTGTCCTACACTTCGCAACGCAATTTGTAACTTCGATTTGTATTCCTCAGCGTTGGATTCAATCTGCTTTCCGCTGACGAGGCCGCCCTTTGTTAGACTTCTTAGAATTGCCAAGCTGGCATTCTCGGCAATACTTGAAGGCAACAGCAATCCGTGATGCTGCCTGTCTTCCGGCACCAAAGCTAATCCCGCCTGCATGGCTTGACGCGGGTTATTGATATCGCAAGCCGAGTTCTGGATCAGGATCTCCCCACTCGTCGGGGGCGTGATTCCGAAAATGGCACGGGCAACTTCGGTTCGGCCAGCTCCAACAAGCCCAGCCATTCCAACAATTTCACCTTTTCTAACGGACAGGTTTATATTCGAGAAAACGCCAGTTAGGCAAAGATCCTTGACTTGGAGTACCACAGGTTCGGAGCAAACTCCACCGTGACGAAGAACTTCGTCCACTTCTCGCCCCACCATCATCCGTACAATTTCTGGCACGGAAGAGTCCTTTGGTATTCGCTCGCCAACTTTCTCACCGTCGCGAAGGATAGTAATTCGGTCGCATATCTCGAAGATCTCATCAAGGCGATGACTGACGAAGACAACGGCACAGCCTTCATCACGGAGCCTCCTGACGATTGCGAACAGTTCAGCGACTTCCTTAGGCGTCAAAGACGCTGTCGTCTCGTCCAGTATGAGGACCCGCGCCTTTTGAGAGAGAGCTGCTGCTAGCTCGATCATCTGTTGATCGGCAACACCGAGTCCCCTAACTTTGGATCGAGGATTCAATTTTACGCCGATCGAATTCAACAATTCGGCGGCATGGACATACATAGATGACCAGTCGATCTGACCGAAACGATCCTTGGGTTGACGCCCGACAAAGATGTTCTCAGCAACATCGAGATCCGGGAAAGTGAGGGGTTCTTGATGAATGAGCGCTATCCCAAGATCAAGCGCCTGCCTTGGGCTCCCTAAAGTGCAAGTGTCTCCCTGGATCGTCAGTTTGCCACCCGTTGGTCGATAAACCCCAGCAATTAATTTACCGAGGGTTGACTTCCCAGCCCCGTTCTCTCCGATAATGCCATGAACTTCGCCAGGAAAGAGGTCGATGTCGACCCCTTTCAAAACTTCGGCTCCGCCGAATGCCATGCGCATTCCTTGAGCTCTGACAACTGGGATTGGATTCAGTTTCTTGTTTCCTATAGGCTCGATTTAAAGTGGTAAGTTCCGCTTCCGACTTCGAAAACTGCCTCAACTTTTGAAGCCGAATAGCCATCTACAATTGGAGGACGAGCCACTTTTCCACCTTCCGTAATCCGAGACGGATTCTTGCTTGGCACAAAGACGGTCGCATAAGTATTCGCTGGAACAGTGATATCAAGAGTTAGAACTCCGTTCGGAAGCCGATGCCATTCAGATTTGATCGTTCCTCGAATAGAGTTGAGCGAGGCCTTGGCCCATGTCAGTCCGCCACCGATCGTCGGGCGCATGATGATGTGCCGATAACCAGGATCTTCTGTATCCCAATCAATACCGGCAACTCTGGAATACATCCACTCACCAACCGAACCCATTGAGTAGTGGTTGAAAGAGTTCATGCCGGGGTCTTGAAAGCCCTTGTCATGTCTCCAGCCGTCCCACCTTTCCCAAATCGTCGTGGCTCCCTGTCGAATGGAATAGCCCCATGAGGGATAAGTGTCGTTAAGCAAAAGCTTATAGGCAATATCATTCCGACCGATCGAAGTAAGTGTGGGGCAGATGTAGCCAACTCCAAGGAAGCCAGTAGAAAGGTGATTCTTCTTCTTGACGACGATCAAGTTCGCCAATTTTTGCTCGGCAATCTTTCGCTTATCTTCGGGAAGCAGGTTGAACCACATCGAGATGATGTAAGCCGACTGCGTGTTGCCCTCAATCGTGCCGTCCTTTGAGACAAAGCGAGCATTGAATGCGGATTTAATCTGATTGAACAGTTGCGTGTACTTTAAATAGTCCGCCTTTTTGTTGAGGACCTTTGCGGTTTTGGCCAAGAGCTCAACACTGTGGGCAAAGAACATGGTTGCCAAAACGGGACGTGGAGTGTCGTCGCCAACGTTTAGCCAGTCTCCGAAATTATTGTTCGAATTCTGAATCCAAATGTGGTCGGGATTGGGCTTGTCAATGTAGTTGTTCCAGCGCGCCATCGAATCGTAGTGCCTAGCCAGGAGTCGCTTGTCGCCATACGCTTGATAGATCGTCCAAGGCACAATAACGCCAGCGTCTCCCCAGGCTGGAGCACCATCTGACCAATCCCCAACTCGAGGACTCACGTCTGAGTACCCACCCTTTGGTGATTGAGCATCCTCCATGTCACGAGTCCACTTAGTCATGAAGGCGGCAATGTCGTTATTGAACGTTGCGGTCCGGACGAAAATCTGTGCGTCACCCATCCAACCCAGTCGCTCGTCTCTTTGAGGGCAGTCCGTAGGTGCTTCGAGATAATTGCCTCTCTCACCCCAGAAGATGTTGCTGGCAAGCTGATTGACCATCGCGTTGGAACATTGGAAGGAACCTACCCGTGGGCTATTCGATCCAACTACCACGCCAGTGACAGCGTCTTTAGTCGGCTTGCCAGGGAAGCCCGACAACTCGACATATCGAAATCCATGGAAAGTGAACGATGGCTCGTATACTTCAACGCCTTTTCCCTTCAGCGTATAAGTGTCCGTTGCCTTTGCACTTCGCAAATTGGTGGTGTAAATGGACTTGTCCGGATTGAGAATCTCGGCAAACTTTATTCTGACCGTGGTGCCCGCAGGTCCAGATACCTTTAGTCGTGCCCAGCCCACCATGTTTTGTCCCAGATCAAAAACGTAGGACCCTTTGCCATCTCCTCGAATGGAAATTGGCTTAAGCTCCTGTAGATTTTGAACTGAGGGAGATTGTTGAGCATTCAGCGCGATCTTAGTCAACGGCTTAACAAGTGGGGCAGACCACTTTGCATCATTAAATGCGGCAGTGGACCAACCATAAGGATCTTGCCTAGCATCGAAAGTTTCGCCATCAAGGAGGTCATCCGCCAAAATAGCTCCAGTTCCGACTTTCCACGAAGCATCGCTCGCTATTCTCTCGACTTTGCCGTCTTTATGCGTCAACTCTAGTTGAACAAGGCCGAGGGCTTGCTCTCCATAGTTCTGTCCTAGTGTCCAGCCAACCCGACCGCAGTACCAACCATTTCCAAGTACAACTCCGATGGCATGGTGACCTTGCTTCAGCCAGGACGTTACGTCATAAGTTTCGTACTGAACTCGCTTGCTGTAATCGGTCCAACCCGGCCTGAAAATGTCGTGAGTTACCGATTTCCCGTCCACGTAAAGCTTGTAGAGGCCAAGGGCACTCACATAAGCACGTGCTTTTACAATCGGGGATGCCACATTAAAGGACTTGCGCAAGTAAGGAGCCGGTCCATTCTCTTTTGGACTACTTGGCTTGCCCCAGGGCGCAATACCCACCTTTCCTAGAACCGTCGCAGATTCCCACGTGCCGTCTAGCTCTTTGGCTACCTGCCAGTGGGCATCTGATTCAAAGATCGAGTCGGTATGGTTGGCGTATGAAATGCGTCCACGCACCGCAACTCCTGCTTGTCCCGCATCATTAATGCCTTCGATGAGCACATCGTTATTGCCAGGTTTGAGCGCGGACTTGATATCGATGGTTCTTACGGACTTCCATCCATCCCCTTTACCCATCTCTTTTCCGTTAATGGTTAACGTAAAGTGATCGTCAGCAGCGATCGCAATATTGGCAGACGTCACAGCGGATGTTGAATCGACAAATACTTCTTTCTTTAAGAAGCAAGACCCCTTCGGCATCGAAACTTTGATGTCGCCTTCAGAGTTCCAAAGCCAAGACGCGCCCTCAAGATTGAGACCTGAACTTCCTTTCTTATTCAGCCCAATCCACTTTCCTTTCCAGTCCGATTTATTGAGCAGGCCCATTTCCCACTGCCCGGCGCCGCTAAAGTGGGACGGAATTGAATTTGAATCCCAAACCATAACTTTCCAGTAGGCGTGCTGCCGACTTTGAAGAGGGCGACCCGAGTATTCGATTTGCGCGGTTTGATCGGAACGCACATGTCCACTGTCCCAAAGGTCTCCCTTCCCACGGCGCAGGAGATTGGGCGAACTGGAGACGAGAACACGGTAAGCCGTTTGACGCACGTTGCGTTCCGTCGACCCGTCAACCCAAGACAGTCGAGGATGTGTTTCTTCGATCCCCAGGGGATCGTTCAAGTATTCGCATCGAAGGTTGGTTACCTCGAGTGCTGGGGTGCTAGTACGTAATGCTGACGCGAGGAATAACAAAGACATCGAAAACTCCAATCTAAGTGAAGACAGTTTGTCATTTTGAACGCCCTTTCCTGTCCACTCTGCATATTCGCGGCAAATTGGCCAGAATTTAGTCGCCTAACTGACCAAAAGTGAGTTTTAGTGTTCCTACGGTAGTGTTTGTTTACGTGGGGTTTCTTGGCCCCCTAACTCCGTTCCCTAGACATCCTGCCCTTAAAGTGAGGGGAGGATAGGTGTGAGTTGTCGTTTGTGTTGGGTGGAACGATTCTAATCGTAAAGGGGAATTGCTCGAAGGATCACTATCGCGCACTAAAATGTAAGACAGCGGCCATCACTCAAAAAAGTGATTGCCGCTGTCATGAACTTATGAAGGAAAGACCCTAGACTGTGCCTTCAGGGAACCAAAGTTGGAGTTCGCTGGCTGCAGCTTCAGGATCGCTGCTGCTGTGGGTCAGGTTGTCCTCGATTGATAGCGCGAGGTCTCCTCGAACTGTGCCGGGGGTGGCTTCGATTGGATTGGTAGCGCCCATCATTGCTCTAATCGCCTTAACTGCGTTGTCACCCTGCACCGCGATGGCCACGATGGGTCCACTTGTAAGATAGTCGACAACACTGTTAAAGAAGGGGCGCTCCCGATGTTCTGCGTAGTGCGCTTCCACGGTATTGCGTGATGCGTTAATTAGTTTCAGGCCGACCACTTTCAGGTTTCTTGCCTCTATTCGACGAGTGATTTCGCCGATAAGGTTGCGCTGAACTCCGCCTGGCTTAATAAGTACTAGTGTTGTTTCCATATTAGAGTGAGCAGTTTACCGATTCCATTCACCCTGATCGAGTAGCAAACGATTAAGTCAACTCAAGGATTTTGTTGCTGTCGGCTAAAGCCTCGACGAATCGATAAGGTCGATCTGCATTCCATTTCCATCAATCCATCGGTCAAACGCAACCAAATCACCGTGGGAGTAGTAATCTAGGACCTTCGTGAGCATAGCTACTATCCAAAATTTGGTTGTGAGATACGGGAATTTCACGGCACTCAATGGCCTCACCTGCGAGATTCCCGAAGGGTGTACTGGGTTACTTGGCCCGAACGGGGCAGGCAAGACGACACTGCTCAAAACCATCCTGGGATTTGTTAAGCCAACTTCTGGGACAGCTACCGTCCTTGGCTATGATATTGCAACCGCTGGTAAATCCATCCGCCAAAAGGTCGGACTGATGCCAGAGCAGGATTGTCATATTCCTGGAACGACCGCCGTTCAGTTTGTAGCCTATGCAGGCGAGTTGGCTGGAATGCCAGCTGGCCAGGCCATCCGACGAGCTCATGAAGTACTCGACTATTGTGGTCTTGGCGAGGCTAGATACCGGAATGTTGAAACCTATTCCACAGGTATGAAACAGCGCATCAAACTGGCGCAGGCTCTGGTTCACGGACCAAAACTGCTACTGCTTGACGAGCCCACGAATGGTCTCGATCCCGCCGGTCGGGAGGAAATGCTTGAGCTCGTTCGGTCTGTGTCGCATGGAAAGGGGCTCAGCGTCATCGTCAGTTCCCATCTGCTGCCCGACATTGAGCGTGTCTGTGACCGTGTCATTGTGGTGATGCAGGGCCAACTACGAGCCAGTGGAACGATCAAGGATCTGAAGAAGATCGAAGGGCAACCTATCGACATTGAATTGCGCGATACATCTCCAGCATTTGTGACTGCACTCCAGAATCTAGGCGCGATTGTCTTGCCTCCTAAACGTACAATTTATCGTATTCAGCTTCCTGGTTTACCAGAAGAGGTAGCAAAAATTGCCATGAAGACGGCGAGGGAAACAGGTGCCCAAATCAGAGGTTTTGTCGTTGCGGAGCGATCCCTAGAGGATGCATTCCTGGAGGCCATCAGTGCCAAATAATCAATCGCAAATTATGTACGCAGAAGCGAGGAGCAACAAGTAATGGCATCTCCGATTGCCGACCTAACCTACCGAAATTATGACGGGCCGCTTGAGCCCCCGATCAATCGGTGGTGGGCTATCGCAAAGCTCTCGATGAAGCTTTCGATGAAGAAAAAGGGCTTCTGGGTCTGGGCGTCTTTCTCGACGTTCTGGTACGCGATCTTGCTTATCATCTTCTATGTAAATGAGACGCTTGTTACCAGCGCAGGACCGGTGGGACAAAAGGCTTCCATCTTCAACACCATCAGTTGGAAAGATCAGTTCTTGAACGCATTCAATGAAAGCCAGCTTTTCCTCTTCATTCTTGCCTTGCTGATGGGAGCAGGAACTATCGCTAACGACAACCGTGCAAAAGCTCTGCTGGTTTACTTGAGCAAACCTTGTACAAAGTTGGATTACGTTATCGGTAAGTGGCTAGGCATATTTGTTCCGATGACCCTCGTTACGGCAGCGCCAACGGTTATCTTCTACTTTTACTGCTTAATGAGCTACCGCTCCTATGGGTTTTGGAGCCAAGATCCTTGGCTCATCCTCAAGTTATGCGGAATGATTCTCTTGCCCGGGATTTGCTACTCAAGCATAAGCCTCGCGATCAGTTCGATGTTTCAGCAGGGCCGACTGGCAGGTGGCGTTTTTGCGGGCTTATACTTCATTACTTATTTCATCACGGCAGCGATGAACGGTGCCTATGTAAGTATTACCATGAACAACAACGAGGCACCTTCAATCGTAAAGAACCTCTTCTATTGTTCAGTCGATGGAATACAGAACGCGATGGCAAAGATACTTCTGCACACCAACGGTAGCACACAGATCCCCATTCCTGGCCAAGGTGGACAGGCGAAATTCCAAGTACCTGAACCCTCGACTCTTGTGTTTGTGCCCGCTTTCTTTCTGATTTGTGGTTTGTCGGTCTTGATTGCATGGAGTCAAATTCGAGCCGTAGAGGTGGTCAGATAATGATAACCGCAGTAAACGTTTCCAGGTGGTATGGCCAAGTCATTGGCGTAAACGATATTAACTGCGAAATCGGCCCCGGAATCACAGCCCTTCTCGGCATGAATGGAGCTGGAAAGACCACCCTCATTCGCTTGATCACCGGTCAACTTCGCCCAACAACTGGCGAACTGAGGGTTTTCGGTCTTGAACCGTTTGCCAATCCAGAGGTGTATCGACGGATGGGCTATTGCCCAGAGATCGACAACTTCTATGAGCACTATAATGGTCGCGAATTCGTTCGATACCTAGCTCGCCTAGACGGAATGAACGCAAAAGAAGCGGCGCGTAGGACCGATGAAGTCATCGACATGGTCGGTATGACAGAGCGGGCCGGTAAGAAGATCGCCGGATATTCCAAAGGGATGAGGCAGCGAATCAAGTTGGCGCAAGCCATGCTGCACGACCCCGATCTCATCTTGCTCGACGAGCCTTTGAACGGCCTGGATCCCGTCGGAAGGCGTGAATTCATGGACCTACTCGGAGACCTCGCAAACCGCGGCAAGGCGATCCTGGTTAGTTCACACATTCTCTTTGAGGTTGAGCAGATGACCCGTTCTCTCTTACTACTTCACAGGGGCCGACTCCTAGCAACTGGCGACCTTGGGATTATTCGATCTCTGATCGACAAACATCCCCACCAGATCAGAATTGACACAGATGAACCAAGGCGAGCGGCCGAACTTCTCGCTGGTCTGCCAAACATCGTTAGCATGAAGTTTGATCGGGCAGGCGATTCTATCCAATTAGAAGTAAGAGAGCCATCAGCCTTTTACGATGCTCTGCAGGACGCCATCCTTGACAAAAACCTGGCGATTCGAGGCTTCAGCAGTCCAGATAATAATTTGGAATCCGTCTTCAAGTATTTGGTGGAATCCTAAATGGAACTAGCAATCTTTAATCAGGCTTTCCGTGAGAATCTGCGATTTAAGCGCGTCATTCCGTGGATCGTCCTCGGAGTGATTTGCACTCTTTTTGCGATGAACTGGGAAACGTTCCAGCCTGGATCAGATAAAGCGCAGCAGTACGGTAGCGTTTCTTCGATCTTTGTGTTTCATATTCTCGCATTGACATCAGCCATTCTCACTTCGACGATCATGACTCAAGAGGTCGAGCAAAAGACTATCGTCTATTTGCTTACCCGCCCGGTTCCACGATGGAAGCTTCTCATCTTCCGTTATTTAGCTTGCTCACTCGTCGTGGCCATTCTGGCCATTATCGACGCGGTCATGGTGAACGCAGGAGTCTATTCGGGCATAGGTTCGGCGGCCAACTTGGGAAGAGACATCGCCGCACTGACTGTTGGAGCGTTCGCCTATGGAGCCTTCTTCATGCTCATCGGCTTGTTGTTTAACCGAGCCATGATCGTTTGTCTTCTCTTCGCATTCGGTTGGGAAAGTGCAGTCCCCAATATGCCTGGTCAAATGTGTTATCTCTCGATCAACAGCTATCTGCAGGCGATCGCACAGCATCCGTCAGCAGGCGGCAACAAACCGATGGGACTTCTCAGTTCGAGCGCTGGAGACAATACATTGTCATCTGGAACTGGGTACATCGCCATGATCATTTTCTCGGTGGTCCTTGTCGTATTCGGCGCGTGGTGGTTCACCAGCTTTGAATACTTGCCACGCGAAGACGCAGAGTAATGACTTGCGGAGAGCGCTTACCGCTTTCCGCAAGTGAACTACCTCATGTAGGTCTTGCTGTTCATCTCACGAAGCTCAAGAGTAACATTCACCGCCCCCAATTCGAGAGAATCACTGAACTGTTCTCTCATCACTCGGTACATAGATGCGGCGACTGCTTGTTGAAGTTCGATGGGTCGGCCTTCAAGAATGGCTACCTCACAATGGGCAAATCCTGCGGGTGCCCCGTCTCCCATCTGCCACACGCTGCGAAGCGAATGATAGGCCTTTACCGCCTTACTAGACATCGTTTCGTGCAAACAAAGCTCTGCCGTAAGGGCTTCAAGGATATCAGGAACTTTTGAATTCTCTTCTAGGTCAGCGGTCGTTTCCAGGTGAATATGCGGCATCCCAGTTATTGTGGACTTTGAGGTGCAAGTTCAGCGCTACAAGGTCCCAAGGTCCTAGGCATTGACACCTCAATTAGGGATAAAAGCCTGCTACTTATAGCCCGCAAGCTTGTAATAAAGCTTGATCACTTTCCGAACATACCCTTGAGTTTCCTTGTAGGGCGGAACTCCACCATGTCTGCGAACTGCACCTTCTCCGGCGTTATAGGCAGCTAAGCCAAGAACGAGCGCCTGAAAATCATCGCCCGTCTGGTTCCGATACTTGTCCATGTGACCCCGCATCTCACGAACCGTTCCATACAGGTTTTCGATTGAGTCAAAAGGATTGGATATCCCATATTCGCTAACCGTATCCGGCATCAGTTGCCCTAGTCCCATTGCGCCGGCGTGACTGACTTCGTTTGGATTGAAATCGCTTTCGCAACACACCATTGCCATGATCAGCCTTGCATCAACTCCATACCTTCTGCTAAAGCCGATAACGCCTTGGGCAATCCGATAGGCTTCTTGGTTGCTAAGCTTGGGATTATCCTTCTTAACGAATGCAGCGTAAAAAGGTGTCGCTTCGTCAGCCGGTAAAGTCCAAGTCCGAGTGGGTGCTTGTGAGACGTTCAGGTAGCGCGACGTTGTTTTGTGTCTTGAAGTGGTGGGCTTGACCCTTCGCTTTGCAATTGATGCTTTAGTAGCGGCCGCGATCATCGCCGACTCAACGGGCAAAATATCTTCTTCCTTGGCCGCGCCAAGGAGTTCCGCGCGGAGTGGGCCATTTTCCTCAGTCCGACTTGCCTTGATGATCAATCTTGCAGGAGTTTCTGAACCAATAAGCCATGCAGGAACTGTCGCACAATCAATGATTTGTGTTCTGCCGTCCGTTTTTTCCAGAAGTAGCGAAGTTCGGTTGTCGGCACGGAAACTTCCCTTGACAATGCCCTGCACCTCAAAAACTCTCGTCCCATAAAGTGTCTCTAGAGCAGCTACACCTACGGATTCGACGATTCCATAGGACTTCCTTAGGCGAACGTAATCGCTCAAGCTCTGAGCGCTGCTTACAGCGACTAGAGATAAAAGGATGATCGGAGCGAGTGAAAGTCGATTCATCCGGGAGTTCCGGTTAAAGGTGGCGGAGAGATCGGGATTCGAACCCGAGAACAGGTTTAAGCCCGTTACCCACTTAGCAGGCGGGCGCTTTCGTCCACTCAGCCATCTCTCCGGGGTTGATTATATCCCGAAACAGAAGATTCTCGCGATGCGTCGATGCCTCGTATTCAATTTCCGTGCCTCTAGAGTATGGTTTTCGACTTGAGACAGCCTTTCCGGGTATCAACACCACATGTCAAACTCCCTACCCAAGAGCCGTGGCTTCCACCATGTTGCCCTTCGTGCCTTTGATTTCGATGCAACCGTCCGTTTCTATGAGGAAGGAATCGGCTGTGTTAGGCGTTTTGGTTGGGGTTCGGAGAACACCCGCGCTGCCCTGATGGATGTAGGTGATGGCAACTACGTCGAAATATTTGCAGGTCGATTACCTGGTGAAGTAGCCGAAGGCGGAGTTATCCACTTTGCCCTCCGTACCGATGATACGGATGCCGCTTATGCTTTAGCCCTTGCAGCCGGTGCAACTCCATTAATTGCGCCAAAGGATGCCACCCCAGATCATGCTGACCATCCGATAACCTTCAGAGTTGCGTTTGTCAAGGGCCTCGACGGAGAAGTAATCGAGTTCTTTCAGAACGACGAGCTTTAAGTCCTTATTTGGGAGCATTCATGATTAAATGCTCCCTTACAATTCTCACCACTGAGAATCGAGACCAACACCCGACAGCGACAGCAAATTCCATACGACCTGGTGAGCTTCAAAATAGCTGTTATAGGTGCCCTCAACCGTATAGGCGTCTACTCGAGAAACTGAATACATCTTCGCGCAAGCGTCCGTCATTTCACTTCGGTTGAATTCGATCTTGATATGAGTAGGTTCCGCATAAAGTTTAGGAGCAATCTCACTTCGATTCCGTACGCCGTCTTCGGCAGCTTTTTCAATAGCAGGGCCAGTTTCACTCGGATGGAGGAGTCGGCCCATATAACGACCCAAGCCGTACTTAGTCGTTGACGTCGTAATGCCGGGTATCAGATCCTGCGCTTCCAAACAACCGGCTTGATCGGAGCTTGCCATGACGAGTGGAACCCCGTACCGACCGGCGACCCCGGCGCTCAGACCCATTTCTCCGGTCAACTTGTCGTTCACCCACATTCTATGAACTCCACCTGAGATCGTATGTTCCATGATGCCGGCAAGGGTGCCAGCCATTCCATGGTAACCCACAAGAATCGCGGCGTCGAAGGAAGAGTCGAGGCCCATCATCATGCCGTCGTGGCCACTTCCATGTCCGCTTATCAGATGAGTTCCTGGCTCGAGGTCTTCAATCAGGAGGTTCTTGCTGTTCCCGTGAGAGTCTTTAACAACAATCTCTGTAGCGCCTGCAGCACGAGCGCCACGAATCGCGGCGTTGACGTCATGACTCATCATCCGACGCGCAAACGCATAATCATAAGACTTGCCGTCAGGGCGACTGCATTGGGACCATGAAACGAGCCCAGTAATTCCTTCGATGTCGGCCGAAATGTAAACCTTCACAAAAGCTAGGTTAGCGCAAAATTAGGCCACAATGCGATCCGTTCCAACATAAGGTCGAAGCGCCTCCGGTATGAGTAGCGAACCGTCAGGCTGTTGGAAAGTTTCCAAAATGGCCGCGAATAGTCTAGGGCAGGCCAAGCCGCTTCCATTGAGGATGTGTACAAATTCCGGCTTGTCTCCCTGGGCACGACGGAACCTGATATTGGCGCGCCTTGACTGATAGGCCTCAAAATTCGAACAGCTTGAAATCTCAAGGTAGCGTCCTACACCGGGCGACCAGAGTTCGACGTCGTAGCACTTGGCACCCTTTGCGCCAAGGTCTCCGGCACAAAGTTCAATCACTCGGTAGTGCAGACCCAATTCCTGAAGCACGCTTTCCGCATCAACGAGCAAGCTTTCTAATTCTGCATAGCTATCTTCGGGTCGGGTGAACTTCACCATTTCAACCTTATCGAATTGATGGATGCGTAACACTCCGCGTGTGTCCTTCCCTGCTGCTCCCGCTTCGCGGCGAAAACAGCCGCTGTAGGCTGCCAACTTGATCGTCAAGTCGTCGCCATTGAGAATCTCATCACGATAGATGTTCGTGACAGGCACCTCGGCAGTAGGAACAAGATAAAGATCGTCGTCAACCTTATACAAATCTTCTTCGAACTTCGGGAGATTGCCCGTGCCAATCAGACTTGCACGGTTAACGAGGTAGGGAGGATAAACCTCTGTGTATCCGTTCTTGGAGGTTTGGTGGTTGATCATAAATGTGAACAACGACCGCTGAAGCCTCGCTCCTTGCCCTGTATAAAGGACAAAGCCACTTCCAGCAATCTTTGCCCCTCGAGGGAGATCCAACATTTTCAGACGATCGGCTACGTCCCAATGGGCCTGAGGCTGCTCGTCAAAGGCAGGCTTTTCGCCCCACGTTCGGACCACAACGTTTTCCGACTCGTCTTTGCCATTGGGTACGGAATCATGCGGGAGGTTTGGAAATTGCAACTCTATTTCTCGAATTTCAAGCTCAGTCTCCCGTTGGCGAGCTTCGCCGATGGAGATCGCGTCCTTCAGTTCTTTGGTTTGGGATTTAGCTGCTTCCGCCTCTTCCTTCTTGCCTTGCCCCATCAACATGCCGATGGACTTGCTGATTCGGTTCATTTCAGCTTGCTTTTCTTGAAGCTCCGTTTGGATAAGGCGGCGAGTTACGTCAATCGCTAAAAACTCGTCGATTGGAGCCACAAGACCTTTTCTCGCGATAGAGGCGCGAACAGCTTCGGTATGATTGCGGATCAGGTCTCGGTCTAGCATGGTTCCGAGATTAAACCCCACAACAGATACCCAAAAGTCCCAGCCAGATCGTTCAAATTTGGTTTTCTACCCTGCATTATTTGCTAAAAACCTTGCATTAATAGCTAGGATAAGTCATAATTTAGGTTGGCTTGGCCCCAAACCAAGTCGGACCAACGCAGGATGCAAGGACCGAGCGCTACAGACTTGAAGTAGAAGCTCATAGGGAACTCAAGGAAAGTTGTGAGTTTCTGCCCTAAAGGAAAGGGCGCAAGGTCAGAGCGACTGTGTCGGATCTAAAACACAAGGAGCACTGACTAAGCATGAAGCGAACACTAAAGTACGCTCTCTCCGCAGTTCTAACCGCCGCAATCGTATTGCCGGCAGTTGCAGCTGACAACTTCCCGGACGTACCGGACAACCATTGGGCATTTGAAGCCCTTGCTCGAATGAAGAAGGACGGCCTTCTCGTCGGCTACCCAGACGGCCTTTTCAGAGGCGGTCGACCTGCATCACGATACGAGCTCGCAGTTGCTATGCACGCGGTCTACACGAACCTCAAGAGCGTCACCGACGGACTTGACTCGCAGATCAAAGCGCTGGGCGACAAGCTCAACGGCATTGCATCAACTTCGGACGTTCAGAATCTTCGAGATGCTCTCACCGCTCTTCAGAATGAAGTAGCTGGCATGAAGAGCTATGGCGATGACATTGCCAATCTCAAGAAGATGAGCGATACCTTCCAGAAGGAACTTCAATCCCTCGGCGTAGACGTCGAAGCAATGAAGAAAGATCTGGGCGACATCTCCGATCGATTGAAGAAGGTCGAGGCTCGCAAGCCATCCGTCAACATTGGCGGAGACATCAACTTGCTTATGCTTGCTGGTAACAGCCGAGATAATCGATTTGGTCTTTCAATGGACGGTCGTCTAACTGGCGTAGATCCTGTAACCGGCCGAACGGCTGGTCTAACAAAAGATTCCGCTATGCTACAAGAAGGCGCTTTCACCTTCTCGGGCACAAACGACACCGGTCCTAAGTGGAAGGGCACTCTCGTTGTAGGCAACATGCTCGGAACGTTCGGCGGTCAGTCGCAGATCAACACCGACGTCAAGCTCACACAGGGTAACGGCGACGTTTATCTTCAGGACTTCTCAGTCAAGTTCGACACTTCAGTTGCTGGCCTAGCCTTCAACGCAGAAGTAGGTCGAGTTGGCTACAAGATCTCCCCATACCTCTTCCAGAGAATCGACAACACTTCGTACTTCGCTAATGCGCGATGGGACGATGGTCAATATCGACTCGACGGTGGAATCCTTGGCTTCAACTTCGGCAGCGCTAAGCTCGATGTATTTGCAGGCAACACCAGCAAGCTCACGAGCGTAAACGGCGTTGAGCTAAACACTCTTCTAGCTGGCCCAGTCAACGGCGCATTCGGTGGTTTCTTGAACCTCCCAATCGATCGAACACTCGGTGCTAATTTGAACCTGCCAATTACAGCCAATGGCAACTTGAACCTGGCCTATCTTTGGTTGGACAGCAACGCTGGCATTACTGTTGGTGCAAACGTTCCAAACAGATTGTCAGTCTACGGTGGCGACCTCAAGTTCAACTTCGGCAAGCTCGGTCTATCCGGCGGCTATGCGAAGTCTGACCTTCAGACAAACACCACAAACGTTAACAACAAGAACAACTCCGTATGGCACATTGATGGCAAGTACGAGGGTGGCACTAAGTGGGCGTTGAACGGCGGCTACCGAGAAGTAGAAGCCAACTACCTTGCACCAGGTGACTGGGGTCAGCTAGGAATTCTTCGCAACCCAACCAACGTTAAGGGATTCAACGTAGGCGGTCACTTCGACCTCACCAACGCTATCACTCTCAGCGCTGGCGGCGAGTTCGATCAAGGCAAGTCCAACACGTTTGCTGCTTCAAGCGGCTTCGCAACAGACACCAAGATCAACGCTTGGAACGTAGGCCTAACCTGGCACTTGAACACCAACTTGAGCCTCATGCTCGGATATTCCGATACAGAGTTCAAGAAACTTGACCCAGCAGTTGTGACCAACAACCCTGCAAACCGAGACGCCACCTACAAGTGGACGACATTCGGCGTAGGCTATGGTCTCTCTGACTCGGCTAAGCTCATGCTCCAGTACCAGCTCAGCGACGTCACTAACGACTACCAAGCAGTTAAGGGCGGCGGCGGTCGATTCACCGGCGGTCTCTTGTCCGGTCAGCTCAGCATCAAGTTCTAAACTAGAACTTGCGCTAAGCGAAAACGGGCTCGGTCAGAAATGACCGAGCCCGTTTTATTTCGTTAATTGAGTTCAAACGCGAGATTTAGGTTATCGAATTTCGACAATGCCGTACGACAACGATATGTCCATTCGTGCGTATTTTGGCAAACCACCCTAAGTTCACAGGAGTGGATCCGAACGAGCTTACATTCGGATACCGGTGGCGGAAGCAAGAGCGTTAAGCTCTGTCATCATGCTCAGGTATTGCTGGGGGGTCAATGCCTGCGATCCGTCGCTGAGCGCACTCTTGGGGTTCGGATGCATTTCCACCATGATTCCATCTGCCCCGACGACCATAGCTGCTTTGGCCATCGGCAGAACGTACTTGGCGACACCTGTACCATGAGATGGGTCGACAATGACCGGAAGGTGAGAGAACTCTTTCAGCACAGGCACCGCAGAGAGATCCAGTGTGTTTCGAACGTAAGTTCGATCAAGCGGAATGATTCCTCGCTCACAAAGAATGACTTGACTGTTGCCTTGATTTAGAACGTATTCCGCAGCGAGCAGGAAGTCATCGATTTGCGCGGAAGGACCACGCTTGAGGAAAACAGGCTTTCCACTTCGGCCCGCCTCGATGAGGAGGGGAAAATTTTGCATCGAGCGTGCCCCGATCTGAAGGATATCGACGTATTCGCAGACCAGGCCAACCATATCCCCGCTCATGACCTCGGATATGGTTACAAGGCCCGTTTCATCTCCCACTGCCTTTAATATCTTGAGACCCTCTTCTGCAAGTCCTTGGAAAGAATAGGGGGACGTACGAGGCTTGAAGGCGCCGCCTCTAAGAATCGTTGCGCCCGACGATTTCACAATCTTTGCTGCGGACGAGAATTGCTCGAATGACTCAACCGAACAGGGACCACCCATGACAACAAACGATCCGCCACCAATCTTAACGTCCTTAACCTGAACGCAGGTGTCTGCTCGGTGAAATTCCCTAGACGCAAGCTTATAAGGGTGGCTCGTATGTGTGATCTTGCTTACACCGTCAATCACGCCTAGCATCGCGGTAAGGTCCGTTCTTTGGTCATTGTCCAGAGAAGCGGGAATACCAATTGCCACGCGGTCTTGTCCGGGCATAATCAGCGGCTCAAGGCCCTTACTGCGAATAGCTTCGGCAACTAAATCTATCTGTTCCTGAGTCGCACCAAGCTGCATTACGATGATCATGGGGAGGCAAGATTACCACTCAAGCCGTGCCCAGTAATAGACACATCATTTTCGCCGCCATTACAACGAGGGAACAAGAAGCCTTTTCGCGACAAACACGCCAATTCTCCTTTCGGAATGAGCAGAGTTATGAATGCACACATTGATCGTTGCCTCCAGTGGCCTCGTCGCTACAAGAAGTGATTCGGTTCGCTTGCCACCCCCAATTGAATGCTCGCACCCAAGGATCCAGTGTTTTTCCATGGAAAGAGTGGGAGCGTTCGAAAGCGCAAGGTCCAAGGCAGAATTACGCCCTGAAGTTTTCGACTACCATGGAAAACGACAACAAAACCTTTTGACCTTTCGGCTTGTCTCATCAAATTGGCTGATGGACACCGAAAAGCCTCCCTTGAAGGAGGCTTTTCGGGCTATCTGGTTGTTTAGCCCTTGCCTGCTGCTACTCGTCCCATGTACTTCTTGTAGAGGTCGGTATAGTGGCTCTCAAGGGGAACGGGCTTCCCATTCACAAACAGGAATCGTAGCTGTGAGGTCAGTTCCAGAGGATCGCCCTCTGTCACGATGACATTGGCGATCTTCCCTCGTTCAAGGCTTCCCAGGCGATCTGAAACGCCAAGGATCGAAGCAGCGTCCAACGTTAGCGCCTTTATCGCATCTTCGTGGGAAAGCCCGAAGGCGCACGTTCTACCCGCCGAGTAGGGAAGATTCATAGATGTGTCAAACGAGTCCGACATGAAACAGAATTTCACTCCAGCATCATGAAGCACCGAAGCATTAGCATAGGGTGCGTCATAAGGATCCAGTTCACCGACTGAAGAAACCTCGTCGGGGCAGGCAACCGATGGTCCTTTCAAGATAACAGGAATTTGGTTCACCTTTAGAAACTTGGCTACCTGCCAAGCTTCATTTCCTCCGACAAGGATCGATTTCAGGGAGAATTTTTTGGCTACGGCTACGGCGTCTCGAATCGCTGTCGCTGAGTCAGCATGAAAGAAAACGGGCTTGATTCCTTTCAAGAAAACCTGCATGGCCTCCAGCTTCGCATCCGTTGGAATGTCTTCGCCGGCCGACTTAGCTTCCCCATATCTCTTTGCGGCTGCAAAGTATTCAAAGAATGCTCGTCTTCGATCCGTTAGTCCACTTTCCAGTTGAGCATATTGCTCAGCCGGTATGAAATCTTTGATTCGAGGATCTGGTCCGATGGGCACATAGACGTCCAACCCTGCAGGACTGCCAAGGTCGAGGCCTTCGGTTGTCAGACCCGAAGTGTTCAACAGAGCCGCTTGTCCAGCAATGACGCCACCAGAAAGGTTCGTAACTGAACTCGTGATGCCGTTGAATCTTACTTTTGCAAAGTGTTGATTGTCTGGATTGATCGAGTGGATCGCCAAAAGATCAGGCTTGTAATCGCCGTTCTCGGATGAATCTTGGCTCGACGAGACTTCGCCAATTTCGTCGATTCCTAACTTGGAACCTCCATCGATAAATCCCGGATAGACTTGGAGACCCTTTCCATCGATAACGACAGTGTCCTTGCCTCCCGTAACGTTTGGCCCTACCGCCTCAATACGGCCGTTAGAGATCAGCACATTACCCGAGAAAAGATTGGGCCCAGAGACCGGATGGACTACGGCTCCCACAATCAGATAGCTATTTGCCGACTTTGGCAACACGTTCTTATCTGGGTCGAAAGGTCGAGAAATGACTTCCGTGGAAGCCGAGGAGCGTGTATCGACCTTAAATGCATCGCGACGCTCGAAGAAGACTTCCCCTTCGATAAACGTGTACACACACTTGGTGTAGCTACTCAAGGGATGACCCTGCCAAATAGCCAAGTCTCCATCTTTACCGACTTCAAGGGAGCCCACTTTCGAATCAACCCCCAGTTCGATTGCCGGGTTGATAGTAACCATTCGGAGCGCGTGGTCTTCACTCACTCCATAGCGCATCGCTTTCGCCGCATCCTGAGTAATCGGTACGGTCCCCGCAAAGGTGTCTGTGTTTACAGAGACGAGAACTCCAGCCTTGTCACAGATTGCTGTGGCCATGGGCATCGAGTCGACCACTTCCAGCTTGTAGGCAAAGCCGTCTCCAAACATTGACACCGGCACTTTCGCCTTAGCTAGTTCGGGAGCGATCTTGTACGATTCCAATGCATGCTGCATGCACAGGTGGAATTGGAATTCCTGGCTTAGCCTCACCATCATCAGCATCTCGTCCTGACGATAGCTGTGGCACTGAACCCAAATGTTCCCCCGAAGAATATCGGCGATTGCTTCGAGGCGCAAGTCCTTACGGGGTGGTGCGACCTTTGTATCCGACTTGTTCTTCTCGTATTCCGACCAAGCCCGAATATAGTCACGCGCATCGCTAAAGGCGCGGCGATAGACCGCTTCCACTCCCGTTCGACTCGCTGGAAAACGTTGATTGTTTTGGCCAGGACGCTTTGGATTCTCACCGAGTGCAAACTTGATCATTCGGGGTGCGCCGCTAAAGACCACCTCTTTCGCTGGACGCTCCCACTTATTCTTAATCACCAGACTTTGGCCACCAATCGGGTTAGCACTTCCGTGCAGTACCAGGGAAGTCGTCATGCCGCTGGCTAAGGCATAAAATAGCCCAATCTGATTTGGATTCAGGATGTCTTCAATCCGAACCTCCGAAGTGATCGAATCCGCGCCTTCGTTCGTATCGTCGCTCGCCCGATGAGAGTGAGCATCGATAATCCCCGGTGTAACGAACTTCCCAGTGGCATCAATGATCTTGATCCCAGCTGGAGGAGTCAGCCCTTTGCCGATCTTTACGATCTTCCCCTTTTGAACAAGAATGTCTCCTCCTTCAATCACGCCCTTGGTGACGGTGAGGATTCTTCCGTTCTTGATGAATACGTCCCCACTTGTATGGAAAGATGGATGTCGATCTGCGGCAACTTCTACCGGTGGTGTTTGACTAAATGCTTGCTCTGAGCACGCAAAACCAAGGACGACTGCTGCGCAGCTTTTGGCAAATGAGTTCACAGTCCCACCTCCCCGCTGAAACGGGGACGAAACGTGGGTGGCGGTACACCCTTTGATGGGTCTATCTTTCGACCATCAATATACAGGTACTTCACTTTCACCTGAGCGTCCAAAAAATCTCCTGTCATAACAATTACATTAGCGGTCTTCCCGACTTCAAGGGTGCCAAGCTGCCGCTCCACACCAAATACCTTGGCGGCGTCTACAGTCAATGCTTTCAACGCTGCCTCCCTCGATAGTCCTGCCTTTACTGCTTTACGCAAGTTCTCCATGAACGCAGTTGGAGTAGCGTTACCCTTCGTAGTCAATCCGATAGGGATTCCAGCCGCAGTCAAGAGCGACGCATTTTTCACTGACTCCTCGTAGATTCGACGTCTTTCAGCAACTTTTGCCGGATTGACTACCTCTGGTACCGGTAGGTCCGTCGGAGGAGGCACATCCGTCTTCTTTGGGGGTAGTCCGGGCTCTGTGCCGAAAGGCAGCGTCAATAGAATAGGAGCACCGGAAGACTTAATGGCTTCGATCATTTTCCATGCTTCTCCACCGCCCGCAAGAATCGACTTAAGCCCAAATTCGGAAGATAGATTGAGGGCACGCTGGATTTGGGGAGCACTGTCTGCCTCCAAAATAGAGGGGACCCTTCCTCCAATAAGAGATTGCAGAGACGTTATGGATTCGTCAGCAGGTGGTCGCTTTGCTCCACCCGCATCGAAGCTGCGCTGGAGTGACGCATACCAACCCGCATCGGAGAAGGCTTGACGAATCTGAGCTACGTGCCCCATCAGGCTGCTCGGATAACCTTCGCCAAAGGAATTAGAGCCAAATGAAATGGACTCGCCAAATCGGGGCAGAACGATGCATTCGCGGTTAGGTCGTCCACTAAGGTTAACCAAGGCTCCCATTCCGCTAATATCGCCACCAGAGGGGAATATCATCGCGGTTGTAAAACCGCTCGATTGGTAGCTCTTAAGCACATCATCGCCCAATGTAAGGCCTTGAGAAGCGAGAACTTCAGGCTTGATACCGGGTCGAACCGTTTCCCGCATAAAGGCAGAGGCGAAGTTGGCGATGTCTCCGTTGGGATCGGTCCCCGGCAATTTGACTGATGGTGCTGAATAGCCTTTCGTGGTGTAACAGTCAATGAATCCCGGATAGAGGGTTAGGCCTTTGCCGTCCACTACTTCAGCGCCCCGTGGAACCGCTCCATCTGAGGATACTGAAACCAGAATTCCGTCCTTGATCACGACGGTGCCCTTCTCGATAACACGGCCATCGCCAATTTCTATTTTCGCCCCAACGATGGCATGAGTGCCGTTATAGGACGCCACAGAACTTTGTGCCGCGGATAAGGCTGATAATGAGCAAGCACCAATTAGGACCACGCATTTTAAGATCCAATCTCTATCAATCGTCATTTTAAGCAAGTAACTTGTTTTCGGCATTCATTGCCGTTTCTCCTTCTTGCTTATGGGAGAATCAAGAGCAAAGTCCAAGGATCAATTCATTTTTGATTTGCTGACAAAACGAGCTTGACGGCAACCATGTCGTCCGTTCCCTTTGGAACTGCCAATTGCGATAGGTAGTTCTTGGCTCGCTGAATGTCCTCGTCAACGTGAATCACGGGCAAATCAGTTGCTTTGTATGATTTCATCAAGTCTTGGCGCAAAGATTGAAGACCGATCAATCGACTTTGGATCAAGCGCTCAAGTTGGGCCTGACGCTCACCGATCGGTCCGGACCACGTTTTTGCTAATTTGACCGAACCCTTGGACGTTATGTAATTTGATAGCTCGTCAAGACGACTTGGAGAAACAAAGAGAAGTATCCCCGGAGCGTCAGCTTGATCTTCGGTCGTCTCCTCAGAAAAAGTCTGGGTTTTACCGCCGATTGATCCTACAAATTGAGCGAGGTCGGTAACAGTAGCAGAAGGGTCAGTCGCAGCTACTTGAATCAATCGAAGCTGACTCAGTGGACCCTTTGAAATAGGAGCTGAGATGGGTTCGACCTTCGGGGCAGTGCTTTTCAGAGGCTTCGGATCAGCTTCCTTGACGATTGGCCGACCTTCTAAGGGTTTAAGTCCCCAAAGCGGAGTTTGCTGATTGGCAACAGACACGATCGGTCCCGAAAAAGGAGAAGGGGCAGTCTTTGGTGGATCAATCGCTAACGACGCACTCAACTTTGTAGGATCAAAAGGCTCTTCAGCCGTCGAAGATTTTTCGCTCTTTGTAGGCATGACGAGCGGGACCTGTTTGATTAGGGTGACCACTCGTGGAGGTGCTGGCTTGATCACGAAGAACATAAGCAGGCATCCGGCCGCTAATCCTGCAGTGCCACATAGTAGGGCAGGCAAAAATCTTCGCTTTTCGGATACTGAATCGGCCATGACTTAACAGTTCAACGACTCGCAGACCGAAGAAGTTCAATAATCCGTAAGCCTTCCATCGACTTAACCGCTACGCCTTTGGACATCGGTGCGACAACGCCCCAAAGCTGGACAGTCTTCCTGCCTTGATTTACCTTGAGAAGTCTGAGCTGCAACCAAGTCAACGGCTGTTAGCAGATAGGTCTGGCACTACTGTGCCACCGAACACGGACCTTGGGTGGCATTCACTTCGACCGAAGAGAGTCCATCGGACACCTGCAACATCTCTTTTGCGTATGCAGCCATGCATGTGGTTTCTTCGATGTTTTAGACAGTTCGGATAATCTATAGACTCATGCTTATTCGTCCACTTTTAAGCTTCGCCATTCTGGCAGTTGCTACCTTATCCAGCGCCTTTCCTAAGCACACATTTGTAGTCAAGGACGGCAACTTCCTTCTCGATGGAAAGCCATTCCAGATCTTGGCTGGCGAAATCCATCCGTCAAGGATTCCGAAGGAGTATTGGCGCCAACGGATCCAGATGGCAAAGGCGATGGGTTTGAACACGATTTCCATCTACCAGTTCTGGAACATGCATGAACCCGAAAAGGGGCGATTCAATTTCAAAGGTAGTGAGGACATTGCTCGCTTCTTGAAGATCTGCCAAGAAGAAGACATGTTCGCGATACTCCGCCCGGGACCGTACGTTTGTGCAGAATGGGAATTCGGTGGGTATCCCTATTGGCTCCTAAATGAACCTGGCATGAAGGTCAGAACAAGGGACGCCAAATTCATGGAGTTCAGCAAGCGATACCTCCACGAGATGGCCAAGCAAACCGTACCGCTGCAAGTTACCCATGGCGGAAACGTTCTCCTCGTCCAAGTGGAGAATGAGTACGGTTCTTATGGACGCGACAAAGCCTATATGGCTCAAGTGCGAGACGACCTTAAGGAAGTTGGATACGATGTGCCGTTGTTCGTGGCGGAAGGAAGCTCTCAGTTAGCGAGCGCCTGGGTACCAGGAACCCTTGCAGGAGTCAACGGTGGCGGTTGGCCAGATACAAAATCGACTGCCGATAAGTACACACCCGGAGGCCCCTATATCGTTCCCGAGTTCTATCCAGGATGGCTCGACCATTGGGGCGAAAACAAATCGATTACGGACGGCGATGTTAATTCCTTCAGCAACCTGATCAAGCACGAAGTGTCCGTTAGCCTCTACATGTTTCATGGCGGGACCAACTTTGGATTTATGAACGGCGCGAATTTCGGAGGCAACTTCGAACCGGATATCACTAGTTACGATTACGACGCGCCCTTAGATGAAGCGGGATCACCCCGTAAGAAGTACTTTGACTTTCGCACAGCCATCGCGACGTCAACAGGCAAGACTCCTTCTCCCATGCCGGCGACCGTCCCGACAATCTTTATTCCACGATTTAGCCTAAATGATATGGGTTCGTTGGAGTCCAACCTTCCCAAACCAATCTCCTCCGAATTACCAAAAACGATGGAGCAACTCCATCAAGCCTATGGATTCGTTCTATACCGAACCGAGGTGATAGGGACCGGACTCAGCAAGCTTGAAATCAAAGGATTGCGCGACTACGCGGTGATCCTCTTGAACGGAAAGACTATCTCGACTCTAGACCGCCGCCTAAAGCAGCAATCGACAAAACTCGATATTCCCACCGGCAGGAATCGACTGGAAATACTGGTCGAGAACTGCGGTCGAATCAATTACGGCAACCTCATTCCTGAAAACCACAAAGGCATCACCGGTCAAGTCCTCCTGAATGGGGTCGAGCTCAAGAACTGGCAGAACTTCAGTCTGCCTATGAACGATATCTCCAAAATCAAACTAGACGGCAAACCTTCACAAGGTCCAACCTTCTATGCTGCCAATTTCGATTTGGCTACCACTGGCGACACTTTTCTGGATTTGCGTGGATGGAAGAAGGGTGTCGTATGGGTAAATGGACACAATCTAGGACGCTACTGGTGGATAGGACCTCAGCAGACGTTGTATGTACCTGGGGTTTGGCTAAAGAAAGGACAGAACCGAGTGGTTGTATTCGATGAAGTCAAGACAGAATCAAATACCCTCGAAGGACTGTCCGAACCGATTTTGACGGATCGCCGCAAGGAGAATTGAACCGCTACTTCTTCTTGATGGAGCGGTTAGTTCCGTAAGGACAGCATAGCGGGTCGCCCACGACGATGTCCTCCCAACCGACGAACCTCGACGCTGCATAAAAGCTCTCTGCCAAGTTCCAACCACTCGTATACCGATCTACGAGAATGGTCGGCGAAGCGATCGCCTGCAGCAGAGGTTCGTCGCAATAGCCTTTGACTCCCGTCACCCTTGCATCAATCAAATCGGCAATGAGGGATTGACCACCGGTAGTAGGTAGAAAGGTTCGCCCGCTCGTAGATACTGCCGTTTCGGCAATCCCCCCTGGCGCAAAACGCAGCATCTTGTATCCGGCTGCGTCGAATTTAGAGTCATTACTTCCCCACGAGCAGTAACCCATTAGGTCCGACTTACGGCCAACAAATGTAGGCGTCTCGTCCAGAATAAGCGCCACCTTCTTAGCCGTTAACACTTTGGCAGCTGCAAGCAAATCTGCGTCCCAGTCGCCATAACTCATTTCACTGACGAAATGCATGTCTAGCTTTCCATCTTTGATTGCTGACAGAGGAGCTTTTGACACATCACCGATTTTATGATCGGACGCCACATCTAGCAAAAACGACCCGGTGGGGCGGACTGCTTCCGACTGCAAGGCGTAGGTTGTAAGTAACTTTGCTTGGTAAACCGTATATGCATCGAGTCTGGTTACCAAGTACCCACCAAACTTGGCATGCGAGAAGTGCTCGCGGGAATTCCAAAATCGATTGGCCCAACATTTGCCTGTGAACCCACTGTCGTTTAGGATAACGGGGACGACGTCCTTCCGCGACTCATAGCCGATTGCAGCCACATAGGAATCGAGAGACGGTTGAGTATTCCTAACGCCGACCGGTGCGCCAGTCAACCGAATGGGGATTCCCTTCGTCAAGACAATAAAGTCGATACGTGGATGCGCGGAAAGGTAACTCCGAAGCGGCTTCTCAATTGAGGTTTGAAACGCTGCAAATGGCATAGTCTCTTTGCCGGAATCAAGTGCCGAATCCTGACACTCGACTTTCAGGACATTCTTTACTCCACGTTTGGTCATGTAGTCTTGGCCAATCTCGATGGAGGTCGGACTCGTCGAGTTTTGGACAAGTAGTACTCGAGGCACATCTGCGGACGAGCTCAAAAAGGAAGCAGCAAGCAAAGAAACAAACACCTCGAAAGGCTACCAGCCTGCCACTTCATATGAGGCCGCGGATTATTGCTTCAAGTCGCCCGAAAAAGCCTTTCGATAGATTCCAAGCAAGTCTGAGGCCGAAACAGGAATGGGATTGCCATAGGCAGGAGGATCGACCTCGGCCATTAGCGCCATTTTCTCAAACTGTGATTCATCGACTCCCAATTCGGCCAACGTGTGAGGCGTTTCTGTTTGCCTTCGAAGTTCAAGGATCCACGCCATAAAGGAATCAAAACTAGGATTGGGAAGTCCAATATAGGCCGCTAACCTCGCGATTCGAACTTCGATTGCCGGTCGATTGAACTCTAGTACATAAGGCAGAAAGACACCATTTGTCATCCCATGGTGCGTATTGTAAAGCGCGCCTACAGGGTGGCTCAAAGCGTGTATGGCACCCAAACCCTTTTGAAATGCCGTCGCGCCCATCGCAGCCGCCGCCAACATTTGCGCCCGGGCAACAAGGTCTGATCCGTTAGCAAACGCCGTTGGCAAATACTCCTTAACTAATCGAACGCCTTCCGCTCCTATGCCATCCGCCATTGGGTGACAGAAGGGCGCGCAATAGGCTTCCAAATTGTGAGACAAGGCATCCAGCCCCGTACCCGCAGTCATCTTTGGCGACATACCGACCGTCAGTACCGGATCCAAAATGGCAACGGCAGGCAACATCTTGGGATGGAAGATGATCTTTTTTGTGTGCGTATCTTCGTTGGTGATCACTGCACCACGCCCGACTTCCGACCCTGTACCCGCCGTCGTTGGAATGGCGATGATAGGCGCGATTCCATCTACATTGGCAAGTTTGAAGTTGTCTCCAATGTCCTCAAAGTCCCAAAGCGGACGACTTTGAGGCGCCATAAACGCGATCGATTTTCCAACGTCCAAAGGGCTACCGCCACCCAACGCCACCACGCCATCATGTCCGCCTTCTCGATAGGCGACCAGACCGGCTTCAACATTTTCCCAAATAGGATTCGGCTGGACGTCCGAGAAGAGCCCTACTGTCAGATCAGCTTCTTGAGCTGACCTAACAATTTCCTTAACCATGTCGAGCGAGGCTAATCCAGAATCAGTGACGATAAGGGGTCGGGATATTCCGACTTGCCGGCATACTTCTGCCAGTTCAATCACCCTTCCAGCGCCGAAAAGGACACGAGTAGGGTAGTTCCAGTTGCCTTTTAGTTGATCGATCGTAATGCTCATGCTCTTAAGTGAAATGACTTCGGACGGGTCAGTTGGTCAAACCCAAATCGTGATAATGTGCAGCCTCTGCCTGAATCTTTTACCCCCGTCCAGGCCAAGGCCGGATCTAGATAATCGCAGCGGTTCATGAACCATGTACCGGTCTCAATGCGATCTCCGATCCTGATTGCTGCCTCCAAGTCCTTTGTCCAAACCGACGCTGTCAGACCAAAGCGACTATCGTTCATGAGCGCAACCGCCTCGTCGTCTGAACTGACTTTCATGATGCCGACGACGGGTCCAAAGCTCTCCTCTCGCATCACGTCCATCGAGTGGTCAACATCCACCAATATCTCAGGCGCCATATAGGCGGATCCGGGTTCCGACAAATAGAAAGTTGAAGAGTCAACGAGGGTTCGGGCACCCTGATCGATGGCATCAGCAATTTGCTTTCTTACAAAGTCAGCAGACTTGGCACTAACCATCGGCCCTAGATTCGTCATTGGATTCAGAGGATCGCCTAGCTTGTACTCGTTTGCGATCTCGACTGCCAAAGTTACGAAGGCATCATATACATCGGAGTGAACATAGATCCGCTCGATGGAACAGCACGATTGCCCCGAATTAAAGAATGCACCGTCCACTAAGTTCTCGGCAGAAAAGGCAATGTCCGCGTCTGCTCGAACGTAAGCCGGGTCCTTGCCACCCAGTTCGAGTCCAACTCCTATGAACCTATTCGACGCGCTTTTTTGGACCGCCCTGCCTACAGCTACCGATCCCGTAAAAGAAACAAAGTCAATTCCGTCGTTGGCGACAAGGCTGTCGGTACTCTCCACACTCATGTGCAGAAACTGGAAAACACCTTTAGGTAGACCAGCCTCCTCAAGAGCAGAGCCCATTCTCTCCGCACAAAGCGGTGTTTGCGGAGAGTGTTTCAGGATGACGGCGTTTCCGGAAAGTAGGGCAGGAATCACGCAGTTCACAGCAGTCAAATAGGGATAGTTCCACGGAACGATGGCCAAAACCACACCCAGCGGTTCTCGCCGAATGAACCGTGTAAAACCTGCTTTGGGCGGGAGTTGAGTGTCGGAAAGCTCTTCAATAGCCAAATCGCACATGGCCAAAGTACGCTCGGCAAGGCCAGCCAACTCATTGGAAGAATAACAAATTGGCCTTCCCATCTGAAGGGTTATTTCTCTGCCTAATTCTTCTCTCTTTAAAAGCATCAGGTCGGCGAATCTGCGGCAAACGGCAATTCGGTCGACCAAGGGCACGTGTTTCCAGGTTTGAAAGGCCTGTCGAGACATTCCTAGTGCCGCATCAATTTCACTTTCTAGTGCCAAAGGACGTTCTGCGACCAAGGACCCATCGATAGGAGAGAAAGTCTTTTGAAGTTCTGTCAAAGCATTTCCCTATATGATTTCAAAATATCGCTCCAACTCCCAATCCGTCACATGCTTGCGGAAAACTCGCTCCTCCCACTCTCGGGAAGCCGCGTAGTGATCGACAAAACTATCTCCAAACAAAGTACGAGCCGCGTCGGACGCCTTTAGGCGTTGCGCAGCCTCCCATAAACTAGCAGGAAGTCTGCGTATTTCTGGATATTCGGCTTGATAGGCATTTCCAGTAATCGGAGCATCAGGTTCAATTTGATGCTCAACTCCTAATAGTCCAGACGCCAACGCTGCCGCAACTGCGAGATAGGGATTGGCGTCGGAGGCAGCCACCCGATACTCTACTCTTTGCGACTTAGCGGAACCAGGAATGGCCCGTATCGCACAGGTTCGGTTTTCGATACCCCACGTTGCGTTCGTTGGTGCCCAAAGGCCAGGCACAAGGCGTGAATAGGAGTTCACCGTGCTTCCAACCATGGCGAGCAGTTCCGGCATGAGTCGCTGCTGCCCGCCGATGAAATGCCGCATCGCTGAACTCATGTTTCGTTCCTCTGCAGCATCATAGAATACGGACCCCCCAGCGCTATCCTTTAGCGATAGGTGGATGTGTCCACTCTGGCCGGCTTGTTGCGCCGACCATTTGGCCATGAAGGTTGCCATTAACCCATTTCTCTGGGCCAAAACCTTGGTAAACGTCTTGAACAATACCGCTTTGTCCGAAGCATTGAGTGCGGTGTCGACTGTGATGCAGCCTTCCAAAACGCCAGGTCCGGTTTCCGTGTGAAGCCCTTCCAGAGGCATGTCCATTTGCTCGCAAGTCGAAAGCAAAGCGTTGTAGAACTCAGAGCCCACGGTGTTCCGAAGTACCGAATATCCAAACGAGCCAGGAGTTAAGGGCGTTAGATTCCGATAGCCCTTTTCTCGCACCGATTGCGGAGTCTCCTGAAAAACGAAGAACTCATATTCAAGGGCCGCATAAGGTGTAAAGCCCATACTATTTGCCCGATCAATAACCCTCTTCAAGATGTTTCGAGGGCAAAGTTCCGAGGCTGGCGGTGCGAATTCACACAAGAAGAAGAGCATTCCCTCCTCAAAGGGCAACTCACGACAGCTCTCCGGGATGATCGAAACGGCCGCATCTGGGAAGCCCGTATGCCAACCCGTGAAATCAACGTTGTCATACGGTTGATCATCCAGATCCCATCCCAAGACGACGTCACAGAACCCTAGTCCGCTTTCCAAACCGGAGAAGAACTTACTCTTGGCAACATACTTCCCTCGAATGACCCCATCAAGGTCGACAACTCCAATCTTTACGTGATGCAAACCACGTTCCTCAACGATCTTGCGAGCATCTGCCGCCGATCTGACCTCTCTAGGCTTCATATTATTGGTCCCATCATACAACGGAGCTGGTGCCCGTGTCATTGAAGCGAGGCCCGTCAGTCTGCATTCTCTTTAAGAAGCTGTAGGAATTGCTCACCATAACGCTCGGCCTTCCTTTCGCCGATTCCAGAAACCTTAAGAAGGTCCTCTCGGTTCATTGGCTTGAGCGCCGACAATTGGCGGAGGGTTTCGTCACCAAAGACGATATAGGCAGGTACTTTCTCCCTCTCAGCAATCTGCCGACGCAGTGTCCGTAACTTCTCGAACAGGCTATCATCCGTCTTCGACGCGCTTGCCTTCTTTTTGCGCTTGTCAGAAGCTTTAACCTTTTCAAGCTTCGGACGCGGCTTTGCGAGAAACACCGTCGCTCCTTCTCTAAGAATCGGCTTGGTTTGCGGTGTGAGTTTTAGAATTCCAAAGTTCTCCATGTCCTGAACAAGCAGGCCACGTTGGATCATTTGCCTTAGAATGCTCATCCATTCGTCGACGGTGAGATGCTTGCCCGAACCGTATGCCGCCAGGCCATCGTGATACGAATCAAGAATTCTTGCCGTCTTGGCACCACGAAGAATTTCGACCAGGTAACCGACGCCAAAACGTTGCTTGAGTTCATAGACCCCCATCAGCGCACGTTTGACATCCTCGGTAGCATCATATTCCTCCGGCGCATCGAGGCAATTGTCGCAGTTGAAACATCCGCCTACTCGATCTTCACCAAAGTATCGGAGGATCACTTGCCGACGACAGACTTGAGCTTCAGCGTATTCCACCATTGAATTCAATTTCTTGAGCTCAATCGCCTTTCGCGTGGCGTTCTCGCTTGCTTCGATGAGTCGGCGAGCAGACAAAATGTCTCCCGGTCCATAAAGGAGAAGAGCGTCCGATGGCAGACCATCTCTTCCTGCTCTACCCGTCTCCTGATAGTAGCCCTCCATGTTTTTGGGAAGGTCGTAATGGACGACGAATCGCACATTGGGCTTGTCGATTCCCATACCAAACGCGACCGTAGCGACGACGACTTGGATTTCGTCCTTTTGAAATGCTTCTTGGACGCGGGATCTTTCGGCTGAATCGTAGCCAGCATGGTAAGAGGCTGCCGAAATTCCTCGTTTGCGAAGTTGCTCGCTAACTGAATCCACCCTTTTCCGGCTTAGGCAATAGACAATCCCTGACTCGTTCTGCCTGTTAAGAACAAAACTCTCTAGCTGTGAAGCCGGCTGAGACTTCTCGACCACCGTGTATCGAATATTCGGTCGATCGAAACCCGAAATGAAAATATCCGGTTGCTTCAGTTGAAGTCTGAGAAGCACGTCCTCTCTTGTTTGACGATCTGCTGTTGCGGTGAGGGCAATGAACGGAACGTCGGCGAAGATCTTCCGCAGTTGGCCGATCTTCACATACTCGGGTCGAAAATCATGACCCCATTGAGATACGCAATGTGCTTCGTCGATCGCAAAGAGTGCAATCTTCGTATCGGAAAGTCGCTCTTGAAATTCAGCTGCCATGAGTCGCTCTGGCGCGACGTAAAGGAGGTCCAATTTGCCCTGCTTAAGGTCGCTGAGGACAGTTCGCGCTTCGACTTGAGTTAGGGATGAGTTGTAACAAGCGGCCGCAACACCGTTGAGCCGTAATCCATCGACTTGGTCCTTCATTAGCGAAATGAGTGGAGAAATGACGATTGCGACTCCAGGTCGAATGAGTGCGGGAATTTGAAAGCAGATCGACTTCCCTGCGCCCGTAGGCATGAGCACAAAGGCATCTCTCCCTGCGAGGACCGATTCAATAATCTGTTCTTGAGGCGCACGAAACGTCTCGTATCCAAAGAATCGTCGTAAAGCCTCCCGAGCAGCATCCATACCGGACTCACAAAGTACCGCATATTTGACCTGACTGCCGATGCTTAATCAGCAATAGATCTTGGCCAACCCAAAGATGAAACGGGGCTGGCCATCAATGACCGTGCAATCGCAAGTGCTAGGCCAGTGCTTCTCGGATAAATGCGACATCTTCGGCAGAAAGGTGCCGACCTTCAGCTCCGAGGTTTACTCGAACTTGTCGCTCGTTTCGGAATCCTGGAATGACGCAGGCAACGTGAGGTTGGGCCAAAACATAGTTGAGAGCAACCGATGCAAGGTCCTCGATAGAATCGCCAAAGCGCCCCTTCAACTTCGCCAATTTGGGCTTTAACGCCGCGATGCCTTCCGCAGAAAAAGCTCCTGAGCCCATTCGGTGATCACCTGGCTCAAACTGGGGCGGGTTTGCTGGATCGTACTTGTCCAGTAACCTTGCTTGGGCCAAGGGGCTAAAAGCTACGAATGTGATGCCTTCTTTAGCCATGAGGTCACTTACTGGAGATCCTAATTTGATGAATTGATCGTCAAGGGCATGTGCCCAACTTTGAAATACTGAGGGTTGGACCTTTGGGGTAACTCGAAGAAAGTCGTTCGATGAATAGGCCGACTGCCCTTTAATCCGGACTTTGCCCTCTTCGACGAGGCGGTTAAGCACTTCAACGGCCCCATCTAAATACATGTCCGATTCGCCAAAGTTTCCATGGTGGAAGTAGTAGATATCGATGGTTTCGCGGCCGAGATTGATGAGTGACTGCTCGCACTGGCTACGAATATGGGCAGGTTCGTAGGAGTTTTCCGCAGTACCAGGAAAGTGCCCCACTTTCGTCGCAACGATGTAATCGTTGGTGTTAAGTCCGAGCTTATCAAATGCCCGTCGCAGCATTCTCTCGGCCTTGCCATTCCCATAAACGTCAGCATTGTCAAAGTGGTTGACACCAGCATCAACTCCAGCTTTGATCGCGCTAATGATTTCGTCTTCATCAACGTTTGCCCACCCGTTGGGATTACCATTGACCCAATTCAGGCCGCCCATCGTCCAGCATCCCAAACTGATCTCCGACACCTTAACGCCGGTCTTTCCAAGCTCTCGCATTTCCATGTTGATTTAAGCTTGACACGCCTGCCGTGCGTAATTGCGCTTAATCATTGCGGTACAAGAACTCAAACCAAGCTTTTCGTAGTACGAACGCAAATGGGGGTCGCACACTAGGTCGACCATGTAGTGATGGTCCAATTTGTGTAGCATACGTTTCACCAATTGCTTGCCAATCCCTTGGCCTCGGAAGGGTTGCAGGACCTCAAGGTGAGGAATGTAGGCACACGAAACTCCATCGCTGATCGCCGTAATGAACCCAACGATCTGGCTCGAATTTTCCAGCTTCGCGACAACGACGAAGTCGCTACCCTGAAGAATTGCTAAATGCCTACAGGCCGAAGGCGGGTTTGGCCAACCTTCAAAGAACCCTTCAAGATCGGAATCTGCAATGGAATCTACCGTGTGTAAATACTCGATCACCTTACCGCTGCTCCTCCATCTGCTCCTTTTGGTCTTCAAATTGAATGTGGTAGAGGTGCGAATATTCTCCTTCATGGTTCAACAACTCGGAGTGTGTCCCGCGTTCTACAATCGATCCATTCTTGAGCACAAGGATCTGGTCTGCGGCTTGAATCGTGGATAGCCGGTGTGCGACCGCAAATGTCGTTCGACCTTTCATTAGCGGGACCAATGCGGACTGGATGAGCCTCTCGGACTGAGAATCCAGAGCCGATGTTGCCTCGTCGAGAATCAGAATCCGTGGATCCTTCAGGATCGCTCTTGCGATGGCGATTCGTTGCTTCTCACCACCGGAAAGCTTGTAACCCCGCTCTCCGACAATCGTGTCGTATCTCTCGGGCAAGGACGAAATATGCTCATGGATGGCGGCGGCTTTCGCGGCTGCTTCTAATTCGGCATCGGTGGCATCAGGCTTTCCATATCTCAGGTTTTCTCTGATGGTGTCATGCACCAAATAAGTTTCCTGGGTGACAACGGCAATGGCTTGACCCAACGATTCCATCTTTATCTGACGGACATCATGTCCATCAATCTTAATCGCACCACTGTCCGCATCATAGAGGCGCGGAATGAGATAAGTGAGAGTTGTCTTGCCCGAACCTGATGCACCAACCAGAGCTACTAGCTGCCCGGCCTTGGCTTCCAAGTTGATGTTTGCAAGGGTCGGCGATTCCTGAGAGGAGTCGTATCGGAACGTAACGTTCTGGAACTGAACACTTCCGACTACCTGTTGCGGAGTTAAGCTAAGGGCATCGGGAGCATCCTGGATGTCCTGCGGCATGTCTAGGTACTCGTAGATTCGGTCAAAAAGCGCCATTGCGCTTGTTACTTCGACTTGAACATTCAAAAGGCTGGTCAGAGGAAAAAATAGACGCGCTTGAAGCGAGGTGAAAGCGACGATGGTGCCAATAGTTAATGTGGAATCCCCGCGGCCGATCACCAGGTACCCCGCAAGCCAGTAAACAAGAACGGGAGTTATGGAGAACGTCAGCCCAATCATGTTGAAGAAAACGCGCATGATCATGGTCATCTTCACACTGGTCGCCGTCATCTTCTCGTTCTCAGTTCGGAACTTCTTGAGAGCAAGTGCCTGCCTGCCGCTGGTCTTTGTAAGCAGAACTCCAGACACCGATAGAGTCTCGTTCATCGTTGAGTTCAGGTCGGCTAACTGCGACTGAATGATTGTTCGCTGCGACCTCAGCCCTTCGCCTACTCGAGCCGATAGCAACGCAAAGAGGGGGAGAATTCCGACAGACAGAAGCGTCAGCCGCCAATCCATATACACCATGGCTGCCAACGCAGAAAGTACAGTGGTGACATTCGAAAGGACGTTGGCAGCGGTATCGCTGACCACAGATTGCACTCCACTAACGTCATTGGCCAGCCGCGATTGGATTTCGCCCGTACGCGTTCCCGTGAAGAACTTCAGGGACATGCCTTGTAAGTGACCGTACAGGTTATTCCGTAAATCCTGCATGATCTTCTGGCCTACAAGAACGCTCACGTAGGCAAAGCCGAGCCCAAGTGCTACGCTTCCCAAAGTGGAAGCCAATGTGTAAATGCTGTACGAAGTGACGACTCCTAACTGGTGCTTCAGAAGACCTTCGTTGACGATGATCTTCAGAAAGAAAGGAGAGAGGATTCCTAGTCCAGCCGACAAAAGGACCAGCACGACGATCCAACAGATCTTAATTTTATAGTCGGCAAAGAGTCCGACAACTCTTTTGAAGCTCGCCTTAGACACGGGTTTTGAGGGTGCTTTACTGCCGCTGTTTATCATGATGCCTGTGATTCTACGTGATGCCACCTGCCATGTTCCAAGTTCTCATCTACAATCACAAGATGAAGGTCTTCCTATCCGTGGATATCGAGGGAGCCACGGGCATCAGTTCATTCTCGCAATGCGGCAAGCCCAGCAACGAGCATTACGACTTTGCCTTTGCGCGGCGCATGCTGACTCATGACGTGAACGCAGCGATTCGTGGGGCACGCAGGGCGGGAGCAACAGAAATAGTCGTTAAGGATGCCCACGCGACCTGCAAGAATCTGCTTGTCGACGAACTCGAACCCGGAACCCAGTTGATATCCGGTATTGGTGCGGGCAAGGACGGAATGATGGATGGCATCGACTCCAGTTTCGGATCCGTCATGCTCATCGGGTACCACGCCATGGGCGGCGCTCTCCACGCATTTATGGATCATGCCTTGATTGGAGGGTTACAAACCTTCCTGATTAACGGAGAGCCTTGTGGTGAAATTGCAGTCAGTGCCGCGATTGCCGGTGCTTATGGAGTTCCCACAACCCTCGTTACTAGCGACCTGGCTGGCTGTCTTGAGACGCAAGCAAGATTGCCTTCGACGTTCACCTATTCCACGAAAGATGCTCATGGTCGCTATCAAGGCAATCTCAAACATCCGGAGGAAACTCGACAGGGTATTGAGCGCGCGTCAGAACGAGCGACTGCCGGATCAAAAGCGGTCGAACCTTTTCTTTTCCATGGTGAAACCACTATGGAAGCGACTTTTCGGACGGCAGAAGAAGCAGAACTACCATCACTTATGGAAGGGGTCGAACGTAGAGACGCCTACACCTTGTGGTGGTCACGATCCAGCTTCTTAGCAGCCCACAAAGTGGCCCTAAACGTCTTCAACCTCTCTGTTAGAGGCCGCCAGTCCGGAAACTAATCCGAACTGGATCAAATAATGGAAGCTCTACATAACGCGACGGACCGGGGTTCAAAGGCTGTCGGCTTTTGTTTTGCTTCCATGATATTGGGCGACAACTGTAACCACTTCGTTCCATGATCTCCCATTAGGAGGGAGCAATTGTCAGCCAATCACTCCAATGTGAAGCGGAATTCCAATCCAACTGCGTGTAATACGTGCTGACACCGGAAAAAGACGAACTTGGCGAAAAATCAATTGCCATTCCGTGTGACCCTGGAGACAGACTGTTATGACCTTCCCAAATAACCGCATTCGTCACCGCAGTGGCGTATCCCGAACAGGCATCTTTTACTGCTTGTACAGGAACCAACGAGGACAAATGGTTGCACAGGTCAATCGAGTCAAAGAAATACCGCGAGTTCGTCTTTGAATAGGATTGAGTTTCTGTCCTAACTTGAGCAACGACACCAGACAAAGCAGCTGAGTTAGCAACGAGCGTCGAGCTCAGTACGGCTGCAGCAGACGCAACTTGTGGGAGCTTGGAAGTATCGATTACGCTCTGAGTGATCTTCTGCGTGCTGTAGGAAGGCTCATCGATCATCCCGTCCACAAATGCCTTGGATAGTACGCGAGGTGATGCGTCCGGAGTGTTAGTGAACGGTGCAAATACCCTTTGATAGGGGTAACCCAGACCAGGAGGGCTTTCTTCGCTTGCCGCAATGTAATCCGCGTTATTCCTAAGTTGGTAGGCGACCTCGGACATCTGCATCAAGCTGGCATCGAAGGCAATGATGTCGACATGCTGGTTCGTGAAACCACGATTGAGTTCGTAGATTTGTATCGAGTGCCCCGTTTCGTCGTCGTAACTGACGGCAGGCGGAAGTGCTGGGACAGTTCCACCCTTATATTTGGGCAACCATCCGTTTCCATGATCCCAAACGACTACTGCATAGTGATCTGCCGGAAAGTTTGATTTCCCCCAGGCGATAAAGTCATTGAGTGTTTGGGGAATTCCCATGTCCACTCCTGTCCCCATGTCCTCAATGAGTTTGCTGTCTACATTGTTCGACGCGCTAGGGGTAATCAAGAACCGCTTCGTTCCATTAAATGTCGAAAATGAACTGACACTGGTCGACTGTTTCCACTGCACGACGAACCTCACGTCCTTGTTCGTTGCGACTTTCTGCATCTGGAGTACGTTAGGAACGCTATACGGGTCCAGGTCGTTCGCCGCGTTGAGAAAGACGAGAATGGTCCACTTCCCGTGGGTAGTGGGCTTGATGTTTGCCACACTCTTATCTCCTGCACAGCCCGTACCGAAGATGACTCCGATAAGCGCGCACATTAGCCAAAAAGCGACTTTAGGTCTCATGAGTAAGATGGATACTACCGCTAGGCAACTCTGCTTAACACGATGAGTGCGAATGGGGAACTTCTGATCAGCCTGATGCATTTGAGAATCACATGAAGAAAATGACTAAATTTGGAATTGCAGCCGTACTATCAACAGCGATTCTTCAAGGGGCATGGGGACAATCGAAAAACGATTTCCAGGCACCCACACTAGTGGGAAGCTCGTGGTTGAATACGAACAAAGCCGACATTGACACGCTTAAGAATATGAAAGGCCATGTCACGGTTATTCATTTCTTCACCTTTGGATGCATCAACTGCAAACGTAACCTGTCTAGCTATGAGACATGGTTTAACAAGTACAAGTCATCCGGTGTAAAAGTTATTGGAATACATACACCCGAACTAAAGGATGAATTCGACCCCATCAAAGTTAAGCAAGCAATGGCCGACCTTAAGGTCGATTATCCGGTGCTGATCGACAACGACTCTGCCAATTGGAACCGATATAAAGTCAACGTTTGGCCCACCGTCTATATCGTTGATAAGGCCGGAAAGCTGAGGCACTATTGGCGAGGCGAATTAGGTTGGAACGGAGCAAACGGGTTTCAGGAGCTATCCAAAGTCATCCAACAATTAATGAAGGAACCAGGATAAATCGTGATCCGCGAATTCAAGAACGAAGCGGGCAATCTTAGCGAAGAGAATGCGCCCAATAGCCTTGCGGTTGTTAAGAAGCATTCTCTCGCCATTCGGTGGTTCCACTGGATCAATTTTCCGATTCTGACCATCATGATCTGGAGTGGGATCCTGATCTATTGGGCCGCTTTCGTAGAAACGAAAGATCCTCATAACCATGGCATCTATACGCTGAGCCTATTGGGTCACGAGTTTTTCCGCTTCTTTCCAGACTGGTTTTATGCGCCTGGAGCGAATGAGGCCAAGAACATTCCAGGAGCGTATACGCTCAGCGGACGTTTGGCTGAAGGCATGTCCTGGCACTTCCTGTTCATGTGGATTTTCGCCATCAATGGATTTCTCTATGTTGCTTATACAGCGCTTTCCGGAGAGTGGCGAAACCTCTTGCCGACCAAAGAAAGCTTCAAACAGGCCATTCTGGTTGTCTTACACGATTTGCATCTAAGGAAATCAGCACCGCCTCAAACCAAATATAACGGAGCCCAACGGATTGCCTATACGGGTGTCATTGTGATGGGGCTAGGTTCATTGGTAACAGGAATTGCGATTTACAAGCCCATTCAAGCCAGTTTATTCACCCAGCTTCTTGGCGGATACGAAGTAGCACGCTTCTTTCACTTTTGGCTAATGATGCTTTTCGTCGGGTTCTTCGCTGTGCACTTCGCACAAGTTGTCCGATCTGGGTGGAACAACTTCAGGTCGATGATTACCGGCTACGAGATTGTAAAGGAGGAGAAATGAGTAGCCCGTCCGAAGGCACTGGCCCCGAGATCCATGACGACCTGTCAGTGAAAAGGCAGATGACTCGAATTTCACGTAGGAGCTTTGTTTGGGCTGGAATTGCTGCCCTGACAGCCTATAAGGGTGTCGGTTGGCTTGCATCCAGAATGGAAGACAATGGGACTCCATGGCCCTTCCGGCGAGTGCTTGACGCGAACGAAGGATTGGCTATGGACTATTTTGGTCCCCAAAGGTTAGCACCGACCTTCTCGGAAAGTGAACTTACGCGGCCTCCAAGACAAAATGGAGATGAGGGTCTCAAAGATGAGGAATTTGATCCCAGCCAATGGACCATGACCGTTACAAACGTTCACGGAAAAGACGGTCCCGTGACACTGACATTGGCAGACATCAAGAAACTCCCTGTAACTACCCAAATCACAGAGTTCTGTTGCATTGAAGGCTGGAGCATGAAGGTGAAGTGGAAGGGAGTGAGGTTCGCAGACTTCGCGAAGGCCTATCCGCCGAGCACACGATCAGGCGATGATCCGAACATTACTGATCATCCCGAAAAGCTCGTCCGCTACGTTGCGATGGCTACTCCGGACAATGGATATTACGTTGGGCTGGATATGGCAAGTGCATTGCATCCTCAGACACTACTCTGCTTTGAAATGAATGATGAACCTTTGACGATCGATCATGGAGCACCTCTCCGTCTGGCGATTCCTGTCAAATATGGCGTGAAAAACATCAAGCGAATCGGAAGCATTACCTACACGGATCAGAAACCATCTGACTACTGGGCCGAACAAGGTTACGATTGGTTCGCGGGCTTATAGTTCTCGCCACGAAAGGTCTCTCTCATCCGTAGATAGAAGCGTGAGTTATTCGACGAGCACAACTGCATATGCCGCCCCCATTGACGCGAGAATGGCGTTTATACGTAAGACGTATGCCCATTTAGCGGGAGCGATAGCTCTGTTCGTGGGCCTTTCTGCGCTTCTATACACCTCGGGCATCGGCGAATCGATCGTCAAGATGTTGGGGACAAGCCGATACGGCTGGCTTCTCATTCTTGGCGGTTTCATGGTTGCCGGTTACGTTGCTCAATCCTTGGCTCGTTCAAGTCGGTCGATTGGCATTCAATATCTTGGACTGGGAATGTATGCGGTTGCTGAAGCGCTGATCTTCACGCCGCTCATCTTCATCGCGGCCAAAATGGCTCCTGGAGTACTTCCCCAGGCAACAATTATTACTCTTGCTGCGTTTACCGGGCTCACCGCCTATGTGATGTTTTCAAACAAGGATTTCTCCTTTATGGGCACCGGGCTCGCAATTGCGGGATTTGTTGCTCTCGGAGTCATTATCACTGGAGCTATCTTTGGCTTCAGTCTTGGCATCTGGTTTAGTGCGTTGATGGTCTTGTTTGCTTCCGGTGCGGTCGTTTACAGCACTTCCAACGTTCTGCGTGTGTATCCAACCGATCAGTACGTTGCTGCTGCTCTCGATTTATTTGCCGCGGTCGCACTTCTTTTCTGGTACGTCCTGCGAATCCTTCTTGAATTGCAGCGACGATAAGTAAGTTGCCGATTTAGTGGAACTCTAGTACGCCAAGGTGCATTGTGGGAAGGTGTCCTCGAATAGAGGACCCTCAAGCCAAATGACGTCCTATTCCACTACTACTGAAACACCAGATAGCGCAAAACGAGCGGCATTTGCTGCGCTGGCAAGGCAGCACGAAGTTTCTCTGCTTCGTGCGGCGAAACGGATGTGTGGTCAGGATCATGATCTGGCGCACGATATCGTTCAGGACACACTTGTCTCTGCCTATCGTGCCTACCTCGATGACCGTTTCGACGGTCGTCAACCTACCGCCTGGCTCATGAGGATTCTCACAAACGCCTTCTTGTTCTCAAAGCGCCAAACCCGTACCGAGTCGGGACTTGAATCTGACATGCTCCCCAATAGCAAACTTGACGAAAAGAACTGGAACAGTAAAATTCCTTCTCCAGATCACTGCCTTCTTGAAGAAACACTTTCAGAACCGCTTGAACGGGCACTTCATAGCCTGCCCGAATCGCAGAGGCTCTGCGTAATTCTTGCCGATATCGAGGAGTTGCCCTATTCAGAGATTGCTGAGACCTTGGGAGTACCCATTGGCACGGTTAGGTCGCGACTTGCAAGAGCACGAATGCAAATGCTTACCGTGTTGCGGGATCTACAAAAACATGAGGTGTTGATATGAAATTTCACAGTGAGTCGGACGAGTCTCTAGAGCCTTGCAAACACATGGAAATGATGCTCAATCGCACCGCTGATGGCACAGCACCGCCTGCCATGAAGTGGTACGCAAAATCTCATGCCGCTCGATGCCCAAGATGTGGTGGCTTTTTGCGACGAATTACACTGTTGCTAAACGGGCTTCGGGGTATGAAGTCGGGTGAACTATCCGAACCTACCGCCGATCGATTATCTCAGGAGCAATGGGAAACTGTAGAAGCTTCATGGAGTGAAGTCGAGCGATAACCCTCTAAGAATGTTCGAACTGCATCACTTGAAACGTAGGAACTCGAAATTCGTCTTGATAGCACGGAGAATCCGGCTGCGGAAGCGGTTCGTAGAATCCAGTCATTTTCAATCCGGTGTCAAAGAACGCTTTAAGGATTGCGCTGAGGGGCCGATGATAGTTAGCGATTCGAATCCCGTTCCAACTTAGGTCGAGAGCAAATTCGTCCATGTATCGATCTATGGAGCGATAAAGCTTGATGCCCGCCTCATCCTTTACCCACCCGTCGGTGGCGGACGCCATATTCGAAACGGTCACCAAGATCACCCTACCCTTTGGCCGTACGACGCGTGCCATTTCGGAAATCGCCTTCACGTAATCCGGTATGTCGATGATCGACAGGTAGCTCAACACGAGATCAAACGATTGACTCTCAAAAGGAACGGCCTCGGCGAATCCCTGAACAAAAGTGCCGGTCGGGCAACGTGATGAGGCTCGCTTTATGAAAACGCCAACGGGGTCGATCCCAGTGACCGTCGCTCCTTTGGAGGCTAGCATGGCGGCATATCTCCCTTCCCCACAGCCTACATCTAATATGGCTAGGCCCTCGACTTGTCCAAGAATCTGATCAAGGCAAGGGTCTAGGATTTCCTGCCTAGATTGATCTCCAAGTTCACCTTGGCTTTCCATCCATGCGCTTGCAGATGCAAGCCAACCGCCTAATGGCAAATCCATACTAAATTCATTGTACCAACGCTATCACTTGGACTGAGAAGCGTCCGGGCCTACCCGTTCCCCATGTTCTCGGAGCCAGTTTAGGATCACGCTGATGCTTCCAGTAGCCAAGCATATGGTTGAATCTGCGGCTCCATAGTAGAGATTCAGAGTATCTCCATCTGGGCTAACCGTCACTCCAGACGGGAAGACAACATTCGATACATCGCCCGTTCTTTCGTAATCGGCTTCTGGCCCCATGATCCAAGACGCACCGCGATAGAGAACCACTTCGGGATTGTTAAGATCGAGCAAAGCGACTCCTACCCTGTAAAGGCTTCCAGAAGCGTGGGTCCTCACTCCATGGTAGAGAACTAGCCAACCCTCTGAGGTTTCGATGGGCGGAGGAGACAACCCAATCTTGTTGGCGTCCCACCAGGCCCCCCGTCTTGCTCTTAATACCAATTTGGGGCTTCCCCAAGTCTTCAGATCGGGAGAACGAGTGATCCAAATGTCAGCACCATCTGATGAGACGGGTCGGTGAATGAGCAAGAAGCTATTGTCGAATTTACGAGGAAAAAGTGCGGCGTCTTTGTCATCCGGCTGCATCATCAGTCCTAATCTCTCAAAAGTTGAGAAATCCTGGGTGGTGGCAAGGGAAACACCTGGACCGACTTTGCCAAACGCTGTGTAAGCCATGACATACCGATCCAGACCTGGAACGAACGTTATGCGCGGATCCTCGATCCCCCAGAGTTCCTCAGGATAATGGTCTGGATCGTGCTGAAATGTTGGTTTTCGATCGATCTGCCAGCCAGTGACACCATCATCCGAGACAGCCCTGCACAAATGTGAGATTCCCCGATGATCCTCGCACCGGCACATGAGCAATGTTCTGCCATCCTTTAGCAATGTCGCTCCAGGATTAAATACCGTGTGAACAGGGTAAGGCCATTCCTCAGCAGTGAGGATTGGATTTGCGGGATGCCTGTGAAGTAGTGCGCCTTGGTTCATTTGAATTACCCGAGGTACCTTTTGTCCGATTTCAACTCCATTCGTTCAAGCTGCATAACTGCCAAAGACGAGGCAAGATAGGCTAGCGTGGATTCAGCACCTTGGTTCTCATTGACTCCCTTATCCATAAGCCCATCACGGCAACCCCCGGTAACTTCATCAACCAAGCATATTTGCTCGGAATTGTCACCGTAGAACCACCTATATGCCTTCCATGCTTCTGCCTTCCAGAATGAGTCTCCGAGGATTCGATAGGCTTCAGCGCAGGCATCCACTATCGCAGCGGCCTCGACGGGTTGTTGGTCAAAGTAAGCCCGGTCGCCTCCTTTTGCCATGAAGCCGTTCGAACCAATGGGATGGAAGCATCCGAATCGGTCGGTCTGCAGATCACATAGCCATGTAAGTGCTATGCAAGCATCGCTAACCATGTTCTCATCTTCAATGAGGTGCCCAGCTATAAGTAACGCCTGGGGCAACCGAGCATTGTCGTAAGTTAAGGCCCCTTCGAACCAAGCCCACTCAAGCGTTGCGCAATCAAGAAAAGCCTGATGCAATTTCAAACTCAGCTTGTGCAGTAAGGCGAACCAGTGTTCGTTAAAGCGTGAATTTAGGGCTTTCGCAAGTCCGAGAATAGTAAAGGCAATCGACCTAAGATCGATGAACTCATTCGATGCTGCAAGACACCGCTGGAATAGCTCTCGAGATACTGCCCTTACGCCTGGTGAACTGCTTTCATCAAGGAGTACACCAAGTCCCCATATTGAGCGGGCATGGCTATCAGGTGAGCCCTTTTCTTCAAACCACTGGCGATCAAATCCCATGAAGTTCCGCATGTGCTCGGTTCTCGGATTATAGGCATGGTGAAGAAATGACAAGGCCTTGTGCTGAAGGCTCCGTGCTAGACGACGATGGTCTTCACAAAGCTCGAGTCGCGAAGCAACAATTGCCAGCCGAGCATTATCGTCCGTGCAATACCCTTCATGCCGATTAGGAACGCTATGTGTCGCATGCTGAAGGATTCCCGTATCATCTGTAAGCGTCAACAAATGCTCGAGCCCGAGTGTAGTGTCGACACTCAAATCATCCGGTGCTGGAAAATGCATCACTCGAAAATCTGGGAACAAAGTGCGCGACGATTCTTGAGCTTCGCTGTACACACGAACGTATTCCTGACCAATTGCGGACCAAAGCATGTTCCGCCCCTCAGCATAGGCCCGTGCCTGAACTTCCTCCAAACGATGAGGGTCGCTCAGCAAACTAACAATCTCTGACGACAGGGCGTTCGGATCGCGAAAAGGAACCAAAATCCCTTTACCATCGGCCAACAGTTCTTCTGCATGCCAGTAGGGAGTTGAAACGACTGCATTGCCGCAGCCGAACGCATAAGCAAGTGTTCCCGAGGTGATTTGCTCCCGCTTAAGATAGGGAGTGACGTAGATCGATGTTGCCTGCAAATACGAGGTGAGCTCACCTATGTCGATGAAGCGGTCTACAAAACCAATATTCTGGCTAACGTTTAGTTCGCAGGCAAGATCAACTAAACTCGCGCGATACGTTTCTCCACTCTGCTGACGAATGTTGGGATGGGTAGCGCCAACAACGAGATAATAGGCATCCGGATGAGCCTTAACAATTGCCGGCATCGCCAAAATCATGTGCTCGATTCCCTTATCAGGGGCAATTAAGCCAAATGTCAAAATGAGTTTCTTATCCGTGAGATCGACTTCCTTTGATGGAAGATCCAATGCCTGTCTTGGTGCATTGGGTATTCCATGGGGAACTACTTCGACCTTGTCAGGAGCTACTTGGAACGTGTCGGCGAGAATAGACCGACCACGCTCAGTCATGACAACTAACCTTTCGGAGAGCTGGATGAGTTCAGTCATCACTTCTCTCTGGGCAGGATTTGGCTGCTGGAGAATTGTATGAAGCGTTGTTACGATCGGTGCGTTGACTTCTCGGAGGAGTAGCAACAGGTGCGCCCCAGCATCGCCACCGAATATGCCGAATTCGTGTTGAACACAGATTACGTCAATTGCTTGCGCATTCAGATATCGGGCAGCTTCGAAGTAACTTTCAGGCCGGAACTGATCAATCTGATAATGCACACAATCCGGATAGTCATATCCTTCGACACGATCATTAATTGCGAGGATCTGAACTTCAGCTCCCGTTTTTCCGACAGCCTTCGCGATGTCGGCGGTAAAGGTAGCAATGCCGCACTGTCTCGGAGTGTGGTTACCTATAAACGCTACACGAAGTTTATTACTAGATTTCACTTGGGACCCCTTTGGTATCTGTTGGAACTGAATGCGTACTCTTGACTTCTCGAAGAGTAGAATCAGGAATGCCCGACAGACTCTCGATTTAGCGGCATTGTTCCAGGAATCGCGATCACAATTTGATGAATTGATGCGAGGGAATAGTAGGTGGACCCTCAACAGGAAGGTTCTATCCACCTGGATGGCAAGAACACAAAATAGCTTCTGAGACCAGCATTCGTTACACTGAGGGTCTGTGATATACAGCCTATTCGAGTACGAAGAGAGAGCTCGGCAAATTATGCCGACGCCTGTCTATGAATATGTCGCAAGCGGCGCGGCGGATGAAAACAGTTTGCGTTGGAATCGAGAGTCGCTTGATAAGATCCGACTCCTCCCGCGCGTCTTGGTCGATGTATCGAATGTAGATACCCGTGTAACACTGGTGGGCCAGGAAATGGCGTTTCCAATTCTGCTTGCCCCAACCGCCTTTCACCGTTTGCATCACCCAGAAGGTGAAATTGCTACCGCGCAGGGAGCAGGTGCTGCCAGCGCAACCTTTGTGGTGAGCAGTTACACCACTACTCCTATTGAAGAGATCTCTCGAGTAGCTACTCAGCCGCTTTGGTTTCAACTCTATATTCAACGTGATCGGGGCTTTGTGAAAGATGTTATTCAGCGAGTCGAAGCGGCTGGATGCCGCGCACTTTGCGTGACGGTTGACGTGCCCGTCAAAGGTTGTCGCAACCGAACGGACCGTTCGGGGTTCATGATCCCCAAAGATTTTCACGTTCCCTATCTGATGTCTGAGGACCTAATCGCAAATCCGATCACATGGAAGGATGTCGAGTGGCTGATCTCGATCTCCAATATCCCGATCCTCTTGAAAGGAATTCTCAACCCGGCAGATGCGAATCTGGCCGTTGAACTTGGGGTCGCCGGTGTTATCGTGTCGAATCACGGCGCCCGAGACCTTGACACAACTCCGGCCACGATCGATGCGCTTCCCCATATAGCTGAGATCGTGGATGGCCGAATTTGTGTCCTCATGGACGGTGGCATCCGCCGAGGGACCGACATTCTAAAAGCCATCGCAAGGGGCGCAGACGCAGTCTTAATCGGTCGGTCTTATTGCTACGGCCTAGCTGTAGATGGTGCTGACGGGGTCAGTTCAGTAGTCAACATTCTTAAAGGCGAACTGGAAACCGCTATGGCTCTTGTAGGCTGTCCAACCATTGGCAGCATTGATAAATCGATCCTGTGGGATGAAGTTATGAAACAGGTTTGAGAGGTAACGGCATGGGCTTTCTCCAGCGCTTCAATAGCCTCGGAAGCGCCTGATGAGAATCTTAAATGAGCCTGATCGCAGCCTCCTAGACTTACAATAGGGTTTCTTACGCCACTCGAAACACTTTGACCGTTAGATTTTCCGGTTGACTTCATGATCATTCATCCAGGATGTGCCCCGACTGGCTCTTCGACTGGGATGGCGGGAGCGTCGTGGCGTCCTTTACCATCTTCAGAGCAGCCGGCATAAATGGAAGGATGACAAGCGCGAAGAGTGTCGTTCCGCAATTGAGTAGAACGAGTTCCCAGAAAGGTACGTGAAAATCCGACGTTAGTTTAGACCCGAACATGTCGCCAAACCCTAGCACCAGGTTGTTGACCGCCATGAGCAGCGAGTAGCCAAGCCCCTCGACCCCCTTTGGGGTGGCATGGCCGGCCATAGTAAAAATTGCAACCGTCGTTCCAGCGCCTACAAACCCCGCGATGGGTTCAATAATTGACGCCGCACCGAAACTGTGATATTGCGTGTAGGCAAGTGTTCCGACCGCATTTAGAACCGTGGTGACCAAGAATAGCCGACCGATCGTGATGCGCTTCGTAAGAGCGACGCACGTCAAACCCATGACGAGTCCGCCGATTCCATTGAACATCGTCAGCGTTCCAATTTGCGATCCAGACAGCTTTAGAGTGTCCTGCTGATAGAAAGTCAGTGGCGTTCCAAACCCGGGAGCGATTGTAATAAGTGCAGTCGCGCCTAACGCGAACCAGTAGCTCTTGCTGGAAAACAGCGAACGAAGCTGTCCAAGCACGATGACTTTCGGAGTCTCTCTTGGTGCTACATACTTTCGATCAGAGCACCCGAAAATGATTGCAGAATTGCCAACTGCGCAAGCGGCACAAACTGACCATGTCCAACCAATCCACTGAGTCGCAAGAAATCCAGCGAGCGGACCGACCACAATATTGACGCCCTGATTGATTGCGCCCCGAAAGGACGACAGGACTCCCAAAACGCCATTCCGCGTCCCGAATTCAACCATCAATCCGCCGAGCGAACAACTCACCAAGACATAACCAATGATGGCTAGGAAAATACAAACGATATAGAAATTTGTGCTGTCAAACCCGATCATGAGGGTCAGGAAGAACACTGCGGCCAGTAAGCCTCCAATGATCGTCCAAGACCTTCTTCGATAGCCACGGATCGCAAAGCTGTCACCGATCCAAGCAAATATCGGCTTAATCGTGAAGGGCAACCCGGCAAGAAACAGGAGGGGTGCTACTTTGACCGCATCAAGGTGAAAGTGATTCTTTAGGTAGAGCTTGAACGGCAGAGAGTAAACAAAAAGACCCAGCCAATGAACGATCCAACTTGCCGTGAGCATGTGAGTCGTCCAAAAGACGGCCCTAGGTTCGTCAACGACGTTGTCCGTCGAGTTGGCAACTGACATTTTGCAATATTAACCGAACGAGCCTGTTTGCAGTGAGCTACTTGCTTACTCGGGCACCTAATGCAGCTTTATTTGCCGTCATATCAAGACTCCCTCGCTATTGTTTTTCTTTCGGTGGGGTGAATACAAGATAGTCGGTCTTGTAAGAGCGTGCTTCAATTTCGATTGCAGCGATGTCAGGGAGGGCGATTACGTCGCCTTCGGTCTCTGTGGCATCGCGATCAAATTCGAAGCTCGGGTGGAGAATGCCTTCCATGCTGTTGCGGCGGTAGGAAGAAATCGTCAAGAGTTTGCGCTCGCCTGACTTCAACCGGGCAAACGCTCGAGTCTGTTTGCCTTCAACATTAATGTCTGACAGTACTCGATCGACCCACTTGTTCTGCGGCTCCATAAAGTGCGCAAAAATCTTCGTTCCGAGTTCGACACTATAAGTGCGATAGTCCGGACCTTGAGGCTTGATATCGTTGGCGGCTGGAGTGACCTCTCCAATCTTTTCCCAGGGACCTGAAGCCACTTCGATTTGAAGCTGAGCCGTCTTTGCTTTGGCCGTCAAGCTGAAAGACAGCCAAAAATCCTTCATCACGTTCCTGCCCTGGCCATAGTCATTCCATTCAAGCGGGGTTAGATTCCATTCTTCATGCAGACCTTGACCTGGCTTGGTCGAATCCGATCCGAAAAGTTGCATCCGAATCACTGCTGGGTTTGGCGTTTCGGAACCCGTGTTGAAGTGCAACACCGCAACGCACGGTTGAGGCAAAGCCTTTAGAGGCAAGAAGCTATTGGTTTTCGGATCAAACTTAGGCGTTATTTCAGTTTTTGGACTGGAAACCTCGCCAATGTTATTTGGATGATCTCTCCATTTGTGGCCATCTATAGTAAAGACCTGCTTAGTAACGTAATTTTGCCGATTCCAGTCTTTATCGCCCGATCGCATCGTCTCCAATGCTAGGGCTTGAACCGTGACTTCGCCAATCTTGACTTCCTGTTTCGCCTGGGTATCTCCCCACACAATGTCTTTCCACAAGGATGGAATAGGATCATAGTTTAAGTCCTTAAACTGAAGTAGGTTGTAAGGTCTGGCAAGGATTTCGAAGCTGGCAATTCGAGACGCAGCGTCCATTGGCAGGCTAGCGACGTTTTGTTTGGAATAAATTGGGATCTCCTTTCCAGAAACATCGAACGCCTTAAGTTTCAATTCCTGCTCAACAGGCTCGGACAATGGATTGAGATTTACTACAATTTGAGCCGGACGGGCAGACTTCGATGCAGCAAAATTGACATCCATTCCAGGAATTCGACTCACTATTGCCTTGCCCCATTTGCCACTTGCGATGACGTCACCGGATTTTGCCTTAGCCGTCATCAGATTCTTTGACGTATCGATGGTCTTCCACTCACCTTCTGCAAGCGCGAAAATCAGACTGGCTGCAGATGGATCGTCAACATAAACCTTGACCTTTTGCTGTAGAGGGAAATGCCCAACTTGATAAAACGGGCTGAAATCCCACCCATGGTGAACCTGCTCTTCAGGAGTCAACCCGCACTTTGCACCTTTGGGCACATAGGCGAAGTAAGAGACATCATTCGCCTGCGATTTTGCTGTAACTTCAAAGGCAAGTGTGCGTACTCGTCCGTCAACGGCTGCGGGTTGGTCTGGCAAGTTATTGGGAGGATCAGTTAGACCTTGTGGTCCGTAGAACGGACTTTCTTCAAGGGGAGCTCCCTGTGCATTCCAAAAATGCCCCCAATTCTCGGTGTTCCCCTTGCTTAGGTACTTGAGCTTGATTCGAATACCACCTGGCGTTTCGGCTACGCCATTTTGCGCATCAATAAGGTGTGAGGGCAGCGCCATCTCAGGCCCTGGATGAGCCATAGGATAGTTATTGGCTGGATCCGGATAGTCCCAAGGTGCGACAGGAGAATGATCACGTGTTCCTCGATAAAGACTCGCTCCAATGGCGCAAACACCAATCAGACCCAGGGCGACTGGAATCGAAAGCCTCTTATCTGTCCTGCGAAACTGCTTCATTTCACGCTCTATCACTCATGTCAGTGACGTAAACTCTATCGTTCGTTCTCTTTATTTTAAGACAATTTTGCGAATAATTCTCGCGCAACTTATTTATGCCCGATTTCCGCTTTGTTCATGCCGCAGACATCCATCTTGATAGTCCACTGAAAGGACTTGAGAGCCATGAAGACGCTCCCGTAGACCTCATTAGGGGGGCGACAAGAAAGGCTCTAGAAAACTTGGTCGACTTGTGCTTGCAGGAGCAAGTCTCCTTCCTATTGATCGCTGGCGATGTATACGACGGTGATTGGAAATCAGCCGAGACTGGTCGTTTCTTCGCACGGCAAATGCTGAAATTGGCAACGGCTGAGCCACCGATTCCAGTCTTCCTTATTAAGGGCAACCACGACGCCGAAAGCGCGATCAGCAGAGAAATGGTCGTTCCTTCGGTCCAAACATTCCCCTCGGCCAAGCCCACCACAGTGCTTATTGAAGGATTGAGAGTCGCGATTCACGGTCAGAGCTATTCTCATGTCAAGGTAATAGAGGACCTATCCAAGGGTTACCCTGGTTCCGAGCCAGGTTATTTCAATATCGGCATGCTTCATACCTGCGCCAGCGGACGAGACGGTCATGATCGATATGCGCCTTGCAACCCACAGGATTTAATAACCAAGGGTTACGACTATTGGGCATTGGGTCACGTCCACACTCGAGAAACCTTAAGCACCAGTCCATACATCGTATTTCCGGGGAACATTCAAGGGCGACACGTTCGAGAAACCGCAAAAGAAGGAAAAGGATGTTCCTTGGTGACCGTCTCCTCGGGACAAGTTTCCGAAGTCAGACATGTCCCACTTGATGTCATTCGCTGGGATATATTGGCCGCCGATGTTACGGGTGCTCAGACGGAACTCGATGTCATTGAGCGCATAGCAAGTGTGGTTTCGGAAAGCGCTAAGGCCGCAGACGGGCGATTGCTAGCAGTAAGACTCCATGTGGTTGGGCAAACCTCAGTAAGTTTGGAGATCCATCGTGACCTATCGCGCTTTACGGATAACGTCAGAGAGCGGGTCATCGCGCTGCCCGACGATGTGTGGATTGAAGACATCTTGGTCGAGGTCCAGAATCAATTTGAACTAGACCCCGATTCTGCAGTAATGGGCCTAGTAGCCTCAATTCGATCAGCCTCAAAAGGGAACTTCGACTCTGCTTATCAAGAAAAGGTACTCCCGCTTGTCGTCCGCCTTCGTACAAGCGCTCCAGGTCTGCTTGCAGAATTGGGTCTTGATTCACCGGATCTCATGAAGGACCTGATCCCTGAAATTGAGCAGGCGATACTGGCGGTTGCGGACGGGATTCAATCCAAATGAGATTTCGATCACTTCACCTAAAAGCATATGGCAGCTTTACGGATTATCGTCTTGATTTTGCCTCGGAACCTGGACAAATCGATGTTGTGCTGGGAGTTAATGAAGCAGGCAAAAGCACAGCCGTTCGAGCGATAACCAACTTTTGTTATGGCATTCCGGACAAACAAGATCATCAAACGCATCCCTATGAACGCCTTCGCATCGGTCTCTGCATGCAAATGCAGATCGGCAACGACGTCCACCTTTATAGGAAGAAAGGAAACAAGAACACAGTCCTCTGGGAGGACGAGCGTCCAGCTCCAGACGAAAAGCTGACGGAATGCTTATGTGGTGTAGGTAAGGAAGGATTTCGTGCCTTGTTCTGCCTGGATTTCAAACGAGTCCAAGAAGGCAGCGAAGAACTGTTGTCCGATGGAGGAGAAATTGGCAAGCTTTTGTTCGAAGCGCGATCCGATGTCAGTCTCCAGCCTATTTTGAGAGAGTTACACAATAAGTCGTCTTTGCTTTTTGCAAGCGCCTCCTCGAAACCAGTTATCAATGCTTCATTAAAAGCCTACGACGGCTTGATGAAAGAATCGAGGGCGGGGGATATTGCTAAGTACAAGGAGTCCGAAAGAGCCTTAATTTCGCTGGAGCAAGACCTAGCTAACCTTCAGATCAAAATCGCCGATCTGAGACGAGATGAGATCAAGCTCTCAAGGTTCAGGAGTGCATTGGAACCCAGCGCTAACCGATCAGCCGTCCTAAAGGAACTTGCCTCGCTGGGTGAAGTCGTTAGTTTGCCAGAGACCTTTGAAGCTAATCTTAGAAAGGCTCAAAAACAATGGGATCAGTGCAAGATAACGCTGGATAACCTAAACAAAGAATCTGAACGACTGCAGCTGGAACGATCTCATCTTGTACCCGAACCCAAAATTCTTGCCTTAGGTTCAGAGATCAAGAGTTTGTCTGAAAACACCGGCAATATCGAAAAGATGATGAAGGATCTTCAGAATGAGAAGGTCAAAGTCACTACAAACCGTGAATCTGCACATCGTGAACTGGCACAGATTTGGACAGATACGGTCAATGCGCCCCAATCTGGCTCAATCAGTGACCACGAAAAGAGACAACTAAAGAATCTTGATTCGGAAGGGAAAAAACTGACTCAGACAAGAGCCTCATTGAGATCTCAAATTGAGGAAATCGGAAGCGGATTGGTTCTATTGAAGCAGCAAATCGACGCGTTGCCGACTATAGTCCTACCCAACGGATTCGAAGCTGTCGTTGCTGATGCCAAGGCAGAATTGCTCAACCAAAAGGAGATCACGCGATTAAGGGGCGAAACTGACGAACTTAAGGACAAGGTCAAACAATCATCTCGGTCACTTCATCTAGAAGCTAGTCAGGTAGACGCCGCGATTAGTTGGAACGTACCACCAGTCGCCACCGTTCGCAAGCATGAGGCTTTACTCGGAGGTTTGAGCGCAGAAATTCGAGACCTAGATCGCCGAAGGGTTGAGGTGAAGGAAAGTCGAAATGCCGCCGAGATGGAAAGACGAAGTCTTCTACTCTCCGGCGACATCGCCACTGAATTGAGCCTAATGGAAGCAAGGGACGCCCGAACCAGTCAGTGGACCGACCTGCGTAGCTCAAGTCGTCTTGGCAAATTGGGAGAGGAACCTTGGAGCACGCTTGCCGACGAGTTTGAACATTCTGTTGAGAAAGCTGACGATATTGCAGATCGACTTCGGCGAGAGGCAGACCGAACGGCGAAGTTGGCCCAAATCGACGCTGCCATCCAATCCCACAGTGAGCGGGAGGACCAACTCGTCAAGGACCGCGATGCTGAAGAAAGAACCCAGATGAACGCTCAGACGGAATGGGAAAGCCTTTGGCAAAGCATTGGAATCATTCCTCAGACCCCTACAGAGATGTTGGAGTGGCTGGATATCCACGCAAAGCTCTGTCAAGACCATGGCTTACTGTCAACTGCAGCACGTAAGCTAGCCGATCTTATCGCTGAAAGAAACAGGCTAACCTCATTACTGGTAAGCGGACTTGAATCCATGCCAATTGATGAATCTCTTCAATCGCTGGTATTCATGGCCGAATCCAGGGTACGAGATCGCGACAAGATCCAACAAGAAAGGGAGAGTCTCAGCAGACAGATCCGAAACGAAAATGCACGCAAGATAAAACTCGAAGACACTCTCAGATCGACTGATTCCGATTACCAAAGGTGGGGAGAAGCCTGGAAACAAGCGACTGTCAAGCTGAAAATGGGGTCAGCACCTTCGCTCGATGACGTAGCTGAAGCGCTCGCGGCTTATGAGAACGCGGCTCAATTCGAACGAGATGCTGGAAACGCGGAAAGGCGAGAGACAGGCATGGAAAGCGAGATTCAGAAATTCGAAATCCAGGTTGCCGAGATCGTGAAAGCACTGAGTTTTGTGTCTAAAGCGGACAGTCTTTCAACCGCCAGAAAACTCGCAGAGACGTTTCAGGTTGAGCGTCTCACGGCTGATCGCCTTGAAGCGAATGAGGCTTCATACACCAGGTTATCGGACAGTTTGAATGAGGTGCAACTCAAAGAAGCGGAAGCTCAGGCTTTGCTAAGTGACCTTTGCCGAGTGGCAAGGTGTGAAAGTCAGGACGAGCTAGATCATGCTGCCCAGCAATCTTCAAAGCATGCTGTTTTGACGGGACAACTTGCTTCGATCGATGGCGCACTCCGTGGGTTGAGCAGAGGAATTTCCGTTGAGGAGTTTTGCCAGGAACTTGGTAGCAAGGACCCTGACGAACTGGAGCAACAACACGAAACGGTTGAGGACGGAATCAGAGTTTCAAACGAAAGGCTCGGCGAGCTCAACCAGAGAATAGGTGAAGCGAGACGGAAACTCGACGAGGCCGAATCTGAAGGCACATTGCTGCGGACGAGAAATCTTGCGGAAGCAGAACTAGCAAGGACCCGAGCAGCGGTCCGGCCCTACCTCATTTACAGCCTGGCAGAGAGTTTGGTGAGTGCTCAGGTCGAGGAGTTTCGCAAGGCTAATCAAGGCCCATTGTTGGAGAAAGCGAGTTCCCTTTTCTCGACTTTGACAGGTGGTTCCTTTGTGGAACTGATCCCCGAATTTGAATCTAAAGGGAAACCTGTCCTCATTGCGGTTCGAAGCAATGGCGAACAAGTGATGGTTGACGGCTTGAGTTCCGCGAGCTCCTTCGCACTCTACTTGGCGCTAAGGTTAGCATGCGTTCACCACCATGCGGACACCCGAGAGTGTCTACCGTTTGTTGCTGACGACATACTTCTCGACTTTGACGATGCCCGAGCATGCTGTGCCCTTGAGGCACTTGCGGACCTCTCCCGAAAAACACAGGTCATTCTCTTTACCCATCACGCTCACCTGGCAAAAATCGCCAAGGATGCGCTTGGGAACCGAGCTGTTATTTCCTACCTGCAGTAATAACCGAGGCATTTCCTCGATCTCCGGGATTAGCAGTTCGAGCAAGTCGGATAAGATTGATTCGACGCTATGAACATCTTTGGCACTCGAAGCAATTGGATCTGGACACTAGCCCTTGGAGCATTGTTGGCACCTTGTGCTTCGGCGGAAGAAGTTTTTCGCGATTCGTCGAAACCTCTCGACATGAGGGTAAATGACCTGTTGGCGCGTCTTACTTTGGAAGAAAAGGTTAGCCTTATCCATGGAGCCAGCAAGTTCTCCAATGCGGGAATCGCTCGATTAGGCATCCCACCACTTTGGATGTCTGACGGGCCGCATGGAGTTCGGGAGGAGATTGGTCCCGACACCTGGAACCCCGCGGGCCGCACGGACGACTTTTCCACGGCCATGCCAGTTGGGATAGGTCTCGCAGCCACGTGGGACCCTGAGCTTGCCAGCCTCGATGGAATGACCGTCGGCCAAGAAGCCCTGGTACGAGGCAAGAACATCATGCTCGGACCAGGAGTAAACATCATGAGGACTCCCCTAAATGGACGCAACTTTGAATATTTAGGGGAGGATCCTTATCTTGCCTCGCTAATGGCTGTGGGCTATATCCAAGGAGAGCAATCGCAGGGAGTAGCGGCCTGCGTCAAGCACTTTGCGGGAAATAACCAAGAGACTCAGCGTAATTCAATTAATGTGGAGATGGACGAAAGAACCCTTCATGAGATCTACCTGCCTGCCTTTAAAGCAGCCGTCAAAGACGCAAGTGTCTGGTCGGTTATGGGTGCTTACAATCGATTCAGAGGCACCTATTGCTGCGAAAATCCTCTCCTTCTCAACGCAATCCTGAAGAACGACTGGAAGTTTCAGGGTTTGGTCATGTCAGATTGGGGCGGTGCCCATTCCACTGCGGGTTCAGCACAATCTGGACTCGATCTTGAGATGGGCACCAACGGACCTTATGAGAAGAACTATCTCGGTAATGCGTTTCTTGAGGGGATTCAGAAAGGCGTCTATTCACAATCTTTGCTTGACGACAAGGTCGTAAGAGTCCTAAGGGTTCTTATTGCCACCCATGGCTTAGACAAGAAGCCCGTCGGTTCAATTAACACGCGACAACATCAGAACGCGGCTCGCAATATTGCTGAAGATGGGATCGTACTTCTCAAAAATGACGGTGCGAAGCTTCCTTTGGACATAACTTCGATCACGTCCGTGGCTGTGATTGGAAGTGTAGCTAATCAGAAAGTCGCAGCCGGTGGACAGAGCTCAGGCATTAAGGCTTTCTATGAGATTACGGCCCTTGAGGGACTGATTCGAAGATTGGGAGACAAAGCCAACGTCAATTACTCCCCCGGTTACGTCATGGCTCGACGATCGCGAAGGGCTCCAACGGCCATTGCTCCGACTTCGGAAATATCAAAACGGCTTGCTGACCAGGCAGTTACAGCAGCAAAGGCCTCGGACGTCGCGATTGTATTCGTTGGGCTCAATCACGATTACGATACAGAAGGATCCGACCGAACCGATATGAAGCTACCTGCCGGCCAGGAAGACCTTATCGAACGAGTCATGATGGCAAACCCCCGAACAATTGTCGTTCTCGAATCGGGTTCTCCCGTCGAAATGGGCCCGTGGGTCAAGCGAGTTCCGAGCTTAATTGAGGCGTGGTACGGCGGATCTGAAGGTGGAAATGCAATTGCCCATGTACTTTTTGGCGACGTAAATCCTTCCGGGAAGCTCCCTTGCACCTTCCCCAAAAGGCTCGAAGACACACCCACCTATTCTTTCAAGTCCTATCCAGGTGAGAACGGTCTCGAACGTTATACCGAAGGATTACTGGTCGGATATCGGTGGTATGACAACCGAAACATTGAGCCTCTATTCCCGTTCGGATTCGGTCTTTCTTACACCAAATTCGAATATTCCCAACCGATCTTCAGTGAAACACCAAAGGGATTAAGTCTCAGTTTTTCACTTACTAATTCAGGTGCCCGGGACGGTGCCGAAGTGACGCAACTTTATGTCCGGCCTCTCAAACCATCCGTTATGAGGCCGATCAAAGAACTAAAGGGGTTCCACAAGGTCTTTCTCCGATCTGGCGAGAAGCAAAATGTGATTTTCGATCTTCCCAGAAGTGCATTCGCCTATTACGATCCTGCAAAGAAGGCTTGGGTTGCAGAACAAGGTTCTTACGAAGTACTAGTTGGAAGCTCGTCACGCGACTTGCAGCTCAAGCAGACCGTTATGCTTCCGGTGACAACCGAAGAAAAAGACTAGATAACAGAAAGTAGATTGAGGACATATGGATCGAGACTTTCCGGAAATTAATCTTCCTCCTGAAAACCCTAGCGAAATCGAGGCTTGGAGAAACGAGCTCGTTGATTGGCGCAAGGCCAAGCGACAGGCGATGAAATACGACCACTCTGCTTACAATAAGCCTGAGTACGATTGGGTCTCATCTTGCTACAGCTGCAACATGCTTATGGCTTGGGACGAAACATTTCTTGATCACCGAACTGGGAATTATCGAGTCGACGAATACCTGCACGAAGGAGCAGTCCAATTTGGAGGATACGACGCCGTAGTCCTTTGGCAAGCGTATCCTCGGATGGGATTTGATCGCCGCAACCAGTTTGATTATTACCGGGAACTTCCAGGAGGTCTCGATGGACTTCGCAAGATGGTGGAGCAATTTCATCGCCACCATGTAAGAGTCTTTTTTGACTATAACCCTTGGGATACTGGCACTCGCAGAGAGGTCAAGTCCGACGCGTTAGCTATTGCGGACATCGTTGCGGCAACGGACATTGATGGAATCTTTTTGGACACGATGAACCGTGGCGGGATCGATATGCGCAACGCAGTAGATAAGGCTCGTGCAGGCGTTGCATTTGAATCGGAAGCTGCCTTACCGCTGGATGGACTAGCCCTTAACCACCTCAGTTGGGCTCAATGGTTCGACTATGGACAAGCACCGGGACTGCTGCGGAATCGCTGGATCGAGCAGCGGCACATGATGCATTCCATCCGTCGATGGGACGTTGACCATACCGACGAATTACATCTCGCTTGGATGAATGGGTCGGGCATTCTTGTTTGGGAGAATATCTTCGGCTCATGGGTGGGTTGGTCGCATGAAAATCGAGCATTGCTTCACCAGATGCTCCCTATCCAACGGCATTTCACACGCTTCTTCAGTCAGGGCACTTGGACTCCTCTTATCCGAACCGAAGCGCCGGGAGTCTACGCGTCCACTTGGGACCTGGATGGGGCTCAATTGGTGACCGTCACGAACAGAACGGACAAAGCCATCGCAGGACATTGGATCAACTTGCCAAGGTCTGCAGGTGCCCGAATAATTGATCTGATTTCTGGCGAGCCGTTCGAAGTCAAGTCGCATGAATTGGCTCCAAAGGCAATTGCTGCGCTCCTCCTATTGCCCCCGGGGGGCACGAGCGCCGAACTTGCTAGCTACCGAGGCCGCCGGAAACTTGAAACGGAAAAGAAGCTCACCTCGCGGCTTCTGCATCCCCTTCCCGTCTCCCATGCGGTAAAGGCTCAACATCGGCAGATTCCCTTTTCTGTAGTCACCGTTCCGGCAGGAGAGCATGAAATATCAACTCACTTTCGAGTGAGGGAATGTGGTGAAAGGGGCTATGCACACTTAACAGACTCGACCTATCCAGGTCTGCATCAGGATGTCCAGGAACGCCGGCAATTTAAGCTTGGCAAGTTCGAATTCATGACTCAAGAGGTCACGAACGAAGAGTTTCATGAATTTCTATCTCAGTCCGGCTATCAGCCTAAAGTCAAAGATAGTTTCTTACGACACTGGGGTGGCAAGAATCCGCCACCGGAAATAGCTAAGCAGCCAGTCGTTTATGTTGATCTGAACGATGCACGCGCATTCGCCAAGTGGGCAGGTATGCGGTTACCCAGCGAGGCCGAGTGGCAGGTTGCATTCGAAATGCACGGCTTGACCCAATCTCAACATCCCGTTTGGAACTGGACAGATACGGAGTATTCCGACGGTCGTACTCGTTATTGTTTGATCAAGGGAGGGAGTTGGTTTGAGGCAAAGGGTTCCGGATGGTATGCCGACGGAGGTCTCAAACAAGCCAATTTCGCGGCAAAATTTATTCAGATTTGGCCAGGGCTCGACCGGTGCGAGACCCTTGGATTCAGGCTAGCCCGAGACGTTTAGCCGCTATTTGAATGCAATATAGAACACGATTCCGCCAATAGCTATAAAGAAGGTTACGAGAATCGCAACCGTGGAGAAATCTCCATGAGTCTTTGGCCGAGGGTCCTTGATTGCGCCAAGCGTTGCTTTTGCATTAAAGGACCTCGGGTGTGCTGAATTGGCAAGGAACTCGGTTGCCGATTCCCCTTTCTGAAACGATTTGAGCATCAAAGTTTCGTCAAAGCAGTCGAGCCCACGTCCATCAGTTAGGTGATGCAATTCCAACTGCCAACTTAGAAACCCAGATGCGGGACCTTTTTTTGAATCTGTTTCCTGAGGCATAACTGGATTTTACTCTAGGTGAAAAATCACTTCAGTGGTTTCAACCCCGATTCAATCTCAGATCTACGGTCTTCAAGAAACGGCGGAAGCGCTAATTTCACGCCTAACGTATCTAGCGACTCGTCACTCGTAAAGCCTGGCCCCTTGGTCGCCAGCTCGAAAAGTACTCCGCCGGGTTCACGGAAGTAAACACTGTGGAAGTAAAAGCGATCAATGTATCCTGACGTCTGTATTCCTACGGCCTCGATCTTGCCCTGCAGTTCGGTTAACTCGTCATCGGTATCAACGGAGAACGCAACATGATGAACTCCTCCAGCACCAACCTTTCCAGGTCGGCGGTTGCCAGATGACTGAACGGTGACCTCGGCATAGGAGGATTCATCCCCTGTGCTTAAAGTTGACGCCAAGCCCTTCACTTCGCGATAACCCAACAGTTCAGTCAAGACCCGTCGTGTCATGTCCGGGCGAGCACTGTCAATGCTCACACCAAGGATGCCTTTCAGTGCGCGTTCCAGAGGGACGGAGCCGGTCCAAGGTACTGATGTACCACTCATTCCAGTGTCGTCCATAAGTTCAAGACGCTGACCTTCTGGATCCGTAAACAAGATGCTTGACCGGCCGATTTCATCTTGTACAAGTTCAGGAAATGCCCCTGCCACCTCCAGCCGCGCCTCCCACCATTCTAACGAGTCTCCAGGAATCTTGAAGGAGGTTAAACCTATCGTTGCTGGTCCGGGCAGATTAGCGCCAATTTTCGGCCAATCAAAGAAGGTCATATCCGTTCCTGGAGTGCCTAAAGCATCGGCATAGAATAAGTGGTAAGCCTCAACATCATCCTGGTTGACGCTCTTCTTAACTAACCTCAGCCCCAAGATATCGGTATAGAACTCCAAATTTCGGTTGATCTGAGAAGTTACAGCGGTGACGTGATGAATCGTATGTGGAGTCATGGTGAGATCTAGCCTCATTCTACGGAAGTCTGAGAGCATTTGATTGAGAAGAGAATTATGCGATGCCGCCCGAAATCCGTGATTTCACCCTTTGTTTTCCCGTTTCACTGTGTTACTATTAACTCCTGAACCGTTTCAGTTCGAAGATGAACAGAAGGATTACGATTGAAGACGTCGCTAGAGGCGCCGGAGTGAGCAAAGTTACCGTGAGCTATGTGCTTAACGGGCAAAGCGCAAAGATGGGCATCAGCGCAGCCACTACGGAGCGAGTTCGCGATGTTGCAAGCAACCTTGGCTATCGAGCCAATGCTATTGCTCGGTCTCTCAGCACCCGAAGGACAGACACCCTCGCAGTCCTATTCCAATCGGGACTTTATTTTTCTTCTTGGTCGAATTTCACCAGCGAAGTCATGCGAGGCGTATCAGAAGCATGTTACGTCGAAGGTTTCGATTTAATGCTCCATACCAAACAAGCAGCAAATCCCGACGACGAGGCATCTGCTCTCGATGATGGTCGTGTGGATGGTGCCTTAATTCTAAGGGACGAGGACGACGAGACGTTCCTAAAATTGGTCGAGCGAAGGTTGCCCTGCGTGCAATTCTTTACGCACAACGATCGGCTCGACATTCCAAGCGTTGATTGTAACAACCTCTTGGGAGGTCAGCTCGCCACGAAACATCTTCTTCAGCTCGGGCATACGCGAATTGCCATGATCAGTGGGGGACAACGGTCTGTCAGTTCCAAAGAACGTGTTGAAGGATATCGAACAGCCCTAACTGAGGCTGGTCTTCATCCCAATCCGGAGTTCATGATCACGGCGACGAGCCGAGAAATCGATACCGAAAGAATCCTTGAAATGATGCGCAGCCCACTCGGGCCGACCGCATTGTTTGTTTGGTCAGATGACACAGCACTCTCGCTGATCAGCGACCTGAGAAAAGAAGGCATTCGGGTTCCTGAGGACATCAGCATTATTGGTTATGACTCGCTTGCGGCTTCCGAGATAGCGGAGCCACCACTAACCAGTGTTCGCCAGCCAGTCAGGCAAATGGCCTCCGAAGCCACACGGATGTTGGTTCAACTTGTTCGAGGGAATCCCATTCCCGTCAGACAGGTCCTCATCGATCCAGTACTTGACGTCCGATCGTCGAGCGCTCCAGCCCTGGCAACGAAATGTGCCTCCCGAAAGACCTAGGAATCAACGTTTCGAACGGACACATCACTATTTAACCAACTATCGCAATCCATCTGGCTTAGCTATGCTGAGCCCCCGTCGCAATTCTATCGCCTTGTCGATTCCATTCAATTCAAAGAGGAAACATGAAAAAAGCTTTTACGCTTATTGAACTACTTGTAGTTATCGCCATCATCGCCATTCTCGCAGCGATCCTATTCCCTGTTTTTGCTCAGGCAAAAGCAGCCGCCAAGACCACTGTTGCTATTTCTAACATGAAGCAGCTTGGCACCGCCATGATCATGTATTCGTCTGACTCAGACGACGTTAACTCACCTCCATACCCATTGAACGACAACGCCCACACATGGCGCACGTCGCTCGACCCTTACGTGAAGTCAGGGCAAATGAGTACCGACCCTGTTAACCCAGCCGCCAAGTTCCTTGACGTTGCTTCGGATCCTCTTCAAGCCGCTGCAGGCGGTTACACTTTGGATCCAACAGTTACCAAGCACACACGTAGCTATTCACGATTAAATGGCTTCTTCCTTGTTAACCAGTGGGGCAACCCAGGCATTCCAAACAGTGCCTATGCTCAGCCTGCGTCTCAAGGACTCGTCATTGAAGGAAAGGATGCCTATCCTGACTACTGCACTTGCGAAAGCTGGGACGGTAACGGCGGCACAGGCCCAACATACGAAACACCTTTCACTCACTCAGAGCCAAATGGCGTTTCGAAGGGTCTCAACTACCTCCTTGGAGGCGGTAAATGGGGAGACAAGGCGACCGTAGCTGTTTTTGGTGATACCCATGCCAAGCGTCAAGTTTGGGCAGCAGCGTGTTCACTCAACGATCCAACCGCATACACAACGTTTGGATATCGACGAGCTGACTTGGGTCCAGATACCGGTCCTGGCGATCAGCACTGGATCGATTCAGTCTGCACCAATATCCAGGGCGGTGCTGTGAACGGCGCATACACTCAGGTGTCGATTCCAAAGGCACTTCAGTAGAAAATCACATGTGGCCAGTCTTTTGGCTGGCCACAGCCGAATAAGGAACAAATAAGTCAATGCTATTGAAAAAAGCGGGCGCACTCTTGCTCAGTCTTGTATTCGTGAGCGTACTGATTGGATGTAGCTCAGGCGAGCAGGCAGTTGAAAAGGCTTCTGATTCAGAAGTCAAACAGATGACGGAACTTCGGACAATTTTTGATGGCGTTAAGGGTGACTACAGCCAGTTAACACCAGCTCAAAAACAGAAATTTTTGGATTACGCGAAGGGAAATCAGGCACAAGCAGACGGGGTTTGGGATCACATGAAGAATCCTCGTGGCAAGTCTGCGGAAGGATCTAGACCCTTTTCCGTGGGCCCAGGTGGAAAGATCATGCCTAAAGGCGGCACTCCTGGATCTGATCGGTAACTAGTAAATGAGATACGATGTCGCGATCGCTGGCGGTGGCCCCGCAGGGGCCACCCTCGGAACCTTGCTAAGGAAATATGATCCCTCAATTAAGGTCATTATTCTTGAAAGAGAGAAGTTTCCTCGAGACCACGTGGGTGAAAGTCAACTTCCTGCGGTCTGCGAGATTCTTGACGAAATGGGAGCTTGGGATAAAGTTGAGGCGGCTAACTTCCCCGTCAAGATCGGGGCGACATACAAATGGGGCTTGACCAAGGACCTATGGCAGTTTAACTTTCTCTTGAACGGCGAGTTCAAAGACGAAGTCCGACCAGGAAAATACGATGGCCAGCGAAAGCAAACCGCATTCCAAGTTGACCGGAGTGTATACGACAAGATCTTATTGGACCATGCACGAGAAGCGGGATGCGAGGTCCTTGAGCAAGTCAAAGTATCTTCGATCTCCAGATCAGGAGATCGAGTAACAGGTTTTTCAGTCGAATCGGTGGAGGGGGGGAACCTTCCTGATTCGTGGGGTAATGACCGTACGGTGACAGCCGACTATTATTGCGACTGCACCGGCGGCACCCTTATGCGGCGCACGATGGATGTAGGAATAGATTCACCTACATCGTTGCGCAATGTCGCAATCTGGGATTACTGGCAAAATGCGGAATGGGCCGAGAACATTGGAATCGGCGGCACGCGCATCCAAGTCATGAGTCTGGGTTGGGGATGGATGTGGTTTATTCCCGTCAGCGAGACTCGAACTTCTCTGGGCTTGGTCACTCCCGTCCAATACCTTAAGGAGTCGGGTAAGAGACTTGAGGAACTCTATCAAGAGGCTTTCCGCACTGAGCCACGTATTTCCGCATTGTTAACCAATGCAACCCAAGAAAATAAGATCTCAGTCACTCGCGACTGGAGCTTCTCATCCGAGAGGTTTTCGGGAAAGAATTGGTTTTTGGCCGGCGATTCTGCGGGTTTTGCGGACCCCATTCTGTCTGCGGGCCTCACCCTCGCTCAAACAGGTGCCAGACGACTTGCCTTCACCATCCTGGAACTTAGGAAAGGCGAGATGAACCCAGAGTGGCTTCAACGCGAATACGAAACGAACTACAAATTCCAGATAGGTCACCACATTCGCTTTGCAGACTACTGGTATTCCGCCAATGCCATATTCACCGACCTCAAAGAGAATTGTTCGAAGATTGCAGCCGATGCCGGCCTGAGTTTGGAGGCCGATGCGGCATTTCAGTGGCTCGGCACGGGTGGATTTGCACGGGATACGACGCCGGGAGTAGCCCGAGCTGCTACATGGAGCCTCGGAACGGTCAAACACATGATCAACCGGTTCTCGGAAGCGAGCCCATCTTGGGCCATTTCGAGTAACAACTCCTTTTCACTAAACCTAGAAGGTGCCGAAAAGGAATACGTTTCCTTTTACAACGAGGGCCGAGTTATCCCCGTGCGCAGCTACCAAAGGGGCACCAATGTCTTGCCACTTCAGGGGCTTTATCACGTTCTGTTTGACGTCTTGCAACGGCATTCTGACCTCATCGACATCACCGACGTACTTTGGCGAGTGGCCGAGTCGGGAACGATGGGTGAGAACCCGTATTCGGTATTCGCAAGTTCCGTCGAAGTACTCGAAGCGATGGTCGCCGATGGATGGGTCACCGCCTCGTTCAAGGAAGATAAGCCCTGCCTTAAGATCAAATTTGAGGAAGAAGGCTATGCCATGGAATTTGTCTAGTTCAATTTGCTTCGGTCACCCAATATGTTGTTCACATCTGCTCTGTGTTTCGCCAATTTATTTGCCATCCAACCTCCAGTAATGCCGGCAGTTGACCCGTTGCTGGATGACATCCAACACAGAGCCGTGACTTTCTTTTGGAATGAATCGAATGCCAAAAATGGATTCACGAAAGATCGCGCAACCAACGTAGGCTCCGATGAGGATAAGCACACCATCGCCAGTTGCGCAGCGGTGGGTTATGCCCTTATCGCCTATGCAGTAGGCACAGACCACAAGTGGCTTGACCGAAAGCTTGCCCTTGAAAGGACGCGATTGACATTGAGCCACCTGCTAACGGACTGGCAGCAGTCCCACGGCTGGCTCTACCACTTTGTCGATTGGAACGATGGAAGCAGACAATGGAATTGCGAAGCGAGCAGCGTTGACACGAGCCTGTGCTTAGCAGGAATCCTCTTTGCCGATCAGTACTGGAAAGATGAACAGCTTTCAAAAGACGTGGAAGCATTTAAGAAGCGAATCGATTGGAAGTGGATGCTCACGGACGGTGGCGAAAAGAAAGATGCCGTGCATTACAGCATGGGATGGAATCCGGATAAAGGATTTATCACTGCCCGCTGGTCCGATTACAACGAGGCAAAATTCCTCTACATCCAGGCTTACGGTCTCAATAGCCTAACCGCTGACGGCTGGGATAAATTGCGGAGACCTGCAGAAACCTACAAGGGAATTGACTTCATCACCGGTGGTCCACTATTCATGCACGAAATGTCGGAAGGCTTCTATGATTTTCGTGGCCGACGAGATCGCCTTGGATACAACTACGAAATCGCAGAACGAAACGCTGCCCTCGCCAACCGGCAATATTGCATCGACAATCCTAAGAATTTCAAAGGCTACGCCTCCGACTTATGGGGACTAAATGCCTGCGACGGTCCCGACGGCTACAATGCCTATGGAGCACCCGGCTGGATTAACGACGACGGCACCATCTGTCCAACTGCTCCCCTTGCTGCAGCCAACGTTCTACCTAAAGAGGCGATTGATTTCGCTAAGTCTCTTCGCGCAAAATATCCCTCGGCTTGGGGTCGTTATGGCTTTCCCGATTCGCTCAATCCCACGCGAAACTGGATCGACACCGATGTCTTGGGAATAGATCTCGGCATGATGCTCTGCAGTACTGAGAACCATCGCACTGGGCTCATTTGGCGAATCTCAAACAGTAACCCGATCATTAAAAAGGGTATGGAAAGGGCGGGCCTTAAAAAGGCGCGAGCGAATAGCAAACTGAAACTCGGTTAGCTCGCTTTCAAGCTAACCTAATAGTCAGTCCCCTTCATGCAATCTTGCCAAGGAATGTCGGACCCTCAGTAGGTCCAAAGCGGTACTGATAAGTGGTCGTTAGTTCCAAACTGTTGTCGTCAAACCGACATCGAATGAGGGTACCGGACGGACTCTCTTGCGCCCAGATTTGAATCTCAAAAGTGTCGCTGCTGACCCACGCTCCAAGCGCAGCTACCTTCTGATCGTCTATTTCAAAGCTAGATTGACCGGATATCCAGGTCTGCGTTCCGGCTCGAATCGTTTTGTCGTTCGATAGATATTTGAGGATTAACGTACATCCCTCATCGTCAAAGTCGAGTTGGCACGATTGAATTTTCTGTGAAGGATCTGTCGATTCAAAGGTTTTACCTGCAATCAAGATTTCCTTTGTTGAGCCTTCGAACGTTTTTGGACCAGTTAAGACTAGGCCAAGAATGTTCTGTTCAAGCTCTCGAACGGATGCTGGATCTTCAGGTAGCGCCGCCTGCTGCAATGGTTCAACGAGATGCTGCCATACCAAGTTGAGGACCGCCTGCATACTCGGTGTCGCCGCTGTAATTGCGACGACCAAGTCTTGGTCTGGAAGCACGACACAGAACTGACCAAATGCCCCATCGCCTCGAAATCCATCAAATCGACAAAGCCAAAACTGGAAGCCATAGCCTTGCTGCCAGTCAACTTGATCGTTCTGAGCATTCGACACCTGAAAGCTGGTGGCGTTTTCGACCCAGGGTGCTGGCAAGACTTCATCACCGTTCCAACTACCTTTTTGTAGTAAAAGTTGTCCAAATCTCGCAATGGACTCCGTCGATAGGCTCATTCCCCAACCGCCCATACTTACTCCTTCGGGACTAACTTCCCATTCGGCATGGTTGACTCCAATAGGCGCCAAAAGTCTTGGCCGGATGTAGTCCAAGGTCGTCTGACCCGTGACCTGTTGAATGATCGCGGAAAGTACATAGCTGGCACTGGAATTGTAAAGGAAGTGGGTGCCTGGCTCATGTGGAACATCTCGACAGAGAAATCCTCGAACCCAGTCACCATCAGCCCGCATATACATGTCGGCCATATCGTCATTTTCGTGGCCACACGACATCGACAGAAGGTGGCGAACCTTCATCTTCTTGAGATTCTCGGATGGTGTCTCGGGCCCCCTTCCTGGAAAGAACGAAAGGACGGAATCGTCGATCGAAAGCAATCCCTCATGCTGGGCTAAACCGATTGCCGAAGACGTGAAGCTCTTGCTTAGCGAATAGAGGAGGTGAAGGTCATCTCGCTGATAAGGTTTCCACCAAGCTTCTGTAAGCACCGACCCGTGTCTTAGTACCATTAAACTATGGAGGCCGTGGGCACCTTCATTTATGGCACGCAAGAAGTCGAGAACACTCTTGGACGAAAGTCCAACTGATTCAGGTGAAACACGTGCGAGGCTGCTAGAAGTCATTGACCTTGCAGTACGTTACCCACTCCTGTGGCTTCGAATCTTCAAGAAAAGAAAGAGCCGGTCGGCGAACCGAACCGGCTACATTCATCTGATTGGGAATCCTATCGAAGCCGTTGCAGATACTGGTCGCGTAGTCGAGTGAATTTGCTCTTCATCTCTACAGGCTGTCCATTGACAAAGATGTACCGGATGTTCGAGCTCAGTTCAAACGGATCGCCATCTGAGATCACCAAGTTGCCAAGTTTGCCTGGGGCTAGACTCCCAACCTTATCCGAAACACCAAGAACTTCAGCGGCTGAGAGTGTCATCGACCGCAACAAGTCCTCCTTTGTGAGTCCATAAGCACACGATTCTGCCGCTCGTTGCGGAAGATTCATGGCTTCGGCAAAGCCGTCACTTTGAAAGCAGAATTTGACTCCGGCTCGCTTCAGAAGAACTGGAGCTACGTAAGGAGAATCATATGGATCCCAATCACTAGAGACGGTGTTCGCAGACAAGGTCGATTTTCCAGCAGCAGTAAGAACCACTGGAATATTATTGTCAGCCAGCAACTTGGCTTCTTTCCATGCTTCGTTACCGCCAACGATCACGACTTTTACTTTGTATTTCTTAGCGAAAGCGACGACGGATCGGATTGCTGCTCGACCCGTTACATGAACAAAGATGGGCAATTGGCCCTTAACATAAGGCTGCATGGCCTCCAGTGAAAGGTCCGTTTCTTCGTGTGACTTACCGTATTTAATCGCCTTATCAAAATACACTTTGATTTCGTCAGTTGCACCACCGTCGTCAACGGCTGCTTGCGCACCAGTTGTTGCTGTTCCGGCTCCTCCTGGACGAGTCCTTTGAGCGCCAGATCTATTCCTTTGTGGGTCGCCGCCCATGTCATCGGTGTCTGCGCTGACATCGTGGTCACCTTCGTCCCAGTCGACATCTACTCCATCAAAACTGAATGCAGCACCGCCCGGCCAATTGAGCGAGAGCCCAGCTTTTCGCTTAATTCCCATCAATTCAGGAGTCCATCCTGCCAAATTTAGTACCGAAGCCTGGCATGAAACGGTACCGCCTCGACCTTCGGTAAGAGCCGTCAAAATGCCTTGATTTCTGGTGGTGGGCAGATGCTCACTTTGAGCTTGGACTGCCGTTAGCGCGACCAAGTCGGGCTGATTGTTACCCAGTTCACGAGCGTCAGTTGCTTGTCCCACCTGGCCAAATTCAGTTAAGCCGAGTGTCGTGCCAGCGTCGATCAAACCGGGATAGACATTCATCCCATGAGCATCAATCACGACTGCATGAGCTGGAATGGCAACCTTGGCACCCACAGCCTTAATCAGGCCATTTTCTACGATCACCGTTCCTGTCTTAATTACAGGACCCGAGACGGGATAGATAGTGGCACCGACTACTGCGTACACTTTCGATGAAGCCGGCAAGGTCTGGTCCTTGACATATTTAAATGCATCCAACTTATTCTTCGTGGTTGAAGTCGGATTCACTTTGAAAGCATCGCGACGTTGGAAGAACACTTCTCCTTCGATGATCGTGGTGTTTACTCTTGAATACACGCTGAGTGGATGGCCGTCCCAAATGACAACATCCCCATCCTTTCCAACATCGATGCTTCCTGTTCGGTGAGCAATACCAAGCTCTCGAGCTGGATTGATGGTGATCAAATCTAGGGCCTGTTGCTCATTGAGGCCGCCAAACCTCATGGTCTTTGCCGCATCGATATTAATGGCTGTTGTTCCTGATACACCATCCGTGTTTATGGAAACATTGACGCCAGCTTTCGACAAGATTGACGCAGCATAGGGAATGCAGTCGTAAAGCTCAAGTTTTCCGGCCCACTCATCGGCAAAAATCGAAACTCCGATACCCGCCTTGGCCAGTTCAGGTGCAACCTTGTACGACTCCAACGCATGCTGCATCGCTCCGATTTTGAATCCAAATTCTTGGCTCAAACGGACCAGCATGAGGATTTCATCGGCACGATACGAGTGACACTGGACCCAGATCTTGCGCTTCAAAATGTCGGCAAGGGTTTCCAACCTAAGGTCGCGCTGAGGAGCAACGGCCTTAGGATCGACGCTATGCTTGGACTCATAATCGTCCCACTTCTTAATGTATTCGCGAGCCTGGGTAAATCCACGGCGGTAGACCGCTTCGACTCCCATACGAGTCTTGGGGAATCGAGTGGAGTTCTGCTGTCCGGTACGGGTCACATTTTCGCCGAGGGCAAATTTGATCATTCGCGGCGCGTCTTTGATAGGCATCTCCCGAGCGGATTTGCCGTATTTGAGCTTGACGACGAGGCTTTGACCCCCGACAGGGTCGGCACTACCATGCAATAGAAGCGCGGATGTTTCTCCACTTGCAACTGCTTGCCAAATGGTCTTATTGTCCGGGTTTAGGACGTCAAGAATCCGGACTTCGCCGACAATTGCGTCCGAACCTTCATTTGTCGTGTCGATTCCACGGTGGACGTGGGCATCTACTATTCCGGGAGAGACAACTTTGCCTGTTGCATCAATTACGGTTATTCCAGGAGGAGCTTTAAGATTGCCAATCGCAATAATCTTCCCCCCCTGAATTAGAATGGAGCCTTTTTCAATCGTCCCATGAGTGGCAGTCAGAATTCGAGCGTCCTTTATAAAGACATCCCCGTGTGTCTGAAGCTTAGGCTTTCGATCGGCATTGGTTTCCGTCGGAAGTGATTGAGCCAAGGCGGCTTGAGCGGCGATAAAAACTGCTAACAGTGCGGAATATTTCACTTGCCGCCTCCTTTCTTGACGTCGATCTTCTTCCCTTCAATAATAACGGTCTGAATCACTGATTTCTCGTCCGCGAAGTCCGCGTTCATGATTACTAGATTGGCAAGTTTCCCAACCTGGATCGATCCAACCTTATCCGAAACACCCAAAATAGCTGCAGCGCCTGACGTCATGGCTTTTAGAGCCGCGTCCCTGGACAAGCCTTGGGTGATTAGCTTCCGAACTCCCGGTAGGTAATCGCCAAAACCAAGCCCTTGAGTAAACGCCAGAGGAATTCCAGCCTCACTGAGTACCTTCGGATTCTGGGAGTGCTCTAGCCAAACGTTGTAACGATCATCGAGCACTGCCTGAGGAGTGGCGTCGGAACCCACTTCCACCTTCTTGCTTGGTGCGTCGGAAACATCAAGACTCAGAATAACTGGGGTTGATTTGGCTTTCAAAAGGTCTAGTTCTCGATAACCTTCTCGTCCACCCATCACCGCTAGTCTGAGACCGAATTCTTCGGCAATCCGGGATGCACGCACTATCTCACGTGCTGTGTCCGCTACAAAGAGTGCCGGCATTTGACCGTTCATCAGAGGTTTGAGGTTCTCTAGCCCGGCATCTTTCTTTGCTGGCTCGTTCGCGGCATAGCTTTGTGCATCTGCAAGCACCTGGCGGACCAAAGCAGTCACGCCCAATAAGGTTCCGGGATAGCCACCTCCTCCACCTCCACCAAAGCCTCCACCTCGCAAGGCTATCTCTTCGGCGGCAAGAGGGTTAAGGACATTCCCTTTGTCAACGTAATCGATGACTGAAGCACTCCCACGAAGGGAACCATTGCCTGGTGCCAACAACGCGGTCGTCACTCCATTGCTATAGCTGTCCTTAAGTCTGTCTGCGATATCAAGACATTTCGAGGCCACTAAATCTATGCGAATTCCTCTCCGATTGGCGTGCCACATGGTGGCAGGGGCGGTATTGCGATTGTCGGGAGGAGTCCCTGCCGCTGGCGCATCGGGAAGCTTTAGGCCACGGGTGGAGTACGCTTCAATAAACCCCGGAAAGATAAACCAACCTTTCCCGTCAATAATTTCGGCATCGGCTGGCGCGCTAACGGTAGCACCCACTTGGGAAATCTTTCCATCATGGATAACAATTGACCCAATCGGAATGACTGTGCCATCGCCAACCTCAATCCTTGCGCCGTTGATGACGATGTCTTTTGTTTGGGCATAGGCAGCTTGCGCCACCAAGCTACAAGCGATCGCTGTGTACGTGAGTTTATGAAGCATAAGTTTGAATTGCCCGATGTAAAGGAGGAGAAGCTCAGGCCAGATCACATAATAACGGCTGCCATCCTTCCGCACCGAATTTCAAAGGTTGGAATTTTCTAGGAAAGGTAAGACCGCCTGAAAGTCAGCAACAAATCTCATCCTTTGGCTTGTTCGATTTCTGGAACGATGACGTGAATCAATCCAATAGCTATCAGATAGGCACTTGGAGCGATGAGAAACAAGACCAAATAGTTATTGTGCGTCCACTTGAGCAAGTGACCCACAAATTCCGCAAAGAACATACCGGCAATCGCTCCCGCCATACCCCCGATACCTACGACTGAACTCACAGCTTTTCGAGGCACCGTATCAGAGACAAAGGTATAGAGGTTGGCCGACCAACCTTGGTGAGCTGCTGCAGCCAAACCAATGAGACAGACTGCAACCCATTGATTTGAAACTTTTGAGGCGAAGACAACCGGCACAACGCAGAGCGCGCAAACCAACAGGGCCGTTTTACGAGCCTTATTGACTGAGGCACCTCGTTTGATCATCGACGAAGATAACCAACCTCCGGCGACGCTACCTACATCCGCGATCAGATACACAACAATCAAGGGCAGACCAATGTTCTTAAGGTCGATCCCAAACTGATCGAAGAGAAAACCGGGAATCCAAAAGAGATAGAACCACCAAATGGGTCCAGACAACATCATTCCAATGGCATAGGCCCAAGTTGCGCGACGGCCCAAAAGGCTGATCCAAGGGATCTTGTCCTCAGAGTCCAAAGGATCGCTCTGAATCAGGTCAAGTTCTGCCCGATTAACCTTCGGATGGCGTTCTGGCTGACTATAGGTTAATAGCCACGGTATCAACCAAAAGAACCCCAGCACACCCGTAACTAGAAACGCAGCGGGCCAGCCGTATTTGAGCGTGAGCCAAGGCGTTAGCAAGGCAGAAACGATGACGCCAACGTTAGAACCCGCATTAAAGATGCCCGTGGCGAGGGCACGTTCTCTCTGAGGAAACCATTCACTGACCGACCGAACCGCAGCCGGAAAATTTCCGCCCTCCGCCAGCCCCAAACCAATTCGGGCTATTGAAAACCCAGTCACTGATTTCACCAAGGCATGACCCATTGCTGCAACGCTCCACACAGCAACAGAAAGTGCGTAGCCTCTCTTGACCTTGAGGAGATCGTTCAGTCGTCCAGCAAGGAGATAACCCGCAGCATAAGCTGCCTGGAACCAAAATACGATGTGGCCGTACGCAACCTCGTCCATTTGGAGGTCGGTCTTTAGTGTGTTTTTGAGAACAGAGATGACCTGCCGATCCAAATAGCAAATCGTGGTGCCGAAGAACAGAAGGGCGCAAATCCACCATCGATACCGTGAGGGACCGCCTAAGGTCGTAGCATTCAACGTGTCGTCGTTGTCCACCATGTCTTTTATAACATTTATTTGTGTCTTATAGCGATTGCATTTATCGCTTGCCATTTTCCGCTACGGCCCAATTCGGCGCCATTTCGGTACCGAACATCAGACTTGGGCTAGCCGTCGGTATGCCCTAGGAGAAACACCCTTGTCTGCTTTGAAGCGTAGTGAGAGGTAGAAAGGGTCCATCCCGACCTCGAGAGCAATCTCCGCGACGCCTAGAGTTGTCCCTACCAAGAGCCCACTTGCGCGGTGGATGCGCTGCTGCAAGATGTACTGTCCCGGAGGAAGTCCGGTCTCTTGGCGGAACAGATGGGCGAAACGTGACGGTGACAGATTCACGATCGTGCCCAGATCTTCGATCGTTAATGTCTGTCCCAGATGAGCATGTATATATTCAATTGCTGCCCAAACCCGAGAATCCATCTGTCGTTGCTCACTCGGCAGTTGAGCATCGCAAAGTAGCAGCAACCTCTCAAGGGCGTTCATTGCAAACCGGCGTCGCCGTGGTCCCACTGTAGTTGAAACTTGCACGACCTCACGAAACTGGGTCTCGATTTCTGCTGACTGTGCAGGAATCAATATATGAATTCCGGGGGCCGCTAAAGGCCAGCGCAGCAACTCCAGCCAGTTCGACGGGGGCTGAAAGTGAGCCCAAAGTAACTCCCAGGATTCTGCGCTTGGTCCGATTCCGTAGTCATGAGTAGTGCCGGGCGCAATCAAGACCAGACTAGGATTCTCAACCGCCAGGTCACCGCCGAACTGCCCTTCCCCACTCAAGGTCATTACTAGCAGCCAATCGTCAGTACCGCCCGGACGCCGCCGAACATACCCTTGGCCCCGAACATAGTGACCCGCTAGCAACCCATCGTAGGGAGGCAGATCGAAGGCCACTCGATCGACGTTCATAGCAGGATTATATAGGTTTCTGACTAACCTGCTTATGGGTATATCGAGCGAATTCCCGTCACAATCAAAAGATGAGCAATGCCGTGCGCGTTCGGCGAGAGCCGGTCATTCTTCCCACCTACGAGCCTGCCGAGGCGGACAAGAATCCGATGTTCCTTGAGAAGCGGGTCTACCAGGGTAGCAGCGGACGCGTATACCCCCTACCTTTCATCGATCGGATCGCAGAGACACCAACAGATCGGAGCTGGGATGCCATCTACCTTGATAACGGTTTTATAGAGGTCATGCTTCTTCCTGAAATCGGCGGGAGGATCCACGCAATCCGCGATCTCACCAACGGATTCGACTGCATCTACCGTCAACATGTAATCAAACCGGCCCTTGTAGGTCTGGCAGGGCCCTGGGTTTCGGGAGGAGTTGAATTCAATTGGCCCCAGCATCACCGCCCATCGACTTTCATGCCGACCGAAGTCTCAATCGAGTACGGTAAAGATGGTTCCATCACGGTTTGGATGAGCGAGCACGAGCCCATGAACCGCATGAAGGGAATGCATGGAATCTGCCTGCATCCCGATCGAAAAGTTGTCGAGATCAAGGTTCGACTTTATAATCGCACGCCGTACACCCAAACTTTTCTGTGGTGGACCAATATCGGAGTTCGAGTTCACGAGGGATACAAGTCCTTTTTCCCGCCAGATGCCACCACAATTGCAGACCACGCTAAACGTGCAGTCAGCAGCTACCCCCTCTGCGAAGGTCGATATTACGGGGTTGACTATGGTGCACGAGACCGATCCGGCGTTCCCCAAGGTGAGCGCCCCAGCCATTTTCTCCCCGCAAATTCCGGTGGTTCAGGTCCGGATTATCGCCCGAACGACCTCTCCTGGTACGCCAATATTCCCGTTCCAACATCGTATATGTGCGTGAGCACCGACCACGACTTTTTTGGCGGATACGACTTCTTCAATAAAGCCGGACTGATCCATGTCGCTGATCACCACATTTCGCCCGGCAAGAAGCAATGGACGTGGGGCAATCACGAGTTTGGATACGCCTGGGACCGTAATCTCACCGATTCAGACGGACCCTATATCGAGCTAATGGCTGGCGTATACACCGATAATCAGCCAGACTTTTCATTCCTAAATCCCGGCGAGACCCGCGCATTCAGCCAGTTTCTCTACCCCTTCAAACAAATCGGTCCCGCTAAATTCGCCAATGTCGATGCTGCGATTGCCGCTGACTCAAGCAGCATTGGCATCTGCGTAACCAGACCAATTGAAGCAAGAGTCGTAGCCAGAACTTCGGAGTCTTTCGAACACGAGTGGAAAGTGTCTCTGTCGCCAGATCGACCCTTTATTCAAGCCGTCGAAGGTGTCATCGAAATAACGCTCTTGGAGCTAGATAGAGTCGTAGGTGAGTTTTCATGTGAATCTCATCATGAATCTGCCCTTAACACCACGCTTCAGCCGGCAACAGAGCCACCTTTACCCGGTGAAGTTGAATCAGCCGATGAGTTGTTTCTCATCGGGCAACACCTAGAGCAATATCGTCACGCCACCCGAAGCCCAGTGGACTACTGGCAGGAAGCTCTGCGGCGCGACTCCGGTGACGTCCGTTGCAACAACGCTCTCGGCCTGTGGCGACTTAAGCGTGGTGAATTCGATTCTGCAAGTGAGCATTTTGAAACCGCAATCCGCCGCGCGACAAGTCGAAATCCAAACCCTAGCGATGGAGAGCCCTTCTACAACTTCGGAATCGCATTGAGGTTTCTAGGAAGGTACACCGAAGCCATCGACGCCTTCGCCAAAGCAGCGTGGAACAGCGCTTGGCAGGGTCCGGCTTGGCATGCTCTTGGTGAGCTTGCCTGCATCCAGCAGAATTGGACGCAGGCACTCGAATACCTTGAACGTTCGATTCGGAAGGATCAAGACAACCTGCGCGCACGCTGCCTAAGAGTGATCGTGCTTCGCAAGCTCGGACGCACAGCTTCTGCTGCTGATATTCTCCAACTTGATCCCTTGGATCCGTGGGCGCGACTCTTGGATGGCATCAGCGTTAAGCTGAACAATAACACCTGCCTCGATATCGTAATCGATCTAATGCGGGCCGGACTCACGGAAGAAGCCATGCAGTTACTCGGCAATGCAGACCACACTAGCACCGATGGCGACGCGCCGATGGTCGCCTACTACCAAGCCTTTCTCAGCAGTAGCACTTCCGCCGACCCCTATGCAAGGGCGGCAATCGTAAGTCCGGACTACTGTTTTCCAGCAAGGCTTGAGGATATCGCGATACTTAAAGCCGCCCCTCCAACTGACGGACGCGCCCCCTATTACCTCGGGAACCTCATGTATGATCGTCGCCGATATGCGGAGGCGATCGACTTATGGGAGAGCGCAGTCCGGATTGAACCCACGAACGCAATCGCGCATCGAAACCTTGGGATCGCAGCATTTAACGTTCTCCACGATCCCACAAAGGCTCGCGCGGAATACGACGCCGCAATCGGATACGCGCCAGAAGACGCCCGCCTTTTATATGAACGCGACCAGCTCTGGAGACGCTTAGGAGTCGCCCCCTACCAACGGCTCGCGGAACTCGATCAAATTCTCGATCTCGTCGCCAAACGGGACGACCTCACAATTGAATACTGCGCCCTTCTTCTGGCGACTGGCAACCCTGAAAAAGCGGAAGATACGCTTCGTTCGAGGAAGTTCCAGCCCTGGGAAGGGGGCGAAGGCATGGCCCTCGGCGTCTACTCTCGGACACATTTGGAATTGGGTAGAAGATCGCTAAAGGAAGGCGAAGCTGATAGAGCCAAACTCCATTTCACCCAGATCGTTTTCCCGCCTCAGAACTTGGGCGAAGCTAGGCACTTACTGGCGAATGCAAGTGACGCCTGGCTGGCACTCGGCGACGCCTGCTCAGCTCTTGGCGAGCCGGAAGAAGCCCGCCGGTGGTGGACTCAAGCTGCTGAATTCAAAGGGGATTTCCAGGAAATGGCCGTTCAGCCGTTTTCTGAGTTCACGTGCTTTCAAGCTGAAGCCCTTAGACGCCTAGGGAGGAACGAATCTGCCGAAAGCCTGCTGAGAGACTTAAAGACGTACGCCCAAGCCTTGGAAAACGCACCGGTCAAAGTCGATTACTTCGCTACCTCTCTCCCCTCAATGCTCCTCTTCGACGACGACCTTCAAGCGAGGCAGACAAACGCGGCACTTTACCTTCAAGCCCAGGTTGCAGCAGGACTAGGCGACATCGAGTTGTCGCAGCATCTCATCAACCAAGTGCTAGAAGCCGATCCAAACCATCCAGCTGCCAATGACTTCAAGCGTAGCCAAACCTAAGTACAGGAAGCCCTCAGTTCTTGCCGCCCCTGGTCGCAATTCCTTGGATGAACGTCCTTTGAGCGAAGAAGAACAGGATGATAATTGGCAACGTGAATACGATGGATGCGGCCATAAGCTGAGTCGATTGACCGCCGTAGGCGAACGTGTATTTCGAGGGATCGTTGACATAAAGCAACGGTCCCATGAAGTCGTTCTACGATTCTAGAAACCGGAAGTGGGCACAGGTAGCGAGTGCCGGCTTTGCTAGCGACAGCACGATTCGAGCAAACATACCGAACTCGCTTGCTCCATGCAATCGAGCTGATTCGGCTACTTCCACCGGCCCTTGAGGCACGTGAAAAAGGGAAAGGGGTCCAATGAGGGGCTAAATTCGACCTTTCATCCCATCAAATCGTGTTTTTTGTTATTCTGCTGATGGAACGAGGAAATAGATGATTGGAATTGCCATTCTCACAATAGCCCTTCAACAAAGAACGCCTATCGACTTTGGCCGAGAGGCCATACGTCAAGCTGCAGGCAGCCAAGCCGACCACGTGTCCCTGTCGATCGCTGCGGGCAAAAAGAAGGAGAGTTATCGTATTTCCTCCCGGAACGGCCAAGTCACGATTGTTGGGACGGACGCAAACGGTGCGATGTATGGCGCATTCGAATTCGCGGAGCGACTAAGAAACGAGGGTCATAACGCTTGGAAAACGCAGACGGAAGGGGAGCCATTTTTACCTGATCGTGGTCTCAACTTGTTTACGACTCTGCCTTGGAACTACGCTAAGAACGACACGGATTACGATTCGGCCGCCCTTACGGACCCCAACCGCTGGTGGTTCCAAAACGATGACTACTGGACGACTTTGCTGGACACCATGGCAAACAGTCGTCTCAATTGGCTAGATATCCATGGCATGTGGGACGTCAGCGTTACCAATGCTCCGAATTTGTATGCCTACTTCGTAACCAGTCCCACCTTCCCGAAGGTCGGAGTCAGCGACGATGTCAAAGCCATTAACTTGGCCCGCCTGAATAAGGTGGTCTCGATGGCCCATGAGCGTGGAATTAGAGTCAGTCTGATGGCTTACGAAGCGGGTCTCAGAATTCCTCAGAACCCCAATCCACCCTATCAGGCTACTGAACAGAACACGTATACCTATACGAAAGAAGTCGTCGAGCAGATGATCAGAAAGGTCCCTGGCCTTGATGCTATTGGATTTCGCATCGGCGAGAGTGGCAAAAGTGAATCGTTCTTCAAGTGCTACGGAGATGCCGTTAAGCTAAGCGGTCGAAACATCCCTCTCGTCACTCGAAGCTGGATTACACGTCGACAACGAGTTCTGCCTTTGGCACGAGCTTCGAACGATTTCACGGTCGAAATCAAGTACAACGGCGAGCAATGGGGTGCGCCCTATCCGGTCGCCGGTGGACGGATGGCCACATGGAACAGTTATTCCTTTGAAGACTATCTCAGTGATTCCGGTGCAAGTTCGAAGAATGCGAAGACGTGGTTAGGATGGCCAGCAGAAGGGGGCGGCAAGTGGCCCAATAATCCCTATAAGGAAGTCTGGCAAGTTCGAGCCAACGGTACCCATCGCATTTTTCCTTTCTACAATCCGGACTGGGTTCGACGGTCAATCTCAGCTATGAAGGTAGGAACGGCATCCGGTTATACGATTGAGGGTGAGGACGCCTACTATCCCAAATCGTCCGCCTACTATCTTGCCAATCCCCAGGACCAATTCTGCAACTGGATTCACCAGCGCGACGAGATGTACTGGATGACCTGGGGACGCCTGGGCTACGACCCTAAAACACCCGATTCGGTCTTTGACGCAAAAGTAGAGTCCTGGTTTGGCGGTCAAGGCAAGACGATTGCCAAAGCCTGGAAAGAGGCCAGCGAGGTCGTTCCTTTGGCATATATGGCCAAGGCGATTGGCCCCGACCATCGCGACCATGCTCCCGAACTCGAAACAGGAGGCGACACCCAATCCTATATTGAAGGTCAACCATTCGATCCTTTGGTTTTTCGGCCAATCAATGAAAGCATCGCTTATCAGACTCTTGGAATCGATGACGGTAGGATCGGCGTCGACCACGTGGGCAGCAAACTGGGTGAGATTTCAACTCAATTACGACAAATGATGTCCTCTGTGAGTGAATCAACGGTTCCGCCAAATCAGGTTAAGAGATATCGTGAGCTCAAAAACTCCATTGGCATGCTGTCCGCTTTAGCCCAATACTACAGCGGTCGCTTTCTCTCCGCAACGCAAACTGCGGATCTAGAAGGTATCGGAAAAGCCGATCTCTTAGGTCAGCGCCCGCCCATTACTCGAGGGAAAGAAGACAATTTTGGCTCCATGGCCGACCCTTGGAGTTTCGGAGGCTCAGAATCTAGTGGTTCTGGATTTTCCTCTAGTCACCCCTTCATGAATGTCTGGAGAGGCTGGCAAATTCTCTCCAATTCGAGTGCATCCACCTTCTATCGGCCCTTTACCGAGAAGCTTCGAATGCACACCAACACTTTCTCCTGGTTGTCTCAGCGTACTGACCTCACCAAAGAGGGGTTGAAATGGCTAAACGAGAATGCTGGACCCTTTGTAGGACACACCACTACCTCGCCGCGTCCTTCCACCCAACTAAGTTGGCAACGAGAACAAGGAAACCTAAAGGTTCACCTACCCGCCGAAGGTCTTGACGCTGCTTGGCTCCTCTACAAACCTCTTCCGAGTCCCACTTTCTTCCATAAGATTCCGATGGTTAGAGTCGGAAGCCGTTTTGAAGTAACTCTGACTGACGAGCGCTTCGGAACATGTCTGGTTGCTGAAGTTCAGAGCGGACGGGTAAAGAACCGAATCCCTTCGTTCATCCAGGGTCAAAAACCGTATCTTGTCGTACCGGCCCGACCCGGTCCTACAGCACAGATATACGGTTGTGAAGAGGCAATGGCCTATCTGGACTCTCACTCTTTGTCGCCTGAAAAGTACGGCCAAATGGTCGTGGCACCTCGAGGCTCCAACTTCTTCAGAGTCTTTAATCGAACGACTCGCAGGAAATTGCTTGACCCTATTTCGAGAGGAATGACCCTGATCATTCTTCAACAAGACTTCACTTCGGGTCGATATCCTCTCGATTTTCTCCCGCGACCACTTCTCGCCGCGAACAACTCAAAACCAAACTCCTTTGATCCGGGAGGACTGCTCGGCCTGCCCAAGATCGATACCAGAGAGATCCTGTGGCAGCACTTCTTGCCGAGCGACGGTTGGGAAGTGCCCGGAAACGGTGGAGTGGCACACATGCACTTTGGCAAGGGCGACATCTTTGTTGTCGCGGGCCGATTGATGCAGCGTGTGACAAATCCCGGGTGCGCGCGCGCGCTCAAACAGATTCTCACCCGAGGCGACAAGTCCAAGCCGACTGTTTTGATCGATCCCGGAACTGAAGGAGCCGCCTACTCAACTGCTTTTTATCCTGATCTCCTCAACGCAGTTAACGTTCCCTTCCTCACCCTTGGTGAGGTCATTGCGAAGGAGCAAGGGGTTAATTCACTCAAACAAATACAAGGACCCATTATGGATGACGACGTACTCAGCGGCCAAGGCCAATCAATGGCAAACGCTTTCCTCAAAGGACGCGTTCAGAAAATCTCAGCGATACCGACACCCACACTTGCGAATTTCGAGAGCGTTCGACTCGCAAGAAAGAAAGAGCTGATGCGTACCCTAGGCTTGGACCCAATGCCTGTCAGGACTCCCCTGAACGTTCGAAAGACAGGGACACTCCAAGGGAATGGGTTCCACATTGAAAAGATCGTATACGAGAGTCGTCCCAAGTTCTATGTCACGGCTCATGTTTACATCCCCGACCACAAACCCCAACAGCGCCTGCCTGTGATCGTCAATGTAAATGGACACTGGGCACACAAAAAAGGCGAAGATCGACTTCAACTTCGAAGCCAGTTTCAAGCACTTCAAGGCTACATCGCCATAACTATCGATAGTCCAGGATGGAGCTTTGAAGGTAACAGCCTCATCGAACGAAGGCCCGAAGGGACACACAACGATTTCATGCTTGTGGAGGGCGGCACAAACACAACCGGATACTACGTTTGGGATGCGATCCGTGGATTGGACTACATGGCAACACGTGATGACACGGACATGGATCGTGTCGGAATCACCGGCGCATCGGGAGGTGGCCTTGCTACTCTTTACACCTTTGCTGCGGATGACCGCTACAAGGCCGCAGTTCCCGTTGTCTATATGTCAAGTATGGAACTCGCGCCTGACAATGGGTGCCTCTGCAACCATGTTCCTGGAACGAGCCAAGTCGGTGATCGATCGGATGTCATAGGCATTCAAGCTCCCAAGCCTGTCTATATCATGGGCGCAGAGAACGACGGAGAGTTCACGCCTCCTGCGATGCGACTGACTCACAAGAAGATGGAAGAAACGTGGAGTCTATTCGGCAAAGGGCAAGACACGTTTTCCCAAATTTATGCGGGCGGGCATGACTACAATCAGCCGATGCGTGAGTCGATGATTGGCTTCTTCAACAAATATTTGAAGGGTCAAGGTGACGGAAGCCCCGTACATGAGCCAGCACTCAAGGTTATTGATCCTGAAGACCGCAGCCTTCTTGTACTGGACCAACCCATTCCAGATGAACGAACGATGCGCGACTTGTCGAAGGAATATTTGGATAACGCGCCACAAGAAGTGTCGGCTACCGAGGTATTCAAAGTCAACGGTGGGCTACCAGCCAAATCCGACATCAAATATCGAGAGCTCAACGCTGAATCGAAGCGTCCAATCGTATTTGAGCCACTTCCTGGCCTCTCGATTCCGGGACTGCTTGTCTTGCCCAAGGGCAAGGTGAACTCACTCACAATTGTCATGGTTGATGCCGGCAAATCTGAAGGCCTAAAGCTCTATCCAGGTCAAGTTGGAGAAGCTCGACTCTACATTGATGGCCTTGGGATCGGTGAGTTGAGTGATATTGACATGAGGTATTCGGTCTATTTAGGCACCTCCGTTCCTTTTCTAAATGGATGGAGCATCGCTCGTGCTGCCGAAGCCATGAGGAAATACTCCACCACGATTCGAGTTATTGGGAAGGGCCCCGTCTCATCTCAGGCGGCTATGTTCGCCGGCCTTATGAATAGTTCGTTGGCTGGTGTCACCGGGAATGACTGTCTCCGATCCTGGAAGGACGTGTTTGACGACGGGATGTCCGAATTCGCCGTTCAGCCACGGGCTCACCTTTGTGGATCGCTGGATCACCTGAGGTCGCTTGTCAAAAATGCCTCTTGGACATTCAAGAAGTAGTAATTACTTGTGACGGAAAGGGTTTCCGTTACTCTTGGGCACGTCACTAGGTCTGGAAAGTAAGACTCTGGTGATGTGTCCGCCGGCAAGGCACCCTGCAATGCTCAGAAACAAACTTGCCATGGCGTAAAGGCCAGCCATTCTCCAGGATTTTTCATAGAAAAGGTCTAGCACCTCCACGCTGAAAGTCGAAAATGTTGTGAATCCACCGCACACACCCACCGCAAAGAACAGCCTGCCTTGCCAGCCCCATCCCTTCAATACCGCTGCGGCAATGAAGGCTCCCAATAAGAACGAGCCCAAGATGTTTATTAGCATCGTTGGCCAAGGAAAGGTGTGTCTGGCAGACTGCGCGAAGTAGCCGATCCAATATCGGGCATTTGCGCCAATCGCCGCGCCAACTGCAATTAAAAAAGACTCAATCAGATACCGCATTCATTCGCCTCCATCCGCAACCGCGTAAAGTAGGAGTCATCAGCTTCCAATGGAGGAGCGGTTAAAGGGCGAACTCCATGCCCGTTTCGATTATAACGCCAAATTCAATGGCCAGGCTTAACTTGAAAATGAGTCAACAAAGTCTCATCGCCTTCTGGCGAAAACCAAACTTGGTAGTCCAGCTTCGACACCCTGGCGAGCGTCATATTCCACAATCAAAACATGCTCCTGCCTACCCTGTTCTTGACTAGCCTGGCTACCAGTCAACCGCACTCTATTCTCTACACTCTGGAGCGAAATCGATTGTCATCAGCAGATTTGGTGACGGCTCAGTGCATTCAAGGTTTGGCTAACCGAGAGGGGCCCCGGGTTTGGCTGAAAACAAATGGTGTTCAGGAGATCGTCTATAACGACCTCGTTGCACGTGGTGCAGAAATTAAGGTAGCAAGTGACGTGTGGGATCTAGCCTCGAAGTTTAAATCTCAGATTAAGGGCACTATCCTGTACAAATCCCACACTCATGGCCTGAACATTGCTACTAGCCTTGCCGGTCCTATGCAGGGAATAGCGATTGACGAGTCCCAACTTAGTTTGGCCAAGAGCCATCGCTATCGCTCACTTCTGGATGTTCAAGGTCTGACTGAACCGGAGGCCTTTGAACAGTTCCATACCCTATTCAAAAAGGGGATCGTAGTCGAGCAATCTATCGACAAGCCAGGCGCCTTAAGGGATTTTGCTGTCATGCATAGTGCATTCGTGATGGACACACTCGACAGGAAATTCCGTAAGAGGGTAGTCCAATACTTCGGCCCGAATTCCTTGGTCTTCGGATGGGGTCCAGATGAATACGAGTGGATAACCGAAGTCAGTTCGGCAGGAGGAACAGGTGTTGCTGCGGATTGGTGTGTGAACTTGTCGGCACTGGAGAAAATGCACCCTCCAAAGCTCAAACGCCCGTCTTGGGCACCTGCGAAGAACGAGGACAATGTTCGGTATGTGGCGTTCGTTCTCAGCGATGGCGACAATTTGCAGTGGCAGACGGGAGGATTTGTCACGGATCCCCATTTCTACGGAAGTCAATTACGCGGTAGTTTTCCCTTCACTTGGGAAGTTTCACCTCTTCTTGCGAGATATGCGCCATCCGTTCTAGATATCATTTATCGGACAGCCAAGCCTAACGATGACTTCGTGACGGGAGCTGGCTTACCTGGCTACACCTACCCGCATGTCCTTCCCAATCGAGCTTCGGCTGCACGTCAGACCAGGCCCTTTATGGCCATCTCCGGCTTGCGCGTTGCTTCGATCCTCAATCAAAACGAAGGTTCACTTGAAGAAGCCGATCCCTGGCTTGACCTTCCGAATGTGGACGCCGTTATTTACAAGGACTACTCTCCCTATCATCGCCGTCGTGGTGAAACTAGATGGCACAACGGCAAACCCACGATTGCGTACCGCAATGTTCTGTGGGAGAAACTAGTCGATGTAGACCGACTAGCCAGCGAGATCTCAAAGATGCCTACAGACCCCAAGGCTAATCCGAACAGCTATGCACTTATCAATGTCCATGCATGGTCATTTGGCAAAAATGGGGGCCCTATGGAAGCGGTTAGGAAACTCATTTCTATGCTGCCGCCAAACACGAGAGTCGTAACCGCTAGTCAACTTGTCGATTTGATTATCAAAAACAAGCGAAAGAATCAGGGTTAAGTTCGAGGTCTATCTCCAAATAGTTTGGCAAGGGTTGGTTCCATGGCTTTGGCCCAAATTCCATAACCCTTTGCACTTGGGTGAAGGTAGTCAGGCATGATTTCCGATGAAATCGTGCCATCTGTCTGCACGAAGGATGAAGTCAAGTCTAAGTAGGTGATTCCTTTCTCTTTGCCAAGCACAGAAATCTTCGCATTTACTTCGGCAATTTGTTTCCGATTTTTCGAATCGGGCTTAGGATCGCGCGGGAAGATTCCAAGAAGCAGAATCTTCGTGCGTGGCAATTTGTGTCGTAGCTGACTAACGATGGTATCGATTCCAGTGGCAATATCCTCAGACGAATTCGTGCCCATATTATTCGTGCCAATCATCACTACGGCGACTTTAGGTTTGATACCGTCGATTTCGCCGTGGTCGAACCTCCATAGAACGTGCTGGGTTCGATCCCAACCAAATCCTAGGTTCACTGCGTTTCGGCTTCCAAAGTATTTATCCCAAAGATAGTCTCCTCGACCATGGATAGTTTGTTCCTCAGGAACGCCTCCCCACATGTGCGTGATCGAGTCCCCAATGAGTAACAGATCGACGTGACCTTGCTTCACTCTCTCGACAACCGCGTTGTGTCGTGCCATCCAATCGAAGCTCTTTGCTCGAGTTGGAGCTTCGTCGATGACTGGAATCACCGTTTCGGGTAGTCCTGCCTTCTGGAACACAAATCCATATCCGAAGCCAAGACTGAGAAGAAGGGCGCCCGAAGTCAGCAGACGAGATTTCATATATTTCATCATAATCCACAACCGTCACCGTTGGTTGACCCAGCCCCAAGAAGTAAGGCAAGGTCAAATCGTAGAAAGCACATTAACCCATTAGGAAGTCAAAAACAAAATTGAGCCTAGCCGCGTTGAAGTGACTAGGCTCAATCCTCAATGACAAACGACTAGTGATGTCGCCGTTTTTTTGCCACTTTCTTCTTGGTAACTTTCGGTTTGACAACCTCATCGACGGCCGCTTGGCTGGGGGAAACTGTGTTGAATTCCAGGAATCCCTGATCACTTACAGTGACTAAAGAATTGCCATCAGCAGTAAAGCAAAGCGGTGAACCCACATTGCTCTGGTTCGGCAGGTCCGCTATTTTCTGGCAATTAGAAGCATTCCAAATTTTCACCGAACGGTCAGTGGAAGATGTGGCGATCAATTTGCCGTTGGGCGAAACCGTCGCGAACATGACCCAGTCAGTGTGCCCTTTGAGAGTTCCAATCTTCTTTTTAGCCTTGGCATCCCAAACCAATGCTTCGCCATCTCGGCCCGCGGATACTTCGACGCTGCCACTTGGGTTGTAGCTCACATCATAAACGCCCTGTTGATCTTCCGTTGTCAAGAAACCAACGCAGTTTCCAGAGTTGCAGTCGTAGATTCGGCAACCCGGACCTAGAATGCCTGTCGATAGCGTGTAGGGCAGATTGGGACTAAAGGTCGCCCCGTAGAAATTCGCACCTTTGCCCAGGATTTTTCGAACTTCCTTCGGTGCAGGCTTGGAGATATCGTAGATGTTGATCTGGTCGTCCTTACCCGTGCTAGCGAGGAACTGACGAGTCATATTAAAACTCAACTTCTGAATGCCCTTTGTATGGGTCCGATATTCTCGAATCTTCTCTCCCGTAAGTGGACTCTCGATAAAGATTCGGGCCGATTCATCGCCTGTCGCTACATAGGTGCCATCCGGGCTCCATGCAGCGGCGTAAGCTGGCTGAACGTGTTTGGCAAGTACCCGTATGGTCTGACGGGTCTTTGCATCCATGATTCTCACAGATCCGTCTTCCATACAAACGAGAAACTTCGAGCCGGTGGGAGCGGGAGCGAATGCAATAGGGTGCAGTCCCTGAATAATTGGGCCAATGGTTACATTAGGCGCGACAAGGGTTGAGCCCATCAGCAGGGCTGAGACTAGGATCGTCATTTTTCCTCCGTGAACATGTCTTCCAAGCGTCCGACCAAAGTCGGCATTAATAAGGACTTACGCCATGGATAGCCCATATGAACCCCTGTGACCGAATTCAATCACAATTTGCGCTGATTCGTGACCGCCTAACGGGTGTATTGTACGCTTGGTTTGCGTGAAATGAAAACTGGATCCACCCTGCAACGTTGATCTATGCAAGAATCGGAACCGCGATGGGTGAACATGTCAACGGAATTGTAGAGCGCTGGACAGTGGATTATGGCGATGGTTCATCGCTTGAACCCGTCGTTATTCCCCATGCCTGGAACCAGGACGTAAGCGTCACTTTTGAAGGCCCCGTGACCTATCGAAGTACGATCGAAGTCCCAAAAACACCCTCCAAACTGATCTTTACTGGCGTCAGCTACGCGGCTGAAGTGCAGATCGAAGGGATCACAGTTGTCCGTCACTTTGGAATTTGGGATGCCTTTGAAGTTCCTCTTGAAGCCTATTGCGGCCAAGCGATAGAAATTACCGTCAAAGTTACGAAAAATGGTGGCGCAACATTTCCGGTCAGGGAAGTCGCAAGCGGATTTCTTCCTTTCGTCTATCACACCTTTGGCGGTATTCACGGGCAGGTACTTCTTGTAGATTCAAGTACAGGTATTGTTCGACCTCATACTCAAACCAGCCGCGCTAAGGTCGAAGGAACTAGGATTCTCGTTGACGGCAAGCCATTTTATGTAAGGGGTCTACTTCACTGGGGCTGGTACCCAGAACTCGGGCACACTAATCCCTCCGAAGACGTCATTCGGACGGAGGTTCAAAAAGCAAAGGACCTTGGGTTTAACCTGGTCAAGTTCTGTCTTTGGGTTCCCTCACACATGTATCTCGAAGTCTTGCGGCAAGAAGGTATGGAAGCTTGGATCGAGCTACCCCTCTGGGATCCGTCCCCCGACGAAGCCAAGCAGTCAGCTATGGCCGAGGAATTCGAAAGGATCGTCCGGCAATATCGACACCACGAAAACGTGATCCTGTGGACTGTCGGCTGTGAATTGAGCACAAGCACTTCCCCCCAGTTTCGCCAGTCACTAACTCAACTGGTCAAGAACCTGACGGGTTCTCCGCTCGTGAAAGACAACTCGGGCGGAGCGGAAATGTATGGTGGAAACCTAGCTGAGTTCGGCGATTTCTATGACTTCCACCCGTATTGCGATACACAGTTCTACCCTGGCATCTTGGACCTTCTTTTGCCCGGACCTCGCACAAGTCAGCCCGTGCTCCTGGGGGAATTCAACGACACAGACGTCCATCGAGATCTGCCTCGATTGGCCAAGGATCTACCTTACTGGTGTTCAACCTTATCCGAGCTAAATGATCAGGGTGTGCGCTGGCAATATGACCTTCCAGAGTTGCTTAGCGTCAATCGTTTCGCCCAGCATCCCGGACTCGAAGGGCATTTGGCACTCGCTCAGTCATCGCGGAGTAAATCGCTCTTCATAAGAAAATACGTCCACGAAGCCGTTCGATCCCGCGATCCAATTTCTGGCTACGTTATTACCGGCTGGCGCGACACTCCCGTTTCGTCTTCAGGATTCTTCGATGACTGGGACACGCCGCGCTTTACTTCAGAAGAATGTAAGCCGTGGAACGGTCCTGGGTGCATTTTCATGATTCCAAGCCGGCGACCGCCATGGTTGCATGGTGGCAATCGCCCGGGAAATATCGACCCCCTGAATCAATTCGTGGGTCAAGTGTTTTGGAAGGTTGGCGTTCATTCTGATACCCCACTCGATGGAGGACTGAACTGGGAAGTAAGTTCGTCTTCTGCCAACGTTGTCGCTCGAGGTTCCATGGAGTTTCGCCATGTACCGGCTCTTCACTCCATGCAGATTGGAGAGATCGATTGGATTTGCCCGATGGCGGGCAAGTACACGTTAAAGGTGGAATTCGCAGGTATCGAGAATCAATGGACCGTTTGGACAAGTGATCCTTGGAGTTCCACTGACAAATCCAGCTGGGCGACGAAAGACCCAATGGACGTTCTCGGATTTGAAGGAGATGGACAGACCCAAGTTCTATCCACTCGGTTCGACGACATTCGCCCAGGGTTATTCATGCTTACAGCCGAGGGCACTTTAGCGAAACCGTTTTGGAGAGAAGCAGCCTACGAGTTTCGTTCTGCGGCATTTTGGAGCCAAGTGGGATTCGTCGACGAGTGGGAGCGATGGATGGCAATCAGCCCAGATCGAGTACTTTCTCGCGACTGGTTAGATTCATTAAATGTGAACTATGAAGTCCTAATGAATCGCATCGATGTACGGACCTATCAGGAGGATCCTATCCTTGTGCAAATTGGAGACTGTTTTGTTACGACGATTCGTGCATTTGGCGGACTTGGAAACCAGACCCTAGGAATCCCAAAGAATGCGGCGGGACTAGATTTTGTAAGATCGATGAGCCGAATCATTTCGGCTTCATAATTGGCAGGGAAGGAAATTCTAGTTGAATGCCAAGTAAAGCCGAACCGGTAACTGAGCTCCGAAAAATTAAGATCACGGAATGCGGTGAAGAACTGATTGACTTTCTGACACTATGTCCAGAGCTTCAGATGGCCCGTCCCCGCTTTAACTATCGGCGAGAGACACTCTTACGACGTACTCCTGCAGAAATGCTTCAACGAGCGAATATCGAGTTGATGAAGAAGGGGTTTCGAATCCAGATTATCGAAGGATGGCGTGCACCGTTAATCCAGAAGAGAATGTACGCAGCTGTATGGAACCACTTCAGCGTTCGGCATCCAGAGTGGTCACCCATCAAATTGAAACGAACGGTGAATCAATTCACGGCGCCACTTGACAAAAACGTTCCTCCACCCCACTCGACCGGCGGAGCAGTCGATGTTTCGATTACCGACTTGGCTGGAAATCCGGTTGATGTTCTCTCGCCTTACAGAGAGCACGATACGCGGGGATTCTTCATGGACGCCCCAGATCTTATGGAGAAGGCAAGAAGTAATCGATCGATACTCTCAGACGCGCTAACGTCACAGGGGTTGACGAACTATCCGAGCGAATATTGGCATTGGAGCTATGGAGACCAAGGATGGGCATACCGCGGTGGACATACGAACGCGATATTTGATTCGATTACTCCGGAAGGTTGGACGCCAGCTACAGAGGACGACACTGACGAACCGCTCCAGTTTCTGTGAGTCCAATATGAGGTAAACCCTCTTTGGCTTTACGTTATCGCGTTTATCCTTCTGCGGCAATGGGGCAACGAAATATTTCTCAATGACGGGCATTCTCGACGAACCAGTCCCAATCGGTGAACATGAACAGGAACGCTTTGTTACGGAAGCTGACCTGCGGCACGACGGCGCTTTAGGCACTTCACGCTTAGTGGTGACCGATCAACGCGTCTATCGCTTTGAAACAACTCCGCTAGGGGAACAACTTCTTGCTTCCTATCCGCTGGACAAGTTGACCAACCCGAGACTTGAAGACCTGGTAGACGCTCAGTCGCTAATCGCTGAATACGCTGGCACTTCGGTCGAGCTCATTCGCACGACTAGCAAACGATCACTACAGGTTGCGGGAGCCGAAAAACGCCTCAAAGCGATTTTGGAAGGCAAGGCTATGCCGGAAATTGAGGACAACGTGCGGCAATGCCCACGCTGCTCAAGGCCCCTGCCAGAGTTCTCAGATGTTTGCGAGGGCTGTGTCAATCGGGGACAGACCTTACTGCGTCTTTTTGGCTACGCGAAACCCTACACGGGAAGGCTAATCTGGGGCACGGTACTTACTTTGGGAGGCACGCTCCTAGAGTTAGCCCCTCCGAAGTTGACCCAATGGCTTGTCGATGACGTCCTCATCGGAAAGAAGGTCGAGCTATTTGGCTGGCTCGTACTCGGTTTGATCCTTTTGAGACTCATCGTGATGGTGGTGCAAGTCGCAAGAGGCAGAAACGTTGCGTTCCTTGGCATGAAAATTACGGTGGCCATTCGGGGAACGCTCTTTGAAAAACTTCAATCACTTAGCCTGAATTTCTACGACAAGCGTAATGTCGGCTCGATCATGTCGAGAATGACGAACGATACCGGCGCGTTATACGATGTTTTGGTAGACGGCATACCTGTACTCCTCAACCAAGCAGCCATGTTGATTGGCATTCCGACAGCGTTGCTGATCATGAACTGGCACATCGCCGTTTGGGCTTTGGTACCTGTGCCATTCGTCTTGATTGCGGTGAGGTGGTTCCGGCGCAAGATGATGCGTGTCTGGAGCAGGTTCTGGCACAACTGGTCACGGCTGGGCGGCACGCTAAACGGCATTCTTCAAGGAACACGCGTTGTGAAGGCCTTTCACGGCGAGTCACGAGAAGTAAGGCGATTTGACCGCCGAATTTCTGAACTGGCACGGACCGGCTATGACGCCGAATCTGCTTGGTCCACATTTTTCCCGGTCGTGCTCTTCACGATGAGCTTCAGTACATTTGTGGTCTGGTGGATCGGCGGAAAGAACGTTCTTGCTGGTGAGATGACTATTGGCCAATTGACAGCCTTTATCGCTTATATTGCCATGCTGCAACAACCCCTCATGATGCTGCAGCGGATCATCGATTGGTCGTCGCGGGCTCTGACCGCTGCCGAGCGTGTGTTCGAAGTTATGGACACTCCAGTGGACATCCAGGATGCGGTAGACGCGGTACCTATTCCAAAAATTGATGGCGCCGTTAAGTTTACGGATGTCCACTTTGGGTACGACAAAGCGCGCGAGGTTTTGCATGGCGTCGACTTAACTGTTAAGGCGGGAGAGATGATCGGTCTGGTTGGACACAGTGGAGCAGGAAAATCCACGATGATCAACTTGCTCATGCGCTTCTATGATCCAACTCAAGGAACGATCGAGCTAGACGGAGTAGACCTGCGGAAAGTTAATCTTGCCGACTTCCGCCGTCAAGTTGGCGTGGTGCTCCAGGAATCCTATCTCTTCCCTGGATCGGTTAAAGACAACATTAGCTATGGCCGACCAGATGCGTCTCTAGAGGAAGTCATCGGAGCTGCAAAGGCAGCAAACGCCCACGATTTCATCGTCAATTTCCCAGATGGGTATGACTCTTACGTGGGGGAAAGGGGCCAACGACTTTCAGGCGGAGAAAGGCAGCGAATTGCAATCGCGAGAGCCATTCTGCATAACCCGAAGATTTTGGTTCTAGACGAAGCCACCGCGAGTGTCGATACCGAAACGGAGCGAATGATCCAAGAAGCCCTTGAGCGGCTTATTGATGGACGAACCGTGTTTGCAATTGCCCATAGATTGTCGACCCTCCGAAATGCCGACCGACTGGTCGTCATTGACGAAGGAAAGATAGCTGAAGTTGGTACTCATGATGAGTTACTCGCACTCGACGGCGGAATCTATAAGAAGTTAGTCGAGATGCAGTTGGAAGTTAATAAGCTCCGAGAGAATTTCATCGCCACGGAATAGCCTGGTATCTTTCTTTTCAACATGGTTCCACTGGCACTTCTTGCTATTGCGTATCTACAAACTCCGACGACATCGTCGCTCACGATCTGCATTGATCCTGGTCATCCAAGCGAAGTGGGCCGAGGCACCACCGGTAAAAAGATCTCCGAAATTAAGGTCGCCTGGGAAGTAGCGCAGAAACTGGAACGCATCTTGCTCGGCAAACATGTACGAGTGGTTTTGACCAAAAAGTCTGAGATGGAGTTTGTCAGGAACGCAGACCGGTCACGCATCGCAAATGACTGCCATGCAAATCTCTTTATACGCCTTCACTGCGATTCTTCCGCTGGAACAGGTTATGCAACTTACTATCCAGATCGCCAAGGTACGGTCAATGGATTTACCGGACCCGAGCCAAGCCTTCTCGCCCAAGTTGGTCCGATAGCCAAGCGGTTTCACAAAGAACTCTCAAAGAATCTGGGGAATTACCTGAAGGACAATGGGCTCAAATCAGACATTGAGACGGCGGTGGGCTCTAAGCAAGGAGCACTAACGGGCTCGATCTACTCGCATGTTCCAGTGGTGTTACTTGAAATGTGCGTCCTCACCAATCGGAAAGATGAGGAAAAAGTCAGCAGCCAATCCGGGCAAATGCGAATAGCTCAAGCCATAGCGGATGCTGCCTTGAAATCACTAACAGATGAATAGCCTCTAAAAGTGAAGTCAAAAATCACCCCATGTCCCACACCATCGGAGGGGGTAACCTAGCTTCACTTGCGAGAGGATCTGCTTCGGCAGATTGCTTAGTGGGGGAAGTCCGGTGAGAATCCGGCGCTGTGCCGCAACGGTGTGGGTTTTATAACCCGAGCCCGAATGCCTGCCTCGCATGCGTCTTGTGACGCCGTCGCCTACGAGCATGGGTGGATGAAAATCAAGGGTTTACCTTGAAGATCGTCCATTAATCTCTCAATCCGATGGCCTCGCCCGTCAGCGTATTCGTACGCAAGTGAGGACAATCGTGCTTCGAAAAAATAGAACTGCTTTCACGCTGATCGAGTTACTCGTCGTGATCGCAATCATCGCAATACTTGCCGCCATTCTGTTTCCGGTCTTTGCTCAAGCCAAAGCTGCAGCAAAGAAAACTGTTTCAGCCTCCAACCTTAAGCAGATCGGCATTGCTTGGACCCTGTACATCACAGACTGTGATGACACGTGCATGCGAGTTGCCACAAGTTCGGCCACAAAGACCCTTTACTGGTGGGGCAGCTTTGATGGAACGACCTTGATACCTGAAGAGGGACTTCTCTATCCCTATACCAAGAGCAAGGGAATTCAGGGAGATCCGAGCTTTGACAACAAACTGCGTACTTCGCTCGGGCTCACCGGCTTTGCGTACAACTACGCCTATTTGAGTCCATCCTCATATTCACCGCCGGATTATGCCGAGGTACCCGTAGCGGTCAATTTTGGCCAAATAGGGCACCCCGCAGAGACGATATCCTTCGTAACCTCAGCTCGTATCAACAATTGGGCCTACGTAACACCGACGCTCGAAGGCAATACGTACCTTGACCCTCCAAGCTATTCAAATCCAGGATTTCATGGTCGGAATAGTGGCGGAGTTGGAAACGTACTTTGGTGCGACGGACATGTCAAGTCAATGAAGCCGACCTTACGGACGGGCTCATTTGGCTATGGCTTTGAGTCTAGGTACTTCCAGGAAAACAATCTGGGCGACATCACTCGCAATGGCGATTTGTCTACAGATGACTACTATAACTTAAACTAACCCGAAGGCTATCCAAATCTGATACGGATGCGAAGGCCTGGCGCTGTGTTGGCGCCAGGCTCTTGAGCTGGCCCGTGAACCTGTCATAATTCAAGTCTCCCCGGACGAGAATTATGCCTGCCGTTACGCCAACCTCCCCCTTTCCCGGACCGATTTCTCAAGCGATGCTTGAGGAACTCGGCAAGTATGTGATTGCCACGCCTTACCCTTTTGTGCTCGATCTAGCCAAATGTAAAGGGATGTGGCTTGAAACCATGGATGGTCAACGCCTCTTCGACTGGGCAGGATACTACGGCTCTAAGCTCGTTGGACACAATCACCCTGCCCTTTATGAAGAGTCCTATTTGCGTAGGCTAGTTGTTGCCGCAAATAACAAAATTGCCAATCCAGACTTCTTGACCAAGGAGTGTTTGGATTACTACCGTTTCCTCTATCGGGTAGCTCCGGAAATAATGCAAAACGACGCCCTCGAAGTCTATGCAGTGAACTCAGGCGCAGAAGCAGTCGAGAACATGATGAAGTACCTGATTGCTAAGTTCAATCAGAAACGATTGAAGAACGGCGACCACGCCCACAACCGTAGGTTTCTCTATTTCGATAAAGCTTTCCATGGCCGTACGATCTTTGCACTTGGAGTTACACAAACGATCGATCCAGTAGCCACTCGAGACTTCCAAGGGCTCACTTCGGGCGGAAATATCAAGCTTCCGTTCCCGGCGTTTGATAGCTCTGCCTCAAAGCAACAGAACTTGGACAATGCAGTCAAGGCACTTGAGCAAGTTGAAAGTGCCTTGACCCTCATGTCTGATGAGATCGTTGGCATCATCGTTGAGCCCATTCAAGGCGCTGGCGGGCATAGAGTGGCCGTGCCAGAGTTCTTCCAGGGCCTTTCACACCTAGCGCATGAACACGGAGTCTATTTAGGCTTCGACGAGGTGCAAACCGGATTAGGGGCAACCGGGAAAATGTGGGCCATTGATCACTTCAATCTTCCCTACGCACCTATGGCTGTCGCTTCTGGGAAGAAATTCGGCAACGGCGTGGTCTTCATGCTGGAATCCCTCGACGACATTGGCGTACTCGATTCAACTTGGGGTGGATCGCTAGCGGACATGGTTAGGGTTGTCCGGGAAATGGAGATTGTCGACGAAGAGGGCTTAATTGAAAAGGCGGCAGTCAACGGGCAAATTCTCGCCGATGGTCTACAGAAACTAGTCGAAAGATTTTCGCCCATTCTGTTTAATGTGCGAGGATTAGGATTGTATCAGGGAGTTTCCCTAGACACGCCCGAGCGCAAGGCTAGGCTCGTTGAAGTAGCAAGAGATCAATTTGGCCTGCTACTGCTTGGCGCGGGTAAGCGATCTATTCGAACACGTCCGAATCTCTCGGTGACGGAAAGTGAAATCGCCGAATTCATAGACCTGCTTGGGCAGGCCATTGAATCAGTAGCCTAAAGCAGAAGTCGCCCCCTGCCATGTAGGCAGGAGGCGACTTGGATTCCAAGTTCTACTTGGGAGGAGGAGTTGCCGACATCCCAGCAGCTGGTGCTCCACTTGGAGCTGATCCACCTGCAGCCGAGAAACCGGGCTTATTCGGATTCTTCGGCACGCTTGCAGGAACTACCGTGGGCTTTGCAGCTGCATCAGCATCTGCTCCGCCATTTGCGCAGCCCGCCATAATTCCGGCTCCGATAACCAATGCCATAGCGAATTTCATTGATCGCCCTTCCATTGATACTTGGTCGGATCCGTGATGATGATCTGTGACGAAGCGAGGTTAGGACTGTAGTTGGTACCTGCAGCCATTGCGCCTGGTGCCTTGCTAGTTGCATGGCCGTCAACCCATCCGGTTACCATCAAACCAGCCGTTCGCAAGGAACTACCACCGGTGAATGCACCAGCTGCTGTCTTGCTATTGAGGTAGTTCGTACCGCCGCCCCAGAAGTTGTTGATTCCCCAACCATCAAAGCAATACGCGGTGTTTGAACCACAGTCAGGTGGGTCAATAATCGTGTTGCTGCAATAGGATCCTGCACCAAACCAGAAACCGCAGTACCAAGCTGAACCAACACTTGAGATGATTTCACTTGTCGAGAACTTCTGTGAAAGAAGGACAGTCTCGGCTGGTCTTGCGATCGAAGTTGATGAGAGAGGCTGGAACACAGTTCCGTTGTACGGAGCGATATAGGTCTGGTTGTAGCCGTATTGCGGTCCGATTGTGTCGGGCAAATTGCTTGGGAAGCCTGTTGCAGCAGGAAGATCGTTGGGCGCTTGAGGATCTCTCAAGATTGCCGTATTCTTTGCATAAGGCTGAACGATCGCACTCCAAGGCTGATAGCCGACGCCATTGAGTAGGATCTGAGCACCGCTGTTGGTCCAGCTAACTGGCACAACGAACAGATCATCAGAATCGCCTTCGTACATGATCATCGCAAGATCGAGCTGCTTGACATTACTAAGTGAAGACGCTTTCTTGGCAGCAGCCTTGGCTTGAGCAAAGACAGGGAAAAGGATGGCAGCCAGAATCGCAATGATTGCGATAACAACCAGTAGCTCGATGAGCGTAAATGCACGTGATTTATTCAAATAATTCCTCCGAGAGATCTTTACTCACTCGATCGACAATGCCCGAGCGAAAAGTTCACTACAGTTTATTTGACGTACGTTACACTAAAAAAGTTGATAGACTGAGACTTACGTCCGAAAATTGTATTTCTCTAAGAAGTGGATACTTTGTTAAGATCAATCCCAGCAACAACGGGAAAGACGGGCATTAGAGTTCAACTTCGCTATCTACTCATGTTCCACCACAGAGAGATTTGCAGATTTCGTCAGAGGCCCTGGAGAATTACTGTTCGATTTACTTGGTGTACATACTTGTTAAATACATAGTGCGTTTCACTCTTGACTAACGATGGGTCATGATCAAGCAAGCTTGATTCAAACAATCCGGCTAAATACAGGCTCAGCTAGAAAGAAAGGGATTTGGACTATTTGGATCGAAAGGCAATAGCTTGATCGCACCCGCGAGTAACAGGAAAATCAATCATTGGACTGCCGAATTTCAACACTCGAAGGTATGCCTGTACTGTAAGCTCAAACAATGCAGCCGGTAAGAATTGGCATCGTTGGCGTTGGAAATATCAGTGGCATTTACCTCAAGAACTTGAAGGAATTTCGCAGCACGGAGATCGTTGCTGTGGCAGATATCGACCTTGAGAGAGCAAAGGGAGTTGCGCAAAAGCACGAGGTAGCCGAAGCATTAACTCCTGATCAGTTAATCGCTTCCCCAAACGTCGAATTGGTCCTCAACCTCACCATTCCCAAGGCTCATGGCACTGTCGCTCTTGCTGCAGTTCGAGCAGGCAAACATGTCTACAGTGAGAAACCCTTGACTGTGGAACTCCCCGAAGCGAAGCAATTGCTTGAAGAAGCAAATGCTGCCGGAGTGCTCATCGGCTGTGCTCCTGATACCTTTCTCGGAGGCGGAATCCAAACATGCCGAGCCTTAATCGAAAGTGGAGTCATTGGAGATGTTGTTGCTGCGAACGCCTTTATGCTCGGTCGAGGTCACGAAACTTGGCATCCTTCTCCTGAGTTCTACTACGAAGCAGGAGGCGGCCCAATGTTGGACATGGGACCTTACTATATAACTGCCTTAATTAATCTAATCGGCCCCATTCGGCGAGTATCGGGATCCACTCGCATTACTTTCCCCACTCGCACCATCACGAGTCAGCCGAAGGCCGGCAAAACCATAACAGTCGAGACTCCAACTCATTTGGCTGGAACAATGGACTTTTCCAATGGAGCCATCGGCCAAATCACAACCAGCTTTGACGTGTATTCGGATCCACTACCCAACATCGTGATTTACGGATCGAAGGGCACCCTAATCGTTCCAGATCCCAATGGTTTCGGCGGGCAACCCACGCTGAGGCTGGCAGGTGAAAATGAATTCAAGCCAGTAGTAATTACGCATGCTCACAATGGAAACGAACGCGGCCTTGGTGTGCTAGACATGTGCCATGTGATCCGAAACGGAGGCAGTCATCGCGCGAGTGGAGAGTTAGCGTTTCATGCGTTGGAAGTGATGCATGCATTCACCCAATCTTCTGTCACCGAACGACATATCCACATGGAATCGACCGCAAAACAACCCGCGGCAATGAATCCAGATTCCTATATGGACGAAAGAAGTGCTTAGTCGTGTTTACGTCGCCCTTCGATAACAAGGGTGACCTCGCCCTTTCGGGGCACATCAACCTCGGAAGGAATCTCTGGCAAAACGGATCGGTAGACCTGTTCATGCATCTTCGTCAATTCCCGACAGATCGCATACCTTCGATTACCAAGAGACTCGTGCGCCGCTTTAAGGAGCACATCCATGCGATGGGGCGATTCAAAGAGAACCAACGTGAGCGGTGAGTCAGCAAATGCATTCAATTCCCCTCGAATTGAGCCAGGTTTTCTCCCGAGAAAACCAAGAAAGGCAAATCGTTGGGCGAAGAAACCACTCAACATCAGAGCTGTAACAACCGCGCTCGGTCCAGGAATAGCGTCCACGCTTACGCCCGCGTCTCGGCATTTGTCAGTCAGAATGGCGCCTGGGTCACTTATTGCTGGCGCGCCGCCATCGGTCAAAAGTGCGGCGTGGGCTCCCTTCTTAAGATCTTCAAGGTAACGATCGACCTGGTTTGCGGAGGTGTGGTCGTTTAGGACCTTCATGCTCTTCTTTAAGCCCAGATAGCTTGCAAGCTTTCCGCTTATCCTTGAGTCTTCTACAATCCAGTATTCTGCACTTGTCAGCGCCTCTATAGCCCGAGTAGACAGATCAGAGAGATTCCCGATAGGAGTGGCGACAAGCACTAACTTGCCGCCACTTTCTTGGTCCGTCATTTCTTCTTGTCTGGAGGCGTGCCGGAGGTCGCTGGAGTTGGAACAGTTGTTCCTGGCTTCTTTACATCCGCTGGTGTCGTGCTGGAAGCTGGCTTTTTGGCCTTGTCGGCTTCAGCCTTAGCCTTTGCTGCTTCGGCAAGCTGCTCAGCTCTAAGTTGATCTGCCTTCTTCTTTTCAGCTTCTTGAGCAATCTTCATCTGAGCTTTTTGCTCTTCAACTTGCTGGTTCTGCTTGATCCACTCTTCTTGAGCCTTTTGGATCGCCTTTTCTTGCTCGACGGTGACGGCATTGATGGAACGCAGCTTAAGAAGCTTAAGGTTCACATCTTGATAGTTCTTCTGACCCACTGCATCGTAATAGACGTTTGATTCTGCTGCGTCTTTAAGAAGTGCTCCCGCTTCGTTACCTTGCTTGGCATCAGCCAGCAGATCAACGAGTTCCATCTTTAGCGAGAAATAGGGCGTATCAGCAGTCACGGCCCTCAACACCTCAATGCGGTCTGGAGCCAACTTCTTCTTGTCCGCATTCGGAGCAGACCAAATGGAGTCGAAAGCGGCATACCAAGCAAATAAGGCAGCTCTTTGGTCATAGCCTTGATTTGCCGAGAGGGCCTTCTTGGCTTCTGCCATGATTTCTTGCATCTTCGTAGCCTGGGTCGCCAATCCACCGAAATCGTTAGAAGCTTGCATCCAATCGAAAATCGCCTTATAACCCGGACTTTCCCACTTAATGGAATTGGACTTAAGCAGATCCTTGATCTCTTTGTCCATCACGTCGTTGGCCTTTTGACTCGCGTATTGGTCCGAGTATCGCGCCTTGTTCTTGACCAGGTCGGCGGGTGCCGTATTCTTCACGCTTTCCAGCCGGTAAATCGCTTTGCCTGTCGGCGAATCAATAACGTCGCTCACTTGGCCAGGCTTCATTGACTTTAATGACGCCATTGACGGTGTGCCGTCAATTTGCTGTACAGAGATTTCGGTTGTGTTATCGCTCGCCTTCTTCCCCTTGAGCGGTGGATCCTTGGAATAACGATCCATTGCTTGCTCAAAAGTGAGTCCGCCTTTCAAATCGGCCTGCGCCTTCTGGACGGCTTCCGTAATATTGCTCTTTGGATCGCCGGAGAACAAAATTCGCTTAAAAATGTATGAGTCGTAGCTGGCCTTCAACTCCGCATCGGTAGGCTTCATGCGGCTTTGAATGTTGTCTAGAAGTACAGACCGAGCCACGGACGTCTCTAGTGATGCTCTTGCCTTCGTATCCTTAAGTGTCGTTTTCAGGTTCTCCAAGAACTTGGCTCGTTGTTCGGCAAGCGTCATTCCGGTTTGCTTCTTAAGGAAATCGTCAAACTGCTTGTCGGACATCTGACCTTTTGAACCCTGCTGCTGAGATACTTGCATGCGCGTCATCATCACGCTCTGCTCAAAGTTCTGCTCTTCCGACTTCCGTATGGCTTCATCCGTAAACTTAGCGCCGTCTTTTTTGGCTAAGTATGCATATCCCACGCCTTGGACAGCCTGAGTCACCGAATTTCCTTGAATAAAGGCCTCGTCACGCGCTGGCAGTGCGTCAGGACCACCCGGCTGACCAGACTGAAGCGACTGCTGGCGTCTTGCCTCAATTTGCTTCATCAGGTCATTGGCATAAATGGGATAATCGCCAACTGTAACGGCAACTTTCTGATCCTGTTGATCCCTCGAGTTAGACATTCGGGCGTCAGTGCCACATCCGAGGTAAAACATGCCCGCGAAGAAAACTCCGGCGCAAACGTAGAGGACTGCGCTTCCGCATCCTGTTCTAAAGACTTTTTCTTGAAACTTGTTAATCGACACGAGTTGGTCACCGTAACGCTTTTATGAAGCGTTGTAGTATGGCATGGTGGACTAGTAAGCATCTCCCAACGACAGAAAGTATAGTTCTTAATTCAAAGTCTCCCCCTTTGAGTTGAGCGAACTGATCGCTATATATACGCCACTTGACTGTGGTTTCTGGCTTTCCGCGGGCTGTCAGAAAGGAACTGGCCGAATAAATCGTAGGATATTCCTAGTAAAGGTAGCCGAATTCGTATGGGTATATCGCCGTGTCCAACGGTTAAGCTATGGCAATAGATGCTGGTTCCAGTAGGTCCAAAAAAATTGGCCAACGTCGCGGCACTAATATTTCGGGCAGCAAACTCGCCTTACTCACCCGATCAATTCACGTCGTTTGGGCGCTCTTCTGATGCGCTAGGGGATTTCGACGTAGCCACGTGGCCGATGATTCGGGCACGTGCTGAACGCAAACCGTTCTTAATGTTTCCGCCCGAATAGGTTTCCATCCATCCGTTCCGCCACCGTAATGGAGAAGTATGCAGATTCTAAATTTGCCGACTTCTGGCAGTTGATCACGAACTCGCTTAACTGGCCGAACATTCTGCAAAATAACGCGTTTAGCGTTACCATGCGAACAACATTCGAATTTAGACCAACGGCGGCCGCTCCGCCTCTCAATTGGCGCGAACTCGCACCCCCTGGCTTCGCGATTCGACGGATCGACTCGGATATAGCGACTCGTCTCGATGTAGATCTTAAGGCTGCCCTTGGATATTCGTGGTTCAATGATGTCTGGGGGGGCATCGAGGGGTTTATTCAAGGTGGCTTCGGATTCGTAGCGGAGTTTGACGGCAGTGATGGCCTTCGGTTGGCAAGCAACTGTCGCCAATGGGGTTCGCCCGACGGTATCGCTCCGATTCAAGTATCGACGCGTGCTGTCTTTCGCGGGCGCGGGCTGGCCACGCTGGTTAGCTCAGCCTTCATCGAGGAGTGCCTTAGACGGGGGCTGACTCCCGAATACTCGTGCGAGTCGGACAATTATGCTTCGATTGCTCTCGCAGCAAAGCTTGGCTTTTCGGCTTCGGTTACGGTAACTTGAGCCACCCTCACTGAACAGGCCGAATTTGAGATTCGCGCATTAAGAGATCGGGGCTCGGCCGACTATGATAGTGGATTCACCAAGCGGTACGGTCCCGTCGATCTTGGGCGGGCTGCTGACACGGGGATATACCCCAAGTACGCTACTGTGCGGCGATGGGTCGGACGATTTGGATGCGCCGTGGCTGTCGGCTCAATTCGAAGACTCGCATATATCGCAGAGCAGCCCTGAAACGTCAGTAGCTAATTCTTGAAGTCTCTGAACCGTCTGAAAGGCCATAGTGCCACAAAGTAACCGTCGGACACGGCGATATACCCATACGAATTCGTGCTTTACAGTAGACAAAATAAAGTGTATCATTTGTCTACTCCTTGGCAGAGATCAATTGCAAGGACAGAGGGCAAAAGAAGCACACTATGGCGAAAGGACTCACCAAACGGCAAGAAAAGATCCTCCAGTACATCTTGGAATATGTACAACGAGAAGGATATCCGCCCTCAATTCGAGAAATCGGGGCTCAATTTAGTATTGGTTCGCTCCGCGGTGTTACAGTTCACCTAGATGCCTTGGAGCGCAAAGAGTTCATCTCAAGATCGAATACTCCTCGCTCAATAAAGGTCATTCACCCAAGCTATCAGTCCTCCAATCGAGTTGCGATGCTGCCCCTTCTTGGGAGCATTGCTGCAGGAACACCTATTCATGCTCAGGAACATGTCGAGGACATGATTGCAGTCCCGAGTGAAATGGTTCGAAACATCGAAAGCGCCTTTTTGCTTCGAGTAAAGGGAGATTCCATGACAGGCGAAGGAATCATGCCACGCGATCTCGTGGTAATCAAGCCCCAAATTACGGCCAACCACGGCGATCTCGTGGCTGCCCTACTCGGAGATGACGCGACAGTTAAGCGATATCACCAAGATTCTAAGGGAGTACGTTTGATGCCAAGCAACCCTGCTTACGATCCGATCGAGGTCCAACAAGAAGACTCTAGGATCATCGGAAAGGTCATTGGGCTCATCCGAGACTATGCAGGAATGGCTTTCTAAATTAGGCTCAGGCTGACACCTAACTTAGCATTGATACTGAGTTAGGTGTCCCCGCTCATTACAGCGAAGCTTTGACCACCCAGGTTGTTCCTTCGGGAGAATCCCTAAGCTCAATATTCTCGGCTTCAAGTTCCTTCCTGATTTGGTCGGCTCGGACAAAATCCTTTGCCTTTTTGGCCAATATGCGTTCCTGGATCAATGACTCAACCCTGACTTCATCCACTTTTGAAGTCGGAGTTTCAATCGGTTTCGAATCTAATTCTCGTTCGAGTCGAACAATTCCTAGCAAGGCATTGATCTTGTCTAGATAGAGCTTGCCACTAAGGGCTGATGCTTTGGAAAGCGCTTCGCCCTCTCGTAGAATGACCTTTGTTCCTTCGAGAGCTTTTGCCAGCGCCACAGAGGTATTGAGGTCGTTTGTCATCGAATCCAGAGCAAGCTCATAGAGTTCCCTTAGCGCTTCCCCAATTTCGTCCGGTCCCTCGACGTTATTCAGGATTGCAGATGCAACTGCCGCGTCGGACCGTTTGAATCGGTCGATATTGCCCATCGCATCACTCAGGCTCTGATCTGTGAAATTCAAAGGCTTAGTGTAAATTCCTGATATCAGGGCATAGCGAATCGCCAAAGGATCGGCACCCTTCTCCAGTAGCGACCTCACGGTATAAAAATTCCCCGTGCTCTTGCTCATCTTCTCCCCGTTAACTTGGAGGAATCGGGTGTGAATCCAATGGTTCGAGAACGGCTTTCCAGTAAGCGCTTCGGCTTGAGCGATTTCGCATTCGTGGTGAGGGAAAATCAGATCTTCGCCGCCCGCATGAAGGTCAAGCGTATCGCCCAGATACATTCTTGCCATGACCGAGCACTCCAAATGCCAACCAGGAAATCCCCATCCGAAAGGCGAGTACCACTGCATGAGGTGCTTATCGTCCTTCTTCCAAAGGGCAAAGTCAGCTTGCTCTTTCTTATTGTCATCGAGCACTACCTCTCGGACGGCCTTGCGAAGGTTGTCTTGAGTGTTGCCGCTAAGCTTTCCATAACCTTCGAAACTTTCCACGCTGAAATAGACACCCGTGGGTGTTTCGTAAGCAAAACCCTTTTCGATCAACTGTTCAGCAGCAACAATCTGCTCACGCATGTGTTGAGTTGCTCGAGGACGCACGGTAGGTTCACGTAAATTGAGCCGTGCCCAATCTTCCTTGAACGCATTCTCGTAAAATTCCGCAAGCTCCCAAACGTTGTTGAATTTCTCACCCTCTTTCGACTTGAGAGCGTTCGCCATTTTGTCTTCACCACCCGCGTCCGCGACATCATCTTGGGTGAGGTGACCCACGTCAGTAATATTGCTGACATATTTCACGGACCATCCCAACGCCTCCGCAGTTCGAATAACGAGGTCGGCCGTCAAAAAGGTACGGAAGTTGCCGATATGGGCGTAAGAATAAACGGTCGGTCCACACGAGTAGAAGCGGAGAACTCCTGGCTCCACGAGTTCGAGAGGTTTCACCTGGCGCGACATCGTGTCGTATAGACGGAACGTTCGTTCTGACATTCCAGGCAGTTTACCGTCATGAATGGACTAGGGGCTTAGGTCCGCTGACAGCTTGGTGAGCCCACAAAAGCGATACACTCTTGAAACCAATGAATGAAAGCGTTAGTCAAGATGCAAAAAAACGACTAGCCCGGATAGGGGGCCAAGTTGCAGGCATCCAGAAGATGGTGGATGAAGGGCGATATTGTGTAGACATCCTTACTCAGGTTTCTGCACTTCGAGCCGCACTGGATCAGTTTGGTTTGCTGATGTTGTCTACTCATCTCGAGAACTGCGTCTATGGTAATGACCATTCGTCCAACGATAATTGCAGTAACATGTCGTCCGAAGAACGATTGGCTGAAATCAAGGTCACATTGAACCGATTTTTGAAGTAAAACTCCGCCAATGATTGGTGCGGTCGCTGTTGACTTCGGAGCTACGTCGGGAAGGTTTGCCTCAGGGTGGCTGGAGGATGGTCGCATTAAGTTTGAGGTCATTGACCAAATACCTCACAGCCCCATTGAAAGAAATGGTCGCCTGGAATGGGACATTGATCGCCTAATTGCCCTTTGCATTTCGGCAGAGGCCTATGCCGGCTCACATTTTAAAGAGTCAACACTTGCCATTGATACTTGGGGAGTCGATCACGGCTTTATGGATCGGTCAGGCACCCCCATAGGTTCGCCCGTCTGCTACCGCGAAACGTCGCATCTCAAAGCGTTCGAAGCACTATCCGAACATCGCAACCGTCTCTATGCATTGACTGGCATTCAGCACCAGCCATTCAATACGATTTGCCAACTATTAGCGAGGAGGTTGGAACAGCCGGATCTACCTTCGCTAGCGGATTGGTTTATTCTTCCCGACTTCCTCGGTCTAATTTTGTCTGGAAAGAAGAACATGGAGTTGACGCAAGCATCGACTACCCAACTTCTTGGGCTAGATGGCAAATGGTGTGCCGAGGCGTTCGAATTCATCGGTTGGCCCGTACCGGAGCTTGAACCCACACTTCCGGGGTTCCTCATTGGCACCCTAAAAACGCCAAATGTGAGACTGGCCATTGTAGGCAGTCACGATACTGCCTCTGCCGTTTCTGGATTCGGAGAATTGGGCGACGACCAAGTCTTCCTAAATGTGGGGACTTGGTCGCTTGCTGGATGCGTTCTCGATGAACCCCTAGCCACTCCAGAAGCCGAACGAGCCATGTTCACAAATGAGCGAACGACAGACGGAAGGGTTCGATTCCTCAAGAACATTCCCGGCTTCTACGTAATCAACCGAATTCACGAGGAACTTGGAGTGACTGTCTCTGTACCGGAATGGCTCGGTCATGCCGAGCCTGTAGAGCAGAGAATAAATCTATTGGACCCAGAATTCTATAATCCAGCTTCGATGGTAGAGATCTGCTCTCGGTTGGCAGGTCGAACGCCGTCTAGCGAAGCACAATGGGCCGGATTGGCTCTGAGCAGCCTAACGAGTACGATCGCAAAGCAGCCTCACGAACTGGAGAAGTTGACCGGCCGCAAGTTCTCGAGTTTTCGAGTCGGAGGCGGTGGTTCCCAGAGTCAGTCTTTCTGCCAGTCACTAGCCAATGAAAGCCAGCTTACAGTTTACGCAGGTCCGGCTGAAGCGACTGTGCTCGGGAACTTGGCAACTCAATTCTTGGCGAGTGGCCAATTTAGCTCACGTGAGGAAATGGACCAAGCGGTATCAAGAAGTGCCGAAACTAAGGTGTATCACCCAAAGCCTAACCGCTAAAGATCGCTAAGCAACCTGACAATTGGAGCCTCGTCTTCCAGAACCATCGGGTATCGGCCAACTTCTGAATCAACGAAGATATTGTCGGTCAAATCATCATTAGCGGTAGAAACTTCCCCAATGATACATTCTGGGCTTAGGGGTACGAATTCGTGGTAGGTGCCTGGATTGAGAGTAATTCGCCAACCAGAATGAAGGTCCACAAACGACCCTGACTCCAGAGATTGATGAACTCCGTTTACCAGAACCGATACTACTTTTCCAAAGCTATCTTCGGGGTGGCCTTCCCAAACCTGAACCCGCAACACCCCATTCCTGGCAATGATGTCCTCTTTCTTTTTGCGATGGCTGTGGGCGGGAGTAGTCATGCCTTCCTTCGCGTACATCAACTTCTCGCAGTACTCAGGCTGATCGGCAAGATTGACCAGTACCAGACCACAGCTCCGCCAATCCCCTAATCCAAAATCAGTCACATCCCAATGAGGATGGGGCGGCAATACCCAGCCGTAGTGCTGAAAGCAAGAAGTGCCGTCGGTAACAAGCTGATTGATCTCGCTGCGTTTCATGTTGTTACATCCATTCCGATGTTCGTATTTTTGACACCTATGACTCAGGAAAGATCCAGTTGAGATCAGCTTCAACCAACCTTTCCGAATACACCTTTTGCGAACTCCCAATCCAGAGGTAGCGATAATTCTTCATCTTGCCAGCCACTAGCAATTCGGTCTTGTGTTTCTTCCCAAGACTTAATACCGGTGACAGCATCTGGCTTTTCACAGCAACAAGCACCTACTGCTACTGCTCCTTGCAGGGCAATTTCAGGCTCCATACTTCGAATCCAACCCATGAGGAGGCCGGCGATTGTTGCATCCCCCGCGCCTGTTGTCCCTTGAACTTCAACTTCGTATGCAGGTGCCCAGAGCGTTCGATTTTCCCACTGAACGAGATTTTCGGGTTCTCCGCGTCCCAAATCGTCCAATCTGGACTGCGTCTTGAGAAATAGCCCCCGCTGTCCTGCCTTGATGGCGACAACCTTTGCTCCGCACTGAAACGCTCGTCCGGCCAGTCGCTCAAATTCGTGCACTGGAATCTCTGATCCTCCGAAGCTCTCAAAGTTTGGCCGATCAAGCATAAAGAGAATCTCGTCGATGCTGGGTAAAAACAGATCGGTGAATGGAAGTACACGCTTTAAAATGCTCTCCCAATTAGCTTTCCCCGCTTTACTTGCCAAATCGGGGAGACTTACGTCAAGCGAAGTTGTGGCACCAAGCTGCTTGGCCCTTCTGAACAATGCAGCGAGACTTCGACCGTCATCCTCGAACATCTTCGCCATGAGCGTCGGATATCCAAAATGTATGAGGCGCGCGTTCATCAACGCCTCGTCTGAAACATCCATATCCGTGAAAGTGTTGTTGCATCCAGGCGCATGAAGGAATGTACGGTCATGGCTATCCAAGCTGATTACGATGGTGTAAGAGGTTGGGTCTTCTTTCGAAACGATCATTCCGTGACTGAGGCCCGTACCATTGCCCTCCAGAACATGGCAAATTGCTTTACCAAACAAGTCGTCGCCAACCTTTCCCAATAGCGAAGTCGAAACACCAAGGCGATGAAGAGCCTGTCCGGTATTCGATACGGCCCCACCCGTACTTATGGTTGCCTGGCCAACTTCAATCAGTCTTCCAGGCTCGAGTTTTACTGCCGCCCTCAACGAAGGGATGATATCAAGGCAGATATGACCAGCGACAAGTATTTCGTTCATTGAACTATCTCAGCCACAACCTTAGTCGTTGGCAATCCGAACCGTTGACTGGTTCTTGTTCGATTCAAGGGCAGCAGTAAACAATTGGTGGCTCATAAGAGCTTCCTCAGGAGATGCACATTGAAACTTGCCAATTGGATTGGATCCATTAACAAGCTCATCGAGAAATGCAGCCCACATTTGTAGCAGGGCGTCGCTAAACCCAAACTCGAAAATATCTCCAGTAATCGTCTTGAAGGGGACTTTGTAGCCTATGTCTTCAACGTGCCAAGACTGCGGCCGTCCCTGAGTAAATGGCATCGTACGAAGGGTCTTGGGCTGCTTTGTGGAGAACTCGGCCGAGGATTTTGTACCGAGCACACGCAGATACCAGGTGTTCATGTCACCGGGGGAAATCCGCTTGGTCTCTAGCACAATTGGAAAGCCCTTAACGGTTTCGCACGCTAGGATCGCGTTGTCCCAAGTCTCACATTTGGCCATTCCTCCCAGGCCATCGGGGCGCTCTGTGACAACTTTAGAGAGCAATGCCCTAACGTTTGCTGGCCTCCAGCCGAATCGGGCTGGCATGTGGACCACATGCATTCCTAAGTCCCCCATGCAGCCGTATTCACCGCATGACGCAATTCTGCGTTTCCAGTTAATGGGCTTGTTTGGGTCCAAATCCGAACTGTGCAAAAGTCCGCTTTGGACTTCGATGATCTCACCGAAAGCACCGTCCGAAACCATTTGAGCGATACGTTGAGCTCCAGGCATGAATGGGAATTCAGACGAGCATCTCACAATAACTTCGGGGTGAAGTCGAATTTCCGCCATGATATTTTGGCAGGCGTGAAGGTCAATCCCAAACGGCTTCTCGGCAAGGAGATGCTTGCCCGCTCGAATAATCTCACAATAAAGTTCCTCGTGAAGATGGTGGGGAACCGCGCAATAGATGGCTTCGATTTCGTCGTTTGCAAGCAAATCTCGGTAATTGGATGTGGCCTGGCTGCACCCAAAATTCGACGCAAACCACTCCGTTGCCGCAGGATTGGCATCACAAACCGCGATGATTTCAGGCTTAAAGTCCAGATCAAGAAGGTGACACCAGCGAGCAGCCGCGCTGGCAAACTCTCTACCCATCAAACCGCAGCCGATTATTCCGAACCGCACCGTTCGCATTACCATTTTTTCGAGTTTACCGGCCTTTTCAAAATCAAAGGTGGAAACTGGAAACGTGCCATTTCCCACCTTTTCAACTCGTTCCTAGACTCGATTACAGGCCAAGAACCTTCTGAATGAGTGCTTTTTGAGCATGCAGTCGGTTTTCTGCCTGATCGACAACTTTGCTTTGTGTCCCGTCAATCACATCGGCCGTCACTTCAAATCCTCGACGTGCGGGTAGGCAGTGGAGGAAGATGGCATCTTTCTCGGCCATTTGCATCACGCGCTGGTTGACTTGATAAGGCTCGAAGACCTTTAGCCGATGGTCTTGCTCGTGCTCATCTCCCATCGAAACCCAGACGTCGGTGTAGATCACATGTGCTCCACTCAACCCTTCCTCGAGGCTAGACGTCTGAATTAAGCCTTCAATCGGTTCCAGTCGAAAGTTCTCTGGACCACAGATCGTGATCGGGTACCCAATTCGAGTCGCCAATTTTGCGAGCGAGCGAGCGACATTGTTTCCGTCTCCCACATACGTTATCTTAACTTTGTCCTGCCCGAAGTTCTCCTGGACGGTCTGCATGTCCGCAAGAGCCTGGCACGGGTGTTCCCATTCCGTCAGTGCATTGATAACCGGAACGGTGGCGTACTCTGCTAACTCGACAATATGCTTCTGCCAGTAGAGGCGAGCAACGATGAGATTGCACCAGCGTGAAAGGTTTTCAGCCACATCCTTGATCGAATCACGGCTCCCCATTGCGATATCACCCTTGCCAAGGTGGACGGCGTGTCCGCCGAGTTCGTTGATCGCCGTCTCAAAGGAAACCCGTGTTCGAAGAGATTGCTTTTCGAAGACCATCGCAACCGTTCGATTCTCAACTTTAGTGATGGTCGAAGGGGCGATCTTGCGCCGCTGCTTGCTATAGGCCGCTAGGTCCAGAACCTCTTCGATCTGTTCGTTAGAAAGATCGTCCATTGATAGAACATCGTGAAGTGGACGAACCAACGTTTGGACACGCGCGCCAACTCTGGCACTAACGGGAGCAGGGACCCCCATCGCTTGTGCCAAAACCTCTAGCGCTTGCTCGATCTGGTCCTCGTTGATAATGAGCGGTGGCACAAACCGCAGGGTGTACTCATCGGTTGCATTTATGATGAGTTTGAGGTCGAAGCACTTTTTAACGAGGTCCTTTGCATTAGGTTGCTCAAGTTCCGCGCCGATCATGAGCCCCTTTCCAGATACCTTGAAGCCCATTGCTTCGAGTCCAGAAGAAAGTAGTCGACCCATTTTTTGAGCATTGGGCAATAAGTCTTGATGCTCGATCGTATCGATAACAGCAAGCGCTGCTGCACAAGCAAGAGGGTTTCCACCGAATGTGCTGCCGTGGTCGCCTGGTTCAAAAATTCGAGCCGCCTTGCCACTGGCAAGGGTCGCACCAATCGGTACGCCACCACCAAGTGCTTTCGCAAGCACGATGACGTCGGGTTTGATGTCGGTGTGTTGAAACGCGAACCATTTGCCCGTCCGCCCCATGCCGCACTGGACCTCGTCGAGCATCAACAGCGCGTCAAATTGCTGGCACAGCCGTTGAACCTCTACGAGGTACTCCTCAGTTAGAACCATGATCCCGCCTTCTCCCATGATAGGTTCGAGAAGGATCGCCGCTGTTTTATGTGAGAAGATTTCTTGAAGCTCTTCAAGGTTGTTTGCTTCCACATGGACGAATCCAGGAACAATTGGCTCAAACGATCGTTGAAACTTGCGCTGCCCAGTTGCAGAAAGGGCCCCCAGAGTCCGACCATGAAAGGACCTGTTAAGGGTAATGATCTGATAGTCCCCTTCTGGTCGCTTCGAAAGGCCATGCTTTTTCGCGATTTTAATGGCTGCTTCGTTTGCCGTCGCGCCGCAATTAGCAAAGAATACGCGCTCCATTCCACTGATCTCACACAAGCGTTTTGCCAACTGAGCCTGTGGGGCTGTGAGCAATAAATTTGAGGTGTGAATCAGTTGTTGGGCTTGGCGGGTGATCGCAGCAACTACTGCGTGGTGACAGTGACCCAATTGGCAGACAGCAATGCCCGCCAGGAGGTCGAGATACTCGTTTCCTCGGTTGTCCCACAGGCTACAGCCGGCGCCTTGGACGAACAACGCAGGCAACCTATTGTAGGTATGCATGAGGAATTCATCATCTGTCGATTTTATGGTGTCGTATTTCAGCATTTCAAATTGGGTTTTCTCGCAACGGTCGTGCTACTTTGCACAAGAGGGATATGCGTTGAACTAAGGGGAGGCGGGTTGCTTCGTCGCTAAAGGGCTGTGCCCGGCTCCCCTAAATACGTGGGGTACGACGGCGGGGCTCACGCGAAAGCAGCGCGATGGTGTTGGTTCCCAGGCTCAGGAAAACACCTAACATTTGAATTACCATACCTCATGTCCACATTGATAACGAAAACCTTGCATGAAGAAGCAACCAAGACTATAATGCCAGTGCAGTTTGAACCTGCAACCTATTTTGGGTATTGAGGGTATAACCCCTATGCGCTGGTTCAATCGGCGCAATAACGTTCCGAACAGGGGCGGTCCGTCAGGAGGTGTTTGTATGACTAAGAAGATTTTTGCGCTCGTAATGGTGGTCAGCGTTCTCGGTGCATTTTTGGCCGGTTGTAAGAAGGACGATGCTGGTGATGCCGGTGGATCAGCAGGTGCTGCTAAGACCGACACTGCTGGCGGTGGTGCTGCAGCCGATACCAAGACACCCTAGTAGCTAGGATGCTGCCCATTTAACGGGCACAAAATTGGACTCCCAATCAATCGACTGGGGGTCTCGTTTTGTTTATAGACCGATCTTTTCAGCCGCAGTTTGTACTTTTTTAGAAGTTTCTTTCACTTTTGCTGTGGCACTATCAAGAACATCTTGAGCCTCGCCAAGCTTCTGCTGCAAGCCCTTGTACTCCCGATCAGCCTCGTCTAACTTGGCTTTGACGTCGTCATAGCTTTTCTCTGCATTGTCTTTGGCCCTTTTGGCCGACTCCACTCGTTCATCAATCTGCGCCCTTATCGATTGGACATTCATGGCAGCTTGAATCCTTTGCAGCTGTCTCTTAACGTCTTCTAGCTTAAGATCGTCCAATCTGGACCGATCCTTAAGCTGCTTGATTTGGCTTTCTATGCCCTGAAGTTGATTCGCTGCAGATTCTAAAGCAGGTCGTCCTGAATCTGCCGTTAATTTGTTTGCTGATTCACATGCAGACTTCCAAGCGTCTCCGGCGAACGCTTCGGCGGTGTTTAAGGCAATTTTGCCTTGCGCTAAGGCAGCGTCCTGATCCTTTTGCTCACAGCCACCAGCCAAACCGATCAAACACAGACCGACAACAATGACTCCCTTCATCAATTACCCCTTGTATTCGCCATGGAGGATCGTATTCACAATATCTCCATCGGACGATACGGGGCCTGCCAAGATTGCGTGGCGAATATCTCCCGCAACTTTCACTTTTGCTCCTGGCAGAATCACAGAGTCCTCAATCGAGACACATTCCAAGGTCGCTCCTTCGCCAACCACTACGTTGTGACCAATGTGACCCGACAGGGTGGCTGATGCGGATATTCGAGTTTCGTTTTCGATAAGAAAGGAGGTGGTTTCTAGATAAGAGTCGAGAGTTCCGGTATCGAACCAAACGTCTTCAAATATCCCAGCTAAGACTGAATACCCTTTGTCGATGAGAAGCTGAATAGCATCAGTAATTTCATATTCTCCTCGGCCACTGGGCTGCAGGTCCGGAAGTACTTTCCAGATCTCGGGTCCAAAGAAGTAGAGCCCAGCCATTGCATAGTTACTCTCAGGCTTTAAAGGCTTTTCAACTAATTTCACGATCCTTTCGCCGTCTAGGTTGGCGACGCCGAACCTAGTGGGGTCGGGGACTTCCTTGACCATATTGAGGTTGGCACAGCCTGATTCCCTAAAGCGTGAGGCAAATTTCGCAAAACCACCGCTGTAAACCGCGTCACCAAGATAGAGCACGAACGAGTCTTCCCCGACGAATTCTCGTGCATAGGAAACGGCATGGGCGAGCCCTTTGGGTTCTTCTTGCTTGGCATAGCTGAGGTTAACGCCGTACTCTGATCCGTCGCCAAGCGCTTCCCTCATTTGACTTTCGTTTTCACCCACGACGATGCAGATGTCGTGGACATCCATTTCCTTCAGGCGATCAAAAGCGTAGGCTAGGGTCATCCTATTTGCCATGGGCAAAAGGGGTTTTGGAATGATGCGAGTGACCGGATATAGACGGGTTCCCTTGCCCGCCGCGAGAATAACGCCTTTCATATTCATTTCTAAATTCGTACTATTGGCATTGCTGGTGCCAGTCTGGATAATACACCTAAGGTGAACTCTTTGACCCAAAGGGGTTAGATTTGGCCAAGGCTAGGGAAGGTAACCTGCACTTCTATGAAGGTTCGTTGCGTATGTTCCGTATTGGGCATAGCTTCACTGGCGTGGACCCTTTGCGGTTGCCATTCCGGTGAAACAAAACGCGACGTTATTAGGGCTCGTGATCCAATTCCCTATGTTCCTCGTGCTAACTCCGCGAATGCATTTGATGCCTATGCTTTGGCCGCATTGGACGCCCAAGATCGAGCCAAAACATACATGGGTCGAGTTTCCTTCTTCCCAGATCAAAAAACAACGATTGCCAAGGAGATTGCTCCGTGCATTAAGGCCGTCTCAGCGGCGACAAAACTCGATTGTGCCTTTCAATTTGTCCCTCACCGCCCATTTCAACTCGACCGATACCAAAACGGTTGGAGATTGATAGGAAGAGTCCTTCAGTGGAACGTGGAAAATGACTGCCAAAATGGGAACTTCGATTCTGCAATAAGCCAGGTTTGCGTGGGCACCAAATTCGGCTTTGACCTTGCGGGAGGAGGAGCAACGGATGCGTCTCTTGGATTCGTCATTGTAGACAACTTGCGTAAGGCTATGGTCCAATACCTAAACAAGCTATCTCCTGTTCAGCTTGATCGCCTAGCGAGAGGAGTTAAGGATGCCCTTGAAAAGAAGCCGCCGATTGTCAATGTGTTAAAGAATGAAGGCGAAAACATGCTTCAAACAGTTCAATTCATTCAGGAGTGTGTTCTTAAGGACGATCTTAAAGTTCTACAAAAGAATATGGGTAACGACGTCAATGATGCGGTTCGGTATTTGGATCAGATTAAAACTAACTCCAAGAAAACTGACGCCTTTTTTGACACACTTGAGCGAGACGCCACCGAAGAGTTTAGACTTGTCGAATTGAACTCCTCAAAGCCGTTGAGTCAGCGGAAATGGCCAAAGACTGAACTTGTCGGAACATGGAAAAAGCTACCCAAGCATATCCTGGGCACAGCACGTCCGATTGTCGACATGCATGATGCGACCCTTGCGCGGACCAAGCTCCTGATTCTCTATGCTGAAGTGACTCGATTTGAAAAGGAAAAGAAGCCCTATCCAGCAGATTTGTCCGCATTCACCCCCGAGCTAACAATGGATCCTTATTCCGGCGTCAGTTTCCTTTATCACGCAGACCCCGCTGAGTTCTCGATCTATAGCGTCGGAAAGAATGGAACGGACGACGGCGGGGACTCAGACGATACATTCTCGTTTCCAGACCTAAAACTGGAAATTGGACCTCGATGAATCCAGTGGAGCTGAGCCGCTCGTACATGGTGTTCACAGGGCTCGAATCTTCGAAAATAGGCCCAAATTGACTAACCGGCCAACCACAACGTTTCACAAGATCTCATCTGCATTGCCTCGAAGAGGAAACTTCAGTTCAAATCTCGTGTAGCTGGAGCACGTAGACATCGTGGTTTAACCTACAGATGAGTCGCATGGAGCCGCAAGGCTGTGTAGAATAGGTATCACTTACATGGAAAAGCGATCGGTCAAATTGGCCCTCAGCGAAGCCGATTTTGAGCTTAGACCGCTTCGCGAACCTGAATTACGGGCAATCGTTCGTGCGATGCTCACCCTTGGCACGCTGGGCGTCCTGTTTACTGGAGTCGATCACACTCCTATTGGCTGCAACGCCATTTTCGGGGAAATCTTTCGGCTGGATCCCAAGGATGTTCCACAAATGGAAATCGAGGAGCTTAGGGGCTATGTCTATCCGCGACTGGCAAACGTAGCCAATTGGCTGAGCGACCTCGAAGCGGTCTACGAAGAGCCCCACAACACTTTTTCGGACGAGTTGTGCTTACAGAATCCCCACGCTTGGATTCGACGAAACTCGACTCCCCTGGTTGATTCATCAGGGGCAGTTATTGGGCGGCTCTGGACATTCGAGGACATCACAGAGGAGAAGGTTCGAGCACGCAGGCGGGAGGTCGTTCAACGTCTGAGTGTCTTCCATCACCCGGACCCGAAGGTGGTTTGCCAAGAGATTCTGGACTCGGTTGCCAACTTCTACCAATCCACGTCGATTTTATCAATCCACGAGGGTGAGAGCATGATTTTCCGGTTGATGGGACTGCCCCCGCCTTGGGCTGAAGGCGTTACCCAAAACCTATTAAAGGATTCGTTCTGCAAACTCGTATTCGAGCAGGGGGCGATGGCAATTGTCCAAGACGCCCGCCAGCATCCAAAGGTCTGCGATATCCTTCCCGTCCGCTTAGGTCTGGTCGCCCGTTATCTTGGAGTTCCGCTTCTTGATTCCTCGGGCAAATTCGCTGGCACGCTTTGCATCGTCGATTCAAAGTGCGAAGAAATTCTGAATAGTGAGGACGCTGAGTTCATGGCAGTAATGGCAAACCGGGTATCGGTTGAGCTTGAACGCGAGCGGCTATTCGAACTAAGAGGACATGAGCAGAAGCAGGCGAACGCGCGTCAGGCTTCTGAACTTGCATCTACCCAGACTGTCCTCCATGCCATGAACCAAGGCGTGGCCCTTGCAGAAACCGTAACCGATGAGGCAGAACTCATGGCCAAGCAAGAGCAGTTGCTAAAGGGGATCCTTGGATTTAGGCGGGTTCACCTTCACGTCGGTGCCTTTTGTGGTGATGGCCAATTTCAACGCTCTTGGAAGCTAGATGGAGAGTCATTCTGCATCGAATTTATCGGTGCAAATGAGGAGTTTCCTGCCGACTACTTGGAAGCACATATGTCGGCAATTGCAGATCAGGTCGCTCTCACGCTTGCTTCGTTCCGACTTCAGCGTCACTTAGTCGATGCCCACGAGCACTTGCGTGAAGCCCAGGATAGATTAGTCCAAGCGGAGAAATTGGGTGTAGTGGGAGCACTTGCCGCGACGGTCGCCCACGATATCCGCAACATCATGGCGTCGATTTCTCTTGCTGCCGCTTCGAGCGATGACCCAAGTGAAGTTTTGATGCGGGTTCGAAGGCAGGTTGAGCGCTTCTCGGTTTTGTCCCACCGATTGCTGTCGTACGTAAAGCCTAAGTTCATGGCTAAGGAGTCTCTTGACCTGAACGCGGTATTAGGTCGAGCTCTCGAACTCTTAGAGCCTCAAGTTCGAGCATCTAAGATCAAACTCTCAATCGAGCTAGCGGAAGGATTGCCCAAATTGGAAGGTGACCCAAACCAAGTCGAACACCTGTTTGTTAATCTGATTGTGAATGCATTGCAGGCAGTCAGTCGGTCCGATGGAATGCTCAAGATCATTTCGAGCCAAGGTCCAGGATGGATGCGATACTCGTTGATCGATAACGGGCGCGGCATTGAGTCGGAGCATCTTGATCAGATATTTGACCCTTTTTATTCCTCAAGACCAGATGGATTCGGTCTAGGACTTTTTAGTTGTAAGCGCATCGCGGAAGAACATGGCTGGAAACTCAACGTTCGAAGTGACTTGGGCAACGGAAGCGAGTTTATCTTAGAGATTCCCCTGGGGCAACCATGAGTGCAAAGGTCTTAATTGTCGACGATGACCCCTTTTTGCTCCAAAACCTAGAAATTCTTCTCGCCCGCGAAGGATACGCTGTGCGATGTGCCGCATCCGGCGAAGAAGCCCTGTCTATGCTGACCGATGAGGAGGCGGACCTCGTCGTCCTGGACCTCGGACTGCCCGGAATCGACGGTGTAACGACTTGCCGCCGACTTCGGTCACGATGGCACATGCCCGTGCTTATGCTAACTGCTCGCACTGATGCGATGGATAAGGTGATCGGGCTCGAAGTTGGAGCAGACGACTATCTCACCAAACCGTTCGAGCCAAGTGAATTCGTTGCACGTGTTCGGGCCCATCTCCGTCGCCATCACGAATACCAAACGCCAGCAAATCCAACGTCAAAGAACCTCAGGCTCGGGCAAATCGAGATCGACTTCGAGCGGCGCCAGGTTTTAGTGAAGGGCGAGGTTGCCGAACTTACAAACCGCGAGTTTGCAATCGTCGAATACCTAGCCCAGAACCTAGGTCGAGCGATCTCGCGAGAGAGCCTGTTTGAGGCGCTCTGGGGCTATGAGTTGGATTTCAACAGTAATAGCCTCGATGTCTTAATCTATAGGATCCGAAAAAAGCTCGAAGTAGACCCGAATCACCCTCAACACCTACAAACATTACGTGGCTTCGGCTACAAACTCGGCAGCTAAATCATAGATACGATCAGATCGGGACAACTTTTGTCGATTCGATCTGAGTTACTGTCTTTTGAAGTCGCCAAGATCTACCGATCTTCGTCCATGTGTCGAGGTACCGATGGATGTGGATCATCTTCAGCTTCTTCGAGGTGACCGGGTCGATTGAAATCTTCGCTGACGTCTCGTCGGAAATAACGCTCGCGACCGTTCCTTTCACCACAACACTCGCAATCTGAGTTTGATAAACAGTTGGTGGTTGCTTGCTTGCGCGCCGCTTACGCAAACTCGCTTCGTACGCTTCCCTCGTGACGACGGTGCCTGTGTATGTGTGAAGCGTGTAGTTAGGTGCAAGCACCAAGAGGATCGATTCTACGTCGTTAGTCAGCGCCGCACTCTCCCAGCGTTTGTATTGTCCTTCGATGTCCCTTCTTACGGAAGCAGAGCAAAGGCCAAAGATCATCGCCAGCATAATGCAACCGAGAGCCCTCATGAGATCGCCACCTCCCGAGCTTCTTCAATCAAGTTGGCTTGCACAAGTAGAGCATCGTTAGCGAAGAGTTCACTTACTGGACCGATAGCAAGCAATCGATGAGCTTCGCTAAGGATGATCGCTTCCTCGGCGATTCTTGCCACTAATTCAAGAGTGTGGGTGGCAATGATCGTCGTCTTCCCCGCAGCCTGCAATTGCTGGATGGTTCGGACAAGCCATGTTTGACCTCGCGGATCGAGGCCAAGAAAGGGTTCGTCGAACAGGATAACTTCAGGATTCATCGCCAGCACTGAGGCAATCGCAACTCTGCGCTTCTCTCCACCACTCAGTCTAAAAGGGGCACGGTCGGCCAGATGCCCGATCTCAAGAAATGCCAAGGTCTCACCCACCCGAGCACGGACATCACTTTCTGAGTGTCCGAGTTGTCTCAGTCCGAAAGCCACTTCGTCGAAGACGGTCGGATTGAACAGTTGGGCATCCGCATTCTGAAATACAAAACCGACCGACTGCCGGAAGTGTTGGCGGAATTGCGGAAGTTTCAGAGCAACCTCCGACAAACTCTTGTCTTGGAAATGGATCTGCCCGTCTGAGCAGTAGTGCAGTCCGCAAAGAATCCGCAGAAGGGTCGATTTTCCACTCCCGTTTGCACCGAGAATGGCCACCCCTGTGCCGGCGCCTATGGCGAAGCTGATATCCTCCAGCGCAGGTGTCCCATCAGAATATCGATAGCCCAATTGTTCGAGATTAAAAAGCATAAAAAGATCCTCTAAGGACGACGCTTATAAGAAGGGTGACTCCAACCGCTGAAATCACCATGTCTGCCAATTTCCATCGGGTGCGCTCGGTTTGCCGAACCACTCCCTCATAGCCCCTTGCCAACATCGCGAGGTGGGTTTCTTCAGTCAAGGCGAGGCTTTTTGCAAACAGAACAGCTGTTCCCGCTCCGGCGTAGTTCCGTGCCTGACTCTTGTCACATGCCCCAACTTGTCGTGCCATCCGTGCCTCAACCATCTCACCAAGCACCTCCAACATTACAAAGAGATAGCGGTAGGTCAGAGTTGCTGTGGTTAACATGGGGCGAGGCACGCCGAGCGAGCCGAACGACCGAAGCAACAGATGCCAAGGAGTCGTGAGGTTCCAAAGGAGGGTCAGCGTGATGCCAGTTGCAAGACGGAGAAGGATTGTCGCTGCTAGTTGGAGCCCCGGACTTGAAAATGCCACTCCAGCAATTCGGAAAGCTATCGGGCCAGTGGTTACCGCTGCCAGAGAGAGTGGTGCGGCCACGACGAGACCGAAAAAGAGAACCGCACCGCTCACACGAGCGGCAAGGTTCTTCAGCGGAACCGCTGAGACCAAAGCCGCAATTGAGGCGAATCCGAGGATGGTACAAAGTACCAAGGGCGAAGTGGCAAGTCCAGTAGCCACCAGCGCAGAAAGGAACCCGATCGCCTTCGCTGTTGGGTGGATCGACTGAAGCAGGCCCTTTGATCGCGCCACTTCCTCAGAGGCAATTGTTTTAGCAAGAGCAGCTCGCATTCGAAGAAGTGTTTTCTCGAGCCATGGAGCCTTTGTCGCTTTCGCGGCGGGGAGTGGGGAATTAGGTTGTTGCATCCAAAGGGGCAACTGAGGTCCCACGTTCTGTAGCTTCGCAACTGCGATCTGAACAGGTTCTGCTTTTGCTTGGCGTAGAACACCACGTGTAAAGAGAGCCACCATCGCGCAGCCGACAAAAGCGCTAACCAAATAACCAAAGATTTCCCACGGTTTTCCGCTCATCCCACCAAATCCGTAGTCGGGCAAAAGTGGTTTCACCCATTCGTGGGCCTTCGCAATTCCCTGCGGGGTGTAGCCGACCATGTGCTGAAGGTCGGTAAGACTCCATTCTCCAAACGCAGTACCCGAAGCGATGAGGCCAATCGGAGTCAATATTAGCAACCATGCCAAGCGTCGAACCAATGGAGCCGTGGCGCCGACCTTAGGTTGTGTACGGTTAACAAGAAGTTCGGGAAATGCTCGCCATAGGTAGCCAAGCGCGGCGACAGTAATGATCGCTTCCGCAGGTGCAGCCACAAGTAGGTGGGTTATTACCATGGCGGGGACTGCAATACCAAGTCCGAACGGGCAATACAGCGCATGTCCAAGCGCGTCGTGAGCAATAGTGGGCTGGATGCCTAGAAGGATTCCCGCGCTCAACGACGCCACTACCATTCCCGCATAGGAGCCAAATGCAGCCGCGATTAGCCCGCGAGAAGAACCAAGATCCGATCGGCCAGCAACAAGACGATAAACTCCGTACCCGACGAAGCTTGCAACGAACGCCATGTTGAAGGAATTGGCACCGAGGGACAGAATTCCCCCGTCGCCGAACAACAATGCCTGGATGGCCAAGGTGAAAGTCATACCCAGGACAGCCGCCCAACGTCCTACGAGGATCGCCAGCAACACGGAACCCAAAGCATGAGCTGTCGTGCCACCTAACGCCGGAATATTGAACATCTGGATCGCAAAACAGAACGCTGCTCCAATCGAAAGCAGTGGAGCTTGGCGAGAGGTTAACTCGTGCGAAGTCTTGCGGGCCGCCACTGCCCATATCGGTACCATGACGGCGAAGCTCACGGCCTCGGTGGCGGGACTCAAGTAAGCGTCAGGAATGTGCATCGGTTCCTTATTTCAAGCGGTTCGCCAAGGGCATCAGAACGATGTGATCCAGACAAATGAAAGTAGGTGCCAGGGACTTCATTTCTTGTTTCCTACTGGTTGATCGAGAGATCTAAGGAGCTCAATTGCTTTTTTAGCCGACAAGCCGTCAAATTTGGAGTCAATTGCGATTGCTTCCTTTACACACTGTAATGCTCTCGCATCGTCGTTCGATTTGGCGAAGATTGCCCCTGCGTGATAGAGAAGCTGTGGGTCCTGGGTGCCAAATGCAAGGGCCTTTTCGATCGCTTGCTTCGCCTCTGCCGTCCTTCCGGTGTAATAACAAACCCATGCCAGGGTGTCATAGGCGTATAAATCTTGCCGACCCTCGAAGTCACGAATGGCCGCGGCGAAGGCACCTTCTGGGTCTCGGTTATGATCAGCACAGAACAGGGCGTATTGGCGATCCAACCGGTGACCATGGGTTCCGGCAGCTGGTGCAACTTCGTGAAGTCCGTCGTTCATCCCAGAAGGTCGACCGACAAGGGTTGCCACTCGGTTGTACTGTTCCTCCGCTTGGGTGGAGTCGCCGAGCATTGCATAAGCGTCTCCGACCATTGCCCGGACGTCAGCCATTTGGGCGATTTTATCTGAACTGTTTCCCAATTCGATGGCTTCGGCCCAGCGACCGTCTTGGAATGCTAGTTTCGCAAGTCCCGCCTTTGCCTTGTAATCGCGTGGATAGAGTTCGAGCGCTTTAAGATTTTCTGTTCTAGCATCATCGTGACGCCCCATCTTCGCGAGCTGGATACCAAGATGCGTGTGAAACCAAGCAATGGCATCGCTCGGCATAGCAGGTGCATCTTCAACTTCCTTAACTGCGTTCGACATCAGCGCCAGGGCCAAGTTGGGTTTCCCCTGAATGTCCAGCAAACGGGCTCGAACAAATTTGCCAGACGCGCCCTTGAAAGCACGAGACGATTTTTCGATTACTTCTTGAGCCTGTGAATAGCGACCAATCTCAATAAGGCACTCTGCTTTGACACGGATCGTCCCGTCGTCAAAGATTCCAGACTTCATCGCCAAATCGCATTCATTGAGTGCATCTTTGAATTTGTGCTGCTGAAGGAGGCTTTGCGCTAGTTTGTTCCGTGCGCCGATGTTGCCAAGATTACGGATCTTTAGACTTTGCCGTGCCGCGGCTTCCGCCTTTACCGCAGTTCCAAGATCATCTGACTCACGACTGCGAGCCATATAATCAGAACTCAACATTGACCAACCCATCGCTGCGCCTGGGTCCAGCTTCACGGCCTTCTCGCTCACCGCGATTTGGGAATCAATGCGAGATGAGTCAAACGGTGCGTGGATGTAGCCTTGCCGTCCCGCTGAGTGGAATGCGACGCCTCGATACAGGTTTGCATAACTAATCCAGGTCCCTATTGCGAGGGTACAGCCGATAAGTATCAGTGGGAAGGTCTTCATGGTTGTCAAAAATTGGAAATGCCCCGCTCGACGTTGAGCGGGGCGATGGGCAGTTGAACTAGCGAGGATCTCCCAAATATGGGAAAGTCGAAAGGAAGTGCTTTCCACTCGCATTGACATTATCGGTCGTGAATGACGGAAGCTCCTTTCCGTCGTCCGGGGCAAGCCCAAGGGCAGGAATGGTGTTGCCGAACACGATCCCGAGCGAGATATCAACCACGTCGTCGGTCAACTTTCGGCCGCCAAACTTCCCAGCAGTCTCTACGCCGAGATAGGAAGCGTCTCCCGATTTGGAAAGGTCGACCTTCATAACGTCAGGCACAATAACTTTCTTTACGACGTCGATGATGGCTCGTGATCGTCCAGCCGGGAAAGTCATGAACGAATCGATGTCATTCGCCAATTCGTTATGGTCGTTGGACGGAGAATCCTCGTCGTTGATCTTGTGCCGATTGTTTGCGACTGTCGCAAAGACTTCGTTTATAACGGGTCGAGAAAGCCGATCAACTTGCACGTAAGAACCGCCGGCCTGCGTGCTAGTTGTAGACCACACGCCGATCACGCCAAGGGGCTTTATGGAAGTAGCAGTGGATGAATCACCACCGCAGCCTGCAAGGACAACGGCACCCGCGATGGGAGCCAGAATGCTGAATTGGAAGATTCTGTATTTCATTTGATCATGTCCTTGGGCATCTCGATAACGATCGAGAGCACATTAAGTTGATGAACGGAGAGATAGTCTTGAGCCGTAGCCGCATCACGGAAACCACCCTTTTGCGGTGCATTTGGGTCGGCGACAGGTGTGCCGGTAAGTGGAGTTGCGCGATCGGGGAAGATAGCGAAGAACTGGTCGAGGTCAAAGAAGAATGGATCTTCTCGAGCTCCGCAGAAAACCTTCATCCCTGCAGTCGGTGAGAACGTCGTGTTGATTTGCCCAGTTTTGGAGTAGGGAGAAACCTGTTGGTTCGTCGTTCCCATACTAGACGGAGTTACGGGTCCCGAAATCGCGACGGTTTGAGCAGCACCCGTACCGCTGAACTTGGCCTGAATGACCTTGTCCTCAATGCCGTCACCGTTGGTGTCGATCTTGAATTGGTACAGGACGTTAGGATCGAACGAAGTGGAAGGTCCGCTACCTGGGTTAATCAAGGGATGGACGTTCATGGCGAAGACCACGTTTTGACTGTTAGTCGGGCTGGGGAAGATATAAACGTCGGTGATGTCGGTGCCAGGGTTCGCCGCGATATCTGGCGTATCTGCATGATCCGAGGCTCTACCAACGCCGATTAGGATCGCAGGTGCGGCAAGCGCGAAGAGGGCTATTTTTATGGATTTGGTCACTATCAGACTCCTTCTGCCTTAGAGGAGGGTCGAACCGATCGGGTTGAGCCTGCATTTCTGCTGGCCATTCCTTCGATCCGCCTTTGGATGTCAGGCATCTTCTGTCGTAATCAGTGTCCTTTTCACGGATGACGTTGGAATGATCTGCAAATGAACGTTAGATGAACGGCCCAACCGGTCAACCCTGGAATCCGGATGATTTACTAGCGGTGGTCTTTCCAAGCAGAGTTCTGAATCACGATTCGGTATCCGTCGTGATCCACAAATGTCTTGCCACTAACATCCCAATAGGGATTAAAGCTCGGGACAATCACAAACCCCGCCGACTGCATATTCAGGCAAACCTGTAGCCACTCTTCTCTGATAGGCAAGTAGAACGCCACCAAATCTTCCTCAGTCGGAGACGGAACAAGGGGGTGACTCCGACAAACGGTGAACTCGAAGTGATATGAACTGCCGTCCTGTCCAATCATCACACCGTCAAAACCTTCGTGATCTTCAAATTGAGCCAACACTGCAAGTCCAAGTCCCTTGGCATACATCGCTACCGTCCGATGAAGATCCGAAACCGGTCGCGCGAGTCGCACATGCGGGTGGTTCATAACGGTACATTTTAATCGCTCGTGCACCAATGAAAAAAGCTCCTGGACATTTGCCGGAGAGCTGTCAAGTTCGAGGTGAATCAAGTGACCGAGAAAACAAAAAGCCCCAGGGGATTCAAAATCGCCTGGGGCCAAGAAGCACGAGTTACCTAGATCAAGGATCGAAGGACGTACTGGAGAATTCCACCATTTAGATAGTAGAGACTCTCCTGAGGTGTATCAATGCGGACTTTGACAGCAAAGTCTGTGACTTTGCCATCTGCCGCAGTCGCCGACAGGGCCAAGGACTTTCCTGTAGCAAATCCAGACGCCAAGGCATCGGAAAATCCGTGAAGTTCAAACACTTCATGGCCGGTTAGTCCTAAGCTTTCGGCAGTTTGACCGCCTGTGAATTCAAGGGGCACAACCCCCATCCCAATCAAATTCGACCGGTGAATGCGTTCAAAGCTCTGTGCTAGGACAGCCTTAACACCTAACATGTAGGTTCCTTTAGCCGCCCAGTCTCGACTTGAGCCGGATCCATATTCCTTCCCTGCGATGACCAAAAGCGGCGTTCCTGCTGCCTGATATTGCATGGAAGCATCGTAGATTGTTGTCACTTCGCCGGTCGGCAAGAAGGTGGTGAAGCCACCTTCAGTACCCGGAGCAAGTTGGTTCCGCAAGCGAATATTCGCAAATGTTCCTCGAACCATGACTTCGTGATTTCCTCGGCGTGAGCCGTAGGAATTGAACATTGCGGGAGGAACTCCGTGTCCCGTAAGGTAGGAACCAGCTGGCGAATTGAGCTTAATGCTTCCTGCGGGAGAGATATGGTCCGTCGTAATACTGTCACCTAGAACAGCAAGAGTTCTCATTCCCACCAAATCAGGAACGGCAGTCGGCGCATCAGTTGTCATGCCGACAAAGTAGGGAGGGTTTTTGACATACGTCGATGCATCGTTCCATGCAAAGTTGTCACCGCCCGAAATGGAGATGTCTGCCCATCTTTCATCGCCCTTAAAGACGTCCTCGTAATTGTCAATGTAAAGCTCTTTTCTAACGGCAAGAGCATTTGTCTCTGCTATTTCCGACTGACTTGGCCAGACATCTTTGAGATAGACCGGGTTTCCTTCGGGGTCATTTCCTAACGGCTCTGTATTAAGGTCAATGTTGATTGTGCCGGCAAGAGCATAGGCTACGACCAGGGGAGGCGACATCAGATAGTTCGCCTTGATGTCCTGATTGATCCGTCCTTCAAAGTTCCTGTTGCCACTTAGCACGCTGCAGGCGACCAGATTATTCTCGTTTATTTGCTTCGAAACTTCATCAGGTAAAGGACCAGAATTGCCGATACATGTCATACATCCATAGCCCACGACGTTGAAATGGAGCTCCTTGAGGGCATCCATTAGGCCCGCTTTCTCCAAAATATCGCTTGCGACACGGGAGCCAGGCGCCAACGAAGTCTTCACCCATGGCTTTGTCGTAAGGCCTCGCGCTACTGCCTTCTTGGCGAGTAGTCCGGCGGCTGTCATTACGGAAGGATTAGAAGTATTAGTGCAACTCGTAATGGAAGCGATAACCACAGATCCATGAACAACCGGCATCTGCTCGTTGGGAGGAACAGTTCCGGCGGTGAGTTGTGATGCAAAAGTCTTCTGAAAATTATCTTTGGCTTGATTAAGTAGAAGGCGATCTTGCGGTCGCTTTGGTCCGGCCAAAGACGGAACAACGGTTGCTAGGTCGAGCTCTAGCACATCCGTATAGTCGCACTCGGCAGTCTCTACCGTGTGGAACAGGCCTTGAGCCTTGAAATAGTCTTCAACCAACTGAACTTGTGCTTCCGGACGACCGGTGAGTCGCAGATACCTTAGAGCTTCGTCATCCACTGGGAAGATCGCACATGTCGCTCCAAATTCAGGTGACATATTGCCGATTGTGGCTCGGTCCGCGAGTGGTAAATTCTGAAGCCCCGGTCCAAAAAACTCGACAAACTTTCCAACTACGCCCTTCTTGCGAAGCATTTCGGTGACAGTTAATACAAGATCAGTCGCGGTTGCGCCTTCCTGAAGGCGATTCAATAGTCGGAATCCGATAACCTGTGGGATCAGCATGCTTACGGGTTGACCAAGCATCGCTGCCTCTGCTTCAATGCCGCCTACGCCCCAACCTAACACCCCAATTCCATTAATCATCGTGGTGTGCGAGTCGGTACCCACCAGGGTGTCTGGATAGAGCGTCTTGGTGCCTCCGTCATCGCGGACAAAAGCGACGCGTGCAAGGTGTTCCAAGTTAACTTGATGGACAATGCCCGTATTCGGCGGGACGACACGAAAGTTGTCGAGTGCCTCTTGGCCCCACTTTAAGAACTCATATCGTTCTTGGTTCCGCTCAAATTCAAGGTCTCGATTGATGAGGAGAGCGTTATCACTTCCAAAGGCATCGGTTTGAACAGAATGATCAATGACCAATTCAACGGGCTGCAACGGGTTGATCTTCTTCGGATCGCCTCCAAGGGCAGTCATTGCTTCACGCATTGCTGCTAAATCAACAACACACGGAACGCCAGTGAAGTCTTGAAGAATAACGCGAGCGGGAGTGAATGAGATTTCCTTGGTCGGTTCAGCTTTAGCATCCCATTTAGCGAGTGCTTCGATATCAGCGGCAAAAACGCTTCTATTGTTCTCGGTTCGAAGAAGGTTTTCGAGCAGAATTCGCAGTGAGTAGGGCAACCTGTCTAGGTTATGTCCCTTCTCGCTGAGTGTTTGTAAGCTATATATTTGGTATTCGGTTCCGCCGCTGTAAAAGCTCTTCTTGGCGTTAAAACTATTCAATCGATCCGCCTCCTGTAATGCCCGGTCTCCCGGTCAGATCAAAGGGTTTCCCTAAGGGCCAAGGAGTGGTTATAAGTTCAATATACCTCTCCCAAATCCGTTGCTCACTCTGTGTATTGACTTACGCGGCTGACCTAGGCGGCCAAAATCTGAGCCACAGGTCCAGATCGAGTGGAAGGGATTCTTTATGTCCAACGTGCTATTAAGCCGGATACTGTATCGTATAAAAATTATGGTAAGGATATTTGCGGCTGTTGGACTAACAGTATTAGGTGGGTTGAGTGTTGCTTCATTACCATCCGTACGTACTCTCGATGCGCGAATATCCCTTACGATTCAAGCGACGACAGCTACTCAGGCACTCATTGAGCTCGGAAACGCGGCACACGTTTCCCTAACGACCTCTCCCCAGACTGCAGGGGAAATTATTACTTTGCGTCTCAAAGACGTGCCACTTCAAGAGGCTATGCACAAAATTGCCCTGGCCACAAATGCCTCATGGAAGCAAGAAGGTGAAGGCTTCCGCCTGGTGAGAACTGCCGATCAACAGCGCGCCGAACGAGATACTGAATTCAAACAGGACGTCGCCAAGATGAAGCTGGCCATTCAAAAGCGAGCTCTGGACCTTGCCAAATTGAAGCCTTGGAACGGCCAGGAAGGCGACCTGTTGGCAACGCGGTTGCAGGCATTGATCAAGAGCTTTAACCCGACCGCTACTTCTCAAGCCTTTTTTACTCAAGCGAGTCAGCTAAGCCAACAGGCACCCATTGGTAGGGCCCTCACCAAGATCATGACCATGTTGGATGCGAAAGAACTGGCTGCATTACCTGATCGCTACCGCGCAGTTTGGTCCTCAAATCCCACTGCTATGCAGAGACCGCTTCCAAGCGGAATCGCGGATATTGTCGACCAATTTCTTGCGAATCAGGCTGAATGGGTATCAACGCTACAAAAATTTCACGTCGCCGCGCCAAACATTCGAGGCACGACCTATTGGGTGGGAGATTTTGGGGACTTTCAGGAGACCAATAATTCTTCAAAAATCACGATCGTGCTCCTGACTGCTTATAAGTGGAGCCGAGCATCCGCGCTGAACTTTGAATTGTCCTGTTACGATGCCAAAGGCAAAAAGGTTTGCCATGCTCAAACAAGCCTAGCCAGTGAGACTCAAAGCTATCTGGATGCCATGAAGGACACAGCGGTACCAGCAGGTGAAAAGCCGATTGTGACCGAACCACTTGGTATCGCCTTGCTGGATTCCATTCCACGAGGGAATGTCAAGCCAACTAGGGTCAAGTCACGCGAAGTGATGGAAAAGTTGACCCATCCTGAAGCCTTCGACCCACTTCGATTTCTTTTGTCACCTTCTCTTATTCAGGCGGCTGAAATCAAAGGGCTTAATATGGTTGCCTGTATTCCTGACAACGCTTTCTATAGCGCCATCATGGGCACGGCGAAAGAAATCACAGTCGAGAAGTACCTACAACGCCTAGCCTATTTCAATACTACTGTCGAAAAGAGTGACGGTTGGATGGTGGTTTCGCCAAGCCGGCCCAGCGAAACACGAGAGAATCGAGCTGATCGAAAGGAACTAGGTCGTTATGTTCGAAGGATTGCTAGTGGAGAACCTTTATCCATAGACGAGCATGCTGCGTTTGCCTTAAGCCTTCCAGACACTCAGTCCAACTTCCTGCCTTCACTCCTCGCCGGTATCTGGAATGCAATGTCGCCAGGCTATTTCGATCCCAACATGCTCCGCCTATATGGAACGCTTACCACGGAACAAAGGAACCAAATGCAACGCGGAGGTCTGACATTCGGGGCGCTTGGTGAAAAGCAATTGGAATATGTGAATCGCATGGTGTATGGAGCTAACTCGACACTCCAGTTCACCCCTCAACAGAGCCAACAATCGGGTGGTAGTCAAATTGATTGGGACCTGTTTTATAACGGCTTGATGCATGAATCCACTGAATCCCTGCCGACTGGGATTCCTGAGAAAGGATTCATAAAGTTGGTCGCTAACACGTCGTATGTTGTTATGGCCACCGAGCATATTGGGGCGAACATGGTAATGCCGAACCGAACAATGGATGCAAGCACCTTGGCATGGCAAAAATACTCTCAAGATCATCACGAACTATTCCCCTGGATGGCAGAAAACAATCAGAGAGTAGATTTGTCAAAGGTCCAGTACGGAAAGAGAACGCAAATGTTATTTACATTCCAGTTCACTCCCGTACTCTCGTTAACCTTTAATCTTGAGGAGAAGAGTCCAGGAACCTTCCGAACCCTTACGCTGGGAGAATTACCGGACGATTTCAAAAAGCAGTTTGATGAAGCGTATGCTAGCCTGGTTCAAAGTTACGCAAACGTGAAACCGGGTGACCTAGGAACGAACCGAGGCACTAATCCTCCCCCTTAGAGGAGCAACTTGGTAGGGTTCTCATGGAGACACCCTACCAAGTCGTAATCTTGATTTCCTACTCCACCCAATCAGCGACGAAGAGGTTTGTTTCGTGTGGTTTGCTTCCGTATCGGTTCGAAGCAAACACCAGTTTCTTACCATCTTTTGTGAACATCGGAAATCCATCGAAAGCCGGTGCCGTTGTGATTTTCTCGAGCCCTGTTCCATCTAGGTTGATCATGTAGATGTCAAATTCTCGCCCTTGAGGGTCAAAGAAGTTGGTGCTGAACACCACCCGCTTGCCGTCGGGGTGAATGAATGGAGCGAATGATGCCCCTCCAAGGTGCGTGATCTGGGTCTTGTGACGGCCATCAGGATCCATAACCCAGATTTCAAGCTTTCCAGGTCGCACGAGGTTAGCGTGAAGAAGATCCAGGTAGTCCTTCTTTTCAACGTCGTTATTAACAGCTTGCCGTCTGTAGGCGACTTTCTTGGAGTCCCAACTCACAAAGGGTCCCCCGTCATATCCAATTTCGTCGGTCAACCGCTTAATATGACTGCCATCCAGGTTGGCTCGATAGATCTCTAGGTCGCCATCAAAGCTACCCGTAAAGACCATGTACTTCCCGTTAGGAGCGATGGTGGTCTCTGCAACATATCCGTCCCGCTTGATGATCGGAGTGATATGAGAGCCGTCGAGATCTGCTCGGTAAAGGGCAAAGTCTGGATTGACCATCCAAACATATCCCTTGCTGTGATCGATCGCCGCCTGGGGGCCTGGATTTCGCTCGTGAGTCGAGCTAAAGTAAATGTGTTTGCCGTCTGGAGCAAAATAACTGCATGTACATCGACCCTTTCCCGTACTAACGAGTCGCTTGTTTGATCCATCAGCGTTCATGATGAAAACTTGCTCATCTGGAAACTCTGGCTGCATCGTTTGGTAGATCAGCTTCTTTCCATCGATGCTCCAATAGGCTTCAGCATTCTGACCGCCAAACGTCAATTGACGAATATTCCGCAAATGCTTTTCTCCGGGGAAGGCATCCACTGGACGAGAGTCGGGCGCACTACCCTGGCTCATTGACAAAAGAACTATCAGCGCAATCATTGATAACTATGATGCGTAAGAGAGTAGGTGTAAACCCTTTCGTCTTATGATGAATTCGAACCTAATTTGATGAATTTATAGAGTTTATTAGGTTCTTTTTGACCATTAATCAAACTGTGTTCATAAAAATAACGACTAGCATTGAGGGTCATTTTCGACAATTCACGCCTATTGGCCAGAAGTAGAATTCGACCAGGATTTGCAAGATTTCAAGTTTCCAAATGCTGAAACCGCCTAGCCGTAGCGGACTAGTTCGTCCATCTGCCTCTGGGTTTCTTGGTTAACTCGTTGGCGGGAATCATCTTCCATATACCAGGCAACAATCTCTCTTGCACCTCTAGAAAAGGGGATCGTGCATATGAAGTCGGGCACGGCTTTTTTGACTTTTGAATTGTCAAACATTGAACTGTTTGATTTGTCGCCAAGCAATCCGGGCCCCCACGAAGGGATGATTCGGGCAATAACATCCGACGAGACATGCACTTTCTTGGCTTCAACACCGGCAGCATCAGCAACCAAATCGAAAATCTGATTCCAAGTCAACCATTCATCGGAAGTGATGTGATAGGACTCACCGATTGCATGAGAATTACCTAAAAGGCCTACGAAGCCTTTTGCAAAGTCGGCGTGATGAGTAAGCGTCCAGATGGAAGTTCCATCGCCCAGAACCACCACTGGCTGCCCTGTTCTCATTCGATGAAGTACGTCGTAGCCACCGTCAAAAGGCAAGAGGGTCTTGTCATACGTGTGAGATGGACGGACGATGGTAGCGGGAAACTTTCGCTTGCGATAGGCATCGATCAACATTTCCTCGCAAGCGATCTTGTTTCTGGAGTATTGCCAAAAGGGATTGTCCAAAACCGTTGACTCAGTAATCGGCAGCGTCGAAGCAGGAGTCTGGTAAGCAGAGGCAGAGGAAATGAAAACGAATTGTTTGGTTTTGCCTTCAAAAAGATCCAAGTCCATCTGAATGTGTTCTGGAGTGAAGGCAATCCAATCCACGACGACATCCCAGACATGACCCGCCAAAGCGGCTTCTGCAGATGCCCGGTCTCGAATGTCGCCGTTGAGAACCTTTACGCCTTCTGGAACGCCTCTTTCGCTTCGGCCCCTGTTGAGGAGATAGAGATCCATCCCCTTTGAAACGGCGAGTGGTGAACAAGCAGAACTAATGATTCCCGTTCCACCGATAAAGAGGACCTTCATTAAATGAATTGTGCATGAAATCGAAGCCACTTACCAAAGGGATCAACCAAAAGTTAAACAAGCCCTCTGTATGCCCATGGGTAGAGGACATAATCGCGATATGAAGCTGACCCGGTTAATCTTTTCATGCTCGGCGTGTTTGACAATAGCATTGGCATTCCCGCAGCAACGGGTTGCTTCTCTCACTGGCAACATACAGAAGCTTCCAACCTTTCACTCCAAGATTCTTGGGAACGATCGAAACATCGCCGTTTATTTACCTCCCGGATATGAGTCAGGAAACCGTCACTATCCCGTTCTTTACATGAACGACGGGCAAAATGTTTTCGACGGTATGACTTCCTACCTACCTAACAAGGAATGGCGAGCAGACGAATCCGCTCAAGCACTGATCGAATCTCGGCTTATCGAGCCAATTATCATCGTGGCAATCGATAACGGTGGCATGGAACGGGCAAACGAGTACCTGCCTACCGAAGCCAAGTTCGGTTCCAATAAGTCGGGCGGCAAAGCCGACCTCTATGCGAGGGTCCTAATTGAGGAAGTAATGCCCCTCATCAACGAGCATTATCGCACGAAGAAAGGTCCGGAAAACACCGGGTTATGTGGCTCGTCGTTTGGTGGCATTGTTACCATGCACATTGGGCTCAAGCACCCCGATGTGTTTGGAAAGCTTGCCGTTGTGTCGCCTTCCGTATGGTGGGACAGTCGAGTGATTCTTAAGGAAGTTTCGGCCATAACCCAAAAACCCAAGCAGCGTATTTGGGTCGACATTGGAAGTCGCGAAGCCGGTACCAATGAGAAGTCGAACAACCAAACCACCAAGGACACGGAGGATCTTGTCCACTTACTTGGTGAGAAGGGTTGGAAACTAGGAAAGAACCTGGCTTATTTTGTCGACAAGGGCGCAGCCCACAACGAGGACGCTTGGGCCCATCGAATGCCGTTGATACTTACGTTCCTATTTGGAACTCGATAATCAGTAAGCCCGTCCGATTCCAACGATATGGCCAGAGAGCCCCTGCATACCTGGCCAGAATCTGAAGGAATAGCAGGTTTCCAGCTTCCCTTTTACCGTATCAATGACATCAAGCTCTGTGTCAGTTTCTGTTTTGGAAGCAAGGTTCAAAACTTCATCAAGATCCTCGTTTGAGACGAGGTCTGACAGTTTGCAACCAGCCGCGACGGATTTGTTCGAGAAGACAACCTTGCCCGAATGATCAAGCAAAAGGATCCAGTCAGACACAATCGCTAAGATGCTATCGCCCACTGAGATCCGGGCAACTGGAGGTGCACTTTGATGATTGGTAGCCGGAAGAGCGGCTACACCTCTTCCTACATTCTCGATGAGGTGATCGGCTACTAATTTCAGGCACTCATTAACGTATTGGAGGTTGTCGACAGCAGCTTTTGATCGATCTTCTGCATATTTGGCAACAACTTCTGTGCGGCTAGCGGCTTGGTACTTTGCGAGAATGCGCCGCCAGTAAGTTCCAACGGTATCGGGGCTGATTCCCAATCGAATTGCAATCTCTTTATCGGTTAAGCCACCTGCCGCTAAAACTAAAACCTGTTCTTCGCGCTTAGGAGCTTCGCCCGTAGCTGGTGTTTCTAACATGGCCGATTTAATTATCCGTGAAAAGAGGAGCAAAGCTCCTTGTTGACAGGATCATAGTAGCCGAAATTGCTCCTTAGTTGAACATTTGCGAAGGACCCATCGACCGCTGAATTCCAAACACTCAAATTATCATCGAATACCAAAAGTAATCCGTAGAGGAAAGTCCGCACCTTGTTCTTAAGGAGTAGTGGCTAGTCGGCTGGAAGTTGTATACAATTTTCTTTCTTCTCCAAGAAACTTAGAACATCGTTTGGCGATAGGATCACAACGTTCGGATCGGAAAGTCGAACAAATTCCTCAAACGACACCGCTGAAACTTCGCCAGTAGCGCGGAACTCCTCGTATAACGCTCTGAGTACCTGGATCTGAGTCGGAAGACTCGCGAAAGCATCCACCCAAACGCCTGGCGTTGCTTCACCACTCTTATAGGCAACGGCGGCAATATAAGAAGTTGCCTGGTCTAGCGACTTAATGGTGTTTCCTTCCGCACTCAGCCAGCTACCTTCATAGACTACGCATTGCGAATTCTCGAGTTTTGCCCTTGCTGCCGACAGAGTCAATTCGGATCTAGACACTAACAGAAGGTCCTTTTCAACATTAGCTGCCGAAACAAATGTTCCACCTGGCTCGGGCGTGATGTAGGCGTCCTTAACCCCAAGAACACGGTGGAGAGTCTTGGCGAACTGGTGAAATGGAACGTTGAGAGTCATATACTTGGAGCCAACTTTAGCATGGTCGCCTAATAACAGGACGTAGATTGGCGGAACCACGTTGGGGTTGCGCTAAAATCGTTAGCACATCCCAGGTACTAGACCGATGACCGAGACGATTCAAACCCTCCTTCAAGAAAATCGCACTTTCCCACCTTCCCCGGAATTTGTGGCCCAAGCTAATGCCAACGATCCGGCAATCTATGCAACAGCAGCCGCAGATCCGGAAGCATTCTGGGTCTCTTGGGCAGAGAAACTGGATTGGTTTGAGCCTTGGCATACCGTGTGTGACTTCTCTCCTCCCCACGCGAAATGGTTTGTCGGAGGCAAGATCAACGCTACCTATAACTGCGTCGACCGCCATGCTTTAGGTGAGAGAAGGAACAAACCGGCAATCATTTGGGAAGGTGAGCCTGGTGACACCAGAACAATTACCTATGGTGAGATGCTTGACGAAGTCTCGCGTCTCGCCAATGCCCTTAAGGAACTGGGTGTTGGAAAAGGCGACCGAGTGAGTGTTTACATGCCCATGGTGCCCGAGTTGGCATTTATCATGCTTGCATGCGCCCGAATCGGTGCCGCCCATAGCGTGATCTTTGGCGGATTTAGCGCTGAGTCACTCGAGGAGCGAACCAATGATGCTCAATGCAAGGTCATCGTTACCGCCGACGGCGGATGGCGTCGAGGAAACATCGTTCCTCTGAAGGCCACTGTGGACGAAGCGATGGATCTTGGGTGTCCATCTGTGCAGAAAATCCTTGTCCTCAAGCGGTCAGGTCCAGAAGGTGACGAAACCAACGGAGTCAAGACTCCTGCTTATAACGGCGGCAACTGGGTCGAAGGTAGAGATGTTTGGTGGCACGACATCGTTTCTAGACAGTCTACGGATTGTCCATGTGAGCCCATGGATAGCGAAGACCTGCTCTTTGTCCTTTACACAAGCGGATCAACGGGCAAACCCAAAGGCATTGTCCACACCACTGGCGGGTACCTAACAGGTACGTTCGCCACAAGCAAACTGGTCTTTGACCTCAAAGAGGAGGATATCCATTTCTGCACCGCAGACTGCGGATGGGTAACCGGGCATAGCTACGTTGTATATGGCCCGATGGCCAATGGAGCCACGGTTTTGATGTATGAAGGCGCGCCAGACACTCCGGACAAGGATCGCTTTTGGCGGATTATTGAGAAACATCGGGCGACAATTCTTTACACGGCACCGACGGCCATTCGCGCCTTTATGAAGTGGGGTGACGAATTCCCTAATCGATGTGACCTCAGTTCCTTGCGTCTACTTGGAAGCGTGGGTGAGCCGATCAATCCCGAGGCCTGGATTTGGTATCACGAAACCATCGGCAAAGCGAAGTGCCCCATCGTGGACACGTGGTGGCAAACGGAAACGGGCGCAATCATGATCAGCCCCTTACCCGGGATTACGGCAACCAAACCTGGTTCGGCAACTCAGCCTTTTCCGGGAGTTAGCGTAAGCGTTTTTAAGGAGTCCGGAGATAGCACGGAAGTGACAGGCCCCGGAAAGTCCAATTCGGCTTCTGGAGGCTTCTTGGTCCTCACAAAGCCTTGGCCCAGCATGACTCGCGGCATATTCAATGACCCTGCTCGATTCCAAAAGACATACTGGTCACGGTTTGACCACGCTTATTTTGCCGGAGACGGGGTCAAACTCGATGAGGATGGCTACCTATGGCTACTCGGTCGTGTCGATGACATCATGCTGGTCGCTGGACACAACATCAGCACGATGGAGGTTGAAAGCGCACTCGTCGACCATCCTTCAGTTGCCGAAGCTGCCGTAATCGGCAAGACCCATGAATTAAAGGGACAAGCGATTGCCGCCTTCGTTATCCTTCGTGCCGGACACGAGAATCGACCCGATTTGGTGGACGAGTTGAAGAAGCACGTCGCCCACAAGATCGGTGCCTTGGCTCGACCTGATGACATTTTCATCTCCGCCGAGTTGCCTAAAACCCGAAGCGGAAAGATCATGAGACGTCTCCTCCGAGACGTCGCCGAAGGTCGTGCTCTGGGTGACACCACGACGCTAGCCGACCCAAATGTAGTCGCTGCCCTCAAAGACAAATACGAGTCCTCAGAATCGTAGAGTTGTTGCCGAGGAAGTCAGCGAAAGCTTCTGCCGCTCGAGAAAGCACCGAAGGCTTCTCGAGTTATGTGCGAACCATGGAAGAAGTAGTTGCTTGTCGCTCAGAGCGACTTAAGCTATAACAATTTCATGGACAAAAAACTCTAAAGGAGGCACGCCTTGATTTCATGGTTACCTTTAGGGTCGTGCCTACTCGTGAATTGGTTTGTTGTAAAGCAATACTTCGGTGTTCCCGTCTTTATGCTCATTGAATCGGTGACGCTTCTCGTTTTCAGCTTCTACCTGGATTGGCTATCAAAGCAATGCAAGATCGTTCCGCCTCCAACACGAAGATAGCGGACCAGCCCCGCATGAGGCAACCATGCTACCGATCAAGCTCCATTTGAGCCGAGGCTAGTTGCTAAAGCCTTAATTCGCTTTGGAAAGCTTCTCGAAAGCTTGACCCGCTTTGATAAGGGATGCTCCAACGACTTTGGCGGCTGGCTTACACTTCTTGAGAACGGCAGGGGCTAAGGCAACGGCAACCAAAATAAGTCCAGCGGCGCCGGTGGGGATGTTTGTGCGGTTGTTCATTCTATGAACGCTTACTCAGGGTCAGGGCTTGAGGTTTCAGTACTTCGCAACGTGGAGGATTTACCATGCTTGGCAGCTTCACCGAACCAGCTGATAATGAGCATGATCGTCGCAACCGTGATACAGCTATCGGCCACGTTGAATACAGGGAACTGTATGGCCCGAAACCAGAACATATCCGTAACTCGGCCGTTTACGATTCGATCATACAAGTTTCCAAGAGCCCCGCTTGCTAGGAGACCCATGGCAATGTGTGTCCACCATGTCTCCTTGGGATTCTTGAAACTGTAATATGCGGCTCCGCATGCAATTGCAATCGCGACCGGAGAAAGCAACAAGCCCTTGCCCGCGAAGAAGCCAAATGCGATTCCTTCGTTGTATTGAAGGGTGATCTCGAAAATGCCCGGTAATGGAAGGCTGTGGATGGAGCCGTGGGCAGGGATTGCCCCACGGACCCAATCCTTAACCGCTTGATCGGCAATCAGCATGAGGATGGTGATACCGACAAACAGATAAGGCCGTTTCACAGACCGACCACCGCTCTGTCTCGCTTCGTCAAAGGCATTCCTTCCACCATTTCCACATCCGGCCGCCGCAATCGGGAGCGCTCACATTTGAGGTAAGGGCTCTTTTCGAAGGTCGCCGACAATTCGCCTTCGACAAGCCGAACTTCACTCATTTTGAAGAGGATCGCCAATTCTTCCGGTTCAAACGTTCGCAGAATCTCAAGCGTTCCACCCGACTCTGAAATCGTAACAATTGCGTCTTGGCTGTCCTTTACGTCGTCTGTTCCCTTCCACTGCTCGAATGCTGCAAAGACATCCTCACGTGCTGCCCAAACGGCCGCATATTTGCTTTGTAGGTCACTGCCTTCGATGTCTGTCAGCCGCTCTGGACTTACAGATTCGAAGTTCTCGGTGTGGATGGTTCCCAACATCTCCATTCGTGCCCAAGTCTCCTCAGCCGTGTGCGACAAAATGGGAGCCAGAAGCTTGACCAGCCGATTCAGTACGTAGTTGCATGCGAATTGACCAGACCATCGTAAAGGAGACGTTGTTGCTTCGCAATACATTCGATCCTTGATCGAATCCATGTAAAGCTTAGAAAGTTCCTTGGCACAAAAATTGTGAATCGACGAGATGACCGATCCAAAGTCGTAACGAACGTATGCTTCCAAACAATCGACTGACAAGAGATCAACCTGTTCGACGATCCACTCATCGAGTTCCAACAGCGGATAGGATGCTGACTTATCGAATCCGCTCAGATTGCCGAGCAGGAAACGCAGCGTGTTTCTTACCGTTCGGTAATTCTCACCGAACTGCTTAAGAAGGTTCTCCGAGCAAGGAACATCATTCGAATAATCAACGCTGGCGACCCAATACCGAATGACGTCCGCGCCATATTTTTCGCAGGCCTGCTCAGGATCAACGATGTTTCCGGCTCGCTTAGACATCTTCAATCCCTTCTCATCAAGCACGAACCCGTGGGTGAGCACTTGCTTGTAGGGCGCTTGATCGTTTGTGGCTGTGCCAATTACGAGTGAGGACATGAACCATCCTCGGTGTTGGTCAGATCCTTCCAAATACAGATCTGCCGGCCACGACTCACGCCACCTCGGTTCAAATTCGCTGTCGATAACACAAAGCGACGTGGAACCGCTGTCGAACCAGACATCAAGCACGTCCGTTTCTTTCACAAACTCGGTCTCGCCGGTTTGAGGGTGGACATATCCGTCGGGCAAAATGTCTGCGGCATCCTTTTCGAACCAAGCGTCAGAGCCTTCCATCTCAACGAGCCGCGCAACCGATTCAATCGCGACTGGGTCGAGCACAGGAGTTCTAGTCTTTGCTCCGTAGAATATGGGGATTCCTACACCCCATGGCCATTGGCGAGAAATACACCAATCGGGGCGTGCTGAAACCATGGATTCGATCCGGTTCTGTCCTTGTGCAGGGAACCACTGGACGTCTTGGATCTCTGCTAGCATTCGGGTACGCAACTCCGCATGATCGATGCCAACAAACCACTGTTCCGTCGCTCGGAAGATCACCGGCTTGTCATCTCGTTCGGCATGAGGATAGGAGTGCAGGTATTCGGACACTTTCAACAAATTGCCCACTTCTCTTAGGCGGTTGACAACGACAGTGTCGCAGTCCTTGTAGTAAACACCCTCGAATTCACCTGCCTCAGCAGTAAGGACCCCTCTCTCGTCAACCGTGTTGGGAGTCGGGAGTCCGTACTTCAAGCCCGTAAAGAAGTCATCTCGGCCATGTGACGGAGCCGTATGCACAACTCCTGTTCCATCCTCGGTCGTAACATATTCAGCCATGACGCCAAGCGATGGCCGATCGAAGATCGGATGCTTAAACTTCATGTGGTCCATATTGATGCCGTCAAGTCGCTCAACAACGTCGTAGGTTGTCCAACCTAGCGTCTCTGCCAATTTTGGGACCAACGATGCCAATACAAGATAGTGATCTTGGCCAACCTGAACGACGGCATATTCAAACTCTGGATGAAAGGCCACTGCCAAGTTCGCCGGAATCGTCCAAGGAGTCGTGGTCCAGATGATGGTGTATAGGTTCTCAAACTTGTCGAACAACTTGTTTGGGTCTTCGAGCAAGGGAAAACGTACGTAGATTGCGGTAGACACATGGTCTCGGTACACGATCTCAGTATCGGCAAACGCCGTTCTCGAAGTCGGACTCCAGAGGGTAGGGCGCAGTCCTTTGTAGACATAGCCTCCTTCGACCATTCGCTTGAAGACTCGAATGATTTGAGCCTCAAATTGAAAGTCCATCGTGGCGTAGGGCCTTTCCCAAAGTCCAAAAACTCCAAGCCGCTTAAACTGGGTGGTCTGTACTTTGATGTACTCCGCGGCATGTTCACGACATGCTTTCCGTAATTCGACGATCGATGGAGTGATCTTCTTGTCGGCAAACTTCTTCATGACAGCCTGCTCGATGGGCAGCCCATGATTGTCGAAGCCAGGCACGTAGGGCACACGGAATCCCATCATCGTTCGCGACTTCACGACGAAGTCCTTTAAGATCTTGTTGAGGGCCGTTCCGATGTGGATGGGCGAGTTCGTGTAGGGTGGACCGTCGTGCAATACGAACGATTCAGCATCCTTTCGACTCTCCTGAATCACATGATAAATACCCTTCTCGTCCCAAATCGCTTGAAGTGATGGCTCAAGTTTAGGCAGGTCAGCTTTCATCGGTATCGTGAAAGCTGGATCAGGAAGATTCAGGGTTTTTCTAAGGTCCATGTCGGACTTTGGAGTTTACCGCTTCCTTAGCTTCGGGGCGCACTTGAAAGTCTGTAGCAGCAGGTTCTGAGGCCGTCAAAACTCATTGCAAGGGATAGATTCATAGTCCATATGAGGCCCTTTGGACCATTTGAATGAGTTATACCGCTAGCAATTGCTTCACTGAGGACTGACTCATCGGCTGATCACCAAATTGAAGATAGATGATCGTGCCTTCTCCAGTTGATGTTTCCATCCAAACCGACCCATTGTGGCGAGAAACGATTCGGGCTACGTTAGCAAGCCCCATTCCTACACCCGGGTAGGCGTCATCTCGGTGAAGCCTTTCAAACGGGAGGAAGACCTTATTCATGTAAGTTGGATCGAACCCAATACCTCGGTCTTTGAAACTCAGAACAAACTTTGACCCAATTTGTTCTTTGGCGATTGTAAGGTACACGTTATCGCCGGGGCCCCTATATTTAATTGCGTTAGAAATCACGGCTCCTATCGCAACAGTCAACTGACTTCGATCGCCGTACACGACAAGGTCGTTCGCCTTGCTCACTTGCACTTGGACTCCAGCTTCAATGGATTGAAATTCAACTTCACTGTCGATGATGGCTGACACGTTAACAAGCTCTCTTTTAAGTCCAGCCTTAGCCAGCCTCGCATAGACAAGCAGTGCATCGACTAACTCACTTAACTTGATCGCGGCACTGGATATTCGAGTTAATTTCTCCCTAAAAGCTGGAGTAACTTCACCACCATAATCCTCAAGAAGAATCCTCGTATTTCCCACAATGGCTCTAGACGGAGTCCTTAGATCGTGCGAAACGTTGTAGCAAAAACCTTCGAGCTCACTATTGGCTGTTTGCAGTTCTAGAGTTCGAGCTTGCACCCTTTCTTCCAGAGACTGGTTGACTCGTTCCAATTCGGCTTGAGCTTCTTCGCGGAATCGTTTTTCAGTATGCTCTCGATGAGCCAGCCAGACAATTCCAACACCAACCATTAAATAGAGACCCATGCTTATTTGATCAGCACGGTCTCCAAAGTTGATCGTATCTTTCGGCGGGATAAGGACAAGCGCGGCCAGCAGGGCACCGAGAACAAGCGCGAAAACACCGGGACCCAGTCCGCCATACCAAGCAGTAGCCAATACCGCCGGAATAAACAAGACCATGCGGCTCTTTTCATCGAGTTCGCTCTGAAGGCTGTAGCGAACACCGGTTGCGGTTAGGGTCGTGGCCACGGCTAACAGGTAGCCACTGCCTTTTTCCATTCCTATAGCCAATAATCTGGCGATTGAGGGCCTTGCCATTCGTTTGAGATTCTACGGGTGAAACAATTACTTTGAACTCCCCGATGGGCCTGAAACAGCATCTTTCAGCCTTTCTATCTGCAAAACCGCAAGGACGGATAACCCCCGCGAGACAGAATTGGCCAATCACAAAGAGACTCGCGCTAGCAAGGCCACTTCCCGCGTATAATGTAACTATGGTAGACGACTTTCTACCTATAACCAATCGAGAAAGGGGGCTTCGCTATCTCTTTCTGGACTTTAACGCCTATTTCGCGTCCGTTGAGCAGCAGGAATGCCCCGAGTTGCGGGGAAAACCGGTGGCGGTTGTGCCTGTAATGTCAGATTCCACATCCTGCATCGCAGCATCTTACGAAGCCAAGAAATTCGGAGTTAGGTGCGGGACGAATGTCGGTCAAGCCCGCCTGCAGTGCCCAGGACTGGAAGTTGTTGCAGCAAGACCGCGTATTTACGTTGCCTACCACGAGAAGCTGAAGCAAGTGGTCGAGCGTGTACTTCCTGTCGAAGAAGTTCACAGCATTGACGAGGTCAGCTTTAGGCTCCTCGGGGAGGAACGTAACCGAGAGGAAGCGTGCAAAATTGCCAACCGCATGAAATTTACGATCCAAAAGGCAGTGGGAGATTGCATAAAGTGTTCGATCGGAATTGCCCCCAATCGGTTCTTAGCAAAGGTCGCTTCCGATATGCAGAAGCCAGACGGCTTAGTCGTTCTTGAGGCCCACGAGCTTCCGAACAAATTACACGAATTGGACCTCACGGATTTTGTGGGAATCAACCGACGCATGGAGCAGCGGCTTCACGGCTCCATGATCTTTTCCGCGAAGCAACTGTGCGCTGCCAGCAAGGCGGACCTCATCAAGGGTTTTGGATCCATCGTGGGAGAAAAATGGTGGTACATGCTCCGGGGTTATGACATGGGTCCAGAAATACACCCCAGGCGATCACTTGGGCATTCGAGTGTGTTGGCTCCCGACCTGCGGACCGATGAAGGCTGTCGCCAAGTCATGTTGCGACTGATTCAAAAGGCTTCAGCGCGTTTGAGGTCTGAAGATCTGTGGGCCGACGCCATGGATATTGGGGTCAGCTCGACAGTTCGTTCTTGGCAAGCACACATAAAGCTTCCTCCGACTCAGGACTCCCTAACATTCAACGAGTTCTTCATGAAAGCCTGGGGGGGGCGAGACTTTGTTCAACCTCGTAAAGTAAGCGTCACGTTTCGTCATTTGATGAAAGCCGAGCATGTTACACCTTCGTTGTTTGACCCTCAATACGACCGTGTCCTCCTCAACAGGGCCGTCGATCGCGTCAATAATAAATTCGGTAAAAATACGATTTATCTCGCTGGAATGCAGAAAGCACGACATCAAGCAGACGAAAAGATTGCCTTCAACAAAACCTGGCTGTTTCAGGAAGGCAAGGGCGACAACGAGATCCTATCGATCCCGGATCTAGATGCCTAGCTCCATCGCTTTCACTAGCGAACCACTGGGGTTTCTAAGGCTTCTATTTCAATGGGAAGAGGTAGTCCCGCCATTCTAGCTCGGTCTAAAACACTCCAATAGTAGCGAAACGAAGCCCGGTCGTGTAGATGATCTTCGTAACGAATCGGAGCCCAAGATGCCGCATGTGCTGCTTCAATAATGGCGGCTGCTTTGATGACTTCAGCAGGATCAGGTTGAAACGCGGTCAAAATCTGATTGATTTGATTGGGATGAATGCTCCACATCCGAAGGAAACCAAAGTGATTCTTTGCATAAACAGCATCATTAAACGTTCTCTGCGGATCGCCAAAGTCGATTGTAACGTTATGAACCGGAGTAACTCCATGCGCTAAACAAGCCGCAACGAGACTGGCTTTCGCTTGAATAATGACTGCATGTTCGAACTGCCCCGGGGAACGCATGCATTCATCGCGCAACGCCCCGAAATGGGCGGACACAAAATCCATTAAGCCGAAATCCAGCCCCCGAATCCCTGGCAAACCAGCAATCTCCCAAACTTCGTGGACTCCACCATGGGTTTCAATGAGGAGATGGACTGGAATGCGACGCTCTAACTTGTGTTCTCCACACGATTGATGGATTGAGCTAACAATGTCCTTTGCTTGAGCAAAGCCATTTACTTTGGGGACCGTTATATGAGAGACGACCTCACCTACATTTCGGACTACCTCGCCAAGGTCTGGCCAAAAGTGATCGGATTCGAAGTCGTGGAGGCGCACGCCAATACGTTGGTGCTCATTGAGCGTGGATCCCACGATTTCGCACACTCGCTTTCTAAGCAATTCCTCGTCACCAACTGCCGCCCCGTCTTCCAAGTCACAGGTGATGTCGAAAGTGCCTTGTAGGGCACTTTGAATCTCGATGCTCTTCAGAATAAGTTTTTCGCTCCCCGCATAGTGATCACAGGTCGGAATGACCTGCATCGAGCGACCTTCTGGGAAGAGAATGGAATCAATTGCAGAAATGGCTTTCATGAATGGCTCGATACTATTTTGCCCAAGCGAGACCATCGGGGTAGTTACCTACATCGATCGACCCCACCATTAGAAGTTGATCAAGGTCGATTATTGAAACCTTTTTCGTATTTGAACTTGCCACATAGGCGAATTTCCCATCTGGGCGAACGAGCATTTCTTGAGGGGACCTTTCTACTGAAATCGTTTTGGTGACCTTCATGGATCGCAGATCAATCACTGCTACGAGGTCTTTACTTGGTACGGGAACAAGCAACCACTTTCCATTTGGCGTGGTAGCCGCGCCATAACCATTGCCTGGCAGATCAACCCAACTTGAAACTGTATTCAGCTTCGTGTCGATGACGGCTAACCTTGGCTGCGTCTGATCTGAAGTGAAAACCCACCGATCGTCAACCGATATGGCGATTCGTTGGGTCGTTTTCGAAATGGGTATCACTCCAATCGTCGTTCGCTTTACGAGGTTCAGTACCGAAACCGTACCCGCATTGACGTTTGCGGTATAGCCCCTTTTGCCGTCACTCGAAATCGCAAGCATATGAGACTCGGTTTGAGTTGTGGGTATAGAACCGAGAATCTTCAGGGTCGAAGGATCGACGATGGTGACCGTATTATCGAGTTCCGTGGTCACATACAGCAATTTGTTCTTCGCCGAGTAAACGACACAGTGGGGCCGTACGCCATGGCCAAAATCCACTCGACCGACGATTTTGCCGAGTCGAAGGTCGAAAACAATCATCTCCGTCCCATCGAGACCAGAACTCCCAACGCCAACATTGCCATAGATTGGCATGTAGGCAAAACGACCATCGGGACTAGCCGCGACTTCATGACCATGCATTGTGGTTTGCTGCTCGTCCAATACCGTCACCTGTTTATTGGTACGGGGGTCCACAACGCTTAAAGTCTTGTCTCCTTGGTTGACAACAAGGAGGCGTGGTCCATCTTCAGAATGCCCTTGGGCAAGTGTGCATATTGTCAAAGCAGTCATTGTCATCCACCTACCAGGATTGATTTTCATATTGGCAAAAAGCATAACATGGATTTTCATTCCCGTTGATTTGCTTTGATCGCAGCCCGGCTATTGGTACTTGTGAGCGGCTGCAACCTCAAGGAAGGCTATCCTGCCCTCGGGATCGAACCAAGCCGTCGCATAGAGAGGAGCCACGTTGTAGTTCAGCCGATATCTGCCTAAATGTCCCTTGCCCCAGTCAAGCACCTCGAGCTCCTCTAATTTGTTCAGCTTTCCTAGCGCCGATAATCCCTGCTTCTGTTGTGGCAGAGTCGGCTTCAGGCTCTTACCAAAATAGGAGTTATAGGTTCCTTCGCCAAACTTGCCTTCCGCCATCGTTTCCATCGCGGAACGGAGAGTTGATGCGAGTGCTACCTGAGTAGGCTCCTTGGGTTGGAGATTCTGCCAATTCAATGCCGGAATTAGAGTACGGGCGATTTCAAGCGCGATTCCGGGAGCATCTCCCCCCGAAATTTGTTCCAGATTAGTCAACACGATCACCGAAATCTTATCCTCTGGGAAGCGAAGATAAGCCGTCCCCGTTGATCCTCCATGTCCCACCGAGCGATGGCCATTGAACCGGTCCACGAACCAACCTAATCCGTAGGCTCCATAAGGCGTATAGGCTGCCGACCCGTTGGAAAGTCTAGAGGATTCCCACATCGGGTCAATGCTCGTATGTTTGAGAAGCTTCTCGCCGTAGAGCGCGGCATCCCATTTGGCCAGATCGCTAACCGTGGAAATAATGCCGAAATGAGACACCATTCCGTAGTCGGTTCTTCGGTTGTTATGATAAAGAGTCCCACCGACCAACCCATAACCTGCAGCCATTCCTTTGACGATTCGGCCAAGCCTGACAGCAGAGGATGTTTTCATTCCCAAAGGATCGAATACCTTCGTTTTGAGAAATTCCGGATAGGTAACCCCACTCACTTTCTCGATGATCATTCCAAGTAGGAAGAATCCCTGATCACTATATTGGAATGTTTCACCTGGCTTGTAATCTACAAGTGTTGAGCTAGCTGCCTTGTACATATCACCTGTTGTGTAATTGATCTTCCACTTCGATGGATCGTAAGGCACTTCCTCAAATCGGTCCTTCAGCCCAGCCGTGTGAGACAGCAAATGCCTGAGTGTTATTCCATTCCATTGCGTGGGCGTGTCTTCCAAGTACTTGGAGATCGGGTCATCTAACCGTAACTTGCCTTCCTCGGCAAGCATCATAATGCTGACCGCAGTGAAGGACTTGGTCATTGAAGCCAGAAGGAACGGAGTATCTAATTTGGCCGCAACGTTGTACTCAACATTTGCCAATCCGTAGGCACGCATCTTTATGGGCTTGCCGTCCCTGAGCACAGCAAGCGTGAGACCCGGTACGTGGTTGGACTTCATGAATCGAGTGACGAGCCCGTCGATCGTGTCTGCCTGAGCCCCCGTAAATGTATTGATCATGGAAAGTGTGAGTAAGAGTGGTAGACGTTTCATACAGTGGGTTCCGGGACCAGGGAAAAGGTGACACGACGCAGTCGCCGATCAAGGTTGGACTTTCTGCTGAATCCTTTCAGAAGCTCAAGGATCTCGATCCGTAGGGCCTTTGCTTCTTCATCGGTCAGCATCAGTTGGGCGGCAAGATAGGTCATTCCATCCTCCGTTGAATCGTAGGCGGATTGATCGACATATCGTGCCAAAGCACTTTGGGCTTCGCCGTTAAGAAGTGCCAGACACGTTTTGTGCTCTTCTGGGCTCATCGAAGCGAATTCTTCACGGGTCAGATGTGTGCTTCCTTGACGCATGGCGTAGGTCAGTTCTACAACTCCATGAGCCTGCCTTCGACCGACGACTTCGAGAATGCCGCCGTCAAGCAAGACCTTGATCTGTCGGTAGAGGGTGGCCTGAGGAATGTCAGGCATAGCAATGGAGATCTGCTTGGACGTCAGCGACTGCGGATCCATTGCGCCCACGATCCGAAGCCGAAGGGGATGACTGACCAGTTCGCTTTTCGAAAGCGCTCTCATGTACGATTATATTATCATATTTGATAATATAATCGTATCCTCATTCATGTGACCTAAAATCCTGTCGTTGCGATTAGAGAGGACTCAGGGCAACATCAGGAAATTTGATCCATGCGAGTGGACGAGTACGGATTTCCACGAACTTCACACGGTCGGCAGCAGATTTCGGCAAGTTGAATTGAACCTGACCAGAAGAATGTTCATAGCCAAGGCTCCCCTCGGGCCACGTAACTGGTTTTCCGTGGGCATCAAGAGGACGGATATCAGTGTCCAGACCTGCGGTTTTCAATTCGATTTCCCTGGCAAAATCTACGAGCAAAGATCCTGAAGAACCTGGGCGAGTCGTAAATGACCATCCCCTCGTTCTCTCAATCCGAGCCAATGTCTTGAAGGTTCCGAGTGGAACTTGGGAATAAATATCTGTGGTGCGAAGTATCGGGTCCAGTGCAAGCTGAAACAGGCTGTATTTGTGTGTCGTATCGAAGATCGTTACTTCGGACTGACCAAGAGGATAGCCGTCTCCATCAAAGAGCACCGTCGAAGTGTTGGAATCCTGTGGTTCCCATTTCATTTGAATTCGCACTGTCCTAAGAGACGGATCGGGTCTCCTTGTTGAGACACCCACGTCACCGTGGTTATCGATTAGATTGCCCGCGACCTCACGGCCATTCACATCCCACACCGCCTTTTTCGTATCGGCCAATCTTTCGATTGACACTCTTGATCCATCGGGCAGTTCCACCGTGCCTTGGGTCGACACTATCACAAGGTCAGGCCGGAATTTTCGAACTGTGTAACTATCATCTGGCCGAGGTCTGAGTGGAATTCTTGGGATAACAATTGTCTTGAGAGGTCGGCTAAGCATCTCAACCCGAGTGACTTTCTCTGGACTGAGTCGCGTTGTGGCGGATAAGTGTCCGGTGACACCCTCGAATTGCGAGCCACTTTGTGCGGGTAGAAACCGTACTATTGTTAGGCGGTCGGCAAATTCCGCAGACATGTCAAACGTAGCTTCGGTGCCTTTCCCTAGATTGGGCATAACCGGTGCGATCTTCAGGTTCACAGTTGGATTTAGCTCTTCAACCAACTCACCTTTTCGATAGGTCTGGTATGCATTTAGAACCCACGATCCATTCGCTACCTTCACTTTTAGATTGCCTTCGGATGAAGTCATGGGTACAACCCACTTAGCGATTCGATAAGTACCTCCTTTTGCATCTTGAAGCGACTCACCTGGCTCGTCTGCGCAAGAGTAGTCCTTGTTAACGAGGGACTCACCTATATCGTTATAGAAAGTTGGAGAGGACTCGGGCTTACCCTCGACACGAAAGATCACATAACGTACGCTCGAGTCCTTGGGAACTGGAGGCAGGGATTGGAAAAAATCCAGGTCTGATTTGCCAATACGAAATGGCCGACACTTATTTCCATGCAGGTCCCAGAACAATGTTTTATTATTCGAGACTTCGCCAATCGCTAAAATTTCTATGAGAGAATCATCGAAAGGTACGACACCGTCGGTAACTGTTTTTGGCCCATCGACAATCCTAGCTGCCGCGTAAGGCACGAGGATGGCCAGACAACCTACTAGGGCAAACCAAGCTACTTTTCTGCTCAGCGGCCCCCTTTGACCATCGCCGTTCAAAATGGAAGTAATTCGTACTTTGAGTGAATCAGCCTCAACAAATTGGATTGTTGCACTCATAGACCGACCACTTACACTTGCGGCCAATTCGACCAAAGTTGAAGCGTACGACGGAGCGTCGACACCCGCAGAGAGAACAGCATCATCGGCGGCAAGCTCGCTCTCCACTCGTAAACGGGCAAGCGCCAAATAGACAAGCGGATTGAGCCAGTAAACCGCGCCAACAATCCGAGAAAAGATCAGCCACGACCAATCCCCTCGTTCGATATGAGCACTTTCATGTAGGAGGACCGCGCGTAATCGCTCGTTAGGCCAAGTTGTGGATTCAGTTGGCAACACGATGGTTGGTCGTAAGGCACCCAACGTCATTGGAACTTTGACCAAGGATGTGCGGATAACCCTTGTGTGAGGAGGAATTCCACAATCCTCAACTGTCGGAACGATTTCGCCCTTTTTAAACCAGTTGATTGCCACCACCAGTTGAAAGAGCAATCGACCTAGAAGCAATGTGGCCCCAACTATCCATAAACACAAGAACAGGGCAGGGTAGTCCAGTTGCGAAGTTCTTTGGGCACTTTCAAAAGCAGTTGGCAGATTTAATGGCGGGGTATGCAGTTGGGAGACTGGGCTGCTGACATGCCTAGGAACAATGAATTGTGCTTTTGTCGTCGGCCCCTCAATTCGTATTTCTGGAAGGCGAATCGTAAGCAATGGAAGTATCGCCAAGCCGACGAACGCTAGAGCCCAAATATGGTGCCTCATCGAGGCACTTGCACGTCTCGTGACCACCGACAGCGCCCATGCAACGGCGAGGAGGATAAAGCTTTTGAAAGCAATCTCAAAAACGAGGTTCATTGTGATCGTGCTTCCTCGATCATCATGCGCATTTCATTCAACTCTTCGTCAGTGAGATGGGTCTCATTCTCGCTGAGTAAGGTCGCTAAGACACTGCTTACAGAGCCACCGAAGAATGTGTTGAGTAGGCGACTAGCTTCAACACGCCCAACCACTTCCCTGCCTCTTATCGGCCGATAGACGAAGCGTGCTCCCTCTTCCTCATGTCTCAAATATCCTTTCGATTCAAGAGACCGCAGATAAGACCTCACCGCCGAGTTCGATACATTTCCGGGTAGAGCTTCCTCGAGGTCTGTCGCTGTCAAGGTCCCTCGCTCGTAGACAAGGTCCATGATCTGATGCTCGCGTTTACTAAGATTGCCGCCTAATTTCATCCTGTTGAAATTCTAACACGTTGGAAATTCAACAGCAATCTTTTCTGTTGCTTTTTCAACAGAAAAGATTAAAAATAGGCAGATTTCAAGCCTGCCCATGAGCTCATTTAAGGCGATACGGTACAGGAGCCCTTAAATTTCACTTGAGCTCTGATAACGGTACTGTACATCGTTAACTGACTTCCAGCAGTAGTAGCTGTCACCGAACCAAGGTCCGTGAGCCTTAGGTTAGCGAAATTTGCGGAGTTAATGCATAGTGGATCTACATAGGTAATCACTGACGCATAGCCACTATTGTATGCCCAAAATGTTACAGGTAGACCAAGCCAGCTTCCTCGATATTCATACAGGGTCCCGGCTGCCTGACTCGAGTATGGAGTTGTTGAAAGTGTCATCTTGCCTGTCGAGCTACCCGTGTTGAAGGTAAAGGTGACATCTGCCCGAGCAGAAGGGCTCATTGGTGTTACAGGTTGGAAATTAAGAGTTACACCAGGAATATCTGAGCGAGTCAGTAGAAGACTCTTGTTCCCGTTTGCAGTACCCATTAACGTGAACTCCGTCCCATCCATATTCTCACACGTAGCCGTAAGGTGAGTTCCCGATACGGTTCCTTCAAATGAACCTACTTGGTGAGCATAGGGCCCAGTCTCGGTTGCGACAGCATATTCTCCCGCCCAAACACCGGAACTGTTATCCAGAATTTCAATCTCCATCGGTGATCCATCCGGAAGTGTCGCCGTAAATTCCGTCAACGCGACTCCACCCTCCATTACTGGTGCCGCCGAATCAGATCCTCCACATCCACTAACCCCGATACCCAACGCAATAATTGAAACGATTGCCCAAACCTTTGTCATACAGCAAGCCTAACAGATCAATGGGTTATACGTGACCGGCATGGATGCAAAAAGACAACTTTACTAGGTACCCATAAACGACTATCATTAGTGCTGGTACTACACAAATTATGGAACATGCAATAAGGGATGTGACTCTTTCGATCTTAACTATCTGCACCCAACACTTCACCGATATTCATCTTGGTTTCCCTCGGGATGGAGCTGGATTGCTCCAACTCTGTGCCAAGATCAGGTGAGGTGACTCAATGAGGAGTTGGATAATCTTGGGGTTGGCACTGTGCGCAACTTCGAGTTTCGGGGCGGAGGAACTTCGCTGGGGCAGCGATCTGGACTTGGCATTGTTAGCGGCTAAGAAAACCCACCAGCCCGTTTTCGTTAGTTTTCGATCGCCAACTTGTGGACCTTGTATGGCTTATGCCAAAGGTGTCTTCCCCTCCGATGAATTCCAAAAGCTGGCGCATGGGCTGATTCTCGTTGACGTAAATATCTTGGAAAAGCCCAAAGTCGCTGACAAGTACGGAGTCAAAGCCGCACCCGAACTGCGTACCTATTCGGAAGATGGAAAACTAACGGCCCGAATCGTAGGATTCGACCGTAAAGGGACTTTCAAAATGCTTCGGAACGCACGTCGAGCTGTCAATAAATCGAAGCGAGGTCAAACGCGTTGAAATCCAACAGTGGAAGTTTCTGTTGATTTCTCAAGTGGCTGGGTTACAGATGCCATCCGAATATCCTCCGAATAGCGGGATGAGTGTGGGACTCGAGTGTAATGAAACTCTCCCATCACGGGGATCCAAGGAATACCGTTCCTAAAAAGGCACCTCGAATCGGCGGTTAGCTCAATTCCCTCTGGATTGCATGTCGTTCCAAGTCCAAGCTGAACATCTGCTGCCGCCTGCTTCGAATGGGATGCGTCAATCGTAAGTGGGTCTTGTAACTGCGACATGTCTCCTTGGAGGTTTACCCCGCAGTCCATCCTTCGAAATGAAAGTGCTTCACAGAACTCTGAGCTTGAATGCCCATCCTCGATCCAAAAAATTAGGGTCACCCTGAGTACGGAGTGACCCTAAGTACAGCCCAATCAGATCTTATTGACTGGCAGCAGAGCCAAGCCTGCTTTGGACAGTTTTTCGTTCAGTGCTTTGATGTCTTTCTCTTGGAGATCATTCCAGGTCTTAATCATGATCTTTAGGTCGCTTGCAATTATGTTAACGGCATCACAGACCGGTTGGCTAGGTGCCATATCCCCGAAATCCAACTTGGCGAGGTACGAGATGCACTGTCCCGGCATACTGCCAAAGCTCGACTTTCGCACCGTGTTCTTGCTGATGACATCGAGTTCGTCGTCAAGTTTAGTCAGAGAAGCGCCAATGTCCTTGGGAAGTGTTAGTGCTTGAAGCTCACTAATCTTTGATTTCAGATCAGTTTGTGCCTTCGCTGCGACGGTTGCCCGAGCATTTCCGTCGTAGAGTGCCATTTGAATTTCATGCTGCTTGACCAAATCGGAACCGCTTGCCGGAGAACGAGGATCATTTTTGACTCGCACTTTTTGAACAGACTTCTTCCCGTCCACCGTGAGGGTTAGCGTGTAGACGCCTGGGAGAACCAGTGGGCCAAGTGGTCCCACGGGAGTCAAGTTTGGCGTTGCACTAATATCGTAACCGCGCGATGGGCCAGCTGGATTGTCATAACGTAGGTCCCAATTCATTCGGTTTGTGCCTATTTCTGTAGGCATCGGCTTTGGAACCTCTTTCCAGAAATCTGGAAAGGGCTGCAAGCCTTCTTTGGTCGGAGGTAATGGAGCGCTTGAATAGTGGCGCACAGTTTTTCCGTTGCTGTCCGTAACATCCAGCGTTATGAACGAACTGGGTTGAGATCCCAGATAGTAATAGACCAAAGCTCCTGGAGGTGCATTCAAGGCATGAGGCACTTCGGGCGGCATGGGTGTGTCTTGGTTGACATTTCGTCGTGCCCGGACGGCATCTCCCGGAGCAAATAGGTAGGAAGAATCTTCGACCGAAGAAATTTGCCGCAGCGGTGACAAGTCATCCAAGATCCAGAAGCTACGTCCATAAGTTCCCACCACAAGGTCGTTATCCTTTACCAACATGTCGCGATAGGAAGTGTTGGGAAGGTTCAACCGCAACGATTGCCAATGACTACCGTCGTCAAAACTGACGTACATCGTGCTTTCTGTTCCAAGGAAGAGTAAGCCATCTTTTTTGGTGTCCGCACGGACCACTGTGGCCCAGCTTCCAGTAGGTTCATCCGTTGGCAGGCCTTGAACAATTTTTGTCCACGTCTTTCCGAAATCCTTAGTCCGATAAACGATGGGTTCGGCAGTACTCGACACCACAACATAGGCCGATGCTGGATCGGTGTGACTGGAATCAATGCACGCGATGGAGCGCTTAACGCCTGGAATAACGACGTCATCCCAGTTCTTGCCATGGTCATGAGTCAACTTGATCGTGCCCGTACTCATTCCTGCCCAAATAATCCCACCATCAAGAGAACTTGGAGAGAGCGACGATATGGCGCCGCCGCCGCCACCCCGCTGCATCTCTTCATCGGCCATTTCCTGGGCCCGTTCCATAGCCTCTTTGGGATCGAAAACGGTCCCGTCTTGCGCATCGGCATCTACTTCCTGATGCACGGCCTTTTCGTTTTCCCTCTTCTTAGGATCTGTTTTCTGTGCAACCTTCTTGGGATCTTTCTTGACGTTCTTTTTCTGTGGTTTTTCTGATTCAGGCTTTGGCGCGACATATCCCTTCGGGAAGGAAAGGTCGGGGCTCAATTTGTGCCATGTCTTAGCACCATCCGTTGATGACATCAAGAACTGATAACCCAAGAACAATTCGTGAGGGTTCACCGGCGAGAACATAATCGGCTGATTAATGTCGTGCCGTAGCTTCAGCCTCGGGTCGTTATCCGGACTAACACTCACCCATTGCGCTGACGGGAAACTTTGCTTGATTACGTCGTTCGATTGCCCCGTAGAGTAAATGGTGTTCGGATTGAGAGGATCAACCGTAATCGAACCCCATTCCCAGCCTGGATTTGGGCTCCAATCGAGGAAGGTCAGCTCGCCATAGTTGCCTCGACTACTCATACCAATACAACCTGAATCCTGCATCGTTGCGTAGATCCAATAGGGCCAAGAATTGCTGGTGGCAATATGATAGAACTGACCGTTCGCAATGTTGTACCAGGTGCTCCACGACTTGCCACCATCTAACGACACAGCCGGACCTTGATCTCCGCCCAGGAACAAGCGATTGCCGTCCTTGGGATCAATCCACATTTGCTGTGGGTCGTCTCCGCCTGGTGCCCCTTTGAAACCCGCAAATGTCTTGCCACCATCTCGTGAGATGTAAGAACAAGTATTGATCACATAAACGGTATCGGGATCCTTGGAGTTGACGTAAACGCCGCAGTTGTATCCACCTTGACCATTTCGGATACGACCATCTTCCTTATCCATTTGCTTCCAAGAAGCGCCGCCATCATCTGAACGCCAAAGTCCTGAACCACTCACGAAGAAGATTCGCTGAGCCTGAGTGTTCATGGCAACGGCAATACATGTCTTACCGCTCAAGAATTCAGGAAGGCCACTGCCCTTTAGCTGCTTCCAGGTCAGTCCGCCATCCTCCGATTTGACGATCGCTGTATTCTTAAAGGCCTTTGGATCGTCTCCACCACTACCTGTATTACAGTGGCGTTGGGTCGTTGCAAGGATGACTTGCGGATGATCGTCCGCTCGTGCCAGTCTCTGAACTCCGGTCACATGATCCGTGAGCAGCGTTTTTTTCCAAGTCTTTCCGCCATCCGTGCTGCGGTAAGCGCCTCGATTGGGACCCGCTGTCTTTGCGTCCCCGAGCACGGCTACCAAAACAATGTTCGGATCTTTCTCATCAACCAGGATGCTCGGCACCTGTTTCGCGAACTCTAGCCCAATGTGCGTCCATGTCTTGCCAGCATCTATGGACTTGTAAACCCCATCGCCTTCGTTATGTCCACCACCCGTAGATGGATCACCCAGACCGACGTAGACAATGTTCGGGTCGCTGGGTGCGACTTGGACTGCACCGACGCCGCTCGCAGTCTTGACAGCGTCGAAAATAGGATCCCAAGTGATTCCGCCGTTTGTCGTTTTCCAGACGCCACCCGCAGGCATACCCGCATAGTACGTTCCAGGTTGGCCAATGGCGCCGCAGACGGCCGAGACTCTTCCGCCTCGGAAAGGACCGATATTGCGCCAGACGAGTCCTGAATACAAGCTAGGATCAACGACTCCGTTCGAGCCGTGCACGGAGGAATTGGCTGTACTTGATCCGGCAGCCAGCGAGATCGCAGCAAACGCAACGACGGCAGACGATGTCAAAAAGGCTTTTGGTTTCATAGGCAGATAAGGGAATTGTATGGGATACCAAGAAATGGGACAACCACACTTGAACCAACGATCTTACGCCAACCGGCACGGAAGGTGGCAGAAATTCGAGGAGGAAGCGGATTATTCGGCTAATCTGGCACGAAACATCTGCTTAGACATTAGTACTGGCAACTGGCTTTCCGACGTGATTTTCCTTTCTATGCCCTATACTGAATGTGAGCGTTCTCGCTCGAAGTTCTGGAGTTTGAATTATGAAGAATACAATGAAGAGTCTCGTCACATTGGTTGCCGTTGCGACAATGGTAGGCGCATACGCTCAGAAGCCAGCCAAGCATGCAGCCAAGACCATGACTTGCCCATCCTGCAAAATGGAAATGGGCATGAAGAAGACCAAGGGTGCACCCGTCGCAGTAAAAACCAAGAAAGGTACTTTTTACTGTTGCGCCGGTTGTGACTCAGGAAAGGCAGCCGCAAAGGCAGCCATGAAAAAGAAGAAATAACCTTCCTATTCGGGTTTCTTTTGAAGCGGTTTGTCCTTCCCCTAGGACAAACCGCTTTTTGCATGTCCGGATGAGGCTTTCTAATCAGAGGTAGATTGGAAACATGAGCGACTTTGCTACAACTTGGGCTCTTTCCCGACAACGGATGGTCGATACTGCATCCGATCTCAACCATAAACAGCTTTGCTGGAAACTTCACCCTTCGGCGCTCTCCATTGGTCAAATGGTTGTTCACGTAGCGGGAGTCGAAGTCTCGTTCGCTTCCCAACTGCTTGGACTTGAACTCGACGAAGACGCAAGTCGGTTGAAATCCGCCGCAACGAACGGAGTAGTAAACGACCTTGCTTTTCCCTTTTCAGACGAAGAACTCACTCCTGAACGCGTGGCTTCTCTGGTTAGCTTCGCAAAGCAACTTGTCGAACCGATGATTACCGATCCGACTGACGAACTTCTGAAGAAGGAGATCGTGAGTGCACTCGGTCCAGTCATTACCGGCGAGGGCGCACTCGCCCGTCTATCTTTCCATCCTGCCTATCATCAAGGTCAAGCCTATCTCATCCGGACTGCAACCGGCTTTCCAAGCTGAGACTTAACTCAAAAGCACCTCCCGAGGAAACTTATATGTTGATTGAACGATCCTTAATTATTGCCGCCGCTGCGCTGGGACTGGGCACCTTTGCCTCCGCTGGCCCTCCCACCAAACTGGTCCAAATGACCTTTAACCCGGTTCCAGTAGGTCAGAAGGCTCCAGACTTCTCGGCATTTACGCCAACGGATCATAAAGTCAACTTGAGCGACTACCGAGGCAAGGTCGTCATTCTCGATTTTTGGGCAACCTGGTGTGGGCCATGTCAGATCTCGATGCCTGGGCTCGAAAAGATCTATAAACAGGTCCGAAGCCAAGGCGTGACTGTTCTTAGTCTAAACACATGGGACAAGAAACCAGACTTTAAGGATTGGGTTAAGAAGAACTCGGGGTCGACCTACAACTTTAACTTTGTCCGCGATCCTGCCGAGGGCGACCACGACGGCATCCGCAAAGCAAGCATTGCTAAGCGACTCTACAAAGTAATAGGAATACCGACGATGTACGTGATCGACAAGCAAGGCAATGTGGCAGGATCCATTATTGGGGCGGGAAATGAGCAGGAGCTTATCAAAATTCTTGCGAAGCTGAAAATCAAAGCCACTGCTCCTAAAGAGACTCAGTAGATCGAGCTCGGAAAGTAAAAGTCTTTGGCGTTGCTCGGTGTCACTTGGTCGATATCCATCACCAAGTGGCGCGGAGTGTATTTCTTTGCTTGCTCCTTATCGCGCTTGAGCATGCCAGCAGCAGTCTGAATTCCGAAACCGATGATGGATGGAGGATAGGTGATATCGAACGGATAAAGAGGATCTCCTTCCATAACACGTTTGACGATGTCCTTCATTCCGCCACCGCCGAGTATCCAAATGTCCTTGTTCCGACCAGCAGCTTTAAGTGCAGTTTCAACTCCCAGTGCCATGTCGTCATCGGCAGCCCAAATAGCATCAAGGTGAGAATTCTGAACCAGCATGTTTTGCATTACCTTCTCAGCCTTTTCTCGATTCCACATACCCGCGTCTTCTGCGACGATTTGAATGCCTGGATATGTAGCAAAGACTAACTTTGCTGCCGTCACTCGATCTGTGTTGACAGTACAGGGAACCCCTTCGAGAATCGCAATCTTCCCCTTCCCTCCCAACTTCTGCGCCATGAATTGGGCCGACTTCTTGCCGAATTCAGAGTTGTTTCCTTCGATGAAGACATCCGCCACCGGTTTGGTCAGACCGGCACTGACATCAATGATCAGGATTCCTGCTTCATGTAACTTCTCGGCGATCGGAGTAATGGGTGCGCTTTCAGTTGGAACGATCACTAGTGCATCGACGCCTTCCGTCTTCATGTTTTCAAGCGCGCTTATTTGCTCACTCGGATCCTTTGAGTCCTGGATCGTCCATTCGATATCAGGATATTGTTTGACCGCCTCGTGTGCCCACCAACTCAGGCCCGCCGTCCAACCGTGGTCCGCGGCAGGAATCGATATTCCCACCTTCATTTTCTTTTTGACAACCGAACTGTTTGTAGCGCCCGGATTGGCGTTCCCGCCATTGCACCCGGAAACACTGAATGCTACGCCTAACGCAATGATAAGGAACGGATGGAACTTCTTCATAGGGGTGACGGCCGACCACTTGGCCAGTAGAATATTAAACGATCTCGCTGAAACAAATCCGAGATTTCATGTTCCGTATCCAAACATGACTTGCTTCGCAGGCCATAACAAGTCGAATCCAAATTGAAGTGCGGGACGTACACTGAGACTATGGATGAAATCGAGAGGCCCGACCCAAAGGTTTTGTACGTCTGGCGAACGGAAGTCCTCATTGCTTGGGGGATCATTCTGCTCTTGGTTCTGGGTGCTTGTGTCGTTGCCGTTACACAGGCGAGCGCACCCATTTGGTTTTTCGCGTTCGGAGCTGTGCCTGTCGCATTCGGCTCTCTCGCATTGGTACTGCTCAAGATCCGATGGGAGCGGTGGACGTTTCAACTCACCCAACACACTCTAGAGATGAGTCACGGCTGGCTGGTGCGGCACAAGAGGGTCGTCTCTCGCGATCGCATCCAACACGTCGACTTCGATTCGGGTCCCATCGGTCGAAAATTCGACTTGGTACATGTGGTTGTCCACACGGCCGGCGCCACGGTCGGAACGATTCCGGGGGTTAGGACGGAACGTGCCGAACGCCTTCGAACCGAGTTGATGTCAGGTCCTAAGGCTCTGTGAGAAGGCTTCACCCGGCTACGATCGTGGTTGCCATCGTGCCAAAGCTTAAGGAAGCCGTGCAGGCATCCCTTCCCGTCATCATTGGCTCATTTGCCTCAGGGCATTCCGGAAATCACGACTGGATCGCGATCATGATCGCTTCACTGACTGGACTCTTTGCGATTGGAACGTATTGGACAACGCGCTTCTCAATCGAACCCGATCATGTCGTTCACACTTCCGGTTGGATCTTCCGAAAGGACCGAAGAATTCCGCTTAAACAGATTCAAAACGTAAACATCCGCCAAAACGTGTTAGAGCGAATCTTTCGTGTGGCGACCATTGACGTTGAAACGGCAATGGGACGCGGACGAGATCTGAAATTAAGCGTGCTTGGCTTAGCAGAAGCCGAACGTTTTCGAGAGGAATTGCTGGGTGCTGCCCACTTAAGCGAAACTTCACGCAACGTCGATACTAGCCCCGTTGTGCGTTTGAATTCGCATGATCTTCTGCTTGGTGCTGTGACCGAGAACCACCTTCCGCAGATGATCATCGGCATGGTTACCGTAATCGGTCCCGCGCTCAGCGGAATCACTACTTACGCTTCCAAGTTGTCTCAATCTGCAGGCATGCTTGCGTTCGGAGTCGCATCAATCGCCCTTCCGGTCGGTTCGTGGCTTTGGGGAGCCGCTTCGTATTATCTGAAATACGGTGGATTCGAGGTCCATCGGACTCACCTAATTTTCCGTATTTCATATGGACTCCTCAACAAGGTTCAACTCGCCGTTCGGCCAAGTCGGATCGAAATCCTGCGTATAACAGCTACTCTCCCTCAGAGATGGATGCAGCGAGCAAGCCTTCATTTGGGAACGGCATCTTCCTTTGGTGATGCAGGTGTTTTGGCACCGGTTGCGCTTTTCGTCGATACTCACCGAGCCATGGCCGGTGCTTCGGAAGTCTTCCCTTCATTGGTAATCCCAACTCTTCAGTGGAGGAATTTCCATCCGATCTTCTACATATCCCCCCTCATTAGAAGTTTCGTATCGATGATTTTCGTTATCCTTTTCGCCTATGGAATGTCGACGATAATGAGTGGGATTGGACTTGCTTCAGTGATTGGCGTATCGGTGTTCATCGCCTTTATGATTTTGGTTCGGGTGGCCACTCTGCTCCTGTCTATTCCTGAAAACGGATATGCGCTTACGGATCAGATGCTGGTTGTCCGGTCGGGCTACTACCATCAAACCATTTCTTCAATGCCTATTGAACGCATGGAAAACCTGGCCGTCACCCAACCTCTGTGGTGGAGCAATCGAGGGGCGGCGAGCTTGACGGTTCAAGCCATGAAACACCGCATTCATGTTAGCGCGATACCGGTCGAGGCAATCGAAGAGCTCAGGGCAATTTGGAGAGAGCGTATTGAGTGGCGAGAAAACCGCGGAATGTACCGAAATCTGGCAGTAGAAGCGTCGGCGGAACCTGAGGACATTTTGGCCCTTGAAGACCCAATCACGACTTAGTTATTGCGCGATTTCCTCTGACCGCTCGGTCCATAGGTCCCAAGCTTCGTTCCCAGCTTCGAGGAGTTCAGAAATACTTGTGATCTTCGGGTCTGAACCTTGGATGACTACACTGGTACCCATTATTTGGAGATCCCATGTATCGAAGTCTCCCTTGCCGACGCTCGAAAGTCTGAGTCTGAAAGCGTTCGGTTCACTCACGTAAAAACCGTCCATTACGCTGCTATCGCTATCGCCTTTAACAAACGCAACGAGCTCCGTCATGGACACTGTTTCCACCCGTGACCTTGATTGAAACTCTACAATTTCCCTTTCGTAAGCCTCTCGATCAGACCGATAAACCGGAACCGGACCTGGCCAATCTCTAAAGGCGTGGGCTAGGGCAAACTTCACGCCACTTATTTGAACGGATACGGTTGGAATCTTGGAATAGTCTTCCCGTGGAAATCCCAATTCTAATTGGACCGTCACGGAGCAATGGAGTCGATCTGAATCGATGCGTACAACTTTTGCATCGTGGAACGCACCCCAAGCGTTAACCCACTCCCTCGGTTCTTCCGGAACCCTCCAGTCTAATGCTTCCATTCCTGAACAAGTATAAATGGCCCGGACTGTATTGCAACTCAATTAGGACTATATTTCAGGTTTTGACTACAATTTTGGGTCATGTCCTGGTGTCTTGTACTCGCATTTTCACTAAGCATTCCTAAGACTTACATTTGAGCAGCGTCCAATGGGAAGCACAGGGCAGAGATTCAGGAAGGCTGGACTCTTGGATGAGCATGGATGCTAAAATGCGTCGCTTTCGGGACAAATCTGTGGCGGATCGCATTCCAACTCGTGGTAGTCGAAATTTTGGGGGTAGCAAATTGGCTTACCTTGGAATCCAATCGGTGTCGAACCGTCTCGCTCATCCTATCGAAAATGTGATCAGCGCCACAAACCGCTCTTGCTAAAGATTTCGACGAGTTCCGGTGACGGCTAAACATCTAACAAACAATCCCAGGATTGGCCCCAAAAAAATGAGGGAAAGAACACTATGGTTTGTACCCTTGCTCATCAGCCTTTTTTATTGCAGATACGACCAGAATTCTGCTTGCGAATGGCAGGTACGTGTGCAGAACTGACTTTCGTCGATGAATACACAATGGTTGTAGGTCATAACTTCGCGATTGACGACCAACGCCTGGTAAGAATCTAGAGCTTGCCTACCGTTACTTTTATGGCGATGGATGTCGAATGGCCAGGCTGAATGGTGACGACGGGTCCGTTCAGTTCGAGTTCGCAATATTTAGCGGGATCGCCGCTTGAATAGACTTGCTCTGCATTGCCTCCGTCGGGATACTCGGCGCCTTTGAGGTACGGAGTTTCAAGCGTGATTCGAAATCCTTTGACCACTGCGGCAGCGTATTCTCGAGCAGATCGGCTTCCGTATTTGAAACTGTTGACTTTGCTCCTGAATATTCGAAGTTCTGATTCAGAGTCAATGAATTGGCCAGAGGCGTTCTTACCTTCGTATACTTGCCAACCGGTCGGGTCTTTGGCCGTCTTGTCGACTGGCAAAAGACAATAATCGGGATCGTTTACTTGGCAGACTTCCCACACTGCGAACCGGATCGGCTTATCGGTGCTGTTTTTCAGTGTGTTGACGATGTTCAATGTTCTCGCACCCGGCTTAATAGTAATGAGTCGCTCAAAACTTACACCCAGTCGAGCACTTCTGTGTTGGGTCCACATTCGTACACCGTTCGGAATAGGGGCGGCGTTCCAAGGTTCGCTATCATATTCGGGCTCAGGTGGCCACCCCCATTTTTCTTGTGGGGCGGGCCAAATCTTATCGCCACCCCAGTTCAGCCATTCCCCTTTTCTCGCTTTCTTTGATGGTGCAAGCCCCGACTCCCACAACAGGTTCGGCATGCTCACGCAACCGATGCGCATTATTCGGCCGATTTGCGGAACGATCACCGTGTCCACCAAGCCGTTCGAAATTCTCCAACTGTTTTTCCAACCGGAATAGGTCTCCTGATGCACCAAAGTGGGCCTGGCGCTGAGGCTGGGCTGGACCTGAGCCAAAAACAGAAGCATAGGGAATTATGGGAGTTTCAAGCCGTATCAGGTCTTGGTCCGCTTTAACTTCTTTGCTGTATTGATCACCATCAGGAATGCAAGGGGCCATAGAGCAACAAGGGCCGCAGATATCGGGTTGATCCAGAGTAGGACCGAAGCAATCATCATTGAGGCACCCGCCAAGAGCGTTAATGCCATCCAGAAGACGACGAAAACTCGTGCAGCCAACTCCTGTTCGGTTCCTGCGAATGCTGTGACCACCCGCCCACGATTTCTAATCGCCCGGATGCCCCACTCAAACACGGTTGCGCCAACGAGTAAAAGCAAAATCGAGGCTAAGACGTGGAGGGTCAACACCACATGTACAGATACGGAAGCTAGGAGTCGCGGTTGCGGCGTACATGAATCGTATTCGCCTCACTTACGCCGATTTCCATCGTGTCCTGAATGTGGGCCACGAATGCGTTAGAAATCCACAGCCTCGAGCCAATGCTTGACAAATGGCAGTCCTCGAAACCGTAATGACACTAGTAGACATAGATCTACTATAGTTTACCCCACTCAGGCAAGAATCAAGTTTTCAACTGAGCCCAGGGGATATACCCATTCATGAATTTCATGAGCACTCTATTTCCAAAGTCCGAAATTTATGCTGTGTAAGCGCTTCGTTCCAGATAGGGGTATATCTATACAAAGTAACCATGAGCAATAGCGGTTCTGGACCAATCCGTAAGCCTTCTGACCTTGACGATTATCTGTTTGACCTTCGTGGTTATTTGGTGATTGAGAAAGCTATTGACACGAACCTATTGGGGTCGCTCAATGAGGCGTTGGATCATTTTCCGGACCTAGGTCAAGGGCAATGGCACGGCGGCGTTCAGCGCAAGGACGACAATGGTGCTGCAGGTTGCGAATTGCAGAACATCATCGAGGGTGGCGAACCCTTTGAGAGGCTCATCGACCATCCAGCTTGGATCGAATACGTTAAGCATTATTGTGGCGAAGAAGGGTCGTACGTTCAAGGACTATTCATCGACGAGTGCTTTGCCTCGATACGAAGATCAGGAGGCTATTTCCCTGTTCATTCGGGAGGATATCAAGGTGCGCTGCGAGGGGCTTACCACTTTAACAATGGCAAATTTCGATGCGGGCAAGTCAATGCGCTCATGGCACTCACTGACATTGGACCTGGTGATGGCGGGACCATGGTCGTACCTGGAAGTCACAAGTCGAACTTCCCTCACCCCAACGAGGCATATCTCGATGAAAAGGGGATCCCAGTCAAGATGGACAGCCTCGCCGGGGCTATAGAAGTCCACTTGAATCGCGGAGATGTGCTCCTGTTCTCGGACGGCATCGCCCATGGAGCAAGCAGTCGAACTAACCCCGGAGAGCGAAGGGTTGTGATCTATCGATACGGCGTCTCCTGGGGATCGACGCGTTACGGATACCGCTATTCTCAAGATTTACTTGACCGATTGACGCCAAGCCGGAGGGCGATCCTGCAACCTATTTCGCCAAGAAAGCCCGAATAAGCTCGCTACAGAACATTCTTATCGACAGTTCAACTGGCAGTTATCAATCCCAAAACTTAGGGGTTGAAGGGCTTGCAACAATCTACTTTTCATAGCAATTACAGTTTGAGATATTTTGCAATTAATGCACCTAACATTAGGCATTTACTCTCCTTTCCTTGCACATGTAGAAGAGAACTTAATTGAACTTAGCTAAGGGACTTTCCAAGACGATCTATCGTCTTTCTCTTTACGCCCTTATCCGATAAAATAGAAGGGAGTTTCACATAGCAATGTTGCAGGATCTTCATGACAAACATCTCTACAAGCGATCAGGCAGAACCAACGGTAGCCGGGTTGCAGGCTGAACTTGACACCTTGCGTGCCGAGCTAAAGGCAAAAACTGACTTTCTGGTCGACATCAGTCATGAAATAAGAACCCCGCTTACGGGAGTAATGGCCACCGCCTCGTTGCTAATGGAATTCGACCAGTCGCAACGAAATCGGAACTACATTGGCTTAATCGAGGGAAGCGGCAGGACCCTTCTTAAAATTCTCGACGATATCTTTGAGATCTCTCGGATCGAAGCGGGCAGGTTGCAACTAGAACCTTCTCCGACTAATCCGATGGCCGTCATTAATGAAGTCTTGGCCAGCTATAAGGAAGACGCGGATTACGAAGATCTTTCTTTAAGAGTTGAATCCAAAGATGTGATGATTCCGTTGATGCTTGATGGCGTACGACTTAAGCAAGTCCTAACCAATTTGGTCGACAACGCTGTGAAGTTCACCGAGGAAGGCGGTGTGGTGATTTCCTGCACCCTTTCCCCGACGGAGAACAACGAATACACGCTGTATTTAAGTATCAGCGACACAGGCATTGGAATCCCGAAGGAACACCTGGAATCCATATTTATCCCTTATCGCTTCGCGTTAGGATCCGATCATCGATTGCGCGGTGGGTCGGGCCTTGGGCTGGCTATTTCGAAGAAGATCACCCAGTTGATGGGTGGCGAGCTAATGGTGGACAGCAACGAAGGCGTCGGTTCTACCTTTACGATTTCGTTGACTGCCGCTAGCGCGTTGCCCTCCGAGTTACGAGTTGAAGAAACAAGTTCGGCTCACCGTCAAAACTTACGCGTGTTGCTAGCGGAAGACAACGAGATCAATACCCTGATCGCTACCGAAATGCTTGAGCGTTTGAGCTGTCACGTCGTGCAGGTCACCAATGGCCTGGAAGCGGTTAAGGCTGCTGAGAACGCAGATTTCGATTTGATCTTGTTGGATATTTACATGCCCGAGTGCACTGGCATTGAGGCATGTCGCACGATGCGATTGAACGATAAGCATACAAAAACGACGATCGGCGCCCTCACTGCAAGTTTTGCGCCGGACGAAGTTCGGCATTGCCTGAGAGCGGGAATGGACTTTGTCGTAGGGAAGCCCTTTAGCTACGCACAACTTCGAGACACCCTAACCAAATGGTTCCCCGATGACATCGAGGAATTGACGATCAAGGTCTGATCCGCGACGCCTGCCGTGAGATTCCAACATCTATTCAGTTGAGGAACCAAAGTGCTGTATGGTAGTTGATCGGTCCTTTCGAGTGAGTTATTTTCGCCAGGGCAGCGAATCGAAGTACTTTACGCTTCCGTCTGTACATCGCGCTCAGGCGAGCAGATGAGATGACCTGAGTTGTACTACCTAGGACAGTTTAGTGTATGAGCAAGACTTGGCGTATTCGGGATGCGGTGCACAACTTCGTGCACTTCACAGATAGTGAACTCAAAATTCTTAACTGCAAGGGACTACAGCGCCTGAGGAATGTTCGCCAGCTTGCCATGGCTTCCCTTGTCTATCCAGGGGCGCTTCATACCCGATTCGACCACACGATCGGCGTCGCTCATGTTGCGAGCGAGATGTGCCGCCACCTGAACATTGAAGGTGGACGCCGCGACCAAGTTATGCGTGCAGCATTGCTTCATGACATCGGACACGGACCGTTCAGCCATGTCAGCGAAAGCGTTTTGGATGCCATGTCAAGCGACAAAGTAAAAGGCGCAAAGAAGAAAGAGAAGATCCACGAACTTGTCACACAGAAGATCATCGAAGTGGACCTATGTGAATCCAATCTCGATAGCGCCGACCGTGGCCAAGTGGTCGAGTTACTAAACGACGAGGACTTCACTGATCGAATCTTGAAGCAGATTGTCTCGGGACCACTAGACGCTGACAAGCAGGACTATCTCCTTCGGGACTCGCTCTACTGTGGTGTGCCATACGGTAGGTACGACATCCAGCAACTACATCGCAGTTTGGGTGTCTACGGAACGGGGGACGACGAGTGCCTAGTTGTCAAAGCTGAAGGCATCGGAACGCTTGAGCAATTCGCATTAGCAAAATACGCTATGACCAACCAGGTATACCGCCACAAGGGAAGGTTGATTTCCGACCAGATGATCGTGAGGAGCCTGATGCTGAGCGCAGTGAAGGACGGCATTGATGAGATAACCTATCTATATACTTACGATTCATCTGAGGAGTGGCACAAAGAATATCTAAAGTGGGATGACGTTCGATTGTTAGAGCGGATGCGTAGGATTGCCGAGGCCGATGCGACGAAGTTGGGACCCAAGATGTTCGACCGTCTGTTGAACCGAAGGTTATTCAAGGCCGTCTGTCTCCTTAGCGAGCAAGATCTGCCCGATGACGTCAAGGGGTTAGCTTTCGACCTGGCGTTCCAGAACAGAATTGAACTCGAAGCTTGGGCTGCAGAGGAAATCTCGAAACAGTTGCCGAAGAGATATAAGGGTGAAGCTCCTTCCAAGATGGAAGTGATCTTGCATACCTACCGCGTGGATTCCTTAGGAAAGATGGTGAATAACGACGATGCGATCAACGTACTCGGGAGCCGTGGTTTGGAGTCCTTGGTGGACCGCTCTGTGTTGTTCAAGTCCATCGACGCGACGCGCCACAACCGCGGACTCATTCTGATTGCGCCGCTCCCCGATAGCCTTCCGATCAACGATCGGAAGAAGCTGCAACAGAAGGTCCAGGAAAATCTCTTTGAGAGGATCAGAGCCATTGCACCCCAGCCGTCGAAACAAGGCGAGGTAAGCTCAGCCACCCCGTAGGACTTAGCCATGGAATCCAACACACTTTCTCCACGAGCCGTACTGCTTATCGCACTTGAGGCGATGGGAGGACAAGTTCTTGGCCGTACACTGCTCCAGAAGCGGATGTACTTCGTCGGCGAACTGCTCGGCGAGGATCTGGGCTTCCGCTCCCATTTCTACGGTCCCTATTCGTCCCTTGTACATAGCGAAGCTGTACAAGCGTCGACCCTGGGACTTCTGCAAGAGTCCTCATCAACGGGATCTTCGGTGCCAGGCGAGCGTGGGCGAGTGGACTACTCACTAACCGAAGCGGGCCTAGACACGGCTCAACGAGCTGCAGTGATGCGAGCAGACGAGGCAAAGCAGATTCGTAAAGCGGTGGATCGACTTTTGCAGGCTTGCGGCGAACTTGACGGCACCTCGCTTTCCATCGCCGCCAAGGTCCATTACATTTTGGCCCGCCGCTCCAATGGTCATATGAGCGGAGAACAGATCAGAGAAGAAGCTCTCAAACTTCGGTGGAATGTGCCCGCAGAAAAGGTCGCCGCAGGGGTCGATTCACTCCTGGCCCTAAAATTGGTCGAGGTTGTCGAGTCGGAACCATAAAAGGGGACAATCGGGTTGACGCGATGAAAGAAAAGCGAAGGATCGGTTCGAGCGCTGCGATGAATTAGCCCTCTGGTGCCTTCCGTGGCTGTAAAGAATTGACCGCCCATGGTTTGGTTCATTAGTTGACGCCGCTCAACCAAGGCAAGTCTTTTCTCTTAAACTAAAACAAGTCGATCCTAATGAACTCGCACTACTATGCTGGTGCCGTCGTGGCCTGAAATGACCGGAATACATCTATAGCAGGCTCGAGGCAAGTAATCGGTCGTAAAATGATGTGGAGTCAATATGGCGAAACCCAATCCAGAGCTAAGCAATATCACCGCGATCGATCAGTTGAGCTCGGCAGGTTTCAAACGGTTCTTCGTCGGCTTCCTCGTGGTACTAGCGACCTACCTAGTGGTCCTAGGAATCTATGGAGTGAAGAAGCGTCCAGACTTGAGAAATATCCTGGCTCCCTATTTCACGGTTCCATCCGACACGAATATAGTCTCAGTAGTAGCTCCACCGACTATTTCCCTTGTAAGTGCAGAATTACGCATACCGCGCAATGTCAAACAAGCGAGCTACATCAAGCAAATAGGCAACCTCAACCACGTTGACTTTCTTCAACCACGCCAGATGATGGGTATGGACTTCAACTCATGGATGGCGACCAACGGCAGCTATACATACCAATTGACCGAGAGGTATTCCGACACTCTGGACCTGACGATCACACCAGCCAGTGCGATGGCGGCTAAAACTTTAGGCGCGCGTGCAATTCCTGCTGCCCCGCATTCAAAGCCTTCATATCCTTTGCAAACCTTCTGAAAACAGTCCAATACTGGCTGCTACGATCTAGTCCCTCCCAGAATGGCTCGCACTCATCGGTCAGCAACACGTAGTAGCCAAACATGTAGTGGGCGACATCCCTGCGGATCAGACGCGAGTTCACCATCACGGCGACCTCTTCGAGAAACCCGACGAAGTTTCTTCGATCTTGAACAGGTGTGTTTCGAAGATTGCCGGGATCACTTGCCATCAGGTTGAGGATTTCCCGGAACAAAGGATCTTCCAAAAATCTTCTTCGCATTTCAACAAAATGAGAAGCTCGATGCTGGTGACCTTGCCGAACGTATTCCGACATACCGCTCAAAAACGATGTAAGTGCTAATACGCCGCCAAAGATAATCGCGATATCCTTCCAGTAGTCGAGTTGCGGAGGCGCCATAACTTCAAGAGGTTACCGACAAACTAAAGGATAAAGAATCGTTCTGTCGAATCAGGCTAGTATGCCTGTACCTGTCTTAAAGCCAACGTCGGTTCACGACGAATTCTTCGCGGGAGTTACCTATCATATCGAAGGTGAACTGGTACCTGTACTTCATGTCGAGCTCAACCAGATGCCCATCTATTTCGAGCATCACATTTTGTTGTGGAAGGAGCCGCAGGTTCAAATTGGTATTAAGAGGCTAGCGGGCGCTTTTAAGCGAATCATCTCTGGAATGCCGATTGTGATGGTTGGAGCGGGCGGACCGGGACAAATTGGGTTTAGCCGTGATGGTGCGGGGCACGTGTTCGGTATGCACCTCCAGCGGGGCCAATCACTCGATGTAAGAGAGCATCAATGGCTTGCCGCTACCGAATCTCTCGACTACACCTTCAATCGAGTCAAGGGATTCGCGAACATCATGTTCTCTGGAACGGGGCTCTTTATTGATACTTTTACGTGCAGTGGACCCGAAGGGATACTTTGGATTCACGGATACGGCAATGTCTTTGAGACGACTCTTGGCCCAGGACAGCAGATTGACGTTGAACCAGGTGGATGGGTGTATAAGGACCCGACCGTGCAATTAGAGACGGTCGTCCAGAGCCTTTCAACGAGCATCTTTGCAGGCGGCGGTCAGCTCGTGTTCAATCGATTTACGGGACCAGGAAGGATCGGAATCCAATCCATGTACGTTCACCTCGTCGAAGGAAATTGACTTTCGGAAGAATGGCAAGTCGGCTTCTGTCGCACTTGCCATTCTGAATCCACTTCTACACAAACAGTAGCTAAAACAGGTTGGCCAAGGGCAACCTATTGCACCGGCCGGTGGTAGTCTTAGCCAAATGGCGTACTTCCCAGAAGTCTCAAGCAAAGTGGCCTACGAGGGCCCTGGCAGTAAGAATCCGTTGGCCTTCAAACGGTATGACGCGAGCAAAGTAGTTGGCAGCAAAACCATGCGCGAGCACTTTCGCTTTGCCGTATGTTACTGGCACACCTTTAAAGGCTCAGGCATGGATCCGTTTGGGGCGCCGACGATGGTCCGAGATTGGGACCGATCCAATGACCCTATTCAACGTGCAAAGGACACGATGGATGCTGCCTTTGAGTTTTTCACGAAGCTAGGCGTGGATTATTGGTGCTTCCATGATCGCGACATCGCACCGGAAGGAGCCGACTTCAAAGAGTCCTGCAAAAACCTGGAGATCATCACCGATTACGCGTTAGCCAAGCAACAGGAATCAGGGGTTAGTTTGCTTTGGGGCACCGCCAATCTCTTTAGTCATCCGCGATACCAAGCCGGCGCGGCTACCAATCCCAATCCGGAAGTTTTCGCCTACGCCGCCGCACAGGTAAAGCATGCCATTAACGCAACTCATCGGCTGGGTGGATTAGGCTACACGTTCTGGGGCGGCCGCGAAGGATACGACACGCTGTGGAACACTAAGATGCAACAGGAGAGGGAGCAGTTTGCCAAGCTTCTCCACATGGCAGTTGCCTATAAGAAAGAGATCGGCTTTGATTGTCAGTTCTACATTGAACCCAAGCCGATGGAGCCTACTAAGCACCAATACGACAGCGATACTGAAGCCTGTTTGAACTTCCTTCGGGAGTTCGATTTGATGGACCATCTCAAACTGAACCTGGAAACCAACCACGCCACATTGGCCGGCCACAGCATGCAGCATGAAATGAGAGCTGCGAGAGAGGCTGGCATCCTGGGATCCGTTGATGCCAACACAGGAGACGAGCTACTCGGATGGGATACTGACCAGTTCCCCACCAACGTCTACCTAACGACCCAAATCATGTTGGAAATTCTAGAGATGGGTGGTTTCACAACGGGCGGTCTGAATTTTGACGCCAAGGTGCGTAGACAGTCTATGGACACGGAAGATTTGTTCCATGCGCACATCGGCGGCATGGATGCCTTCGCTCGAGGCTTGGAAATTGCTCAGGCGATCGTCGAAGACGGCAGATTGGTGAAGTCTCTCGAAGATCGATATGAGGGTTGGACTCATGGATTCGGCCAAAAGGTGATGGAAGGTCGTAGGACGTTGGCTGACTGTGAAGACCATGTTTTGCGACATGGGGAACCAACCCGAAAGTCAGGACGTCAGGAAGCACTCGAGAACCTTATCAACGAGTTTGTTCTCTAGCGCTTTCCTATGATGGAATTAGTGATCGTACGACACGGCGAGTCGGTACGCAACCATGCGTCCGACCTCGCCCACCATGGCGACACCTCGCTGCTCGAATATCAGCTTCGCTTTGAGCGAGAAGAATCCACCTGGGATTTGACTCAGCGAGGCATAGACCAGGCAATAACAGCCGGACGTTGGATTCGCGAGAATATCAGCGCTCACTTTGACCTGCAATACGTGTCACCGTTCAAGCGCACCCGGCAGACAGCAGCCAGTTTGGAACTGCCCAATGAGCAGTGGATCATTGACGATAGGCTTCGCGAAAGGTACTGGGGGGATTACAGCGCTCCTGGTTTCCCTCCCTATACAGTGAATCAGTACCTACAAGATTTGTCACTGTGTGGAGGCGTAACTTGGAAACGCGATTTTCCTGGTGCAGAGAGTGTTGAAGACATGATCCCCCGATGCGTGTCTTTCTGTGAGGACCTCTTCCAATCGATAGAAGCGGGACGAGTCATTTTGGTGACTCACGGTGGCGTTATGAAGTCCCTTCAATTTGTCATTGAGCAGTTGCCGCTGTGCGATGCCAACCGCCTTGCCGAACGCCACTTGAACAATTGCAGTCTGCTTCACTATCAGCTTGAAGAATTCCATGATGAAGACGGCATCTGGCAAGGACGAGTTCGATTTGCTTCACCTACGCTTCCTGAAGTTGTGGAATCAGGTTGGCTTCCTTTGGCTGGTATGCCGTTGTAAGTCAATCCTTCAAATGAGGCATCATTAGATATCGTGGCCAATGTAAACCCTGTAAAGCCGATAAACGGTAAGAAGTTGATACTCATCCTCGGTATCGGTGCCCTCCTTTTTACAGTAGTGATGGGTTACGGTACCTATCTTGCGGCCAACGCTATGGCACCACTTCTGCAGAAGAACGCCCATAAGCCTGCGGACCAAGGCAGCCTTAGCCTTTCATCTGCGCAAAAGCACTAGGTTTTGTGCTCTGCTTGCGGACGCAACGTCTCCTCGCAACCTAGAATGAGTGGATGTTTGATGAGTCACCCAAAGAAGCATGGCACCAGCGATACGGAACGGTGGCTCCTGAACTACCCGATGTCGGTTCTTTTCTAACCCATCGCTCCGTGCGCCATTTTTCGGATCGCGAGATTCCCGAATCCACGATACGCGGCCTTGTCGCTGCCGCACAAAGTGCTTCGACAAGCAGCAATCTTCAGCTTTGGTCCGTTATTTCCGTCCAAGACCCAGAAAGACGTGCTCAGATGGCGGCGCTTTGTGGTCATCAAAAACACGTTGAGAACTGCGGCTGGTTCCTGGCTTTCGTAGCCGATGTCCACCGCATTCGAACGGCCGCTCAGGCCGCGTCCCAACAGGCGGACGGTCTGGACTACACCGAGTTCTTCACGATGGCGGTTATCGATGCTTCGTTGGCGGCGGAGAGATTGGTCTGCGCTGCTGATTGTTTGGGATTGGGCACTTGCTACATTGGAGGACTTCGAAACGATCCTTCGGGTGTCAAAGAGCTTCTCGAACTACCTGAGGGTGTCTTTGGAGTATTCGGTCTTTGTATTGGCTGGCCTTCAGAACCATTAACTGCAGAAATCAAGCCGAGGCTTTCCCAGGATGCGGTTTGGTTCAAAGAGAAATACGAAGGCAACCCCAACGTCGAAGAGTACGACGAACGCATGAAAGGATTTTATGCTTCACAAAAGATGAAGACAGACGCTACATGGTCGATGCGGTCCGGTAGAAGGGTCGGAACAACCCAACTAACCGGACGTGAAGTGCTCAAACAATGGCTAGAGCAACAAGGATTTCTGCGTCGCTAAGAGCCCTTAGCCACCATTAACCGTTATGTCGCTGCTGGTTTGGCGCGATTGTAAGTCCAACTTAAAGCTGCTAACTGACCTTTCGACCTGAATGATGATGAACGGGTGAGTATTGATGAAATTGACGACTTGCCCAGGATGAGGCGTGAATTCGGTGGCATGGATAATCGCACCCATACCCCGCTTTTCTACGGCACCCACCGATACGGAGAATCCGTCGTTCTTTCGTTGTCCCAGATGAATGGCAACTAGGCGGACTTCAGTCCAATTCACACTTTGCGGAACCGAATCTCTGCCTCTGCCCGTCGCCCTTTCCCAATACCGAGCGAGGTCGGCTTGATTGTTGAGAACGACCATGCCGGCATCTAGGATATTGGAATCCGTTCCCGACTTAAGCGAGTTCCAATTGCAGGCGTACTTCGGATCGACATAATAATTCGCATTTTGCTGACCCGAAATCGTCACACCATCCCGCGAGTAAATCTCAACATCACCTCGGTTTTCGCGTGTGGTTGCCGAAAGTCGATATTGGTAGGAGTTCTTCTGAATTGCAATGATCACGAATGGACTGCTTGGGGACTTGATGACGAACTGACCGTCGGCAGGCACGAGTTCCGCGGCATGAACTGTCGCGTAAATTCCGTTCTTAACCACTCGCTCAACCGTTACGGAATACCCACTGGATCTACGAGTGCCCAAGTTGAGCGTAAGGACGTTTTCCTTAACCCAGTCAATATTCTTGGGCGCCATGTCGCCTTTCTGCCCAGTATTGCGAGTCCAATACCGCCGAAAATCATTCTCCGTTCGTATCAGATTCATTTCCTGACTGTCGAAGCGACTGTTGGTGCCAGTGTAAATGGTGTGCCAATAAAGTTGATCGGCAGCATTTATTTGGGCGTGCGCGGCTGAAACTAGACCCAGTAGCAGGCTAGCGGCCGTCGCAAAAATGACTCGCGGCAATGACATGACTTTATTTAAACGTATATAGCACCTCAGAATTACGAAGATTGGAAATGTTTCAGGTTGAGCCACTCGAATACGTCAAGCAGATGCGGCCTTTTGCCAGCCCATAATTGGGGGCGCGGCGATTTTGCCACTTAAAAGGCTTGGCTGGTCGTCATCTCTATAGCCTCAGCTATTTGTGACCTCGACGCCTGTTCCGAATCATGCCAGCCAAGCCCAAGTCCAAGCCCAAGATTCCTAAGAACCGATTGCCTTTTCTCGAGGGAATCCGGGGACTAGCGGCTTTGTACGTAGTCTTGGGACATATCTGTACGCTTTCGGATCCGCGATTCCTTGCTGGCAGAACAAGCCATTCTCCGGAGTGGCTGCAGAAGACGATGTCCATCTTTTCTTTTGGGCACATTGCCGTCGCTGCGTTTATCGTCTTGTCTGGTTTCTGCCTTGAACTCTCATTGTTTGCCCGAGAGAGCGGAGTTCTACAAAGTGCAAAACGTTTCTACAAACGACGCGCACAACGTATTTTGCCGCCTTACTACGTGTGCTTGGCGATCTCCCTTTACGTTGCCTTAACGGTAACTAGCAAACAATATGGGATTCCCTTCGAGCAGTATCTTCCCATCGACCAGGGCACCATTCTGTCTCATGTTTTCCTTGTCCATAACCTGTCGCTGGACTGGATGTATAAGATCAACGGCGTGCTTTGGAGCATTGGAATTGAGGTCCAACTCTACGTACTCTTCCCGCTCTTCGTCAAAGGAATCAACAAGATTGGCAGGATCTTAACCCTAGCCATCTGTGGCCTCATCTGTTATGAGGCCCTTATCCACGTACCTGGGGCTCCAAAACTCTATCCTTGGTACCTTCCGCTCTTTGTTGGAGGGATGGTCTCGGCGCATCTCGCTTACAAGCCTTCAGCAATTGGGCGACTTCCCGTTATTGGAACTCTCTTCTCAGCCTGTTGCATCGCTGCCTGCTACTATGCGATAACGGCGAACTGGCCCATGTATGGAATCGACCTCTTAGCTGGTTTCGCTATTGCCGGTATGTGTTACGCCATTACAGGGGCACCACGCGGCCTTCTTTATCACCTTCTGGTGTGGAGACCTGTCGATATCCTTGGGGCGTTCTCTTATAGCCTCTATCTTATGCATCACCCGATAGCCCAGATTCTCTACGCTCATCGTCCGTCTTGGGCAGTTGGGGAGGTCAATATTTTCGTTTACCTCATGAGTTGCTTACCCATCATTCTCTTTTTCTGCTGGGTTTTTTATCTGTTCTTTGAACGCCCTTTTGTGCCTCGACGCAGCGGAAATCAGAAACCTGCGGCTAAGCAGCACGCGCCCGCAGACCTTCCTCTCCGACCCTATGCCTCTCTGTAAGAGATCGATGGGTTTTGATAAGCAAAACGACCCAACCTTAGCGCTAGTTTGTCCTCTTGGTATTAGGGGATCAAATGAGCGAATAAAGTAGCCATAATGACCCTCAATGAGCACGATTTTGCTCGATGCGGGAGACATGCGGCGGACTCTCGGTCGCATGGCGCACGAGATTCTAGAAGCCAACCAAGGCGCTGAAGATTTGGTGGTGGTAGGCGTTCTTCGACGTGGATGGCCAATAGCGAAGCGTCTTGCATTTTTAATGACCCAAATCGAAGGAACAACTGTCCCTTGTGGGAAGCTAGATGTAAGGGCTTTTCGAGATGATCGCCCCCTCGTTTTGCAAGACGAAACGGAAATCCCGTTTGAAGTCACAGGAAAGACCGTTATTCTAGTTGACGAGGTCATCTATACTGCCCGAACGATTCGTGCCGCTTTGGACGGGCTCATGCGATTTGGTCGACCAAGGGCTGTTCAACTGGCTGTCCTCATCGACCGTGGCCATAGAGAATTGCCTATCGAGCCGAACTATTGCGGGAAAAAGGTTGTTACGGACAAGGACGATCACGTAATCGTTAGGGTCAACGAATACGATGGTGCAGATGTCGTTGAGCTGGAGATTGCCCAAAGGAAATCATAGAAGACAATGGCGAAGAACTTACTTGGGATTCGACATCTAGATAGGGGTCAAATCGAAGACCTGTTGAGCTTGGCTGCAGACTTCAAGCTACGAGTTATTGAAGACAAAGCCGTTCCAAAATTGAGCAAGCAGGTCGTCGGAATGCTCTTCTTCGAGCCATCGACACGTACTCGAGTCAGCTTCGAGATGGCTGCGCATTATTTGAGCATGAAGTGTGCGAACTTTACGGCATCGAGTTCATCGATGAATAAGGGCGAAACACTCAAGGACACCATTCTGACGCTCCGTGCTGAAAGGCTGAACGGGCTGGTGATTCGTCATCGCCTTTCTGGTGCCCCTACTTTGGCTGCACACCATTTTGGCGGCCCAGTCATTAATGCAGGAGATGGCCAACATGAGCATCCCACTCAAGCGCTAGGGGACGCATTAACGATCATTGAGCGCAAGGGCGATTTAGACGGCCTTGTTGTAGCAATCGTTGGCGACGTCGAGCACTCGCGTGTTGCACGCAGCAATGCATGGCTCCTTAGCAAAATGGGAGCGGAAGTGCGATTCGTTGGTCCGAAGACCCTCATTCCAACCCATGCTGCCATGTTGCCCGGAGCCGTTCACTATGACTTGGCCACGGGGATCGCGGATGCCGATGTCGTTATTACTCTAAGGCTTCAAAAAGAGCGAATGGCTGAAGGGATGCTGAGTTCGGTTGGCGAGTACGCGGCAATGTACCAAGTTAATCGAGAGACTCTCCGCGCTGCAAAACCCGACTGTCTTGTGATGCACCCTGGACCTCTTAATAGAGGGGTCGAAGTGGACGATGCGGCGGCCGATGGCGAGCAGTCTGCGATAACTTCGCAGGTAGAAAACGGAGTGTTTGTTCGTATGGCGTCTTTGTACTGGGTTTTCAGTCATGGAGATTCGAGCCATACCTAGTTTGATTGTCGCTTTTGTGTTATGAATCTGGAGATTATTGAGCTTTGAGAACGCTACTTAAGAACGGCCGAATTCTTGATCCATCCCAAGATCTTGACGAAGTTTCAAGTCTGCTGATAGAAGATGACCAGATCGTGGGTATCGGTCACGATGTCCTGAATGCAGAAGTCGACGAAACATACGACTGCACGGGAATGTGGATCAGCCCAGGGCTAGTCGATCCTCACGTGCATCTTAGGGAGCCGGGTGGCGAGCACAAGGAAACAATCGTTACGGGAACACAAGCAGCGGCGGCAGGTGGATACACCACGATTTGCTGTATGCCGAATACGAATCCACCCCTTGACAGTCCGGCACTGATCGACTTTATCCTTGACCGGGCAGCATCGCCGGAAGCCGGTGGAGTATTTGTCGCACCCGTCGGCGCGTTAACGAGAGGGATGCGAGGTGAAGAGCTTGCCGATCTCGCGGCGCTCAAGCGTGCCGGAATTATTGCGGCAAGCGATGAGCAATTCCCGATTCAAAATGCCCTCGTAATGACGCAAGCGATGGAGTTCTGCGTGCAACTCGACCTGCCCATCATGGCCCATTGCGAAGACACAAACCTCACCAAAGGTGGAAGCATGCATAAGGGCGCGGTAAGTGCAATGCTTGGCATGAAGGGCATTCCACGTTCGGCCGAAGAAATTGCGATCGTTCGAAATTGTCTGCTCTCCTTACACACGGGCTGCCAACTCCACGTAATGCGAGTAAGCACTTGGGGTGCTGTCGAGATGGTCCGCCAAGCCAAGTTTCTTGGAGCTCCGGTTACCTGTGAAATCTGCCCGATGCACTTCACGTTTACGGATGAGAGTGTTGGCGAATTTGACACACGCTTCAAAATCCAACCGCCTCTTCGTACTCAAGTGGACATCGATCTTCTCATGCAGGGGCTCAACGACGGCACTATCGATTGCATCGCAAGCGACCACTCTCCACATGCATCCCACGAAGTTGAAGTACCGTTCGAAGAGGCACCATTTGGCTCTGCCCAGTTAGAGTCTGCGGTCGGTGTCACCTTGACTTTATTGACGCACACGGGAATTCTCTCACCGCTAGAAACAATTAATAAACTCAGCACGAAACCCGCGCAAATTCTTCGCCTTGAAGCAGGAACGTTTAGATCTGGAGGCTCTCCAGTGGCTCAAGTTACGGTTATCGATCCCAACTGCGAATGGGTTTTTGACCGCCACAAGACCTTCAGCAAGAGCAAAAATACTCCCTTCGATGGTATGAAATTGAAGGGCAAGACGATGCTGACCTTCTCAGGCAGCGAGATCTACCGAGACGCTCACTTTAGCGAAAGCAGATACACAACCGGATAACCATGAGCTTACGCAAGATCCTCCTCTTGCCGATCGCGATTATCTCGATCGGATGTCAGTCTAGTACCCTGCCCAACCCAAATGACCCTGCTGATGTCGGTGCACTCTCACCAGACAATCTCAGGGATCAATTGACGAGTATCTCTGACGCTCTGAACATCCACCGTACAAAACGGGAGATCACCGAAAAGGAATATCACGAGTTGCTCAAGGAAGCAGCCGATAGGCTTCTTATTGGATATGACTCCGCCAAGATCGACCCTTTGAAGGCTTGGAAGTACGGAGAGGCCCTTATCACTGCGGAAAAATGGTCAGAGGCTAAGATCGCCTACGAAATCGCCGTGGCATCGGCACGGGCGTTCCACAATGAGGACCGAAGAGTTAACGATACGTTACGTTTGGCACGCGTCCTTGGTGAAACGGGCCACGTTGCCGAAGCCATTAAAACTGCCAGAACCGTGTTCAACGCCAAGCCCGTAGATGCGGCTCCCATTCTCTTTGGCGTCCAATATGAGATCGTCAAAGCTTCTCGCGGGAAAGGCAAGGACGTTGAATTAGCTCACCTTGTCGAGGATGCCATCGCGATCACCATGCGGGTAGAAGTCGATCCCAATAGTGATGCAGGCCGTTCCTTTATTAACCTTCGCCCTCGACATATCGGGCAAGCCTGGGGGACCATCGCCTCACTCTATAAGGCAGCGAATTTACCTGTTGAAGCAGAAAAGGCCCAGACGAAAGGGGACGTTATGAACCGCGAGTTCGCTCAAGAACTTCCCAGAAGGATCTAGGTCCGCTCACTAACTTTAGAAGGCTTTCAGGTACATCGACATTCCTAGAAATTCCTCAGATCATGGAACTAACTTCGTTAGTTAGGCATTTTGATATACAATGGCACGTGATAACTGGCTTAAATTCCAGGATTCCAAAGCCACGTCTCAGGAAATAACAATGAAAAAGATTATTAGTACAGTATTTGCATCAGCGATCATCCTCTCCAGCGTAGCCTTCGGCCAGGACGCTATGAAGAAAGATCACATGATGGGCAAGAAGCCGATGATGAAGAGCCACGGCATGATGAAAGGTCATGCGATGATGAAGGGCCATAGCATGATGAAGGGCCATAGCATGATGAAGGGCCACGGCATGATGAAGGGCCACGGCATGATGAAGAGTCACGCGATGATGAAGCGCGATGCCATGAAGCATGATGCCATGAAGCATGAAGGCACGATGAAGAAGAGCCACTAGGCTCTTCTTTTGTTTCCCCTGGAAGTGACCGAAGCATTGCTTCGGTCACTTATCTATTTCAGAAAGATAAACCTGCAATTTCTCGATGGGAAGGCCAATGACATTCGAGATCGAACCCGTTACTGAGGTTACGAATTTATCTGCTCCCTCTTGGATGGCATACCCACCCGCTTTGTCCTTTGGGATTCCGGTCGCTACATAAGCCCGAATTTCTTTCTGGGTGATCTCACGGAACGACACTTTGGTCGTATCGCTAAAGATTAATGTTTGTTCAGTTGAAGCTATACAAATCCCCGTGATGACAAGGTGCTCCTTCCCTGAGAGTAACCCTAACATTTCCATCGCATGGTCATCAGACGTTGGTTTCGCCAGCTGCATATATCCTCCATGTCCGTCTGGCAATGCGACAACGGTATCCCCACCAATAACGAGCGCATGAGGGCGTAGTTCAAGAACAGCGAGGGCCTTAGCCTTCGCTAGCGTTTCGGCCGTTTCGAAAGGATCTGCACTTGTTAGTGCTTCCTCATCTACATTCGAAGTCACGATTTCAAATGTTGGGACCAATTGGCCCAGCAATTGCTGGCGCCGTGGAGACGCACTTGCCAACACTATGGGTCGATCGTGCTTCATATCACTTGAGTATCCCGATGAACCCAAGCAAGAGCATGGGTCATGTGGAAAACATTTTTGACATTCTGATGCAAAACTGATGTTCAATGATAGATAGGCAGAACAAGAGCTGCCGAAACATCAGTACTGGAGGTGCTGCAAATGACACGTTTGACATGGGCTGTTACGGCCTTGGTTCTTTCAGTTGTGGGTCTCTGTGGGTGTAAACCACCTATGGAAGCCGATATCTCCCCCGACGGGAATTCGACAGTTATTGCCGATTCTCGTGGCGTCGTCATTCACGATGTTCAAAATCGTGAACCCGATCGAGTGTTTCCAATAAAGAACGCTCAATCGCCTCGCTTCTCTCCTGACGGCAAGTGGATTGCTCTCTGGCAATCGAACAAGACGACCTTACTGGATGCGAGGAGTGGATCTCAGATCACATTGCCACGAATTGATCCTCCCTTCCTATGGAGTCCCGACAATTCGGAAGTGGTTGGCATTCGTGGCAAGACCGCAGTGGTCGTCCACGTGCGTTCTCGTTCAGTCGTCCGCAAGTACTCGCTTCCCGATGTCCCCAATCATGGGGTTTGGTTGGGACATGACCGGGATCTTGTCTTCTCGTGTCCAAGAATGCTGGTATCAGTCATTGATGGCAAGGTTTCTATTCATCGAACAGATCAACTCATTGAGACCGTAGGTATCAATTCGAATAACCATCGTGTGGTTTGGGTTGAAGCATCAAATACGAAGGAACCAAAAGGAATGAACAATTTCGATGTCTCCGTTAAGGAGATAGACACTTCAATGCAAGGGACCGAAACCCTCGTTCTCAAGTCGACATCCGACCGGTTGCTTGGCGAGCCAGGTCGCCTTTGTATGCCAACGACCTTGTCTATCTCGCCAGATGGCAGACAGTTGGCGATTCTTGGCATCACGGATGTGAGTCGTCCAGGGCTTGTTGATGAGTTGATGGCGCTTGAGGCTAAAAACCAAAATTCCAGTCATCCCAAAACGAGTCGCCAAAAGGAGTTGGAAAGTCAGCTTAGGTTAGCGTCGATGTGCCAAACAACTCGCTTAGACGGTTTAGATATCCGCCCGATTCAAATCGTCTCATCAGAAGGCTTCGCATTCTTCTGGTCGGTATCTTGGACTTCTAACGGTCAGCAAATCGCCGTTGGCTTGAACGACAAAGTCTTCGTCAAGTCGATCCCAACCTACTAGTTCTATCACCCTCGGGGGCGGTTTCAACGCCCCTGAAAACAAATTGTCAAGTTCTGTTCATGGCGGATAGTACTTACCTGCGGCACACCGTATCCGTGGTCCCGGATCATATTGCCGCAACAATCCTAAGGGAATACGATTTCTCCTTCCTGAGCGAAAAATCGCAAAAAAAAACTCTCTGATTTGGAAATAGGAGGAAATCGCCGCGTTTAACAAGGGTCGAGCCTGTGGTTCGGCCATTGAAAGACATGTTCGTCGCCTCTATCTGTCAAGTCTGCTACCAGGAATGCGCCATCATTAACGCCAGACTCGACACCCACCGCGGACTGCTTTTCTCGTGGCATCATTCCTGCCTCAAGGCTCCTATGTGCCGGACATGCTTTATTGTCCAATTTCGGAGAGCATTTCTGACCACGTCCATTCGTGGTTGGTGGAGCTTGACTTCTCTCCTTTTGGGTCCCATCAGTTTGCTCTTGAACGTTCTACAATTCCTGAAACTGGTCTGTTTCATCGACCTGGCTACCACCAATAACGATGAGATTGAGCTTCTGCCTTACCGTAGGTCAGCACTACCGCAAGTTGAGCTTCAACTTCCAGGTTGGCGTGAACCTTGCTTAGCAGGGACAAAAATTGCCTTTGGTGAACTCCGAGGCAGTATCTTTACCGACCCCAGAAGACCAGGACCCTTGCGAATGACCAACACTTCAGAGGTTCGGTGGCAAGTAGAAGACCGTGATGGTAGGTGTCAAGACATCTCACCGTTTGACACAATTACTCTGAGGGCGGGCCAAAAGCTCATGGCGGGTAAAACAACGGCGCTAATTATCTGATGGCCAGCCTCCGCGTGAGCATTCTGGCCAGGCCATAAAGAGCTATTAGAACAAAGCTGACGCCGAGAATAGATATCAGGTTGCAGTTAGGTTGGGGGAGTTTTGAAGCAAGATGTGGTAATTCAGGCTTGGCGAGCATAAAGAACGTATTTTCGTCATGCCAGGAATTGGCTTCCCTTCGCAATCGCCAAAATCGGAAGAAGGGCGAACGCTCGTGATCTGCAAATTACTATTGGATTTCTTTCAAGCCCGTGATCTGGCGTCCCCCAAGATCGGGATATGATTGCAAAGGTCTTAAGTTCGCAAAGTAAAAGAACATCGAGGAATATGCTCACTTGTTAGCTAGGGAATTAAAGCTGAAGTTCTAGCAAGTTGCCTCGTGCCCATAATGGGTCGTTCCGTTGACGCTGGCCTGCTCGACGGGCCAGGAATTGGACTGATGGAAAAGTTACGAGTGGGAATCCGTACATCGGGGCACTTCGTTGTTGCTTCCGAGCATTTCGAAGTAGGCCAGCTCATTTGCCTATTGGATGGCACGATCAGTTCAACTGCCACCCGCTATTCGATTCAAATTGGTCCTGACGAACATCTATCTCCGAGTACGGAACTGGATGAAATTCGAGCAGGAGGTCCGTCTGCGTGGGTTTTCACCAACCACTCGTGCCAGCCAAATGCAGTGCTTGTAGGAAGGGATCTCGTCGCATTGAAGATAATCAAGCAGGACGAAGAAGTTACTATTGACTATGAAGTCACCGAGTCGGTGATGGCAGAGCCCTTCCATTGCCTCTGCGGAAGCCCGAATTGCCGCAAGTATATTGGTGGCTATCTGGTCGTCGACCAGACAGCAAGTCAAGGGATTGTATCCTCCGAAAGCCCACCTTCAGATGATCACCAATTGCAGGGGCAGTACTGACTCCATGATCGAATCCCGAGTAGCAGACGATGAAACGGCAGTTTGTTCAGACTTGCCATTGCTACACGAGATTTTTGATCGCGCACTCATCCTGCATGCCAACGAGATCGCATTGGAAATCCCACCAAGCGAAGGATTTCCTGAAAGACGTCAATACACCTATTCAGATTTGGATCGACTAGCCGACGCCTATTGCCTCGATCTTTCGGGTGTGGTGGAGGATGAATGCATTGTCGCAGTTCTGCTTCCTCGCACTTCAGAGCACCTTTGGGCAGCTCAACTTGGCATTCTCCGAACGGGTGCTGCCTATCTTTGTCTCGATCCGGACTTGCCTGACGAGGTCGTAAGGAAGACCCTGATCGACGCAGAACCTGCGGCAATCATCGCCGACACCAACGGTCTCGCCAGGTGCAATTCATTAGGTATTGGTCATCAAGTCTTTGTTCCCACCACGGAAACGGGGAACGATGAAGTTCATTTCCTGAGACCTGAATTCTCCGTTGATCGCCTGGCTTATGTCATTTACACTTCCGGTACAACGGGCGCTCCCAAGGGGGTCATGATTGAGCACCAGAGCATCACGAATCTGGTCCTGTCAGACATTAAGGAATTTGCCATCCGACCCGGAGACCGAATCGCTCAGGGCTCGTCTCCTAGCTACGATTCCTCGGTAGAAGAAACTTGGCTAGCATTCGCTGCCGGGGCCACCCTTGTAGTTATGGACGATGCCACGTCACGGCTCGGCCCTGACCTCGTGACTTGGCTCACGGATAACGAGATCACAATGTTATGCCCCCCGCCCACGTTGTTGAGAACGATGGGCTGCGAAGATCCTCGGATGTCCCTCCCCAAATTGAGACTTCTCTATGTGGGCGGTGAAGCGCTGACCTCAGACGTTGCAGACGTATGGGCACCGGGCAGGCGGCTCGTCAACGGATATGGGCCGACAGAGTGCACGGTAACTTGCGTCAGGTCTGAAGTTTTTGCGGGAGAGCCTATAACGATTGGCATGGCCATCGATGGAGTGACTGCCCATGTTCTTAATGAAACAGGGAATCCAGTACCCATGGGCGAGCGGGGAGAACTCTGTCTAGGAGGGCTTAGTCTCGCTCGCGGATACCGAAATGCTCCTGATTTGACCGAGAGAAAATTCGGTCGACACGAACAGCTCGGCCGTATTTATCGGACAGGTGATCTCGTCAGTTCAAATGCCCAGGGGAAGCTGTCTTACTACGGTCGCATCGATGCGCAGGTAAAGCTCCGCGGTTTCCGCATCGAACTGGAAGCAATAGAGACCGTTCTGGCTACGTTTCCTGGAATAAGGGAAGCAGCCTGCAAACTGCAGCGTGAAGGAACCGTCGAATGGCTTTCAGCCCATATCGTTTCTTCTTCAACACCAGATTGGGACGAACTGCGAGAGATGCTTGGCCAAGCCTTGCCTTGGTACATGACGCCAACCGCCTTTGAGCTTGTTGATTCCCTGCCAAAAACCGTTGGAGGCAAAATCAAACGGGACGCGCTACCGCTCGTTCATCCCACCCCATCGAACCGTGAACGTAGCCTGACACTCCCGAGAACAGAGAAAGAAGCGCTTATCGCATCGGCTTGCCAAAGGCTGCTGTCATTGACGGGTCCTGTTTCTGTAACCGAAGACTTCTTTCTCGATCTTGGAGGAAGTTCGTTAGGGGCTGCGCAACTGGTCTCTTTCCTTAGAAAAGACCCTGAGACCGCATCCATTACCGTTCGAGACATCTATCAGGCAAGGACGATAGAGGAAATTGCGCTACGTGCCTTGCCATCAGGGCATGTTGAGGGACCTCCTGAACCAAGGCGTCCCTCTGTTTCAACGATCCCAGCCACAGTGACACAGGCTTTGCTACTCGCGATGGAACTCGTTGTTGTATCTGCGGCGGCTGCTTGGTTTCTATTAGATGGAATTCCATGGCTGGATAGCTTTGGTGGAGTGTTTGGCTTTTTGGTGGTTCTGCCGGTAGTTGGAGCAGCTGCATTTGTTGTCTACACTCCCGTCTCGATTGCACTCGCTGTTCTCACCAAGAAGCTCATCATCGGGAAATACCGAGCAACGGTTGAGCCCGTTTGGAGTCAGCTTTTCCTAAGAAATTGGATCGTGAGGCAAGTTCTACGGATTGTCCCGTGGCAGCAAATTGAGGGCACGGAGCTAGCCAATATGGCGCTCAGGGCGCTTGGTGCAAAGATTGGTAAAGACGTCCACTTTCACCATGGATCACTACCGCTTCAAGGCGGATGGGACCTCCTGGAGATTGGAGATCGGGTTACGCTGGGCCAAGACTGCGTCTTGGGCCTGTCTGAACTTGAAAGTAGCAACCTCATTTTTGGACCCGTTAGCCTAGGTCAAGATGCAGTTGTCGGGACTCGAGCAATCGTCAGTCATCACGGCTCGATGGGTCATTCAACTACATTGACGGACTTGTCGCTCCTCGCTACTGGCGATCATATTCCTGAAAGTGAGAGTTGGTCCGGAATTAGGGCTACTGCAAACGGAAGGTCTAGACCGATTCCAGAATGCACCGGCGTCAAGTTATCTGGCTTCGTCTTCGGATCGATTTTGCTGTTTGGCAGAGCCCTGATCAGTTGGATCGAGTTCTTGCCCCTGCAGATTTCCTTGGTGGGACTTTACTATGGCGTTGGCCAAAGCAAAGGAACCATAGACGGCTTTTTGTTTGATCTATCTTGGACCCAAAGTCTTGCATTGACTACATTGGTTGTCGGCATTTCGATGCCTGCTACTCTTTTATTGAAAGCCCTTTTAGCACGGATTCTAGGTCTCGTAAAGCCAGGAGTCCTTTATGTCCAATCTCCTGGCTTTGCTCGTGTTAGCCTAAAGTCTCTGCTGGTGGAATCCTCGGGCAGATGGTTAAGTGGCACCTTGTTTTGGCCGGTGTGGCTTCGAGCTGCCGGCATGAATGTGGGGAAAGACTGTGAGATTAGCACGATCATTGATGTCGTACCCGAACTGGTTTCGATCGATTCACATGTCTTCTTTGCTGACGGCGTCTATCTGTGCCCACCGGTAATACAGGGAGGAACTGTCACCCTCGATAAGCTCCAGGTTTCGACTAATTGCTTCATCGGCAATCATTCGATCTTGCCCGGTGGGCAAACCCTTCCTCCCGATATCCTCATCGGCGTTTCGACAATCGCAGACGCCAGCCTGATGCAAAAGGGTACGTCTTGGTTCGGACTACCTCCCATCGAGCTTCATCGACGAGAAATCGTCGCCGTTGACGAATCTCTGACTCATAAGCCGTCTCGTGCTCGATATTGGAACCGTGTCTTTTGGGAATCGCTTCGATTTTTTGTTCCGGTCGTGCCACTTTTTGCAGAGCTCCTTTGGTGTGACGAACTTGTTGGACTCCCAAAAAATTGGCGAGGACCCGCGATCTACATCGGAGCTGCAAGCCTGGACACGTTAGCCATCGCTTCTGGATTGTGTCTCTTGGTGCTGGCGATGAAGTGGGTCCTTCTCGGACGAGTCAAGGAAGGAATTCACCCGCTTTGGTCCTGCTGGTGCAGCCGCTGGGATTATCTATACGTTATTTGGGGCGAGTGGGCACGCCCCATTCTGGTCAATCTCGAGGGCACTCTCCTCTTGATTCCCTATCTTCGGGCAATGGGCATGAAGATTGGAAAGAGAGTTGTGTTGTCAAGCGGTTTTGCTCACGTCGTAGACCCCGACATGCTCGTGATCGAAGACGACGCGACTGTAAGCGCGACTTACCAGGCACACACCTTTGAAGATCGTGTCCTGAAGATTGGAAAGGTCGTTATCAAAAGAGGGGCCACCCTTGGTCGATCGACGGTTCCGCTGTATGGCGCTGTCGTAGGTGAAGGGGCGCGTGTTGTCGCGAATAGCGTGATCATGAAGCACGAACACCTCCTTCCCGGCCACAAATATGAAGGTGCACCCTGTCATGCGGTGCGCGAGAATCCGTGAAGCCATCCACATCCCGCGTCCAAGGGTTGGATGCAGCAAGAGGGGTTGCCGTTATTGGAATGATGGTGATGCACCTGATACCTACTGAAGGCTCAGTTTCTTGGCTGGGCAAGGTTGCTACCACCAGTAGTCACTTTCTCGAAGGCAAACCTGCAGCCATGTTCTTTCTTTTGGCTGGCATCGTTTGGGGAATCCAACACAAGAAACGCGACGGACATCAAGTCAATTTGTCTTATGTCCTCAGGAGAAGTTCTGCCCTATTTGTACTTGGGGCTATCCTTCACGTTACCGTTTGGTCAACTGAAGTTCTTACGTCGTTGGGACTATGTTTCTTGTTGGCGAGTGGTTTGAATAGACTCGGTCGCCATGGAATTTGGATGGGTCTGCTCGCTGTCGTTGGTTTAACTCCATTAGTCGCTATCCTTGGATCGCGGTGGATTGCGCAGGATTGGTTGGAGAGTGGTGAAGCGAGCCTGAATTTTCGGACTGCGTTATTCGATGGTAGCTATCCACTATTTCCATGGCTGGCTCTCATTCTCATCGGAATACTGGTTAGCAACTATTCTGAAGTTTCTGTTAAATTGGGGGGGACTGCTACAGGAGTTGCGATTCTAACTTGGACTTCGATACCACTCTTCAATCCTTCCGAGGGTTCCATCATGGCGATCAGTTGGGTGCCAACTAGTTTGCCGTTTCTCGTCATTAATGGTGGGATTGCATTGGGCCTGGTTTACCTATCGATGACGATGTGGTCCAAAGTCAAGGACAAACCTGCCTTTCGTGCCCTCGAATCGATTGGGCAAACTTCACTTACCCATTACCTGGGGCACATCCTGCTCCTGATCGTCCCGCTCAGGCACTGGTACCCCGCCGAAGAATGGCCCACGCGGGTCGGCGTCATTGCATTGATTCTGTATTCGGCATTCGCCGCTTATGGGTCTCGCTGGTGGCTCAGACGATATAACAAAGGCCCCGCCGAGACATTTGTGAGTTGGATCTCGGGGCCATCGAGGACCTGCAATGCTATCTAGGGAAATCGTCGTTTGTTGGCTGCCTCTTGATGGAATTTCCGAGCACGTTCTGCAACCCTTCTTAACGGATGAAGATCGAACGCATGGTTCAAGTTTCCGAGATTCGGAGGTTTCCTTGCGCTCCTTAACCAAGCGTGCCTTAGTGAGGTGGTGCTTGAATCATTTTCGAGGTGAAGGCGAAGCAAGGATCATCCGCACTCAAACCGGAAAGCCGTTCGTTGTCGGTGGTCCGTATTTCAACTGCTCGTCTGCGCCCGGAATCGTGGCGTGTGCTGTATGTGCGAGCTGTGAAATGGGTCTAGATGTCGAATGCAAAGCCAGAGCAAAGTCCCTAGGAATGTCCATTGAAGAAACGATCCAGTGGACGGAAAAGGAGGCCATTGCCAAAGGTGTCGGCACTGGTCTAGAACTAGCCATTGACGGGCTCAGAAGAGTGGAAGTGGATACTTACCTTGTTCTTGAGACGGACGAGCATTGGCACATCCACCATCCAAAGCTCCCATCCAAATGGGTCGCTTCAGTGGCATACAACTCATCTATTCCGGCAACTCTAAAAGTAAGGCAGCTTTCGGCGGCTGATCTCAAGTCACCAGATACGTAGAAAATGGCGAACTTAGACACCCACGGTTGCACGCCGGTACAACAGCTCTTGCGACAAATGGTAAATCGCCCATTTTGCGTTAGCTAACCGCGAAACAACTGAAGTTTGGTGACGGTCTAGAGAATGGCTTTGTGCCAACACAGCGAAATAACAATTATGAAAGCACTCAGATTTCACGAATACGGCGGTCCAGAGGTCTTGCGGATCGAAGATGCTCCCGTTCCCGAACCAGGTGAGGGTCAGGTCCAAGTCAAAGTAGTTGGTTCGGGAATCAATCCAATTGATTGGAAGATCCGCGAGGGCCATTTAAAGGATTATTTCCCAGTCGAGTTGCCTTCTACAGTCGGTAGAGAATTTTCAGGGACAGTCACCAAACTCGGCGGAGGCGTGAGCCAGTTCTCGGTAGGGGATGAAGTTTATGGCATTGGAGCGCGAGGCACCGCGGCTGAGTTCACGATTGCCGACGTAGAGGCGTGCGCCCTAAAACCGTTCAGCATGGATAGCGCCGATGCAGCGGCCGTACCCTTAGCGGCACTTACCGCCTGGCAAGCCTTATTTGACGTCGCAGACCTTCAACCAGGCCAACGCGTTCTAGTTCAGGGAGCTAGCGGGGGCGTCGGAACATTCGCCGTTCAATTTGCCAAATGGAAAGGGGCATATGTCATCGGTACAGCATCCAAAAAGAACCACCACATCTTAAAGGAAATGGGCGCGGACGAACTAGTGGACTACCACACGACATCCTATGAAACTGCTGTGAAGGACGTTGATGTCGTTTTGGAGGCGGTTGGAGGGGACGACAATATGAAGAAGTCGCTTTCTGTTTTGAAACCGGGCGGAATCTTGGTCTCGATCACAAGCGCTGAACCGGCCGAGCAAGCTGCAGCCCAAGGAAAGCGAGCTGCCCATCTGTTCATGGAGCCAAAATCCGCGCAGCTAACCCAAATCGCTGGGCTGATTCAAGACCTTAAAATACTGCCCGTAATTGATGCCGTTGTACCTTTTAGCAGAGCTGTCGATGCGCAAAAAGAAAGCCAAACGGGTCGGGTCGTTGGCAAACTGGTAGTCGACGTCACGCGCTAATGGGGTTCACTTTTAAGGGGCTGACTCATCTTGAGCCAGCCTCAAGTGGAGCACTAGATTCTCGCCTTGCTCCGTATCGATACCGCGCCAGCTGATCGCTCCGACTATTCTGGAAATCGAATGGCGCTGATTTTGGGTGTACGCGAGACAGCATTCGCGAAATTCATGGCGAAGTCCTTAACAGCCGACCAGTCCGTAAGCTCATGATTTCTGGCGGTGTCAGTTGGGCAACCTGCGATGCGAAATACATGCTTTAGGAGCCAGCGCTTAACCAATCCGTACTTGCGATAGTGAACGGCTCCAATCATGCTCGCCGTTTGGAATGGTTTGATACCCGTAAGTAGGACGAACTCGCTAATCAGCCGGCTATCTTCTTTGCGCGCTTCCGGGCGCTTATCTGCCGCGTTCAGACTGACCGAGAAGAACGCACTGGGCATATTGCAAATGATCTCACGATGGCTCTTTGCCCAATCGGTAAGTAGCAACGGGAACTTACCTACATAGACTGGCGCACCTACTATGACCGCGTCGAAGTGCTCCAGTCGGACGAGATTGAGGTCGCTCTCGTTTTGAACCACGAACAGCCTAACGTACTGATCGAACTCTTCAAGAACGCTTCGGAGGCACTCCGCAATCTTGACAGTTTGCCCGTAGTGGCTTGTTACAACAATGGCGACATGTTTCATTTACCCATTACGTCACTCATTCGGACGCAACCTTATTGTTGAGTTTTCTTTTCGGGAACACCAGTCAACACTTAGCCGTCCATAAAACGCACTACATACACCCTCATGAAAGGTGTGGATTTTCATGCAGATTGGTGGTTCGGGTTCCGCTTAGAGCATGACCTATGCCATGTTTCTATTAGATTCTTGAACATCGCTTTGGGCTTACAGACCTAACGTAAAATTTAATTGACTTTAAATGCGAAAAACCATCCTAAAGCGAGACAATGAAGTTCTAAAACGCATGTGCCAAGGTGGAACCGATCTTGAAGTGTGTCGGCACTTAGGGATTACCCCAGCCCAGCTAGGCGTAATTGTCGCTAGAGCCCAAATATGGGCCGAGTCGGGCGACCTTTCCGACATAGATGCACTGGTTGTAGAGCGAGCGCTCCGACGTCGCTCCGAGAACGGTTTGCGTTCGGTCGAAGCACGGTTTAATGCCCTCTTTGAGGCTTCGCCGGAGGCGGTAATGGTAGTCAACGCAATGACGGGCAAGATTCGTCTGGCAAATGAAAACGCGGCAGTCCTTTTGGCTACTCCAATGAACGACTCACGGGTCTGTCTATTGAAGAGCTAGTTCCGGTTAAGTATCGCTCGATTCATCCGGCCTATCGGGTCGGCTTCCTCTCTAGTGTGAAGAAGAGAAAGATGGGGTATCACCCGCCGATATTCGCAGTTAAGGGTGACGGATCGGAAGTCGAAGTAGCTATCGCCCTAACCGCTACTTTTTCCGACGAAGACGTGATGGTGGTTTGTACCGAATTTGCTCTCTGGACCGCTCTCGAATTGGTCGCGAAGACACATTCTGAACTCCTCTAAAACAAGATCTGTTAGGGCCGCTCAGAGGCTTTCGCGCCACTAACGGCAAATGCGCTGAGTGTGTCTGTGAGGTCTTGCACGATGCAGGTGACCATGAGGCCATCTGCAGTCTCGGCCGCGCTCAGTGCGGTCGCCATTGGAAACTCGGAACCATCCTTTTTTACGGCGAAAGTCGCCAAGTGCTCGCCCATTTTCCGCTTGACAGGATTTTCGTGGTAGATCGCGCGATTTTCAGGATGGTTGCTTCGATACCGAACGGGCACGAGTTCGTCGATGTTCATTCCAATCATCTCGTCTGGCTCGTACCCAAAAATCTGGACTGCCTGCTCGTTCGCTAACTCAATCACACCAGTAGAGTTCACAAGGAGAATGGCGTGGAATGCGCTTTCCACTAAACCACGAAGTCGATCGAGGCTCGACTTGAGCATCTCTTCCGACTTGGACTTCGCTTCGATAGTCTGCAACAGCACCTGATTCTCAGCTCGCAAAGACTCCACAATCACTGCAGCATGTTCTTGGAGGAAAACGGCGACGAGCTCGGTTCGATTCAGTGGTCCAAACTTTATTCGGACGCGCCCCCAATAGGTACCCACCGTTGCAAGGCTAATTCCTAGTCGATGAGCAATGGCTGTATCGGTAAGGCCTTTTGACGCCAACACGACCAGTTGTCGCTCACGCTCGGAGAGCGATTCTGCCATTGCAAGTGATCTCTGGTCCATCCTCTCTATCTTACAGCCTTAGTGTCATGAGAAAGCATGACAAGACATCCTTGACGCATCTTTCACGACTTGATTTACTTCAGCAAATCCCTAAGACTATACACGTAGGGCATCCAGTGGGAGAAAGCACAATGGCATTGGAAACAACTTCCAAATTTGAGAACACGGTCAGGGATGCCCTGACTGCGACAATTCACTGGACCAGTAAATCAATGAACAAAGAAAGTGCCTTTCATCCACCGATGGACGTTAGGGTTACGTCCCGTGAACATGAGGTCTTTATTGACCTCCCAGGTGTCGATGAAGACGACATCCAGTTCTGCTGGACGGATCAGGAACTCTCCATTTCCGGCTTGAGGGACTTTAACCATGACGTTGACGACGCCGAGGAATTCACCCAACTTCAGCGTAAATTCGGACCATTCCAATGTAGCATTCCTCTTGACGGTCGCTTTGACGTTACTCGAACCACTGCCAAATATAAGAGAGGCGTGCTCAAGATACGTATCCCATTATTGGATCCATCTGACAAGGCCAACTTGCTGTAGGGTTCCGAGTACACATGATTTAACTATTCGTCAAGAAACGAATCTTCTTAACTAGAAGTATTCCAGATCACGCAATTCGGTTCATTTCCCCTTCTTCGCACCGTAAATGGGCAACTAATGAGAGGGGGATTTTTTCCTAATCGATCGGTTTTCCGAGAAGGAAGTTGATGACATCAACTGCGCGGTAACTCTTTGTTCCAGGGCGAACAAACTTTTCGAGATTGACGACATCGTCTCCAGCCGTTAGCAACGGTGGTTCTACCTTGCCATCCTTCCTCAACTGCGAGTAACCAATAGTGGAAAAGAGGCCATTGCAGACACACTTTCGGTTTGCAAGCTCTTCTTGTCTGCCACCCTTTGCAAGATAATCCTCTGGTGGTTCGGCCGGGCAACGGTACCCAAGCGATCCGTCGTCTTTGCGATAGGACTGGCGCAGATATCCCAAGTCACAGATACGGTCGCGTTTCTCATACACCGAATCGGCCGACAAGGTGCTTGCTAACTGCAGAACTTTGAATGGGAAGCCTGTCGGAGAAGCTAGGGGGTCTGTGAAGACTTCCAGTTCCCGATTGAGACTCTGTTCGATCACTTGCGCTTTGAGTGCGGGATCAATGCCAGACTCCTCGCAAAACGCAAAGGCTGTACCAACTTGAATCCCAGCCGCGCCAACGGCCAAGGCTTCTTGAAGCTTTTCGGGATCGGCATACGACCCAGCGAGCCAAAATGGGAGGCCCATGTTGCCGATTTCTTTGAGGTCAGGAATATCTCGTGGACCGTAAACGGGTTCACCGATATCACTCAACTGCATCGCACCCCTCGGAGGAGCATTATGACCACCAGCAGTTTGGCCCTCCACAACAAATCCGTCCACCTTTCCAGTCCCTTTTCGAACCAAGGTAATGGCCAAAGTTGAAGACGATATGATTGCGAGGAACTTTGGCCGCGGAAGTTCTTTGACCTCCGCAGGAGCAAAATCGGTCGGAGTGAAATCGCAGGTGAATTCCTCGCCAGCCTTGGCTCCTGTTACGTCTAGCTTAAGCTGTGCCGGTTGAAGAAGTGCAAGCTTATCTAGGATGCCAGGGATGGCTCGTGGAATTCCCGCGCCCATGAGTACGTAGTCCACTCCAGCAAGCATTGCGCCAAAGAGAGATGGAATAGTGGGTATCTGGATTTTCTCCAGGAGGTTGATTCCAACAACTCCATCGTGGCCCTGCTTTGCCAGAAACACTTCGACAAAGTTAGCGACAACGGTGAGCTCTAGGAGCGCTTTGGGTGATTTTTGTGCGTGAATCGGCTTACTCTTGTAAGCTTTGTTGGGGTCTTTACCACCCTCAACATAATATCGATCCCAAACACGCTTTGCCATTTCCTGAAGAGGGAAATGATCGAGCGCAAACTTCATATCCCCGTCTGGGTCGCCTACCTGCAACCTGCGGGTAAGTACAGCATCCAAGCCAGTGCCTGATACGACTCCCAGATGTCCGCATTGAGAGACGGCACGCGCTAATCGCCAATTAGAAACGGCGACTCCCATGCCACCCTGAATTATTTGCGGAAACCCCATAATTACGAATTACCTGTCGTGACTCCCCCACTCGCTGTACCGAATTTTACTGACAGGGAAGGGACTCCAATCCATAGAATTTACCCTATAGCGACTATTTGAACCTAAAAGGTCTCATAAATCCGTCAAATTTGCCGTCCTTCGCATATTTCAATGGCATATAAACGCAAGAAACAGGCATGAAATTTCGTTAAGCGACCAACTGGTCACCATCGAATTCGAGATGGAAAGAATTCAGAAATGAGGTCTTCATAATAAGGTCGGAGTTTGGCAACATCGGGCCTGACATCCGTTTTTGTGTACAAGTCGTACTTGTTAAATTCCTTGACCCACTTCATCATTTCGAGATCATTTGCCGATGCAAATTGAGCATATGCCCCTTCACGATGCCATGGATAGAAGGAGTGATATCGGATCATGAAAAGTGATTCCGGCGGCATATAGTTTTTTGCCACGTGATACATATACTCATCGTGCCCAAACGAGAGGTCGACATTTTCAAATCCACAGCCAGGTTCGTAAACTCCATTTTCGGTCTGCAATTCTGGACGATAGGAATCAGGGTTGTCTTTGAAGAATTCAGAGAAAACGACCTTGTCGGAAAACTTGCAACCGGTAACAAACGTGTCGCCCACAACCGCCCACTGAGGTTCACCATAGAGGCACAAGACCTTTCCTAGATCGTGAAGTAGACCGGTAAGAACGAACCACCGGGGATGGCCATCGTTCCTAATCGCTTCCGAAGTCTGCATAAGGTGCTCGATTTGAGTCGAATCCGTATCTGGATCGCTATCGTCCACCAAAGTATTGAGGAACTCCATGGCATCCCAAACACTCATTTCGCGAGTGGTTAAGTTGCAATACTCCGCTTTTTTCGCCTTTACAAAGTCGTAAGTTTGATGTGTGTGGTTCAGCCGATAGAACTCTTTGACAGTAGGCCTCACCTCTGACGAATAGTCTCTGAATACATGATCCTTGGTCGGATATCGGTCGAGCAGATCGTCTTCCCACTCATGTAACGAACTTAACGGACCGGCCTGCGCATCGGCTTTATGGACATCCATGGGGTTACTATATCGCGTTAAATCGTCGGGCGATGGCGACTTTTCAATTGGCAGTTACTCGCAGGTCACCCGTGAGTCCATCCTTGGTGCGGGCATGGATCAAAATCGAACCTTTTGACAATCCCGCCTTGAACAGATTTGCTGCAATGCCAGCCTCGGAATTGACGGAATTTCCACTGAGGAAGCTGCCCCTTGTAGAAGAGAATTGAATGCATCGACTTTCGCTTCGTAGGACAGATCCATTCCCATCTATAACGTCTGCATAGATGAAAATCGCATCGGAACCGTCGGCAGCAAGTGGCCTTCCGGATAGATCAGCCCTAAGCCGCAAAGAAACCGGCTTGCCTGGAGTTCGGACCGACGACCGAGTTACGGCTCTTCCGTGAATTCTTCCGATAGCAACTAGTTCTCCAGGATGAAATCGAACCGACAAAAAGGTAAAAGCGGGATGCGCAAGATGCAAGCAATTTCCTCCATCCCATGGAGTTCCACCGGTATTGTAGTCACCGTAGGGCGTATCGGGACCATGGTCTGGTTTCTGAATTGCCACGGTCTTGCCGTTGAGACGTAACTCAACCGTCTCGCAGTTTGAGAACACAACAACCTTCTGGTTGGTCGTTCGTGGCGTCCAGTAGCTAGCGATAAACGTCAACGGTCGCGAGCCTGGAGCATAGGGGTCCCTTTGTGACTGAAAGAATTGAGTTGAGAACCTCGGAACACGCATGTGATCCTCTATTCCACTGCGCTCAATAGTGGGACTGCATCCCCGAATATAGTCATACATAACCCATGTGCCGTCACCAATAGTCCAAGGGTAATTTCCACGATTCATGTTGTGTGACCACGCAAAATTCCATGCTGCCTGAAGTTCAGCACTCTCACCCTGTGAACGGCTGATGCGAGTGGTCGAGGCCTCTCCTCCAAACTCATAGTCGCCGTACTCCCTGATATAACCCGGCACTTGTGGCATTCCCGACTGGGGTCTCGAATGGGATTGGTCATTCCAGCCGTTATAGGCCATATCCCACGGTTGCCCTTCTCCGGAATCGCCCACCGTGAAGAAGTTGGGGCCGTCAAATTCCGCATGTGCTGCATCATTCCATCGCTTAGCGATAAGCGGACCGACATACGTTTCATTCAGAGAGGCTTCCCACATCAAGATGCTGGGATGGTTGCGATGCCACCGCACTAGGTCGTGAATGTCGGAATCCACCTGGCGCATGAAGCGCTCATCTCGATTAACGAATTGCCATCCAGCAGTTGCAGGAATCGCCAAGACTCCTAGTTGATCACACGCATCCATGACCGAAGGGTCTTGGGGATAGTGAGACAAACGAACACAATTGAAGCCAGCTTCCTTGATCTTCCTTATATCTCGGAAGCTCATATTTCGGCTTAGCGCATTTCCGACAAATGGATATTCCTGATGGCGGTTTGTTCCGACCAGGCGTATGGGTTTACCATTCAAAATTAAGCCCTTCTCCCGGCTGAATGAAATGGATCGAATGCCCACTGGTGTGTCAAGTTGGTCCATCACTTTTCCCTGGAGCGAGACAGTGGTCCTCAAGGTGTAGAGATTGGGAGCATCTGGGCTCCAAAGCCTGGGTTGCTTAATCGTGAGTTCCTGAGTTTCGCTGATCGATTGGTGTGCATTGAGTTCGACCACGGCATTTTTGTGGCCCACTTCTGAACCGTGGCTATCCAAAAGGGATTGAGCAACGGAAAGTAAATGGCCCGAATGGCTTTCATTGGCTATGTGGGTGGCAATTTTTATGCTTGCTTCGGCATCTCTCACGATGGGAAAAGTTACAAACACTCCGCCGCTTTTGGGTATGCCAACAAGAAGCGGATCGGTGATATGAACCTGAGGAGTTACCGTCAAAAACGCGTCTCGATAGAGTCCGCTGTAATAGCTAAAATCGAGTTCTCGCCAGGCTTTTCCTGGCGGAACCAAGGGATTATCTCGACAATCAAGCCGGACGAGGAGTTCGTTTTTCGAATTTGGTTTGAGCAAATGGGTGAGGTCGACTTTGACGGGAAGATAACCACCTCTTCGACCTCCAATGTGCTTTCCGTTGAGCCACAGATCCGAAACTTGCATGGCACCATTAAGGGTGAGTTCGACAAGCTGTCCCCTAAAGGTCATGCCTGGCGGGAGGCTTCGACGATAGTAACAAACCCCTTGCCAAATTACTTTGGCGTCCCGACCTTCCAGGTGCGCGGTATGAGGCAGTGATACGTGTTCCCAAGTACTCGCTTCAAGATGGGCCCATTCTCTAGCCTTTGTAAGTTCCAGCCTTAGACCCGATAAATCATATTTATCCGCCCCAAAGTTAATGTTTTCGATGTTGTATTGGGAGTTCCAAGAGCTTCGCTCTTGGGCAGAAATGGGCTTGGCAAGTCCAAGTTCGGCAAGGACGCAGAATCCGTCATGACCGGTCTTTGCAACGAAGCGCAGGTAACGCCCACTCAAAATCTTGGAAAATTTGAGTTCTATCGGAACGAAGCTGTCTGAGAACGAGCCTGAAGTTGCCGGGGCTCCCCATGCTTTTAAGTCATCGCTCAAATAGACTTCGACTGATTTTGGCAATCCATTCTGGATGCCTTGCCGAGGAATTGCTTGGAAGGCGCTAGCCTTCACTTTGCGACCGAGATCGATCACTATTTCATGCGGATATTGGGCTGGGTTGGTGCTCCATCGGCTGTGCCAAAACGACTGTACGTCTCCATCGATTGCATTTGATGCTTGGCCCTTGTCCCGGCGGGTTTCTTCACTGCTAACGCTAACGATTCTCCAACCGGTTTTGGAAACTTCGTCTGGAAACTCCTTTGAAATGGGGGTCGGCCGCACGCGCATAAATTGCCAGTCTTGGTCCAAGTTGATCGTAGTTCTAGGGCTGTTCGAACTAAGGAGTAGGCTAATAAATGCAATCGAGGCTAACACAGACATAAATTAGCACGACGCTCAAGGGGAGATTTGTTTGATCGGAACATGAGCTTCGTGTTTGATGTCAAATAGCTCAAACAAGAGCCACTACCCGGTAAAATGCATAATTGGATTTGGTTGCTCTATTTCGCACGAATGTGCGTTATGTGGGAATTTCCGTGGATACAAAAGGTTCAATGTTGGAGATGACGGAGATTGAAAAGTCGCGTGTTGCCGAGAGGGAGACTCTTCTCGGAAGGATCTCCACATTCTTAGAAGGCGACGATCGTGTTTTGGCGCTGTGGCTGGAAGGCTCAATGGCTCGCGGAAAGTACGATGCTTGGAGCGACCTTGATATCTGGACCGTAATAAGAGACGAGGATTTTCTTGGATTCGTCGAAGAACGGTTGAATCTCATTTCTAGGGTCGGTGCAGTTGCGCTCGTTGTTGAAGCACCCCAGAACGGACCCGCTGACGGCGTTTACCTTATGGTGGGTTTCGACAGCCCATCCGGATTGCAACTCGTAGATTGGTACTGCCAACCCGCCAAAGCGGCCTCTCGCCCTCAGTCTCAAGCCCTTGTCTTTATAAGGCCCGAGTTATCCAGGAAGGAATCTTGGAGGACATCGACTCCTGAAGACGGAATAGATCTCATCTTCAAGAGAATTCGACGAGGTGATGACACCTTGCGAGGAGATCATCCTTACGTGGCATGGCATCCGACACCCGAAGAAGATGCTGCCAACTCCGGCAACCTTGCCTGGGCGATGATTGCTATCCAAGGGAAACAGATCGTGCGGGACCCCAATTCGGCAGGACTTCAATTTGAAGATTTTCTTGCCAAACTCGTAAAGAAGGCCAGTTTCGGAAAGCAGACTTTGCGTCCGTCTTACATGGATATGACCCGTCCCGGTGAGAAGCTGGATCGACTTGTCGATATTGCAGGCGGCGTCATTCGAGCAGTACCCGCAGATGTTGTTCTGAAGGATTCGATCATCCGTTACTTGAACGCATTAAGGCAAGCTTTGCCTGTCGACGAAGGCCTTGTAATGATTGAGGCTTTTTAGCTCCATTCTTTACGGAACCGTTCCGTTACCTTGACAAGAAAGTGTAATCGTCGGCATAGTTGGCCCATGGCGTTCAATGGACTCGGCATGCACCTCGGCAATCTCTCGTTGCTATCCAAAGCAAAAACTCGCTCTATTTCTCCTGAGAACCTTCAGGGTGAGAAAGGAAGGGGAGGTATGGCAACCGAAGGTACGGGTGCCAATTGTGCTCGTGATCTGGGCCAAGGCTGGAAGATCAACCCTTGCGTTCGAATTGAATCGGGAACCACCTACGAGATTGCCAATATTGAGGGACCAGGGGCGATCCAGCAAATTTGGATGACACCTACAGGAACTTGGCGAAATTCGATTATTCGATTCTACTGGGATGACGAAGAATCGCCGTCCGTAGAGTGTCCAGTTGGAGACTTCTTCGCTTGTGGGTGGGGGAAATTTGCCCAAGTTACTTCGTTGGCTGTTTGCGTAAATCCTGGAAGCGCATTCAATTGCTATTGGGAAATGCCTTTCCGCAAACGCTGCCGCATAACGATGGAAAACATCGGCGACGATATGACTCTTTACTATCAAGTGAACTACACGCTCACAGAAGTGCCGGATGATGCTGCTTACTTCCACGCCCAATTTCGCCGCGTAAACCCATTGCCGTACAAGGAAGTGTTCACGATGCTTGATGGCGTTAAGGGTCAAGGGCAGTACGTGGGCACGTACATGGCTTGGGGTGTCCACAACAATGGCTGGTGGGGAGAGGGAGAGATCAAGTTCTATATGGATGGCGACACCGACTTTGCCACCATCGTTGGCACGGGAACGGAAGACTATTTCTGCGGGTCTTACGACTTCGACGTCAAAGGAAAGACTGCATTTGGAGTTGATACTTTGGAATACCAGGAATTCAACACGCCATACGCCGGACTTCCGCAGGTGATTCGTGGTGACGGTCACTACCAAGTCATGCAGCGATTTGGGCTCTACCGGTGGCACATTATGGACCCTATTCGTTTTGAATCCGATCTTCGGGTAACCATTCAAGCTCTCGGTTGGAGATCAGGAGGTCGATATCTGCCTCTACAAGATGATTTGGCATCTGTGTCGTTCTGGTACCAAACCGAACCTCACGTTCCCTTTCCATCCCTTCTAAATAAGGACGGTCTAGAGATCATATAAGCACGGATTGGCTCAAGGCCTTACTTTGCTTTGGTCCAGCGTTCAAGAAATCGCTTGACTTTAGTGAAGTAGGTCTCTGCGACCTTCGACTTTTCAGGATTGAGGGTCGATGAGCCGTGTACAGCTCCGGCCATTGCAGCGGCGTTCTTTTCCTTGGTACCAAGGGCGTCAAAGAGTTGCGACCTGCCATCCGCCCATTCGTCTTCCGTACATGCAAAAAAGGCGGGGACTTGAACCCGATGCGCCCAACTGGCTACCACCGATTTATCATCGAAATACTCGCCAGGAGAAAAGCACAAAACTCCTTTCACGTCGGGATTCTCGGCTGCTAGTTTCAGCACGAGGGAAGAACTGTAGCTACTGCCCCAAGCGAGAACTGCGGGGTACTTTTTCGACCTAGCGTACATGAGCGCACCCACCAAGTCGGTGTAAGCCTCCATATACGTACCGGTACCTGACTTATTGACCGTTCGATTGACATGTCCCCACATGTCTCCACCAGACCGTTGGTCCACAACAATACAATCCAATCCGAGTGCCGCAATGCGGGGCGCAATTGAATCGTATTCAGCAGCATTTGAACCGGCTTGGTGAAACATTAGAATGACGCCCTTCGATGGCTGTTTCTTCGACCTAATTAAGTCCGAATAAACCAGATGACCGTCGGAAGCCTTGAATGTCAGTTCGTTGGGATTGGCGCTTTGAGCAGTTGACCCATCTGGTGATGCTTGATTACTCGCTGAGCACCCAGAAAGGAAGCACGCGAAGGTTAGAAGTATCAAGCATTGCTTCATGCTCAATTGTAGTCCGAACCCTTGTAACCAAGGATAATCATTCTAAGAATCAATCCCTTTGCTCTTAGTTTTACAGATAAATTCACTAGTGAGAATACGTGGGATAACTCGAAGCAAAAGGCGGTACGAGCAGAAGATCCGGACCAAAAATGGTCTAAACCAGGTATGGTTTCAGTCCATTGCGACCGTTGAATGCCTCAGAAGGAAGATGTTATTAAATGGCACATCCATTTAGACGACTTGTGGTTTTTCAAGGAGTTAAAAACGTTATTCTAACCTTGCATTCAACATATGGAACAAAGGATAAAGTCATCGAATCTGATACAATAAGCACGAAACAAATATTGACCTTGTAGCGGAAGAGACCATTAAACTGACCCATAGGCTTTCGGCTCGCAAAAAGAAACGGTCCCCGCGAACCTGGTAACAATAGGGTCAAATAGTCTCATCAGGCTTTTACTAGGTCTCGAAAATCAAGGATCGGGAGACATTCTTGCCAAGTCACACACCTCGTATTGAAAAACTGAGACATTCACTGGAAACGCTACGCACTTTTTGCGATAGTCCTAGCGAGTCCAAACGCGACATCGCTGGCACGGTATTTGTATTCGTAGTAGCCTTTGAACATGCATGGAAGTGCCTTGAGGATCGAGTATCCGACTTGGGTTACTCTACTCGCAAAATTATGCCTATACTGGAAACAGTACTCGCGTCAGGACTTATTGACCCCGCCCAAGAAAGCGTTTGGCTAGAAATGCTTGAGGATAAGAATTTGGCTTGGCACGTTTATAGTGACTCAGTAGCTACTGAATTGATTAAACGCATCCACGCTACCCATCTGGATGCGTTAGAGTCTCTTCATCGAAAACTTCGGGGCCGCTGAGCATTCCTCGAAGTTTGGGCTCTATCGACCCTAGTAGACCATTTGACCCAAAACTGGTTTGCCATTAAGAACGGGTTTGGCTCAAATAGGACTTTGGTGCCTTTTTTAACCTACAAGTAAAAAGTGCATAGCTTCGTGCATAGCGCCGTGCACGCCTGTCCATTACTCTATGTTAACGTCGAGGGCTCTGTCTTCGGATCTGTCGGCGAGGAGAGTTTCGGCATGCCCATCAGTCCCTTAGTTGCCCCGCACGATATGCCAGAACCCAAATTGGACGCCTGTTTGGAGCCATGCTATCTTCGCCTGTTCGGCCCACTTACTTTGGAAGTGGGGGACCAAAAGCAAAGTAGGTTTCCTACAAAACGATCAGCATTGCTCTTAGCTGCCCTAGCCATTTCAAGGGAGCAAAGAGTTGGCCGGGACGAATTGGCAGAAATGCTCTGGCCAGATGACTACCTTGACCTGACCCGAATGAGGCTCAGACAAGAGCTTCGTCGGCTTCGTATGGCTGTCGAAGGATTCGGCTGCTTTCTGAGAGCTGATCGGCAATGGGTGGAACTTGAAACCGGAAGTCTTCTTACGGACGTTCAAGACTTTGACCGATCTCTTGCCGGTGCAGCCGTGGCTCTGGATCCATCGTCGAAATTGGCGCATCTACAAAGAGTTGTTGCCCTTTCTTGCGGGACCTTTTTATCGGGACACCATGAACCTTGGGTCCAGGCCACCCGAAGGAACTACAGCGAAAAGGCACGAAGGGCATGCTTGGCCCTGGCTGAGACCCTCGATTTGCTCGGTAATCACGAGGGGGCCCTTGAGGCGACCATCGGAGCGGTGCGGCGTGATCCGCTAGATATCGAAGCCAACACAGTACTTATCCGAAGGCTCGTGAAGCGTGGTCAGGCTGCAAAGGCCAGGCAGGCATTTTTTGAATTCGATGCGATGATGGTTCGCGAGTTAGGCTATCATCCTCCTGCCTCGATCAAAGCAATTTTGGACTCTGGGTGCTCGGAAACAGCGCTGGTTCCCCAAGTAGCCCCAGTGGCGCTGGTTGCGCCTTCTAAGCTTAACCGCCCCACTCAACTTATTGGACGGGATGACCTTCTGAGTTCAATTGAGACCGAGCTAGCGAGATCTGGCGTCAATTTGGTTTTGGCAGGCATGCCCGGAGTAGGCAAGACTCACCTTATTAAGGAGTCCGCATGGCGGTTTTCTAGGCGATTCAATCTTCCGGTTCAATTTGGTGGTGATCCATTGCCTGTCGAGGATGGGCTATTTGTAATTGAGAAGCATCTTGGTCTGGAGCAACTCATCGAGTTAAGCCGCGTGGCAACCCAGTGCGGATGGCGCGTGCTTTCCGAGTCCAGAACAAGAGTTCAGAGCGATGAGATTCTGGAAATCTTCGTGCCATGCCTTCCCGTACCGTCACACCAAGCTTCCTCGGCCGAAATTGATCGTAACCCAGCGGTTCGAATGCTTGCTTCGGGCAACAGTGAACTCATGCTGCCTAAGTTCGGGGCATCTGAAACTCCTCACCTTGCCGAATTGGCAAGGAGACTAGACGGTTTACCTCTAGCTCTTAAGTCCTTTTCGGACCGCCTCAAGGTCGAAAGCCCAGATCGAGTCTTGCGTGACTTCGAAACAAAAGCGACTCAGTTTGTTCAAAACAGAAATGGAAACGAGGAGTCGTTCTGCTCAGCTATATCTGCAAAGCTGGCGTGTTTGCCCACCTCGGCCCGCCAGAATTTGATGGCCCTTTCCCTTCTGGATGGTGCGAGTAGCGACTTAGCCCGTCAGATCTCCGCAGGTGACAATAGCGAGGATGACTGGCACTTGCTGGAAAGAGCTTTCCTAATCGCAATTAGCGGTCAAGCTACGAATCGACGATTGCATGTACCTTTGCTCGTATCCATCGCTCTTCAAAACGAGTTCACGCTTGCTCAATGGAGTCAGGCATCTTGCATTGTTTGGCAAGCCGTCGCAGAGTGGACTTACAAGGAGTCCAGATTACAGACTGGCCCACATCAGGATCAGTCGTTCGCAAATATTGTCGCTGAATTCACCAACATTCGCAAAGGGCTGACTTGGTGTATCGCGAATCAGCCACATACGGCGGCTCACTTTGTTGCTGGTACTTGGAGATCACTTTGCGCCCGAGGCAACCCTTCGCAAGATGGAATTTTGCTGCTAGAGGCAGCCAAAGCTGGTGCACATTTGCTTCCGCTGGATATCGCAGGTGAGGCATGGATCGGAGCAGCTATTACCCTATCAACGATGGGACAACTGGAATCAGCCGAAATGGCCTATCATCAGGCCATTGCCGTTTTCGAAAGTTACGACAATTTAGCCTGTGTCGGATGGGCAGAACTTAACTATAGCGTCCACGTTCTCAGCCAAATAGATAAACCAAGAGCATTGGCAACACTCAAGAGACTGGCAGACAATGCATGTAATTCAAACCTGAAGACACTTGCCCTTTCTGACTACGCTCTGATCTTGGCCTCTACGGGAGTTATCGGTGAATCCGTTCGGATAGCCGAGGAGGTTTTTGCCCTTAGGCTCCAATCTCAAGATTTAACAGCCCATGCGCGTGCCTATGCAGACCTAGGTGAACTCTATCAGGTGGCAGGGCGAACCAAAGCTGCCCGTCCACTCATACTTGAAGGAATACGTCGACTCCGAGAAGCTGGAATTCAAAATATGCTGCTGGATCAGCTTATTTTCCTTGCCGAGATCAGCTTGGACGATCATCCAATCGATGCGTCTAATGTAGAAGAGGTTCTCGTTGAGGCCAAGAATATCGCAGACAGGGTTGGCACCGTTCGAATGGCGATTCAAATTGCAAGTGTACGGACGGTTTTAGCTTCTCGTAATTCCGATCCTAGAACCCTTATCATTACCATCGAAGAACTCTTTCGCCTGACAAGGTTATGCGATGAGCCACAGATTCGCGAAAACTCATTGAGACTACTAGCGAGAGAACTCCAATTTCACGGCAATGAGGAATATTCTAACGCAATCTCGCTTGCCCTAGGAGATCACATTTGTGGAGGATATAACGTTGGCTGGAATGCCCTAATGTCAACCGACTCCCACGCGACGATTTGCGTTCTGGCCGTTGTCTTGGCACGCGAAGCACTTGCTTGATCTTGCAGATGGCATCAAGCCAAAAACGACCCAATCCGGATGGAATGGGTCGTTCTTTGGCTTGATATGAAGACCTAGTTTGGTCTTTGTTGTCGATTTGGATCTTTAGCTTCGTCGGATACCTTTTGAAGGGCATCTTTCTTGGATTTCTGATCGGCATCATTTACTTCGCCAGCAGAGCAACCAACCGCAGACAGAATCGCCGCGAATGCAAAGATTACCAATAAAAGCCTCGACATTACTGAAGGCCCCACATCGGCCAAGGCTGGCTCCAAGCAGGGGTGCCGTTACCGTAGTAGCCAGCAGTAATTGGGCACAGATACTTGTTAAACGACAGACCGAACTGTGACGCTGTCGGAGTGTTGGCTAGGAACTGACCCACTGGAATTGTCTTGGCATGGCCATCACAATAGCTCATTGGAACGTTGCCCGCGAAAGGTGCGGTTGTTGGATCGAGAACTCCAACCTGCTCCTTACATGCACCCGTACCGCCAGTCTTGTAGAAATAGCCAGACCAGTGCTCTTTAACAGCAAGTGGGTAGTAAGTCAGGGCCTTCGAGTTGGAAGTTGTTCCTGACTCGTATCCACCAACTACTGATGATGTGATTTGCTCCATGATGAGCATGGTGTCGGCAGGCTGTGGGATCGAAGTTTGCGTTCCGCCTAGCCATGACTTTCGGTCGCCAAAATTAAGGACTGCACCAGTGGTCATCGAGACGTTTAGGGCGCCGGTGATGCCAAGGTTGAGGGCATAACCACCAGCCAACTCGCCCAGAGTGTCCCAGGAATAGGTGTCCTTCTGAATAACTGGATGGAAGAAAAGTCCCGTGTTCTTCGTGTAAGGAATGATCCACTTTTGCCACTCATAGTGATTGTCACGGAAAGCATAGGTACCTGGAGTGGTACTACCGTCGCACCACTTGAGTGGGTTGGTACCTGCTGGCTGAATGTTGAACGCTGGATTGATCGAATCGTTTAGCGTACAAGCATCTTCACGCGGGAAGTTGTCATCGTAGTCACCCGAGTAGAGGATGAGGCCGAGGCCCTGCTGCTTTTGGTTGGAAATTGAAACAGCCTTCTTTGCTGCTTGTTTTGCTTGAGCAAAGACGGGGAAAAGGATGGCAGCAAGAATCGCGATGATCGCGATGACGACGAGAAGTTCAATAAGCGTAAATGCTTTCTTCATAATTTCTCCAATAGAGGGAAGGATAAAGGCTCGGGAAAATGACTGAATGGCAACGCCGAACCACGTCGTTCGAATCTTCTAAAGTTTATCATCAATCCGCATTAAGGAAACGTCAAGAATTGCCGTTTTTCTTGCCAGTTATTCAGCGGTTAGCCATTTGAAACGAAGGAGAAATAACTCGTTCACATAAGATCCTTAAATTCGCCTAACCAAGGTTCGTATCCACGCCATCGTTCCATTGAACTTGTATAGATCGGCTGCCGTACCTGCCAGAGGCTGGGTGTATTGACGTTTCGATGGTTGCTTTCATGGTGGAGCACGGAGTCGTCCCACGGCAAACCACAATGTTCGAGCATTCGTTCAATTTGAGTTCTTCGATCGATGACTAAGTCTTCGTAGTTCACTTCAAGGAAACGATCTGTGGGTAAAACGCTTCGCCAGTGGTTCATTAACCTCTCGTATTGTTGGTAAGCAAAAACGATATTCGCTCTGTCATAGGCGAAATCTACGGAAACCCTATTGGGAGTTGCATATATGGAGACGCAAGTATCCACGGGGTTTCTGCGCATATGAATGAATTTTGCGTTTGGCAAAGCGGCGTGAATGAGTCCGAGGAATTCGTAGTTGGCAGGCATCTTGTCGGTCACATGGGGAAAGCCAGATGCGACTGATTTGAGGTTGTCTACATACAATTTGCCAAAATGAGGCAACTTGGCAGGATCGAATTGATCTCCATCCTCTCCAAAGATTTGGGGCCAATTAAGAGGCCAAAATCGATGCTCACCGGCCGCACCGATCTTTGGATGTGAGGAAAGAATTTGCTCAGCCAAGGTCGTGCCGGATCGCATCATGCCCATGATGACAACAGGCAAATTGCTCGGACATCCTTGCTTGCAGTTACGCTCAAAGAAATCAGGCGTAAAGGTTTCAATGTGCCAATCGAAACGCTTTTTATAGGCTTCCCTATCTAGTTTTTCGCCACCGAATTTGATCTTCTTAGCCAGCAGATTGGCCTGGTCGAAGAAGGCCATTGCTTTCTCATACTGCTTGAGGCTCTCATAGGACCGCCCGAGACCGTATTGAAGGAAATTCATTTCGCGCGGTGGCAAATTGTTCTCAGCGACTAATGCTTCCATTTTGTCCAGCAAGTTCCGGTCGCTTTCCGTTATTTTATTATTATGGACATACGCAAAGTAGGCAAATCCTTGGCGAGGTTCTAGCTGAAGCGATTGCTGTAAGTGGTGGTTAGCCTCCTCAAATCTGCCCAGTGATTGAAGTCGCTGGCCCAATAGCGCATGTGCTTTCGCATCATTTTCATCGAGGTCAATGGCCTTCTTAAGGTGAATTTCGGCCAGGCCAGTCTTACTGTTTTCGACCTGTGCGCTCGCCATAAGTAGGTGGGCAGTCGCCAATTTGGGATTGAGAGCAATGGCGCGTTTCGCACAGACAATTGCCGCCTCCGGATTCGTCTGACTAATTAAGACTTGGCCCAAACTGAGCCATGCATCGACGTTCTGGGGGGCAAGAGCAAGCGCGCGATCAAACGCTATTGCTGACTCCATGTCTCGTCCAATCAAATAGAGAACCGTGCCAAGGTTGAAATAGATCGGTGCCATGTCCGGTCGGATTTCCGCTGCCGTTCGAAACATTTCTACGGCTTCATCCAATCGGAGAAGGTCCATGTAACACATGCCGATGTTATTAAGTGAATAGGCGTCGTTCGGACGTAGGCGCAGAGCCCTTTCTCCATAGTCCAAGGCTATTTCCGGGCGCTTCTCCTTTCGGTGAAGCATTGAAGCCCAAAATAATGCTTCGTAACTTTGAGGGTTGTGCGCCAGGACCTTCTCGAAATGTTCGAGAGCCAGAATGTTATGACCGGTTTTGCCAGCAACTACACCTAGCAGTAGGTACGCGGCGGTATTTTCGGGGTCGGACAGCAAAACGCGCTTGGCGATATTCTCAGCGTCACTCAACCGCCCTGCGGCATGAGCAACATTTGCGTTTCGCAGGAGTTCGTCTATGGAATCTGGCATAGGTTTGGAAGGAAGTATATCCTTCGACTCATTTCACCCAAGAAGCACCCTATTCATATTCCCAACCAGATTATCTTGATTCAACATGAAAAACCCCCCGATTGGTGTCTAGCCTAATCGGGGAGTTTTTGCTCAGTCTATTGACCCGGCAACGACTTTCGAGGCAGCATTTCGTCCCTCATGGCAGTATTCCAAAGGAATGCTGCGATTACGGTCGAGGCCTGTTTGAGATCGTCCGACTGAATTCGATCATACACATCCTGGTTGGAATGGTGTGTGCGGGAATCGTACTCGATGACATCCTGGATGAATTGGAAGCCCGGGACTCCTACACCATCAAAAGAAACGTGGTCGGTGCTACCGGTATTCCGAATAGTGGTGGTGGTGGCACCCAAATCGTTAAATGGCTTTAACCACTCGTCAAAGATTGGACCGACCTTTTCGTTTCCTTGAAGGTACACGCCACGGACCTTACCGGTACCGTTGTCAAGGTTGTAGTAGGCGCTAACTTTATCCCACTCTGCTTTCTTTGTGAGCGGTCCTCGGTTTGCTGCAGCTCCACCACCGAACTGGGGTGTCGCTGAAGGAGGGTAGCTTCCCAAGTGCTCGGAAACGTAAGCCCGTGAGCCGAAGAGACCTTGCTCTTCACCACTCCAAAGCGCAACCCGAATGGTACGCCTCGGCTTTAGATTCAGGGCCTTAATGATTCGAACGGCCTCCATCGCAACAGCAACACCGGCTCCGTTATCCGTCGCTCCGGTCCCGCTGTGCCATGAGTCCATGTGACCGCCAACCATTACGATTTGGTCTTTCAGGTCACTACCTGGAATTTCGGCGACCGTGTTATAGGCCATTAAGTCCTTATCAAAGAAACTTGTTTTGAGGTCAAGATTGACCTTCAAACTAACCCCTAACTTGATCATTCGGACCATACGGTTGTATTGCTCCGCAGAAACCGTAACTTGAGGGAGAGTCTTTGGGGCTGTCTTGTCCCAGACAGGAGTTGGGCGACGGACAGGAGCGGTACCATTGGCGACTGGCGCAGGGGCAGGAGTACCGGGTGCCGGAGGCACGGAGGCAGACTGGACAAAGAGTGTCCCGTCGTCGCCTCGGCTTTGATCGAAAACGGCTACCGCGCCTTCATCAAGGAAGAATCGCAGTTTCGCGGCTGACAACGCAGCTTGAGCCCTGAAATTGGGTAACTGTTGCCTTTGTCCGCCAGGCTGCCTTGGAGCTTCAGGTTCCGTCATGGCAGCAAGCTCCTCTTTTGAGTAGCGTGAGCCTTGTGAGACAAATCTTGCAGGAACGGGCCTCTCGGCACCGCTGAGGACAATCTTGCCTTTCAGCTTGCCTTTGTATGCAAGAAGGTCTTTTTCCTCTGCTGCATCTACAAACACGACCTCACTAGTAACAGGGCGACCGAGGCTCGGAGACCAGGCTTTTGGATACGAAATGAGCGGGATAGACTGTGGTTCGACAACTTGAGCAGAAAATCGATCGAGTTGCCAACCGCGTCCAAATGGTCCCCAGGCTTCCAAATGAGCATTCTGCAATCCCCATTTAGCGAGCGTGTCCTTTGTCCATTCATTGGCGCGCTTGAGGCTAGGCGAGCCTGTGAGGCGGGGACCAATGACATCCGTGAGGTAGCTCAAAGTCTGCATCACTTGAGACTTCTTGAGACCTTCTTCACGAATTTGATCGATGACGGATTGGTCTACCGTCTGAGCACTAACCCATCGGCTGGAGGCTAGTGCAATTAAAAGCGTTGTGTGGCGTAATTGTGGGACAGTCAAGAAAAACTCCTCAATGGTGAGATGGAGTGATTATCCAATCACTAATAGAGGAGTTGAGCCGAATTGTAAGACAATCCTAACCCTTGGCCCGTAGATGTCTCTTCGAGCCAATCAGTGTGCTCCCCCTTGTTCGCCTCGGAGCGAGCTTCGATTGACGACCTTTAGGTCCGATTTCTGAACCTTGTAAAGCATCGAATCTTGAACAATATAGAGGTATCTCGAATCTTGGGTCATCGCCGTTCCCATTCCAACTAAAGTGGCTGACCCACTTTGCGGGGCAGGAATAACCAGTGAGTCTCCCGCATTTATCGAGCCCTTTCTAAAGATGCAGAAGACACCGCCTTCAATGCGATAAGTAGCCTCAACTTGCCTCAGGATGTGTTCCAAGGCTACTTCAAACGTGACATTGCGCAATTCCAACGTAACAACGCCTTGCACTTCTGGTGCAATCGAATATGAAACGCCTACCCTTTTGAATGTGTCGCGCAACGCTTGGCGAATGTCAGCCTGGTCGAAACGAAAGGATTGGAAAATTGGACCGTTCTTGTCTTGAGCTGGAGCACGAGTTCCGACGGCGAACCAGGAGGCGAACAGCAGGAAAAAAGCGACGGTAATTTGGGCAATCGACTTGGTCATATTTATGCTCCGGCGATGGGCACTTGTAGGACGAATCAGAACAGCAAGTGTAATATTTAACTTTGTGAAGTGCTTTGTGACAGGAGTCGATCTGGCCGATCCTTCTCGAGCTAGGGTTTTTTGAACGAGTAGGTTGAGTAAATTCAGTCGGCAGAGCCTCAATTCTTGTAGGCTCAGTCGCAAATTAAATGGAGAAGCGTTTTTTTACCCCTTGGCGGATCGGGCTCATTTTGATATTTGCCCTTTCCATCCTGATCTACCTTCCCTCACTTATGGGATCGGCAATTTGGGACGATGATGATCTCCTTTCGGGGGCAGCATTTGGTGGCAACAACTTGCTTTCCGCGTTTACTCATCCCTTCTTGGGTCACTATTTCAGGCCACTGACGTCTGCCTCATTCGCGATTGATTCTAGCTTCGCTAACGGGACCCCATTCTTCTATCACCAAACGAACATCTTGCTTCATGCAATTACAGCGATTCTGGTCGCTATTTTGGGAAGCTTAGTTACTGAGAAGAAACTTGCTGGATTCTTTGCTGGTCTCTTTTTCGCGGCCCAGCCCCTGCAAGTAGGTGCAACAGCTTGGATAGGCGGTAGGACTGATGTTCTGTCAGCCTGTTTTTTGTCAGCATTCATGGTCAGCCTGGTTCGATACCACCAGACAAATAAGCCAAGCATTCTCTACGTCTCCGCCTTTTTGTATTTGCTCGCTGCCTTATCTAAGGAGCAGGCGGCTGCGATTCTGCCAGCCGTGCCACTTTCGGTTTTCGTCTTCGGATCGAAGAAATGGAAGGATGTCTGGAGGATCTGTATTCCGTTTGGTGTGGCCATTTTGGTCTACATCGTGATGTGGATCATCGACGCACCTGCACCTTACGGGGCATCCAACGGTCTGATCGATACGGTCCTTCTTGGGTGTCGAACGGCAATGCATTACGGCTCGGCATTGCTGATGCCGAATCATAACTCGCTGCTTACTTTCACCCTTGAGAATTACACCGGAGTTCCCTACATTCTTATAGGTGCCTGTTTTGTGTTGGGCTACTTTGGATTCCTTTATCTAGCTTGGAAAGGTAATCGCCCCGTATTCTGGGTAGGAATTTGTGCTCTTCTCGTCTATTTGCCCATCTCTAATTTTCCGACGGTTCCCTCGTTTGTTGTTGGCCCGTACCGTTTCGCAGAAGCTGGAACAGGAGCTGCGTGCCTCCTTGGAAATGGGCTTGCCTCGGCACTTAGCGGCAAAAAGTATCTCCTTACTGGATTAATGTGCGCCAATCTCGTAGCGGCAGCTGCGGTTACATGGTGGGGTGCCCATCAATGGATGACTCCGCTTCAGCTCTTCAAGTCTGCCGCCGAAATTGATCGTCACTTCATTATTGGCGTAGGCAACTACTCGCATGCTCTTGACCTTGAATCTCGATCTTCCGAGGCGCTTCGGATGACGGACGAAACGATGACGTGGATTCTCGGCACAAAGGACTGGGTGAATCTTCTTGAAACAAAGAAACGGGGTGCCCTTTCAAAAGAAGTTTTGACCAGGCTGCGCACCAATGGCGGGATACCAGATGTGAAAGCATTTGGCTGGTTCATAAGCTGCAATGCCGCTTCTCTTTCCAAACTTAAACGTCTGGATGACGCCCGGCGGATTCAAAAGTTGGCACTAATGATTGCCCCTCGCGATGCCAGAATCAACTACGGGTATGCCCAGCTGATCATCGATATCGACCGCAAATCAGCCGTTCATTACATGGAAGTGGCGATGTCCATCTCCCCCAAATATTCTGCTTGCGCAATGTCCCTCGCCCATGAGCGAGTCATCGACAAGAGGTATCCCGAAGCTATTCACATTCTGGACAAGGCTATGAAGGACATTGGCTGGAATGGTAACGCCTGGCTTGACTATGCGGATGCCAAGATTGGAATTGGCGACGTCTCAGGTGCCGAAAAAGCACTTTTCGAGGCTGAAAACTCTTTATTCAAAGCCTCGAAGAACGAAACCGATAAACGTCGCAAGGTTTTGGCAGCAATGAAACAACATTCCCGTTAATTAGCGACCTGTTTGGGCGAGATTCCTCTTCAACCGAGGAAAGGCTGTCACCTTTGACCGTAGGTAATGGGATGATCCAATCAAGGACTTGACATTTAAGTAATCACTTAAATATGATAGTTTCATGGTTAGTCATTCAGCGCAGAACGAAGTCTTTTCGGCGATTTCGGCACCCGCGAGGCGGGAGATGCTGAGATTGCTGGCCACGAGAGACACACCCGTTTCCGAGATGGCAGAGTCCTTCGAGATGTCATTGTCGGCTGTTTCGCAGCATCTCTCGATCCTGAAAGATGCCGGACTGGTCATCCAGATGAAGGCCGGCCGACAAAGAATCTATAGGCTCAATCCAGAGCCTTTGCAGGCAGTTTCGGATTGGCTCAGTTTCTATGAACCGTTCTGGAAACAACGGCTTGCTGAATTAGGTAGCTACCTCGACGAGACCCAATAGCTACATTTTCAAGGAGAAAAATGAAAGATCACTTCAAGCTCGAAATATTCTATCCCCATCCTCCTGAGCGAGTTTGGAAAGCCCTAACTGACCCAGGAGCACTGGGGAAATGGCTCATGCCAACCGATTTCAAGCCAGAAATTGGTCTTCGATTTCGGTTCAATGGATTGAACCGGGGCGAACGTAACGAGGTCAACGGAGTTGTTCTGGACGTTGAGCCAAATCGACATTTGTCTTATACGTGGCTCGATGACGAGGGCGACTCTCCAGGTGTTGTTTCGTGGACTCTTTGCCCTGTCGATGGAGGCACGCGAGTTCAGCTAGAGCACCTTTCCTCGGCACACTCAAATGTTTGCGCAAGAATGGAAGTTGAAGCCAACTGGAGCCACAGCGTTGTTACACTACTGCCGACAGTTATTCGTGCCTTCGGAGCAGAAGGGCGCTACCCACCTGTTCCAATGGTGTACGTCGTTGAGGATCGAGAACAGGGACAACAATCGAAGCGGCGAGCAGGATTTCGTCAAGAGGATGTACTTTGCAGCAAGTCCTAAATTCGGTGGTTCCTATGGTGGTGGAGCAAAGTCCTCGGGGAGAGCGAGCCTATGACATTTTTTCCCGATTGCTCAAAGATCGCATCGTGTTTATTGGGGAAGAGATCACGGATAGTCTCGCAAACTTAGTGATTGCTGAGCTCCTCTTTCTAGAAAAGGAAGATCCCAACAAAGAAATTGACATTTACATCAACAGTGGTGGTGGCAGCGTATCGGCGGGCTTGGCCATCTACGATGTCATGACGCATGTCAAGTGCGACGTCGTAACGACTTGTGTTGGGATGGCAGCTTCGATTGCAACAGCATTACTCGCAGGCGGAACCGCTGGTAAGCGCCTAGCTATGCCAAATGCACGCATCATGATCCACCAAGCAAGTGGTGGATATAGAGGCACCATGACGGACGCTCGTATCTATCTGGATGAAATGAATCGAATGTTCGATACCTACATTTCGATCCTGACCCAACGGACACACCGAAGCGAAGACCAAATTAGAAAAGACTGCGACAGAGATTTCTGGATGTCTGCTCAACAAGCACTTGAGTACGGACTCATTGACCAGACAATCGATCCAAAGAAATAAGCGGTTTCCCTTAGGTGGGCAGTCGTGAGCGCAACGAATGTCCCACCTACGGGGTAGATAAATCTTAAGAAATGGTTAGCGCTTGTGCATTCCTCTTTTGCCTCCTTAGTGGGAACGCGCTTCCAAAACTCATGGGAGTCGATGGTCAGTACCACGAGCCCGTGCGGGAATGCAAAGGTCAGCCGACAGTCTTCATTTTCGTTGCCCACGACTGTCCAATTGCGAACGCGTACTCTCCCGAATTCGCTCGTATCAAATCACGATATGGAAAGTCAGTTTCGTTCAACTTGGTGTTCGCCGAGCCAGACCTATCCACCTCACAGGCCATCAAGCACGCAAGGGCCTTTTCATTAGCTTCATGGCACCTTTTCATTGACCCAAGTGGAAGGTTCGCCTCCGCTTGTCGGGCCAAAATCTCACCGCAAGCTGCAGTTTTTGATGCAATGGGTGAACAGGTTTACTCAGGACGAATCGATGACCGGTATATTTCCTTCGGTCAGCAGCGAAATACTGCAACTGTTCACGATTTACGCGACGCGATTAACGCTATCCTTTCCCACAAGAAACCCAAGGCTGCCGCCGGTTCTCCAGTCGGCTGCTTTATCGTTCAAACCTAGGAATCCATGACATCACAACGTTCATTTCTCGCAGTCGCCTCAGGAGCATTCCTTTGCTTAGCCGCAGTTCCTGTTTACTCGGGCGTTCGTGAACGCAAGTTGGACACGAAAAAGCCAACCTTCGCTCGTGATGTTGCTCCCATCATTTACTCGAAATGTGCTCCTTGCCATCATGCCGGCGAGGTAGCCCCGTTCACCCTCATGAGTTACGAGGATGCACGCGCAAAAGCGCCCACGATGGTTGCTGCCACCAAGTCGAAATTTATGCCCCCTTGGCAGGCCATTTCACATGGTGAATTCAAAAATGAACGCACTCTGACCGAACAGCAGATTCAAACCCTTGACGAGTGGGTCAAAGCTGGTTGCCCTAAAGGAAACCTCAAGGAAGCTCCAAAACCACCAACCTACACACCTGGATGGACGATGGGAACTCCTGATTTGGTCGCAAAGCCTTCAGTGCCCTATGAGGTTTCGGCCGAAGGGGCCGACGAATATCGATGTTTTGTCATCCCAACAAACTATTCGGATGGTCGATTCGTGACAGACGTCGAGGTACGACCAGGTAATCGGAATGTTGTTCACCACGTGCTCATCTATGTCGATACAAGTGGAGTAGCACGACGCAAGGATGGAAAGGATGGCAAGCCCGGCTATGCATCTTTCGGAGGTCCCGGATTCGTACCGGCTGGCTCCCTTGGAGGGTGGGCTCCTGGTTTACAAGCCCAAGCTCTTCCTTCAGGCGACGGTCTTTGGCTTCCAAAAGGGGCCGACATCGTCATCCAGGTCCACTACCACAAAGATGGAAAGGTCGAAAAGGACCTCTGCCAGATGGGAATCAAGTTTGCCAAAACACCCATAAACAAGAGAGTACGTTGGGAATCCCTAGACAACGAATTGATTTCCATTCAGCCTGGAGATTTGAATTACAAAGTGACCGCGGATATGGATATTTCCGCACCAATTACTCTGCTCGATGTCATTCCGCACATGCATTTGATTGGACACGACATGATGGTGACAGCGACATTGCCTGATGGCACGAAACGAGAGCTGATTCATGTTGAACCTTACGACTTTAATTGGCAGACTCGGTACACGTATAAGCAACCGGTCAATTTGCCCAAGGGGACGCACCTTTCGCTCGTCGCACACTATGACAACTCGTCCAAGAATGTCCACAACCCCAACAACCCACCCAAGAAGGTTGTTTTTGGCGAGCAGACGACGAATGAGATGTGTTTTGCCTTCTTTTCCTATACATTTCAAAATGAACAGCTAGTAAAGGGCATTAAGGCCGACGACCGAGATGGCCTTGAGTCAAACCGGCGTAGCCTTATGATCGATAAGATCTTCGATCATTTTGATACCGACCACAGCGGTTTTCTGGACGCTGACGAACTCGCCAGCGTTCTAGAGTTTTTCCAATCAGCGACGGAACAACCAGGCAAAGCTCAGGACCCCAAGAAACTTGGCAAGTTTCTCGTTGCCCTGTATGGAAAAGATCAGAAAGGCAAGCTCAATAAGGCTGAATTCCGAGCAATGGCCCAATCCCAGCGTTAAAGTTTTGATGCACTGATGACGAGGTTTGCTACGCCACTAAGGAGATTATTCGGAAGGCGGGCGTCTGGAAAATACGGTGTATGAGCACTAGGTCGGGCGTCGGGTCTCACGGAGATGCTTCCCTTTAGTGAGGCAGTATAGGTATAGCCTGACCCATCCGGATTGACTGTGGTATCGGTAATACGTGCATAGTTTCCAGTTTCTGGGGCGACCCAAATACGATAGGTATCCGACGTTCCATCGGATCGATGCGCTGTTTCGTCCACTACCCAGCAAGAAAACGGTCCGGCTGGCGTGTTCACAGGTTGGGCATCGACAACTGCGTATGTTTGGTTTATCGTTGAGCCATCAGAAAGTGTTGTGACACCCGAGGCGCGGTTACCGATTCGGAACGGGTACGGAACGACAAGTGTATTGCTGATAACGTCGAGGAGCACAGCATTAACACTCTCCGCAAGGAGCTTTCCATCTGCCCCGTACTCGGAATAGCTCGTAATCGTCGCTGGACCATCCTTGAGTGCCAAGTGGAAGACTTGTGTCCGCTTGATCGTAGGTGCACCCTTATAGGTGTCGGTCTCCAGCAAAATATCCAAAGTCCCGGTGTACGAGCCGAATTTTCCAAAGCTGATTTGAACATCGTACTGCCAGGAGTCGCCAGGCAAATTCTCTCTGTAGGTTGATACAGGATCAACGGCGGAAACTCCGCCTCCACCACACGAAGTAGCAAAAATGGTGGTACCTAATAGAAGGGCGACTTTCCTCATTCCAACGAACAGCCTATCACGAAAGTCAAACTCCGAGACCTAGAAGTACGATTCACCAAACCTCGCTTGGCGCAACCACTACTCTGTAGACGCATGCGATCATTTTGGGATACTCAGTTCAGTCGAGTGCTCACAAACAGATCGCCATTCGCAACCTAAGCATGACTCGGGGAAACGGGTATCGGCTTAGATCGTTGAGGTCTCTTCACACGGCTCGGATGCCATCCCAGAATGCATAGCCCGACCACAAGTAGGGTTGAGATTAGGTTTTGAGGCTGAACCAAAGTAAGAATTTGGAAAACTATCGCCGACGCGACCAGACAACATAAGGATCGGATCCATTGGTTATCCCGGAGAATGGAGACTAGTGACATCATTCCTATGATTGCGACAACGAGCCAATAAATAACGGCTACATGGTTGGCAACTCGGTCACGAACTCCACCCTCGGACAATTGTTTAATGCCAATCATCATTCGTTGCTCCATCGCAAAATGCATGGGTTCAAGAAGCACTCGATCGAGGAATAAGTTTCCCGGAGTTTGGACAATCGGCCCCTTGCCTCGTACGATCAACCGGGTACTTGAAGCATCGATGGGTTGGAGCACAAATGTCCAACTTCCATCTTCGTCCTTGTTCGCGTTAGTCCGATTTGTGCTCGTACCAAAGCCAATCGCGTGATTGGGCTCGAATGTCCGGAGTGATGCATATCCTAATCCGTCCCAACGATTAGCAGGATAAAGCCACAAAGGATCTCCTAGCCTCCACTCTTGCTTGTTGATCGACAGGGTGTCAGTAACAGGCATCTGGCAACCAATGATGTTTTCTAGTAAGTCGAAGGTATAGAATCCTGCTCGATCTTGTCCTATTTGAGCAATCCAGGGCCAAATTTCTTCTGGCCTAGATTGGACTGTGATGGCACGTGTCTGGGACACAGAGGTGTTAGGAACAATGTCGTCACCAGGCAACACCATTGAGATTTCGGACTGCGTTGCACCCCAATTGAGCACCCACGGGCGAACTACAATTTCGTACATTCCGCTCATGACGAGCAATGAGCCTATGGTCCAAGACAATCGTGGGGACATGACACTCTCCCACTCTTCTAGGCTAGTACCTTAGAGTGCTTTTTCTGTGTGGTGATGATTATGTTGAGCCCGATGCAACAGCACTGAACTTTTGCGCACAAGTCTCCGATAAACGCGGCGTCCTTTAGGTCGAGTTGCCGTAAGAGTAACCGCACCGGCCAAAAGGCCGATACCGGCAATCGCAGCTATGGATTTCCAATTGGGTTTATGTCCATTGTCCATGTCTCCATTATTCGTCAGGCGCACTTAGCCCGCAAGACATCCAAATCATGTCAGGAGAAGGAAGGACAGTCCAATCACCAACACATGTCTCCTAATTCAAAAGGCCGTCGAAGAAGCTTATCGCTCGGCGCACGCAGGTTTCATAGAAACGAAAAGATTCAATTAGTGATCTTGGCGAAAGTCCATCCCCAATGGTGACGTTGTAGTCCAGGACAAGCGCGTGGTCGAAACCGTCTGTTAAAGCATAAGCTCTTGGCACGCTTAGGTCCATATTCATCTTGTTGATAGCTTCGAGTAGCGCTAACCTCGAAGCGCCCTTTTGAGCCGTGAAAATGGTGATCAGCTGGACGAACAAGCCATTTCCCTTGACCATGACGCGGTATTCACTGCAAACCAATAAATCACCATCTTTGTCGATGGAGCAGTTGAAGAAGGCCGCTTCAAAAATTGCGAGCAATGCCTCTGTGGAGTAATTGTCTTTGGTTATCAGATTCATGGCGAAAAGCAACAAGTAAGCGTCTCAAAAAATCGAAACGCAACAAAATCAAAGGTTACCCACACGAGGCAACTTACCGACATTTCGGTAACCAGCCATCGGTCCCCTAAATCCGAAACTAGGACTCAATCGATTCACACTGCACCACTCCAAACCAAATGGCTGGGGCCGTAATCGTTGTTGGAAGGGCATGCCAACCTTTACCTCTAGTCAGTAGTCATGTGTGACTAGTCGCATCTGCCGCTAAGTGATCGCAATAAGCACCAGCATAGTTGCAAGACCGAGCCTGGGCGACTCGATTAAGGTGCGATTAGAAGTGCTAAAGACTCTTGATCTGGCGAGTCGGGTAACGTGCGGAAGATAGGGAACGGACGGGGTTGCCGTTTCTTGGCTAAGGGGCAAACATATGATATCCGCAGGTTTTCGCTACATCGGAATGTTGGTCGCGCTTGCTACAGTGACCATGGCGTCTGCTCTCACACATTCCCAAGCTCCTCGTATGCAGGCTGCGAACGGGGTGCCCATTGCTTTGTTGAAAAAGCTCACTAGGGGAGTCAACATCACCCGATGGTTCTGCTATGTCAAAGGTGATGACACAGTCAACTTTCGAAATTATCTGATTAAGGAGGATCTTGAAAACTTCAAGAAGCTTGGCGTGCAGTACGCACGACTATGCATTTCCCCCGAAGTCATCTATCAAAATGGCGTCCCAAATCCAACCAATCTGCCGTTATTAGATGACGGGATCAATCGTTTAGAGAAGGCAGGCCTCGTGGTACTAGTAGACCTACACGACAATGGCCAGATGAAACTGGATGCGGAGGATCACGACAACAGTGGTTTCGTCACCTTCTGGAAGGCGATGGCAAAGCACTACAAAGGATATGGTGAAAACTCCACCGTATTCGAACTCCTTAACGAGCCAGTTTTCGCTAAGAACCCTGAGGTTTGGTACAACTTGCAGCGACAAACGGTTAAGGCAATCCGTGCCATCGACCCTGATCGGACTATTCTTGTAGCCTCAACGGGTTGGAATAGCGTCGATACTCTCCTGGCAATGAAAACCCTTGACGAGAAGAACATTGTTTACTCGTACCATTGCTACGATCCTTTCGTCTTTACGCATCAAGGCGCAAGTTGGGCGGGTGACCAGCAAAAAGCAATGCGTGACGTACCGTTTCCTTCTAGTCCAGAAGCCGTTGCAGCAATGATTGATAAGATTCCCGCTCCCTATAAAGACGCTGTTCGGAACTACGGTGAACAGAGATTCGGCAAGAAGTATCTTCACGACCGACTCAATCTTGGGAAACTCTGGGGGATTCAACACCAAGTCCCCGTTTTGCTAGGCGAGTTCGGTGCCTATCCCCCTGTATCGCCAGTGGAATCACGCGCTACCTGGTTCGAGTTCATGCGGGATGCCATTGACGAGATCGGACTACCAAATGCTATTTGGGGATACGATGATGCGCTTGGATTGGGTCGAGAGAAGACCGCCGATGGAAAGATCCACCTGGATCCAGTCACCCTCAAGCACTTTTTCAAAGTTTCTGGTTAGTGCTCACACTAAATCCGCTCGATCCTCAATCGTAGTTGTTGGATCGGGCGGGGTCCCTCGAATCGCTTGGATTCTGTCGATGTTGAAATACTGCCGTTTAGTACTATCGATTACAACCGTGCTTCTCTCACTCATCGCAAAGGGAGCCCAGGAGCAGAATCGCAAGGCGGGATTCCACGTCGATGGCCCAAAAATCCTCACTCCAGATAACCGCCAGATCCATTTGCGTGGATTCAATGTCCTTTTCTGGGTTCCTGTAACTGATCAAGACGCGAAAGATATCCAAGCCCTCGGAGCCAATTCAGTCCGATACATGTTTGGCTACACGCCTACAGGCAAGTTCGACCCCTCGAAAATCAGTTTCCTGAAGGAGCAAGTGCGCTTCTTCACAAAAAAGAAAATCTGGGTGATCGTTGTCATCCACGACTTTCGAAAAGATGGGAAGGGACCCTACGATTCTTCTGAACTGAACCGTGAATTTCTGGATATGTGGGACTACGTGATCGACGAACTTAAGGACGATCCGTATGTAGCAGCCTGGGAACCCATAAACGAACCCCATGACACCACTCCAGAAAAAGTAACTCAATGGTACGCAGACCTCCTTCCCCATTTTCGAAAACTTGATCCTTTACGATCAATCGTGGTTGAAGGAGCAAATTACTCGTGGCCCGAAAACTTAGAACCTGGACTGAAGCAGAAAGACTCAAACGTCATCTATTCCTTCCATACCTATGGACCCTATGAATACACCAGTCAAAAGAAAGAACTTCCCAAGCCGTATCCTGGGAAATGGAGTCAGAAGAATTTGGCGACTGCCATAGAGCCTGCCAAACGATTTAGGAAGTTGTTTAACGTGCCTGTTTGGTGCGGAGAGTGGGGCGTCCCGACTTATTGTCCGGGCTATACAAAATGGATCGGCGACGTCTCGTCGATTTTAGAGGCAGACCACTTTCCCTGGACCTACTGGGGCTGGGCACTTAAGCCCGCCAACCCGACGGACGACACCTTTGATGTCAATCCCCAGAAACCCGAGGTCTACAGACTGATACAGGCTCTTTTTGCCAAATTAGTTCGTAAACCGGGCCGTTAAGCGTCTCTTGTTGCTGACATTTCGCTCCGCCAACGGTCCGAGGTGCGGAAAACTGCCTCCGCAAGCTATAGTAAGAGTATGTTTCCAGGAGCGCAGGAATTTAAGAACAAGGCTATGTGGATTTGCAGGCCAGGGGAGTCGCAAATTGAGTTCACGGTTCTTAGGCCACTTATCTACTTGCGCCCGATCTCACCGGAGCATCCGGTAGTAGCTTGGCGAATCTCTTTTACCATCCCAAAGGTGGATACTGAGCGATTTGAGGCACTTCTTACCGAGTGCAATCATAAACTTCGATTCATATTTGAGTCACCTTCAGCAACCTATCAAGGCGAAGGCGAAGTGCATAGCGGTCCCAAACCCTATATTGCTTACCCAGCAGACGGTAGTGGCCTAACTCGAATTCCAGACCTCGTAGGGGCGTTACGCTCTGAGCGAGAAAACCAGCCCACAAAGTAGATTGTCTGGCACAATGGGACCAGTCCCATGAAGATCTGTCGCATCTTGCTTTCTGCAATGTTGACTGGATGTGTGGGTGCCGCCTTTGCAGCACCCATCCGCCACAACTATGACCTCAAAAACGTTCTTTGGAAACTCTCTATCAGTATGGAGAGAGGAACCATTTCGGGTGAGGTAACCAACTCGGTCATTCTACGCGAGCCCTCTGAATCCGTTCAGTTTCACTGCTCTCAACTAGTGGTTTCTAGGGTAACTGTCAATGGTAGGCCGGCAAATTTCAAGACCAATGACGATAAGTTGACGGTAAATCTGGGACTCCAGATTCCAGCGGGAAAGAAGCTCGACGTCCGTGCCATATATTCGGGTAAGCCAACCACTGGTCTTTATTTTGTACCGGCATCCCGAGCATTTCCGGCTCATACAGGAATGATCTACACCCAGGGACAGGGCGAAGACAATCATTTTTGGGTTCCTACTTACGATTACCCCGACGATAAAGCCACGACGGAATGTTTTGTAACCGTACCTAACACCTGGACGGCCATTTCAAATGGCAAATTGCTAGGTGTTATGCCCGAAGGCAAGGACAGGGTGTTCCACTACAAAATGGACCAGCCCTATTCCACCTATCTGATCTCGTTGGTGGCCGGGCCATACGTTAAGCACCAGGATCAATGGCACGGCATTCCCGTTGAGTACTACGTTCCACCCGGGCTGGAGAAGCAGGGTAAGGCTTCGTTTGGCGACACGCCGAAGATGATCGACCTGTTTTCCGAGATTACGGGATTTGATTATCCGTATGCAAAGTTTGCGCAAGAAGTTGTGGGCGACTTTATGTTCGGAGGCATGGAGAATGTCACTTGCGTGACTCAGACGATTCGAACGCTGCATGCTGCTGGCACTGAACCTGTCAACGATTCAACTTACTTGGTGGCACACGAGCTCGCTCACCATTGGTTTGGTGATCTCATTACTTGCCGAACTTGGGAGCATTCATGGCTGAACGAAGGATTTGCAACCACGCTTCCCTTGTTTTACACACGGGCGACCCGTGGACAAGATGCATTCGATCTTGAGCGTTACAACAATCTTGAAGGGGCAGTCGACTCCATCGGATCTCGTGGACGGTCCGACGTCGTGGGGACGGCCGGATCACTACCTAGTATTAACATGGGTTCAGTCTATGCGGGCGGTAGTTCGCGCATCATGATGCTCTACCAGATGATGGGAGAGAAGACATTCTGGAACGGCATCAGTCGGTTTCTCAAGAAATATCAGTTTCAACCGGTCACCACGAGGGAGTTCTTCGATGTCATGGAAGCCACTTCCACACTGAACTTGGAGCCGTTTCTTAAGCAGTGGTACTACACTTCATCCACACCATCGCTGACTGCTACCGTTTCGGAAGGAAGCCTCGTTGTGACTCAACTCCAGCCTTATTACAAGCTGGAACTACCGGTTTGGATACGTAGTGGGAAGCAATGGACCAAGAAGACTCTAGACTTACAAGGGCAAAGCTCATCTTTGGCACTTGGTGATCTGGCAGGCAAGCCGTTGCTAATCGATCCTGAAGCTTGGATTCCCATGGAACTGCATTACGCAATTCCTTATTCCGATCAGGATGTATTGGAGCTCTACCGAAACGCCCCAAACGCCGCGCAAAAAGCGCGAATTATTGCGGGTATGTTTGACTCGATCTCTCTTGGACAACGGATTGCTATTGGGCACTCTGAAAAGATCCCGGGCCTTCTGCAGATGGTGGCGTCACACATTGGGCAGGAGGGCGTTTCCTACCTTTTCGAGCTATCCCACTCATCCGATGCGAAAGTAGTCAATGCTGCCGTAGCTGCTCTTGAGACCCTCAAGCAAAGCGACAATGTTCTGCAAAGACTACGTGAAATCTCCAAGGCCAGCCCAAACGAAGCAATTCGAGAACACGCGATGCAGGGCTTACTCAACTGGAACACCGACGCCAAATTTGCTCAGTCCGTGTGGGGAATGAAGGCGTTCGATGACGGCTATCGCAAGATGGCCCTTGAGTGGTGGGGCACTAGCAACGCAGACGAAGCGCGGGCACGTTGTTTAGCGATCCTGAAAAACCCCGATAGTGAACCTTTGCGCGTGACCGCAATTCAGGTTCTGGGTCGTGTAAAGGAGAAGGAAGGAGAGCACAAAGTCTTCGCAGCACTAGCAAGCGTTGCCATGGAGACATCCTACGCGGCAAGGATTGCTGCAATTAACAGCTTAGCCCAGCTTGGGGACAAGTCCGTAACTCCACTTCTTAAGTCCATCATTGGCCACGCGCCAGGTGGCGTTCAGGGAACTGCTCAAGCGGCAATCGACCACCTTGCAAAGTTATAGGCAGACGCAGTCAGCCGGCATTTCCCATATTGGATCATAATTCGACATGGGAAACGCTTACCTATTCCACGGACTAAAGAAGGGTCCACTGATCGTGAAGTGGATTTTGGAGAATGCTCCAACAGATGTTTACGATCACAAAACCGACCCTTCGCGATTTTCGTTTCGAGAAATTATCGCCCACCTCGCCGATTGGGAACCGATCGTCCTTCAGCGTATGCAGCAAACTTTAGGGCAACCTGGCTCAGAACTTAAAGTTTGGGACGAGGAGCAAATGGCGATCGATCATGAGTATTCAAAGACGGATCCTTGGGTGGAATTTGAACGTTGGTTAGTAGATCGTGACCGAACAATTGAGTTCCTCCAAGGTGACGGAAACGGCAAATTCGAATTGAGCGCCGTCCATCCGGAGAGAGGGGTTCAGACCATCTATGACATGGCCAACCTCGAATTAGGCCACGACACCTACCATGTCGAACAATTGCTCCAGTTCCTTCCCAAACGCACGTGATCGTTTAGAACACGCGTTGAGAGATCTCTTCCAATAGCCAAAAGGAGCATTCGAGCTTGCTCCTTCTACCAGAGGCGGTGGTTAAGCCGTCTCTGGTGATTAGCGTCAATTCATTTTCATTGGCGTCGAACCCAATACCAGGTTGGCTTACATCATTCATTGCGATGGCATAGAGGTTCTTTCGCACGAGTTTCTCTCGAGCAATCGATAACTCCGAAGTGGGTTCTGCGGCAAAGCCGACTACAACAGCGGCTGGATATTTGAGAGCCACTTGGGCAATCACGTCCTCGTTCGGTACGAGCGCCAAAGTCATCGGCTCGGAACTTCGCCGTAGTTTGCCAGTTGTCATAGTTGCGGGTCGATAATCCGCAACTGCTGCCGCACCTACTACCAAGTCAGCTCCATTGGCCGCGACGAGCGCGGCATCTAGCATTTGTTTGGCACTTCGAACCCGAATAACGGTTACCCCAATAGGATAGATAGCTGGTGTAGGTCCACTGATGACAGTCACATCCCCGCCCATTAAGTGCGCTGCCTTGGCCAATGCGTTGCCCATCTTGCCGCTCGATCGATTCGTCAAGAAGCGAACGTCGTCGATGTCCTCAGCAGTTGGTCCGCTGGTAATCACAATTTTCTTACCCTTTAGGCAACTCGAACGGCGCAAAATGCCCAACACGGCATCGACTATCTCATGGTTGGTGGCAAGCTTTCCCTGACCATGCTCGCCGCACGCGACATCACCTTCAAGCGGTTCAACAATAAGTGCAGCACGGGATCGCAACGTTGCCATGGAGGCTTGAGTGGTGTCGTGCAGGTACATCTGAGGATTCATTGCGGGCGCTAGGACGAGCGGACAAGTACTTGCCAGAACGAGCGTGGTCAACATGTCGTCTCCCACTCCGTTCGCAATTTTGTTAAGTGTATTGGCCGTCGCGGGTGCGATAAGAATGAGGTCCGCCTGCCGTGCCCAATCAATGTGAGCCATCCTGCCTGACACGGGTTCGTCAAATGTATCGATCAAACAAGGATTGCCGGTAAGGCCCTCGAACAAGTGCGGCGTGACGAATTTCTGGCCCGCGTCCGTAAGGCAAACTCGGACCGTGCATCCGGCTCGCATCAAGTCCCTTGCAAGGTCAGCGGCACGGTATGCGGCAATCGATCCGCACACGCCGAGTACAACGTTCATCGGGTGAGCTCCATAAGCTGACCCACAACTGCGTCAACGCTCTCATTGATAATCTGGTGCTGGTAGTGGTTCGCGAGAGCCATTTCGTCGTGGGCCGTACTCAGTCTCTTTGCAATGACGTCCGGCGCGTCGGTATTTCTTCCCACAATGCGTCGCTCAAGTTCTTCATTACTTGGCGGGAGGATGAATACCGTAATGGCGTCTGGACGAAGTGACATTACGGTTAGCGCGCCTTGGACGTCAATCTTAAGGACAGCCGTCCGGCCCTCCTTCAGAATCTGTTCCATGTCCACTAGCGGCGTCCCGTAGTAATTACCAAAGACATTCTTGTATTCAAGAAAGAAACCGTCCGAGGCTAATCGAAGGAACTCCCCTTCGGTGATAAATGCGTAGTCGACGCCGTCGATTTCGTTTTCTCGTTTGGGACGAGTTGTGCGAGCGATTACCCTTTCCACTCCAGGGTCCCTTACTTTCCATGCATCGATGACCGTGTCTTTGCCAACTCCGCTGGGACCACTTAAGATGACAAGCTTGCCTCGCTTCATAGCTTCCTAGCGACCTACCAATGACATCAGGCGAGCCACAACCTTCATCGGATCGTGCCGAACGAAGTCGGTTTCACTCATATAGTTGCCCTGAAGTACCTTCACTCCCAAAGCTCGTATGCGGTCAATATCTGCTTCTACGAGAAATTGACCGACCTTCTCATATCGACCCAACAGCGACGGGTTCGGAGTGCCCGTGTTGACCATTACATGATCGAATGCCTTCTTCTCAGCGTTGTTGAGAATGGTAGCCACATGCTCGGAAGCGCTAAACGAATCGCTCTCGCCGGGCTGAGTCATGACATTGCAGATATAAACTCTGGGAGCTTTGCTCAGGCGAAGCGCCTCTGCTATTTCTGGCACCAATAAGTTGGGGATGACGCTTGTATAGACACTTCCGGGACCGATGCAAATGAGGTCTGCTGCCGCAATTGCATCGATGGCTGCCTTGTACCCGACACAATTGGGCGGATCCAAATGGATGCGCCTAATTCTTTGCCCCGCTGCAACAATTGCGGTTTCACCGCAAATCTCAGTTCCATCCTCCAAAATGGCTCGAAGTCGAACGCGTTCCAACGTCGATGGAACAACCCGACCTCTGATAGCCAAAACGTCGGAGGCGATTTCAATCGCTTTTTCGAAATCCCCTTTTGCCTGGTCAACCAATGCAGCGATCAACAAGTTGCCGATCGCGTGCCCACTCAATGAACCGCTGTCGTTCTTGAATCGGTGCTGGAACAAATCCGTCATCGACTTTTCCGCGTCGGCCAGTGCAACCAGGCAGTTACGTATATCCCCTGGCGGGATCATTCCCTTGTCCTGAATGAGTTTTCCAGAACTGCCTCCGTCGTCCGTGACCGTCACAATCGCGGTGATGTTGCTGGAGTGATGCTTGAGTCCCCTCAACAACGTACTCAGTCCAGTTCCACCGCCCAAAGCCACAATGCGGGGACCTTGAGCCAGCTGTCGACGACGGACATAGACGTCTACTTTGCCAGCGGTTAGGCCAGGATTCAAGGTCTCAATGATGTGATTGATTACTGAGCGAACGGCTCTAAACGTTAGGTAAATCCCGAAGAGCAAGAAGAGCAGGCCCAATACCCATTCCGCTAGGTCGATGCGGTCACGGGGAACGAAGTTCGCTAGTCCAATTTCAGTTATCTTGGCGAGCCAGTTCGCAAAAGGCTTAACGATCGGTTTGAATCCCAGACCGATACCCAGCAAAATGGAAACCACTCCAAGCACGATCATGCCTGCGGCCTTCTGAAGGCCGACAGTAGGTGCGAGCAATCTTCGCAGCCGGTAGCTCTTAATCATCCTTATCGTCGGGAAGGAATACTCCGAGAACGCCGTTAATAAATGAGATCAGGAGGCTAGCCACAAATGCGGCAATAAAGGCCTTCAGACCCGAGTCTGTGATCTTAAATCCAAGGTTCAAAGTAGCGGCGATCCAAAGAACAACGGCGTTAACCACCAACGAAAACAGTCCGAGGGTAATACAGCTGAGTGGGATCGTGATGAATTTGAGGACTCGTCCTAGGGTGGCATTCAAGAAGCTCAGTACGGCCACACCAATAAATAACTTTATGGCACCATCGATGGAATATACGTCCACCGAAAATCCAAGTTTTAGGGCGTGGCTTACGAGAGAGGCAGCAAATACCGATGCCGCCAAAACGATCCACCTAAGCAGTAACTTTCCCATTCTTTGCTCCCCAAAACATTATGATGCAATACGGTTCGAACCACAGCATTTGGCGGGGTAGACCGCACTAACCAAGGAGTTCCGAAAGCATACTATTGAAATGACCGGTAGTACCCCCATGATGCAGCAGTATTTCGCGGCAAAGGCGGAGCATCCGGGAGTCCTGCTAGCGATGCGAGTCGGAGACTTTTATGAGTTTTACGGACCCGACGCCGAACAGGCTGCTGAAACACTCGAAATTACATTAACCGGTCGCGAAGATGGAACGAATGGGCGAATCGCCATGGCGGGTGTGCCCTATCATTCGGTTGAAAAGTATCTTGCTCGACTCCTTCAGAAGGGCCTGAAAGTCGCCTTGTGCGACCAACTTGAAGACCCAAAGGCAACGAAGGGACTCGTCAAACGGGGAGTAACAAGAGTCCTCACGCCAGGAACGCTGGTCGAAGACTCGATGCTCAGTTCCACCAGAAACAATTACTTGGCGGCAATCTGTGTTCAAGACGGCAAAGCCGGCCTAGCTATTCTCGATCCAAGTACGGGAGAATTCGTTGTCACCGAAGTTCTTGGCGAAAGCACTCAAGAACTGCTCCTTCAAGAACTTGCCCGGTTGCGACCCTCCGAGCTTCTGGTTGGCCCCTCTGCTGAAGCATACGGAGAGATCGCGTCGAGTGCGCTCGGTTCTTCAGTCACTGGCCTATCGACTCTGAGTTTCGAGCGCGCCGCGAAGAAACTCGTGGAGAGGTTTGAGGTAGCCAACCTTCAGGGTTTTGGGTGTGAAGACAAGCCTTCCGCGGTCATCGCTGCTTCAATGATCCTTGGCTATGCCGAGAAGAATCATTTGCCCCTCTCCCATGTAGATTCCCTATCGACTTACAGCGTCGATGGCTTCATGTGTCTAGATATGGCCACCCGCAAGAGCCTTGAACTCAGCCAAAACATGGCTGACGGAGGAAGGCGATATACGCTTTTGAGCGTTTTGGATGAGACCGTGACTGCGATGGGGGCTCGCATGATGCGGAAGTGGATCGAGCAGCCACTCCTCGACATCTTAGCGATTCGATCAAGACAAAATGCGGTTGAACGCCTCTTGACCAACGCCATGGTACGAGGTGATCTTCGTGACGCACTTAAGAAGCTCTCGGACCTTGAACGGCTTGTTTCAAGGGTAGCGACCGGCCTTGCAGGACCGCGAGACCTTGCCGCACTCCGAAATTCGCTGCTGTCCTTGCCCCTTCTCTCCGATCCGTTAAGAAAGGTCGGGCTCGGACGGATTCAAGAACTAAGGGAGCAAATTTCCGATCATGCGGAGGTCGCCCTACTGCTGGACCGGTCTCTCGTTGCAGAGCCTCCCCATAGCGTCCGGGACGGAGGCATTGTAAAGGAAGGCTATGATCTTGAGCTGGACAAACTCCGCGACCTCAGCCGTAACGGTAAGGGATACATTGCCAGCTTAGAAAAGCAGGAAAGAGAAGCGACCAGTATCAACAACCTGAAAGTCGGATATAACGCCGTCTTTGGCTACTACATTGAGGTCTCCAAGATTCATCTTGCCAAGATCCCTAGTCACTACATCAGGAAGCAAACGACAGCAAATGCTGAAAGGTACATCACTGCGGAACTCAAGGAGCACGAATCTCTCGTTCTTGGTGCTGAGGAAAAGGCGACTGCTCTTGAGACCGATCTATTCAATCGGCTGAGATTGAGGGTTGCAGAACATGCCAAGTCCCTACTCCAAACCGCCAGAGCACTTGCCGAAATAGACACGTTGGCTGGCTTGGCCGAAGTTGCGTCCATCAGAGGCTACTGTAAGCCCGAAGTAATCGAAGAGGATGTGCTCTTCGTGGAGGGTGGCCGCCACCCGGTAGTTGAGGCAAGTTCTGGTGGATTTGTGCCGAACGACACAGATCTCGGAAGTGCCCCAGATCCTACGCGCGTTGTGATCCTAACCGGCCCCAATATGGCGGGAAAATCCACCTATCTGCGCCAAAACGCCCTCATCGTCTTAATGGCGCAAATTGGCTCGTACGTGCCAGCAAGAAAGGTCCGACTCGGCATGTGCGACCGGATCTTTGCTCGAATCGGGGCAAAGGACGAATTGGCCCTAGGTCAGAGCACCTTCATGGTTGAAATGGTTGAGTCCGCAAATATTCTCAATCATGCCCAAGAACGATCGCTCGTAATCCTGGACGAGGTCGGACGAGGAACATCGACTTTTGACGGCCTGGCCATCGCATGGGCCATGGTCGAGCACTTAGCTATCGTTGGGTCCAAGACCATGTTCGCCACGCATTACCATCAACTAAATGCTTTGGCAAAACAGATACCCACAATTTCAAATTTCAGAGTTGCCGTCGAAGAGTTTGGAGACGACGTGGTGTGGACCCACCGGGTGCTGTCCGGCGGAACGGACAGGAGCTACGGAATTCATGTGGCGAGAATGGCTGGCGTTCCACAGGCCGTTCTCGACCGGGCTTCCGAAATCTTAGTAGAGCTAGAGGATAAATCGGATGGACCAAAGGCAATTGCGACCACAACGCAAAAGCTGCAGATGACCCTTTTCGATATCGAAGATTCTCCGGTTGAGAAAGAACTTAAACGAATCGATGTTAACCAACTCACGCCGATTGAAGCTCTACGTCTACTCGATAGCTGGAAACGAAAGTTCGTTAAGTAAATCCTCAAAGATTTAGGCTCGCTTAACCCTTTGCCAGCCTCGACCCAATCCCCACACGACCGGACCAGACAAAAGTGCGGCTCCTGAAAACCAAATTGCGATGGACCCTTTTTCGTGGAACCTACTCCAACAAGCAAAACCGATGAGGAGCACTGGCGATAGCACCACAAGACTCAAGCCAGCCCATCCACCCGGTATCCGATAGGGTCGTGGCAAGTCTGGCTCCTTGATTCTCAAAACGACCAAGGCAACAAACTCCAACAAGAGTGCGCAACTGTACAAGATCACATCGACAACAGTGAGGTCACTGAAGGATTGAAAGCTAAATACGGTGTAGAAGAGGGCACTCACCAAAATCGCGGCCCATGGGGTGCCCCACTGTGGGTGTATACGGCTCAAGATTGTGGGAACATGTCTGTCTTCGGCAAGCACGAATGGTATCCGGGATGCGGCTAGAAGAGTTGCAGAAAACAAGCCAGCGCTCGAAATTAACCCGACGCCGGCTACGGCTGTTCCCAGCCATTTACCACCCACAATTGTGCCAATTTGAACCCAGGCACCCTCTGACCATTGATCCGGGCGAGTAAGGACGACAAGACCGACAAGGGCCGGGAGGATATAGCTTAGGGCCACCAAAGGCACTCCTACTGCGAGGGCGCGAGGGTACAACTTTTGCGGCTCGTCGACCTCTTCAGCCACCGTTGAAATCGAATCCCATCCGAGGTAATTCCACATAACGGCAAACAAACCCGTACCCAGCACACTCGATCCGTTTTCGCCGTTTGCTACTAAGGGGTGTGCCAAAGCATGAGGATTCCCCAAAACTCTCGACACACCCATGGCCACCATGACAGCGAAAGGAGCGATCAAGACCCCGAGCATAATCAAGGATGCACGACCGACCTTGCCCGCACCCATTAAATTCAATAGCGTAAGTGGGACAATAACGCTCAGTCCGGCCGTCCATTTGATCCAAGGATTGGATTCCATAGGATTGAGATATCCCGTCAGTTCAAGGAACCGTCCAACATAGGCGGCAAACAGCGTGGGATAGATGGCGGTATCGACCCAAGAATAAACCCACGTCCACCAAGCGCACAGAAATCCCCATTTTTCGCCCAGCGCTCGCTTGACCCATACGTAATAACCACCTTCACTCGGCAAAGAACTCGTAAGTTCCGCAGTTAGCAAGGCAGCCGGTGCACTCCAAATCACGGGCGTCAAAACCAGAAGAAGAAGCGACAATCCCGCGCCCGTCTGCATCACAGGCTCTAGCCCAAACGGTCCCCCGCTCACACAGAAGTAGATCGTGGCCAAGAGAGGTCCAAAACCTAGCGTACGCTTCACCGCTGGATTCTATCTCCTTGCGGTACGCTCCCGAGCATGCATTCAACCGATGCAGACTTAGCAAAGGCGCTACAAGGAATCCTCTCACCGGAATCGGTTTTGAGCGGTGCGGCTGCTGAACGCGCCTACGATTGCGACGCTTACACCGTCGACCGGAACAACCCAACGGCAGTCGTTCTCCCAAAGAGCACGGAAGAGGTTGCCCGGGTCGTCAAGTGGTGCTTCGCTAACAACGTTCCGTTCACCGCTCGAGGCGCAGGTACCGGCCTAAGTGGAGGCGTGCTTCCTGCGATGGGCGGCGTTGTCATATCCACGAAGCGACTGTGTGCAATTCTTGAAATCGATATCGAAAATCGATGCCTGCTGGCCCAATCAGGCATTGCCAATAAGCGGATTTCCGATGCCGTCAAAAGCCATGGGCTCTATTTTGCACCCGATCCATCGTCACAGACGGTGTCCACGATTGGCGGCAACATTGGCGAGAATTCCGGCGGTCCGCACACCTTAAAGTACGGCGTAACGGTCCAGCACATTCTTGGAGTAACTATGGTTGATCCAACCGGCGAAATTGTACGGTTTGGTGGAAAAGTCGAGGGGACTCCCGGTTACGATTTCCTGGGCTTGATCGTCGGTAGCGAAGGAACACTTGGAATCGTGACCGAAGCATGGGTCAAGCTCAACCCCATTCCGGCAGCGGTTTCAACGGCCCTAATTGCCTACCGCAAAGTTAGTGACGCAACCAAGACTGTCGCCGAGATCATTGCTCAAGGCACTATCCCTGCAGCGCTTGAAATGATGGATTCAGGCATCCTTCGTGCGGTTAAGTTGGCCTTCGGTTTTGAATATCCAGAAGGAACTCAAGCGATGTTGCTCATTGAATGCGATGGCGAACCTGGGCGTGTTCAGTCGGAAATGGAAGCAGTCAAACAGGTTTGCGAGCGAAACCACGCGATTGAAATCCGCATTGCTCAGGACGAGACCGAACGTGCTCGTCTTTGGACTGTAAGAAAGAAGGGCATCGGTGCCATGGGGAGAATTGCTCCCAGCATCGTAACGCATGATGGCGTGATTCCAAGGTCCAAATTGCCCGAGATGTTGGAATTCGTCTACGCAGTCGCCGCCAAACATCAGATTGGAGTCGCAAATATCTTCCATGCGGGGGACGGCAATCTACACCCCTGCTTTTACTTTAACGACCGTGATCCGCAACAAGTCCGCAACGTGGTCGAGGCAGGCGAGGAAATCATACGTCAATGCATCGCCCTCGGAGGCAGTGTCAGCGGCGAGCATGGAATTGGTGTTGAGAAGATTGATTTGATGCCGTTGATGTTTTCTCCGGCAGACCTTGACCTGCAGGCACTTTCGAAAAGGATCTTCAACGACGGCATGCTCTGCAATCCGTGCAAGGTTCTTCCCAACCAAAAAGGATGTGTGGAATATAAAAAGCGCTGGAGGGGTACCGCATGGTAGGCCCCGGCTTTGTTCTTACTCCGGCAACCTACCAGGAAGTCGCAGAAACCGTCGGCACTGCCCTTGGCAGTGTGGTTCTGGTACATGAAGCAGAGTCGCATCCATTTGGATTCCCTCATGCTCCTACCGAGTCCACAACTTGCTTGTCACTTGAGAATCTCGGTGGAATCGTGGAGTTTGATGTATCAGACCAAGTAGTTGTTGTCCGCGCAGGTACCCGACTCAAGGACCTGCAAGAAGAACTTAGCAAGCATGGGCAATGCCTTCCATTCTCAAAATTAAGCTCTGACCAAGAACGTCGATTGGCAATCCAGAATGGACGTCTTACCGACGAAATTGCTTACAACATGCCGCATTGTTTGCTTGAACCCTGCGGCTCATGGAGAGACTGGATCTTGGGTATGAGGCTGGTGCAACATGACGGAACTCTCGCGAAGTGCGGTAGCAAAGCAGTAAAGAATGTTGCCGGGTACGACGTTCAAAAACTCATGATTGGTGCACGACATAGTTTGGCGATCGTCATTGAAGTGACCCTCAAAACCTATCCAATCGAAGCGCTTCCCCCATCGAGTATCCGTTTCATAGGCACCGATTCGGTATGCAACTGGATCCAAAGGGTAAGGCGAACGGATTTTGATCTGGCGGTCAGAGAAGCCGGAGACACGCTTGTTGCATACGACAAGCCCTCATCGACATTTTGGGCTAACGTCGATCCGACTTCCTCACTTCCTCGTTATCCGGACGATTGGATTCTTCGATCTGGAACGGGTTGCTCGAACCTTGAATTCACCGACGAAACTCAAACTCGATTCATGAAGCGAACTAAGGATCTGTTCGATCCGAGTGCAAAACTCAACCCAGGCGCAATGGGGATCTTTTAGAACGATGCGACTCGCCAATATGCAATCGGAACTACCATGAAAGACCTACACGAACTGACGACCCACTGCATTCGATGTGGATTCTGCTTGGAATCGTGCCCAACTTTTGTCAGCACGGGTAGCGAACTTGAGTCGCCACGGGGTCGAATCTATCTTGTACGAAGTGCTCTTGAAGGCCAAATCTCCTGGCAGGATGATGTTCGACCTCACCTCGATCTTTGCTTGGGATGTCGAGCATGTGAGACCGCTTGCCCCAGCGCCGTTGAGTACGGATCCATCTTGGAGATGGCCCGCGATAAGATGGAGCAAGACAAGCCACAATTCGCCAAACTTGCCCTTCTTTCAGCCACCACAAAGCCAAATATGCTTCGTGCCCAACTTGCGCTTGGATCACTCCTACCTGGCAGTCGAGTACCAGCGCCCATTTCGTTTCTCCTCAGCGGAAAAAAGGCGGAAGCAGATAAGCCATCGCCACAAAAGGCGAACACTCTTCCTCCTCTGAATTTAATGGAAGTCATGCCACTTAAGGGTTCGGTTTACCTGCTTGAGGGCTGCGCCATGAGAGTGCTCTATCCAAGAGTTCATGAGGCGACTCGAAGGTTGCTGCGGAGGATCGGATACGATGTGAAAGAGGCGGCCCAAGGATGTTGTGGCGCACTACATGCCCACAATGGGTGCCTAAATGATGCCCGTGACATGGGTATTGAGTTGGTCAAGGCCCTACCTGATAATCTGCCTGTCGTCATCAATTCGGCAGGTTGCGGCAGTACGATCAAGGAGTACTCTCACCTCCTAGAAGATGTTTCGGGTGGGAAACAGTTTGCCGAGCGATCCTTTGATGCTTCGGAGTTTTTGCTCGCGAATGGCTTACTTGATGAACTTCGTGATGCGGCTGGAATCGCGGTAACAGCCACTTACCATGATGCTTGCCACTTAGCACATGGACAAAAAATCACGGACCAGCCCAGGGAGCTCATCGGTGCCATTCCTTCGCTGACTTTTGCCCCTCTTGTCGAATCAGACATGTGTTGCGGAAGCGCAGGCATCTATAACGTGATTCAGCCAGAAATGGCACGAACCCTGGTGGAGAGGAAATACTCCAATATCGAAGCCACCGGTGCCTCGGTTGTCGCAACGGGAAATCCTGGTTGCCATGCCTGGATAGCCCAAGCGGCTCGCGAAAAGGGGCACGGGGTTCAGGTTCTCCACACGATGGAACTTCTAGAGGCTGCTTTCATTGGACTGGAGCACTTCCCCAGCTAGCGCCTTTGAGAATCGAATTGCAAACTGTACGTAGATAGTAAAGTCATGACATCCAAAGGTGCCGAATTAGGTGATCAGAAACAGATAAGTGCTCACAATCTTGTCGACATTCAGAATTCTCTGGATGCCCGAAACATCCCCATCGATAAGGTTGGAGTTAGGAATGTGAAGTATCCCATTACTGTCCGAAACTGCTGCGGTGGTAGTCAGCAGACAGTTGGAATTTTCACGTTGACCGTTGATCTGCCACGGCACTTTAAGGGCACGCACATGAGTCGGTTCTTGGAAGTCCTGGGTGAGTTCAACCATGAAATCAGCGCCGAGACAATTCCACAGATCCTCGCGAAACTCCGAGACAAGCTCAATGCAGATACTGCTCACCTAGAAGTCAAGTTCGTCTTCTTCCGAGAGAAGGCAGCACCTGTTACTGGAAAAGTCGGCATGATGGGATTTGAGTGTGGCTTTACTGCCTCCAGCGGAGTGACCGAAGAGTTTTTGGTGTATGCCAACGTGCCAGTCACGACCCTCTGTCCGTGCTCTAAAGAGATCTCCGCATTTGGAGCACACAATCAGCGAGGCTATGTAACAGCCAAGATCGAAGCACGCGGTTTACTCTGGTTGGAAGATGTCATTGATATGATTGAAGGTGCGGGCAGTTCCCAGCTCTATCCCGTCCTAAAGCGGCCCGACGAGAAATTTGTCACGGAGCAAGCCTACGAAAACCCTCGATTTGTGGAAGACATGGTTCGAGAGGTTTCGCTTGCGTTTGATAAGCACGAAAACGTCGGAAACTACGAGATTGAAGTTGAGAACCACGAGTCGATTCACGACCACAATGCCTATGCCTTTGTTCGCCGCGACAAGTAATCTGCCGAAGGTAGCGTGGTTAGTCGGTCTAGCCGTGATTGGCTTTCTTTGTGGTTGTAACCACACCGAGTCCTTGCAAGTTCAATCGAGAGATGGGTGGAACTATCTTCCACCCACGGAATTTGAGAAGACGGTTTCGCCTCGACCTAATGTCGAGCAGTTCGTTGGCCCAGACGATCACGGATTTCGACCTAACATCGTCATCGCTTCAACGCCCGAAGACCTGTCAGTGGACGAAATTGGCGAGGCAATAGCAAAGCACCCTGACAAAGACTTTGAAGTTCAGGATCACGCTGCGTATCAGACGTCGCGACTTGTAGGTTACTCAGTTAAGGGGTTAAGACAAAAAGGGACCGAAACTCAAAGAATCGTTTTCCTTAAAGATCACGGTATCTGCGTCGTGTTTACCCTGACGACGGGTTCTGACTCCTTTCAAAAATGGGACGAGGTCTTCAAGAAAAGCCTAGATAACTTCCACTGGACCATCGCTAATCTTTAAGTTGGAAAAGCTATTCGTTGGCGACTTCGCCATCCTCGACAAATCGGCGGAGCGCTTCAAGACGATGGCCCCAACACCGTTCTAGCTCAGCAATATGGTTGCGTGCATTCCCAAGAGCGGTTGGTTCGAGTTGCACATTTACGTCTCGACCTTTCGACTCAAGAGTCACCATCTGAGCATCCACGAGTACCTGAAGATGCTTTCGCGCACCCTGCCGTGTAATGCCCAGTCCGCTTGATACGGTGGCGATGGAATGAGGTCGCCCTTCGGACAATCTCCGCATCATCTCTAGCCTAACAGGATCGCCAAGAGCCCGAAAAATCTCTGCTATTGCCATTGTTCTATGCCAGATATTTTGTAAGTCGATCCATCATATACTCCCATCCTCCCGTATTGTCGTTGATCGATTTCTCGTAATATTCAGGAGGCAGCGAAGCAAATCCTGATTCTTTTAGCTTGACGAGTGTCCCGCCCTGAATCTCGGATAGTGAAAACTCGACCAAAGTATTGGGTTGTGTTCGTACGTCGTCAAGGAAACCTGCCGATTTCACGGATCCGGGAATCCAGCGAAAGGCAAAGTAATCCGTGGGTTTGGCATTCTCGACGTATATCCTGTGTCGCCCATATTCGCCAAAGTCTAGAATAGGCTCTTGTCCAGGTGTTAATGAGCCCTCTATGCCCTCCGGAAACCACTTGACGATCTGTTCTGTCTCCGCAATAGCGGAATAGACTTGGGCTTTTGGAGCGCTAATGACGATTTCCATTTCAATGACATCTCTAAGTTCCGTATTCATAGGCAACCTCTTGGTTGCATTATAACGCACGCTGGTGGACTCTAGGGCAACTTAATAAAATTCTGAAGTAAAGGAACAATTTGTATCGGATTATCGCCAGCAAGATGGTTACGGCCCCCCCTTCGCCTAAATTAGATTGACGAAGCTTTGTAAGGGAATCCGGCAATCCTAATGCAACGACGCAGGATTGCCTTAAACCTGCAAGGAGAATTCTTTGTCTAAAAAAATATTAGCGGCCTGGTTGGCGATAGCCGCCTTAGCCCTACTGACTGTGATTGGGTGTGGTGGTGGATCTGCAACTGTCGGCAACGGCGGCGGTGGTGGCAATAATTCGCTCACCGTAACTTCAACATCTCCGGTCGGAGGAGCAGTAGCAGTGCCGACCTCTCAAGCGGTTACTGCAGGATTAAGTAACATCATTAACCCAATTACGGTGACGGGCCAATCATTTAGAGCTTCGTCACCATCGGGCAACATTCCTGGTGTTGTGTCTAGCGTCAACCAGACCATAGAATTCAAACCCAGTGCTCCTTGGCCTTCAAACACACTCATCACGATGGTGATCGCAAAGAGTGTCAAGGATGTTTCAGGAAATGGTCTCGGTGCTGACTATTCATGGAAATTTACGACAGGATCCGTTGCCGATACTACGCCTCCCACTGTAAATTCTGAAAACCCGGCAGGTGGTGCCACTGGTGTCGGAATAGATACCAAACTGAATGTCTTCTTTAGTGAACCGATGGACCCTTTAACTCAGGGAACACAAACGTTTAAACTACAGGGACCTGCTGGTGCGGTGGCTGGGTCCGTTAGTTCTTCCGGAAATGTCGCAGTGTTTTCCCCCACAGCGCGTTTAACCCCGCTTGCAACCTACACCGCGACTGTCACTACCGGGATGAAGGACCTGTCCGGAAACGCTTTGGTAGCTGACTGGTCATGGACTTTTGTCACTGGCACAAGTGGCGACACCACACCACCAAAGGTAAGTTCTACTGATCCTGCTGGAGGTTCTACCGGAGTTGCTGTCAATAAAAAGATAACGGTGACGTTTAGCGAGCCGATGGCTTCTGATACCCTTACGACAACAACTTTTAAGGTTCAGAGCGCACTTGGCCCAATCGCTGGTACGGTCACTGCCGTTGACAACACCGCAGTATTTACACCTACAGGAAATCTTCCTGCTCTTCAGCAGGTTACTGCGACGATTACAACAGGAGTAAAGGATCTCTCTGGCAATGCCATGGCCGTAGACTGGGTTTGGTCGTTCAAGACAGGTATCGGATCCGATACAACTCCTCCAACCATCGTGTCAGTTAATCCTCTCGAAAATGCAACGGCGGTCGCTACGAATAGCAACGTCGCTGTGACCTTTAGTGAGGCAATGGATCCATCCACACTGGGTACTCAGACGATTACCCTTAAGCCAGCTGTTGGACCCTCAGTAGCGGGCAGCGTCTCGTATGCAAACAAGGTTGCGGTCTTCAACCCTACATCTGTTCTTGCCGCCAGCACGACATACTCGGCAAGTGTTACAACAGGTGTCAAAGATACAGCTGGAAATAACATGGCCCAGGCGAAAACTTGGACGTTTACCACGGCTGCAACGACAAACTCGACGCGACCCACCGTGCTTACAACCAATCCTGCCAATGGCGCGACCAACGTGTTCTTGAATCAAGCAATCAATGCGACATTCAGTGAGGACATGCTGGCAACGAGTATCAACACTTCCACGTTCAACGTGAACGGGGTCGTTGGATCCGTCAAATACGATTCGGCCAGTCGAATCGCCTCGTTCCTTCCGACTGCCGATCTAATGCCCAGTACCCTTTACACGGCCAACGTGGAAGTGGGAGTTAAGGACATCAATGGCAATACGATGGCGTTAAAGAAGACCTGGACGTTTACTACAGGAATTCAGCGATCACAAGGCACTATTAACCTCGGGACTGCATCAACCTATGCCGTTCTGGCCGGTTCTACAGTGACTAACCTAGGTCTCACGACAATCAACGGAGATTTAGGCGTTAGCCCTGGCGCATCCATCACCGGGTTCCCACCTGGAATTATCAACGGCAGTAGCCATGTTGGAGACGCTGTGGCGGCGGCGGCGAAGAACGACTTGCTGCAAGGTTCACTTGAAGCATCTGGGCGATTGGGTGCCGCGACGTTGGCAGGCGACCTTAGTGGCCTAACCTTCACACCGGGACTGTACAAAAACTCAACCTCGGTCATGCTCTCTTCTGGCAGTGTTACTTTGGATGCGCTAGGTGATCCGAATGCGGTGTTCATCTTCCAGATGGGCAGTACGTTGACGACCTCTCCTGGCACACAGGTTGTGCTTGCCGGTGGTGCTCAAGCTGGAAACATTTACTGGTCCGTCGGTACCTCCGCAACGATCGGAGTCAATTCGATCTTTAAAGGAGTGATTCTCGCTCAAGCCTCAATCACCATTAACACGGGAGCAAGCAACGACGGTTGCCTACTCACCAATATCGGAGCCGTAACTCTGCAAGCCAATGCAGTGAATCGTCCAGCACGAAAGCGCTGACCCATCCGAAATGGAGTCGAAGTCCCTGGCCGCCTTAGGGTTGCCGGGGACTTCTGTTTGCATTGAATCTCCCCGACCATCCTGGACGTAAAGTACATCATGGTTCGCATTTCGCTCCTTGCCTTCGTTTCTTTACTCAGCTTGATGGTAACGGGATGCTCATCTTCGCACCAATCGGGGCAAGCAGGGGGAGGCCAGACTTCGGGCGCACCTAAAGACGCTAGCGATTGGAGCTACACCCCACCTGAAGGGTTCCAGGAGCAAAAACAGCAAACTCGGGGAGATACGGTGTTCTTAGGTCCTACCGAGGATGGCTTTACGTCGAATCTACGCGTAAAAGGCGGCACTAACAACCGTCAATCGTCCGAACAAGTGGGCAAGGAGATCTTGCAGAAGATCACTGCTCAGTCGGGCGTTACGGTCAAGGAGCAAGAGCCCTACTCCCTTTCCGATTCCGATGCCTATACATGGTTGATTTCCAAAACTGGGAAAAGTGGAAAGGTCGCTTCTCAGCGTCAATTTGTCGTCATGAAAAATGGAGTTGTCGTTCTCTTCACCATGACCGCCTCCGACAAATCAATTGGTAAATGGGACCAAGCCCTCGCTGACAGTCTGAAATCATTCCATTGGGGCCGATAGATTCCTTCTGATCTGGGCAAGGATGAATGCATTGGAGACACAATCGAACCTGTTTGCTGACGAGTTAGCTCGGTGAATACTGCCTCAAAGCAGTGGGATCTTGAAACACAAACAGGGTTTTGATCCAAAGTGCTCCACTAATCCCAGGCCCAAATTCGAGCTGGTGCCGTGATTAGTTGAAACCACTACACATATCCTTTTCCTTGTAGGCTCGGAATCAAGAAATGAGGGGCTCTCTCCGCGTAGAATAGGGGAAGCAATGGCAGCTCAACGTACCGTCGTCGTTGTGGGTGGAGGCTTAGCTGGCCTCATGACCACTATGAAGCTCGCGGAGGCCGGACATAAGGTCAAGCTAATCAGCTTAGTTCCCGTGAAGCGATCACACTCTGTATGTGCCCAAGGTGGCATAAATGGGGCGGTGAACCTCAGGGGTGAAGGCGACTCACCTTATCTTCACTTCGAAGACACCATTACAGGTGGAGACTTCCTCAACCATCAACCTCCCGTTATGCGAATGGCAGAGCGTGCGCCCGCGATCATTTATCTTCTGGATCGCATGGGTGTTCCGTTCAACCGAACCGACGAAGGAATGCTCTCATTCCGTAGATTTGGTGGCACTCTAAAGCATCGAACAGCTTATGCTGGTGCGACCACCGGTCAGCAGTTGCTTTACGCCTTGGACGAGCAAGTGCGGCGATTTGAATCGTCCGGATTGGTCGAAAAATATGAAGGCTGGGAATTCCTCAGCATCATCAAAGACGACAAAGGTGCGTGTCGGGGCGTTACTGCCCAAAACCTCCGTACCATGGCGATCGAATCGTTTGCCAGCGATGCCGCAGTTATGGCAACGGGCGGTAACGGACTAATATTCGGTCTGAGCACGAACTCGATCATCAATACGGGAAGTCCCGTTAGCATTTGCTACCAACAAGGTGTCCACTACGGAAACCCTGAAATGGTACAGATCCACCCGACGGCGATTCCTGGCGAAGACAAGTGCCGATTGATCTCGGAGTCAGTACGTGGCGAAGGCGGACGAATCTGGGTACCTCGCAATCCTATGGATACGAGAAAGCCCGTCGAGATTCCGGAGGCCGATCGCTGGTACGTCTGCGAGGAAATGGATCCCGTTTATAAGAACCTTCTCAGTCGCGACATAGTGAGCTTTATCATCTACTGTGTCTGCCGAATGGGCAAGGGCATCAAGGGTGGAAACCAAGTCTATTTGGATATCACCCAACTCCATGAAAATCATGGCGGACCCTACACTCGTGAAGTCATCAACGACAAACTAGAAGGCGTCCTGGAAATCTATGAAAAATTCATGCGCGAGGATCCCATTGAGACTCCCATGCGCATCTACCCCGCAGTCCACTACACAATGGGCGGCCTGTGGGTCGACTACGAACTGAACAACGACGGTAGCTGGAATGTTGATTCACACCGCAACCAAATGACCAATATTCCGGGCCTTTATGCAGCCGGAGAGTGCGACTTCCAATATCACGGTGCCAACCGATTAGGGGCAAACGCGCTCTTAAGTTGCTTGGTCGCTGGTGAAATTGCTGCACAAGGAATCGTGGCCTACATGCAAGGCATGGGGGCAAGTGCTGAAGGCACCTCGGCGAATCTTCTGAACGAAGCTCAGCGAGAGAAGCAAGCCGAATACGATTCACTCAAGAAGAGCAACGGTTCCGAAAACCCCTATCGACTTCATGCCGAGTTGGGCAACTTGATGTGGAATAACTGCGGCATCTGGCGCGTTCAACGCGACCTCCTTACTGCACAAGAGAAGCTGGACGATCTCACGACCCGAGCTCGACAGTGCAGCCTACTAGACGACACCGGTTGGGCAAACCAAGCCGTTCCGTTCACCCGTGCCTTAATCCATATGATCGAACAGGCAAAGGCGATCGTTGGCGGAGCGATCGTGCGCGACGAAAGTCGTGGCGCTCACTTCAAGATGGATACGCCTGATCGCGACGATTCGACATGGCTGAAGACGACATTGGCAACATATACGACCAAGGGTCCAACTTTCTCGTTCGAACCGATCGACGCACCGTACATCTCTCCAAGACCTCGCAAATATCGTATCAATCAGAACACGATTGTCAAAGAGATCATGGGTGAGGAGTACCTCGCCAGCCTATCGACAACAGCAACTCCTACCAAAGCCTAAACGCAAAACGGATCCCAGCTTTATGGTGGGATCCGTTTTGTTTTGCTTAGAGGAGGGAAAATCCCCCACGGTCAATACCTAGGCTCCGGCCAAATCGTCCACCTTGTGAATCGGTATAAATAAGGCTAAAACGACTCCAGGTAGGTAGAGGAAGCCTGCGTACCAAATGGCTAGTGCTGGCGACATCGCTGTCGAGGTCGCCATTCCAAAAACAAACGTTGCGAGTCCCGCGACCAACCTACCGATGTTATACGAGAATCCAGCTCCCGTGGTCCGAATGAGGGTTGGAAATAGAGGCGGAATATAGAGCGGAAACAGGGCAAAGATGCCTGAGCTGAAGAAGAAGGCGATGTTCAACCACGTTCGGGTTTCCGCCAGAGAATGGTTCTCGTGAAATCCAAAGTAATAACTCAGGAAGGAACAAGCCATTAGGAGCGAGAAGGCTTTTCGATAGCCCACAAAATGCGCTAGCACCGACGATGCGTAACACCCAATGATGTTCCAGATACAGTAGATCACGGTTACTGAACGAATCATGGAAGCAACATCGGCTTTGGACATTGCCTTAACTTCGGGAAGTGACCGTATAACCTGAGAACTGAAATAGAGCAATGCCCAAACGCTCGCCAAGCAAATACTGGTCAGCGACAAAGTCATAAGCGTCGTTTTGCAGACATCTCCTTTGAACAGTGCCGAGATCTTCGGAATCTCTTTATCCTTTCGCTCGCCTTCCCATTCAGCAGGTTCGGGAACGGCCTTCCTGATCCAAATGGTTGCAAAGGCCGGCACGACTCCAATGAGGAACACGTATCGGTAAGGCAAACCACCGAGAGCGCCAACGGTCAGTGCGGCAGTAATCATGCCGAGGATGTATCCGTTCTGCAAGGTCGCGCTCGCTGCGTGCGAGTACTTCTTGGGCAACGTTTCCGAAACCAATGCCGAACCGGCGGCCCATTCTCCGCCGATGCCTAGTGCGGCAACAAATCGGAAGATAAGGAGTTGCCACCATGTCTGCGCAAAGAAAGAGAGGCCGGTGAATGCCGCATAGAGCAAGATCGTAAGTGTCAGCGTACGCGACCGACCTATTCGATCACCGACTCGTCCAAACACTGTCCCGCCCAATGCCCAACCTACCAAGAAAACTCCTTGGATCAAGGCGGCCTTAGTTGCCGGTTCTCCCTTTGCCGCTCCTGGTCCAAGTAACTCAGTTACGAACGGCAAAGCAATCAAAGTGTAGAGGTATCCATCGAGCCCGTCGAATCCCCAGCCCAGCCAGGCGGCGATAAATGCACGGCTCTGTGTCTTCGTGATGCCTTCAAGTGTCACCCGGTGATTATAAGGTGTCATGGGCCTTACCGGTATGATCCATTTATGACTGGTACCGAACGTCTCGAATTTCTTGCCCGAGGCGAGAACCCAAAAATGCTGCTCCGAATGAAGAGTGGCTTTGCGGTTATTGGCGATACTCAGTTCCTTCCAGGATATTGCCTGCTACTTGCCTACCCAGAAGTCGGTCAACTCAACGACATGTACGGTGCCGCTAGAGATCAATTTCTCCGTGACATGAGCGTTCTTGGAGATGCCGTAAAGGCCGCAACCGGAGCCGAAAGGATCAATTACTCCATCTACGGCAACCTTGATCCCTTCCTCCACGCCCACATTTGGCCCCGTTATGTCTGGGAAGACCCACAAAACCACACGTTGCCTCCTTTCAACTACCCGGCCTCCATTCGAGAGGATTTTTCCAACCACTTCGACATGGGAAAGCATGGTGGCCTCATGAAAAAAATACGTGAGGAATTGGAGCGAAGAGCATAACCGGCCGAGGTTCATTCCTAAGTAAGCGCCAAAAGAAAGACCATTCCTTTCGAACCGGTTGGCAGTTGTCGGAAGCTGTTATATACTGTTCTCGCCAGTGGGTCAGCGTAGACGCTCGGCTTCTCTCATGAACCAAGAGCAGTCCCTTTCCACATCTTCCGGCTTGTTTTCAGGTTACGATTCGGGGGGCTTCTTCGATGAAATGTTTCAGGCGGATGGGCCGCGAGCGCATTATCAGCGATTGGCTCGCACACTTGGCAACCTGACGGCAAAAGAATTCCAGGCTAGGTGCGAACTGGCGGATATCACGCTCGTTAACCAAGGCATCACCTTTACGGTTTACGGGGACAACAAAGGCGTCGAAAAGCCGTTTCCGGTTGATCTTGTACCTCGAATCCTTCCTTCGGACGAGTGGACTCATATAGAAAAGGGACTTACCCAGCGTGTTCGAGCACTCAATCTGTTTTTGCATGATGCTTATCACGATGGCAAGATTCTAAAAGACGGAGTTATCCCCAGAGACCTCATCGTCAATGCTCCCAATTACCGACGCAGCTTTGTGGGCGCTGATGTGCCAGGCAACGTCTACGTCCATATCTGTGGAACAGACCTTATCCGTGACGCAAATGGGACGTACCGGGTTCTAGAGGACAACTGCCGGACCCCTTCGGGTGTTTCCTACATGCTTGAGAATCGCTTGATTCTTATGCGGGTATTTCCAAGTTTATTCGGCGAAAACCGCGTACGACCGATCGACCATTACACAAGCCAACTTCTCCACAACTTGCGTGAATTTGCTCCTCCAGGACGAGAGGAACCTAATGTCGTACTCCTTACACCTGGAGTTTACAATTCAGCCTACTTCGAGCATAGCTTCTTAGCCCAACAGATGGGCATCGAACTCGTCGAAGGCCGAGACTTGTTCGTAAATGACAACGTGGTTTACATGAAGACGACTCGGGGTCCCCAACGCGTAGACGTGATCTACCGTCGAGTCGATGACGATTTCCTAGACCCCCTCGTTTTTCGCCCGGACAGCTCACTTGGAGTTCCCGGACTCGTTAATGCGCACCGAGCAGGAAATGTCTCCCTGACAAATGGAATTGGGACTGGAGTGGCAGACGATAAGTCGGTTTATCCTTTCGTGCCGGCCATGATCCGGTATTACCTTGACCAAGAACCGATCCTGGAGCAGGTGGAAACATACATGGGTTGGAAACCACTAGAGCTTGAGTACATCTGCGACCACGCGCATGAGTTGGTCATCAAGGCAACGAATGAGTCGGGGGGATATGGCATGCTCATTGGCCCACAAGCCTCCAAGGCCGAAGTCGCCGAGTTCGTTGCAACCGTTCGCGCAAATCCACGCGGTTATATTGGACAGCCGCTTGTCTCTCTTTCGCGCTCTCCTTGCTTTTTTGGTGAAGGATTCGAGGGACGCCACGTCGACCTAAGGCCGTACATTTTGTGTGGAAAAGAGGACGTCACGATCGTGCCGGGCGGGCTGACTCGCGTCGCCCTACGCAAAGGTTCGTATGTGGTCAACTCATCGCAAGGCGGCGGGAGCAAGGACACATGGGTGCTGGCTGGCGAGTTGAACCGGGATTCCCTGCAGTCACAACGGATGGGTTCGATGCAACAGTCGCAAGTCATGACGAATGCAAATCCGATCATCCAATCTGAGGGACCGCAGTAATGCTGTCACGACACGCCGACGCATCGTTCTGGATCGGAAGATACATTGAAAGGGCAGAGGCGACTGCTCGCATGATTGATGTCCATTATCACTTTGGATTGGAAAGTCCACTTGTTGGTGAGGCCATGCGATGGTCGTCCATTCTTGCGATTTCGGGCCAAGAAGAGCTCTACCGCGAAACACATGCTTTAGAGGACGAACGAAGCATTCTGCAATTCTTTGCCTTCGATGAAAAGAACGGTTCGTCGATTTACTCGTGCATCCTCTACGCCCGAGAGAATGGGCGAAGCATTCGCGACCAGATTTCCAGTGAAATGTGGAAATGCCTCAACCAGCTCTATTTGGAGTACCGAGAGTGGAATGTGGACCGAGTCCTATCGGGATCTCCATTTGCATTTTTCGAGAAAGTCAAAGAAGGATCTCAGCTCTTCCAGGGCGTGACCAACCGAACCTTGATGATGGGAGAAACGAGGGATTTCCATGACGCTGGAAGGTTCCTCGAACGGGCGGACCAAACAGCACGCATCCTCGACGTGAAATACCACGACCTATTGCCAACCTATGCCGCACATGAAACCGGAGATTATCCTGTTGGGACGACCATCGCGGAAGGCGGATCAGTCGGTGGCCCAGTGGATGTACACGGTTGGATAGCCGTTTTGAAATCTGTGGGAGCCTATGAGGCATTTCGGAAGACGTATCATGAAGGTGTAACCCCAGCTAGAGTCGCCCAATTTTTGCTTCTCAATCCGAGATTCCCTGCATCGGTAAGGCATTCGATTGGCCGAGTAGATGGCTGCCTAAGAAGGATTAGCAGCAATCGCGATGTAGCACCCGTGAATAGTGCAGAACGGGAAGTTGGAAAGCTCTATAACGACCTCAATTTCATGCAAGCGGAAGATATCATTGCAGGGGGCCTCCACCAGTTTCTGGAGGGCGTTGAAGAACGCTGTAGCAGTATTGGGGATTCCATTCGAAAAACGTACCTTAGCTTTTAGATGCGCCAGTCACTCTCTGGTCGTTCATAGTGTGGAATTGGGTTGCACGAGCGTAGAAATGCCTAGATGATGCCGATCATTCGATTATATTGGGACCCGATCAGCGACTTTTTGTCGTCAGTAGTAAGTCAATGATCCTTCGCGCCATTCATCGAACCTTGTACTGCTATCCCATTCCTGCGTTCGATAGCCACAACGAAGTCCGGTTGATGCCCCTGGACGACGCTACACAGACTTGTATTGAGTTTCACCTGCGCGTTCAACCAGACACCAAGGTCTACTGTTATGGGGAACCTGGCGGGGTGGTTCACCATTTTGGTCTTCGCGATTCCCATTCTATGCTAGAAATCGTGGCGGAGGCAGTGGTTGAAACGGTCTTGGTCAATCCCTATGAGGGCCTAAATTTACTTGACCGAGATTTGGACTTTTTCGCCTTGGATTCAACGAAGCAAGACTTTGCTGAATACCTTGTAGCGAGCCCATTTATCATTATCAACGAGGAGGTCCAATCGATTGCCAACTCGGTTTTATTGGAATCCAATGGCTCTACTGCCGATTTTCTAAGAAGGCTCATGGAGTGGATCTACCAATCGCTCGCCTACGACCCAGATGCAACTCAAGTTCACACAAAACTGCGTGATGTGCTGGAAATCAAGGCAGGGGTTTGTCAGGATTTTGCTCATCTTATGATCGCATGTGCTCGATCTCTTGGAATTCCATCGAGATATGTCAGTGGTTACCTGTTCGTGCACGGCGACGATGGACTACGCGGCGACCACGCCACTCATGCTTGGGTGGACTGCTTGCTTCCTGATGGAAGATGGCTCGCTCTGGATCCAACAAACAACCTTTTAGCCAACGAGCGCTATATTCGGATTCATACCGGCCGGGATTACAGTGAAGTTGCACCCACGCGAGGAGTCTATGTGGGCGTCGCGGCTGCAGAACTCGCCGTTTCAGTGCGGGTCGATAAGGTCAATCTTCCGGCTCCAATCTTCTAGATATCCAGTAAACTTTCTGATATGACTCGGCGCGAGTTACTCAAGTTCTTTTCTGTCGGCTCGCTTGGCATCCTTGGCTCGGCGGCGTTAGCTCGTTACTTGCCGGAGGCACAAGAGGAGTATCAGAGGTTTGAAGGGCAAGACGTCTTGGATCGCATTTTGGCCAAAGCCACAAGCGGTGATTGGCGACTCCTTCCTATCGGCGAACTCATGGGAAAGATTGCCTTGGAACTCAAAGGCACTCCTTACAAGGGTTTCACCCTGGAATTGAGCAAAGACCTTGAATACTGCATCGTCAACCTCAAGGGACTGGATTGCGTGACGTTCTTTGAAGACACCCTCGGCATGGCTCGCATGATCAAGAAGGGCCGAACCTCGCCTGATGACCTACTCACGGAAGTCCGATTTACCCGATACCGAGGGGGGCACATGAGTTCATTCACCTCTCGACTGCACTACACCACCGACTGGTTTGTCGATAATCAAGAAAAGTGTGTTGTGAAAATCTTAACTTCAGATCTGCCTGGAGCGGAGCCCTTTACTCAGAAAGTGGGGATCATGACGAAACGACCTGAACTCTATCGACAACTCGCAACTCATCCGGGATATGTGTCCGAGATTCGCCAGTTTGAGGACGTGATCAACTCTCGGTCACTTTCATATTTGCCAATGGACAAGATTAGTGCCGCCGAACACTTACTAAAAACGGGCGACATCGTTGGCGTCTCTACCACCGAGGAAGGCATCGATATCGCACACACGGGGATTTGTCTTAAGGACGAAGAAGGAGTCGTTCACTTTATGGACGCATCTTCGTCTCGAGCACGCATGCAAGTGACCATTGAGCCAGAAATCTCAAAGTGCCTGAACTGGTCCAGCAAATTAACCGGCATTATGATTGCCCGGCCACTTGAAGTCAAAAGGTGAGCGAGGATGCATCTCCGCTCACCTTCATTGTTATCGCTTTGCCAAGCTAAGCTTTATGGCAAAGCTTCCAAGCTGATGGAAGCGCAAGGATAACGACAACTGCTTTCATCACTTCGGGAGCGATGAACGGCACGATGCCATGCAGGATAGCGTTCTGTCCACCGACGAAGTACGAGAGCCAAAGGGCACCTAGCCCGAGGCTGATTACCGTTCCGATCGCCATTGCGCCTGCCGTCTTTGCAATGCTCTTGGTCCAGCCTTTTTCAGCCAAGACCCCAAGCAGCATCGCGACGATCACGAAGGAGAGCAAGTATCCGCCCGTCGCTCCGAAAAGAGTCCCCGTGCCGAGCTTGCCTTGAGCAAAAACGGGAAGGCCCACGGCCCCTGCGCCCAAATAAACAAGCTGACTCATCATTCCCCTGCGTGAGCCGAGTGCTAGACCGCAAAGCATTACGGACATCGTCTGCAAAGTAAAGGGAACCGGCTGCCAAGGAATAACCGCTTGTGCACCTGCATAAGTTAGAACACTTCCGCTTCCAACGAGAAGAATCTCTCGAATCAGGCTTGTTCCAGGAACCAAGACATCTACTATCGGTCTGTTGGGAAGGGATATCGTGCTCATCGATCAGGTGTTACCTTGTTATCCTTCATGGCCGCTGTGGTCATTTTCTTGGTATGAGCGCGGTGACCGATAATCTCAATGGTCAGTGGTATGAGCGAAAGGAGGAGCATTCCTAATGCTGCCAAACCAAAATTATCTCGAACACTTGGAAATCCACCGAAGAGATAACCGGCCATAGTACAAATGCCGACCCATAGCAGTGCGGCAACAAAGCTGAAGATCGTAAACAATCGATGCTTCATCGTTCCCATACCGGCAACAAAGGGGGCTGTCGTACGAATAATAGGTATGAAGCGAGCAAAGATGATCGTCGATGGTCCACGCCGGTCAAAGTACTCGTGAGTCTTATCTAAATTGGAACGCTTGAATATCTTTGATTTTTCGTTTTTGAACAACTTTGCGCCAAAATACTTACCCATATGGTAGTTGACTTGGTCGCCCGTTAATGCTGCCGCAATGAGAAGGAACAGTGCTAGTGGCAGGCTCAAAGAACCCTTAGCTGCAAACAAACCTATTGCAAATAGCAGTGTGTCTCCAGGCAAGAATGGCATAACTACTAACCCCGTCTCGGCGAAGATGATCAAGAAGAAGATCAAATAGGCCCATGGCCCATAGTTGTGCAGAATCGCATCGATTCTGGTGTCTAGGTGGAGAAGGAATTGAAGTATCTCGCGCATGGATTAGAGCAGTTAAGTTACCCGAGCTTTAGGGAACTGAAAGGATGAATTTCATGCGACTACAACCTGTACTTGGCAAGGTTTCGACTTGAATTAGTCGGACAACCAAGTCGCTTGCACTTTTGCGGGGTTCAACCGTCTCTTGGTTTTTGCAGTCGAGGACGGCGATAAACGTAAGCTGTTCTAGACCACTGCGTGCCAATGGGTCTAAAAGGATTGTGATGGCTTTTGGTACTAAGCCTTCGGGTCCGCTGAACTTACCAACCAACTCGCCAGGCAAGTTTGCGGGTAAGTTCTGCAAATGCCCTATCCCGCACCAGCACGAGCTTATCTGTTCAAAGCACTTTCGGGAACACCAGAAGTGCTCGCTAGACTCCTTTCGGGCGTCGCCGACAAAGACCCGATTTGGGACAGGAGACCTGATCCAGATCGATTCACATTGCGGGAGATTCTGGCTCACCTTGCGGACTGGGAGCCGATCTGGAGAACTCGCTTCGCCAAGATGCGAGACGAAGTGACTCCGTTTCTCCCCAGTATCGACGAAGGGGAAATGGTCATTGAAAACGACTATGCCCATCAGAATCCATCAGATAATTTGGCACGTTACAAGGCAGGCCGGGAAAGTCTTGTCGAGTTACTGAGTTCGCTGGATGACGACGTCTGGGATCGAAAAGGGAACCGAGAATTTGTTGGGGTCCTAACGGTCCAGATGCTTGCAAGCCTTGTCCAAAGTCACGACGGCTATCACCTGCTCCAAGTTGTCAAATGGCTTGATTAGGCGAAATTGAAACAGACCCCTTGATTGATCAGGGGGTCTGTTTCGTGTTTACGATATTGGCTAACCCAACTGATCTGGGTTCAAGCCCATGAGCTCTGGCAGGAGAAAGAGGCCGTCTTTGCGAATGAGCTTGCCATCAAACCATATTTCGCCTCCACCGTAGTCGGGGCGCTGAATGCAAACCGTATCCCAGTGGATGGCGGATTTGTTGCCATTTCCTCCCGGCGGGTTGTAAGCGTTTCCTGGCGTAAGGTGGAAGCTACCCGCAATCTTCTCGTCAAACAGGGTGTCTTTCATTGGGTGAAGTACGTAAGGGTTATAGCCGAGCGACCATTCACCGAAGTAGCGGGCACCGTCGTCAGTATCGAGAACTTCGTTTAGCTTGTCTGTGTTGGCTCCCGCATAGGCCTCGACAATCTTGCCGTTCTTGACCACGTATCGAATGTCTTTGTATTCAGTACCTTGATAGAGGGAGACCGTGTTGTATTGAATGGTGCCATTCATGCTGTTAATCACAGGAGCTGAGAAGCACTCCCCGTCCGGAATGTTTCTGTCGCCAGAGCAAGCAACTGCTCCGATACCTTTGATGCTGAATTTGAGGTCCGTTCCAGGCCCGAGGATATGCACTTGGTCGGTCTTGTCCATCAAATCCTTGAGGGGTACCGAAGCTCGTTCCATTTTTTTATAGTCCAAGGTGCATACGTCAAAGTAAAACTTTTCAAATGCTGGAGTTGACATGTTCGCTTGCTGCGCCATGCTCGGGCTTGGCCACCTAAGGGCTACCCACTTGGTGTTAGGAACTCGGATTCCAAAGACTACGGGCGTGACATAAATACGTTGCCACATGCTCATGATGTCGCCAGGGACCTCGCTTTGCTCGGCGTAGTTATTGCTGCCTCTGAGCGCGATGTACGCTGTCATCTGCTCCATTTCATATTTTTCGATGGCCGCATAGAGTGCTGCATTCGTTTCGCTCATACCGTGCATGAGTTGACGCCTAACCAGGCCGCTTTCCAGTCGAACGGCGACTTTAGCTCCTGTTGCCTGGGTCACACGGACCATTTCAGCTACCGCTTCTTCAGGAATGTCAAACGCGTGAATCAAGACGCTGTCGTTAGGTCCCAAATCACAACAGTGTGTTGAAAGTAGCTCTGCAAGCTTGGTTACGCGGGGGTCTAGCATAACTGGGAGGTTACCGCAGTCACATCTTCAAACTAGGTTGATCGCCAAGTTCTGGCACTTCCAATCCAATCCATCCGACGGCATCGCCAATGTCTCGGAAAGTCCGCATTCCGTTCGGCAAGTTCGCTAGGATCTCTTCGCCGTAGCGCTTGCTCTGAATCCGCGAGTCCAAGATGGCAATAATGCCCTTATCCTCGGCACGCCGAATCAAGCGTCCCGCCCCCTGCCGCATCATCATCTTAGCCAGAGGAAGCGTATGCTCGCCGAACGCATTCAGTCCCTGGGTCTGGAGGTAAGCCAATCGTGCTATCTGGGGAGGATCGATCGGCACCTCGAATGGCACGCGGACCAAGACGACACAGGAAAGGGTTTCTCCGGGAGCGTCGAAGCCGGTCCAGAACGATCGAAGGGCAAAGAGTGAAGATCGTGTGTTCTCAATGAACCGCTCGCCAACTGACGCCGCACCCTGCTTTGTCTGACAATAGACCGGCAATTCGGGAGGCAGATTCATGAACGATAGAACTCCCTCCATTTCCTTCCGCGAATGGAACAGAGCCAAGGTACGACCGCCCACTGTTCGAATTATTTTGGAAAGCTCGGAAGCAACACGCCTCCAGTAACCCTCCTCATTGCCATCTCGCCGTGCGACCGAAGGATCGGGAATCGTGTCATTGGGAGGAAGATAGAGCGCAGCATTCGAGGCGTAATCGAATGGGGTCGGAAGGATTTCCTCGAACATCGGCTCCGCTCCCGTCGACCTTCTAAAGAAGTCGAAGTTTCCATCCAAAGCCAACGTTGCGGATAGGCACGCGTACGGAGTCCGATTCCACACCAAATCCCTAAGGGGCTCCGCCAGTCCGATGATGTCTTGGCGCAGCATAGCATCCGCTCCGGAGCGACCAGCATAACTAACCGAAACACCTTCGGGTTGAAAAAGGGCGTAGCAACCAGAACCGAACTCACGAATGTAGGAGCCATAGTTCCTAGTGGTCTCGGCAGTTTGCCTCGCCAATTCTGGTGCAGTGTCCTTCCATCGGAGCATCCTTTCATCCATGGAATGGACGAAGGATTCGCAGAGTTCACTGACATGATCCGACAGTTCCTTTGCACCTCTCATGTCGTCTCCCGTTCGGTTAGCTTGAACTTGCGGATGCTCAAGAACATCGTGGGGAGAGGCAGTCAAAATCCCCGGTCTTCCAAGCGACAGGCTGTACTCGATGAGACCCTTCTTGCACTGATCAATACCGACTCGAAAGTCCGCGCACGATTTTGACCAATCCAGGCCCTCTTTTTGGCGTTCGGCTAAAGGCAGCAAGGCGACCTCCAGGCGATTGCAGATGCCTTCAAGGGCACCCAAACGAATGGAACTCAATTCAAATTCCATTCCGTTCGTGGCAGCTAGGGGAAAATCGTGTGCTTCGTCCAGGATGAGGAAGTCGAACTTACCAAGCATGCCCGTTCCGTCTTCGCTAATCTTGGCCATCAACGCGTCTTGAATCACCACGCTGTGGTTTGTGATTACGATCTCTGCTTTTTCTGCTGCTCTTCGAGAAGAGTAGTAGTAGCAGTCGTCATAAATGGGGCAGAGCCGACCGGGACAGACGGGAGGAGTGGCAATCTTCTGCCACAGCAGATTCACTTCACGTATCGGCCTCTTGATAAGATTCCGAAATTCCGTCTCAATGCCGAGCTTCGCATCTCGTCGGTAATCGTCAATAAGTGTTGGTGCTTGCTCGTCCATCGAATCCAGACAGACGTACCGTTGCCTTCCCATAAGCATTTGGGAACGTATCCCTAGGAGCAGGCCAGCCTGATTTACTGAGGAAACAGTTGTGCCCTCTTCCAGAAACAAACTGAGAGCCAAGGGAAGGTCATTTCTCCAATACTGTTCTGCAAGAACGTTCGTGTAGGTAGCCACAACCGTCCGCTTTTTGTTGACGATCGCGTGGGCGATTGCGGGAATAAGAGCTGCGAGTGATTTTCCTAGTCCCGTGGGGGCCTCGAACGAGCCGGTAGACCCTTGAGCAATCAGATCCGAAAGTAGTAGGGCGAGCTGTTGCTGGTCAGGTCGTTCCACGAAACCTTTTCGCGAGACTAGGTTGCGGAAGGCAAGGTCAATCAGCTCTGAAACGGTAGACACTCGTTTACATTATGCAATCAGAACGCAAAATAAAACCCGCCTGAGGCCTGACAACTTTCAGGCCCACGGCAGGAAGTGGCATTAGAATTACATGAGAACTATACAACGATTTTTTCTGGATGACAAGAGTGCGTTGTTTGGATGCCAAGTCAGAAAAGCAGGACTCAAACCTCTGAATGTGGAATGATGAATGGGCTATCCATGGCAATCATCACCGAGCAGGAAAATGTTGAGAAAGGAAAGCCTCCGCGTTTTCGATGGTTCGCCGTTCTTATCGGTTTCCTTATGTGCTGGCCCGTTACTTGGGCAGTCGCCAATTCCACCGAATCCGGCATTTTTTCCTTAATGACGCAGCCCATTTCCGGGCTGATTCTTCTGCTCATCTTCAATGTTCCTTTGCGGCGCTTTTTTCCCCGCTTTGCCCTTACACAGACCGACCTCATCATCTGCTTTTCGATCATGAGCGTGGCTGCGGCCATCGGAGGCGAGTGGAACTCATGGGTTCATGCAGACATTTTCAATGCCCCGTTTAGGGCTAGAACAGATGCCACTTATCGTGACCAGATCCAGAAGCATATGCCGGACTGGCTGGTTATCCACGACATTGCAAAGGTACAAGATATCGAAGGCGGCGGCAAGGGATGGCAGTACGCGGCAAGCAAACTACCTCTCTTTCTCCCTTATTACTTAGCATGGGGAGCCTTGGTCCTCTCATCGGTATTTGCCATGCTCTGCATCAACTCCCTCATGCGTGGAGCGTGGTGCGACCGAGAGCGACTGACATTTCCTCTCATTCAGTTGCCCGTTGCGATGTCCGAAGGGGGCGGCTCTTCAGGAATGTGGAAGAGCAAGCACATGTGGATTGCGTTCGGGATCATGTTCACGATCGACATCCTGAACGGCTTGAATTACCTCTATCCGAACCTTCCGGCCATTCCCGTAAAAGATCTCTTCTATATCGATCGGGCCTTCAAAGATCCGCCTTGGAGCAATATCGGAGACTTTCGAATTGCGATCTATCCGTTCATGGCTGCTATCGGCTTATTCATGCCAAGCGATCTCCTATTGAGCTTTGTTGCCTTCTTTTTGCTTCGAAAAGCGACTCACGTCGTCCTAGCAAGCCAGGGAATTCCTCAGTCAACATTCTCGGGAACGGCGCTTGTGCCGGGCCCGCCCTATTTTGATGAACAGACCTGGGGCGCAGTTTTGGCTATGTTCTTGGGCGCAGTTTGGGTGTCTAGAGACTATTTGAAGGGTGTTTGGCTTGAGATCAGAACAGGCAAAAAATCGGAAGACGGAGGGATTTCTCACCGGTTCGCGTTTGCCGGATTATTTGTCTGTTTTGCGGTAGTTGTTGGATTTGGCATGGTCGGTGGACTGCCTGTAGCCTATCTCATCCCGTACGTGGCCCTGTTCCTGATCTTCTCGATTGTGCTTACGAGGGTTCGGGCTCAGCTGGGACCACCTACTCACGAATTTGCATTCTTTGGACCCAACTCGATCATGCATCGGTTCTTGGGAAACAAATGGCTGTCCGACGGCCAAGCCACGTGGGTTACCGATGGGTTCTTCTTCATGAATCGAATGGTTCGAAACCATCCGATGCCCTATCAGCTCGAGGCAATGAAGATGGGACAGTTGGAGAGGCTCAACCAAAAGAGACTCTTTTGGATTATTGCTGCCGCGACGGTCGTCGGACTCTTCCTTTCCTTCTACTTCCGTCAGGCAAATGCCTACCGAACGGGGAACATTCCCGGAACGGACGCCGGAACCTATCTCAATAACATCCTAAACGACCGCAAGGGTCCAGATATCGTTGGCATAACCATGACGATTCTGGGGTTTGCGATTGTTATGGCGCTGGACGCAATCCGGTTCCGATATCCTGGCTTTCCACTCCACCCGGCCGGCTACTTGCTGTCCATGAACTATGGTGTGGACTACTATTGGTCCGGACTTCTCCTCGCCCTATTTGTCAAGAATTTTGTTCAACGGTATTACGGCCTGAGAGGCTATGACAAGCTTCGGAGCGTCGCAATGGGCATACTTATCGGAGAGTATGCAGCCGAGACGATTTGGATGGGAATGGCGCTCATTACACACCAAAGCACCTACACCATTTCTTTCAACGACCGTTCATTGGGAGTCCAATGAGGAACGTTGATTGACGGTTCCTCCCGTGTTGGTGCCTCCGGTTGACGACCAGCTACCCCCTATTGTTGAGGAAGGACGGCGCAACTGGAGCGGGTGGATTTGCTTAGGTTTTCTTGTTGCCCTGACGGTGATCGGAGCACTGTCAGAGTCTCTGGTACCTAAACCTCTCGGCCAACGGATGCATGAGGACGAGCAGCAGGTGCTGCAAACCCTACTGCAAGCCCAGTCGCGACTAGCTTTATCCAAACCAACTGAAACCAAGAAAGCCAAAACTACGCTTGATGAGGTCGTCAAGGATGCTCGGACCTCAGAAGCCATGCTTATCAAGCAGCCTGACAAGGACCGAATGGCGGCAAAGCTTGCCATCGCTTTGGAGTCTGCGCTCAAAGTCAAATTCAATACACGCGTAGCCAAGATCTTGCAGTTCAGCAAGGTGCCAACAGACAAGCTCTTTTACCAAATCTATCGCGGTGTCCCACTCTCTAGGTCAAAAGCGGAACAGCTCACAAAGATCCTCCCGGAAAGTCCTTTTGTGTTCAAAGCGGCAAAGGTCCACCTGCTGGAAAACGCGGGTGACAAGACGGCCCTTACACGTTTGGTTCCGGTGCCAGTCCCAGCGCGGACCCAGGGCCTAAGTCTCCTTGGAATGGGCTTCCTCGTTCTGAGTGTGCTCACTTGGTCCACTATTTTACAGAAGTTCAAAGACGGAAGCCTAAATCCAAAGGGCATTCCCATGGATCGTATTTCCAAATTGGACGCGGATCGATTGGCGGTAAGGGCAGCACAAATATTTGCGATGTACCTGGTCATTGAGACGGGAGTCTCGATGCTGCCGAAATATGAAGTGGATATGTACATTCGAGCGTTCCTGATGGGCGCTTTGATGTTAGGTGGACTCCTTTGGCTTCAGCGGGTTGAAGTTGATGGAAAACGCATTTCTCTGGAGATGCTGGGCATTACTCGTCGTAATTTGAAGTCGGATCTGATGATCGGATTCTTTGGGTTCGTCGCGGAATTTCCTGTCGCGCTCATCATGGCTGGCATCGGAAGTGCGATCTTTAGCTTCTTGCCCAAGGCAACCCATCCTGCTTCAGAGGCCCTAGCCCGAGATCACAGTTTTGCGACCGTCATTCCCGTGTTTTTCTTAGGAGTCATTCTCGCCCCCCTATGGGAAGAAATCGTGTTTCGGGGACTTATTTTCCCTGCCCTCAAGCGACTGTTAGGCGGCATCTTTCCAGGCATTCTCGTCTCAAGTTTCTTGTTTGCGTCGATGCATCCACAAGGGATTTCCATCTGGCTGTCTTTGGCAAGCATAGGCGCAGCAAGCTGCCTGATCTCTTATCAGAGTCGCTCACTGGTTCCCAGCATGGTCATGCACTTCCTCCACAATTCGGCAGTGCTATGTATTGCTTTACTGGTTACCTAAGAAATCGCTCGTAAGTCGGTTTCAGCCGGTCTCGCAAAGCCCGTCCAGAAGATTGCCCAACCCATCAAACTAAGGACGGCAACGCCTGCTTTTAGCCACTGGGGAACCGAGGGCTGAAAGCTGAAGAACGCTTCGATCGGAGCAGCAAGGAACATCAGGACAACGGACGTGGCAAGTAGCACTATGGCGTCCTTCCCAACCGCTTTGAGAGCATCACTTCGCCGCCTTCTGCCGGGATTAATGATCGCATAACCTAGCAAAAGCCCTGTCGAACCCGCAACGATAATCCCTGAAAGCTCTGGCACTCCGTGGGGGGAAATTGAACTGATTAGAAAACCCAGCTTCCCTACTGCAGCCATTTCGTGAGCCAATGCACCCAACATCACTCCGTTGTTGAAAAGCAGATATACAGAAATGAGTCCAAAGCTTCCGGCACCTACTGCGCCGGTAATAATTGCCGTTCGAGGGTTGTTGGAAGCATAGAATCCGGTCATCATTCCGGACTCGGATCCGCTCTTCTCATCGAATACTCCCGACCTCCAACTATCAAAGACCTTATCCATTGATGCCGGAATGACTTTCTGTCGGGCGTCCGGAACCCAGTCGAGTACGCCATAAATAAAAACAGCCGATCCAAAGAAGATGCTTGCACTTACTAATACAAACCACTTGTTGCGTCGAACGGTCTGAGCACTCAATGAAATAGCGGCGACGACAGTCGACAGAAACGGCTGCTTTGGAGAGCGATAAAGAATCCCATAAGCTCGCCCGACTAGGTCGTTCAGGTAGTCAATCAGAGCAAGGTTGCGTGATTTTGTACGGGCAAGTGCCAAGTCCGTAGAAGCCTTTCGATAAAGTTGGACGAAATCGCGCAAGTCTTGGCCCGAAAGAGTTTTCAAGCCTCTTTCGGCTTTGTCGCACAACTCAGTCAGCCTTTGCCAGTCAGACTCCCTTCGGTCAACAAATCCCTGTTCATTCATTTGTCTCCAAGATTATAGAGTGCGAGACAACTCTTCGAACGCTAAACGCGTCCAACTCAGCAGTTGTCAGGCACGCAGGGTCCTTTTGGTAGATTGTTTGGCCCAAATGGCAATCGTTTTGGCTTTAATGCTATAAACGGGGAACAGGATTACAGAATTAGGCGTCCACTACGATGAAGCGGCATATTAACATAAGTGTGCCTCGCACTTCAGCCACGAAAATACGCTGTAGGTTTTGGAAACTAGGCTTGCAGTCGTTTCGTATCAGCCACTATTAGAGGAGACAGGTCCTTTTGGATGAGTGCTAATCCATATATGTCCGACCAAGAAGACGGCATACCGAGCTATTTAAGCCGCCTTACACAAGCGCCGCTCCTCAAGCCTGAGGAAGAGGTAGAGCTGACACGTGCGGTCCAGGCTGGAGATAAGCAAGCCAAACAGCGGTTAATCGAGTCAAACATGCGACTCGTCATCAATATCGCCAAAACTTACCGAAATCGTGCCATTCCGTTGGAAGACCTCATCCAAGAAGGCGCTATCGGACTTATGCAAGCCGCCGAGCGCTTTGACCCTGATAAGGGCTTTCGATTTTCAACATACGCGACCCACTGGATCCGCCAAGCCATCGGTCGAGCTATTGACAACAAGTCGAAGGCGATTCGCCTACCCGCCCACGTATCACAGTCCCTCCGAAAAGTAGAAAAGGAACGGTTGCGACTGGCCCGCGAGTTGGGCTATGACCCCGGCCCTGAGCAGGTAGCGGCGGCTTTGGGAATAAGCGCGAAGAAGCTTCTGACTTTACTTCAGTCGTCGCAGGACTTGCTTTCGCTGGACATGACTGTTGGCGACAGCGGTGGAATGACTTTAGGTGGATTGATTAAAGACACTACCAACGCGGACCCCGAGAGTTTGGTGCTCAATCAGGAAATGATTTTGGAACTCCAGAAGATCATGCTGGAGCTTAACGATCGCGAACAACGCGTAATGCGTCTCCGATTCAGGCTCGACGGTAGCGATATCCCCTTACAGGAAGATATCGCCAAAGAAATGAAGCTCTCGCGCGAAAGAGTTCGTCAGATCGAGGTTCAGGCGATCAAGAAACTACGAGCACTGGCACAACGAAGACGCTTGAAAGACATGCTCAATAAGTGAGCTAACCGATCGTCGGCCAATGGGCAGGGCGAAACGCTTTGTACATAAAGTACATCCCCGCCAAAAGGCCATACCCGGCAATAATCAACCGCATTTTGTTGGGATCGACCTTTTGCGAAAACTTCGCTGCGTAGAAGCCTCCAAAAACCGATCCAAAGGTCAAAGCAATGGCTAAATAAGGATCCACCAGCCGTTGAAAAACGAACATGACGGAGGCGGCGAAATTGATAATTAGGCCGAGCCACGACTTAACAGCATTCAGTTCATGAATGGTGCCGTCCATAAACAAAGCGAAGGCAGCCAGCATCATGATCCCCATTCCCGCTCCAAAGTAGCCGCCATAGATGGCCACGAAGAACTGCAAGATGGCGCCCGCTCCTGGTGACATGGTGCGCCCATGCCTCAGTGCGAACTGCTTCACGTTTGGCTGAAACAGAAGCAGCATAGAAGCTAAAAGGATAAGCCACGGAACGACACAGTCGAAAAGTCTTGTGCTCGTTTGGATAAAGAGCTCTGCACCAATAATCGAGCCCAGCAGTGTCGGAACAAAGAGAATCTTGAAGTACTTCGCTGTTTTGGGTAGCAGATTCCAAAACCCTATCGCCCCGGCCATCGCACCCGGCCAAAGCGCAACGGAATTGGTCGCATTGGCAATGTTTGAAGGAAGTCGAAAGCCAACCGTTAGGGCGGGAAACGTAATGAGCGATCCGCCTCCGGCTACGGCATTGATTCCGCTAGCCACAGCCCCTAGAGCGAACAAGATTAGGGCTTGCTCAACACCGAAGGTGTGCAGATTCAGACTTGCTCCAAAACGCTTGCGGTCTCAATTGCCGCCTGGGCCGCTTCCCTTCCCTTGTTGCCCTGCTTAAGCCCTGCCCGATCCAGTGCCTGATCTTGTGTATCAGGAGTAAGGACGCCCCAAGCAATCGGAACTCCATAGCCAACTTGAAGGCCCATCAAGGCACCACCTACGTCAGAACCTAGGAGTCTGGCGTGAGGAGTTTGACCCTGCATGATGCAGCCAAGCGCAACAACGCCTGCAGGTCGGGTCTCGATCGGCCGAGTAACCAACGCCTTCACTACGACAGGTATTTCCCATGTACCTGGTACATGAAAAACTTCAACCTCAGGGTTGCCACACCGCGCGAATTCCGACAGAGCGCCTTCCAGCAACTCCTTGGTTACCAATTCATTCCAACGGCTAACGACGATTGCGAACCGCTTGCCTGCGGCATCCATGCGACCTTGGATCTGCTTCACTGATTCAGTATGGCAGGCTCGGGTTATTTGGACTTGCTCGCAGTAGAGGCTGAAACAATCTCATCCGCCAGAGATTGAGATTGCGTCGAATCAAATCCCATCCAGATGTTGGTGATGACGCCCTTTGAATTCAGAAGGAAGAATGCGGGTGTCGATGGTGAAGACAGGGCGGCAATAGAAGTCCGATGAGGATCATACAGTAAACCCTTGGCATCATATGGCTTGGATGCATCGCTAAGGAGAGCGCACTGAATACCCGACCGAGCCAGGACTCCCTTCCAGCCAGAAACGGCCTTCAGGGCCTTATCGCTTGGCACGCTGTCGTGACCTGCGACAACCAACAGCAGCGGTCTTCCGTAGGGGGGATTCCACGTTGAGCCAGCAGGAGTCTGAAAACCTAACAACGAGGGACGCGTCCCAACTGCTGCGGGAGGTCCATTATAGGGCAAGGCGTATGGCGCAAACCCATCCGGAATCGTGACCTGAAAACGTGAGGCGCTAAAACTGCGCGCGGGACGGTACTTGTCGAGCTCCCAATTCTCGACTTCGTGGCCAGCCGAAGAATCCGTGACACGGAGAAAGCGATAGATAAGTCCATCCGCTGCTACATCGCAATCAATCGTTCCAGAAAGCATTGGCCCCGTGATTGTCGCGTGAATTTGGTCGCAAGAGCGGCCAGCTGCCATTTCCTTTTTCACGTAGGTAAATTTCGCATTCTGAGGAAGTAAGCGCTTTAGATTGCTGAGTTTCAGCCAATCCGGAAGTGTGCTTTGAATCGGAGAAATCCGCGACTTGTATTCAATGTTCGTCCCGTCGTAGGGGTACTCATCGTACAACCGCACATGCTGATCGACTTCCATATAGCCTGCTGGACTAATCGTTAGTTTATAGTCGACGCCTGGGGCGGTAGCGTGATAATAGAGCTGTTTTCTACCATCGATTATGAGCTCCCCGTGAATGTCGGGCCTATTTTGGGACTTGCACGTGACTTGAACTTCAAATGTCGGCATTGCCCGCATCGTCTTCTCATACCTTGCGAGGATTGCGTCAGCTTGGTCCGCGTGGGAGATCAGCAATAGGAGTAACGATGTCATAGGAAATTCACCTCACCAATTATGCGTCCGTTTAGCTCAATTCGTTGGACGGTGTCGTCGATGCCAAAATTTGATTGAATAGGGACATGCAGTCGGAGACCACCGAGTCCTTGTCCGCAGAAGCATCAATGATGCGCCATCTACTGCTATCCCTTGCTGCTTCCCTAAGGAAACCTTCACGCACCTTGTAGTGAAAATCCAGTGATTGCGAATCGATTCGGTCCTTTGTTTGAAGGCGAGAAAGCCCAATTGAGGGATCGATATCGAACAAAAGCGTCAGATCGGGTACCAGACCGCCCGTCGCAAAAGCGTTCCCCGCCCTAGCAAACGTTTCGTCGAGTCCGCGAGCATAAGCCTGATAGACGAGCGTGGAATCCGCAAATCGATCGCATAGTACAAGAGTTCCTTCTTCCAGAGCGGGTCGAATCACCGATGAAACGTGGTTTGCCCTGTCCGCTAAAAACAACAACAGCTCGGACTTAGGATCCAGATCCTCCCCGTGCAAAAGAATCTGTCGAATACTCTTTCCCAACTCGCCCGCACCCGGCTCACGAGTAGTCAATACAGAGTGCCCCCGAGCCCGAAGTCGCTCCGCAATGATCGCAAGCGCAGTCGACTTTCCCGCCCCCTCTGGCCCCTCAAACGTAACGAACATCGCCACGAATCGTACCCTCTCATCGGCGAGTTTCCACGTGGCTTTCCAGGCTCGCCTAAACAAGTGGCTGGTAACCTCAATGGGTGCCGGCCCTTCGAGTCGCAGATGTTGCTATAGATCCTCGGTCGGGGGGAGCGGATGCGCTTTACACCTATCGGGTGGAAGGCGATCTTTCGGTGGGTGATGCGGTCACGGTTCCGGTCGGCAACCGGGAAAACCTCGGGTTTATTTCAAGCATCTACGAAGCAACTGAGGAAGAGCTTGGATTTCCTTTTCAGAGTTTGAAGGTCATTTCCGGAGTGGTTCACGGGTTGTCCTTGCCCAGATCCGTGATTGAACTGTCGAAGTTCATCTCTACTGAGTACCTATGTTCCTTACCGATTGCCCTTAGCGCCGCCACTCCACCCGGCGTACGAGATCGCCTCATCACTTCTTGGAACCTACTCACGGATAAGGAAGACTCTGCGAACACGGCACTTCAGATCGAAATCCTGCGTGTCATGCGTGAATCAGGCGGATTCCTACTCGACCAAAAGGGGAAAAGGATTGAAGCTGCCAGCCTTCGGGCGCTGAGACTGCTTCATAAGCGTGGTGTTGTGTCTCAGACCCTTAGGGTTCTACCGTTTCAAGAGAAGCGCAAGACCGACGCATTGCTCCAATTGACTTCCGATGGCGGTCGAGTTGAAGAATTTCTTCTCAAGGAAGGAAGGAAAAAGCCTGCTCAGGCGATCACTCTGATGCGGCTACAGGGGGCAGAAAGCGCTCGATTAACGATATCGGAGATTAAGGCTCTGGCCGGGGTAACCGAAACTACAATCAAGGCGTTGCTTGATGCCGAGCTACTCCAGCGCTTTGATCCCGATGCTGCACAACCGGCTCGCCCGCCCGAGCCGAACCCTGCTCAAGTGTTAGCGATTGACGCGATATCGGAATCGGTAATCCATCAAGAATTCCGACCTTTCCTTCTCTACGGCGTTACGGGCAGTGGAAAGACCGAGGTCTACCTTCGAGCGGCTTCAGAAGCGCTGGCGGCAGGAAGAAAAGTCCTCTATCTCGTGCCGGAAATCGCCTTAGCAACCCAGGCCATTGCCCAGCTACGCTCTAGATTTGGACGCAGCGTGTCCATTCTTCACAGCGAATTGCCTCCAGCAGAAAGACTCAACAACTGGCTCAAGATTCGAGATGGACAGTCAAGCATCGTGCTCGGCGCGAGGTCCGCATTGTTTGCTCCACTCGAAAACATTGGCCTAATCGTTGTCGACGAAGAACACGAGGCCAGTTACAAGCAGGAAAACTCCCCTCGATACCACACCAAGGCGCTCGCCTTGTATCTTGGAGAGCACCACAAATGCCCAGTCGTTTTAGGTTCGGCGACTCCCAGTATCGAAAGTTTCTACGAAGCGGAACAAGAAGATTCGCCTTTGACCCTATTGAGTCTTCCTCAGCGAGCGGCGAGGGCTGAACTGCCGAATGTGGCGATCGAGGATCTCACCATTGGATATCGTCGCGGAAAGCCAAGCATCTTATCGGAGGACCTGCATAAGAGGATCGACGACGCGCTTGATAATGATCGGCAGGTGATTCTCTTCCTCAATCGCCGGGCGTACGCCCCATTTGTCATTTGCCGTGACTGTGGAAATCAAATGCAGTGCCCAAGTTGCTCGGTATCTCTGAGCTATCACCGGCGAGATGGTCGGTTACGGTGCCACCATTGTGGATTCCAGATTAAGCCACCTGAAACCTGCCCCAAGTGTGGAGGCGCCCGCCTGAATCCATTCGGTGTTGGGACTGAAAAGGTTGAAGAGGCAGTTGCAGCCCTTTTCCCATCCGCAACAGTCGCCCGACTCGACCGTGATATTGCTCGGCGCAAAGGTGCGCTTGAAGAAATTCTCTCTCGGTTTCGATCCGGCGATATCCAGATCCTAGTCGGCACGCAGATGATCGCTAAAGGACTCGATTTTCCGAACGTCACCGTCGTCGGTGTCATTGCCGCCGACGTATCGTTGAACATTCCCGACTTTCGAAGCTCGGAGCGTACTTTTCAGCTTCTCTCGCAGGTAGCCGGTCGCGCTGGACGAGGTTCTGCTTTAGGCAATGTCGTCATCCAGACCTTTAATCCCAAGCATGTGAGCATCCTAACTGCGCAACTTCACGACTTCGTTTCCTTTTTCGAAGCGATTAAGGATGAGCGATCTGCTGCTGGCTATCCTCCCTTCCGTCGACTCGTCAATGTCATTCTAAGCGGCGAAGATCGATCATCTGTGGTTAGCGCGAGCGATGAGGCACTCGAAAGGCTTCGACCGATTACCTTGACCGGTCAGATTTTAGGTCCGGTTGACTGTGCCGTAGATCGGTTACAAAATCGATGGCGTCGGCATTTACTCATCAAGCTCCCCCCAAATTCTTCTTCAGCTCCCATTGGGGAAGCGCTACTCGGATTTGCACCCAAGGGAGTTCAAGTCGTTATCGACGTTGACCCATATTCGCTGATGTAAGCCAGTTACTCTCCAAGAACTGTGACCTTGCCCTCGTGATGCACGGGAAAGTTTAATGAGTTCGCGATGAAGCACTCTTGGTTTGCCTGCTCGTGCATGGCGTCGATTTTGCTCGCATCATGGCTATCTTTAACGGTTACGGTGGGCCGCAATGTCGCTTCCACAAAACGAACCTTGCCATCGCGGAAGGTCATGGTCGCTGTCACATCATCAACGTAGGCATGGATAGAAACTCCCGCTCGGGCCGCGATGGCGAGAAAGCTAAGCATATGGCAAGTTGAGACGGCTGCTACCAAAAGGTCTTCTGGATTGTGAAGAGATGCGTCACCCCGGAATGCCGAGGCTGCCGATCCTTGCAAAGCTGATTTCCCTTCGATTTCAACCACATAATCGCGTGAATATCCTTCGTAAGAACTTGTAGGCCCTTGTGCGGATCCCGTCCACTTCGTCATTGCTCGAAACAGGTGTTCTCGTGCCATGGCAAATCTTACATGATGACAAGTTGTCAACAGGAGCACAGGCAAGTTGCCCTTATGCGAAGACCATTGGCACTACGGACGAGCCGTAGTGAACTTCATTCGCACAAGGGACTTGATTTGGATCAGTGTAAAGCCGATGAGAATGCTTCCCATTACCCATGCGGCCGCGGTTGCGTAGCCGAACTTCAGGAACATGAAAGCGTTCTGCCAAACTTCCAACCCGATGGTCCTCGTTGCATTGAGAGGTCCTCCTTGCGTGAGGACGAAGATGTTCTCCATCGCTTTAAAGCCAGCGATGAACACACCCAGTAGGTTGATCAAGACGAGTGGTTTGATCCCAGGCAAAGTGATGTATCGAATCTTTTGGATCCAACTCGCTCCATCAATATCGGCCGCTTCATACCGCTCAGATGAGATGTTCTTGAGTGCCGCTAGGTAGAGGATGGAGCCCGCACCTGCCCCTGCCCAAATGCCTGGCAACACAACAGCAAACATCGCCAGAGTCGGATTCCCAAGCCAGTCGTTTGCGGTCGGGACCGGTTTATTTCCAAACTGGGTCCATACGGGATTCACGACGTGAACGATCAAGGGGGCGAGGAGGGTGTTTAGAAGGCCCGCATCCGTCTTATCGTAGAATTGACGCCAAACCAGTGAGACGACTACTGAAGACGTCATAGCAGGAAGGTAGAAAACGGTTCGGAAGAAGACTTTCCCTCGCGGAATTTCATTGAGCGCGATTGCCAACATGATGGGAAGAAAGAACCCAATCGCAAGGCTCAGGGCAACGTACAGGAAGCTGTTCAGAATGGATCTATAGAAGATCGGCTGGGTAAATACGTCGATAAAGTTGTCGAGTCCAACCCACGTCGGATCGCCTATGATTCTGTAGTGCTGGAACGCAATCAGCAGCCCTTTGGCCAAGGGATAGTAGGACCAAAGCATGATGCTTCCCGCGGCGGGAAAAAGACATACCGATAGAAAGAGCCACACTTTCTTGCGACTCAAGCCAGCCGGCAGCCTTTCGATGAACACTTCTCGATTGTTCCTCGCCCTTCTGATCAATGCGAAACTGACTATCGATACGACGGCAAGGAAGCATATCAGGATGCCTACTGCCCAAGCTCTTTGACGCGCAAGCAGTTCCGGCGGAGTATAGCCGAGCAGCTTCTGATCCATCTCTTTCTGGCCCTGGACCAGGATATCAATCGCCGGAGTATTGGGCTCCAGGCGGGCCCTCGCCAGAATGTCGTCGATCACCGAATAGACCATTTGGCAATTCTTCCCGTACGGTTCAGGGTGACCTGTTTTGAAGGCTGACTCGTTTGCCGCTACGTAAGTGGGATCCACCTGTGCAAGCAGATCGGTGTACCCAAACTTTTTCAGCCAGGTTGGGTTGACTTGATTACCCATCCCCAATTCGACCGATTTCCTGGTGTTGACTCGAGCCGCCTGATCACCGGCAAAGAACTCGACAAACTTCCAACAGGCAGCGAGCTTTTTAGGGTCTTTGACCCGAGAACTGATCGCCCACATTCCTGCGTTGACTTCGTTCATCTGACCCGCAGGTCCAGAAGGCGTGGCGGATATTCCAATGACTGACGGCGGCAGTTCGCTGGAAGCAAGTAGGACGTCGTTTGTATAGGAGAGCCACATGGCGGTGCGGCCCTTGTTGATGTCGTCTGCGAAGTCCGTGGAAATGGCAGCTACAGGATCAAGCACTTCCCCGTTTGGTCCCGTGCGTGGTAAGACCAACTTCCTAAAGAAGTCCACCGCCTTCGCATTTTCGGTTGAACCAATGACCGATTTCCACCTTCCGGACGCATCGGGAGAAACGATTTCACCACCGGCCTGATAGGCAAAGTTCTGCCAGTGGTACCCCGGAGGGGTCGAGAAGATGAATCCACTCCGTCCTTTCTTGGTCAATTTCGCCGCGTACTCGTAGAATTCAGCCCAAGTCTTGGGCGGCTTATTGGGGTCGAGACCTGCTTCAATAAAATAATCTTTTCGGTAGTAAAGAGCAATGGCGACCTGGAAGAAAGGAACGGCATAAGTTTTGCCGTCAAAGCTGGTAAGCACTTTCTTGACCGTTGGGTTGATGCGGGCTTTGACGTTTGGGTCGCTTGAAAGCAAGTCATCTAGCGGTCGGCAAAATCCTTGTTCTAGAAAGGTGTAGTACTGGCGAAAGTTGACGTAAAACACATCGGGCGACGTGTCGCCCGCCATGGACATTAGAAAAAGGTTGTCGGCTTGGTCGCCAACCAGGTTCAAACCTCCTGCATTCACGACCCGAATGCCAGGATTTTTCCTTTCAAAGTCCTCAAAGACCGCCCGATTGATGACGGCCTGGGTTGATGTGGCCTCTTTTGGCGGGATACCAAAACCAGCGCCCGCCATCATTCGGATGGTGAGAGGCTTATCGGCAAGGATGGCTGTCGGCAGTGCCAGGAAGATAAATAACGCAAGCAACAAGCGCATAGAAGACCTTAACCCTAGATACCTTAATAGAGGACGCCATCGAAGCGACAAGCGAATCACCTTCTCATTTTAGTAGAATAACGACTACTATTATAAGGGACTGTCTTTAGGCGATAGTCTCCCAAAATCTAGGACAATAAAAGTGAGAAAAGCAGCAGGAACACCCGACAAAACAGCATCCAAGCCAAGCCTTGGATCGGAGCGTGAAAGAGCGCTAGAGATGGCACTTAGCCAAGTAGAAAAGGCTTTTGGAAAGGGCGCGATCATGCGTATGGGTGATTCCACCCGCGAAAAGATCGACGTCATCTCGACCGGTTCGCTCAGTTTGGACATGTGCCTGGGCGTCGGTGGTCTCCCCAAAGGACGCATTACCGAGATCTACGGGCCAGAATCAGGCGGCAAGACCACGTTAGCTTTGCACTGCGTTGCCGAAGCCCAAAGAACCGGTGGCTTGGCGCTTTACGTGGATGCTGAACATGCGCTGGACACCGAATATGCCCGTGCGCTTGGAGTAGACGTCGATCGTCTTTACATTTCTCAGCCCAACAATGGCGAAGAAGCTCTTGAAATCATGGACGCCATGATTCGTTCTGGAGCAGTCGACATCGTAGTTCTGGACTCCGTCGCCGCACTTGTTCCTCGGGCTGAGATCGAGGGTGAGATGGGCGATTCGTTCGTGGGAGTCCAAGCCCGCATGATGTCTCAAGCCCTGAGAAAGCTGGGTGGGAGTCTGAATAAGTCAAAGACTGCGGCGATTTTCATCAACCAGCTTCGAGAAAAAATCGGTGTCATGTATGGCAACCCTGAAACCACACCCGGCGGTCGAGCCCTCAAATTCTGGGCTAGTGTTCGTCTGGAAGTGAGAAAGGGCGACGCCATCAAGATTGGAACCGAACAGGTTGGTACAAGAACGAAGGTCAAAGTTGTAAAGAACAAGGTTGCTCCTCCATTCAAGACAGCGGAGTTCGACGTGATCTTCGGAAAGGGAATCTCACGCTCTGGCGATCTACTTGATGTAGCCGTTTTGCGGAACATCATAGGTCGATCGGGAACGTACTTCAACTATGGAGAGACTCGACTTGGCCAAGGTCGAGACAATGCCCGTAACTATCTGGACGAGCACACATCGGTATTCGAAGAGATCGACAAAAAGGTCCGAGATCTATTCAAGGCTGAGCGAGCGGTGGCTGTTACCGACGTGGTCATTGACGACGAAGTAGAAGAAGAGCCAGAAGAGTAAACAACCTTAAGAGGAGACAAGAACTGCTTTTGTCTTATCTCCTTGGCCAAGCTGATTGGCCCAAAGGGTTCAACCTGATGGAAACTCCACACACGCGAGATGCTCTCGCTGTCGCACTCAAAAAACTTCGGACAAAAGACCAGTTTGAAGACGAAATCCGACGTTTTTTGAGTGACTTCGACGCCAAGACGATAGAAGTTGTCATCGGCTTCCTTAAAGAACGTAGAATCATTGACGATTCGAAAACGATAACAAATCTGATTGAGCGACAATCCGGGAAGCGCTTAGTTGGAAAAGAAAAATTACGCGCCGACCTATTACAGCGAGGCGCCCCGGAAGAAATGGTTGATGCGGTGCTCGGAGAGCAAGTCGCTAGCGAAAGCCAACGGGCGTTGGAATTGCTTGCGGCGAAATTCACTCCGATGGACCCGCGTGCTAGAGTAGCGCGCTTTCTTTACTCAAGGGGTTTCTCCGAAGAGGATATTGAAGGCGCGCTCGACTGTTTCTTCCGTTAGCCAGCATTCCAGGATGAAAGGATTTCGATGCAGACCTATTTGCCTTACGTATATGCTCTCTTGCTGGCCCTGGCAGTCATCCTGCTTGCCCTCTTTACGTGGCTGCGCCCACTTTATGAGGCGACACTGCGCGATAAGAAAGCTACCGAAGATACAGAGCGGAGAATTCAAGAAGACGCCGAACTTCGAACAAATACCATCCTCTTAGAGGCGAAAGAAGAGGCATTGCGAATCCGCGAGCGATGCGAAGTAGAGGCAAGGGAAAAGCTCGCAAGTATTTCAAAATCTGAGGACCGCCTGATCTCAAAAGACGAGGCCTTAGAGAATCGTAGGCACCAACTAGAGCAACGCGAGGGAGACCTTAAAATCGAAGAGCGAAGGCTCTCTGAGTTGGAGCATTCCATTGAGAAGTGCATCAAGACCGTTGATGACGAGCTTCAGCGCATTGCCAGCTTAAACAAGGACCAAGCTCGCGAGCTCTATCTCAAGCAGATTGAGAGCGAATTTACGGAAGTTGGACTAAGAAGGGCAAAGGAAATCGAAGCCCAAGCCATTTTGGAGGCTGAAAAGAAGGCAAAGAAGATCGTTCTTGATGTCATTCAGCGCTCAGTAATCGACTATGTCACTGAGGCCACTCTAGCGGTAGTAGAGCTTCCAAGCGAAGACATGAAGGGCAGGATCATCGGTCGAGAGGGCCGAAACATCCGCGCATTCGAGCAAGTCACGGGCGTTGATCTCATTATCGATGAGACTCCCGAGGCCGTCGTCATCTCTTGCTTCGACCCAGTCCGACGTGAAACGGCTCGGCTGGCATTGATGAACCTCATGGTAGACGGCCGTATTCACCCTGGCCGCATTGAGGAGCTTTACGAGAAGGCTCAAGCAGAAGTTTCCAGGATGATCTTGGAGGCTGGAGAGCGAGCTGTAGAACGCGCAAACGTTTCCGGCTTACCGCCCAAAGTCATCGAAACGATGGGACGTCTTCGATTTCGAACGAGTTATGCCCAGAATGTGCTGGATCACTCGGTAGAAGTAGCTCGGCTGGCCGAAAACTTGGCCGCTGAATTGGGACTCAATACCGAAGTAGCCAAGCGGGCAGGACTTCTTCATGACATCGGTAAAGCCCTTGGCCCTGAGTGGGAAGGTCCTCACGCGATCACCGGAATGGAATATCTTCGAACGGTGGGAGAGCGGGAATCGGTGCTTCACGCAGTCGGCGCCCATCACCACGAAATCGAGCCCACCACTGCTGAAGCAATTTTAGTTATCATCGCGGATTCAATTAGTGCCGCTCGGCCCGGTGCACGGCGGGAGAATCTAGAGAATTACCTAAAGAGGCTGTCTTCGCTGGAGACATTGGCGAACTCGTTTGACGGAGTGGAAAGATCGTATGCCGTCCAGGCAGGAAGAGAAATTCGCCTAATAGTAAAGCCTCTCGAAGTGGACGATCTGGGCGCATCGAGGTTGGCCAACGAAGTGGCGAAAAAGATCGAACGAGACTTGGAGTATCCGGGGCAAATCAAAGTCACCGTCATTCGAGAAACACGCGTTCAGCAAGTCGCAAAGTAGAATCCCTCGAAACTGAAAATGGCAAGCTACAACATTCTCTTTCTTGGTGACGTGGTGGGTCGTCCTGGACGAACGGCGATACAGAATTACCTACCCACGTTGCAGTCAATTCATAACCCGCTGTTTACGATCATAAATGGTGAGAACTCGGCAGGTGGAGTGGGGATTACTCCCGACATCGCTGATGAACTGCTCGACGCAGGGGCGGATTTCATTACTTTGGGCAACCATGCCTTCAACAAAAGGGAGATTGCCGACTATCTCGACACGCAAAGACCGATTGTTCGTCCATCTAATATGCCGAAAGGCGTTCCTGGGACAGGACTAAAAACGATAAGTAAAGATGGCATTCGCCTGGCTGTAATGAATTTGTGTGGCCGAGTTTATATGGAAGGTTACAATGACCCGTTCGCGGAAATCGACCGCCTGTTTGAAGGCATCGAAACGCCACACCGTTTTGTTGACTTTCATGGTGAAGCCACTAGCGAGAAAATTGCGATGGGTTGGCACTGCAACGGAAGGGCGTCAGCAGTTGTCGGAACGCACACACACGTTCAGACGGCCGACGAGACCATTTTGCCGAAAGGAACCGCTTATATCACGGATGTCGGAATGTGCGGTCCCGTCAGAAGTGTGTTAGGTATGGATCGAGAAGTCATTTTGAGGCGCTTTCGAACGACTCTGCCACAGCGATTTGAGGTTGCAAACGAACCTGGTGTAATCTGTGGGGTAGTCATTGGCGTCGAAAGAGATACGGGGCGCGCAAATAAGATTGAGCGCATCAGATTTGGCGACGAAGCATAAGTGCGCGGAGGAATCGAGTGAGCAGAGTTTGGATAGCATTAGTAGCATCGGTTGTTAGCAGTTCGGCGTTCGCCCAGAGTGCTGTGCTTTATCAGCCAGCAAGAGGCGTGAAAGATCAAGGGATCAATATCAAGTCCTGGGGTAGCGGAACGATTTCCGAGACCGACGAGACTGCGTATGAAGGAACCCACTCGATCCGAGTTTCGACACGTAATTATTTCCAGGGTGGTCTGATCAACTTTTCAACCCCCATCGACCTTTCGAAGGACTTCCTCAGTAAGTCCAACTTACTCAAGCTAACATTCAAAGTTGCGGATAGTGGCGTCGTTGGCGGCGGCTCTGGCAAAGGTGGCGGGCTCGGCGGACCCGGCATTGGAGGCGGTCTCGCAGGAGCTGGCGGCGGCGGTAAGAGTGGTGGCGGTCTTGCAGGCGCCGGCGGTCCAGGTAAAGGACAAGGCCTTGGCGGGCCCGGCAGAGGCGCAGGTGGTGGCGGCGGTAAGAATGGCGGTATCGGTGGCCCTCCAGGAGGATTTGGCGGTCCTGGCGGTCCAGGCGGATTTGGCGGCCCTGGTGGTGGTCAGCGTGGGAAGGGACCTGGCGCAGGTGGCCCTGGTGGTCTTGGCATCGGCGGACCTGGCGGCATGGGCGGAGGCGGCGCAGTAGCACCTGTCCTCAAGCAGCTTCGCCTGATTATTACGACAACAGACGGAAAGAAGAGCGAAGTTTACGTACCGGCGAACACAAGTGGACCAGCCGAGGATGGCTGGACGACGGTTGCCATTCCACTTCAGGCAGTAGCGGGGCTTGATCGCACCAATAAAACGATCAGCCAGATTGGAATTGCCGGAAACACGACGGCAACATTCTATGTAGGTGCCTTGAAGATTGTCGACGACACCACGCCGATTCGCGGAGACATCAATACCTCTGACCTTAACATTGCACTCGGAGACGAGTACACGCTCACTGCATCGGGCTACGGCGGATCCAGTATCTTAAAATATACATGGGATTTCGACGATAAGGATGGTATCCAAGTCGACGCCGACGGTCAATCAGTGAACCATAAGTTCCGCAAGCCGGGAACTTACAAAATTACCGTAACGATTTCGGATTACTATGGACTCAAGCAGCCCTATACGAAGTCGATCAAAGCGGTCGTCAACCCTTAGTTTCCTTTCAAAAAGGAGGCTCATTTCGATTATGAGCCTCCTTTTTTAGTGCCTGCCATTCCAGATGAAAAGCAACCCTTCGAAGCACTTCCCTTCTTCCTAGCTTTCGCATACACTGGTACACGGCCCTATGCATTCCGTTTCCGAATCATCGCGTTGGCCATAAGGATCATTACATCATGGAGTGCATCAGTACCTGCGTAACCGACACCAGTTTCGGCTACATGCTGGATGAGGAAGTGGTTGATCTTGCCAAATCTGGACACTCCGGCGCAACCGAATTCCTGATCACCCGATACCGGCCCCTTGTGGAAACGAAGGCGAAGGCTTACTTCGTCATGGGCGCCGATCGAGAGGACGTCATTCAGGAAGGAATGATTGGTTTGTACAAAGCCATCCGGGATTTCCGAGTCGATCGTCTGAACAAGTTCCGGCCGTTCGCGGAACTTTGTGTTACCCGTCAAATTATAACTGCTGTTAAAACAGCGACTCGCCAGAAACACGTACCTTTGAACGGATATGTCTCTTTGAATGGTACAGGAGCAGGCGAAACTCAAGATTCATCACTTCTGGATGTTATTGCCACTCAAGAAACTCCAAATGCCAGTTCGGCTTCCTTAACCGATCAGTTGCCTCAAAATCTACAGGAGTTAATGCAAGAGACTTTAAGTGAGCTCGAAAGATGCGTTCTAAAGTGCTATTTAGATGGTTTGTCGTACCGAGAAATTAGCCGGGAATTGGCCTGCCATACCAAATCTATCGACAATGCTCTCCAGCGAGTAAAGCGAAAAATAAGCATTCTGTTAAAGGAATAGCATAATTTGAATACATATTTCGGTACGAATTAGGATATTCTTTAGGACAGAACTCTATTAAGATAGAGAATGAAGTTAGGGTTTGCTGGTGATGAGAGGACTCAGCGGCCGAATAAGGAAATATTTGTGGCTAGAGGGAACCTAATGCGAATCGCGTTGTGCAGTAAAGAAGGCTTGTTTGGCGAGGCACTTGCAAGTTTGCTTGATCATCAAGGCAATTTTCAAGTTGTCGCCGCTGAGGACAGTGCTCGTTCGCTTATTAATGCGGCGAAAGACTATCGTGCTCAGATTCTTGTCGTGGACTCATTCGAGCTCGATCGAAATGACTTGCAGTTCCTCCTAGGAGCCCGAGCATTCGGCGATTTCGCGATCGTCCTGATCGTAAGCGAGAACGAGCGCGAAGAATTTATTGAAGTGCCGGTAGACCGCTTGATTGATCGAGGAGCCAGTGCTTCTCAGTTGTTTGAAGCTCTTGACGATTTGGGTGGCAAGGTTAAGATGACCCGACCTTACATCCGGGAAACAAGAAGGAGCTACGGCAACGGCAACGACCTAACTCGACGAGAATACGAAGTTGCTCAGTTGGTATCTAAGGGAATGTCGAATCGAAAGATTTCCCAGGTAACCGGACTTCGTGAGCAAAGCATCAAGAATTTGGTAAGCGTCATCATGCGCAAACTGCATTGCGAGAACCGCGTTCAAGTCGCTCTTAAGCTGACCCGCGTCACCGCACCGGAAGATCTCGGCAGCGAGTGAAATCTAGGGTCCTCACCGCGATCGGTCTAATCCCGTTCGTGTTGGGGGCCTTTTTTTGCGCCTCTCCATTCCCCATTCTGCTTCTTGCCACACTGGCAGCCTTAATCAGCGCATCGGAACTTGGGCGGTTAGTTAAGGCTCATCCTGCCTGGATCACTGTAGGACTTGGGGCATGTCTTCTTCCCCAACTTCACCTTTTTGCCCGCTCCTGGCATCAAGCCGTCCTCTATTTGTGCTTATTCTTGATCGGTATTACCACCACCCTCGTTCGAGCAAACACGAACTCCAAAGTAAACGCCGGCGAAAATTTGCCGTGGCTCGTTCTCGAGGGCTTTTGGTTCGTGGGTCCCTTGCTGAGCCTCCTTGCCCTTCACGCCTTTGGAGCTCCTGAGACCCTGTGGACTCTAAAATCTCCCTTGCTACTTGCAGTGATTCCGCTATGGGGTGGCGATTCGGCAGCAATATTTGCGGGCAAAGCATTTGGCAAGCATCTTCTTGCGCCGAAAATCTCACCAAAGAAGACCGTTGAAGGATCAGTAGCAAATCTCTTGGCTTGTATTGCTGTCGCTGTGCCCCTAGCAACGTGGGTTGGCCAGTCTTGGCAAATAGGTTTGGGATGTGGCTTGATCGCAGGAATCTTTGGCCAAGCTGGGGATCTGTTCGAAAGTCATATCAAGCGTTTGGGAGGGGTCAAAGATAGTGGATCACTCCTGCCGGGCCACGGTGGCGTTTTGGACAGAATTGATAGCATTTTGTTCACAGCCCCGCTCGTGTGGCTCGTAATTGCTTGTGTCGAGTACGCTTAACGCCATGCCCGCGATCGAGACCAAGCAACTCAAGAAGACTTATGTTTCGAATAAGAAGTCGCCCGGCATAAAGGGAGGCATCAAGTCCCTCTTCAGTCGAGAGAAGTCCTACGTTGATGCCGTTTGCGGCATTGACCTTAGTATCGAGCAGGGAGAGCTAGTTGGCTTCCTAGGACCGAATGGCGCTGGCAAAACCACAACACTTAAGATGCTCAGTGGCATCCTCTATCCGACCTCAGGATATTCGAGTGTTTTGGGTTACACACCGAGTGATCGGAAGCCCGATATGCTGAGACGGATCTCTCTTGTGATGGGCAACAAGATGCAGCTCTGGTGGGACTTACCGGCCTGGGACAGCTTTGTGGTCTTGAAGGAGATGTATGAGGTCGACGACGCTAAGTTCAAGCGTAGGGTCGATGCTCTGATTGAGGCGCTACAACTTTCCGACAAGGTGAACACTCAAGTGCGAAAACTCAGCCTTGGAGAGCGAATGAAGTGCGAGTTGGTCGCCGCATTGCTTCATTCACCTGAGATTGTGTTTTTGGATGAGCCCACGATCGGTCTCGATGTGGTGAGTCAGAAACGGATTCGAGACTTCCTTAAGGAGCTCCACGCAGAGGATAATTGTACGATCCTACTGACTAGCCACTACATGCAGGATGTTCAGGAGCTTTGTAACCGCGTTGTTGTCATCGACCACGGAAGGACCATTTTTGAAGGGACGCTGGAAATGTTAACTCGAGAGTTTAGCGATGTGAGACGGATCCGCTTAACCTTTTCTTCGGTTGTCAAAGCGGAGGACCTCGTGAAGTATGGAACAGTGATAGGAGAAGTCTCTGACTCGGCCGTGATTGAAGTGAGTCGAGCAAATACTGCCTCAGCGACAGGCGCCATGCTCCAGTACCTCCCCGTGAGCGACGTAGCAATCGAAGAGGTCGAGATCGACGAGGTCATTCGTAAGCTCTTTAGCCAGGGCCGTTGAGATTCTGGAAATAGGTGGGAGTTTCTCCGTTTTTAGAATGTCTAGTCAACGCTCAGGCTCTTCGATTGTTTCACATGAAACAATCGGAGGCCACTTGCCAGAGTAGACTAGAAGTACCAGTCCTCGACATGGACCGGGAGGAGAAACATTTATGGACCTGAGCAACATGCCGACGCGCTATGACGCGTCCACTACTGAGCAGCAATGGTACGCGCGGTGGGAAGAAGCTGGACTTTTTCAACCTTCAAACGACAAGGACCGCCCCGTCTACTGCATCACCATTCCGCCACCTAACATCACAGGGTCGCTGCATATGGGACATGCACTCTGCTATCCCTTACAAGACCTGCTAGGCCGCTACCATCGCCTACAGGGAAAAAGCGTACTTATTCTGCCAGGTCAGGACCATGCAGGGATTGCCTTGCAAAGCGTTGTTGATAAGCAGCTTAGGAAACAAGGCACCAGTGCAGCAAAGATTGGTAGAGAAGAGTTTACTAAGAGAGTCTGGGAGTGGAGAAAAGAAAGCGGTGACACCATCCTGCACCAGCTTCGTTCTCTGGGTTGCGGCTTCGACTGGTCGCGCGAGAGATTCACTCTCGACGACCAATATGCACAGACTGTCCTCCGCGTGTTCATCGAATGGTACAAACGTGGCCTCATCTTTCGAGGGAAGAGAGTTGTTAACTGGGATCCCAAGCTACAAACATCGGTGTCTGACATTGAAACGTTTAGGGAAACCAGAAAAGGAAAGCTCTATCACGTACGGTATCCCTATGCAGATGGCTCGGGCGAGATCATTATCGCAACTACTCGTCCCGAGACAATGCTCGCCGACGTTGCCGTTGCTGTCCACCCAAGCGATGCTAGATATAAGGACAAGATTGGGAAGACCCTAATTTTGCCTCTGCTTGGTCGGGAAATCCCCCTCATAGCCGATCTTTATCCCGACCCTGCATTTGGCACGGGCGCCGTAAAAATCACGCCCGCGCATGATCCCAATGACTACCAGGTGGGTATCCGCCATGGCCTCGATATGCCGGTCATTCTGGATCCACAGGCTCGCGTATGCCTTGAAGGACCCTACTATGGCATGGATCGAAACGAGGCTCGTAAGCAGATCGTTAAGGATCTAGAGGATCAAGGCTATCTCGTAAAGATTGATGATCACGAGATACCCATTATCATCAGCGATCGAAGTGGCGAAGTAATCGAACCGCTACTCAGCGAACAGTGGTTCTGCGACCAAGCGAAACTCGCCCAACCTGTCATTGAAGCCGTACAGAATAAGGAAGTTAGGTTCCATCCAGAGCGCTACGACCGAATCTTCATCGATTGGATGGAGAATATCCGTGAGTGGTGCCTGAGCCGTCAACTTTGGTGGGGACACCGTATCCCAATCTATTACACAGAAGAAGGGACGCCATTCGCTGCGCTCAACTGGGACGACGCCCAAACCCAGGCTGGCGACCAAAAGATCGTACGTCAGGACGACGATGTTCTCGATACTTGGTTCAGTTCGGGAATGTGGCCCTTTGTAACCCTCGGTTGGCCAGAACAAACTGCGGACTTGGAAACCTACTATCCCACCAGTTGCCTCATCACCGACCGAAACATTATCAATTTGTGGGTTGCCCGGATGATGATGATGGGATATGACCTAACTAAGAAGAAGCCCTTCTCAGACGTTATGATCTACGCGACAGTCATGCGTGAAGATGGACGACGCATGAGTAAGAGCCTGGGAACCGGCATTGATCCGATGGAAATCGTGGGCACGATTGGTGCAGATGCTTTACGCTACACCCTCCTTAGCCAAACCGGAGAGAATCAAGAGCTGCGCTATAGCGAGAAGAAGACCGAAGAGGCAAGGAACTTCTGTAACAAAATCTGGAACGCTACTCGCTTTGTCCTACTCAACATTGAGGGTCCTATCGAAACTTGTGGTGAGTTGACCACCGTCGATAAATGGATACTTAGCCGCCTTTACCAAACGGAAAAGACGGTTCGGAATGCCTATGAGGCGTTCAATATTCAGGCGGCCTGTCAAGCGATGTACCGGTTTTTCTGGTCCGAACTCTGCGATTGGTATATCGAAGTCTCGAAGCCAAGGTTGGCCGACCCGGATGGCAAACTCACTCCCCAGTGGGTGCTTGTGACTGCGATCGAAGCTTTCCTTAAGATGATGCACCCCATCATGCCTCATCTCACTGAGGAACTCTACCAGCACATGCCGTTCAATCAAAAGTCTGACTTCCTCATGAGTTCAAGCTGGCCAACATTTCCAGAATCGTTTGACCAACCAGAAGCTGAAAAAGAGATCGAACGTATATTTGAGATTACACGGACCGTTCGTGCCCTACGGGTCACACTTGACCTCCAATCGATGAAGGGAATACCTGCGTTGTTTGTAGAAGGTGATCTACAAGGAAACGAATCGGTTCTTGCATCACAGGCCTGGATCCAGGAGATCAAATATGGTCGACCTGAAGGTGAGACATTCATCTCGGCAACCTCGGAAGGCGTGGATCTTCACATACCTACAACTGGGTTGGTGGACACGGAAAAAGAACTCGCAAGGCTCAACAAAGACGAAGAGAAGATCAAAGGAGACCTAGCCAAACTTGAAGCTCGACTTGCCAACCCCCAGTTCATGGAAAGGGCAAAGCCTGAAGTTGTGGAGAAAGAACAAGCTGCTGTAAGCGAAATGCGCGAGCGGCTCCTGAAGATCGATGAGCGAAGGGCTCTTCTGCAGTAACCCTCACTGCCGTACAAATCGGCCACCCGCGAAGGTGAAAGAAATATCACCTTCGCGGTCCGTTCGTAAGGCGCTAATTCCATCCTGCTTTAGTCGATCCAATACTTCCCTATGTGGATGGCCGTAACGGTTGTTCAGCCCACAACTTAAGACCGCGTACTGCGGTCTTACCATTCTCAACCACTCTTCGGAGGTCGCTGATCTGCTTCCGTGGTGCCCTGCCTTCAAAATCTCGGCATTCCAATCACCCACCTTCTCCATTTCGGTCTCGGTTACCACTGGAGCGTCTCCAGTGAACACGACTGAAGCCGCCGACTCTTCAAACTTTACGAACATGGACCCATCGTTTGTTTCAGCCTGTTCGCTCACCAATGGGCAATCAATTCTCAGTTTGAACCCACCAACCGAGCCTTGCCACTCCGATCGAAGCCAATGTATGGACTCAGGAGCTCGATTCCAAAGTATGAGTTGCTTAAGCAACTGTGAATTGTGACGGTAAACGGCTGAGATGGCAATGGATGCATTGGGATACTGTTTGAGGATTGCACCCGTACCGCCGATATGGTCCATATCCGGGTGCGAGAGGAGGATCAGGTCTACTGAATCAACTCCCAACTGCCTCAGCTTTGGTACAACAATTTTGTCACCTGCGTCTTTGAACTCATCTTTAGGGCCGGTATCGATCAGGATCGTTGCGCCCTCCGTTTGAAAGACGGCGCAATCTCCCTGACCTACATTGAGAAATGTCAAGCGCGATTCGCGAGGCCAGTTCCAACCTAGAATCCCTCCTAACACGAGACATGACGCCGCGCCAGTGATCCACTTAAGGCTGGTCAATTCGCCTCCGGTAGATCATTATCCAAGCCACGTAATATGCCAGCAACAGGTAGCCACTGAAATCTGGAACCGAGAATAATCCGACCCCGTTCCCCGCCCAATTCATGATGAGGTGGGTCCAGTTAATAGTTGGTGTGACGATTAAGGACACAAATGCCTCGCCTACCGAATGGGAAAATAGGTACAGAAGGTGGGAGAAGAACGCGGCCGCGACTAGGATCGGAAGCGTCCAGCACACAAGGAGATTTGCAGGGAGAGACGCAAGAGCTACGCTGCCAAAGTAGTAGGCACTTAACGGGATACATGCGGCAGAGAGAATCAAATTTAGCCGCAAGAACTCATTAGCTTGCCTAACTAAAAATGATCGAGATCCACTACCTCGGTCCGGTCGCCACTGCGAGAACAGGACAACTCCTAAAATTGCGATCGTCGAAAGCTGGAATCCAGGTGACCAAATTGAGTGGGGGCTCCACAGGAGGTAAGCAACCACTGCTAAGCAGAGGGCACTTAGGGCGTCTGGTCTCCGGGAGAAGAGAAACGCGCTCATCCCGAGGATCGACATGATTGTTGCTCGCACGACAGCGGGAGTCAATCCACAGGCAATGGCGTAAGCACTCAACAAAAGGATCAGCAGGACGACCTGAAACCAGCGAGGTATTGGAAGGAACCTCAGGCATCCCTGAAGGAGATAGGCCAACACAAACACTTGTAATCCAGACACCGAAACGATATGTACGAGCCCGCTCTTTTTGAGATCCTCGTAAATTTGTGTGTCCGATAGAAAAGTCGAACCGAAGCAAATCCCCTCAACAAGTTGGGCATCCTGCTGAGGCATTGTACTTTCGACGAACGCAAAGAATGACTCTCTCCAGGAAGATGCAAATCTAAAAAGGCCCGAACTCTTCGTCAGTACTTCAAGCCGTGTGGGAACAATCCTAGAATGGATCCCTTGGAACTTCGACAATTCCGTATTCGCAATGGGCTGTTCCACCCCAGTTACTCTAAGAGTGTCTCCAAACCCTATTTGATCGGTCGAAGACATTCTATAAAGGCTTCCTGAACTTTCGAAAACAAAGTCCACAGAGCTTTTCTCGTGTCTCGATCTTGGAATAGAGACAACCCGTCCCTCAAGATGAAGTGCCTTTCGGCTAGTGATTGTTTCAGGAACAGAGGGCGCAATGACCACTCCGAATAGGAATGCTGAAGCAAGCAGAATCCGTATCGGAAGTGGTCTTATCCAGACCACCAAAGCGACCAACACAGGAATCGAAATGGGTAGGACTAGCGCAATAAGTCCTAGCGAGAATCCGATCGCAAGGATTGCTAGAGGGCGACCTTCAACTTCTTCCCTCATTCTTCCATTTTGCAAGCCGCCGTTCGGCTATCTCCCGGATCGTTAACTCACGGATATCCGTTTCCTCAGTAGGCGAAAGTTCCACAACGCTCTTGGGCCTCTCAGGTAGAGGTCGAACACCAAAACGAACGTCGGTAAACAAACCCTTTTCTCCGGCAACTTCATCCAATCTTGTCAGGATTCTATCCTTCATCATGCGCAGTTCTTGAGCCCAGGCTGAGCCCTGAACTGCAACCCAAACCGTGCCTCGTCCATATCGGTCAGGATGGGACCTCTCGGCAAGCATCGGTCCCACAACTTCGGACCAACGTCGCAAGGCTGCCTGAGCTCGGGCAGCCCGGAGAACTTCATCATTACCAAGGGCTACGCGAAGTAAATCGTGGACCTTTCTCATGCTTCGCTTACCTTGCCTGATTGCACATCAAACACCTTTGCAGACTCGAGAATTTTAGCCCCAGCAGCAGATGCTTCTGTACAAGTAAGGACCGCTTGACCTGCCTTTTCAAGAACGGTCTCAACAAGTAAGGCTCTTCTTTCCTCGTCCAAATCGGAAAGAATGTCGTCGAGCAAAAGTAGGGGAGGCAACCCAAGTTCTTGTTGCGCAATCTCAAGGGTTGCCATCTTCATGGAGATTACCGCCGTTCGTTGTTGGCCCTGAGATCCGTACATCCTTCCATCTTTGCCCCCAACTTCTATACCAAGGTCATCTCGATGAGGACCAGCGCTCGTTCCTCCACGGGCAACATCTTGTGCCCTGGTACCTGCAAGGGTTCTCGCAAGCTCCTCGGACGTTCGTGCAGGATCTTTTTGCTCGATCGAGAGCTTGATCTGTTCACCGCATCCAATCTGTGCATGGGAATCGCATGAAAGGGGCGACAACCGATCGATAAACGACTCGCGGGCTTCTCGAATGGCAGATCCGTGGTTCGAAAGCTGCTCTTCCCAAGGCTCGAAGATATTTGCCGGCTGCATCCACTCTCTGGAATCCCTTAGAAGGGCGTTCCGTTGCTCTAGGGCGCGTTTGTAATGGGTTAAGTGCCGCAAGTAGGCTGGATAGAGCGCGCTGAGCTCCAGATCCAAAAAAAGTCGGCGGTCGGAAGGTTCACCTCGAACAATCGCCATATCCAGTGAACTCACGCAGACACAAGGCAACCTACCAATCAAATCAGCCGCACGAGGTAGGGACAGTCCATTGATGGCCGCTCGCTTCCTAATCCCAGCTTCGAGCATGACGGATAACCTCGTTTCACTCTCATTGAGCTCGGCAGCCACCATCGCCTTTGAATAGCCTTGGAGAATCGCTTCAGCATCCCGGTGTCCTCTTAAGAGTCGAGTTGTCGAAAGTAAGTAAATGGATTCAAGGAAGTTGGTCTTGCCTTGCGCATTTTTTCCTGCCAAAACATTGAACCCTGGAGACAGGTGAACAGTCTCTAGCTCATAGTTTCGAAATGCGTCCAAGTGGATGGAAGAAACCGACAGGCGTAGCTTGGAGTCCAGGCTTTTCCCATCTGTATTTATAATTTCTTCCTTTATCATTTGAACTTACCGTTACTGTTAAGGCGAAAGATAATGTGGAAAACCTCAACTCGGTGTCATTTCTAATTTGAGTTTTGCCTCAAATAGAACCTGATTCGAGACAAAACCTATACAGAGCCCAAGTGGAAAACTCTGTGGATAACGTTTCGAAAGTATAAGTTTGTAAGGGGAGTTCTTAACACACCTACACTCTTCCACTGATTTCCCCAACCCTTCCCCAATAGGTTGTACCTTTATCTGAACAAATGATCTACAGGAGTCCATGCTGTCTCCCATACTTCATTACGACTGCTTCAGCCAGGTAGATCGGATGGACGTTTGGCAACGACGGAACATCTCTTCTCTGTGCAATGGGGACCCACAGCTCAGTCAGCATTCGACTCTGGGTGGTGGGGGAGAGCTCAGGAAAGCGATCGCAAAAGCGTCGCAGTGCGAAGTACTCCTCCGTTGTCATACCCCTCAAGTCTCCTACATGTCCTTCTAGTGGATGAAGTCCAACCAAGTGTGGTGCGGCACTAAACGTCGCCGGAGGACGTTTTTCATAGCACACCACCGTGTTCGCGATGATATCTCCAAGTCGTTGAGATCGTGGGTTTGTGAAGATCGCTAAAAAGCCAATGAAATAGGGACCAGGAATCATGTCTGCGGGCCGCATGAGGTTGCGACCAAGTGCAGCAACAAAGTTTACAGGAGTTCCATCGGCGAGTCTGACTCGAATTCCAAAGGCCTTTTTGCCCACTGTTTGACCATTCCAAAGTCCTTCTGACAGGATGAAATAAGCAAACGGCAAGATGAAAGACATGAACAAAACGATGCCGGTGGCTAGGTTGGGATCGACGATCGCTCCAATAGCTCCAACCACTACCTGCAACGCCAAGAGAACTATGCCGACAATAATTACATCGACAATATGTGCGCCGATACGACTTCCCAGGCCCGCGAGCCGGTAAGTTATGATCGTCTTTTCTGGGCTAAGGATCGTGAGATCTTGATCCACCAAAGGATGCTACCTGCGAGGGAACACGGATGGTACCTACCAAAAGATTCTGGATATTGGTCGCCGTGGGCATTCCGCTTGCGGCAGTCGCTACTGCGCTCGGAAGCCCTGTCCTTGCCGTCGTGTACGATGTGCTCATTGTAGCCATTGCGTATGGTTCTACATTCTTGGCACCCTCGACTTCACGACTCACTCTAAAGAGGCGTTTTGATTCCGTACTCTCCGTTCGCGCTTCCAACAAAATCACGTTGGAAATCGAAAATGATGGCGTCCAGAATATCAAGTGTTTACTGCGCGACGAACCCCCGCCTTTCTTTGAAGCGACACGTAAAGAATTCTTTGTGGACATTCCCGTCCAACGTCCGATCGAGCTGACCTATTTTGTAACCCCACTTGAACGAGGCTCAGAAACGTTTCGAGGAACGTTTCTTCGGATCGCGTGTCCCCTTGGATTGGCAGACAAACAAGTATTTCTACCCACACAGCAGCCCGTTAGGGTGTATCCGAATGTGTTAGCTCTAAGGGAATTTGATCTCCTCAAGCAGCAAGGCCGACTCAAAGAAATGGGGATTCGCAAATCCCGCATGCGCGGACTTGGAACAGACTTCGAATCGCTACGTGACTACACGGAAGGTGATGACTATCGAAAGGTCGACTGGAAGGCCTCGGCGAGGCGGGGCAAGCTTGTCGTTAGGCAGTTCGAACAAGAACGAAACCAATGCGTCATCGTCTGCATTGACATAGGCCGGCACATGCTTGCGGAAGTCGAGGGTGTTCGAAAGCTTGACCATGTGCTCGATGCCTTGTTGATGCTGACAAACGCCGCTGCCCTGGCGGGAGATTTTGTCGGGCTTCTCGTATACGCAGATACGGTTCGGCGCTACATTCCGCCGAGAAAAGGTCGGAGTCAAGTAGGAATCATTATTGAGGCGATTCATGACCTGGTTTCGGAACCTGTCGAGTCCGATCCTGTCACTGCATTTGCTTACCTAGCAACGCGGTGGAAACGACGATCGCTCCTCGTGAATTTTACGGATTACGAAGACGAAGATCGGGCCAAAGATTTAGCTGTGGCATTCGGCTCTCTAGCCCGAAGGCACCTAACCCTTATCTGCCGAGTACTTGATCCGCGGGTCGATGAAGTTTTGTATTCGTCCGTCCAAAATGTTCAAGATATGTACCGAAAAGCGGCCGCAAACCTGCTCATGGAAAATCGACGGGCTGCAACGCACATTGTTGGCGCCGCCGGAATTCATAACCTAGATTCGGAACCTCAGGATCTTGCCGCAAACCTGGTCAGCTATTACTTTCACGTGAAAGAGCGGAGCCTTCTTTGAAGTTAGAGTTGTTTCAATCTGCCAAACTTTGAGCGTGGCTAAATCCCTGCACGACTTTGTGACGACTGCTTTGGAGCAAGTGAAGGAAGTGACTCCTGAAGAGGTTCTGGGGCTTCAAGCTGGTGGCGATTATTTGATAATGGATGTCCGTGAGCCAGACGAATTTGCGGCGGGTCACCTCATCGGCGCACTGAATTTTCCGCGCGGATTTTTAGAAGTAAGGGCAGACCTAGAGCACTATAAGAGAGATGAAAGGCTAGCTGACCGAAATCAGAATTTGGTCTGCTACTGCGGTGGTGGGCACCGTAGTGCTCTTGCGGCGAAGACACTTCAGGACATGGGTTTCAAAAATGTGCTCAGCATGAAAGAAGGCTGGACTGGATGGACGGAAAGAGCTTTACCCACAACCTCGGACTAATCTTATGCGTACAAGTTTTATGTTCAAAAAGCTCTCGTTATGCATCATGGTTGGAGCGCTCCTTGTAGGATGCTCCTCTTCACAGCAAAATATCGTGGGTACTTGGAAGGGCGAAATTGATCACAAGGATCATGCCGACAACATTGCAGATGGTTTCAAGAGCTTTATTTCGGGCGTAGTCGGGCCGATGACCTACGAGTTCAATGATAAAGGTCGATACAAGCTCACTGTCCTTATGGCGAGCCAAGAGGGCAGCTATCGAATTAATGGCAACGAGGTCAAGACTGACAGTGACGATGGAAAGAATCACGAGACGTTTGTCATCAGCCCCGATGGAAAGTCCATCTCAGCGAAGAAGGACTTCAAATCTGACGGAGATCTAGTTCTTAAGAAACAAGCTGAGTAGGGCCGACTAGCCTCCAGTCATGTGTTCCGTCAAAACAATAACCGGCTGAGGACCTGTCAACTGACGAAAACGGGTTCGCCAAGTAAACTCATTGAATGGCAACCTATCGCGTCTGCAAGACGTTCACCGTCGAGAGCGGACACATGTTGAGCAAGCATCCTGAAAGGTGCAAGTATCCACATGGTCATACGCGCAACATCGAGGTAGTGGTCGCAGGCGATTCTTTGGATGAAAATGGGATGCTCGTCGACTTCAAGGCGCTTAGGTTGGCGCTTACTGACTATATTGAGCGTTACGATCATTCGATGGCGGTGAATTCTAAGGATCCACTTCTGCCTGCGATGCAGGCACTCTATCCAGAGGACTCCGTTGTCGTTTTCGATAATCAGGAGCCAACAACTGAAGTGCTGGCAAAGGACATTTTCGACTTCGCGCATCAGGTCTTAACCGACGGTTTTTGCCACGGTCAATACAAGATCCTTCCTGGGAAAGTAAAACTAGAGCGCGTGCGGGTTTGGGAAACACCTTCGAGTTGGGCCGAGTTTGGAGTCTAAAGTCATGATCGGTAAACAAAAACCAGCCTCCCGCGCATTCGTAGTCGGTGGAGTGATTATGGTGTTGGCCGTCGCCTGGATCATTATCCAAACAACGGGGGGGCAACCCAAGGACGTCACTCGTATCGCCCACGCCGATCCCGAACTTCAAGCCGCCAGCAAAGAAGCATTAAAAGGACTTCCAGCCTTCATTCAGGAACTTCAGTCTCCTAAGCCTGGTGAAGGATTTGCTATCAAAGGTGCCTTTAAAGCGACTGGAGGTCTGGAATACCTTTGGGTTCGTTCTCCAAGTTTCAAGAACGAAGTCTTCACAGGAACCCTCGATCAGCAACCTATCGCAGTACGCGGGTTAAACAAAGGGGATTCCGTTACGGTGCGAAAAGCAGACGTCTATGACTGGCTTGTGAAGGATGAAAGTGGCATTCGAGGCATGTTGACTGAAAAGGTGCTTCAGAAACGGTCCGGCCGATAGCTTGCACGAACGATCGATTCTTGTGTAGCGTCTTTCAGCAGGACGATAGCAAATGATGAACACTAGCATCTGTGCCTTGTGTTTGGGCTTATGCCTTTCGCAATCTTCGACACATCGAGACCTCAATCAATTCATCGCTAGCCTAAATTGGGATGCAAGCAAAAAGGGCGGGCTCTTAACCGTAAATCCTGAACGTACCCTGGCCAAACACCAAGGCACGAATCTGGTGGACTATGATCGGAAACTCGTAACTATTGGCCATTTGTCGGCTGTGGTCCCGATGGACATGACCCTCATCGACGACAGCTTCAAAGAGCCGAATATGTACGACGGCCTGACTCGAGACGCCAAGGTTCTCTACCTGCTCTCTACGATGACCACTCAACAGGTCCAGACGGCCACAAAGACCGGAATCGGGTTACACGACCTCCAAGGTGAACAGGTCAAAGTGATGAAGTCGCTTCTGCCTGAGCGGCTTCTTTGGAAGACCTTAGAATCAGATGGTAGGAACACTTACGGTAGGGAACTTGAGAAGGGCGAGGTACCGGCTAATCAAATGGACCAAGTTAAGCTCAAGATTCAGTACGGCCTGATTCTGCACTTGAGTACGCAGAACAATCCGAACGGCTATTCACCGATGTCCATCGATTCGATGGCAGGCAGAGCAGGATCGACTAAATCAATTAGGGATGCTAACGATTCGGGCACGTCGTTTGGCACTACACCAAGGCAACTCGTCACCAACCGCCTTAAGCCTTCCCAATTGAACTACGACTTGCCGACACTAGCCGTCGAAATCGATACGACAGGCAATATGAAGCTTGATGAACTCCTTTCCCGGATAAGTAGAAGCACTGGAGTCGAGATCCATGCGGACGTTCGAGTGGGCTATCTCCCTGTCGCTTATTTTGGAAAGACCGGGATTGCGTCTGATCTGCTTAAAGCGGTAGCGATGGGAGTATCCGGTACCTATCGCAAGGTGGGTTCGGCTTTCGTGCTGACATGCGATCTAGTTGGAATGGGAGCCCGTAAACTTCGGTTTGCAGCTTGGAAGGGCAATGCCGATAAGCAGATGGAGGCCAGAAAGGACATGTGGCGCAAGCAAGTCGTCCAGTCTGGAGCACTATCTAAGCTCGACTTCGATACCGACAATCCCAACAAGCCAAACGACAGGATGAGGGCAGATCTAGAAAAGGTGGACGACAAATTCGAAGATGACAAAGTACCTTCCAGCGATTTGACCCCCGAAATACGCGATACCTTGAGTCGTTATGTTTCTCAATATCCCACTCAAGCGTTTATGGTAGATCGCGTTGGTCTGCATTCCCAAATTCAATTCGCGTTCGTTCTACCGAATGGCAAAACTCTCCGATCCGAATCTTCGAATCTTGGTGAGCACGGCATGTTCGTTCCTCCGAGTTTTCCAAAGCGAGACGAAACTGTCAAGGTCGAGACATTCAAACTCAATCCCAGCGGCAAATATCCTCTGGTTGTAAGGGCTGAAACGGCTAATGAAGCCAGAAGTGCGGGAGAGCAGGCTATTTCTCACGGGCTCTCTGAAGTCTGGATTGAAACCCATCACCAAGAGGCCCTTGCCGAGATTCTCAAATATGGAGTACCTGTTCACCTCGTAGTTCGACCGTGGGCAGCAACCGAGCATACTAAGCCCGCGGACCTTGATCGCGACATACTTGGTGATTCTGGATCACAACTTGCCATTCGCAGGAGCAACGAACCGGATTGGGTTAAGCATGTTGAGATTGCGGATAGAGGTGGAATAGGTCCTCCAAAACTTTATGACCTGGTTCATCCCCTATCTGATGGAGTAGATCGAATATGGGACGTGCTCAAGGGGCTAGCTCATACAACCGGACTTTCTGGTCTTGTTTTGCTGGACACTGCACCCATAGGATATGAAAAGACCGATACTCGAACGAATATTGGTGGTTACGAACGATGGCTGACGATACTCAACCCATTCGGATATTCCGACGCTGCAAGACTTTCATTCTTGAGAGCCCACGGCATGGATCCCATCGATATACGCGAAGATTATGACCTTGGCTTTGAGATCGATCAGCCTTTCTTTCCCGATTACGACTACGTCAATAAGCAGAGCGGGCCTCATCCATTTCAGGACATGCGAGAAATGGAAAGAGAGTGGAGAGAATACCGCGCGCAGCAGAATCTAGCTTCAACTCAATCTTTTGTTCAGAGGTTTACGGACTTGACTGTTCCCATACAGATCATGGGCCGCTTTCTGCCCGTCCACATGGCGCCAGAAATGAATTTGTTTGTCGTTCCTTGGACTCCTGGCTCGGAGCTTCCAACTTTTGATCCGACGGATAGGCAGCCACCCAAGCGCAACGCCATGCCGATTTATACACTGGCCGAAGATTCGAGTGATATCGCGATTCGCGACCTCGGATGGCGACTGAGAGACGGACATTCGGTAGCCATTGACGTTTCGAGCGTTAGGCCTGACCGATTGGGGAAGTTCTTGGACAAATGGTTTCCAAAGGTGGCTCATCCATAAAAAGGCCATACTGGTTACCGCATGAAGGTAGATTCGATCGTATTTGACCTGGATGGAACGCTCTGGAATACGTGCCCGGCATGTGCTGTAGCTTGGAACAATGTCCTTCAAAGGTGCGGAATTCCCTTTCGAGAGATCCATGCCGACGATGTGAGCCGGGTCACCGGCTTGCCGCATGAGGAATGCATTCGATTGACCTTTCGCGACCTTCCGGAACATCAAATTCTGACGTTGGTGACGGAAACAATGACGGAAGATAGTGCTGTTATTGAGAAGTTGGGAGGAGAACTCTATGAGGGAGTTGACCAAGGTCTGAAAGCTCTTAATTCGAAATATCGATTGTTTATCGTAAGCAATTGCCAGTCGGGTTACATTGAGACGTTTCTGAAATGGTCTGGGCTGAGTGCTCAATTCGAGGATTTCGAGTGCTGGGGCAATACCGGACATCCCAAATCGGAAAACCTACGTCGCGTCATCGAGAGGAACGGACTTCAGTCACCTGTAATGGTTGGAGACACGAACGGTGACCAGGTTGCCGCCCAAAATTGTTGTGTGCCCTTCGCATTTGTTTCCTATGGATTCCAGCAATGCAGTGATCCCGATCTTAGGTTTGACTCCTTTGCTGAATTGACGTCTCACTTTCTATCCGACCTCTAGGAGAGAGATTCCGAGTCCCTTCCGTGTAGACTTCACCGAGCCTGCAACGTTGCTGGTCTAATCGCAGCGTAGTGCGTGGCGAAACCTGCATCACGAGACCTGCCAATGAGACGCCCAGAACCTACCCGCGAGGAGTTCCTCTTCTTTTCTTGGCCAGAAAAGGCCCTGTTTTACATCATTGTCTTTTCGTGCCTCTATTTCATGGCGCAACAAGTCATCGTACGCATCAAGCTCTGGCAGCAAGGAAAGCCCGTTGATTGGTATGAGACCCGAGAGGGAAGGGCTTATTGGATACCTACTCGAGACGGGATGAAGCATTGGATTAGGAATATTTCCGTCTATATCCTCGGGCAGAGGAAGGTACGAAGTTCTCGACCGACATCTGGGGCGCCAATGCACCTGATGATCTTTTACGGGTTCTTAACGCTATTCATCGCAACGACCCTAATCGCAATCAACACTTACTCTCCAGTCAAATTCCATCGAGGAAACTACTACCTCGCCTATGAGATGGTCGTGGACATCATGGGTGTGGTATTCCTCATTGGAGTGGCTTGGGCTTTCGTTCGACGGTACATCAATTCGAAAGCTGAGCTTGGTCCGGCCATGGTGGATGACCCCAAGCAACTCATTCACCGCCGACGTTGGCCAATGAGCCACACGATTAGCGATTATCAAGCCCTAGGGCTCCTGTTCGTTATGGGCGCAACGGGTTATTGGCTCGAAGCTGCCCGAATGTCCGCAGACCCCCAGGATTTCGATTGGTCTGCTCCAGTTGGACACTTGCTCTCACAGGTTGAGGGTCCATTTAGCCCGCTCGCTTATAAAGCAGTGTGGTGGTTCCACATGGTTTGGGTCTTTGCCTTCTTTTGCGTTCTTCCAAGGTTGCGCATCCGGCATATCATTATGGCGATCTTGAGTACCTCCGGAAAGCCGGATGTTGCCATGGGCAAACTGCGGACAGTCACCATGGAAGAGGTCGAGCAGACCGAACAGATTGGTGTAAAGTTAGCCAAAGATTTTTCCCGGTGGCACCTGATGTCCACGGACGCATGCATGGAATGTGGACGTTGCACGGAAGTGTGCCCCGCATGGAATGTCGGCAAGGTGCTCAACCCCAAGCAGGTTGTACAGGATATTCGCACGGCGATGGAGTCGGGCGAAGACGTAGCGACTGCTATTAGCCAAGAAGCTCTTTGGGCTTGTACGACCTGCAACGCATGTGTCGAAGCGTGTCCAGTGCTCATTCGTCATGTGGACCTCATCGTCGACGTTCGTCGAAACCTCGTTAGTGAAGGTCAATTGAGCGGTTCTGCCGCCACGATGCTAAGGCAGACAGCGAGTACAAGCAATGCCTGGGGCCAAAACGCCAATACCCGAGAAGATTGGATGAAGGGGCTTGACGTCCCACTCTGTCGAGATGGTGAAGCCTTCGAATACCTTTTCTGGGTTGGATGTGCCGGAGCTACAGATCCCGGTGCGGTCAAGACAACGAAAGCAGTTGCCGGACTTCTTAAGAAGGCTGGCGTCAAGTTTGCCTGCTTAGGAAAGGAAGAAGCTTGTACGGGCGATCCGGCCAGGCGAATGGGTGAAGAATTTCTCTTTCAAGAGAAGGCACAGCAAAACGTTTCCATCTTCGAGAAGTACAAAGTGACGAAAGTTGTCACAGCCTGTCCTCATTGCCTCAACTCATTGAAGAACGAATATGGTGATTTTGGGCCCCAACTTGAGGTTTTCCACCATACGCAATTGCTCCAGCAACTGGTATCAAAGGGGGACCTTGTAGCTGCTAAGCCGGAAAGAGGAAGCGTGACCTTCCACGATCCTTGTTACTTGGGCCGGGTAAACGACGAAAGTGACGCACCGCGAGAGCTAGTTTCCCAGGAAGTCGTTGAACCGGAGCATAAGCGAGCCAAGACCCTTTGTTGTGGCGCTGGTGGGGGAAGAATGTGGATGGAAGAACCTCCTAATCAGCGACCATCGAATCGCCGGGCCGAGGAACTTCTGGCAACGGGCGCAACAACAGTTGCCGTAGGTTGCCCGTTTTGCCGCATCATGCTGGGCGATAGTATCAAACAACTTAGACCAAATGATGAGATTCGACTCGTCGATCTAGCAGAGATGCTTCAGGAAGCGAATTCATGATTGTAGGTTTAGGCGTTGACATCGTTGAGATCGCGCGAATTGAGGACGCGATGAGGAATCCCCGATTCCTTGAGCGAATCCTAACTCCGAACGAACGCGAGATTTGCACAACTGTGGTTCGCGTGGCAGGGAGATGGGCTGCTAAGGAAGCTATCGCTAAAGCGGTGGGCCTAAGCCTAAGCTGGCATGACGTTGAGATCCTATCGGATGAGACGGGTCAACCAAAAGCAAAAGTAGCGCCAAAGCACTTTGATCCAGGCCGCTTTCGCCTCAATATCAGTATCTCTCACGAGCGCAGTAACGCAATAGCTGTGGCTATTCTTGAGAGACTTGTGATTCAGGCACCTGAACGATTAATCTAGGGTAGTCATGAACGACGAAGACCCGAAAGCACCACCGGTACATCCGCCATCGAACATGGCTCCACCGCCGATGTTTGCTCAATCGTCGTCTAACAGCTTTGTTGACACTCTGATTCCCACGAAAAATGTTGACTCTTTAAAAGCCTATTACTTGGGCTTGTTTTCGATTGCTCCACTTTTCGGATTGATTATAGGTCCTATTGCATTCTTGGCGGGGAGACGAGCGTTGAGGGCGGTCAAAGCCGATCCTAAGCTGCCGGGCAAGACGCATGCAGTTGTAGGAATCGGCTGCGGCTGGATCGGCTTTATTTTCAATCTACTGATCGTAACCTTATTTACCTACCTCATTTTCATTAGTCTGAGCAAGAGTCAGTAAATGATCTCATTCGGACCGTGGGTTACTTGGATTCTTCTTTTGTCAGTGTGACGGTGGTACCGTTTGGCGCCTTTTGCGCTAAAGATTTTCCGTCGTCGCTCAACGTCAAGTCAGTGCCTGCAATCATTTCTTTCAGCTTCTTTATATCGTCTGGCTTCAAGCTTTTTGAAGCAATCTGAATGACATTATCCGCTGGTTGACCCGCGAGAGTTTCCGTCTTAAGAGTGACTTTGCTTCCAGAGAACGTCCATTTCCCAGATGCGGCTACCATGCCGGCTTGAGTGAACGTCTTATCCTTGTTGATCGTTACGGAGGTGCCGCCCGGCCCATTCCATTTGCCGACCACTTGGTCTTCCTTGTTCTTACAACCAACTACTATTGCCGCGACTAGGATTCCAGTGCAGATCAGGCTGAGCTTATTCATTATTGACGTTTCCTTATTTCGATTCGCCGGTGTCGCGAGTAAATACAAGCGAACTGGTCGACATCTTGTTTTGACTTTCCAAGGTTAGGCTGGTGCCTTCCTCATTCATCTTCATCTTCATCGGTTTGTCCAATTCCTTGAGCACTTCAGTAGAACCTGGCATAGATCCGTATTTCTCTTTCAACTGCGCTATGGTTTGACCACTGATTTTCGTAGCGACGAGTGAAACGTTAGTTTTATCTAGAGTCCACGTGCCCTCGATAGGTGTCAGCGTGAATGTGTGATCCGCCTTGAACTCAATGGAGGACTTGCCCATCTTCTTGGCATTCTCCGTAAGGGCCGGGTTCTTCTGATCCTTCTCAGATAGCTTCAAGGATCCACTCCATTTGCCAACAATATCGGTGTTCTTCTTGCCGCAACCAACTGCGACAAGGCATGGGAGCATGATCATGACGATTAGGGCTTTTCGCATGACCGATAGTTTAGTGAAGTTCACCGACTCAAATCTCACAACCTGTTCCAATACTGCCTAAATCGTGACATCGTTGCACCTCTTGTGTATGGTCTTTCGCTGTCCAGGAGATGTGGCTGCATTTGGTAGACTTCGTTTTCACGAATGCCTAACTTTATTCCAAGCGTCGGTATGGAAGTTCACGCTGAGTTGGCGACGAAATCCAAAATGTTTTGCCGATGCCCGGTTGCGTTTGGTGGAGAACCCAACACTCGCGTATGCCCAATCTGTTTGGGATTACCTGGAACGCTTCCTGTTCCAAACCGTGCCGCAATAGAAATGGTGCTCAAAACGGCATTGGCATTGAATTGCCAGATCGCAATGAAGAGCATCTTTCATCGAAAGAATTATTTCTACCCCGATCTTCCGAAGGGGTACCAAGTGAGCCAATACGGGGAAACAAATCCTTTGGGATACAACGGCTACCTTGAAATCCCAACAGAAAGTGGGGGCACGAAGCGTATCAATATTCGTCGAGTTCACTTGGAAGAAGATACGGGCAAGTTGATGCATCTTCCCAATGGTGGAAGCGGTGTGGACTACAACCGTGCTGGCACCCCACTCATGGAGATTGTCACGGATTTTCCTCCCGATATCTGTAATCCGGTTGAAGCAAAAGAGTATCTCACGCAGTTGCGCCAGATCCTGATTTATCTGGGTGTGTGTGATGGGAAGATGGAAGAGGGTTCTCTACGATGTGAGCCCAATATCAGTGTTCGGCTGGAGGGATCTGAAGTTTTTGGTACCAAGACTGAGCTCAAGAATCTAAACTCGTTCCGGAGCGTTCAGTTGGGTGTTGCCTTCGAAGTTCGTAGGCAGATTGCTGTACTTGAAACGGGCGGCAAGGTCCTGCAAGAGACACGAGGCTGGAATGAACAGAAAGAATCTAGCTACTTAATGCGTTTGAAGGAGGAAGAGAACGATTACCGATACTTCCCCGACCCAGATCTGGCGCCGATGGTTTTTGACGAATCAATGATTCAAGGTTTAGGCGCGACCTTGCCAGAACTGCCCTTAGCAAAAAGTCTGAGATACCAAAATGTACTTGGATTGAGTCCTTACGATGCAGGCGTACTCATTGCAGATCGAGAATGGTCGCAGTTTTTCGAGAGCGCAATAAATTTAGGCGGAGATCCCAAAGGCGTCTGCAATTGGATGACAGGTGATTTTGCCAAGCACCTTCATGATCAAGGCATCCATGCCAGTGAATCCAAGATCTCACCAAATCACTTGGTTGATCTCACGCAGCTCGTGTCTAGTGGGGAGATTAACGGCAAGATGGCGAAGGAGATCTTTGCTGAAAGTTTCAGGAGCGGCCGACTTCCAAGTGAGATTACTAAAGACAAAGGTGCCACTCAGATCACAGATTTAGACGAAATTTCTAAAGTGGTCCAAAAAGTCCTTGTAGAAAACCCGGATATCGTCGCAAAGTACAAGGCTGGTAATAGCGGCGTAAAAGGTTTCTTGGTGGGACAAATCATGAAACAAAGCGGGGGACGGGCCAATCCTGGACTTGTTCAAGAAATACTCGGCGACGAGTTGGAGAGGATTTGAAAATTAGATCGATAGGATGTATCGCGATATTGTCGGTTTTAGGCGCCACTGCCTTTGGGGGCCAAAAACCATCCAAGCAACGAGTTGATGCGATTTGGGAAGCAGTAGACGATCGAGTCACTCGACAGATTGATGTATGGTTTGACGATGGGGACTTCCCAAAGGCGATTCAGACGCTTTCCTTTGAGGCCAATTATGCTCCTCACGATTACGAGGCTGTCACCAATTTAGGTTGGATGTTCGAGAACGTGGAAGACTGGGATCGAGCGATGGCCACTTACCGGACTTATCTCAAGAATAATCCTCAAGACGTCGATGCAGCGTTACCCATCGGGCAGTATTACTACAATAAAAAGGACTATGCCAAGGTCCCTCCCATACTGGAGTCCACCCTTTCTCGCCACCCACATCCTAATGTGTATCGGATTCTTGCGCATTGCTACGAAAAGCTTAATAAACTAAACGATGCAAAGCGTGTCTGGCTGGCATATATTGCCCTGCACCCGACGGATTTGACTGCCAAGGTAAACCTTAAGCGAATCGAACGGAAACTTGGCGCTAGTTAGTAAAGACTTAGCAGACGGCCCAATTTAAGATTAGTGACGAAACCAGGAGGTTTCGTCGGCGTCTTATCTTACAATAGAGACAGGAGGTTAAGCGATGGATCGCATAATGCCAATCGATTTAGAGCGTGTGAAGCTTAGGAATAGCTTCCGCGGCTATGAAAAGGGAAAAGTTGACTCCCTACTTATGGGTGCAGCAGAGTCACTGCAGGCACTTTTAGCTGAGAATGCTTTGTTGCGTGAACAAGTGGAGCGCCAATGGCGCGACCTTGAACGTACGAAACTCGAGGAGAACACCCTCAAAGATGCCCTTTTGCTTGCGCAAAGGGCAGCCGACGAAACTAGGTCTTCTGCCCACCAGCATGCTGATGTCATCCTCGAAGCAGCGCGTCAGTCGGCCATGGCGGAGCGATTGGCCATTCAAGCAGAACTTGGCAACATGCGCCGCGATATCGAAAACTTAAGATCGGAAAGGAAGAGATTTGAAGATGATTTTCGATTACTCCTGGCTCGCTATCAGCGGGACCTTGCTGTCCCTATGTTGAGTGTTGTCGAAGGAAACGTGTCTGGTGTTGGAACCTAATTGCGAGATCTCGGTAAGGGTTACGCCTCGAAGCAGCCAGAACAAGATCGAGATTGTCGATGAAAAGATTAAGATCTGGGTAACGGCTTCGCCAACCGATGGTCAAGCCAACGATGCCGTTTGTTCTACCCTCGCTAAGGCCTTGAGGAAATCCAATTCAGCTGTAAGCGTCCGGCGAGGGCATACAAGTCGAGACAAGGTGCTTGCGATTACTGGAATCACCTTGTCCGAAGCAATGGCCTTACTTACCCGCTAGCGATTCTCTGCGGTTTTTCTCCACCGATTCGGCTAGCTTCTCCAGGACGCCCTCCGTCTGATCGATCGATATGCAGGCGTCGGTCACGCTCTGGCCATAGGTAGCTTCAGAACTGTAGTCCTGGCGCCCTTCAACGATGTTGCTTTCGATCATAACTCCAAAAATGGAGGATCCTTGTGCAATCTGAGTGGCTACGTCTTCGCCAACTTCAATTTGTCTAAGGTGATCCTTGCGACTGTTGCCATGGCTTAGGTCAACCATCAGACGACGAGGCAGGCTCTCTTTGACAAGCATTTCTGAAGCTTCACCGACGTGCTTCTGGTCGTAATTGGGTCCAGTTCTCGAACCGCCCCTAAGGATGATATGACAGGTGTCGTTTCCGGTTGTTTGAAGAATAGCCGAGACGCCTTGCTTGGAAGTGCCGGGAAACCAATGAGGTTCTTTAGCGGCAAGAACAGCATCTACAGCCGTGCGAATGCTTCCATCGGTCGCATTCTTGAACCCAACTGGCATACTCAAGCCTGATGCGAGTTCGCGATGGGTTTGACTCTCACTCGTACGTGCGCCAATCGCCCCCCAAGACACTAGATCTGCAATGTGCTGAGGAACTGTTGTGTCCAGAAATTCGGTCCCCGCAGGAATTCCCATTTCGGCAAGTTCTGCCAAGAGTCGGCGAGCGACTCGTAGTCCCTCGTTGATCCGAAAAGATCCGTCAAGTTTTGGGTCATTGATCAGTCCCTTCCAGCCGACGGTAGTTCGCGGCTTCTCGAAGTACGCGCGCATAACGAAGAGCAGTTGGTCCGAATACCGATCCATAATCGGCTTGATTTGCTCGGCATAGTCCAGAGCCGCTTTCGTATCGTGAATCGAGCATGGTCCCACAACGACGACAAGCCTTGTGCCCGTTTCAACGATGCTTCGAGCGATTGTTCGGCGTGAAGTACTGACCAAATCAGCGGCCTTGTCTGTCAAAGGGATTTCCTCAACGAGAATTGCCGGAGGTAAAAGTGGGCGCACTGCCCGTATACGTAAGTCGTCCGTTGGACCGATCATCTCCCTAGAGTATGAAACAATCTCGGTTTCAAGTTCTTGCGACACTGATCCTGCGGCTGTAGATTCAGCCCTCTGGTGTTCATCCGATGAATAAAAGGGATCTGGAATCTCAATCACATTTCAAATCTATTGTCTAAATTAGGTGTATAGGGTTAGGTAGATTTAGGCGCATTACGAACCTCAAGTAAACTCTCAGGCATGAAACTGAAGTTGGGTTTGCCCAAGGGCAGCCTCCAGGAGGCCACTTTCTCGCTATTTGCAAAGGCAGGATACTCATTCAAGGTGTCATCGAGATCCTATCAACCGGTTGTGGACGATGACACGATCGAACCCATTCTGCTGCGCCCGCAAGAGATTCCCATGTACATCGAGCAGGGCGTAATTGATGCTGGACTAACTGGCAAGGACTGGATCGCTGACTCGGGAGCCAAGGTCCATGAGATTTGTGAACTACGGTATTCCAAGCTTACGAGCAATCCCATTCGCGTTGTTTTGGCAGTTCACAACGATAGCCCCGTGCAGAAGGTAGAAGACCTAGAAGGTCAGCGAATTGCTACGGAATATGTTCGTCTCACCCAACGCTTTCTGGACGAGCATGGCGTGAAAGCCCTCGTCGAATTCTCTTGGGGAGCAGATGAAGTGAAGGTCCCGACGCTTGTTGAGGCAATTGTTGTCAACACTGAGACGGGCAATAGCTTGCGCGCCCACAACCTGAGAATTGTTGACACGTTGCTCACTTCAACCACTCGATTTGTCGCTAGCGATGCAGCAATGAACTGCGATTGGAAGCGCACCAAAATTGAGTCGTTACAAATTCTTCTAACTGGCGCAATGAACGCCACTAAACTGGTCGGCTTAAAGATGAACATGCCGCGAGACAAGCAGGACGAAATTCTCGCCTTGTTACCTTCGCTTAAGAATCCAACGCTAAGTACCCTGACCGATCCGAACTGGCTGGCCGCCGAAGTGATCTTGAGCGAAATGGAAGTGAGAGAGCTAATTCCTGCGCTTAAGCGAGCAGGTGCCACCGGCCTTGTGGAATATCCGCTCAACAAAGTGATCTATTGATCGCTAATGCTCATCCCGCCGTTTAAGTAGGCAACATCAAACGTGAATTCTCCGACCCGCATCGAGCGGGTCAGACGGTTTGGGCCAATAGCATGTGAAGGCCCATATTGGCGGCGAATCGGTGGAACTTCGGAATCGCCTAGCGGCGGGCTGCCCCTCGAAGTTCGCTTAGGTTTGAGATACCGTCCCGGCTCATCAGGGATGCCAACTCTTGCATCGCGGCTGGGATCATATGGGGTCCCCCGTAGATCCATCCTGTGTAGATTTGGCAGATATGGGCTCCTAGCCGAATTTTCTCGTATACGTCAGCTCCAGACATAATTCCCCCCACGCCAATGAGGATTAAGTTACGGTCACATGACTTGTAAACATGACTCAAAAAGTGATTGGCGAGTTGAAAAAGGGGTGCACCTGAAAGGCCACCGGCTTCACCAGGATCGTGACTGATGCCCGATCTTCCGATCGTTGTGTTTGTCGTGATCAATCCAGTTAGTTTAGTTTCGTGGGCGACTTGGATCACATCATCGAGAGCTGAGATTTCGAGGTCGGGAGCAATCTTGACGAACAAAGGCTTAGTGGAATCAACTTCTCGAATGGCACCAATGATTTCCAAAAGGGGGCCCTTCTCCTGTAATGTCCGAAGTCCAGGCGTGTTAGGCGAAGAGACGTTGACGACGAAATAGTCTCCAAAATTGTGAAGAAGACGAAAGCTTTCTTGATAATCCTTGGCTGCCTCAGGCAATTCGGTGATTTTGGATTTACCTAGGTTGACTCCTACAGGGACTTTTGATTTTGCAGTCGCCAGTCGAGTAGCCATGGCTCGGGCACCCTCATTGTTGAAACCAAGTCGATTGATGAGTGCCTTGTCTTGGGGCAGACGGAACATTCGCGGTTTGGGATTCCCCGGCTGTGAGTGATAGGTGACAGTGCCAACCTCCACGTAGCCAAATCCTAACTGATGCCAATGATTGAGCACCTTCGCGTTCTTATCGAAGCCAGCGGCAAGGCCGAGTGGATTCGCGAACTTGACTCCGAAAAGGTTCTGCTCTAATCGTGGATCTGAGAACTGGGGAGCGTTGATGAAGCCTCGTTCCAACATCCCCATCACCATTTCATGAACCTTCTCAGGATCGATCATGAAAGCCAGTGGACGCAAGACGGAATCGTACAAGCTCATCTCAGGATAATTATGGCTGCTTGTCCCAACCACGATCCCAATCCTTCTGCAACCTTTCTTGGCAGCAAACGTTGGATTAGGTATGGAGCGGCCAATCAAGGGTAATGGAGCGCATACGATTCTGGTTTGTCATACGAACAAGAACTTGGCGCGCCTTGCGCAACTCAACGGTGCCAGGCATGGAATCACAGTGATTCTTGCCCAAAGTGGCAAGGAACTCTTGGTTCGAGCTTCTGGTCAGATTCGGCCCGATGCGATCGTACTAAGTAAGGATCTGAAGGAGCCTTCAACAGCTGAAATTACTCGTACCTTGAACTTGGACCCTCGGCTAAAGGGGGTTCCCGTGATCGTATTAAATGGCGCCCTACCTAGCATCAAGGACATGCTTAACCTATTCCAAAGGCCACCTTGGATCTCCAAAGGGTAGCGCAAAAAGGGGGCCCCCGAGTTAGGCAAAGATCGCCGTTTCCACAGGGGCCGTTTCAGTTACTAATTACTTGTGTAAAGGATAGTTGAAAGCTAGTCCGAGTTGCCATTTTGGAGCAGCATGGGAATCTCGAGGATAGTCGAAAAGGTAGCCGGCATTGAAAACTAAGCTGTAACCGCTAACCTTGGTTCGAACCGTAAATCCAGTTTCATGCTGCCAAAGTCCTTGCAGGTTGTTCTTTACCTTGGTATAGATTCCTGGAACGATTGGATGGCCAAGAAACTCATAGGCCAAGGTCGCACCAGCAGTCCAATTAGGGATAACTTTGGATTTTAGGGGGAATGTCTGAACGTAGGCAATATTGTATTTGACGACCCAAGGACCGGAAGTTGCGAGAGGGGCGCTGAACCCAAGCTCGTTTTTCCACTTACCGACGAGGTCAGTTTGGACCTTTTCGTAGAAGGAACCTTCCATAGGAGTATGGGTCTTGACCTCATCCGCGGAGGCTTTACCGGCGATGGCAAACAAGCTCGCGGTCGCAAGGAGAACCGCAGTAGATCGATTAAGCATATCGGCGAGATTGTGCACGTTTGTTAAGAACTCCGTAGTGTCTTAACACTGGTTTGACGTAGAACTATGAATATCTTAACAATTTCTTAAAAGAGCAGCTGAGCACTTGAAGCATAAGGTGCGCGCCTAAACTGCCCCGTCAGACGTCTATATATTAGGTATAATCTAGGTTCAATTTGAACCTATAACGCACATTCTGCAGCGTTAAACAGGCTTTAAAAACACAATTCCTATGCCCGATAACATCAATCCCGAAGGCGACGATCAGCTCGAACACATCGAAGATATCTTGAGCAAGGTCACCGGCGATTATAACGCCGATCAGATCCAGGTCTTAGAAGGACTTGAGGCCGTTCGAAAGCGGCCAGGAATGTATGTTGGCGACAACGGAAAACGTGGCCTCCACCAACTGTTCAAAGAAGTACTCGACAACTCAGTTGATGAGTCCTTAGCGGGTTATTGTACGGATATTCTCGTGACGCGTCACGAAGACAATTCACTCGAAGTCGTCGACAATGGTCGCGGCATTCCTGTCGACATGCACGAGAAAATGGGCGTGAGCGCACTTCAAGTGGTCATGACCGTACTCCATGCAGGCGGTAAGTTTGGAGGCGGTGGTTATAAAACTGCTGGCGGACTTCACGGTGTCGGCGTCAGCTGTACGAATGCCCTGTCTGAGTGGTTGATGGCGACAGTACGCCGAAATGGCAACGTTTACCAGCAACGATACGAAAAGGGTATTCCGCAGTATGAAGTTCAAATCATCGGAACTTCTACCGATACTGGAACGAGCATTCACTGGCTAGCCGATCCCACGGTCCTCAATGAAGTGGAATATGACATGCACATTCTGAAGACCAGAATGCGCGAACTGGCCTATCTTAATCCCAAGACTCGTTTTGAGTTGGTCGATAAGCAAGAAGAAATAAACAGCGAAGTTTTCCACTTCCAGCGAGGTATCCCTCAATTGGTCGAGGACCTTAACGAGGGCAAGGACACACTTCATCCTGTCATCTTCTTCAAGCGGTTGCGGGATGCCACCGAAGTCGAAGTGGCTCTTCAGTACCACGACGGATATAACCAAACCATCCTGGCCTTTAGCAACAATATTCACAACCCCGATGGCGGAACACACGTCAGTGGCTTCAACACGGCCCTAACTCGTGTCGTGAACACGTACGCCAAGAAAATGAACTTCTTGAAAGAGAAGGACAGCAACTTTACATCTGATGACATCACCGATGGACTAACTGCGGTCATCTCACTTCGGCTTGAGAATCCAAGTTACAACTCTCAGGACAAAGTCAAGCTCGTAACACCCGAAGTTCAAGGGCTCACGAACTCCTTGGTCGGAGATGGCTTAAACCAGTTCTTCGACGAAAATCCGTCCATTGCGAAGCGGATTATGGACAAGGCCGTGATCGCACAGAGAGCCCGTGAAGCCGCTCGAAAGGCTGCGGAAAGCATTCGACGTGGCAATGCCATGGATAGCTTCGGACTCCCTGGCAAGTTGAGCGACTGCGTCAGCAAGGATGCCTCCAAGTGCGAGTTATTCCTCGTAGAAGGCGACTCTGCTGGCGGCTCTGCGAAGTCCGCTCGGGACCGAATGACCCAAGCTGTTCTTCCTCTGCGTGGAAAGATCCTCAACGTAGAGCGAGCCAGGCTTGACAAGGCGCTCGATAACGAAGAAATCAAATCCTTGATTGCAGCTCTTGGCGTTGGAATTGACCTTACGATGGGTAAAGGCTCACTTCGATCCGAAGAAGAAGATCAACTGGAGTTCGAAATGTCGGTTGGAGCAACTAATGGTCCTGCCGGTAAAAAGAAGGATAAGGACGCTAGAGAGCGCGAGATTCTTTTCGATATCACCAAACTGCGTTACGACAAGATCATCATCATGACCGATGCCGACGTTGACGGCGAGCATATCCGAACGCTCCTCCTAACGTTCTTCTATCGGTATATGAAACCTCTCGTCGCTGCGGGCAACATTTATCTGGCGCAGCCTCCTCTCTTTGTAGTCAAAGTTGGAAATAACGAAAGACATTACGCGATGTCGGATAAGGAGCGGGACGAAATCATTAAGTCCCTCAAGAAGAAGAACTTCTCCGTAACCCGATTTAAGGGTCTTGGTGAAATGAATGCCGAAGACCTAGAGGACACGACGATGGCTCCTGCCAATCGACGCCTTGTTCGGGTCAAGCTTGATCCTGCCTACGAAATGGACATCGAAAGAATGTTCAGCCGCTTAATGGGGGAAAAGGTAGAACCTCGACGAGAGTATATCGAGGCTCATGCCCGACAAGCCGGCAACGTAGACTGGCACTACTAATCGGTTCGTGTGTGCAGCCAAACTGAAGTTGGGTTTGGCTGTTTCAGTCAACGTATGGGTACGAGTACCAGACAATCCAAGCCAACGAAATAGCGGAATCCAGTCGCTTTAGGGTTTGTACCTATAGTGGTGACTTTCATCGAATTTCTGCCAGAGGACATTTGGAATTCGCCAAGGTTAATCGGGCCAGATGCGATTGGTTTGGGATCGTACAAATCAAGGACTGTCCCGTCTGAGCCGTTGATCGACACTTTGACTTGGCCATAGTCATTGCTTTTTGTGGCATATAACGTCACGACATACCTGCCCGCTTTTGCAACATTGAATGCCAGTTCGATGGATTGACCAGGAGCTGTATTTTGGAGAAAAAGCTGTTCCCCTTGGCTCCATGAACCCTTTACCAAACCAGCATTTTGAGAACTGACCTCAGTATCAGGCGACTTATGAAGGATCGTCATGCCTTCGCATTCTATCGCCCCCTTAATCGAGAGATCGGTGAGCGGTATCGGGCTCCTCACGCCCGTATAGTCGGGATACCTATTGCTGTGTGCTCCCGGGCGGGCGTACCAGAACGTCGAGGCTGAATAGGCGACCTTGCAGTCCGCCCAATCCCAAACTTCCATGTCGAATTTGAGCGATTTTTGGAAAGGCACATCGTCAAGCCCTCGAACACGAGATGTCGTTGTGTAACCAGACCAATTCTCCCGTCCTTTTTTATCCCGGACGGGCATGGACATATAGGCTGACGACCACTTTTCAGCCATTCCCCAAGCATAGCCGTAATAGTCTTCGGTACCTGTTCCCAGGGTTGATGGAAAATGCTCTCCGTCGACATAGATCCGCTCATCGCCCTCGCCATACCAGGCAGGTGAAGGGCTCATTACCGTGAGAGTGTCTCCTACATACCTACCCGTTCCTTTTGCTTCGATGTAGTTCCAGTCGCTTCGAGGAATGGTCGCTAGCTGGTCTTGCATTCTCCACGTTGAATGGAAGTGCATTGATTCGTCGTTCCAATTCCAACCGGTCGTTCGTACCTGGAGACCAGCATGAACTGGAGTTTTTCCGAAATTGACCAACTGAAGTTTGGCTGAGCGCTTGAATGGCATTGGAAAACGGGCCGATAGAACTCCGGCTTGCGATACTTGGCGAAATTGGTCCCAAACAGGCTTGAGAGCAACACCGCAACCAAAGAACTCGCCTATTGGACACCAAACACTCGCTTCTCCGTCAAAGATCGCTACGATTGCAGTCGATCGGAGAACTTGAGGATCCACATTTTTGTCAACCGTAACTTGGATCTCCGATATGGCGGAGTCTCCTTGTATTAGTGTGGTTCCAATCGCCTTACCGGGCTTAATGAAGCTCATCCTGCTTCCTGGAGAATTGACGATAAGGGGGTGCCACTGTTGGAGAAACTTAGCGGTATGTGCCAGTTGAGTGGTCAGACGATCAACTTCGGGCCAAGAAAAAGTAGTAACTGCGGTGCCTTCGGCATAAGCTCGGTAGCCAAATGCATAGTAGAAGGGGCTTTCGCTGAAGGTGACCTTGCAGCCTTTCTTGTATGGAATCGGCAAATAGCAATCTGCTCCAACCCCGCTTTGGACGCTGGCGTCAGGCCAGGACACGTAGACAAAAGGGGGATGAATGCGCCCCTTACCACGCATCAAATCGTTAAAATTCTCTTCGATGGCCGGTTGGTCTGAGCCATCGAAATAGAAGCGGACGATCATTTTGTCCTTGTCAGCAAGCAAAGGCGTCCATATGCGCGTGATTGCTCCGGGACCGTTCGCCTCAAGGACAACCCACTCTGATCGAGTCCCGTGCTGCTCCTTACGGATGAACTGTCCGTAGTCCTCGTTGGCAAACCAAGACTCAGTAGCAGCAGGGTCTGTTTGCTTGCGGTCGTAGCTGCTTGCCTGTTTCTGCGAGTAAACAGGAGCATCGACTTTGGCCAACCGATTGAGATCTGTCATCTCTGCGAGAAGGCTTTTAAAGTCAACTCCTTGAGAAGAAGTACCTATCAGCGATGAGAGTGCAAGCAGAACCGTTGGCAAAAACATACAAGTGTGCAACGGTATACCTCCATCGTCCGCCTAAGCCACTTCAACTAGCTTAGTAGGAATGGGGCCATCTGGAAGAAAACGCATGGCAAACCAAGAGACGCATGCTATGGCCACGCCAACCCAAAAAGGATATTGATAGTTGTTCGTCGATTTCCATAATAGGGCACCTCCGATGGGCACGGTGACTGCCGCGATATGATTCATCGTTGTTCCCATCGCAAGGCAAGGAGTCATTTCACCTGGTCGAACAATACGGTGAAGATAAACGGTGAAGCCGACTCCGAACGAGAAGAGAATATTGTCGAGGAGGAACAAGGCATAGAGCGCTCCAACATTCTGGAATGTTGAGTAACCCAGAAAGACTAGAATTAGCCCAACAGAATAGAAGGTGAGAGGTCCCTTTTCGCCTATCCTGTCGACAAGCTTTCCAATCCTTGGTGCTGTCATTGCGATCAATACGGAGTTGATGAGTTGCAGGAGCAGCATGTGCTGAACGGGGACTCCGTAAACAATGATCAGGGCAAAGGACGCAAAGATAGAGAAAATCTGTCGTCGGCATCCTTCCAGAAAGGTGAGGATATAGTACAAGCCATATTCCTTTCTGAAGACGATTCGACTTCGTGGGCCGCCTTCCGCGTGGGTAGAGAGTTGAGAGCAAAGGTAGCCAGCTACAACAATCGAAAATCCACCTAAGACAAAGTACACGTCGTAAGGCATATTCCTGAAGATCATGGATAGGATGTAGGCGAAGCCTAGTCCACCGATGGTTGCTACTGCGCCAACCGCAGACATCCTGCCTAGATGTCGCCCGCCTTCCTTGCCACGCGCCAAAGACAATGTAATCGCGCTCTGAACGGTCGCCCAAAGGTGAAAACCAACCGACCAGAATACGGTGATTGAGACAAGCGACCAAAAGGAATGCATGCGACCGGAGACCGCTATTCCAATGCCCCCAACCACAAGACCCAATGCCGCTATTCGCGATTCTGCGAAGGCAACAAGTGTTCCTGCCGTTAGCGCAGCAAGTAGACCTGGAATTTCGCGCATCGATTCGAGGCCACCCAGCGTGATCTCGTTGGCATGCATGACATCCCGAAGGAAGTTCTGAAAAACGCCCCCGTAAAGTTGAAAGCCGAACCCAAACAGAAACGTTAAGGCCGTAAATAGTTTCCAATCCCGCCGAAGCGCTGCCTCTTGAAGCGGAGTCAACGATTCATCAAGAGCGGCCATTAATCAATTGTGGCGTAAATCATCTTTCCCCTGGCAACACGATTCCGCGCATGATGACGCCCTGAGCGCACAGGAATACCACTAACGTGGGTATCGCTGCCAAGGTAAGTGCAGCCATGAGAACCGCCTTTGGTGCTCCACTGCTCTGCAACTGGTAGATCCACACCATCAAAGTCCAAACCTTTTGATCTTGGGCGACCAAGAATGCATAGATAAACGCTCCATAGGCACCCATGAATGCAAGAAGGGCTAGATATCCAAGAACCGGTTTAGAGAGTGGGAATGCAATCCGGAACATCATGGTGGTCTCCTTCGCACCATCAATCGATCCAGCCTCGAAGAGTTCTTGCGGCAGGGAATCAAAGAATCCCTTGAGGAGAAAAATCATGTAGCCAGACGCTGCTCCGGGGAGAACCAGCGCAGCAAACGTATTCAAGAGTCCCAAGTCCTTGAGAAGCAAGAAGCTTGGAATCATTGCGACCTCTGCTGGGAATGCCATGGTCGCGAGGAGAAAGATAAGAATCTTGCCCGACTGCTTTATGGGATAGCGAGACAAAGCATAGGCAGCGATTGGGTTCACGGTCAACTGAGCCAGGATGGCGAGAAAGCAGAACAAAACGGTGTTCCAAACCGCTCGACCATTTATCAAAATGTAATCGATTACATATCCAAAGTTCCTGCCAGCAAACTCCATTCTTACCCGTCGAGAGTTGTGCGTAACTTCACTTGAGTCCGCGCTCGCGATTGGCATCGGTTCGTTGGATTCCGAAAATTGGTTCCAGCTGTCCTCTAGCACCAAGGGACGAAAGCGTTCTGGCTCCTTTGCAAGAAACTCGCTCACCAGGGGGGCAGTTTTCGCCGACTTTAACTCCGAGCGAACAAAATTGAGGGGAATGGACTCGAAGCTGGTGGCACCTAATGACACTTCTGGTGGCACCAAATTGAGCTGATTTTTGAACTTGGAGGCTAGGAACTTCTGCCATAGCCACTGAGAGCGTACGGGTACCCGGAATTCCGCAGGAAGACTGCGCTTGAATTTAAGCCAGTCCGTCCATTTGGGGCCGGGTGTTGGCTTCCATTCCGGACGTTCAAAAAGTTCTGCCGGAGTATCGACAGTTTGAAACTGAATGTTCTCTTCGAGATAGGCCTTATTGAGATCGTCAATGGATCGGTAATGCTCCCGTAGCCATGTATGATATAAAACTGCGACACGGCTAGTCACTTGGATGGGTGCATTTCGAAAGCCCGCCTTCCACATATCAGGCGGTAGCTGCTCCAGGAATAATGCGTACATGCGGATCAGATCCTTTGATGCGACACCGCCAATGGCGTTAGCCGCTATATTGAATTTGTCACCCGAGTATTTGTCGTCAACATACTTTGAGAGCAAGATGAAGTCGTCAACGAGGTATCCCGGCACCACACGACTATCGGTTTGATCGGTTGGTCCCTTCAGCCCTGTGGACACCATCAATACGAATGGGTAGAGCGTCGTGATCGCTCCGAGGCTAAGAACGAGATAGAGCAGAGCTAAGGCAAAACGAGCTCTCGGACGTCTCCTTCCTACTGGCCCAATCAAGCTCATGCCATAGAATACCGGGCTCTGCCAAAAGCTACAAGGAAAGGTCGTTGAACAAAAGCAAAGCAAGAGCCGACTCAAGGAGTGGGCTCTTGCGGAGTTTCAGATGCTGGACGCTAACCTGTAACAGGTGTAGGTGCGCCACCATTTGCAGCCGATGTCCATGCAGCTTCAGTAAGCCTAATGACTTCCAATCCGCACTCGAAAGGTGACTCGCATGGTACTTTGCCGAGGATTGAATGGATGAAGTTCTTATCTGGTGTGCTACCACCGGTAAGGTTCTCCGCCTTCAACTTATTCTGGGCTCGATCGACGATGGTCAATTTGCCGTCTCGAATAAAGAAGGCCATGTTATCGCACCAAATGGTGATCTCTTCGTGCCAGCCCATTCCGTCGCCAATGATTGCGATGCTTCCCATCGCTCCACCCTTGAACATTAAGGACAGGCTCGAGTTGATGTCGACTTCAGTTCCTTTGTTATCGGTAAAAGCAGCAACCTTATCTACGCTCTGACTTGTCGACCATAGAACGATGTCGAGAACGTGACTGCCCGAATCATTGAGCTGGCCGCCACCCGATAGCGAAGCCAGCTGACGCCAGGTACCCTTGGTTGCTCGAAGCCACTCTTGGCTCTGGAGGACTGTGATGTACTGGACCTTACCGGACTCGCCAGAATCGATCTTCGATTTGATGTAGCGGAATTCTGCTTGGAAATGGCGCTGATAGCTGACCATTCCAATCTTACCGACTCGATCTCTTTCGGCAATAATCTTATGGGCATCGGCGACTGTGGTCACCAATGGCTTTTCGCAGCATACGTGGCAACCGGCACCCAATCCGTCCATGATCTGCCCGACATGCTGGGTGTGTGGTGTAGCAATCATGATTGCGTCGGGCTTGATTGCTGCCAACATTTCATTGTGGTCGCTAAACTCGGGAAGATCTGCGAGCTTAGGATGTGCCTTTTTGGTGAGCTGAATCTGATCCGGTGTTGGATCACAAAGGGCTACGATCTCGGCTTCGGGGACTTGCTGAAGATTTCCTAGACGATATCGTTGAAATCCGCCGCAACCAACCATTGCTACTCTAACTTTTTCCATGTCAAAAACCTCTCCGTTGAACACTGAGACGATGTTACGCTATCGCGTTAACTCAGATCACCCCTAACTCGCAAAGATATTCACGCATTTGTTTTGGGGTGTCTAAGGAAGGGTCAATATGCCTCGCATTCCAGCCGCAAGCAACAGCACCTTCGACGTTCAAGACTCCATCGTCAAAATAGATGATACGTTTAGGGTTCAGACCAAATACCTCACTGTAGCGCTCGAATATCTCAGGGGAAGGTTTATTAATTCCCACTAAATGTGAGGCCATTTTCATTTCCAACGAATGAATCGATGGGTATTGTCCGTTGAGTGCCAAGACCTCCCAATGGGGTTCATTTGTGTTGGACAGACAGCCCATCTTGAATCCTTTCTCCGCCAGTTTCCTGATTAACTCCGCAACGCCCGGGTATTCCACAACCAAAATTCCGTTGTGAACTTTCAGTGCATCCGTTGGTGTGCATCCTAGGTACTTGCCAAGACTCGATAGATATTCTTCTAGAGTAATTTCGGCGGCTTGATACTGATCGAAGGCTGGAAGTGAAGCCAATTTTGTGAAACCGTCACTCAAATTGGAGCAAGAGATACCTGCAACTTTCGCAGCTTCTTCCCAAGAGTGACTGATCTCAGCGAGGACACCGCCGAGGTCGAAAACGATGGTATAGGGAGAATTTGAGTTTTGTTCGAGAGTCATTTTTGCTAGACCTGAATCCGTTCGCCCCTTATCAATAAATATCGAAAACACGACAAAGCATAAGGTGGGAATAGAAGGCGAATAAGTCTTATCGTAGTCTATTATTTACCGCATCACTTCAGGCGATGTCTCTGAAGGTCGAACCGGAAACTGCGGTTAGATATTAATGCTCAAAATAACCAAGAAGATCGCGGGAGATTTTACATTGCGCCCGCCACGTTTAATCTTAGCCGCGATTGCACTTGGAACATTGCCTACAGCGATTGGAGCAACATCGCTGGCACGTTTTGCAACGATTCTTCCAGAGATCCAAAAACAACTTGCGGACGGGCGTCGTTGTGTTATTTCGGGAGACTTGGATGTGGCCATTGCTCACGCAAACTTGGTTCTCGTGTCCGAGCAGGTGGCGGTCTGTCCAAAATATGACCGAGTCTCGGCAAGCCAAAAGAAGATTTGTGCGCGTGCCCTAAACGCTAGTTTTGCCGCCTGGGAAAGTGCACTGGATCAATCCATTCATTTCCACCTTGAAGATGACCCTAACAAGGCGGACATTGTCATTAACTTCAAGTTCGATGTTCGGATGGGCTCTGAACCGGTAGCAGGATTTACGAATTGGAAGCGCGCGATCAAGTCAGAGGGTGGGAAGGTCACCGAGACATCGTTTAAAGCAGATGTCCAAGTGCGAACTCACGACCTAAATCATTCGCAGATGCCTTTCGAATGTATCCGACAAGAGACGGAGCATGAGCTCGGTCACATTCTTGGCTTGGAGGACAGCGATACCGAGGGTGACATTATGGCTCCCTTGAATTTGGCGCGACCTGTAAGCTATCCCCGCTCATACGAAGTTAATGCGGTGCAGAAAGTGCGCGACGAGGCAAGAAGGATCCGAGACGAGGCTCTCGCCAAGCGAAAAGGTTAGTGCGGAATGTTGGTATTGTTCGACAGTGGACGAAATCGTCTTTGAAGACAAACAACTTGAGTCCAAGATTTGGAAAGATCGGGACCTTGTTCGTTGTCGATTTCTCCGATGCAAAATTCGTGGAATGAATCTCTCAGAGATGACCACGAAAGACTGTGAGTTTGACGAATGCGATTTTACAGGAAGCAACCTTTCCTCCTCAAATCATCGATCGTCGGTTTTCCTTAACTGTAAATTCGAGAACTCTGACTTATTTGCAGCGAAATTTGAACTCTGTCGCCTGATTGGCTGTGGTTTCGAAGCGGCAAATATTTCAGGAATATCCATCATAGAAGGCGATTGGTCCTTTGCCAATCTACGATTTCAGATCTTAGATGGTCTGAATCTAAAGGGTGTTCGATTCAAAGGAACTGACTTTGCCGGTGCATCGCTAAGGAAGTGTGATCTCCGCGATTGCATCTTCGATGAAGCCTCATTTTTTCAAACAAAGCTTCAGGATAGCGACTTGCGAGGCGCAAGTTTAGACAAAGTCGACCTTCGGAGCGCCGAATGGAAGGGAGCTAAACTCGACATCGGACAAGCAGTCCATTTTGCCCGATGCTATGGCATCGAGGTTGAATGATTTCGCAAAACGTCTTGTCTAGCCAGTGCTCTGCATGGCGGCAGCTATCCCTGCGATGCTTTGCAGCATAGCTTCGCGCCAAGCCCCACCCTGTTCTTCTTCCGTTAAGTTCGTCCATCGGTCCATCAGCGCCACCTGCAGTAGGCTAAGCGGCATAACTGCTGGGTTACGAAATTCGACAGTACTTCGCACGACGCGAGCGTTTTCTAGAAGTTGGGATTGTCCAGTGATTTTTAGGATCATGTCGACGGTACGTCGATGCTCATCCTCGATTGTACTTTGGATTCGAACGCCGAGATCGTGGGGTTCCACTCTTGCTGCATAAAGTCGCGTGGTAGGAATGTGTGAACGTACGAGTTCCAATTGCGCGTTATCCACAACCGTTTGGAAGAATGGCCATTCGCGATACATGGTTTGAAGTATTGCCAGATGTTCCGGATTTGCTCCCGCGTAATGATCTAGAGCGGCACCCATCCCATACCAACCCACTAGTGTAGTGCGACTCTGAACCCAAGCAAAATTCCACGGTATTGCGCGAAGGCCCTCAATTCCCGACAGCGCTTTGCCGGGCCGATAGACTGGGCGCGAAGCGATTGGCAAGAGGCTAATGTGTTCGATAGGTGTGGCTTGTGTATAGAACGACCAGAAGCCCGGGTCTTCGTAGACGAGTTTTCGATAAGCTTCTCGCGAAGTCGATTCCAGCCCACGCATGATATCTCCGTACCGCGATTCCGCGTCTGGCGCACCAATGCCCTCAGCTGCAAGCAACACTGCGCTTACGATCTGTTCAAGGTGCCTGTGTGCAATAGGTGGCAGGGAATAGCGGAATGAGATGACTTCGCCCTGTTCGGTGAACCGAATCTTGCCGCTGAACGACCCTGCGGGTTGGGAGATAATTGCCTTGTTGGCTCTGCCACCACCTCGACCAACCGTTCCACCCCGTCCGTGGAAGAGGCGCATGGGTATCCCAGTTTCCTTACTAACCGCAGCCAAATCAGCAAGTGTGCTTTGGAGTGCCCAGTTGGCAGCGAGGTAACCACCATCTTTACTGGAATCGCTGTATCCCAGCATGACTTCCTGTAGATCGCCTCTTGATGCGAGATGGGCTCGATAGCTTGCGTTAAGGAAGAGTGAAGTCATTAGTTCACTGCTGCGATGCAAGTCTTCAATAGTCTCGAACAACGGGACAATATCCAAGTCGCTCTCTATTCCCTCAGGAGATAAGCGGAGTAGCCCTGCTTCTTTGCAGAAGATAAGTACCTCGAGAAGGTCGCTGATGCCGTGAGTCATTGAGATGACATACGACGAGATGCTTTGAGGGGAAAGCTCACGATGTGCTCGTCGAATGACGTGGAAGACATCCAAGACACGGCGACAGACTTGAGTTCCTTGGAACTCTGGAGGCAAAAGTGGCCTGGGATTATTTAACTCCGAGGTTAGGAGCGTAATCTTCTCGTCTTCACTAAGATTGTCATACATCTGGCCCGGATTCAAAACTCCTGCTGCGGCGAAGATTTCGTTCAGGGCTTTCGCGTGCTCATCACTGTGTTGGCGTACATCCAACGTCGCGAGATGAAAACCGAATGCCTCGATCTGCCGAATGAGGTGTAGCAGCCGGCCATTGTCCGCAATATTTTCGGACCTGTGGACGGCTAAGCTTCGCTGAACCAAATGGAGATCCGCCAGGATCTCATCTGGGCTTTCGTAAGCATTGGAATCATCCACCGTCGACCCAGGCTCAAGAAATGCTTCGGCATGCTTGATGGCTTGCTGTAGCCGGTATTCGACACCAAGCAACTTAACAACATAGGGTTCCTGCGAGTACCTCTGCAGTTGACCTGGCTTGTATTTCAAGCGATTTTCCTCGCTCTTGATGGACTCCAATAAGTCAATGCTCACTGGAACGAGCTTGATGCTCTGTGTAAATTCTTTTCGAAGCACCTCGACTCTCGTTCGATAAATGTCGAGTGCAAGGATACGGTGTTCGATTAGGGTTTGCCATGTGACATCCGCAGTGACGTTAGGGTTTCCGTCACGGTCGCCACCCACCCATGATCGGTAAGTAAGAATGGGAGGAATGTTGAATTGATGCTCTGGATAGCCCTTTTGAAGTGCCGCCGTCAGGTCTGCTTGGAGCCAGGGCACCACTTCCATGATCGTACGTTCAAAGAAATAGAGTGCGTTACGTACTTCTTCTGAAACGGTCAGGCTAAGGGCTCTCATTTCATCGGTCTGCCAAAGCTCTGTTAGCGTCCGCTCAATTTCGCCAATAGCTTGGCCAGCAGTGTCCAGAGGACCCGTTAATGGTGCAGTACCTCCGTTTTCGGATAATAAGAGCGCTATGCTCTGCAGTTTGTCGAGCACCGCTTTTCGTTTCGCTTCGGTTGGATGCGCCGTAAGAGTAGGCGTAATCTCGACACGGTTGAGGAGCTCCTGCATTTGCTCGGCAGATAGCCCCCGAGCCTTCAACTGGGTAACAGCATCATAAATTGATTCCCGCCGAATTCCTTGGCGTTGCCGATTGACTCGAACAATCTCCTTTTGCTCGGCGGTATTGACTAACTGGAATAAAACTGTAAATGCTCTTGCGAGTTGACGCAGCAAGGAAGGGTCGCTCAACTCAGGTAACTGCTCCAAGAGCTGGTCGTTAGTTTTGATCTCACAGGACATCAACCGCCCTGCTAATTCGATCAACTCGCTTCCCTCCTGGTTCTGGAGAACGGTTCCTAGTAAGTCGTCAAGTAACCGAATGTCGTCGGCAAGCGCTTCAGATAAACCATATTTTGTAGCGTCCAGGCCGAGAAATGCGCTCATGAAGCCTTATTAGACCCGGTTCGCAACTTCCCAGGTTCCAATTATTGACATTAGAGATGCACAACGATTTAGTAATGCAACGTGACCATCCCATTCAATACGGGTCTTTGTACTGGGTCCGAAGACCGCGTTGATGCCCAACATTGCGATTTAGGGAATATCTCCGAGCGTTTGGTGGTCGGATTATTTGCAGATTATGGGAAAGGGTTGGAGAATGATCGGACTTAGTTTCCCGTTGATTGTTAAGAATATCATTAGGTGGAACTTATTTCACAGATTGACCTTTGTAGTCAAACATCGCATTGTCTCGCCCCTCGAGTTTTTGATAACGCAGAACCGACCATGAAAATACAGAAAATGGAAATGGCTCTGCTGAACGCGGAGGAGGGACAGGCTGACTGCTTTTGGCATGATCAGAACGAGTCGTTGCGGTATCTTCTCGTACTTCAAGGCGTCGCTCAAATGAACCAACCGAGCGACCTAACTGCTGTGATCTCTCAGAAATCAGGTTTAGTTAGCGATTTCTCGCTTGCCTACCGGTTCTTGGCGACGCAACAGCCTGAAATGCTTCCGGGCGAAACGGGGCCCGTTGCGGTCCTTTTGATCCTGTGAGCGGTTAAAGTGCTGCTTTCAGCATGGCGGCTGCCATAACGTTGGTGGTGTGACCACTTTTTTCAGCAACGACATTTAGAAACTTGATTGGAACACCTGCCAAGTAGAGGTCACCCATCAAATCCAGCAGCTTGTGCCGCGCCGCCTCGTCCACAAATCGAGGTTCGTTTAGGTATCCATCGGGCCCAAGTATCAGGGCTGAAGTTTCGTCTAGTCCTTTTCCAAGACCCGCTGCCTGGACCATTGAAAGCTCTTCGGATAAAACGAATGTCCTGGCTGGTGCTACCTGATCAGAATAGCTCCCCGAGACATCCTGGACTTCGAAGGCCTGGACACCTGGCCAACGAACGCCAGCGTCGTAGGTATATCGCCAGTGCCCGCCGCCCTTAGCTACTGCGATCTTGCACTCACCTTCGTGCAAAAACACCCTGCGGTAGAGCGAAGGAATCGTTCTTTCATCGCCTTCCACAAAACCTGCTTCCTTCAGTCCGCTTGTGTAGGGTCGAGCGCTTCCATCCATCCCAGGCAACTCCGGTGCTGTGAGTTCGACCTCAGCATCTGTAATCTCAAGACCGGCAAAGGCGCTCATGAGGTGCTCGATCGTGCTGATCGTTCCAAGCCGAGTACATCGTTTTGTATCCGTTACATTCTCGGGAATAGCTTGGATCCGGTCATTTCCACAACGGAAGAAGATGCCGCTCGATGCAGGGTGAACGGTGACAGTTACTGGAATTCCACTATGCAGTCCAAGTCCTCTAAAGACTACAGGGCGGGAAACCGTTCGACTGCGATAACTCATTTGTTTTGATCTTCCAAGACAGCCAACCGTCTTTCCAATTCTCGGATGGTTTTGTTCATTTGTGGAAGCTTTCCAAGAGCCGCACTAATTCGCTTAGCGATGCCTACCGGTTTTGCAGGTGTGCCCCAATAGGCTCCGGGTTCTGTTAAGTGGTGAGTAACACCCGTTCTCCCGCCTAGGAGAATATCATCTCCGACCGAGACGTGATCGCTGATGGCGGTTTGCCCTCCGACGTCGCATCTGCTTCCAATTTTGGAGCTGCCCGCCAATACTGTTTGGCCGGCAACGACCGAATGGCATCCAATTTCGCAGTTGTGCGCGATCTGAATGAGGTTATCTAGTTTCGAACCAAACCCAATAACAGTTACACCTGCCGTAGCACGATCAATTGCAGTTAGCGCTCCAATCTCAACGTTGTCGCCAATCTCGACGCTGCCAACCTGCGGCACTTTCACGCGATACTTTCTATCTTTACTATCCCAATCGAAGCCAAATCCGTCAGCTCCAATAATTGCTCCACTGTGAATGACAGACTTGTCTCCAACTTGAACGTCTTGGTACAAGACCACATGAGGGTAAATCACGACGTTCTCGCCGATATTGCAGCCTTCACCCACATAAGTGAAGGGATAGATCTTAGATCCTTCGCCGATGGAAGCTCCGCTTTCGATTACAACGAATGCGCCGATAGACGCGTTGGTCGCGATAATCGCATCTGGGCTTACCACCGCCGTCGGATGGATGCCTTTCTCAATTGGAAGTGGGCGCTGGAACATCGCCAAGACACGTCCAAAGGCCATTCTGGGGTGGTCTACTGAGATGCTGGCGACATCCATTTCCGGTGAGTCCTTGGGTACAAGAACGACTCCAATGTTGGATTCTATGACTCGCGTCAAATAGTCTTCCGATTCAGCAAAGGTGATTCCGTGGGGGTCGTCGGTTCCGGCGGGTACCGGTCGAAGGATCTGCCTATCCTTCGGTCCACGGAGGGTACCTCCTAGGGTGTCGGCAAGCTGTTCAAGGGTCCAGACTCGTGTTTTTGCTTCCATAGCTGGAATTCGTCCGTAGCATTGCGGGTGCCTTTCGAAGAGCTGGAAAGCTCGTATCGATTTAGGGCTGCCCAAATTTGCAGTTCGTTTTCAAGTAAACGTTTGAAATCGTCCTTGCCTTCGAGTATTCCACCTGGAGGTGCCTTTGGAGAGGGGTCTTTAGTAGAATCTGCTGAAATCTGCACTTGAGTCTCCTGGGTAGCAGGAAAAGTGACCGGAGCAGGCTCGGAAAGTTTGAATTGAAGCTGTGAATCTGCGTTTCGGATCTGCGCTCTTGCCTCCAGTTCGGCTCGCCGATCCAGTTCGTTTGAAAACTGAGCGATCTTAAGTTGAAGACCCGCTTGTTCTGCACTGGACTTATCGAGTACGGAAGCCAAAATCGAGTTGCACGCAGCATCGAATCGATCGTCAATAACTTTGAGGTCTCCTCTCAGCTTCGTTGCCATATCGAATCGAATTTGCTCGATAGGGCGCAGCGGGCGTACTCCGGGTTGAGACTGGGGATTTGGGTCAGGAAATCCCGCTACGAGTGCCAATTTAGCAAACGGCTCGGAGCGGTCATCTGCCCACTTTACGAATATTTTCCGAATCTCGTCGTTAGCCTCTTTGTAAGCTGCCTGGTCTTTGCCCGAAATGGTTTGTTCTTGTTCCAGCCTGAATTTCTGGATCTCACTGTTGTAAAACTGCCTAAGGCGTCGGTGAAGGCCTTCATAGGCCTTTCTCTGTTCTTCCCTGAACATTTCACGAACATTGAGATGGGGGGTATTTGAAGGGTCTTTCAGAGTGACACTTGGGAGTGACTCTAGTTTCTTAGTGATGAAGAGAGTGGAACGTGGAGGCTCAGGTAGTTTGAGATCCTTTTGACTAGGAGAAATGTGAGCGGCAGTTATACGATCGACATCGACGAACACGACTTCGTGTCCATGGCGACAACCAGTCGCCAAAACGGAAAGCAAAAGTACGATGCCTGCATTAACTTTTCGCATTCATAGCAGTTAGGGCGGCATCGGTGAGATCGTTTGCTCCGTATGGAGCAGTGGATTCATCAAATACGACCGTGTAAGATTGAGCTTTCGATACGTCGTTTATTGCCTTGCGCGCCTTGGTAAGTCCAACTAATTTACGCTTGTCCGCAAAGTCGGCCATCTCGTTATTGAAGTCCTTAAACCACTTCTGAACCGTGTCGTTCATCTGTTGGCTCCGACGTGCGTACTCTTCGACAAGCGTCCTTTCCTCAGGCGTCATGTTTGGTTTAGTTGCTAACTCGGTGGACCGCTTGCTCGTGGCGACAATGTCAGCTTTAATCCTGTCGAGCTCCGCGGCTTGCTCTTTTGTTGGAACTTCTTTGAGTGCTAGCTCGCGAATACGAAGTGCTTGTTCCGTTGTGAGAATCCTATATTGATCGACAAATTCCAGGATCCCTTCCCGTTGGGCTTTCATCTTCTTGAAGATGTCTTGCCCTTCTTTGCCGTAATCACTCTGGTCCAGTAACCGAACGATATCTACTGTTCCGATCTTTATTTCGGTTGTTTGAAATCCACCAGCAAGTCCAACGCCGATGAGCGCGGCTGCCAGTACCCAACCAAATTGTAAGAAGCGTGTCATCCGCATTGGGAATGTCTCCGGAAAACCTACTGATAAGACGACGCGCCGCTGAAGCTGGTGGCTTCTACGACGCGCCTAGAACTGATTGTCTATTTCTTCGCGTTCATAGCCTTTAGGGCTTCCGCTGTTAGATCGTTGGCACTGTAGGGCGCCACTTCTTGAGCGAAGACGATGGAATAGCCTTGATCTCGAGCAACTTGTTGAATGACTTGTCGGACTCTAATGAGAGCGTCGCCGTTCATCTTTTCTTGCTGCTGAGTCAGTTCCGTATTGAACTCTTCTCTCCAGCGATCGAGCCTTTGACCGGTGGCATCCTTACGCTTCGTGTAATCCTCGATTTGTGTAAGTTCTGCTGGCGTAGGCTTCTCTTTTGTCTGAAGGTCACGAGCCTTTTTCTCGTCCCCTTGAGCATCCATTTTAATGCGGTCAATGTCAGCCTTATCGGTTGGCGTCAACTTGTCTTTGGTGCTCAGGGTGCGCAGCTTATCCGCGTCTTCTCCCTTCATATTTCGATTAGCCTGCACAAACTGAACAATATCGCGTCGAGCAGCAACCTGGGCTTGGAGTCCTTCATTCTGGATTTTGGCGTAGTCACTGTCTTTGAATACCTTGACCACATCCACTGTTCCGGTTTTGTCTCCGGGAGCGTGAAAGCCCATTCCAAATATTGCGCCTGCCATTGCAGCCGCTGCCAACCATCCGAGTTTGTCTGTTTTCATTTTATTGATTTGTTACCTAGAAGCTGTTACCGATTAGGAAGTCTGGCTGGCTCTTGCCGTTTTCATTAAATCCAAGATCGACTCGAATTTGTCCGAATGGCGTTTTGAAGCTCAGGCCAACTCCATAACCTACGTGAAGTTTGAATTTGCTGGACTGAGAGAAGTTGTTGACGGTTCCGTAGCCACCCCAAGCTCCTCCGTAATCCACGAAGCCGATTATATTGAATGACTTCTGAAGCGGGTGACGATATTCTAACGTCGCAACCAGAGTTTGCGTTCCCCAGAATCGATCTGGATCGTAGCCTCTCAGTGAGTCGGGACCACCAGCAAAGAACTGCTCAAAGTACGGTACCTGGCCACTAATGAACCCGTATTTAACTCGTGCCGCAATGACTCTTCGGGGAGCTTCAAAATCCAGTTCTCTGGGTTTCTGACCCGGGGACCAATACTTTCGATACTCGATCGTGTTGCGGGTGAAGAAATTGCTTCCCAGAATGGCGTTGTTCTGGGTAGCTCCACCGACTCTTGTAATGTCGGAATAGCCTGGCTCTAGACTGATCTTGGCGTAGTCTCCGCGAGAGGTATCGGTATTGATGTCCCGACGGTCTCGGATGACCGCACCGCTTATCACTGCAATGTCGCCATCTTGCTGGACGAAGCTATCAACTGGAGTAGCGCCCGTATTACTGGTTTGAACGTTTTCAACCCGGCCCGAAAGTCCGAAGCTAATCTGGTCATTCATCGGTCGAACGAAACCTACTGAACCACCAGATCGACGCTCACGGTACTGAGTCGAACTGTTAATTGGACTGCTAGTTCCCAAGAAAGAAGATCCGAATCGATAGACTAATCGACTATATAGAGAGACCTGGAGCGATGTGTCTTTCGCATCGTAAAACGGGTTGGTGTAACTCAGGTCGATACTGGGACCGCCGCCCGAAATGGCTTGTGTGAAGTTCAGTGAAACGCCTTTTCCAGTTCCGTAAAGGTTGTTTTCTGAAAGGCGAATCAATCCAGCAAGCGAAGACTGAGGATCGAGCTGAACGCCAACATTAAATTGACCAGTCTTAGCTTCTTTGACTTCGGCAATCAGATTTCTGCTGATCTTGCCTGGTTCGGGAGAAACGTCTTCGCGCTTTGCCTGAACTGAATCAAACCAGTTCGTGTTGTGGATACGAGTAACGTCTTTTGCCCACTTATCGTCGTTGTAGACATCGCCAGCTCGGGTCTTGATCAGTCGGCGCATCACCCAGTCTTTTGTCCGGACATTGCCTTGAGTTGAAACGGTTCCGACCTTGAGTTCGACGAGAACCAAGTTGATAGTGCCTGGCGAATCAGGAAGTGGTGCGAAATCATCCATACCTGCAAAGGCATAGTGCTTCTTGTCATACACGGCCGCAATGGCATCTACGCTTGAACGACGAGCGTTCAAATTGAAGACGTCTCCCACCTTCATGGTGATTGCTTTCAAGATCTCTTCGCGGCTGACGACGGTGTTACCCGTGATCCGGAATTCCTTGATTACAGGCCATTCCTGAAGGTCAACAGTTACTTGGTAAGCATTAAGGTCAGAGGGTGTGGCCCGAATGTCGACTGCGGAGAAGAACCCTAAATCCTCAAGGCTCTTCTTATCTCGATCGAGATCGTCCTGAACATACGGTTTGCCAACCTTGGTTCGCATAGCCGCAACGATCGCTTCTTTCGAGACGCGGAGATTTCCGCGGATCAAAATGTCTTTTACCACGCTCGCTTGCTGACCGTAAGCCGCTGAGACGATCATGCAAAGTGCTGTGATATTACATATCCTTCTAATCAAACTTCCTCCCTTCCGCCCTCAGGCGAGGGGCTTCCGCAGTTGGTCGCCGGTGAACTTTACCCGTCGTGACTACCGAAAGCCTTGAACTTCTTGTTCCCAAATCAGATGCTTCAGACATAAATGCGTTTCAATCCTTGCATTGTGAGCTAAAACCGAATGCCATAGTCGAGACCCAGCTTCCAAGGCCTTTCTTGATCGGCTCCAAAGAAGAAACGGATACGGCGGAGTGCTCCTGGTAATCGTCGGGGCCTGTAAACGATGCGCAAATCAAATCGTGTAGGAAATCCGGGTGGGGGCTCGGAAAGCTGGCGACTTCCCATTATGGAAAAGCCTGAACCGAGGTCCTTGCCAAAGGCGACGGATGCCTGGTCGAACATGTTGTATTCCAGATTGATATAGTCCAGTCCAAACCCCTTTGCAATTTGACTTGTAAGCGGATCTAGAAGCGATGGCACGAGGAATTGCGCAGCGGCTCCAACGGCGTCTGACTGTTTGAAGCCATTTGACAGGTTCTGCAAGATACTTGTCTGGCCCATAATACCAAGGATTCGATCTTGAGAAAGGTCAGGCGGATCACTAGATGCGGTTAGCGAGATGCCCTTTTCTTGAAGCAGATCCCCTTTCATTCCAAGGGTGATGTCGTAACGTTGAATGTCACTATCTCCCGTCCTGGTTGTCGTGACAGAGGTGTTGCCTTCCAAATCCACGATTGCACTAGCGGTTGTTCCAGATCTTGTCGACTGATAGGTCACGTCAACCGTACCGCCCTGATCAAGGCGTAAAAGCGAAGCAGGCAACCGAATGGTGCCTTTGTCAACGTAAAGGGATGCGGTTGCTTTCGGAAACAGGAGTGAGCCTTTGAGTGAACCTTTGCCAAGCAAATCCATGTTTGCAGTCGAAGCACTCATGTGGGTTGGTCCGGAAAGTGTAAGATTAACATCAAATCTTGGATTTATTGGGAATTCTGCTTGATGAGAAACTGTGTTCGGTAGGCCCTTAAAGACGAAGTTTCCATTGGCAAGACTAACGTCACCCGAAACGCTCGGGGCCTTCAATGTCCCCTTTATTCCCACTTCAGCACTTACGGTGCCGGAGGCATTTGAACTAACTAAAACGTTCTGTTTGAAACGGACCTGGTTGAGAGTGATGCTTCCACTAACTGTTCGGTCGAGCAGACTAGCTGCGCCCTCCTTAGTGGTTTGGCTGATCAATTGTCCGAGGTCTTCGATTGGAGTGGAAGCGGCAATACGCAGATTTCCTCCCCGTTGAGCCTCGGCGGTGCCGAGCACATTAACCAAGTTCGGCGTTAAAACTACCGATGCCTTAACGTTCTTAAAGCCGTCCTCGACACCGACGAATCCGAGTGTTTCTGCATTCAAATCGAGAGCACCTGTAACTTTCAAGGCGGAGGCGTTCCCTTCCGCATCAAATGCTCCCGACAGGGTGCCGGAACTTCTGTTCGCGTCGATTCCACCTAGGAGCGGAGCGATATCCTTCAGTTTGCTTTCTGCGAAGGTGATCCTAGCTTTTGCGGGACCAGTTGCTCCGAGTTTGAACGGGAACTCAAATGGTGCCGTCGCAGAAATAGAACCTTTCATTCCCTTATAGAAATACTCACCTTCTGCGACGAGTCCGCCTTTGTCTTTGATCGTCTGTGTTACATCGATTTTGTCAAAGGTAAAGCGTAAATTCTTGTCTTCATCCTCAGGCGAAGAGGGTTTCGTCGGGTTAGCGAAAAGGTTCTCCGCCTTAAGTGAAGCAACGATTCTAGGGGATTGAGTGGGCCCATCGATCGAAAACCACAGGTGACCGGTTCCAGTCAAAGCGCTTAGGCGCGGGTCAAAGAGACCTAATTTTGAAAGGTCAAAGGTATTCTCCTTGCTACCATCAATGTGGGTCTCCCCATGCTCATCGACCGTGCCACTAAAGGACACCAGCATCGGCCCCTTAGTAACATTGAAAGTTTGGATATCCCAAATGTGGGATTTCAACGTAAGCTTGCTGTTCAGCTCACCTACAAATTGATTCCGAAAACTTAGGTCGGGTGACTGGAGACTTTCGACGATAACTTCTGGCTCGTTGAGGGTTCCATTGAACTTGCTGGCAAGGTTCACACTGCCCTTTATGGATTGAAGACTTTCTCTTGCGTCGAATGAGAGAGTCGGAACATATCTCAAACTCGCGGAGATTAGGTTCTCTGCCTTGATGTTGAAAAGCGCTAAGTCGCCAGAAGACTTAAGAGTGTCCAGGTTAAAAGTGACATTGTCGAGAGTGATATACCGCTCTAAGTCTCCTATCTCAAGGCCACCGGTATAGTCGGAACCGTTTGAGTGGACTTGCCAAGGTCCGCTTCCAAGAGAAGAACCGTTAACACTCACTTTTTCAAGTGTGCCTTCAATGTTGACGTGAGACAATTTCATGCCTTCAATATCGAAGGTTCCCTGGGCACCCACTCTGCCTTCCACTGCAACTGTATCGGACAGTTCAGGAGCAAGGCGGTCGAGTGCCAATCCGGATGCGGTTGTAACAATCCTGCCAGACTTAGTTGACAGATCATAGTTTCCGCTGCCCTTAATCTGACCGCCTGCTCCGGTAATTAGGAGATCATGCAGACCCACATTTTTCCCGTCCGAGACCATGTTTGCTTGGACTTTGTCGACCTTGATACCCCGTGCAACAAGACTTGATCCAGTGACTGAGGCTTCGACGTGAGGATTCTTAACGGTGCCCGACACATGTATGTCTGACACATCGATAGCGCCAACAAATTCCTCACCCAGCCAATCTGCAATCTGAATATCTTTTGCGGAAAGTGCACCGGACAGGTGGCCGGATTTGAAATCGATTTCTCCTGCGCCCTCTAGAGTGGTCGTTCCCTTGGCTGCTTCCAAATCTGTAAGTTGCGCATGGCTGAGATCGGCTGAGAAATTGGATACTAGTGCTGGTAAGAGCTGGTCCTGATAGGCTAAGTCAAAGCCTTCAATTCGTCCGGTAACTTTGGGAGATTTCACAGACCCGACAATATTTGCAAGGATGTTCACAGTTCCCGATACCGTTGGATCGTATGCTCCGAGTTGAATACCTCGTCCGGAGGCAACAATTCCCAGGTTGCCGTTGCGACCGAGAGAGCCTTTTGCCGTGATCAATCCTTCAGGTGTATCAAAGAAGGCTCTCGTTAATGTTAAGTCTCCTTGAGCATATTGTCCTGTCGCTTGAAAGTTACCCAGAGAAACTGCGTGCTTGGAATCTACGCTGACCTGCCCGAACCCGTGGGTTACGAATTGGATTTTGGGATCCGTCAAGCTGCCTTCGAAGAAAGCAGATACACCAGCTTTACCTGAGACGTTGTGATAACCGAACCGGCTTGCCAGCTTGAGTAAATCCACCTGATCGATGGAGGCAACTCCTTGAACCGTTTTGCGTACAAGATCTAGCTTGAGTCCACCGTTGACGGGCCTATTTTCATACGTTGCCTGCTTTATGTCAATTGCAGCCTTATTCGGGCCAGCATCAATTTGGAGACTTGCATTATGGATGGTTTCGTTTGAATAGCGAGCATCAGCCGCAGAAGCTGTCCCACGGATGTGAAAGTCCTTTGGAGAACGACCAGCAATCCATCCATGGAAATCGGCACCGTGGAACGTAAGTCCTTTCGGCATAAAGGGCAGCATCCACGAAGGCAGACTGCTTGAGTCTGTCCGAGTAACAACAAGTTCCCCTGTCACGGATCGTGTGGGCAACCAAGTAGCACTACCTGCAAACCGGGCTCTGGTGCCGCCCATTTCAGTATCGATATTTCCGGCAAGACGGTTCGCATCGACCCGCCCGCTAAACTTCACCCTTGCCAATGCATATTTGCCGTAACTCACATTCGTGGCGGTGGCCTCAAGCTGAGTTTCAATGTTGGGCGACTTCCCGACCGGGATCGATATTCGAAAGGGTCCTATTGCTTTGAATGATTTGCAGCGGACGTCCGTTAGTCCTTTGAATGCTTTGCCTTCCGGAGTCCATGCAAAATGAGCAAGAGCAGGCGCTAATTCCAGACCAGGGGTATAACCGGAAACCTCGAGCGCCCCTGTGTCAAAGCTCTGCACCTTTGATTCGATCCGGCCAGACCCTGCCAAGTTTGCAGTTGCGTTTGCGGTCCACTTCTTACCGACTCCTGCCACCCATACTAGGGGGGTGGAGACACTTTGCTGCCATTCCGTAGGTCCAGTGCGGTCAACGAAGAGGACGTTACACTGGTCCAAAGTGACTTCGAAGGGAATCTGAGCGGGAGGGCCTTTGGTCTCTGGCAGATAGTCCTCAAAGTCAAATCGGCCAGACTTACCTCTGACCAACACAGCCCTGATATTCGTGCCTCGGACTCTGACTATTTGATCTGCGCCACGAAATGGGTCAAGACCTGTTGCCACCAATGCATCGACTTCCGCAATCGACTTGTCTTTTGGGTCCTTGATGCGTATCTTCTTTAGCAGAACGACGCCTCTTCGAATATCAAGAGTGTAGGACTCGGCGGAAAGGGTGAGATTGCCCCCTTTTGAAATGTAGGTGTACTCAATAGGCACGCCTGGTGCTTCAAGAACGTGCAGGCAGGTGATCACGTACGAACCACCCCAGACCGCAAGTGTTGCGAACGGGGCTACGACAACCGTTAACTTTAGTATCCCCGACCCCAGGCGGATTGCCTTACCTCCCAAAACGGGCTTCTTCGTTACGGTTGTGCTCTCGCCGCTTCTTGTGCGTCAAGACTTCTTACCCGTTCGCCCATAACCTTTTTACTGAATTCGATTGCGTTATACGAGCTTCTTATGAAAGGTCCACTGGCAACAAAGGCGAACCCAATTTCATTTCCAATGGCCTCGTACTCTGCAAATACGTCTGGATGAATGAATTCGTTCACGGGCAAATGCCTCATGGTCGGTCTCAAGTACTGACCGATTGTTACTGCATCGACTCCCGCTGCCCTCAGATCTTTTAGCGTCTTAACCACTTCATCCTTGGTTTCTCCTAAACCAAGCATAAGGCCCGATTTGGTGTAAATCGACGAGTCAAACTGCTTAACTGTTCGCAAAACTTCTAAAGTTCTTTCGTATTTGGCTTGGGGACGCACGACGGTGTGCAATCGCTCGATCGTTTCGATGTTATGGTTGTAAATTTCTGGATGGGCATCCGTAACATTCTTGATGCACCATTTCTTCCCTTTAAAGTCGGGAGTAAGCACTTCAACAATTGCTAGTGGATTGGCCTTGTGAAGTTCCTGGATGGTTTCTGCAAATTGCATTGAGCCCTCGTCTGCGAGGTCATCTCTTGAAACCGAGGTAACAACAATATGTTTTAGTCCGAGCTCAACAGAAACTCGGGCAATGTCAGCAGGTTCTTCAGGATTGATGGCAAGTCCTTTGCCAACTTTGATCGCGCAAAAGCCGCAGCTTCGGGTGCAAGTATCCCCAAGAATCATGAAGGTGGCGGTCTTCTTGCTCCAACACTCCGGTAGATTTGGGCAACGAGCGCTTTCACAAACAGTGTGAAGATTCTTCACACGCATCATCGACTCGACCTGCTTGATCGTGTCGGGGCGTGGCAATCTGATCGTCAACCAGTCTGGCAGCCTTTGGGTCATATAAGATTATAGCCGACGGCCCCAAAATGGGAGGGGGACGACTCCCTCCCATTGCATTCTACTCCAAGAGAGACTTTAACCTTCTTCGTTTCGATAGTGGACTCGGATTGAGCAATCCACTGATCCACCGTTACAAGAAGCAGAGAACTTAACTTCCTTGTGACGATTGTGGTGGCTGTATGGAACGGTGAACGAGGTTGTTACCGTGCTGCTACCAACTGGCACTGTTGCAGTATCGTCAAGAAAGGCAATCTTCGGATTCGAAGATGACAAGATTAGTACCTGGTTATCAGTGGTGGGTTGGTTAAGAGTGATGGTAACCGTATAGGTTTGAGTACCGAAGCCGTTTCCGCCATCCCCGTTAGGATTTGGGTTCGAAGGGACGATAATGACAGGTAACGTGCCATTGTCCTTTGTTCCCCTTGAAAATTGTTTCGAATCTTGACCTGTGCGAATGACAGGTAACGTTCCTGTTTGACTACCGTACGCTTTCTGCGACGCAGTACTACCAGAAACGATTATTATCGCTGAAGTCATCAGCGCTAGCTTAGAGAGAGAGCAAATATTCACAGAACTAATATAGCAGATACATATGCGATTTCAGTACTTTGAGTTATCAAACTGTCACTAGATTGTGTTTTCAAATCAAAAAATAGGCAATTTACCTAGGTACGGTTGCCGAATTGCTCACGAAATGCGTCGAGACGGCTGTCTTGCGCAAGCAAAGGTTGCCAATGTTACCGATTGTGTTAACTCTTATCACTAAAATCTAGGGAGTTAGTGCATATACTGTTAGTATGCCTTAACCGCTAATAACAAAAAAATGCACAAAAATTAAAAGGTATTGTGAACCACAGACTCCTACTAGGTTATTATGCGCAATTGTGACTGAAGTGCATAGATTGTCACTTAGGTCGACAACCGCTAAGGACGTTTTGCCTAGCGATGGACCGAACTTTGTCGAATGTGACTTCAAGAATTAGGACAGTCGAATCTTTTCGAGTTCTTGTGTAAGTTGAGCGATCGTCATTAAGGAGCCAATGAGCAGTTGACTCCTAAAGAGTTGCTCTCCCAATAGTTTAATGAGTCGCTGGCTTAGGTCATCTAGTGATTCAACGTCGTAAGTACGTGGACGTCCTTCATTCGAGGCGCCCTGTTTACGGGCTGCTCCCAAGAAGATTGCCGCCGATTCTGGACGCCCCAACTCTTCGGCTGCATGAGCGGCTGTTCTCCATGACGTGGCAACTGCTACATGATTCCGGAGCCTCTCAAATGTGGCCAAACATCCAAGAGTGAACGAAATCGTCCGGTATGGCTTACCTTCCTTTAGATACAGGTGTGCAGCATTTTGGTAAAGGTGAGCGATTGCAGACGAATCGCTGACTTTATCTTGGAGGACAAGTGCTTCTTCCAAATGGGCATGTGCCTCAGAGAACTTGGCAAGATCGGCTTCGACACCAATCATGTTCATTAGGGTTATGAAGAGTTTGCCTGGGTTATCAATCTTTCTAAACGAGGCGGCCGCACGTAAGTAATACCTCTGGGATCTCGCGAGGTTTCCTGACTCCTGAGCGTTGATAGCCAAACTCACTAGGGCCGATCCAATTCCTTCTGGCTCGCCTGCTGCTTTCGAAAGCAGATAGCTCCGAATGGCGTATTTCCTTGCGCTTTTGGAATCGCCCAAGTAACTTGAGAGGGCCCCACCAAGGTTGACTAACCGAGGGAATTGATCGCTCTTCTCACATTCTTTATTAGCGATCGCTTTCTCGACCAATCGCAAACCTTCAGAGAGGTAGTTCCTCATAAAGAAGAAGCGATTGCATGAAATAATGGTTTTGACGGCGAGTTCGGGATCTCCACCTCGCTGCAAGCCCGACTCGATCACCATGCGAACATCTTCGTAGGAAGCATCCATGCGCTCGATCCAGTCGAGTTGGTCGGGACCTAAGAGGGCAACGTTTGCTGTTTCCGCGAAGTCAGCGCACCACTGACGATGCCGTTTGACAAGTTCCTTCTCTTCTTTACCTTCCTTGAGCTTGGCCGACGCATACATGCGCATCGTTTCAGAGAGGAAGAACCGTTTGTCTACCGTTTGAACACTTGAAACGTTTAGGAACGAGCTATCGACAAGCTTCTCAAATGCCGCGAATACCTGTGAATTACGGAGCTTGTCGTCGTACGCGCAGACCTGCTCAGCCTGCTCCAACGAGAATGCCCCTGCAAACACGGAAAGGCGTCGAAGAAGAGCTTTGTCATGCGGTTCGAGCAGCCCATAGCTCCAGTCGATCGTCGCACTGAGCGTTTGATGCCTGTCGGATGGGTCTCGGTGCCGATCTTGCAGAAGAATGAATCGATGGTCAAGCCGATCCAATATCTGTTTAGGATTTAGGATCGAAGTTTTGGTTGCTGCAAGCTCAATGGCCAAAGGAATGCCGTCTAGCCGCTGGCAAATCCGTGCGATTGCCGGAGCGACAGCTTCGTCGTACAGGAAGCCTTGATTAGCCAGTTGAGCGCGATCGATAAACAAGGCAACCGCTTCATATTCCCTAATGCTTCGCCAGTCTTCTGCGGGGGATGGTACTTCGAGTCCAGAAAGCTGGTAACGATCCTCGCCATTTGCCTTAATGCCGCTTTGGGTACCCGTTAGGATCGCCATGTTGAGGCACTCGGTGAGGATGGCTTCGACGAGTCGCCTAACCGAGGGGACAAGATGCTCGCAGCTATCGAAAACAAGTAACGCTCGCTTCTCTCTGAAGTAGGCAATGAGGGCATCGAGATTGCTTTCTCCAGGCAACTTGGCCACACCTATCAAGCGATTGATAGTTGGCAGCAGCATGCTCTCACGAGCAATCGGTCCAAGGTCGATATATTGGACGCCGTCTGCAAAATCGGAATCAACTTCGGTGATTAGACGATGAATCAGTGCAGTCTTGCCGATACCGGGCGGTCCGACCAGAGTTACGCATCGTGTGAGATCCATTTGCCGCCTAAGCGCGCTAATTTCTCGATCGCGACCAATAAATGTGGACGTTCGGAAAAATCCTCGGTGCGGTTCAACGGCGCGTTCTCTTTTTGGAAGGCTGTGGTGCTGGACGAGAAGCAGTTTTTCGTATCCACCTTCTAGTCCGAGCGAGTAGTTCCCCAGTTCTTCAAAGGTGTAGTCCGAGTCCAATGTTGATCGGGCTACTTCGAAAGAGGCAAGTGTTGACACGACCTGTCCTGCTTCCGCATAGGAAACCGCCACTCCGAGGCGATGTAGGATGTCATCCCGTTGGTCGGATTGAGGTTCGATTTCGCAAGTCATAATTGCGGCGACAGCGGATGCCTTCAATTTACCGACAATGTCAACTGCAGCTTGGATGGCGCTGGAAGGTCTCGGGAAACAAAGGTAGGTGTAACCGTTTGGGTCGCTTGCCAGGTGCTTCCCGGAGTGGACTTCGGTCGCGTCTTTTACCGCTAATTCAGCGATCGAAGGATGGGTCCTGGACTCAACGAGTAGCACAAATGAGGCCACACCATTCGTATAGCCGTGCTTAAACTCTTTTGAGGTCACGTAAGGTCGGTCCATGATCCTTTACTGATCGTATCGCTCTGACGCGACGACAGGCTATTGAAGTTCGATATCTTGCGACATCTAACCTTATTTTGGAGTATTCCCTGGGCACCCTTGCATGTGGTGCTCCAGTTTACCGTCGACGATTTTCTTACTCCCTTCATCCCACTACCGTCGCATTATTCGATGGAAAGAGCCATTGTTGAAACCTATGTGAAAGTATTCAGGTTAGAATGTGTCAATGAAAGGCGTTCATGTCACTCTAATTTGTGTTGTCATCGGCTTGATGTCCGCGACAATTGGGTTCCTGGTGGGTCGAGCAAACCCCGCCAACATCATCACGTCAGGGCCGCTTACTAGCCATAACGTAGACCCAGTAACCGGGCAAATCCGATTCGCAGGGCCAAACGGTTGGGAAACTCAAGACCAACAATTAGCGCGGCTGAAGTCAGAAATGAAGAAAATCGCTGACATGACCGACCAGGCATACAAGGCCAATCCAGTAAAGCCACCCCAACAAGCTGACACTCCCTAGAAAGACCCTTCGCTTCGAAGTTGCCTAAGCGCGTCGTAGAGGAAAGATTGAATCGCATGTGAGAACTCGCCACCGTTAACCGAGATCTTGATGTCTCTCTGGTTCCTGATAGTGTGCAGCTCCGCTTTGGTAATTCCGATCTTGCCCAAGTTGCCGCCACCAAGCGCGTGTGTGCTGAAGTCACTGGTGTTCTGAGCCGTCTCTTTGGTGTGCTTCTCGATCTGGTCAAGCAACGACGTCGATTGGGTCATAGCTGGCGTCGATGTTCCAGCCTGGTCAGTGACCGCGGTAGCAGCAGGGTTGACAAGGCTCGCGTTGAACCCGTCCATAAATCCCTTCCGCGTCTTTTCGATCCTTGCAGTGATCGCCCCCAAACCAGGGATGTCAATGCCCCTGGAAAGTTGCTTTTGCAATTTTCTCATCGCGAACCCAGCTGCAGCCGTCGCAATTGCCATGGCACCCAAGACCACCAAAGCATCAGTTCCACCAGACAGGGCGATGGCCCAAACCTGAGCCATGACCGAGCCAGCAGCATGAGCAGCTCGAAGCGTCGTTATTGCTGCAATGAGCCCACGGATCCCTTGTACAATCGGGCCAAAAGCAAAGGAGGCCAGGAGCACGGTGCCGATCGTCTTAGCGTTCAGGATGATCCACTGAAACACATTCTCGATCCCACGCCCACCAAGCTCAAATGCTCGAATGGATGACCAACTACTGGGAAGAAATCAACAAGGTCCGTTCAGCTGGCCACGTGCGGGAGGCATGATCAAATGTCTCACGTGAAACAACCGTCTACCATTTGTCGGCTAAAAAGTTAGCCGACAGAGGATTTCACTTTGAACCTAGCTTGAACCTAGGCCTTAATTTGGTGCGCCGGAAAGGACTCGAACCTTCACGCCTTGTGAGCACATGCACCTCAAGCATGCTTGTCTACCAATTCCAACACCGGCGCGCGAAGGCAAAGTTTACCATGAGTCTGGCTTGGAATCAACGGACGATCTAGGCTT